>NZ_JACBOT010000022.1 GCF_021532275.1 Brevibacterium sp. UCMA 11754
GACGGATCGGCATCGAACGATGCCTCGAACCTCATCCGTGAAGTCCGACAGGCACTCTACATCCAGCGCCTGCGCTACGGCTCGGTTGACGTCACCTGCGCTCGTGTGCTCGACTGGGCCACTCGCGGATCCGCGGCGGCCCTGGGGCGTGAAGACATCGGACGCATCAAGGTCGGCAAGCAGGCGGATCTGGCGATGTTCCGCCTCGACGGTCTCGCCTTCTCCGGCTCACACGATCCGATTCCTGCCCTCGTCCTCTGCGGAGCGGAGAAGGCGGACAGAGTCATGGTCGCCGGTCAATGGCGAGTACTCGACGGCAACGCGGTCGGCAGCAACGGGGTACAGCTGGATAAGGAAGCGCTCATCGCGGCCCACCAGGAGGAGGCTCGCAAGCTCGTGGCCGGCTGAGACCCAGCCCACGGGCCGCTCTCAGCCCAGCCCGCCCCCAGCCCACGTGCCCAGCCCACCCACAACCTCAGCTCTCGGGCTTGCGGAACACCTCGCGCATATGATCGCTGGTGAGGAAATCACCGACACCGATCATGATGAGGCTGAAGACGATCTGCTCAGTGATCATCCAGACCGGATAGAGGCCGGGGATGGCCGCCATGACGAGGGTGATCACCGGGAAGATCTGGGCGAAGAGGCGCAGTCGCTGGTAGCCCCAGTAGTAGCCCTTCGTCGAGCGCCAGAAGAAGTAGAACAGGGTGGCGGTCATTCCGAGAACGACGACGGTACGCATCCAGACTGCGAACGGCACGGGTTCGCCCGCGCGGGCGATGATGACAGCGAAGACGACGGCACCGACGCCGAGGACCAGCTCGAAGGCGAGCAGTCCTGTGATCCACGCGAACGCGCGCTTCGTCTTCGGGTGGGCGAGCCCTTCGGCAGGAACGATGAGTCCTGCTTTGCTGCCACCCGCGATGCGGTCGATCTTTGCGAACAGATTCTCCATGGACATGCTTTCAGGCTAACCGTGACTGGGCCGGATTTCCTGCGAAGTGGGGAAGTTTGAGGGTGTGAGGAGGAACATCAATCAAAAGTTGGGAGAAGAGTTCAATCCTCTGGGTCAGGATTCGAATGCCGGATCTTGATGAAGTAGAAGCATGAAGAAGATATTCAACGCGGCATTCGCATACATGATCATCGGCGTCCTCTCCGGCCTGTTCTACCGGGAGTTCACCAAGGCCAACGATTTCCCAGAAGGAGGCTTCACCCAGCTCAGCCTCGTCCACACCCACCTGCTCACGCTCGGCTTCATCGTCCTGCTCATCGTCCTCGTCCTCGACAAGGTCTTCGGCCTGTCAGGCACCAAGCTGTTCTCCTGGTTCTTCTGGACCTACAACGCTGGCATCATCCTCACCACAGGCACCATGGTCTGGCACGGCATGCTCACCGTCCTCGGCCAGGAGTCCAGCGCCATGATCGCCGGCATCGCCGGACTCGGACACATCGCGCTCTCCGTCGGCATGGTTCTGCTCTTCCTGTCACTGCGCAAAGCCATCGTCGCCGACAAGGCCGTCACCACGTCCACAGCTCGGTCGATCGACGGCTGACCACCGCTCGGATCGCAGCTCAGATCTCAATTCGGAATAATCACTCAAACACCGCCGCCGAGGTGGTGCCGGGGTCCGTGCTCAACGACGTCATCGTTGAGCACGGACCCTGCTTCGTCTGCCTATCTGTCACGTTGTGGGCCTCACTGTTCTGTCGGCCTCAACGCAGTGTCGCATCAGAGACCTTGTCGACGGCGCCGGTTCGCATCGGTGACAATGGTCGGCATGAGCGCAGTGAGAATCCTGGTCATCGAACATGAGTGCGGCACAGGTCCGAAGAGGTTCGGCGAGTGGCTGACCGAAGCTGGCGCTGAGGTGGTTGTCGTTCGTCCCTACCTCGGCGATGAGATTCCTTCCGCTCTCGACGGCTCCGCTGAGCTTGTCGGCTCTGCTGAGCGTGCTGGCTCCGCTGATATTGACAGCTATGCCGCTCTTCTCGTCCTCGGCGGGTCTGCCGGGCCGCTCGAGGACGCCGTCAATCCATGGCTGCCCCAGGTCAGGGACCTGTTGCAGCGATCGGCGGCGGGGGAGTTCCCGAGCTTCAACATCTGCCTCGGCGGGGAGCTCCTGGCCGCGGCCACCTCGGCGAAGATCATCCGCCGGGAACACCCGCAGATCGGGATCTACGATCTGCACACCACCTCGGCGGGGGAGGAGGATCCAGTGTTCTGCGCCATTGCAGGGGAGACATTTCCGGCGGTCCTCTTCCACCAGGAGGAGATGGAGCTGCCAGACGGCGGTGAACTCCTGGTCACCGGGTCCGATGCTCCGATCCAGGGTTACCGGGTCGGGGAATTCGCGTGGGGGACACAGTTCCATCCCGAATCCGACGCCGCGCAGGTTCAGCAGTGGCTGAGCTCGGACCCGTTACGGCTGCCCGAGGGCAAAACCAATGAGTCCATCACGACGGAGGCAGCCGAGGCGGACGCCGATCTGATCCGGATCAATCAGGCACTTGCACACAGCTTCGTTCACTTCCTGCGGGGACGGCCGTGAATTGTGGAAGAGCGCGGTGATTTCTGAAACGGCACGGTGGCCCCAGGCATCGTTGAAAGCTGAATATTAGCTGACAGCTTGCGGCGTTCTTGCTAGGTTGTCTTCAGGCGCCGGTGCCGGACCGATCCTCCGGACGAATCGCTAGCAAGCGCCCGTGAGAATGAATCCCATAATTGAAAATTCTGGCCAGATCCACGACATCGCAGTCCTGGATTCCACCCCGATCAGTGCAGATCGGATGACCGCAGCTTCCCAAGCTGTCGATGTTTCGGCAGCCGCAGACATCATCGCTGCTTCAGGCGTCGACCAGGCGATCGAATCGTTCTTCGGTCCGATTGCGCAGGCCTTCAGCAACATCGTCTTCTTCGAGCTCACGATCGGCGACCTAGCCATTCCGCTCATCGTCGTCTGGCTCATGGCCGCCGCCGTCTTCCTCACCGTCTATCTGAGATTTCAGCCGGTCACAGGGTTGAAGTACTCGGTCGGAATCATCCGCGGACGCTTCACCCGCAAGACCGACCCCGGTCAGGTATCGAGCTTCCAGGCGCTCGCCACAGAGCTCTCGGGCACGGTGGGCCTGGGCAATATCGCCGGTGTGGCCGTCGCCATCACCATCGGCGGGCCCGGGGCCGCTCTGTGGATCATCATCTTCGGCTTCTTCGCCATGACCGTGAAGATGGCCGAGGCGACTCTGGGCGTGAAGTACCGAAAGGTCCATGCCGACGGGACAGTCTCCGGCGGCCCCATGTACTACCTGCGTGACGGGCTGGCCGAGATCGGCCGCCCCAAGTTGGGCAAGTTCCTCGCGGTCTTCTACGCTGCCACCACCGTCATCGGCGTGATCGGAGCGGGCAACCTGTTCCAGGCCAACCAGGCCGCCTCGATCCTCGTCAAGGCCACCGGTGGTGAGGGCAGCTTCCTCGACGGAAAATCGTGGCTCATCGGTGTTGTGTTCGCAGCGCTGACCGCATTGGTCATACTCGGCGGAATCAAGAAGATCGGGCAGTGGACCTCGAAACTCACCCCGATGATGGCGATCCTCTACTTCCTCAGCGTCCTCGTCATCCTCATCATGAATGCCAGCGAGATCCCGCACGCATTCGTGCTGATGTTCACCGGGGCATTCAGCCCCGACGGTGTCGCCGGCGGAATCATCGGCGTCGCCATCGTCGGCATCCAGCGTGCCCTGTTCTCAAACGCGGCAGGCGTCGGCTCGGCCGGTATGGCCCATGCCGCATCGAAGACGACGAAGCCGGCAACCGAGGGTTTCGTGGCGATGTGGGAACCGCTCATCGACTCCGTCATCATCTGCACCCTGACCTCCCTGGCCATCATCACCACCGGGCTCTACGGGTCGACGTCCGAAGACGGAATCGGGCTGACCTCCGAAGCCTTCGCGAGCGTCGCCGGATGGTTCCCGTTCCTGCTCACGATCTGCGTCGTCCTCTTCGCGTTCTCGACGATCCTCGCCTACGGGTACTACGGTCAACAGGCCCTGGGGTATCTGACGGGGAACTCGAAGAAGGCCGACAAGGCATATCAGGTCTTCTGGATCCTGGCCGTCATCGTCGGTGCCTCAATGTCGCTGGAGTCCGTCATCGCGTTCTCCGACGCGATCTTCTTCCTCATGGCCTTCCCCAACCTGCTGGGGCTCTACTTCCTGTCCCGGATCCTGCGCCTTGAGATTCTGCGGCTGCGCAAGCGCATCGACGTCGGCATCATGCGTGAGATCACACCCGCCGAGCTGCAGGTCGGCATGGGTGATCATGAGCCGACGATGGAGCAGATCAGAGCCGCGGAGGCGGGCCGTCGTCGTAAGCGCGACAAGCTGCGTGAGGTGCGGGATTCGCTGAAAGCCAAGAAGCTGGCGCGTGCCCAGAAGGACAGCTGAAGAAGGGGGGCTGAAAAGTTCCGCGTATCCCGACACCAATATCCTCACACAGAAGAGGCCCGTCGTTTCCCAGCAGTACGCAATGCTGGGAAACGACGGGCCTCTGTTGGATGACGCGCCTGCGACGAACGAGTCGACGCGGGTGTGATCAGGCTTCCTTGAGCTCCTGGTCTGTGTTCGAGTAGTTGATCGAATCGGCTGTGGAACCGACCAATCCCATCGTGACTCGCAGGAGTCCCGGTTCGACATCGTCCATGGTCGGCGGCGTCTCGGGACCCAGGGTCAGCGAATCGCCGTTCTTCGTCGTGGCGGTGATCGAACCGATGTACACCGTGACATCGCCCTTGAGCGTCATTGTGTCAGCAGTGGTCAACAGTCCTTCCTTCTCCTCCGGCGGGCGCACCGTGAGTGAGAACCCGGAGATTGATATCTCATCGGCCTGGATCTTCAGCGTGGTGATCTTCCCGCCGTCGGCGGTCGGAACAGCTGCGAACGAGATCCCGCTGAGCCCCTTGAAGGACAGTGACTCAGACCCCATTGCCGCGGGAGTCTTCGTGAAGATCGGAGCCTTCTCATCGAGTTGCGCATCCTTCGGGAAGTCGCCGTTGAGCTCTTCATCCGACTTCTCGTCCGGGTCTTTGACTCCCAACCCACCGGGATCAGTGGGATCAGTTGACGGTTCGTCCGTCGGCGTCTCAGTCGGTTCGTCCGTAGGTGTCTCGGACGGTCCGTCTGTGGGTGTCTCCGTCGGTTCGTCCGTGGGCCCCGGCGATTCCGGGGTCTTCGGCTTCACAGGAATCTCCGGAGAGATCGGTGCCTTGGGCTTCGAGTCATCCGAACCCGGCTCAGTCGAATCCGAACTTTCGCATCCGAGCAGCGGAGTGCACAGCGGGGACGACTGAGCGGGTGCTGCCGCTGTCACTCCCACGGCCGAGGGGACGATGAGGACTGCTGCCGCCAAGAGCGACGCCGTGCGGCGGCTGGGCGCCCTCATGCAGTGCCCTCTTCACCTGCGGATTGAGTGTCTTCCCTCCGCCCGGCAGCTGGTGCCTGAGCGTCCGAGCCTTGAGCATCGGACTTCGGCGCCCGAGGTCCCATCCAGGCGACCACGAGGATCGATCCGATGGAGGACAGCAGCATGCCGAGGATGAACCCACCGAGGTTGACCCCGACGAGCGAGTAGACAGCAAGAACGAGGGCGATGATCCCGTAGAACACGTGATGCGTGGGCCTGAAGATCGCCAAGAGCCCGAGCACCACGAGGGCGATCGGAATGACCGTGGCCTGCAACCCCTCGATGCCGAACTGGATCTGCAGGTTGCCGGTGTCGAGCTGCCCGGAGAAGAAGAGCTCGATCCCCCCGAGCGCGGCCAGCACTCCGCCGATGAAGGGGCGCTGCCGACGCCAGTTCCGGAAGCGGTGACGCTTTGGGGCATCCTCACGACCAGCTCCTTCGCGCACGGCATTCTCACGACCGGCATCGTCACGACGGGATGTTGCAGCGTCGAACTCGGCCGTCTCAACGGTCGATTCGGGCTTGGCCTCCTCGCGCTCGCTGTTGCGGCGCGACCGGCGGGACAGCGCGAGCAGGCTCGTTCGCTGCTCGGCGCCCTCCTGCTTGTCGGTCTGCTGATCGTTGATTGCGGCCTCCCTCATCAGAAGCACTTCTCGGATCCGTCAGTGAGCTTCAGCTCCATGTCCTTCAGGGTGAAGACCGATGCTGTGGTGCTCCACGAGTCCTGTTTCAGGTCCTTGATCGACACCGTGTCGGAGTCCTGAGCGAAGTCACCCTTGGAACCCTTTTCCTTGGTGTTGACGTCGGATGCGTCGACGCCGATCCGAATGTTCTTGAATTCGGCGTCGCCCCTGAGCCCGGTCATGCCGATCTGCAGGTTCTTGGCCGATGCCGGCTCGCCTTTTCCGCCAGCCTTGATGAGAACGCCCGCCTTGCCCAGCGGGGTGTCCGCGACTGCAGACTGGCAGAGATTTTCGAGCGTGGCGTTGCCGATGTTGGCGGTCACGACCGAATGTTTTCCGCCCTCTGCGTCCTTGGCGAACCCGCTGTACTGGGAGAAATCTGTTCCCTCGAGCTGTGTGGAGCTGATCTTGAACTGGCTTCCCGATATGGCGAATGAAACAGGTACTGCACCCTGAGCAACCCCACCCATCAGGATGGCGGAGACAACGCCGGTAGGAATCGCTACCAAAGCGATCCGCCCCGCGTGGGATTTGCCGACCGCGCTGATGCTGCTGGCGAGCTTTGGGAACTTCATTGATCCTCCTCCGGATGCCGACAGCTATGTCAGCATCGCATGGTGACGTCTTTCGTCGCATTGTGATGTATGTTACTGCGGGGTATTACCGACGAGTATATCGGTCAAATGTGTCGAGTCAATAACTTTTTCTTCATATAGTTTCACGAGGTTCTGTTGAAAGGGCACTTGAGCTCTAGCCGGTCGGCCCGGATGCAGAACGTCTGTCCAGGGCACGGACCCGTGGCCAATGAGGTGAGTACATTACAGCCTGGGCGAAGTTCACCGCACGGGCGCGTCGGGGCCCAGTGGGATGCCCAGGCCCCACCAGAGGAAGAAGAGCAGGCTCCACATGAGCGTCATGCACACCGCCAGCGGCAGGGTGTGGGAGGCAAGGGTGCCGATGCCGGCGGACTTCTGATAACGCTGCATGAAGCCGAGGGCAAGGATGAAGTAGGGGCTCATCGGAGTGATCGCAGTCGAGCCCGAATCGGCGATGCGGAAGATCGCCTGCGAGGTCTCAGGCGGGACGTCGAGGAGCATGAGCATCGGCACGATGACCGGGGCCATGATCGCCCACATGGCCGATCCGGAAGTGATGAGGACGTTGACGACGGAGAGGACGAGCAGCACGAGGATGAAGATGACCCATGTGGGCAGTCCGAGGCCGGTGAACAGTTCCGAGCTCGACACGGAAACCAGCATGCCGATGTTCGTCCACTCGAAGTACTCGAGGAACTGCGCGATCGCGAAGAACAGGACGAGGACCGGGGCCATGGACACGATGCCCTGGCTCATGAGCTTGGGGACGTCGGCGAACTTCTCGATCGTGCCCTCACGGAACCCGTAGACCATGCCGCCGACACCGAAGAGCATGGCGATGATGAACGCGATGCCGGTCAGGAACGGTGACTCTCCGATTGGTCCGTCTCCGCGCAGGGGAGCATTGTCCGGGACCACCAGGACGACGACGAAGAGGAGCATCGCGATCACTGCGAACATCGAGTACCGCAGGGCCGAGCGTTCCCTGTCGGTGATGACGAGGTCTTCGTGCTCGGCGTCCTCGTCGGCCTCGAGGTTCTGCCGCTTCGTGAGCACGAGCTCGGTGACGATGGTGATGACGATGGCCAACAGGATTGAGCTGGCGATGTTGAAGTACCAGTTGCCGATCGGGGTGACCAGATAGTCGGGATCGATGATGTGGGCCGCCGCCGAGGTGATTCCTGCGAAGATCGCATCATTGGGTGTCGGGATCGGGCTGGCGTCATATCCCGAGGCGATCGAGGTGTACGCGACGATGACGCCGAGGACGGGGGAGCGGCCGACCGCCTTGAACACCATGCCGCCGAGTGGGACGAGGATGACGTAGGCCGCGGCCGAAGCAACGTGGGAGACCGTTCCCATGAACGCGACGGTGAAGACGATGAGGGATGCGGGCACCCGTGCGATCGAGACCTTCATCGCCGTGGAGAGGAGTCCGGTGCGCTCTGCCAGGGCCACGCCCATGATGACGACCATGATCGTGATCAGCGGTGGGAAGGACTGGTAGGCGTCGAGCGAGGTGCTCACCGCCATCGCGATCCCGTCGCCGCTGAGCAGGTTGTTCACCGGCGTCCATTCCCCGGTGCCGGGGTCGTTGACCCCGACTCCCATGACGGAGAGGACGAGGCTGAGGACGGCGAGGATTCCTGCCAGGATCCAGAACAGCCAGAAGGGGTGCGGGAGTCGGTTGCCGACGTTCTCGATGACGTTGAGGAATCGGATAACGCCCGGGAGTCGTTCCTGAGTGGGTTTGTCGGTGGTGGTCGCTTCCATGGCTGGCTCCTGTTTGTCCAGGTGATGAAGGAGCCTTTGGGCACGACTCGGCGCTACCCGTGAACTCCATTGGTCAGAGAGGTGGGACTGAGGTGGACTGAGGCGGGGAAGACGTGGCGGTGGCGGAAGTCTGTTGGGGCAGACGAGCGCCGAGATCAGGCGGCGAGGACTGTCATAGGCGCAGCATCTCCCGGGAGTAGGCGACAAGTGCAGAGATGACCTCGCCGAGGATGTCCTGCCCGGCCGCGGCCGTGGCGGTAAGTGGATCCCCGAGGACCCCGTTGTCGGAGTATTGGTCGAATGTGACGGCACTCGACGGTG
>NZ_JACBOT010000023.1 GCF_021532275.1 Brevibacterium sp. UCMA 11754
GGTCCTCTTCCACCAGGAGGAGATGGAGCTGCCAGACGGCGGTGAACTCCTGGTCACCGGGTCCGATGCTCCGATCCAGGGTTACGGGTCGGGGAAATTCGCGTGGGGGACACAGTTCCATCCCGAATCCGACGCCGCGCAGGTTCAGCAGTGGCTGAGCTCGGACCCGTTACGGCTGCCCGAGGGCAAAACCAATGAGTCCATCACGACGGAGGCAGCCGAGGCGGACGCCGATCTGATCCGGATCAATCAGGCACTTGCACACAGCTTCGTTCACTTCCTGCGGGGACGGCCGTGAATTGTGGAAGAGCGCGGTGATTTCTGAAACGGCACGGTGGCCCCAGGCATCGTTGAAAGCTGAATATTAGCTGACAGCTTGCGGCGTTCTTGCTAGGTTGTCTTCAGGCGCCGGTGCCGGACCGATCCTCCGGACGAATCGCTAGCAAGCGCCCGTGAGAATGAATCCCATAATTGAAAATTCTGGCCAGATCCACGACATCGCAGTCCTGGATTCCACCCCGATCAGTGCAGATCGGATGACCGCAGCTTCCCAAGCTGTCGATGTTTCGGCAGCCGCAGACATCATCGCTGCTTCAGGCGTCGACCAGGCGATCGAATCGTTCTTCGGTCCGATTGCGCAGGCCTTCAGCAACATCGTCTTCTTCGAGCTCACGATCGGCGACCTAGCCATTCCGCTCATCGTCGTCTGGCTCATGGCCGCCGCCGTCTTCCTCACCGTCTATCTGAGATTTCAGCCGGTCACAGGGTTGAAGTACTCGGTCGGAATCATCCGCGGACGCTTCACCCGCAAGACCGACCCCGGTCAGGTATCGAGCTTCCAGGCGCTCGCCACAGAGCTCTCGGGCACGGTGGGCCTGGGCAATATCGCCGGTGTGGCCGTCGCCATCACCATCGGCGGGCCCGGGGCCGCTCTGTGGATCATCATCTTCGGCTTCTTCGCCATGACCGTGAAGATGGCCGAGGCGACTCTGGGCGTGAAGTACCGAAAGGTCCATGCCGACGGGACAGTCTCCGGCGGCCCCATGTACTACCTGCGTGACGGGCTGGCCGAGATCGGCCGCCCCAAGTTGGGCAAGTTCCTCGCGGTCTTCTACGCTGCCACCACCGTCATCGGCGTGATCGGAGCGGGCAACCTGTTCCAGGCCAACCAGGCCGCCTCGATCCTCGTCAAGGCCACCGGTGGTGAGGGCAGCTTCCTCGACGGAAAATCGTGGCTCATCGGTGTTGTGTTCGCAGCGCTGACCGCATTGGTCATACTCGGCGGAATCAAGAAGATCGGGCAGTGGACCTCGAAACTCACCCCGATGATGGCGATCCTCTACTTCCTCAGCGTCCTCGTCATCCTCATCATGAATGCCAGCGAGATCCCGCACGCATTCGTGCTGATGTTCACCGGGGCATTCAGCCCCGACGGTGTCGCCGGCGGAATCATCGGCGTCGCCATCGTCGGCATCCAGCGTGCCCTGTTCTCAAACGCGGCAGGCGTCGGCTCGGCCGGTATGGCCCATGCCGCATCGAAGACGACGAAGCCGGCAACCGAGGGTTTCGTGGCGATGTGGGAACCGCTCATCGACTCCGTCATCATCTGCACCCTGACCTCCCTGGCCATCATCACCACCGGGCTCTACGGGTCGACGTCCGAAGACGGAATCGGGCTGACCTCCGAAGCCTTCGCGAGCGTCGCCGGATGGTTCCCGTTCCTGCTCACGATCTGCGTCGTCCTCTTCGCGTTCTCGACGATCCTCGCCTACGGGTACTACGGTCAACAGGCCCTGGGGTATCTGACGGGGAACTCGAAGAAGGCCGACAAGGCATATCAGGTCTTCTGGATCCTGGCCGTCATCGTCGGTGCCTCAATGTCGCTGGAGTCCGTCATCGCGTTCTCCGACGCGATCTTCTTCCTCATGGCCTTCCCCAACCTGCTGGGGCTCTACTTCCTGTCCCGGATCCTGCGCCTTGAGATTCTGCGGCTGCGCAAGCGCATCGACGTCGGCATCATGCGTGAGATCACACCCGCCGAGCTGCAGGTCGGCATGGGTGATCATGAGCCGACGATGGAGCAGATCAGAGCCGCGGAGGCGGGCCGTCGTCGTAAGCGCGACAAGCTGCGTGAGGTGCGGGATTCGCTGAAAGCCAAGAAGCTGGCGCGTGCCCAGAAGGACAGCTGAAGAAGGGGGGCTGAAAAGTTCCGCGTATCCCGACACCAATATCCTCACACAGAAGAGGCCCGTCGTTTCCCAGCAGTACGCAATGCTGGGAAACGACGGGCCTCTGTTGGATGACGCGCCTGCGACGAACGAGTCGACGCGGGTGTGATCAGGCTTCCTTGAGCTCCTGGTCTGTGTTCGAGTAGTTGATCGAATCGGCTGTGGAACCGACCAATCCCATCGTGACTCGCAGGAGTCCCGGTTCGACATCGTCCATGGTCGGCGGCGTCTCGGGACCCAGGGTCAGCGAATCGCCGTTCTTCGTCGTGGCGGTGATCGAACCGATGTACACCGTGACATCGCCCTTGAGCGTCATTGTGTCAGCAGTGGTCAACAGTCCTTCCTTCTCCTCCGGCGGGCGCACCGTGAGTGAGAACCCGGAGATTGATATCTCATCGGCCTGGATCTTCAGCGTGGTGATCTTCCCGCCGTCGGCGGTCGGAACAGCTGCGAACGAGATCCCGCTGAGCCCCTTGAAGGACAGTGACTCAGACCCCATTGCCGCGGGAGTCTTCGTGAAGATCGGAGCCTTCTCATCGAGTTGCGCATCCTTCGGGAAGTCGCCGTTGAGCTCTTCATCCGACTTCTCGTCCGGGTCTTTGACTCCCAACCCACCGGGATCAGTGGGATCAGTTGACGGTTCGTCCGTCGGCGTCTCAGTCGGTTCGTCCGTAGGTGTCTCGGACGGTCCGTCTGTGGGTGTCTCCGTCGGTTCGTCCGTGGGCCCCGGCGATTCCGGGGTCTTCGGCTTCACAGGAATCTCCGGAGAGATCGGTGCCTTGGGCTTCGAGTCATCCGAACCCGGCTCAGTCGAATCCGAACTTTCGCATCCGAGCAGCGGAGTGCACAGCGGGGACGACTGAGCGGGTGCTGCCGCTGTCACTCCCACGGCCGAGGGGACGATGAGGACTGCTGCCGCCAAGAGCGACGCCGTGCGGCGGCTGGGCGCCCTCATGCAGTGCCCTCTTCACCTGCGGATTGAGTGTCTTCCCTCCGCCCGGCAGCTGGTGCCTGAGCGTCCGAGCCTTGAGCATCGGACTTCGGCGCCCGAGGTCCCATCCAGGCGACCACGAGGATCGATCCGATGGAGGACAGCAGCATGCCGAGGATGAACCCACCGAGGTTGACCCCGACGAGCGAGTAGACAGCAAGAACGAGGGCGATGATCCCGTAGAACACGTGATGCGTGGGCCTGAAGATCGCCAAGAGCCCGAGCACCACGAGGGCGATCGGAATGACCGTGGCCTGCAACCCCTCGATGCCGAACTGGATCTGCAGGTTGCCGGTGTCGAGCTGCCCGGAGAAGAAGAGCTCGATCCCCCCGAGCGCGGCCAGCACTCCGCCGATGAAGGGGCGCTGCCGACGCCAGTTCCGGAAGCGGTGACGCTTTGGGGCATCCTCACGACCAGCTCCTTCGCGCACGGCATTCTCACGACCGGCATCGTCACGACGGGATGTTGCAGCGTCGAACTCGGCCGTCTCAACGGTCGATTCGGGCTTGGCCTCCTCGCGCTCGCTGTTGCGGCGCGACCGGCGGGACAGCGCGAGCAGGCTCGTTCGCTGCTCGGCGCCCTCCTGCTTGTCGGTCTGCTGATCGTTGATTGCGGCCTCCCTCATCAGAAGCACTTCTCGGATCCGTCAGTGAGCTTCAGCTCCATGTCCTTCAGGGTGAAGACCGATGCTGTGGTGCTCCACGAGTCCTGTTTCAGGTCCTTGATCGACACCGTGTCGGAGTCCTGAGCGAAGTCACCCTTGGAACCCTTTTCCTTGGTGTTGACGTCGGATGCGTCGACGCCGATCCGAATGTTCTTGAATTCGGCGTCGCCCCTGAGCCCGGTCATGCCGATCTGCAGGTTCTTGGCCGATGCCGGCTCGCCTTTTCCGCCAGCCTTGATGAGAACGCCCGCCTTGCCCAGCGGGGTGTCCGCGACTGCAGACTGGCAGAGATTTTCGAGCGTGGCGTTGCCGATGTTGGCGGTCACGACCGAATGTTTTCCGCCCTCTGCGTCCTTGGCGAACCCGCTGTACTGGGAGAAATCTGTTCCCTCGAGCTGTGTGGAGCTGATCTTGAACTGGCTTCCCGATATGGCGAATGAAACAGGTACTGCACCCTGAGCAACCCCACCCATCAGGATGGCGGAGACAACGCCGGTAGGAATCGCTACCAAAGCGATCCGCCCCGCGTGGGATTTGCCGACCGCGCTGATGCTGCTGGCGAGCTTTGGGAACTTCATTGATCCTCCTCCGGATGCCGACAGCTATGTCAGCATCGCATGGTGACGTCTTTCGTCGCATTGTGATGTATGTTACTGCGGGGTATTACCGACGAGTATATCGGTCAAATGTGTCGAGTCAATAACTTTTTCTTCATATAGTTTCACGAGGTTCTGTTGAAAGGGCACTTGAGCTCTAGCCGGTCGGCCCGGATGCAGAACGTCTGTCCAGGGCACGGACCCGTGGCCAATGAGGTGAGTACATTACAGCCTGGGCGAAGTTCACCGCACGGGCGCGTCGGGGCCCAGTGGGATGCCCAGGCCCCACCAGAGGAAGAAGAGCAGGCTCCACATGAGCGTCATGCACACCGCCAGCGGCAGGGTGTGGGAGGCAAGGGTGCCGATGCCGGCGGACTTCTGATAACGCTGCATGAAGCCGAGGGCAAGGATGAAGTAGGGGCTCATCGGAGTGATCGCAGTCGAGCCCGAATCGGCGATGCGGAAGATCGCCTGCGAGGTCTCAGGCGGGACGTCGAGGAGCATGAGCATCGGCACGATGACCGGGGCCATGATCGCCCACATGGCCGATCCGGAAGTGATGAGGACGTTGACGACGGAGAGGACGAGCAGCACGAGGATGAAGATGACCCATGTGGGCAGTCCGAGGCCGGTGAACAGTTCCGAGCTCGACACGGAAACCAGCATGCCGATGTTCGTCCACTCGAAGTACTCGAGGAACTGCGCGATCGCGAAGAACAGGACGAGGACCGGGGCCATGGACACGATGCCCTGGCTCATGAGCTTGGGGACGTCGGCGAACTTCTCGATCGTGCCCTCACGGAACCCGTAGACCATGCCGCCGACACCGAAGAGCATGGCGATGATGAACGCGATGCCGGTCAGGAACGGTGACTCTCCGATTGGTCCGTCTCCGCGCAGGGGAGCATTGTCCGGGACCACCAGGACGACGACGAAGAGGAGCATCGCGATCACTGCGAACATCGAGTACCGCAGGGCCGAGCGTTCCCTGTCGGTGATGACGAGGTCTTCGTGCTCGGCGTCCTCGTCGGCCTCGAGGTTCTGCCGCTTCGTGAGCACGAGCTCGGTGACGATGGTGATGACGATGGCCAACAGGATTGAGCTGGCGATGTTGAAGTACCAGTTGCCGATCGGGGTGACCAGATAGTCGGGATCGATGATGTGGGCCGCCGCCGAGGTGATTCCTGCGAAGATCGCATCATTGGGTGTCGGGATCGGGCTGGCGTCATATCCCGAGGCGATCGAGGTGTACGCGACGATGACGCCGAGGACGGGGGAGCGGCCGACCGCCTTGAACACCATGCCGCCGAGTGGGACGAGGATGACGTAGGCCGCGGCCGAAGCAACGTGGGAGACCGTTCCCATGAACGCGACGGTGAAGACGATGAGGGATGCGGGCACCCGTGCGATCGAGACCTTCATCGCCGTGGAGAGGAGTCCGGTGCGCTCTGCCAGGGCCACGCCCATGATGACGACCATGATCGTGATCAGCGGTGGGAAGGACTGGTAGGCGTCGAGCGAGGTGCTCACCGCCATCGCGATCCCGTCGCCGCTGAGCAGGTTGTTCACCGGCGTCCATTCCCCGGTGCCGGGGTCGTTGACCCCGACTCCCATGACGGAGAGGACGAGGCTGAGGACGGCGAGGATTCCTGCCAGGATCCAGAACAGCCAGAAGGGGTGCGGGAGTCGGTTGCCGACGTTCTCGATGACGTTGAGGAATCGGATAACGCCCGGGAGTCGTTCCTGAGTGGGTTTGTCGGTGGTGGTCGCTTCCATGGCTGGCTCCTGTTTGTCCAGGTGATGAAGGAGCCTTTGGGCACGACTCGGCGCTACCCGTGAACTCCATTGGTCAGAGAGGTGGGACTGAGGTGGGACTGAGGCGGGGAAGACGTGGCGGTGGCGGAAGTCTGTTGGGGCAGACGAGCGCCGAGATCAGGCGGCGAGGACTGTCATAGGCGCAGCATCTCCCGGGAGTAGGCGACAAGTGCAGAGATGACCTCGCCGAGGATGTCCTGCCCGGCCGCGGCCGTGGCGGTAAGTGGATCCCCGAGGACCCCGTTGTCGGAGTATTGGTCGAATGTGACGGCACTCGACGGTGATTTGGTCCGGGTCAGTCGCGCCCGCGGAGACAGTTCGTCTAGTGCTGTGGCTCCGGCGCTCAGATGGGCCGAGTCGACGAGGCGGTCATCGATGGCCAGCATCTGCGAGGTCTCTGATTCCCCGGAGTGTCCGCTGACTTCGGTGCGGGGCAGCGTCGCAGTGGTCTCGGTGGCCAGGCCGCTGACCGGTGAGTAGGCGAAGGCGAGATCCGGATGGGAACTCAGCAGCACCTGTTGGGCGACGCCGAGGGCGGCGATATTGCCCCCGTGGCCGGTGATCACCAGGATGCGGGTGAAACCGGAGTCGCAGAGCTGGCCGGCGACCGTGGTGACGATGTCGACGAAGCTCCGCGGATCGAGGCTGATCGTGCCGGGCAGATTCCCGTGATGAGGTGACACTCCGTAGTCGATGCTCGGGAGTACGAAGGCCCTGCCAGGCACGGTTCTGTCACTGCCGGCCAGATCTTCGGCCACCGCCAGTTCTTCGGCCCCTGCCAGTTCTTCGGCTACCGCCATGGCCACATGGTCGGCTCGGATGCTGTCGGTGCTCAGGGGGAGTCCGTCGCCGTGCTGCTCGCAGGCACCGACCGGCAGGATGAGGAGAGCGTTGTCCCCCTTCGCGACTTCGACCTCGAGCGAGGTCAGCTGCCCGTACTTGCGAACCTGTGGTCGGATCTCGGTCACGCTCTGTCGGGTCACTGCTCGGTTCCTTCGGTGAGTGCGGGTGATTCGGTCGCCGCGAGGGACTCGGCGGCCGTGGCCTCCTCGGCGTCGGTGCGTTCCGACCAATCGGCGAGGACGGCGGCCCTGATGCTCTCGAGGTGCTTACGGGTCCGATGTGACGCCTCGAGTCCGTCGCCGCGTTTGATGGCATCGAGGATGTCGGCGTGCTCATCGTGGTCGCGGAGACGGTCGTAGGTGAACCGAGCCGCCTGCTGAGTGCGGGAGTGGATGGCCAGCAGCGAGACGAGCATCTCGTGCAGGGCCCGGTTCCCCGAGGCCTTGGCCAGCTCCACGTGGAAGTGTCCCGCAGGTACCTCGGTGTGCAGCTGCAGAGCATTGTCGACCGCGGTCTCCATCGTCTGCACGGCATCCTTGCCCTGGACGCTCGCCGCAAGTTCTGCGATGCCGGGTTCGATGGCGATGCGAGCATCGAGCAGCTCGATGGCGGCGGCGAGGTCGACGGGCACATAGTGCGGATTGTCGAGGATCCGACGGTTGATCGCCTCCCGCACATAGGTCCCGGAACCGTGCTTGAGTTCGACCGATCCGGTGGCCTCGAGGCGGCGCAGGGCCTCGCGGACGGTGGGGACTGTGACCTCGAAGCGTTCAGCCAGAGCTTTGGCCGAGGGCAGGGTCTGGCCGGGTTGCAGGTTCTGTGAGCGAATGGTCTCGACGATCTCACGAGTGAGTCGTTCGACGAGTCCGATGGGTGCTGTCATGGCACTCTCCTTCAAGTGTTTAAGTCATCTAATCACTTAGTGAATCGAGTGTCAAGGGTCACTCATCGGTGCGTGGGTGACCCTCGAAGAAGGTCCATATCGTCTCCGTGGCGGAGAAGTGCTCGGTGACATAACCGCCGCCGCTGTACATGGTCTCACCTGGCCACACGTGCCCGCCGTCGGCAACAGAATAGAGTTCGACGTCGGCCCCGTCTTGGCAGTTCTGCCATTGGGTGCGCACGACTTTCTCACCCTTCTTGCCGACTTTCCTGTCCTTCGAGCCCGTGCAGCCTGCGGCCTCTGCCCAAGGCTCCAACCAGGTACGTACTGCCGGATAGATCTCACCCTGGCGCTCGCCTCCCTCATAGTGCATGGTGGCGTCGCCGGTGCCGTGAATGGCGAGCATCGGCGTCGGCTCGGAGTAGTCACATCCCGCGAAGGACTGCGGATAGTAGGCACCCGCGACGGTGGCGAAGGCGGAGAATCTGTCCCGCAGCTGGCAGGCGAGGGCCGAGACCATCCCGCCGCCGTTGGACTTTCCGGTCGCATAGACGCGATCGAGATCGATGCAGTATTCGCTCTCGATCGAGTCGAGCAGATCGGCGACGAAGCGCACGTCGTCGGCTCCGCTGGCGTATGGCGCGCCCTGCCAGGCACGTTTTCCGTCCTCGGCGATGCCGTCGGGGAAGACCGTGATGGCAGGCAGTTCGGGGAGTCCGGTGTAGTTCTGAAACTCCGCTCCGTCGGAGCCCCTGCCATGGAAGCCGAGGATCAGCGGCAGCGGGTCAGTGAAGTCGTAGTCGCGGGGGATGTTGACTCGGTAGGTTCGTTCGGCGCCCGCCGAGGTGATCGTGCCCTGGTCGTTCCCAGGCTTCTTCTCGACACCGCATCCCGTTGAGTGTCGTGTCGCGGCTTGGCCGGGCGGCGAGGCGGCGGCATCGGTTCGCGGTGTGAGTGCAAGTGCCAGGCCGAGCAGGAGGGCCAGGACCAAGCTGACGGGCAGTATGCGTTTCATCATCGAATGCAATGTTCTTCCTTTGATCGTCGGTGATCGTGGGCATTACAATACACGAGTCATCTAATCACTTGATGAATTATTTTGAGCGCGAACTATCTCGGTTGGGTCAGCATGTGGGCTCAGTCGGCCCTATGGCTGGTGAGTGTTGACCAGTTCTCGCATGTCAGTGCGATCGCCAGGTCGGCGTTGCCGGCGCGGACGGCGGCAACGATCTCCGCGTGCTGCTCGGGCGAGGCGGATCCCTTGATGGAGTCGAAATGCAGGTACTCGGCTCGCCGCAGTGTCGCGGTGACGACCTCGAGATGATCGGGAATGAGCGGATTGCCGCTGCGAGCCAGTGCGACTTCATGGAATGCATCATCGGCGGTGATGGCCGCGTCGATGTCGGCATTGCGCAGGGCCGATCTCAGCTGTTCATTGGCGGCTTCCATTTCGGAGACATCGGATGCGTTGAGGTGCGGGAATGCGAGGTTCATGGCTAGAGCGTGCAGCTGAGCTGCGATCTGGCGGGCGTGGATGACTGCCTCGGGATTCTCTGGTGCCACGCGGGTCATGCGCCCCGGCTCGGCGACGACCAATCCGGCCTGCCCCAGGCGCTGAAGAGCCTCGCGGACGGGAGTGCGCGAGACCTGCAGCCATGCGCCCAGCTCCTGGTCACGCAGCTGTTCCCCGGGGGCCAGTTGGCCCCGAACGATGGCATCGCGGATCGAGCGATAGACGTCATCGCGCAGCAGCCTCCGCTGGGGGATCGGCGCATTCGTGGGAATCGGCACTCTCGACCTCTCTTGGTTCTCGCGGCTGGGTTGGCTCACTGGGCAGTCCTGGCATCGCATCCAGTTGTGCTGGCATGTGGGACGTAGCGCTTGTGTCATTGTAGTCCTCACCGGAATGCAATATATTGCATATCGCAGGCGCTTATCAGCAGGCTTGAAGCAACTGCTCTCCAGCTTCCAGCACCACCAGACGAAGAGGACACCATGCCAATCACCGATTTCGAGCGTTACCCACTGACCTTCGGGCCCAGCCCGGTCCACGAGCTGAAGCGACTGAGCGAGCACCTCGGCGGGGCTCGGGTGTGGGCCAAGCGGGAGGACGTGAACTCCGGCCTCGCGTTCGGGGGCAACAAGACCCGCAAGCTCGAATACATCGTTCCCGACATCCTCGACTCCGGGGCGGACACGCTCGTCTCGATCGGCGGCTACCAGTCGAATCACACCCGGCAGGTCGCGGCCGTCGCGGCGCACCTGGGACTGAAGTCGCGCCTCGTGCAGGAGCGCTGGGTCGACTGGGACGACCCGGTCAACGACAAGGTCGGCAACATCGAGCTCTCGCGCATCATGGGTGCCGATGTGCACCTCGACTCCGCCGGATTCGACATCGGCATCCGCTCCAGCTGGGAGAACGCCATCGCCGAGGTCGAAGCCGCGGGCGGCAGGCCCTACCCCATTCCGGCCGGTGCCTCCGAGCACAAGTTCGGTGCACTCGGGTTTGTCAACTGGGCCTATGAGGTCGCAGAGCAGGAGAAGGACCTCGGCGTCTTGTTCGACACGATCATCGTATGCACGGTCACCGGCTCCACCCATGCGGGGATGATCGCAGGCTTCGCAGCGCTCGAGGCGGCCGGAGGTCCAAAGCGCCAGGTCATCGGCATCGACGCCTCTGCAACCCTGGACAAGACCCGTGATCAGGTCAAACGCATCGCGAACAACGCAGCAGGTCTCATCGGGCTCGGTCGGGATATCACCGATGCTGAGGTCGACATCCGCTCCGGCTGGGAAGGCCCGGCCTACGGCATCCCCGACGAATCGACCATCAACGCGATCCGCACAACCGCGGAACTCGAAGGTGTCATCCTCGACCCTGTCTACGAGGGCAAGTCGATGGCCGGCCTCCTCGACCTCGTCGGCAACGGCGCGGTGGGGAAGGATTCGACGGTCCTCTACGCTCACCTCGGCGGACAGCTGGCGCTCAATGCCTACAGCTCGATCTTCTGATCCGTTCCGTCACAACGTAGAGCTGGCCGCGTCGTTCAACGCTGAGTCAGAATTTCACTGTTGCCTTGACGCGAAAACCTGACTCAGCGTTGATTGAGCGCCGCAGTGCGGTGCAGATATCGTGAGTGGGTCTGACCGTGTATGCGGATTTCGTGACATCACCCGCGAAATCCGCACAACCTCGGCGAGGGTGGTCCGGGCTGTCGCGAACTGATGATTCCCCCAGGTTCCGCCACTTGTTGCGCACGTCACGTGTTGATAGCGTGAGAGGCAGGCATACGCGATCCGTCGATTCCGGCGGTGAACAGCGATGCAAACGCCTTATCCGGCGCCACCAGGGCGCCACTAGTCAAAGGAGTCTGGAATGAGCAATGTAGGCAGTGCTGCAGGCGGCTACCGTGTCGAGAACCCGGCCACGGGCGAGGTCGTCGAGAGGTTCGACAACGCCACTGACGCGCAGATCGAGGAGACACTCGACGCGGCTCACAAGGGCTTCCTGAGCTGGCGCGAGAAGACGATCGAAGAGCGCGGTGCGATCGTGAACAAGGTCGCCGCCCTGTTCGGTGAGCGCAAGGAAGAACTCGCGACGGTCATCGCCCTGGAGATGGGCAAGCCCGTCGCCGAAGGCATCGAAGAGGCCGAATTCTGCGAGGCCATCTTCAACTACTACGCGGACAACGGCCCGAAGTTCGCCGCGGACGAGCCGATCGAATCGATGTCGGGCGGCAAGGCATTCATCCAGCGCCGACCCGTCGGAGCACTCCTGGGCATCATGCCCTGGAACTTCCCGTATTACCAGGTCGCCCGCTTCGCTGCGCCCAACCTGGTGCTGGGGAACACGATCATCCTCAAGCATGCGGAGATCTGCCCCCGTTCATCGGCGATCATCGCCGACATCATGAAGGAAGCCGGTATCCCCGAGGGCGTATACAACAACATCTACGCCACGCACGAGCAGATCGAGACCGTCATCGCCGATGACCGGGTCGAAGGCGTATCGCTGACAGGCTCCGAGCGTGCCGGTTCGGCCGTGGCCGCCACTGCAGGCAAGAACCTGAAGAAGGCTGTCCTAGAGCTCGGCGGCTCCGATCCCTACATCGTCCTCGACACTGACAACATGGACGAAGCCGTGGACACCGCATGGGGCACCCGCCTCTACAACACCGGCCAGGTCTGCAACGCGAACAAGCGGATGATCGTCATGAATGACATCTACGATGACTTCGTCTCCGGACTGACCAAGCGCGCCCAGGATTGGACGAAGGGCACCCCCGACGAGGCAGGCGACGGCAAGTATTCGCCCATGTCCTCACGTGGTGCTGCGGAGAACCTGCGCAAGCAGCTCGACCGTGCAGTCGAGCAGGGAGCGAAACTCGTCGGCGGCGAGCTCGCCAGCGACGGTTCCGCCTATGTATCGCCGGCCGTGCTGACCGGGATCACCTCGGACATGGATGCCTACCGCGAGGAGCTCTTCGGACCCGTGGCCACCGTCTACAAGGTGACCAGCGACGACGAAGCGCTCAAGCTGGCCAATGACACGCGCTTCGGTCTCGGCGGCGCCGTGTTCTCGAAGGACGAAGAGCGTGCCGCGAAGCTGGCTCAGCGTCTCGAAGTGGGCATGACGAACGTCAACACACCAGGCGGCGAAGGTGCGGAGATTCCGTTCGGCGGCACCAAGCGTTCAGGCTTCGGCCGCGAGCTGGGCCCCTACGGCATGGACGAGTTCGTCAACAAGCGCATGTACTACGTCGCTGACTGACTCTGCCTGGGCAGTCCCAGCTGGACTCCGAAACACGGTCGTCCTGCCGAGGCACTGCCGCCAAGTCTGAGACGAGATCGAGACGCGGGCGTTGCGTCGAGAATGACGGGGAGAACCCGATTTTTCGGCACAGCGCCCGCGTTTCGCTGTGTCGGGGGCGAGTGTGCAGGTGAGAGCGGGAGCGAAGCGTTTCGCGGGCACGATGTGAGTCTCGTCGGACCCTCGACTCCCAGGCACAGGGTCGATAGCGTCAATGGATGCCGAAACTGCTCGTACTCGGCCTGTGCGCCGGGTACTTCCTCGTCCTCCTCGATGTGACAGTCGTCAACGTCGCACTGCCGCAGATCAACGCTGATCTGCAGGCGGGCCAATCGGGGATGGCAGGAGTCATCAACGCCTACACCTTCGTCCTCGCCGCACTGCTGCTTGCCTTCGGGACGATCGGGGACCGCTGGGGTCATCGCCGGATCGTGGTGTTCGGTTTCCTCTGCTTCTTCCTCGGTTCGCTGGCCTGCTCGCTGTCGCCGACGATCGAGGCTCTCGTTGCCTCACGTGCTCTGCAGGGTGTTGGCGCTGCCGCAACGATGACCGGCACCCTGGCGATGCTCTCGGAGTCGGCTGCCGATGACCGTGAGCGAAATAAGTTCGTCGGGCTGTGGGCGGCGCTGGGTGGGGTCGCACTTCCGGTGGGACCTCTGCTGGGAGGACTGCTTGTCGAGCTGGGCAACTGGAGGGCAGTGTTCTGGTTGAACCTGCCCGTCATTGTCGCCGCACTCATTCCCATCCTGATGCACTCCACGCCGAGGCGGGTGGTGGTCAGAAGCGGTGGGCCAGCCAAGGGCACGGTGCCCGATCAGGTCTCTGGCTCCGTCGGGACTCCGGGGCCCAATGGGTCTCCAAAGTTTCCGGGCTCTACCCGGTTTTCGGACTCATCCCGAGCGAGGCTCCTGCTTGCCTGCATCGTCGCAGCGCTGATGAACTTCTGTGTTCTCGGGTCTCTGTTCCTGCTCACCCAGTTCTTCCAGGACGATCGGGGGCTGAGCCCGCTGCAGGCCGGGCTGGCCACTCTTCCCGCCCTGCTCCCGATGCCGGTCTTCGGGGCATTGTCGGGGCAGGTCAGCAACCGCCTCGGCGTGTGGAGAACGAGTGCAATGGGACTCATCGTGGCTGGTGTGGGACTCGGGCTGATGGGTCTGACTGTGTCAGGGGCGAGCCTGTGGGGCCTGTGGCTCGCACTGTTCGTGTGGGCGATCGGGGTAGGGATCCTCACGCCCGCGATTGTGGCGGCGGCGATGCATGCCCTGCCGCAGCGGCCTGGATTCGCCTCTGGCGCGGGAAGCACCGCCCGCAACGTCGGCGGCGCAACCGGAGTGACGGTCTTCGCCGTTCTGTACACGGTCGACACCGGAATGCTCATGGCAGGGGCCGGGGTCGTGATGCTCGCCGCCTCGTTCATCTGCCTGGAAGTGGGGCGCCGGACACAGGGCAGTCGGACACAGGGCAGTCGGACACAGGGCGGTCAGGCCGCGGTGCGAGCTCCTGCCGTCAACACGCGAGCTCCCGATCCATACTCGGTTGGAGGCACTGGCCGACCCGATCTGTGACCGAGGCGCAATCACAGATCGGATGACTCAGAATCAGACAGACTCCCGATCAGGCCCCGGTTGACTGCGCGGCCTTCGCAGCGGCGCGCTCCTCGGCGGTTGGGATCTGTATGATCGGGCCGAGCACCACTGTGTAGAAGAAGATGCCGATGCCCAGGACGACTCCGCAGACGATGAACGCGGCACCGAATCCGCCGGTCGCCTGGACGACGAAGCCGGTGACGATCGGCGCCGAGACACCGATGAGGTTGTTCACCGAGTTCATGATCGAGCCGGTCGCGCCGACCCCGCCCTCGGGGGCGATGAGCGCAGGCAGGGAGTTGGTGACGCAGAAGGAGACCGTGATCCCGCTGGTGCCCAGGGTGATCCAGAACAGGGCCCAGCCCGGGTCTTCGGTGAAGGCCGCGCCCATCACCGTCATGGCCAGGAGCATCCCCGCAACGATGAAGGTCTTGCGGACAGCCGTGCCCGACTTCCCGATCCGCATCAGGTGGTCAAGCAGCCAGCCGGGGAAGATGAACTCGACGGCCACGGCGACGAGCCAGGGCAGGGCGGTGAAGATGCCCGAGGACATCACGCTCATGCCCATCTCCGACTGCAGGTAGCCGGGCAGCCACGTCAGTAGCATCCACTGCGTATATCCGGCGCATCCGAGGCCCAGGGACATACCCCAGACCTTGCGCTGCTTGAGGATGTAGCCGAGGTTGGCCAGAGGGTTGGGGCGAGGTGCGTCCTCGTCCTGAGCGCCGCCCTCGCGGATGTATTCGAGCTCAGAGTCCTTGAGCTTGCCGAGGCGATTCATCTCCTTGGGGTCGCGGTACTTCCAGAAGAAGACGAACACATAGGCGAGGCTGAGGAGGCCCATGGCCACGAAGGCTCCGCGCCAGCCGAAGGACACAACGGCCATGGCCACGAGTGGGAAGCCGATGACATTGGACAGGCGCTGACCGGAGTCGAAGATCGCTGTCGCCGTTCCGCGTTCGGAGCGCGGGAACCAATAGCCCGTTGCCTTCATCGCGCCGGGGAAGATTGGTGACTCTGCCATGCCGAGGACGATGCGGGCCAGAATGAGCAGACCGGTACCGCTGATGATCGCCGTGATGAAGCAGGAGACGCTCCACATGATCGTTGCGACCCTGAAGACCCACTTGATGCCGATCTTGTCGAGGAGGAGACCGGCAGGAATCTGCATGAGCACGTACGACCAACCGAAACTGGACAGGACGATGCCCATCTGACCGGCACTGAGCCCGAAGTCCTCGCGAATATGGCCCTCTGCCACAGCAATTGAGCTGCGATCGATGTAGTTGATGAGGACACCGAAGAACAGCAGGATCGCAATCGCCCACCGCATCTTGCCGATGCCCGACCGGTTGGGCTTCACCCCCGGAGTGTGGGTTTCCTGGGGGTTGAACTTGAGCTCGTCCGGATCGGCGCCACTCGGCTGGGGCTGAGGCTCCACAGTGAGTCCCTTCGTTGGTATCTCGGTATTGGTGTCTCGGTCGCCGATGATCGAGCGACATGGGAATGGACTCCGGGGCGGCAACACCCACGATTCCACGATATGGAAATGGTATTTCGTCAGAGCCAGGTCAACGTATAACGGCGGTTAGCGGAATGTCAAAGAGTCTGCTTTGCAGAGTTGCTCCGGGTGGTTACCGAAAGCAAGGGAAAATGGATGATACGCCTCGTCTGCGCAGGTGGCGGGGTCGGGACGAAACTTAATCCGATATTTCGGATTGTCGTCTCCGGTTAGACAATTGCGTGTTTTCGCGTCAGTCGTCCGAAGCCCGATAATTGAATGATTACAGATTAAGAATCGAAACCGGCGACTCCTATACTGGGGAAGCGGCCCGAATCGGGCCCCCAGGCAGGCTGAGGACGCACCCGCATCCAGCCGGGCCGCAGCTATCTGGAGGTCACACGTGCCGATCACCTCGACGGTTCTCAACGTCGCTGGGAACAATCCCGAGCAGCTCGCCCTCGTCGGCTCTGACGAGCGGCTGACCTACTCCGAGCTCGTCGAAGACTCTCGCCGGATGTTCGCCGTCGTCGATGAACTCCATCGAGCGCAGACCGACCCGCCGAAGCCCGCGCCGGAGACCGACGGCATCCCTATCACCGCCATCAGCATCAACTCGGCGTTTCACACCTCGCGCATCATCGCCGGGCTTGCCGGGTACCGCGCCGTGTCCGCGACCATCGATCCGCGCTGGCCGCTGACCCACCAGATCGGTGTCATCCGGGTCACCGGAATCGGTGTGATCATCAGCGACTCACCCACCCTCGCCGAGGCGCTCGCCTCCTCCTCCTGGACCGGCACAGTCATCAGCCTCGCCGACTTCCGAGCCCGCGAAGAAGCCGTCGTCGAGCCGGCCCCGCTGCCGAGTGTCCGCGACGAAGCCGAGCCCTTCCTCATGCTCTTCTCCTCGGGCACGACGAGCAACCCGAAGGCCTTCATCAAGACGCGGCAGCAGTATCGCGACAATGTCGCCGTCTCCTCAGCCCACCTCGAACCGCTACCCGGAGTCGCGACACTGGCACCGGGTCCGGTGTCCTACAGCCTCACGCTCTACGCGATCATCGAGAGCCTCGCGACCGGCGGCAGTGTGCACGTCGCCGACGAGTTCGACCCGATCACAATGGGCCGGCGCATCGAAGCCGAGGCCATCTCCCGTGTCGTCGCGGTACCCGCAGTCGTCCGCGCCCTCGCCGAGGCCGCCCGCCGTGACCCCGGACGTTTCACTCACCTCGACCTCGTCGTCACCGGCGGAGCCAATCTGCCGGCGAGCATCCGCGACCGCCTCGGCGAGATCCTCCCGGAAACACGGCTGATCAGCTACTACGGTGCCGCAGAGATCGGTTTCATCGGTGACAGCCGTGATGGTGATGGCACCTGGATTACCGTCTATCCGACCATCGGAGCTCAGATCCGGGACGAGTCCGGCGCCGAGGCTCCCGAGGGAGAACTCGGCACGCTGTGGATCCGGGCCGCTGCCTGCTCATACGGCTACGTCACCGGCACCACCGACGCGGTGCTGGGTGGCGCAGACGGTTGGGCCACAGTCGATGACCAGGGGCGGATCGAGAACGGCAGGCTGCAGTTGGCCGGTCGGGCCGGCGATATCGCCATCACCGGTGGTCACAAGGTCTCATTGCCGGAAGTTGAGCGGGCATTCGAAACGTACGACAACCTCGGCGAGGTATGCGCCATCGCCCTCGAGGACCCGGCGTTGGGCAGCCTCATCGCCCTCGTCATCGAGGCGAGTGCAGACAAGGCTTCCCTGCTCGATCATGCACGTGCCCGCCTGGCGCCGCAGTTCGTTCCCCGTCGCATCTATCGACTCGAGCACCTGCCAAGGACGGTCGGCGGGAAGATTCGGCGCGTCGAAACCGTTGACCTCATCATGGACGGACAAGGACAGCGACTGTGAGCGGACAGGTCTCCACAGGCCGGGGCGCACCGGCCACCGAAGGCAGCCGCGTCGTCATCACCGGAATGGGCGCGATCACGCCGAGTGGCAACGACGTCGACGCACTGTGGGATTCCGTGGTCACCGGCCGCAGCGCGATCGATCGACTCGAGGGGGAGCAGTTCGCGGATCTGGCCGTGCGCATCGGCGGCCAGGTGACAGGCTTCGACGCCGAGGCGGTCCTGCCCCGCTCTCTCGCCCGCCGACTCAGCCCGGTCCAGCACTGGGCCATCGCCGCCGCAGACCAGGCCCTGATGCAGGCCGGGATCGCACGCCCGGACACAGGGGCGAAAACGGATGCAGGAGCGCAGGCCGAAGACGCTGAGGGCCTCCCTTGGGACCGATCCCGCGCAGCCGTCATCGCTGCCACCGGCTCCGGCCCCGTCGATGCCATGCAGAACGCCACACGCTCACTGCTCGACGGGGGCCCCCGCTCGGTTCCCCTGACATTGGCGATCCACGGTGCACCCGACTCGGCCGCGGCGCTGCTGAGCCAGCGCTACGATTTCCGCGGGCCCGGGCAGGGAGTCTCGGCCACCTGCGCCAGCGGGGCCATCGCCCTCGGCGAAGCAATGCGGCGCATCCGTCACGGATACGCCGATGCGGTGCTCGTCGTCGGAATGGAGGACTGCCTCAACGCGGTCAACCTGGCCTCGAACGCGAACATGCGGGCGCTCGCCGCCGGCTTCGAGGACGATCCCACATCCGCCAGCCGACCCTTCGACAGTGCGCGATCCGGGTTCGTGATGAGCCAAGGGGCCGGTGCGATGCTCCTCGAGTCCGAGGCCGGAGCCGCCGTCCGCGGGGCCACCGTGCTCGCCGAGCTGGCAGGATTCGGAGCCGCCAGCGACGCCCACCACCCGACGAACCCGCATCCCGATGGCCGAGGTGCCGCCTCGGCGATGAGTGAGGCCCTGGCCGACGCCGGGCTGGGCCCGGAGGGCATCGACCACATCAACGCCCACGCCACCGGCACCCCCGCCGGCGATGCGGCGGAGCTCAAGGCATTCGACGCCGCACTCGGTGCCACCGCCCGCTCGATTCCGATCAGCGCCACGAAGTCGTCCACGGGCCACCTCCTCGGTGCTTCGGGGGTCGTCGAAGCCATGATCGCCATCCGGACGATGACGGAGCAGACGCTGCCCCCGACTCTCAACCTCGAGACCTGCGAATTCGACGGATGGAACATCGTTTCAGGTCAAGCACGCAACATCGGCCGTGACGGCTCCGACGATGCGCCGATCGACACAGTCCTGTCGACCTCGTTCGGATTCGGCGGGCACAACGGTGCGATTATTCTGCGTCGGCCCCGCACCGACTGACATTCTGCGGTGGTAAGCCGCTGGCCCCGCGAGCAGATGGACCTGTGAGCAACCGATCCCGTGAGCTAGGAGACATGATGACTGACCGTGAGACCCGCCTCGGCGAACTGGCCGAGAAATACCTTCCCGCCGAGGTGCTCGAACGTTTCCGCGAACGTGCGGGCGTCTACGACCGCGAGAACCGCTTCTTCGACGACGACCTCGAGGAGCTCAAGTCTCTGGGCTACCTCACCCTGTTCGTGCCGGACGCCTACGGAGGTCCGGGGCTGAGCCTGCACGAGGTTTCGCGTCTGCAGCAGCGCCTGGCCTCGGCGGCTCCGGCCACGGCATTGGCGATCAATATGCACCTCATGTGCACCGGTGTCGTCAAGGCACTCAACGACCGCGGCGATGCCTCATTGAACTGGGTCTTCGAAGAGACGATGGCCGGAGAGATCTTCGCCTTCGGCATCTCCGAACCCTCCAACGACTGGGTCATGCAGGGGTCGAACACGGTGGCCGAACCGACCTCCGACGGCGGCTACCTGCTCACCGGCGTGAAGATCTTCACCTCGCTCTCACCCGTGTGGACGCGCCTCATCGTCCACGGGGCGATCGCCTCCGATGAGGAGGGAATCGCCGGCCCCGATGCAGACCAGCCAGCCGAGGGTCAGTTGGTCTACGGTTTCATCGAACGCGGCGCCGAGGGCATCACGGTCTCCGACCACTGGGACGTCATGGGCATGCGAGCCTCCCAGTCACGGGCGACGATCCTCGACCAGGTGCCCATGCGCCCCGAACGGGTCTCGCGCACCATCCCGGCAGGCAAGCACCCCGACCCGCTGACCTTCGCGATCACCAGCAACTTCCAGCTGCTCATCGCCTCCGTCTATGCCGGCGTGGCCGCCCGCGCGCTCGAACTCGGCGCCGCGGGACTGAAGAAGCGCAAGTCCGCGAAGTCCGGGACCACCTTCGCCGAGGTGCCCGAGACTCGCGCTCGCCTTGCCGACGCGCATCTTGACTACCTCGCCGTCCCCGCCATGCTCGACGCCTACACCAGGGACTTCGACGCACTGGTCGACCACGGGTCCGGTTGGCCGCTGCGACTGGTGGGAGCCCGGATCAAGGCCTCCGATGCGGCCAGGAACGCGGCTGAGACGGCTCTCATGTGTTCCGGTGGCAGCGGCTTCGACAATAACCACGAAATCTCGCGCCTCTACCGGGATGCGACCGCCGGTCTGTTCCATCCGCCGAGCGCCGACGCCGCCCGCCCCATGTACGCGGCAGCCCTCCTCGACGAGTGAAGGGTAGCCATCGGCCTCTCGTTCGATACGGGCCATTCGTTCAACGTTGAGTCAGGTTTTCGATGTTGCCTCGCGGTGAAAACCTGACTCAACGTTGAACGAGAGTCTCAGGCTCCGAGTCGGCCGGGCGGGCCACGGCCGGACGTGGCACCATGGCCGCAACTATACGAGCTGCAAGGACGGAGCTTCCGATGGAGGAGAGAACACCGACGATCGTGCGCGCGAACTCGATCGTGTCGCAGGCGAGGTCCCCGGCGGGCCCGGAACCTGAGGCGTTCGCGCTCACCGGTGAGACCATCAGCGCGACCGGAACGCTGACTGAACTGCGGGAGCGATTCCCCAGCGCCGAGGTGCTCGACTTCGGTGACTCGACCATCATCCCCGGCCTCAACGACGCCCACATCCACCTGGCTCTGACGGCGGGTGACGCACTCCACCTCGACCTGTCCCATGAAGCGGTGGGAGACGTTCCCACCCTCTTGGGCACGATCGCCACTGAGGTGGGGGCAACCTCGGCGGGGGTGTGGGTCAAGGGCAGCCGCTACGACGATGAGAAGACCGGGGTCGTCCTCCGCGACGAACTCGACCGGATCGCGCCAGAAACCCCGGTACTGGTCAACCACGTCGCCGGGCACTGGGGAGTGGTCAACTCGGCTGGTCTGAGGTGGCTGGGCATCGAGGAGTCCTCAACCGACCCGGACGGCGGTCGCTATGACCGCTACTCTGACGGTCGGCTCAACGGGAAGCTCATCGAACGGGCGTTGATGAACGTCCTCATGCCGGCCACTGCCCGAGGGGACCGTTTCATTCCCGGGGACACGGTCGAGGACCTGCAGCTCGGTGCCGCACGGACGATCGCGAAGTGGAATGCCGCGGGCCTGACCTCGATCTGCGACGCACTCATCAGCCCCCAGGACATCGGGATCTTCTCAGCATTGCGCGCCGACGATGCACTCGGCCTGCGCATCGGCATGCTTCTGTCCATCGACCACTATGACAAGGCCGCCGACCTGGGCGTGGGCAGCGGATTCGGCGACTACAGACTCAAGCTCGTCGGCGTCAAAGCCTTCCTCGATGGGGCGATCGGTGGGCGGACCTGCCTGCTCTCCGAACCGTTCACCGACCCGAACTATCAGGGCGTGCAGACCACCTCGACGACGGAGCTGCGGGCCAATGTCGAACGCGTCCATTCCGACGGCAACCGGATCGGCGTCCACGCCAACGGCGACGCCGCGATCCGCCTCGTCCTCGATGCCTTCGAAGACGTTGCTGCCCGGATCCCGCGCCCTGGCCTGCGGCACCGGATCGAACACTGCAGCCTCATCGACGACAACATCCTGAAGCGGATGAACCGCCTCGGCGCCATTGCTGTCCCTTTCGCCGGATATCCGGGCTATCACGGTGGGGCGCTGAACTCCTGGTACGGCGAGGAGAGGATGGAGAGGATGTTCGCTCACCGCTCGTTCCTCGACGCCGGGGTCACGGTTGCAGGATCATCGGACTATCCGTGCGGGCCCTACCAGCCGCTGTTCGGACTGCAGTCACTGATCACCCGCACCGGTGTCGACGACGGGGTCACCGTCGGCGCCTCGCAGAAGGTCACCGCAGCCGAGGCACTGTCGATCTTCACCCTCGGATCCGCCGAGGCCTCAGGGGAGGAGTCCTACAAGGGCAGACTGGCCCCGGGATACCTCGCCGACTTCACCGTCCTCGGAGACAACCCACTGACCATCGACCCCCACGGAATTGCGGGCATCGACGTGCGCGCGACGTATGTCGGTGGGGATGAGGTGTACGCAGGCTGAGGTTTCCGTCGACCTGCGCGCCGGCGCCGCTGTTCTGCCTCAGGCGTTCACCTTCGCCCGCTCCGCGGTCGGAACCCAGCGTGGGTCCGGCTTGGCGAGGGTGACGATGACGACGATGATGAGGTTGGCCGCGATTGCCCACAGGCCGCCGTTGATGCCCAACAGCGGATCGTGGCCCGTATAGTGCAGGGCCACCATGGTCACCGAGCCGACGATGAGGCCGGCGGCAGCGGCCTGTTTGCTCATCCGCGGCCAGTAGAGGGCGAGCAGTGCGGCGGGAACAACCTGCGCGAGACCTTCGTAGCTGAGCACGGAGAGCTCGACGAGGGCGTCAGGCATGAGCAGGCTCATCACCAGCGCAATCACACCGACGATGAGGCACACCCACTGGGACAGCGTCTTCTGCCGCAGGCCCCGAGCGGCCAGCTGTTCCTTCGTCATCGACGCGGAGTTCTTCGGCCCGGACAGCCCTCCGCCGAGGACCGTGCGACCCCACATAGAGCCGATCGAGAGCATGTACACGCTCATCGGCACGATGGCTGACAGTGCACCGGCGACACCGATGACGGCGACGAGCGGGGCCGGCAGTGAGTCGATGACCACGGAGAACAATGCCAGGTCCGCATCCTTGAGCGCGGGAATGACGAAGAGCGCGGCCACGCCGACCATCATCGGCACGAGGAGCAGCAGCTGATACCAGGGCAGGATGATGGAATTGCGGCGCAGAGTGTTCGCCGAGGTGCCGGATAGGTATCCGGCGATCGACGTGGGGAAGACGGTGATCGTGATTCCGTTGAGGATGATCGTCGAGATGAACCAGGCGCTTCCATACGTTCCTTCGCCGGCACCGGGGAATGTCAGCCATTGGGACTTCTCACTCACGAGTCGGTCGAGCAGTTCGCCCAACCCGTCGAAGTAGTGCAGCGGCACGTAGATGGCGAGGAAGGCGACGGCGAGGATGACGAGGCCGTCCTTGAGGGCGCTGACCCACGCGGATCCGCGCAGACCGGAGAAGAGGATGAACGCCTCGGCGACGATGAAGGAGATGATGGCGGCGACCTTGAGGTCGATCGCCCCGTAGCTCATGGCGTTGACGACGGCACCCATGCCCTGGATCTGCAGCTGGATGTAGGGAACGATGAACACGGTCGCGAGCACGGCGACGAGGATCGCCAGGCCCCGCGAGCGGAAGCGGTGTTCGACGATGTCGGAGAGGCTGACGAGCTTGTGCCTGGCCGCATAGGTCCAGAACAGCGGGCCGACGAGGTAGGCGACGACGAGTCCCACGCTGAGGTAACCGATGAGGTAGAGGATCGGCACACCATAGGAATACGACCAGCCGGCTGTGCCGAGGAACGAGAAGCTCGTATAGGTCTCGCCCGCCATGAGCAGGAGGATGAAGATGAACCCGAGGCCACGGCCGGAGACCGACCATTCGTCGAGCGACTTCTCACGCCCGCGCCCCGACCAGACGCCGATGCCGATGGTCGCGAGCATGGCAATGCCGAAGATGATGCAGGCGATGATTGCTGAGGTGCTCATTTCTCGGCCTCCTCGATCGGGTAATCCTCGCCGAAGGCGACATCCGCCGGGACGTATTCGGCCTTGTCACCGCGGTAGTAGTGATCACCGCGGGCAGCCATCCACACGAAGAACCAGGTGAGGATCGTGACGCCGATCGTGTAGGTGAGGATGAACGGCATCCCGAAGATGCGTGGCTCGATCGAATTCGCGACGAAGGGCGTCAGGACGTAGCCCACGACGGGAACGATGAGGAGCAGCAATGAGTACCGCCGCCGAGGTGGCCTCGACGACGCTGACGATGCGTGGGCCCGTGACATGTTCTTCCTCTTCTCCGTTGAATGATGTTCCGCGCGGACAGCGCCTGTGGACGGACCGAGCCAGGTTAGTGGGGCGAGCTGTCGACGGCGAAGGTCGTTCCGAAGTGTGGAATCCGCCGGCCGTCGCGGCAAGGTGTGATGCTTGATACTTCGACGTGACCGGCACCGATGTGCTTGGTAGAATGGGCGATATGTACCTCGGTATTGCTTCGATGAAGCTGTGGGACCGCCGCTGACGGCGGCGGGATCCTTCTGAAACTCTCGTTCGCCGTCCTGGCTGATATTCGCCGGACGGTCTCTACGTGCTGTCCGGCTCCACGACGAGCTGAGAGAACACAATGCCCATCACTTCATCCCACAGAACCCGATCACTGCCTGCCGGTTCAGCCGCACACATCCGCGGCGAAGACGTCCACATCGCCCTCGGCGGCCGGACTGTCCTCGACGGCGTCGACGTCACGATCTCGGCCGGCTCACGCCTGGCGATCGTCGGTGAGAACGGGCGGGGCAAGACGACCCTGCTCCACATCCTCGCCGGCACGCTCACCCCTGACAGTGGGACCGTCGCTCGCGCCGGGGACCACGCCCTCATCGAACAGGACCTCGACGCCGAGGGCGACAGGAGTGTCGGAGACCTCATCGACGATGCCATCTGCGAAGAACGCGGGATCCTCGATGCACTCGATGCGGCGACAGAGAAGATGGCCCAGGGCGAGGCAGGGGCGGACGAGATCTACGCAGAGGCACTTGATCGCGCGATCCGATTGGATGCCTGGGACGCCGAGAGGCGCATCGACGTCGCACTTGAGGGTCTGCACGCCTGCACGGACCGCGACCGCCGCCTGTCCGAACTGTCCGTCGGGCAACGGTACCGGGTCCGCCTGGCGATGGTGCTCGGTGCGAGCACCGATCTGCTTCTGCTCGACGAGCCGACCAATCACCTCGACGCGGCAGCGCTCGAGTACCTGACCGCGCGGTTGCGCGACCACCCTGGTGGAGTCGCGGTCGTCAGTCACGACCGGGCGCTGCTGCGTGATGTGGCCTCGACCTTCATCGACCTCGATCCCAGCCGTGACGGCTTGCCCCGGACATATGCCGGCGGATACGAAGGATGGCGCGAGGGTCGGCGCAGAGACCGTGAGCGCTGGGAGCAGGACTACGCCGCCGAGGTGGCTGAGCATGCCCGTCTGACACAGGCTGCTGAAGACGCGCGCGGTCGGTTGTCGACCGGTTGGCGCCCACCCAAGGGCACCGGCAAGCATCAGCGTGCGACACGAGCCGACGGGATCGTCCGGGCCTTCAACCGTCGTGTCGAGGACCTCGACGCTCACCCGATCACCGTGCCCGCTCCTCCGATGTCCCTGAAATGGCCGGAATCCCAGACTCGGGCCGGCCGCCCGATCATCGGCGCGGACGATATCGCTGTCTCCGGTCGTTTGTCCGGGCCGGTGTCGGTGACGGTGGGAGGAGGCGACCGACTGGTCCTCGCGGGACCAAACGGTGTCGGAAAGTCGACACTGCTGGGCGTGCTGGACGGCCAAATCGAGCCGAGCACAGGTGCAGTGTCCAGGCATGCGGACGCGCGCATCGTTCTGCTCTCCCAGGAGGTGCCCGACTGGGACTCGGGCGCCCAGGCCCATCGCGTGTTCAGCGAACACCTCACCAGGGGCGGTCGAAGCCATGATGACGCACCATCTCTGTCGAGTCTCGGACTGCTCGGTGCAGCAGCCGCCGGTGCACCGGTCGGCCGACTCTCCCAAGGTCAACAGCGGCGACTGCAGCTGGCGATGTGCCTGGCCGAGAAGCCCGATCTCCTATTGCTCGACGAACCGACGAACCATCTCTCGTCAGCCCTCGTCGACGAACTCACCGAGGCGATGGGAACCACAGCCTCGGCGATCGTCGTCGCCACCCACGATCGGCAGATGCTCAGCGACCTCGAGTCCTGGCCGCGCCTGGAGTTGAGCACCTGAGGGGACGGCGCGCTGAGGCGAGCGGTTGTCGCGGACTGATGCGACTCCGCTAATGGGGTTGCATCAGCCCGTCACAGCGTCACAGCGTCACACTGCCACAGCCTCACAGCTCCGGAAGCAGCGAGATCGGGTTTTCGATGCAGTCGGCGACAAAGGTGAGGAACTGGCTCGGTTCGGCACCGTCGCAGGCGCGGTGGTCGAAGACGAATGACAGGAACATGACCTTGCGAACCGTGAGCTCGCCGTCGACGACCCAGGGGCGGTCTTTGATCCGTCCCAGGCCGAGCATCGCGACCTCAGGCAGGTTGATGATCGGCGCAGAGCCGTCGACTCCGAACACACCGTAGTTGTTGAGCGTGAACGTGCCGCCAGTCAGCTCGGCCGTGTTGAATTTGCCGGTCGACGCCTTGCCGACAGTCTCGGACACCGAATCGCGCAGCTTCCGCAGGCTCATCTGATCGGCGCGGTGGACGACGGGAACCATGAGGCCCCGCGGTGTCTGCGCGGCCAGGCCCAGGTTGATGTCCCCGTGGGTCACAATCTCGTTGGCTTCGGTGTCGATCGAGGAGTTGATGATCGGGAACTTCTTCAGCCCGGCGACGACGAATCTGGACACGAGTGAAAGCAGGGAGTACTTCTCTCCGGTGCGGGCCTCGAGGGCGCGTTTCGTATTGAGCAGTTCGGTGGCGTCGACGTCGAGCCAGATAGTGGCCTCGGGAATCTCCTGCCGCGATTTCGACAGTCGTTCGGACACGACCTTGCGCAGTCCCGTGATAGGGGTCCGGGTATCGCGGCTGGTCGATTCTTCCCCCGCCGAGGTGGTGGTGCTGTCCCGGTCGGCACTGGTCAGGGTCACGTTGTTCGGGACCGAGGCAGTCGTTCCGGTCGTGGGTGCTGGTTCCGGCGAGGTCTTCGTGCCCGACTCGATGGCTTTGAGCACATCTGCCCTGGTGACGATGCCGCCAGGCCCGGTGCCCCGGAGATGTTTGGCACTGAGTCCATTGTCCTTCGCAAGCTTGCGAACGATGGGAGAGGAGACCGGAGAGGCCGGCGCCTCGACTGGGGGTTCGGCAGCAGCGTTGACTGCGGACTCGGAATCGGAGGCCGGGGGAGTGACCGCCGACGGTGGTGTCGTCGGGCCCGGTGAGGGCTGCTTCGCACCGAAGGACCGCTGCTTCGTCGACCGTGCTTTGGGCTCGGACGTTCCGTAGCCGATGAGGTTCGCACCGCCGCTGTTTGTCTCTGCCGCCGAAACTGATGTCTCGCTCGAGACAGGGCCGGCACCGGAATCCACGTCCGCACTCGGCCCGGCACCGGAGTCCGTGTTCGCACTCGAACCAGCACCCACCTCGGCGACGGAGAGCAGGGCCTGACCTGCGGACACGGTGTCACCGGCGTTCGCATGCAGCGCTTCGATCCGACCGGCGAACGGAGACGGCAGCTCGACGACGGACTTGGCGGACTCGACCTCGACGACCATCTGGTCGACGTGGACCTCATCGCCGACATTGACCAGCCAGCTGATGAGCTCGGCCTCGGTCAGTCCCTCGCCCAGGTCGGGGAGGATGAAATTGCGGGCGTTCGTCGTGCGTGCGGAATTCCCAGTGCCGGCGGCACCGGACACACTCGTCTCGGCACTCATCACAGCTCCCAATCCCAGGATTCGAGAGCATCGAGAATGCGTTCGGCGGTCGGCAAGAAGTACTCCTCGAGCTTCGGGGACGGGTAGGGCACATCGAACCCGGTGATCCGCAGGATCGGGGCCGACAGATGGGTGAAGTTGGCTTCGGTGACTCGGGCGGCCACCTCGGCGCCGTAGCCGCCGAACTGGGCGGCCTCATGGATGATCGCGGCACGAGACGTCTTGCGCACCGATGCCGACACGGTCTCATCGTCGAAGGGCGAGAGCGACCGCAGGTCGATGACCTCGATCGACAGTCCGTGCTCGGCGCCTTCCTCGGCCGCGGCCAGGGCGGTGCGCACGGTGGGCCCGTAGGCCAGAAGAGTTACGTCCGACCCAACACGTACAACCTGGGCTCGATCCATCGGTGCGGTCTGCACCGGCAAGCTCAGCTCGTCCTTCATCCAGTACCGCGACTTCGGCTCCATGAAGATCACCGGATCCTCGGAGGCGATGGATTCGCGCAGCAGGGAATAGGCATCGGCCGGATTCGAAGGGGTGACCACTGTCAGGCCCGGGGTCGAACACCAGTAGGCCTCGGACGAGTCCGAGTGGTGCTCGACGCCGCCGATATCGCCCGCATAGGGAATCCGGATCGTCAACGGCAGGCTGACCTTGCCCTTCGTGCGGTTGCGCATCTTCGCCACGTGGGACACGATCTGCTCGAACGCAGGGTAGGCGTAGGCATCGAACTGCATCTCGACGACCGGGCGCATCCCGGCCATCGCCATGCCGATCGCTGTGCCGACGATCCCCGACTCCGCAAGCGGAGAATCCCAGACCCGTTCGGGACCGAATTCCTTCCGCAGGCCCTCGGTGACACGGAATACCCCGCCGAGGCGACCGACGTCCTCACCGAAGACCAGGACGTTCTCGTCGTCGCTCAGGCTGTCGCGCAGAGCCTGGTTGAGCGCCTTCGTCATCGTCACCGAGACCGGCGTCGGAACGTCTTCTGCCGTGGTGGCAGTGGTGACGGTCATGGCTGTGCCGCCGTTGCCAGCTCGGACTCGAGCTTCTCCTGCTGTGTGGCAAGGTTCGCGCGCGGGGTCGCATAGACGTAGGCGAAGAGTTCGCTCGGATCGACCTCGGCATCGGTATTCATGGCGTCACGGACGGAGGTGGCAAGTTCTTCGGCGCTCGCCGTGATCTCTGCGGCGGTCGCGTCATCGAGGACCCCGGCTGTGCGCAGGTGCTTCTCGAGGCGGTCGATGGGATCGAACTGCTTCCAGTGCTCGACCTCCTCGGCGTCACGGTACTTCGTCGGATCGTCGGAGTTCGTGTGCGATTCCATCCGGTAGGTCAGGCACTCGATGAGGGTCGGGCCCTCGCCGTTGCGGGCGCGTTCGAGAGCTGCTGTGACGGCGGCGAACACGGCGGCGATGTCGTTGCCGTCGACCCGGATGCCGGGCATTCCGTATCCGGCGGCGCGGTCGGCGAGCATGGTCGCATTCGACTGTTCACGCAGCGGAGTCGAGATCGCATACTGGTTGTTCGCCAGCACGAAGACGGTCGGGGTCTGCCATACCGAGGCGAAGTTGAAAGCCTCATGGGTGTCACCCTCACTGCTGGCGCCGTCGCCGAGGAAGGTCAGGGTGCAGGCGTCTTCGCCCTTGAGCTTCGCGGCCATGGCGTAGCCGGTCGCGTGCAGCGTCTGCGTTGCCAGCGGTGTTGCCGCGGGTGAGGTGTGATACTCGTTCGGATCGAATCCGCAGTGCCAGTCACCGCGGAAGGCGGAGAGGATCTCGGTCACGGGAACCCCGCGGGTCAGCAGCGAAGCAGAGTCGCGGTAGGTGGGGAACAGCCAATCGCCCGGTGCCAGAGCAGTGGTGGCACCGACCTCGATGGCTTCCTGGCCGGCGGCGGACGGGTAGGTCGCGAGTCGCCCCTGCCTGGTCAGGTGGGTGACCTGAGCCTCGAATCGTCGGACCTGCATCATCTTCTGGTAGAGACCCAGGAGGGTGCGATCGCTCGGGATCGTCAGCCCATCAGTGGGAACATCGGTGGGCTGACCGTCTGCACCGATGAAGCTGACTGGCTGCAGCGGGGGCAATGAACGGTGAGAGCGGGAGGTGGGAACGTCGATGGTCATGACCCCATGGTGGCGTGAGCCGAGTCACCGATCCAGGGTCTGCGAGCAGGCCCGGACGCGGCGTGCGATTGTGTCGCGAAGAGTGGACGAAATGCTCAGTTGCCGCGTGGGCAGAGGGACGTTTGGCCCGGACTCAGATCTCGCCCCACCGGTAGCCGCGTGAGATGAACGCCTCGGCGACCTTGTCCTTCTTCCCTTCGACGTCGCCCTTGTACGCCTGGTGTCCCCCTTCAGTGAGGATGGTCAGCTTGCCGTCGTCGAAATAGGCGGTCGAGAACGAGACCCGGGTGATCCGCAATGGGTGATCATCGGCTCTGCCGACGACGATCTCGTCATCGGCGACGGACAGGGGAGTGGTCGAGACGCTGATGACGACAGTGGCGATCGCGCCGAGGACAGCGCCGATGATCGGTCGGGCGATGACGACCCAAGCCTGATCGAACCTACTCAGCTTCTCGATGACGTCTCCGAACGGGATCGGGAACCTCGCCGCGAAGGCCCCCACTGCCGGGAGGAAGAAGCCGAGGGCAACGCCGATGCCGACACAGACGACGCCGATGACGAGGATGTCGGCCCGACTCAGCGCGAACACCTCGGCGGACTTGTGCGCTGCGGAACTGCTGTTCCTGGTATTCCCTGCGGAGCCGCCATTCGAGGTCGGATCCCTGTGTGTCTCTGTGTGGTCGGTGCCGTGATCGCGCTCTGCCATGGTCCTACTCCGAGCTTTGCTCCAGCGCTCCTTGATGTCGTCGGGTTGAGAGGTGCTGGTGATGTCGAATTCCTATGTGGGATAAAATTGTACCAAAGTGGAACAGGAATGTACCACTATGAATTTGATCGGGCATGATGGGTTGCAGTCGAGGCCAGCCGAAGGGATGAGGGGTGCTGATGAGTTCAGAGGGCAGGGGAATGCGCCGCCTGGGGAAAGATGCCCTGGTCGCAGAGGCGATGTCGGTGCTGGCCGCGAACTCTCAGGCGTCGATGAACGAGATTGCGAATGAGATCGGCGTCGGGCGGACGACGCTCTACCGGCACTTCGGTGACCGCGAGACCCTGATCGCCGAGGTGGCGCGGCAGGGTGCGCGCCAGTTCATTGATGCCTTCGTGAGCGCTCGCCCTCACGTCGGTCCCGGCCTCGAAGCCGTGGAGCGCGTATGTGCACAGCTGTTCACCATCCCCGATGTCCTCACCCTCATGTTTGCCGACAACCCGATCATCACCGACGACTCCTTCGCCGAGGCTGCACCTGAGCGTCAGGCCGAGGCGGACGGCGAGCCGAGCGCCGATGCTGCGGGCTCCGGCGCGTCGACGCCGGGTGAGGGGGACCCCCTGGAGGCGGTGATCGGCAGGGGCCAGGCCGATGGGTCCATCGCCCCTGATCTGCCGGTCGAATGGGCCGCGATGTATGTCTTCCTGACCATCGGCTCGGGGCACCTGTTCGATGTGAGTTCTCGTTCTGGACGTCGTGACCCAGGAAATCGCGCAGTGGCTCTTGACCTGACGATCCGGGCTGTCAGGAAAACGCTGAGCGCAACGTAGGGCCACCTCGGCGACGGACATCGCGGTGTTGGGCGACGAGGGTCGCCAGCGATCAGTTGTAAGCCGCTCCTAACTTAGGTTAGGCTGACCTTTGAGGCTCAGGGAGCATTCGTGTGCCTGAGGGCGGTTGACACTTGCTTGAAGCTGCGAATCCCTGGTCTCGACGTTTCATCCGTCAAGAGACCCTCGGAGTCGAATTCATGCCGCGTACTTCCAGGCCCATGCAGGTATTGCCGATCGTCCTGCGAGAGGTGGAAGTCACCGGCATCGCGGATATCACGCCGAACATGCGGCGCCTGACAGTTGCGGGCGACCAATTGTCGGCAGGTGTGGTGAACGGGATGCCACGGCCGCAATTCCACTCCGAGGGTTTTGATGATCACGTGAAGCTCGTCATACCGACTCCCGAGACCGAATCCGTCGACATCGGTGAGCAGGGGGAATTCCGGTTCAAATGGAACCGAGAAGCTCTCGGTTTCACCCGCGATTACACGGTCAGCAGTGTCGATGCAGATGCGAATTCGTTTACCTTCGATGTCGTCCGTCACGACTCGGGACTTGCCTCTGAGTGGGCCTTCAGCGCCTCCATCGGTGACTCCCTGAAGTTCGCGGGCCCGAAGACCAGCGCCGGCCTCAGCGAAGGCGTCGACTTCCACCTGCTCGTGGCCGATGAAACCGCCCTGCCCGCAGTTCGCCGCTGGCTCGAGACCGCACCTGCCGACACGAGTGGACACATCATCGTCGAGGTCCCGACCGCCGAGGACATCCAGGAGATCTCCACCGCCGCAGACGTCGAGATCAATTGGCTGATCCGCAGCGGCACCTCCCCCGGGGACTCCACCCTCATGTACGAGGCCGTGAAGAACATGGAACTCCCGGCCGGGCGAACCTACGCGTGGTGCGCAGGTGAAGCCCTGACCATCGCGCCCATCCGCCGTCACCTGCGCCGCGAGCTCGGCTTGCCCAAGGAGGACGTCGAAGTGATCGGGTACTGGCGCAAAACTGCGAAGAAGACTGAGGCTGCAGCTGACGAGATTGCTGGAGATGCCACGAGCGAAACCGCCACGCCCCTAGCCGCTGCGTCCCAAGACGCTGCCGCCGACGGTGTGACCACCGCAGGGGTGGATGAGTTCGCGGAAGTGTCCGAAAGCAGCCAGAGCATCGTCAGCAACGTCCACGAGATGACCGAGATCCTGCCCCCGATCATCACTCGGATCGCGGTCACCCTCGGAGTCGGCGATCTCGTGGCAGGAGGAATCACCACCGCCGAGGCGATCGCCGCGGAGGTCGGCATCGATACGGAAGGTGCAGGCGTCGTCCTCACCGCGATGTGTGCCCTCGGACTCCTCGAACGTGACGGTGCAGCGTATCTCAACACCCAGGCCGGCGCGGTGCTCATCGGCGACGGCGCAGGGGACGGACTCAATCTCGACGATCCAGCAATTCGAGATCTGTTCTCGATCGTCAATCTGCTCGACATTCTCAGGAACGGGCATATCGACATGCCCGCCCCCGCCGAGGCTCTGACCTCGGCGGGCGAGGCTCTGACCTCGACGCTGACGGCTCCCACCTGGAGGGCCCAGCGTGCGGTCGATGCCGCCCTCGACACCGCCCACCGATCTCACACCCTCGACCACCTGCGGTACGTCCTCGATATCATCCTCGAGCTCGAACCGATTGCCACAGCTGCAAGCGTTGCCCTGGCGGGTGATGCCGGAGCCGAGGTGTCCGCCGCCCTCACGCGCAAGGCACCGGAGTCCGGCCGGAGCGTCCACATTCCCGGCGCCGCGAGCGTTGCCGGCGAGCAGTCCTGGCCAGCCGTCGACTGCACCCTGATGCTCGCGGGCCTGACCGGACGCTCGCGCCCAGAAGCAAAGGCTCTCCTGGCATGCATCCTCGAATCCAGCGCCAGCCTCGTGGTCGTCGAACCCCTCACCGACGAGGCCGAACTCGACGATCATCAGGCAGAAGAGCTCGTCGCAACTTACGCCATGACAGGCAATGCGTCATGGACGAGCGAGGAGCTGTGCCAATGCCTCAGCGATCTCGGTGCCGTCGCGGTCGAGGTCGTCGACATCGGGTGGGGCTTCGGACGCTTCCGCAGCGCCGTCATCGCCCGAAGACCTTAAGCGCTCACCCCTCACTTGTCCCTCTGACAACCCGCATTCTTCCCTCCGCCCAGGAGGGTTCATCAGTCGCGAGCCGCCGGCTCGACGTTGAAAGGAACACATGAAACTCAATCGCATCGCCACAGCTGTGATCGCCTCAGTGGCAAGTCTCGGACTCTTGGCAGGCTGTGCAGGCGGTGGTGGAGACGCCGAGGACTCGGGTGAGGCCGAGACCCGCACCGTCACGGATTCCAGTGGCGCCGAGGTCGAAGTCCCCGCCGATCCGAAGAACGTCGCGACCCTGCACTATGCCGCCACCGAGACCCTCATGGACCTTGACATGCCTCCCGTCGGGCAGGGCGAATTTCAGGAGCCGGCAGTGCCCGAAGAATGGGTCGACCAGCTCGGCGACGTCCCTGTCGTGGCCCAAGAGGAGCCCGACCTGGAGAAGCTCGCCGAGGTGTCACCCGACCTCATCCTCGCCCCCAACATCTATGAGCCGGACATGATCAAGCAGTTGGAGGAGATCGCGCCGGTCTACCAATTCACACTGCGCGGCGGCGACCGGGCGAACTGGCAGCAGCGAGTCGAGGAAGTCGCCGAGGCGATCAACCAGACCGATGAACTCAAAGAGCTCGACGCCGACTTCCAGGCGGAGCAGAAGGAGATCGCCGAAGAGTACGGCGACGTCACCAAGGGCACGAAGCTCGGAGTCGTCTCCGCCTACGAAGACAACTCCGCCTACCTCTGGGGCAGTGAGAACATGGTCGGAACCCTGTTCACTCCGCTCGGCCTCGATTGGTCGGCTGACGAGGACGCCACTATCAAGAAGTACGCGAAGGCCAGCCAGGGCGGCAACAAGTCGGGCATCAAGGAGCCCGAGGCCCAGATCTCAATGGAGGTCCTCGACAAGAGCCTGTCCGATGCCGACGTCATCTTCGTGACCTCGAACATGCGCGGCGAGTACGACGAGCTGACGAAGACGATGATGGATTCGGCGGTCTTCAAGGACCTGCCCGCGGTCAAGGCCGGACATGTCTACCCGCACGGCAAGGCCACGATCGCCGGATACTCCGACGCGAAGTACGGGGTCGAGATGGCCGAGAAGGCGATCAAGGAATACCAGAAGGGCTGAACGCCGGGAATCTGAGTGAGCCGCTCAGTGGCCTGAGCCGGGCCGGTGTCCTTCCGCCTCATCGAGGATGAGCAGAGAGCGGGAGGACACTACGCCGGGTACTTCGTGGATTCTGCGCAGGATGACCTGGGACAGTGCAGTGTTGTCGGGAGCATTCACGGTCACCAGGGCATCGATGTCACCGCTGACAGCCTGAACCTTCTCGACGAACGGCAGCTCGGCAAGATCGTCCCTGACTTCGGGCCACGGGCGATCGCCGATTTTCACGACGACCACTGCGGTCACGGTCATGCCGAGGGCGCTGCGGTCCACCTCGGCGGTGAATTTCTTGATCGCCCCGGACTCGACGAGAACGGAGAAGCGTTTATGGGCGGCCGACCGGGAGATGTGCACCTGCTCGGCCAGTTGGCGCACGCTCAGGCGTGAGTCGTCGACAAGAGCGGCGATGATGCTGCGGTCGATGTCGTCGAGATCGAATGCCACGTGGCGCTCCTTCAACGTTGATGCGGGCGTCGGACTCACCGGGTCACTTCCGTTCCCAAAGGCGGTCGTTGCCTGGTCACGGTCGGTGGCTCCATTCTAGGGCCCGTTCCCTGGGCGCACTCTCACTCCTTCTGCAATCGCTTGAGTCGCCACGATGAGGTCCGCTTCAGTCGCCACGATGTAGGCGCAATCGGTCTGTGCGGGTAGAATTTGTTCGAACGTTCGTACAATAAGCATGTTAGCTGCAGCACACAGGAAGTAAGATGTCTGACTGAGTACTTTTCCCGGCTTCCTCGCGGACCCGGGTGTCGGACGAGAACGTGCTGACTGTAGATTATGAGGCAGAAGTCTCATTTGCAGATGAATTGCCTCACGGAATAGGAGTCATCCTTGAAGATCGCGGTGTTGGTCAAAGAGGTCCCGGACACATACGGGGATCGGAAACTGAATTTGGAGACCGGCTTGGCGGATCGTTCCGCCTCGGAAGCGGTCCTCGACGAAATCGGCGAGCGTGCCCTCGAAGTCGCGCTTTCCTATAAGGACAGCAGTGACGGAACCGAGGTGACCGTCATTTCGATGGCACCATCGACCGCGACCGCCACGATCCGCAAGGGCCTGGCCATGGGCGCGGACAACGCCGTGCACGTGTCTGACGAGGAGCTCCTCGGCGCCGACCTCGGCCTCACCTCCGAAGTTCTGGCAGCAGCCATTCGCCGTGGCGGCTTCGACCTCGTCGTGACCGGCAACGTTTCCACCGACGGCAACGGCGGCATGATTCCTTCCATGCTCGGTGAGCACCTTGACTTCCCACACGTGACCGGACTGACTTCGGTTGAGATCAGCGACGGCAAGGTCGCAGGAACCCGCGGTGTCGAGGGCGGCAGGCAGGAAGTCAGCGCGGAGCTTCCAGCCGTCATCTCCATCACCGAGGCGCTACCCGAGGCCCGCTTCCCGAATTTCAAGGGCATCATGGCAGCGAAGAAGAAGCCCTTCGAGGTCATCGCGCTGTCCGACCTCGAGGTCGACGCCAACGACCAGTCCACAGCACGATCGATCATGGTCACGGTGGCCGAGAAGCCGCCGCGTGAAGCCGGAGAGAAGATCGTCGACGAAGGAAAAGGCGGAGCAGAGCTCGCCGAATACCTCATCAAGAACCGCTTGGCCTAAGGAGAATCGATATGTCCGAATTCCCACAAGACTCCATTCTCGCCGTCCTCACCGCCGATGCCGAAGGTCAGCTGGAGAAGCCTGCTGCTGAGCTGCTCGGCGGCGCCGGTGAGATCGGTTCGCCCGTCGCCCTGGTCCTCGCACCTGCCGGTCAGGGCGAGGCCGCAGCCGAACAGGCCGCATCATTGGGTGCCGTGCAGGTTCTCACCGCCGAGGTGCCAGAGGGCAACTCTGCTCTCGGAACCTTCGCCGTCGACGCCCTGAGTGCCGCCAGCGATCTCGTCGCCCCCGACGCCGTCCTCCTCTCGCACTCGATCGACGGGCGCGACATCGCCGGACGATTCGCGGTCCGCAGCGGTTCGGCCCTGTCCGTCGATGCCCTGGGTGTCGAGCGTGACAGCGAAGGCGTCGTGGCCAACCACTCCGTCTACGGTGGTGGCTACACCGCATCGTCGGCACCGACCTTCGGAGCCCCGGTCATAACCATTCGCCAGGGATCAATCGAGACCCGCGGGGAAGCCCAGTCGGCGAACTCCCAGGCCCTCGAGGTTGCCGATTCGGGCAAGCGCTCGGCCCAGATCGACTCCTTCGAAGCTGTCGTCGAGACGTCCTCGCGTCCCGAGCTGCGTGGCGCCTCGAAGGTCGTCTCCGGTGGCCGCGGTGTCGGCTCCGAGGAGTCTTTCGAGCTCGTCGGCGAACTCGCCGATGTCCTCGGTGCAGCAGTCGGTGCCTCACGTGCGGCCGTCGACGCCGGATACATCGCCCAGTCTCATCAGGTCGGACAGACCGGTGTCTCCGTGTCGCCGCAGCTCTATGTGGCGCTCGGCATCTCCGGTGCGATCCAGCACAAGGCAGGCATGCAGACCTCGAAGACCATCGTGGCTGTGAACAAAGACGGCGAAGCACCGATCTTCGACATCGCAGATTACGGTGTGGTCGGTGACCTGTTCAAGGTCGTCCCGCAGTCGATCGAGACCTTGAAAGAGAAACAGTCCTGATATGGCCACGTACTCCAGTTCGCTGCGCTCGGGCCTGCCCAGAGTTGAGGGCGGTGATCCATGGCCACCGGAAGGTGTCATCGGTGAGCCGCTCGAGCCGGGCGCCTCAGTTGTGTCGGAAGAGTCCTTCGAGCCGGAAGATTCGGCTGCCCCGGACGAGTCCGTTGAGGCTGAAGAGCCCACCGACGAGTCCGGTTCCGTCGGGACCGGTGCTGCCGTTGGCGCTGGTGCTGCCGTTGGCGCGGCCGGCGTCGCCGCGGGTGCAGCTGCTGGTACGGCCGCCGGTGCCTCCGATTCGGATGCGGAGTCAGTTGATGACTCCGATGAGGGCCTAGGATCCGTTGAGAGCTCAGAGCCCGTTGAGACGCTGGAGCAGCCGTCTGAGTCGTCCGAATCTGTCGCTGAGGCGAGCCGTGAGGTTCCGCTGCGCCGTGGTCTGCCCCGTGTCGACGGCGGCGACCCGTGGCCGCCGGAAGGCCTCGCACCTGCCGGTGTGAAGGCTCCCTCCAGCACCTCTGATGCTTCTGCCTCTGCGGGCTCTACCTCTGTGGACTCTGTCTCCGGGCAGGCTCCAGCTGCTTCGGATGCCGAGAGTGAACCGGAAGCTCAGTCCGACTCCGAGTCCTCTTCTGCTCCGGCCGCCGCTGTCGCGACCGTGGGTGCAGGAGCCGCTGTCGGCACAGCCGCAGTGGCATCAGGCTCCGGTGCTCAGGACGCAGCCGCTTCGGAAGAACCTGCTGCAGCTGAGTCCGCGCCTGCTGGCGACGTTCCTCTGCGTCGGGGACTGCCTCGCGTTTCCGGGGGCGATCCGTGGCCACCAGAAGGTCTGGCTCCGGCTGGTGCGAAAGCCGCCTCGGCCACATCTGCATCCTCATCGGCGCCGCCAGCTGCGGCGGCTCCGGCCGCCGAAGCCTCAAGCGCATCGACAGATCAAGAAGCTCCAACTGCAGGTGAACAGCCTGCTGAGGCGGACAAGTCGTCGGCGGCTCCAGCCGCTGCGGCAACTGCCGGTGTTGCCGGTGCTGCTGTCGGCGCTGGTGCGGCGGTTGCCGCGTCCGGGAAGAAGTCCTCCGGCGAACTCAGCGACACACCACTTCGCCGCGGATTGCCGCGCGTCGCCGGTGGCGACCCATGGCCGCCCGAAGGCTTTGCTCCGGCGAGTGCCGGTGCCACCTCTGCTTCGACAGCTGCTTCGACTTCTGCCTCGACCAGCGCGGACGCTTCACGTGCAGACTCGGCCGACAGCACGTCGACCGGCGCCGCTTCGACGCCCGCTGACGCGGACTCTGCTGCCCAGGCTGAGAAGCCAGCAGCGGACTCCTCCGCACAGGGAGACACCTCGGCACAGGCGGGTTCCGACTCCTCTTCGGCAGCTCCCGCCGCCGCGGGAGCCGCGGCCGTCGGTGCAGGTGCGGCCGGTGCCGTGGCTGCCTCGTCGAGCTCGGACGAGAAGCCAGCAGCCACCTCGGCGGAAGACAAGCCTTCCCGATCCGGACTGCCGAAGTCCACTGGACCGGCGCAGCGGAAGCCGATGGCCAAACCTGCCGCCAAGGCCACGGACAAGCCGACCGCGAAGCCAGCAGCCAAGCAGGCCGACAAGCCAGCAGCCAAGCAGGCCGACAAGCCTGCTGCGAAGGCGAGCTCCGCACCGGCGAAATCGGCCTCTGCCTCGAGCACGGCCACGGCCAAGCCTGCTGCCGCGAAGAAGAAGGAACCGACGATGATCGGTTCGAAGTCCGTGGGTCAGTGGGCGAAGCTCGGTGGCCTCGGACTCGGCGGACTCATCGTGGCTGCAGGGATCATCATCCTCGCGGCTCGTGGAGTCACGACTCTGCCCGGTGTGCCCGAGTTCCTCGAACGCTACCCGGGTGAGTACCACCTGCCGGACGTCGCCGATCCGGGATTCCCCGGATGGGTCCGCTGGACGCACTTCCTCAACATCTTCTTCATGGTCCTCATCATCCGATCCGGTCTGCAGGTGAGGCACCAGCAGAAGCCGCCGGCGTTCTACACCCCGAAGAAGGGTGGCAAGAAGGTCAGCATCAACCTGTGGCTGCACACCGGACTTGATCTGCTGTGGCTGGCCAACGGCGTCGTCTTCGTCGTCTTGCTGTTCATCTCCGGACACTGGGCGCGCATCGTGCCGACGAGCTGGGAAGTCTTCCCGAACGCGATCTCGGCGATGCTGCAGTACATGACCATGGAATGGCCGATGGAAGACGCGTGGGTCAACTACAACGCGCTCCAGCAGCTGATGTACTTCATCGTCGTGTTCATTGCGGCGCCTCTGGCCGCGATTACGGGATTGCGGATGAGCGAGTGGTGGCCGAAGGATGCCGCGAAGCTCAACAAGTTCTACCCGGCGCCGTTGGCTCGGGCGATCCATTTCCCGACGATGCTGTTCTTCGTCTTCTTCATCCTGGTCCACGTGTTCCTCGTGTTCACGACAGGGCTGCGACAGAACCTCGGTTATATGTTCGCCGGCACCGACGTGCTCGGCTGGGCCGGACTCATCTGGTTCCTCGTGGCACTGGTCGTCATCGTCGGTGCCTGGTTCGCCGCCAGGCCGATGCTTCTGGCACCGATCGCAAATATGTTCGGCCGGGTGTCGAGCCGGTAGCGAAGTCGGCTTCGCACCACACTGGCAGGAAAACGCGGCATCGGCGAAGGCCCTGCGGGACGATTGAGTCCCGCAGGGCCTTTTTCGCGCCTTGTGGCCGGGTATTGGTGCAACGGTCGGTAAATTCGAGTCGATCAAGACCCATTTTTCGAGGCCAAGTTACCGACCGTTGGCGCGGGGGCGGTGCACAAGGCAGTTGGCGCGAGGCGCTGGGCTGCAGGGCGGTGCACGAGGCAGTTGGCGCGAGGCGGGTAACGCAACTCAGTGCAGGGCGGCGCGCAGGGTTTTGTCGAACTCGCGGACATGTTCGGCGGCATGGGCTTCGACGAGTGACTCCTTGCCCTCGAGGATCGCTTCGAGGAGATCGATGTGTTCGCGGATGTGGCCGATGAGGTCCGGGATGCGGGGGATGACCAGGCACCAGATCCGAGTCGCCAGGTCATCGAGGCGCACCAGGGTCTCCATCAGATGCGGGTTGTCCACCGAGGAATAGATGAGGCGATGAACCTCGAGGTCGCGCTCCATGAGGGCCCGCGGCGCGTCGGTCTCCTTGAGTGCCCGCAGGTCAGCGATCGTCGCCTCGAACTCGCGACGGCGTTCAGGGGTCAGGCTGTGTGCCGCCTTGCGGGCGGCGATGGGTTCGAGGACCTCTCGCATCTCGGAGATCGTCGACAGGTCTTTGAGGTCGACATTGCTCGCGAAGGTTCCGCGTCGGGAGTAGGAGACGACGAGATGGTCGCTCTCCAGACGCTTGAGCGCTTCCCTGATCGGGGTTCGTCCGACCTCGAGCTCTGCGCTCAGGGCCGCCTCGTTGATGGGGTCACCGGGGGCGATGTCGAGCATGATGAGGCGGTGCCGAAGGATCTCATAGGCACGTTCGGCCAGGGAGACCTTCGGTGAGCTCACGGTAGCCGACGACGACATTATCAATCTCCTGAAATCACCCATTGCACTCTCGTGTTTTCTCGTCATAGACTACAGGAACGCATCTGATATATTAGTTGACGATCAAATGGTCGAAGGAGATCACATGACAGAACAGCTCGTCGAGCCTCTCGAGTCGCCCAGCCAGTCGCAGGCACAGCCGTCTGCTCAGTCGCTCGCGCCCTCGTCCGTGGACTTCTCCAGCCGGGAGCCGGTCGAACTGAGCACCCCCATCGGGCAACTCGACCCCGAGATCGCCGGACTCATCGATGCCGAGCTCGCTCGTCAGCGCGAGGGTCTCGAGATGATCGCCTCGGAGAACCACACCGCCTCCGCCGTCATGGCCGCGCAGGGATCGGTGTTGACCAACAAATACGCAGAGGGCTACCCCGGGCGTCGATACTACGGAGGCTGCGAGCACGTCGACGAGGTCGAGCGCCTCGCCATCGCCCGCGTCAAGTCACTCTTCGGCGCCGAATTCGCCAACGTGCAGCCCCACTCCGGTGCTCAGGCCAACGCCTCTGTCATGCACGCACTCATCAGGCCAGGCGACACCGTGCTCGGTCTCGACCTCGCCGCCGGCGGGCATCTCACCCACGGCATGAAGATCAACTTCTCCGGTCGTCTCTACACCATCGCCGCCTACGGTGTGCGCGAGGACACCAACTGCATCGATATGGCCGAGGTCGATCGCCTCACCCAGGAACACCAGCCCAAACTCATCGTCGCCGGATGGTCGGCCTACTCCCGCCAGCTCGACTTCGCCGAATTCCGTCGTATCGCCGATTCCGTCGGTGCCTACCTCATGGTCGACATGGCTCACTTCGCCGGGCTCGTCGCGGCAGGGCTGCATCCCTCTCCGGTCCCACATGCCCACGTCGTGACCTCGACGACGCACAAGACCCTCGGCGGTCCCCGCGGCGGGATCATCCTCACCAACGACGCTGATATCGCGAAGAAGGTCAACTCCGCAGTCTTCCCCGGTCAGCAGGGTGGCCCGCTTGAGCACGTCATCGCAGGCAAGGCCGTGGCCTTCGGCCTCGCCGCCACCGAGACCTTCGTCGAGAAGCAGCAGCGGACCCTGACCGGTGCCGCGGAACTCGCTCGTCGCCTCGGCGAATCCGATGTCGCCGACCTCGGGATCACCGTCCTCACCGGCGGCACCGACGTCCACCTCGTCCTCGTCGACCTGCGCAACTCCGTCCTCGACGGTGGACAGGCCGAAGACCTTCTCGCCTCGATCGGCATCACCGTCAACCGCAATGCCGTGCCGAACGATCCGCGTCCGCCGATGATCACCTCCGGCCTGCGGATCGGCACCCCGGCCCTGGCCAGCCGTGGATTCGGTTCCGCTGCCTTCGCCGAGGTGGCCGACATCATCGCCGAGGTGCTCAAGGCCGGTGCTGCCGAGGCCGGCGCCGAACCGCAGGTCATCGCCGAGCTCAGCGACCGTGTGTCGGCTCTGGCGACCGCCCACCCGCTCTACCCCACCATGAACGAGATCGGAGCACGCTGATGGCTGATCAACTCCCCGAACACCCCGACTTCCTGTGGCGCAACCCGGAACCGAAGAAGTCCTACGAGGCCGTCATCATCGGCGGCGGCGGACACGGTCTGGCCACTGCCTACTACCTGGCCAAGAACCATGGCATGACCAACATCGCGATCCTCGAACGTGGTTGGCTGGCCGGCGGCAACATGGCTCGCAACACGACCATCATCCGCTCGAACTACCTGTGGGACGAGTCCGCAGCCATGTACGAGAAGTCGCTCAAGCTCTGGGAACAGCTGCCCGAGGAACTCGACTACGACTTCCTCTTCTCCCAGCGCGGCGTGCTCAACCTCGCCCATACACTGCAGGACGTGCGCGAGTCCCAGCGACGGGTGAATGCGAACGCACTCAACGGAGTCGACGCCGAGTGGCTCGATCCCAAGCAGGTCAAGGAAGTCTGCCCGATCATCAACATCGGCGACGACCTGCGCTACCCGGTGATGGGCGCGACCTATCAGCCGCGCGCCGGCATCGCCAAGCACGATCACGTTGCTTGGGCATTCGCCCGCAAGTGCGATGAGATGGGCGTCGATATCATCCAGAACTGCGAGGTCACCGGGATCGAACGCATCGGCGACAAGGTCGTCGGTGTCGAGACCACCCGCGGCCACATCGCTACCGAGAAGGTCGCCATGTGCGTGGCCGGAGATTCCTCGGTGCTGGCGGACATGGCCGGCATCCGCCTGCCGATCCAGTCCCACCCGCTGCAGGCGCTCGTGTCCGAACTCTTCGAACCCGTGCACCCGACCGTGGTCATGTCCAACCATGTCCACGTCTACGTCTCCCAGGCGCACAAGGGCGAACTCGTCATGGGTGCCGGGGTTGATTCCTACAACGGCTATGGCCAACGAGGCGGCTTCCACGTCATCGAGGAGCAGCTGGCCGCCGCTGTCGAACTGTTCCCGATCTTCGCCCGGGCCCACGTGCTGCGCACCTGGGGCGGCATCGTCGACGTCACCCTCGACGCCTCGCCCATCGTGTCGAAGACCGGAGTCCAGGGTCTCTATGCCAACTGCGGCTGGGGCACCGGTGGCTTCAAGGGCACGCCCGCCGCCGGACTGACCTTCGCCCACACCATCGCCAACGATGAACCCCACCCGCTCAACGCCCCCTATGCCCTCGACCGGTTCGAAACCGGTCACCTCATCGACGAGCACGGCGCCGCAGCCGTGGCGCACTGAGCGAACACGAGACAGAAGGACCTGCCATGCTTCTCATCAGCTGCCCGCACTGCGGGCCACGCGACGAAACCGAATTCCACTACGGCGGCCAGGCACACGTCGCCTACCCGGCCGACCCCCACGCGCTCAGCGACAAAGAGTGGGCGGAATTCCTCTTCTATCGCGACAACGACCGCGGCGCCTACGCCGAACGGTGGAGTCACAGCCTCGGGTGCCGCAAATGGTTCAACGCCATCCGCGACACCGTGACCTATGACTTCAAAGCCATCTACCCCATGGGCGAGGCCCGCCCTCCAGCAGCGGACGCTGCGACGAAGCAACTGGCGACCGCGGAACCGACTCCAGCAGAAGGCGAGGGTGCACGATGACCACCGCAGATACGAACACTCGCCTCGAGAACGCGAACGGCATCGACCGAACGCGTCCCATCCGCTTCAGCGTCGACGGTCGGCAGTACTCAGGTTTCGCCGGTGACACGATCGCCAGTGCCCTCATCGCCGCCGGACGCATCGACTGCGGCAACTCGACCTACCTGGGCCGGGCCCGCGGCATCCTCGGCGCCGGAATCGAGGAGTCGAACGCCCTCGTCCGAGTCAAGGGTCGCATCCCCGGCGACGTCAGCGAATCCATGCTGCCCGCCACCCGTGTGCCGATCACCGAAGGACTCGAAGCCGACTACCTCTCCGGTCTCGGCATCCTCGATCCCGGCCAGGACGAACTCGTCTACGAACACAAGCACGTCCACACCGATGTGCTCATCATCGGCGCCGGTCCCGCCGGGCTCGCCGCCGCCCGTGAAGCAGGAAAGTCGGGAGCCAGAACGCTGCTGCTCGACGACAGGTCCGCTCCCGGTGGGTCGCTGCTGTCGAGTTCGGCAGACAGCATCGACAAGGTACCCGCAGCCGAGTGGATCGAGTCCACCGTCGCATCGTTCGCCGAGGCGGAGGAGCTGACCTACCGAGCGAACACGACCGTCTTCGGCAGCTACGACTCGAACTACTTCGTCGCCCTCGAAGACCGCACTCTTGAGCTTGTTGAAAACGGGGGAGCGGGTGCACGGGGCAGCGAAAGTGCCAACGGTGCGTCCGCAGTCAGCGGCGCTCCTTCCCGTCCAGGTACCCGCCAGCGGGTCTGGCACATCCGTGCCCAGCAGGTCGTGCTGGCCACCGGAGCCCATGAACGCCCGATCGTCTTCGCCAACAACGACCGTCCGGGCATCATGCTCGCCTCGGCCGTGCGCACCTACCTCAACCGCTACGGCGTCGCCGCCGGACAGTCCGTCGCGATCGCCGCTACGAACGACTCGGCATACGAACTGCTCGCCGATCTTCACACGGCCGGAATAGAAGTGCCGGCGATCATCGACTCCCGGGCGACCGCCTCGGCGATGGCAGAATACGTTGCCCGGGAAACCGGAACCCGGCTCATCCTCGGTTCCGCGGTCAGCGACACCGCAGGGGACGGTCCTGCCGGACGCATCAGTGCGATCACGGTCTCGGGCCTCGACGAAGACGGTGTGGCCACCGGTGACTCCGAGGTCATCGACGTGGACCTGCTGGCCGTGGCGGGCGGATTCTCTCCCGTCATCCACCTGCACGGGCAACGCAAGGGGTCGATCGTCTGGAGGAGCGACATCGCTGCCTTCGTTCCGACAGCACCCGTGCGCGATCAGTTCACAGTCGGTGCGATCAACGGCGACTACTCGCTGGATGCAGCCCTCCAGCAGGGCGCCGAAGCCGGCAATGCGGCCGCTGAGCACACCGGATTCCCTGCCGTGCTCGACCTCCCGACCTCAGCGTCGGTGCCCTGTGCCGAGACCCGCCCACTGTGGTTGGTCACCTCGGCCAGCGCCGATCACACCGAACTGACCACGCACTTCATCGACTTCCAGCGCGACCAGTCCGTTGCCGATGTGCAGCGGGCGATGAACGCGGGCATGCGCTCGGTCGAGCACATCAAGCGCTACACCTCGATCTCGACGGCCAATGATCAGGGCAAGACGAGCGCGGTCAACGCCATCGGTGCCATCGCGCGGGTGCTGGGCGAGTCCGACCTGGGCTCGGTCGGCCACACGACCTTCCGTGCGCCCTTCGCTCCAGTGCCCTTCGCGGCACTGGCCGGCAGGCGCAAGGGCGAGCTCTTCGACCCGGCGCGGGTCACCTCGATCCACCCCTGGCACATCGCCCACGGTGCCGAATTCGAAGACGTCGGTCAGTGGAAGCGTCCCTGGTACTACCCGGCCGACGGGGAGGACATGGACGCGGCGGTGCTGCGCGAATGCAAGGCTGTGCGCGAATCGGTCGGCTTCCAAGATGCCTCAACCCTGGGCAAGATCGAGATCCGCGGCACCGACGCCGGTGCGTTCCTCGGCCAGATCTACACCAACGGCTTCACCAAGCTCAAAGTCGGCAAGGGCCGCTACGGACTCATGTGCAAGCCCGACGGGATGGTCTTCGACGATGGTGTGACCCTGCGCGTGGCCGAGGACCGCTACTACATGACCACGACCACCGGCGGCGCAGCGACCGTGCTGGAATGGCTCGAGGAATGGCACCAGACCGAATGGCCCGAACTCGACGTCGTCTTCACCTCGGTGACGGAAGAATGGTCGACCGTTGCGGTCGCCGGCCCGAAGTCCCGCGAGGTCATCGCCAAACTCGCACCGCACCTGGACGTGTCCAATGAGGCCTTCGAATTCATGGGATTCAGGGAGACCACCCTGGCCAACGGGATCCCGGCTCGCATCTGCCGGATCTCGTTCTCCGGGGAGCTCGCCTTCGAGATCAACGTCGAGAACTTCTACGGGCTCACCGTCTGGGAAGCCGTCGCCGAGGCGGGTGCCGAGTTCGGCATCACCCCCTACGGCACAGAGACCATGCATGTTCTGCGTGCCGAGAAGGGGTTCATCATCGTCGGCCAGGACACCGACGGGACCGTCACCCCACAGGACGCGGGCATGGACTGGATCGTCTCGAAGCTCAAGGACTTCATCGGCAAACGTTCCTACTCACGGGTCGATACATCCCGCGAGGACCGCAAGCACCTCGTCGGAGTGCTCCCGGTCGACGGCACGACACGACTGGCCGAGGGCGCGCAGCTCATCACCTCCGGCACCCCGGTGACCCCCGAGGCGGGGCCGGTCCCGATGATCGGTCATGTCACCTCCTCCTACATCTCCCCGAGCATGGACCGACCCTTCGGCCTCGCGCTCGTCGAGAACGGCCGGAACCGGTTGGGCGAGATCGCCCAGTCTCCGGTCGGCGGCGAACTCGTCGACGTCGAGATCACCTCACCCGTCTTCTACGATCCAGAAGGGAACCGCCGCGATGGCTGAAACCACCCAGAGCACCCAGCAGAACTTCGACACCCCCGCCGAGGTGCTCGATGCACTCCGCGTCTCACCGGCAGCCCACCTCGCCGAAGTCATGGCCACCTCCACTGCCAATGGCGGACAGGCCGTTGGCCTGCGAGAACGGTGCTTCGCTGTCCAGCTCGGATTGCGCGCCACCCCCGGAACCGCCTCGGCGGAGGCGCTCGAATCTGCGCTCGGAATCACCTTGCCGCAGCAGGTGGGCGAGGTCACCGGCGACGCCGCGAGCCTGCACACGCTGTGGCTGAGCCCCGATGAATGCCTCACCGTCGACGTCTCCCGACAGCAGCGGCCCGGGGAGACCCTCGTCGCCGAGGCAGCCCTCGAAGGTCTGCCAGGACAGGCCGTGGATCTCTCGGCCAACCGCACGATCCTCGAACTGACCGGGACGAAGGCAAGAGAGGTCCTTGAAAAGAGCGTCCGCGCCGATCTGCACCCGCGTGCCTTCGGCATCGGCACAGCGATCTCGACCCAGATGGGCCCGGTTCCGGTCATCGTGCACCACTCATCGGAACTCGAATATCGGGTCTACCCGCGGGCTAGCTTCGCGGACTTCGCGGTCCGCTGGCTGCTCGACGGCATGGCGGAATTCCTCACCGACGTCTGAAATTGACCAAGGTGAGCATCTCACCCAATGATTGAGTACACCCATCGAGCAAGGAAGCAGTGGATATGCAGGATTACGTCTTCACCCTGGAATGCGACGAACGGCCGGGCATTCTCCATTCCGTCACCGGAGCCCTCCTCACTCACGGCGGTGACATCAAGGAGCTCAAGCAGTTCGACGACCAATTCGCCGAGCGCCTGTTCCTCAGGATCGACTTCAGTCTCCAGGACGAGTCAAGTGCCTCGATCGATGCTCTGCGCACGGACTTCGAAGGCATCGGCTCCGAGTTCGAGGCGACGTGGAAGCTGTGGCCGCAGGGGGAGAAGCGTCGGGTCCTCATCATGGTCTCGAAGTTCGAGCACTGCCTCAACGACCTGCTGTTCCGGTCCCAGATCGGTGAGCTGCCCATCGAGATCGCGGCCGTGGTGTCCAATCACCCCGACCACCGTGAGCTCGTCGAATGGCACCACATCCCGTTCTTCCGCATCCCGGTGACCAAGGAGACGAAGCCGGAGGCAGAGGCGAAGCTGCTCGATCTCGTCGACCGCTTCGAGATCGACCTCGTCGTCCTTGCCCGCTACATGCAGGTCCTCTCCGATGACCTGGCGCGTGAGCTGACGGGCAAGGCCATCAACATCCACCACTCGTTCCTGCCCTCGTTCAAGGGCGCCAAGCCCTACCACCAGGCATGGGAGCGGGGAGTCAAGACGGTCGGGGCGACCGCACACTTCGTCGACAGCGAACTCGACGAAGGCCCGATCATCGCCCAGCAGGTCGTCGACGTCGACCACTCCTTCGGGCCCAAAGACCTCGTCGCCGCTGGCCGTGATGCCGAATGCAAGGCGCTGTCCAATGCCGTGAAGTGGCACTGCGACGGCCGCGTGTTCCTGTCGGGCAAGCGCACCGTCGTCCTGCGGTGAGTTTGTGGGGCCGGGGCGCATCGCCGGGGCGCAGCGCCGCTGCGTTTCATCGCGGAGCGACCTTAGCTTCGAGAGCAGACTCCAGGGAGTGTGCTCTCGAAGCTAACCTGTGCCCTCGACGTTATGTGATCCCCTCGGTGCTTGACTGTCCTCAGTGATTCAGCGACGTCCGCGTTCGATGAGAGCCGCGTGGATGGTCTGGGGCAGGTCGATGACCGCGTCATCACGCTTGCGCCCGAAGTCGATTCCGAACTCGCGATCAAGTCTCGCCAGATGCTCTTCGACCCGGTGCGTGTACTCCGGGTCGAAGGCATCAGCGCTGATCGCGATGACGAAGAGTCCGGTCCCGGGGCTTTGGTCTCCGTCGTCAATGGGTGGGGCGTCGACCGAGAAGTTCGCGCCCCCATGGGCTGCGAGGAGCTCGATCATGAGGGCGAGATTGCTGCCCTTGACCCCGCCGAAGGGAAGCAGTGAGCCGGCAAGTCCCTGCTCAGCATCGGCCGTCGCAGTCCCATCTGGTGCCTGCGCCCAACCCTCGGGGATCGACTCCCCACGTTCGGCAGCCTCGCGGACATTCACCCAGGCCGTGGCGCTGCTGGCTTGATCGAACATGCGCGGGCCCTGCGGGTGAGGGAGCGCGAAGGAGAACGGGTTCGTCCCGGCGACCGTGTCGCGACTGCCGAAGAGTGACATGAGGGCCGGCGAATTCGCTCCGGCCAGGGCGATGAGTCCGCGATCGGCCAAGCGCATCGTGTAGTAACCGAGCTCTCCGGCGGGAAATGCATTCATGACGTTGAGGATCGAGATGCCCAGGCTGGCGGCTGAATCCGCGAAACGATCGAACACTTCGTCGAAGGCGAGCTGGGTGATGCCTCCATCCGCGTCGACGAGGTGGGTCGCCGGGAGTCTGTTGACCGGCTTCGGAGTGGCGGCACCGTTGATCCGACCGGACTCGAGACCGTCGAGGTAGTCGAAGAGGTGTGCCGTCCCGACCTGGGTCTTGCCACGGCGATCGGCCGCCACCGTCGCAGTCGCCAGAGATGTTGCCAGACGGTCCGAACCTCCCGCGGCGAGGATCGCGGATTCGCAGAGGCTCTCGAGCTCGGTCGCGGGCAGGGAGACAGTCGGGGAAACGTCGGCAACGGGCATGCTCCTCACGCTACAGCAGGAGGAACAGCCGAGCTCGGCAGGAGGAGCGGCCGGGTTCGGCAGGTCTCAGCTCGTCTCCGCCACGACGTTGAAGGTGTTCATCCTCGAATCCTGGGCTCCGCGGACATAGCCGGAGGGAGCCGCGGCCGTGGCACGAAGGAAGTCGACGACCTCGGCACTGAGCACCTCACCAGGCAGAACATTGGGCACACCGGGCGGGTACGCGGCCAGAGCATCGGCCGAGACCCTGCCGACAGCCTCGGCGAAGGGAACGGTCTGCGGCGCCGCGAAGTAGGCATCGCTGATCTCCAGTCGCTTCTCGCAGCTGCCGGGCAGAACGATGGGACGCTCCGGCTCGGACTCAGAGCGCGGCAGTTGCTGCAGCGCGGTCCAGAACCGTTCGACGTCGACGGGAGATGTCGCACCGACGAGCAGCAGCAGCGCCGAGGGCGTCGCCAGCTCGCAATAGATCCGGTGGTCGCGGATGAGCTGGTACTGGGCATCGGCGCCGGTGATCCCGGCACCGCGGGTGTCGATGACGACCTTGAACGGATCGTTGGCGATCGCATCATGGCCACCGAGGATGTCCGGGGTCGCATCGCGGAACCGCGAGTCGTTCTGAACTCGAGTTCGGATCGCCTCGGCGGTGGCCAGTGCTTCGTCGATCGCTTCCGGGCGGGTGACGAGATGACGGCGTGCCTCGTCGAGAGAGGACAGGAGGATGCCACTGGACGAGGTCGACTGATAGGACTTCACGACCCGATCGACCAGGGTCTCGATGCGCTGTGCCTGCCGTCCGTGGCCGAGGTGGACCATCGCTGACTGCGCCAAAGATCCGGCGCCCTTGTGGGTGCTGGAGATGACGAGATCGGCACCGAGGCGCACCGCGTTGACGGGCAGCTGCGGGTGCATGCCGAAATGGGAGCCCCAGGCCTCATCGACGATGAGGGGAACATCGTGACGGTGCGCCACCTCGGCGATGGCGCCGATATCGGCCACAGCGCCGAAGTAGCTGGGGGAGACGAGGTAGACGGCGGCGGACTCCGGGTGCTCGGTCAGGGCGTACTCGACCTGGGCCGGAGTCACGCCGTGGGAGGAGCCGAGGCCAGGATCGACGCGACCGTGGATGAAGTGCGGGCGCAGTTCGGCGTGAGTGACCCCGTCGATGACCGAAGAGTGGACGCTGCGCTGGAGGACGAATTCGCGTCCCAAGCCGCGCACAACGGTCGTCGCGATATGGTTGCCTCCGGAGGCGCCATTGGTGATGAACCAGGTGCGGGCTGCGCCCCAGGCTTCGGCGGCGAGCTGCTGGGCGGCCATGATCGGAGTCACGCGTTCGTGGTTGATCATCCGCCAGTTCTCCTGGTCCACACCGCTGAAGAGCATGGGGAAGTCGATGCTCATTCCGGCCTCGCCGACGACTTCGGCCAGTCCCGGTGCATGGTCGCGACTGCCCTGATGGGCGGGCACGTGCAGGCGCTGCCAGTCCTCGGCGGCCAAGGAGCGCAGCGCCTCGGCATACGGCGCGGTGTGCTGGCGAGGGTCGATGGCGGTGGCCGCGGTGTCCGGGTGCAGATGAGTTTCGGCGAGCATGGGACCCACACTAGGCTTCGAGCGCTGTCTAGGATATAGCAAGAAATCGTTCACGGTGGCATAGTGTCTATGCCATGATGAATCTGCAGCAGTTTCGGGTGCTCTTAGCGATCAGGGACGAGGGAAGTCTCAATCGGGCCGCCGAGGTGCTCGAACACGGAGTCCCGACCGTGACCCATCACCTGCGCACCCTCGAATCCCATCTGCGGGTCAAGCTCGTCGACCGGGCACGGAACGGAACTCGACTCACGCCCTTGGGCGAGTCCTTCGCCGAGGAGATCGAACCGGTCCTGGCCCGCATCGATCGGGCCGAACAGCTCGTCACCGCACAACGCGATGCCGGAGTGGTGTCCCTGCGCGTCGGGTCGTTCTCCTCGATCGGCTCACGGCTGCTCCCCGCCGCAATCGCTGAGCTCCAGCAGCGGACGTCCGTGCACGTCGAGGTCGTCGAAGCCGAACCCAGCGAGGTCGTGCGGATGCTCCACAGCGGTGAGGTCCACGCCGGCCTCATCTACGACATCCCCGAACTGCCCGAGTTCGCGGGCCCCGAGCTGCGGCTGCGCACACTTCTCGACGAGCCCTACCGGGTCATGGTCGCCAGCGGCGGAGAGTTGGCGGGGCACGAGATCCTCGACTTCGCGACGATGAGCGACGTCGACTGGGTGCTCAGCCACAACGAATCGGAAGCCTCGGTGCGAGTGCTGCGGCGGATCTCCCGGGGACTGGGATATGAGCTGCGCGAACTCATGCGCAGCGACGACCTCTACATGATCCACGGGCTCGTGGCCGAGGGACTCGGATGCGCATTGACCACCGAGGTGGCTGTGGACACCGACTTCGACGTCGTGCTGCGGCCAGCCGAGCAGGATCTGGGTCAGCGTCGGGTCTCGTTCGTGACCCGTTCGGGCCCGAATCCTGCGGCCGTGGGTTGGCTGGGCGAGATCCTGGGCGCGGTGGCCGCGCGACTGGGGGCTGCCTCGGCGGGATGAGTGGTGGTGTCGGTGCGAGGGCGGTGATCAGGGATCGGCCTGCGTGCCCAGCGCCTCGGCGATGGCCTTGGCCTCGCGACGGAGCAGGGCGACGAGGCGTTCGACGCGGGGTCCGGTGACGCGGTCGGCGATGCTCGCGATCGACAGGGCCGCGCGGGGGCGGCTGCCGCGGATTCGCAGCGGCACGCCCACGGCCCACGACCCCTGGGCGAAGAGGCCGGGATTGTGGACGAAGCCGTCGACTCGGGCCCGGTCGATGATGTCGCGCAGCTGCGTGACCGAGACCTTGGGATACCGTTCGGCGTAGATCTGCGCATTGGCCTCGAACTGGGCGTCCACCTCGGCGGGGGAGAGTTCGGAGAGAATCGCGAGACTGCCCGCGCCGATGCCCAGCGGGTGGCGATCACCCACGGACAGGGCGTTGTTCAGAATCTCGCCGAAGCCCTCCTCGCGGCGGGCGCAGATCGAGTAGCTGCCGGTGCGCAGGGTCAGAAAGGCTGTGTCCCGGCTCAGCTCGGCCAGGCGCAGCAGGCTCGACTCCGACTCCGTGACCAGCGGATCGACAGATTTCTGAGCAAGCTGGCCGAGGATCTGCGACTGCACGCCGAGGCGGTAGCCGCCCTCCTCGAAGCGTTCGACGTACCCCATGGCGATGAGTGCTTGGAGCATTCGGTGGACGCTGGCCTTGGGGCGGCCGCTGATCGAGGCGACCTCGGACAGGCTGGCCCCGCTGCTGCGCTCGCCGGCGATGAGCCCGACGAGGTTGAGCAGCGAAAGAGCCCGTTGGATGCTCTGGGCGCCGGTGCCGGGTTCCAGATCGTCGACGGCATGGGCGACGTTGAATGACGCGGACCGTCGCAGGATCTTCCCGCGTATCTTCGTGCGGTGTTCGTCATTGGGGTCGGCGCCGTTGTGCATACTTCCATTATGGTCGTCTTGCGCCCGCTCCCGGTACCCGCCGTATCGGTGCCGGTTGACGGATGCTCATTGGATCGGAGGGCCGATCCTTACTGTGGGGCCGATCGCTACCAGGGCACGGGGCCGTCGCTGTCGGTGAGTGTTCCGGTCGGGCCGTCGCTGGGGATGGTTGCCATCCGGACTGCTTGGGCGGCTCCCTGCGCTGGGGTGAGCTGGCCGCGGAATCCGTTGAGGTCGGTCGCGACGAATCCCGGGCACACGGCGTTGACTAGGATCTTCTCCGGGGCCAGTCCTCGCGCGTACTGGATTGTCAGCGAGGTGAGCGCCGTTTTGGAGGGGACATATCCGAGCGCGATCGGATCCGGTTGGTTGAAATCCGAAGTCAGGGTCAGCGATCCGGCGCTGCTGGAGACGTTGACGATGCGCGGACTCTCGGACAGGCGCAGGAGCGGAAGGAATGCGGTTGTCACAGTGACGACTCCGAAGACGTTCGTCTCGAAGATGAAGCGGATGTCGTCGACGTTCGCGGAGGCAGGTGACTGTCCTGCGAAGTCCGCGCCCGGCCGTCCACTGATCCCGGCATTGTTGACCAGCGCATCCAGGCGTCCGAACCTGTCCTTGACGGTGTCGGCCGCCGCAGCAGCCGATGCGGCGTCGGTGACGTCGAGGGTCACCGACGTGACGTCTCCGCCAGCCGCTCGCAGCTCGGCGGCCGTCTCTTCGCCGTTGGCGGCACTTCTGGTGCCGATCACAACGGTGTGCCCGAGGTCGGCGAGCTGGCGTGCTATCTCGCGACCGATTCCCTTGTTGCTTCCCGTGACGAGCGCAATCATTGTCTCTGGCATGGAGCTCCTTCGGTGGGGCCACCCGAGGGTGGCGAATCTCGGATAGACTTCAAGGCAAGTGGATAACTTGTCCACTTAACTTTACCGGAGAGCCTATCCACTTGGAAGAGATGTCACTGAAATCTTCGTCACCGAGTCCGAAGCGCTCCGATGCCAAGCGCAATAGGGACAAGATTCTCACTGCGGCGCGAGCAGCGTTCGCAGAATCCGACGGAACCGTGTCGCTGGCCGAGGTGTCGCGGCGTGCCGGTGTCGGTATGGCCACCCTGTATCGGAATTTCCCAAGTCGCCTCGACCTCCTGGAAGCGCTCTACGCCAATGAGGCCGACATCGCCTTCGCCCCACCCGAGTCCCTGCCGAGCTCCGATCCGGGGGCAGCATTTCGGACGTGGCTGCGCCAGTTCTACTTATTTGCTGCCGGCAAGAAGCAATTTGCCGCGGAATTGCTGACTCAGCTCAGCCGAGACAGTCCGATCTTCGATGACACGAAGTCGCGAGTCATCGCTGTGGGCCGACCGCTGTTCGACGCCGCGCTGAGTGCCCGTCAGCTGCGTGAGGGCGTTCAACTCGAACAGATATTGGAGATGTTGGTCGCGCTTTCGGCCATTGCAGGCGACGCTGAGTATCGTGAAGCGATGCTCGACGTCGTTCTCGACGGCCTCACTCCCACACCGGAACGCGGAGGCTCTCTCGGCTGACCGTGCCTGGTCAACAGCCCTGGCCTGGTCGGCAGCCCTGACCCAGTCAACGGTCTGGACCTGGTCAACTGTCTGGGGAGGGCGCACACTGAAGGCACCGCATCCGCTCTGGGAGGAGCAATCATGAGTGCCACATACACCTTCGATGTGTTCTCGAGCCTCGACGGGTTCGCCTCGGTCAGTCCCGACGGTGATTGGGGAGGCTACTGGGGCAAGCAGGGACCTGAACTCCTCGACCACCGACTCGAGCTCTACAGCGGACCCAAGCGGCTCGTCCTCGGCGCAACGACGTTCCGCGAGTTCGCCGCCATGCTCGCAAACGCCGAGGACTTTCCTGATGTTCTCGATCCCTGGGTCAGTGCAATGCGCAATCTGCCGACAACCGTCGTCTCAACCTCGCTGAGCGGACCGCTCGACTGGCCGCATGCCACCGTGGCAGACGGTGATGCGCTCGAGGTGGTGGCACAGATGAAAGAGGAGTCTGATGTGCCGATTCGTTCGCACGGAAGTCTGTCTATGAATCGTGCGCTGATGGGCGCCGGCCTCGTCGACCGGCTGCAGGTGACGATCTATCCGGTGATCACCGGACGCACCGGAACCCAGCCGATCTTCGCCGGATCGCAGGACTTCGATCTCGAACTCCTTGACCGCACGTCGCTGGGAGGCGGCGTCGAGGAGCTCGTCTACCGGCCGACGCTGCACTGACCACGGGCACCGTGGACACCGACAGCGGCGCACCGTGGACACCGACAGCGGCGCACCGTGGACACCGACAGCGGCGCACCGTGGACACCAACAGCGGCGCACCGTGGCTCCAACAGCGGCGCATCGTGGGCGCTGGACTCGGACCCGCGGTGGACTGCTGCAGCCGAGCTATCCATGATGTGGAACATCGTCCTGCCCGGGAACGCCCACCTCAGCGAGCGATCGACCTAGAATCGGATCGGCCCCAACTGGGAGCCGGCCACGACTGGCGCAGGTGGTTCCTGCTGCAGCGACGCGATCATGACGAGGAAAGTGAGTGTGGACAAGGTGGGCGCGACGGTCCTTGAACTCAGCGATGTGACCTTCCGACGCGGTGAGACGAAGATCCTCCACGGCATCGATCTGACGATCGGGCAAGGCGAGCATTGGGTCCTCATCGGCCCCAACGGAGCCGGGAAGTCGACGATTCTCAGCTTCGCCTCGGCGCAGGTCTTCCCGACCTCCGGAACGGTCGACATCCTCGGGCAGCGCATGGGGCGAGTCGAGCTCCAGGCTCTGCGCCGCCACATCGGACACGTCAATCCGCGCCACCCTCTGCGCTCGAATCTGTCCGTGCGCGAGGTCGTCCTCACCGGCCTGACCGGCACGATCGAACGGCCGCTCAGATGGGAGCCCATGCCCGATGAGATCGCCAAGGCCGATGACCTCATCGCCGAGGTGGGGCTGAGCGCCCGTGCGGACGCGGGTTGGAAAGTGCTGTCCCAGGGGGAGCGGGGACGTGCACTGGTCGCCCGGTCCCTCATCGCCGAGCCCCAGCTCCTCCTCTTCGACGAACCGACCACCGGCCTCGACGTGGCCGCCCGCGAACAGCTGCTGGAGACCATCGATTCGCTGTCCGTGACCTCGCCGGAGCTCACGACGCTGCTGGTGACCCACCATCTCGAGGAGATCCCGGAGTCCACGTCCCACGCGATGCTGATCTCCCACGGGCGGCTCACCGCTGCAGGTGAGATCGCCGAGGTGCTCAGCACCGACCAGGTCAGCGCGGCCTTCGAGCACCCGATCGACGTCGGTTTCGCCGACGGACGCTGGTCGGCTCGGGCGATCCGGCAACGAGCCGTTGCTGTGTGAGCTGCTCCGTGTCTTGCGTCGTTGCGCGCTCACACCGCGCCGCCTAATCTTGAGACATGAAGATGAGTACCGTATGGAGCATCGTCGGCGCGATCATCGCGATCATCATCGCGTGGTGGGTCGTCAACGTCGCGTTCTCAATCGCGTGGTTCCTCGTCAAAGCGATCATCGCCGTCGTCGTCGCGGCCGCCATCTTCGCGCTGATCAAACAGGCCCTCCGGTCCAAGGACAAGTAGGGCCAGCACTGACTGACTAGGAGCGCCGGTGCGCCTGAAATGGCGCGCCCGTGCACATGGCTAGCAGACTCTTCAGAGATCGCCGAGGCTGGTGTTCGCCCCGCACAGAACGATGCAGACCTTCTCATCGGCTGCCGGAACATAGCTTCCGGAGTCGTCGGAACCGTGGATTCCCGCCAGCGCCGTTGCCGCCGCATGCTCGACTGCCAGGCGGTGTTCGCCCCACAGATGCCGGCGTGCGGAGATGATCTGTTCGTCATCGACCAGCACCGAGGTGACCAGGTCGTTCTGCGCCGCCGCGACAGCCAGGGGAGTGGCCCGCCTGGCGCCCAGCGAATCTGCGGCCACCGAATCGACCGGGACGTCGACAGGATTCCCCGCCTCCAAAGCCGCATTCAGCGCCCGACAGCTCTTCGGCTCCACAGCGACGGTGCGCACCCCGTGGAACGTGGCGGCCGTGGCCACACCCGCGAACAGGCCGCCCCCGCCGACGGAGACGACGACCGTGTCGAGGTCGGGGATCTGCGAGAGGATCTCGGTCATCATCGTGCCGGCACCGGCGGCGATGAGCGGATGGTCATAGGCATGTGAGGCCAAGGCACCGGATGACTCGACGAATTCCTCGCAGGCCAGGGCCGCCTCGGCAAATTCCGATCCGCTCAGACGCACCTCGGCACCGTAGCTGCGCAGGCGCTCGACCTTGACCGCGGGAGCATCGGCAGGCAGGAACACGGCCGCTGGAACCCCGGCGTCCCGCGCAGCCCAGGCGCAGGCCAGACCCGCGTTGCCGCCCGAGGCGATCGTGACTCCAGCCTCGGGGAACGTACCCTGGGCCAGATGGGCCTGGATGAAGTTCTGCGCCCCGCGGGCCTTGAAGGTGCCCGTGTACTGCATGAATTCCAAAGCGAAGTGCACGCCCGAACCAGTCGGGTCGCTGCTCGGCGGGGCACTCCACGTCGCGGCCGTGGGAGTCGGAGCTGCAGGCGCATTCCCGGGCTGAGCGGAGGCCACCGTGACCGGTCGTACCCGTCCGGAGATCCTGGCGGCGGCTGCTTCGATATCGGGATAGGACAACTGCGTCATCGGTGTCTCCTCGAATTGTGCACTCTCAGTTGTTGAGAATGGACAGGTTGATCACCTTTGATGCAACGAGCCAGTCTGCAGACTGGCCTGCTGCACCAAAAGTGATCGGTTCCGACTCCACCCTACGGGCATGCGCGTTCAGTTCGTGAGCTTGACGACGCCCAGAGGCGCGCCCTTGGGCTCCTTGACCAGGCTGACGGCGACCAGCGAGATGATGCAGACGATGATCATGTAGGCCGCGATCGACAGTGATGAGTCCGTGCGTGCCAGCAGGGTCTCGGCGATCGTCGGGGCAAAGGCGCCGCCGAGGATCGCGCCCAGGGCGTAGCCGATGGACACGCCGGAGTAGCGGACCTGCGGTGGGAACATCTCCGCATACATCGCCGACATCGGACCATAGGACAGGCCCATGCCGACGGTAAGGATGAAGATGCCGATGCCGTACATCCAAATGTTGGCCTGATCGATCATGATGAACGTCGGTACCAGCCACAGAATGAGGAGGATGTAGCCGATCTGGAAGGTGCGCACGCGACCCAGCTTGTCCGACAGCGCCCCGCCCCACATGGTGAAGACCAGCCAGCCGAAGCTGGCCAAGGTGGTGGCCAAGAGGACGGGAGCTCGGTCGAGGCCGACGCTGCCGCCTTGGTCCAGTGGCCGGGAGGCGTAGGCGGCGAAGAACGCGATGATCATGTAGCCCACGGCGTTGTTGCCGATGAAGATGAGGGCGGAGAGGACGACTTCCTTCGTGTTCTTCCGAAACAGTGTCGACAGCGGAGCCGAGGACTCGGCCCGGCGTTCGGCGAGTTCCGTGAAGACGGGGGACTCCTCGACTTGGCGGCGAATGTAGTAGCCGACAAGGACGAGGACGACGGAGAACAGGAACGGGATTCTCCAGCCGAAGCTCGCGAACTGTTCGGGGGTGAGCACGGTGGTGAGGATCCAGATAACGCCGGTGGCGAGGATCATGCCCACGGGCACACCGATCTGCGGGTAGGCACCGAAGAGCCCGCGCTTATTCACCGGCGCGTGCTCGACCGAGAGCAGTGCGGCACCGCCCCATTCGCCGCCGGCAGAGAAGCCCTGCAGGATCCGCAGCAGCGTCAGCAGGATGGGTGCTCCGATTCCGATGGCCGCATAGTTCGGCAGCAGCCCGATGAGCGAGGTCGCGGCACCCATGAGGATGAGCGTGAGGACGAGCATCTTCTTGCGTCCGATGCGGTCGCCGAGGTGGCCGGCGATGATCGCGCCCAGTGGCCTGAACAGGAAGGAGATCCCGAGAGAGGCCCAGGCCATGATCTGCCCGAGCGCCGGGTTGTCCGACGCCAGGGGCCCGAAGTACTGGACCGAGAGGATGAGCCCCGCGGCCTGTGCGTAGATGAAGAAGTCATACCACTCGATGGTGGTGCCGACGAGCGTTCCGGCCAGAACCTTGCGTTCCTCGCGAGTGATCGAGGCGGGAGCTGCGGCCGCGGGTGAAGATGTGGACATGAGAGAACTTTCCCTGGGTGATGTGCCGGGTTGTGCGCTGCGAAGCGGCGGTCCTCGACTCTGAGTGATCGCCGACGCTTCCGCGCGAGTGACTGAATGGTCAGTAATTGTTCTCGATCATAGTGCAGGTGGTGATCGGTGTCACTTGCCCATCTCGCACCCTGCCTGTGTGAGCGGCGGCAGGGGCGGGTGGAGGTGACTGGGCGGGTCAGGCGAAGACGGCCACGCAATGACAATAACCGACCGATTGGTTAGTATTACAGTCAGGAATCGGCAGCGGTGCCGACGTCGGCCGCCGTGCAATCGTTGAACAGGGAGAGCAGACATGACCGAAATTCTCAGTTCGTATGTGGCAGGCGACTGGCACACCCCCAGTGGGAGCACTGACGGCACCCGAGCCGTCCACGACGCGACCAACGGGCAGCTGACCCACCATGTCTCCTCTGCGGGCGTCGACTTCGCCGCCGTCGACGAGTACGCACGGAGCACAGGGGTCGCCGAACTGCAGAAGCTGACCTTCCACCAGCGTGGCGTCATCCTCAAGAAGCTCGGCGCCTACCTCATGGAACGCGCGAAGAACTACCACGAGATCTCCTTCTCCACAGGAACCACCAAGCGCGACGGATTCGTCGACATCGAAGGCGGCATCGGCACTCTCTTCACCTACTCCGGCGTCGCCCGTCGCCAGATGCCCAACTCCACCGTCCACCTCGACGGAGGAATCGAGCGCCTGTCGAAGAACGGCACCTTCGTCGGCCGCCATATCCTGACCTCCCGGCAGGGCTTGGCAGTCCAGATCAACGCCTTCAACTTCCCCGTCTGGGGCATGCTCGAGAAGTTCGGCCCCATGTTCACAGCCGGTGTCCCCGTCATCGTCAAACCCGCCACCGACACCGCCCACCTGACCCGTGCAGTGGTGGCCGACATGATCGAATCCGGTCTGCTGCCGGCCGGTTCCATCCAGCTCATCGCCGGTGACGTCACCCCGCTCTTCGACCATCTGGCCGAACAGGATGCGATCGCCTTCACCGGGTCCGCGACTACGGCGAAGCACCTCGGCGGCCTGGACTGCGTGCGCGATCGCGGCACGCGCTTCTTCGCCGAGGCGGATTCCCTGAACTTCTCCCTGCTCGGCCCCGATGCCGGACCGGGTACCGAGGAATTCGACCTCTTCGTCTCCGGCGTCGTCGCCGAGATGACGATCAAGGCCGGCCAGAAGTGCACGGCGATCCGCCGCGCCTTCATCCCCGAACAGCACAAAGAGGCCGTCGCCGAGGCGCTCATCGCAAAGCTGGAGACTCAGGGCGTCGGCGACCCACGTGAGAAGTCCACCCGGTTGGGGCCGGTCGTGTCTGACAAGCAGCGGACCGACGTTCTCGATGCCATCGATGAGATCACCTCGGCGGGGGCGCATGTCCTCACCGGTGGTCGCGAGGACTCTGATGAACTGGCGAAGAACCTCGGCGGGGCCTACGTCGCGGCCACCGTGCTCCAGGCCGACGACCCCTGGGTCGACGCCGTCCACGATATCGAGGCCTTCGGTCCGGTGACCTCGCTCATCACCTATTCCTCCACCGAGGAGGCTGTGCGTTTGGCCGCTCGCGGGCGCGGTTCCCTGGTCGGCTCAGTCGTCACCCACGATGCTGAGTTCGCCACCGAATTCGTCCGCCAGGTCGCGCCCTGGCACGGACGCATCCTCGTCCTCGACCGCGATGATGCCGAAGAATCGACCGGGCACGGCTCGCCGCTGCCCACCCTCATCCACGGCGGTCCCGGACGCGCCGGCGGCGGCGAGGAGATGGGCGGACTGCGCGGTGTCGAGCACTTCATGCAGCGCACCGCGATCCAGGCCTCCCCGGACATGCTCACCGCCATCGGCGGCGAATGGGTCGCCGGAGCGCAGCGCCGTACCGGAGTGCACCCGTTCACGAAAACCCTGTCCGATCTGCGCGTGGGTGACGCCCTCGAATCCGAGTGGCGTGAAGTCACTCTCGAAGACATCGCACACTTCGCAGAGTTCACCGGTGACACCTTCTACGCCCACACCGATGAGGAGGCTGCGGCCGCAAACCCGTTCTTCCCGGGACGAGTGGCGCACGGCTACCTCATCGTGTCCTTCGCCGCAGGCCTCTTCGTCCAGCCGGACCCCGGCCCAGTCCTCGCGAACTACGGCCTCGAGGGACTGACCTTCATCACACCGGTCTCACCAGGAGATTCGCTCAAGGTCACGCTGACAGCCAAGCGCATCACTCCGCGCGAGACCGACGAGTACGGCGAGGTCCGCTGGGACGCCGCGATCGTCAACCAGAACGACGAGCCCGTCGCGAACTACGACGTGCTCACGCTCGTCGCGAAGGAGTAGAGTCCGCCCAAGTTGCGCGTTCGGACCCGAGTTCCACAGTCGGACGCCAACGGTTGGTACCTTCGTGTCGAAACTTTGCGGAGTATCGAGACGGTAGTGACAACCGTTTGTGCTGGTTTCGCACCGCCACAGCCGGAACCCCCGCGTCGTCGGCAGCGGTGATCGACTATTTCGCGTGTTCTGCCAAGACTCGGACCTTCAGCGACTCAGGCCGAATCGTGACCCGCGCCGGGGTGTGCGCTATCGCATCACCATCGGCGTGGATCTCGACCGGCTCTGCGCCCTCGGGTGTGGCGATGTGGATCTCGCGGGCATGACTGAAGTGAATGTTCGGGTGGCTGCTGTGGCGTCCCAGGGTGAATGGCACCAGCTCCGCGCCCAGCTTCGGCAGAAACGTGTCCTTGAGCAGGACCACATCGATGAGACCGTCGTCGAGTTCGGCCTCGGGTGAGAGTTTCAGGCCGCCTCCGTAACGACCGGAATTGGCGAAGCCGGCTGACAGACCACGGAATTCGAGGCGTTCACCATCGACGGTGAGCTCCAGCTCGATCCGCCTGGGTTGCATGATCGCCCGTGCCACCCCGTAGAGATACACCCAGTGGCCCTTGATGCGCCGGACCTTGTTGGCGTAGTTGTGGACAGCGGTGTCCAGGCCGAGACTGACATTGCCGACGCAGATCTGGCCATCGAGGTCGAGGACGTCGATCGAGCGGTCGTGACCGCCGGCGATGATCGCAGCGGCCTCAGCGATGTCCTTGGGGATGCCGACCTTGCCGATGAAGTCGTTGCCGCGACCGCCGGCGATGATGCCCAAGGAGGTTGTCGACCCCACCAGGCCGGCCGCGACCGAGCGGACCATCCCGTCGCCGCCGAGGGAGACGACGACGGGCTCGTTTCGGGCTGCGAACTCGGCGGCGAGGTCGGTCGCATTCTGCTCGCTGGTGCTCTCGATCAGCACGGCCTCCAGACCGTTGGCCGCGAAGGCGCTCTGCAGCGGGCCGATCCGCTTCGCGACGGCGCCGTTGCGTGCCGCCGGGTTGAGGATGACCGGGACGGGTGTCAGTGACGCGCTGCTCACAGTGTCCTCGGCCCATTCATGAGCTTCCCGGGGTTCATGATTCCGACCGGGTCGACCTCGCCCTTTGCCGCACGCAGCATGCGCATCCACAGTTCACCGTGCTCCTTCGGGAGCCAGGGGGCATGGTCCGCGCCGGCCGAATGGTGGTGAGTGATCGTTCCGCCGCCTGCGACTATGGCGTTGCTGGCCGCGGTCTTCAGCGCCTTCCACTGCTCCATCTCCCGTCCCTCCTGCTGCTGGGCGAAGACCGTGTAGTAGAGCGAGCAGCCAGCGGTGTAGAGATGCGATACGTGGCAGAGCACGAATGCAGGGGTCCCGCGATCGGCCATCGCCTCCTCGATATCGGACTTGATCGTGTCGTGCAGCTCCTCGATGGTGCTCCAGGGTGCGGAGGTCTCCATAGTCTCGACCACGACGCCCCCAGTCAGCAGCTGGTCACGCAGATACGGTGTCGAGAAGCGGTGCTTCTCCCACATGGTCTCCGGGGAACCGCCGATGCTCACGCCCTTGTGCTTCCTGGCGATCGTGCGTCCGGCGGCCCGCCGCGCCCTGACGTCGGCCTTGTGCCCGTCGTAGCGCAGAACCAGCAGGCACGGGGTCGTGACTTTCCGTGCCCGCAGATAGGTCAGGAGGCCCCTGCGCTGAGTGTCGCTGCCGAGCTGCGCCAGACCGAAGGCGGTCTCATTGACGTCGGAGAGTCGTGCGATGTCTGGCCGCAGACCGTTCTGCTCAAGCTCGCGCAGGGCGACCGCGCCCGAGTGGAAGTCGGGGAAGAACCAGGCGTCGGGCAGTGCCTCCTCGGGCAGGCGTTTGATGCGCAGCGTGGCCTGCGTGATGATGCCCAGCGTGCCCTCGGAGCCGACGAACATCTGGCGCGGGTTGGGCCCGGCCGCCGAGGCTGGAGACGTTCGCAGCTCGACCGGACCGCTCGGAGTGGAGCAGCGCAGACCGAAGACGTTCTCGTCGACCCGTCCGTATCCGGTCGACTGCTGTCCGGCCGACCGTGTGGCCACCCAGCCGCCGACGGTGCTGAACTCGAACGACTGCGGGTAGTGTCCGAGGGTGAAGCCTACAGCCTGCAGCTTCTTCTCCAGGTCCGGTCCGAAGACACCGGCCTGAGCGGTCACCGTGAGTGACTCCTCGTCGAGGTCGAGGATCTCATCGAGACGGGCCAGGCTGATGCACACACAGCTGCTGAAGTCGCGGCGGAAGGCATCGAGGCCGGCGACGACGCTGGTTCCTCCGCCGAAGGGAACGACCGCGATGCGATCTTGCTGGCAGATGGCCAGCAGCTCATCGACCTCGGCGTCCGAACTCGGGTAGAGGACGACGTCGGGAGCGAAGGGCACCTCTCCGCTGCGCAGTCGGATCAGGTCGGGCACACTGCGCCCGGCGGCGTGAGAGACACGTGTGGCGTGGTCGCCGCGGACGAATTCGGCACCCAGCAGCTGCTCGAAGCGGGCACGCGAGCTCTCCGGAAGGACGACCTCGGGCAAGGACACGGCCTCGAGGTCGACCGGCGGACGGTTGACGCCCCTGGGCCAGCCGCACGTCTTCGTCAGCATCTTCTTGGCACCGGGTTTGACCGGACCGTCGTTGCCGTCCTCGCCCCAACCCCACCAGCGCATGCGCGGTTGTGTGTTGTCCATGTGGGTCAGCCTTCTTCCTGTGTGTATGGGTTCTCGATCAGTTCCGGAGCATGCTTGCGCACGGCAACGGCCAGGTCCTCACGGTCGGCGTCGACGAGGCCCCAGCGGGTGCGGCGGTCGACCACGTCGTCAACGGTCACGGCGAGTTCGTGCTCGACGGCGAAGCGTATCTCCGCACCGCTCAAGGGAATTCCCGCCCTCACCGATTCATTCAGCTCGGGATCGTCGGCACCATATGCTGCGACCGTGGCCGCGTCGGTGCCGTAGCGCTGGACCAGGTGCTCCGAGAGTCCGGGTTCCGGGGTTCCGGCACCGACGAGGCTGAGCGAAGTGGTGAGGCACGGCCCTGCCGTCAGCTCGCCCGCCTTGACCACCTCGTCGACGGCGTCTTCGGCCATCCGACGGTATCCCGTGAGCTTGCCGCCGACGATCGTGAGGACGTCGTTGTGTGGGTCGCGCAGCAATGCGTGCTTGCGTGAGAGGTCTGCGCTGGCGTCGCCCTTGCTCTTGAGCAGCGGCCGGAAGCCGGCGTAGCTGCCCACTACGTCCTCCGGCGTGAGGGGCTTCTCCAGCACGGCGTTGATGATCTTCAGCAGAAATGTGCGCTCGTCCTCGTCCGGTCGGGCCCGATTCGGGATCGGTCCGGAGTGCGGGTCATCGGTGAGGCCGATCATGACGAGTCCGTCGGGCCACGGCACTGCGAAGACGAACCGACCGAAGTGGCCGGGCACGGGCGCTGTGACAGCTGCGGACGGGCGGCCGATGCTCTCGGCCCTGACCAACAGGTGCGAACCCTTGCTCGGGGCGAGCTCGACATCGTCTGACAGGGTGTCGGCCCAGACGCCGGCGGCATTGACGACCTGCTTGGCCCGGATCGTATGGCGGTCGCCGGTGAGCTCATCGGTGAACTGAACCTGTCCCGGTTCGATACTGGTGGCGGAGGCGTAGGTGAGGATGCGCGCCCCGTGGGACGCTGCGGTGCGGGCGATGGCGACGACCAGACGGGCATCGTCGACGAGCTGTCCGTCCCAGCTGAGCAGTCCGCCGCGCAATCCGGACTTGGCGGTGGCGGGCGCCAGCTGATTGACGTCGGCGGTGGATATCCGGCTGGGGTGCGGAAGCAGCGATTTGGGTGTCTTCGCGAACATCCGCAGGACGTCTCCAGCGAGGAAGCCGGTGCCGGTCAGGGCCGCGTCGAAGCGGCTGACGCCGCTGTGCAGCGGAAAGACCATCTGCATCGGGCGGATGAGGTGGGGCGCAATCCGACTCATCAGGTGGTCGCGTTCGACTGCTGACTCCCACGCGATCGGGAAGTCGAGTTTGGCCAAGTAGCGCAGACCCCCGTGGGCGAGCTTCGAGCTCCAACTGCTGGTGCCCGAGGCGAGGTCCCTGCGTTCGATGAGGACGACGCTGAGTCCACGGGCCGCCGCGTCGAGGGCGACGCCGACACCGGTGAACCCGCCGCCGATGACGGCGAGATCGACGGGTTCGTCCCCGGCGACTGCCTCGGCGAGGTCTTGGGTGCGTCGTGCGACATTGAGCGCGGCGTGGCCTGAAGAGCTGGATTTCATCAGCGACCTTTCTGGTACGAGTTCGTACCAGTTTGCATTTGCGGTCCGATGTTGTCAAGATCACACTGTGACTGATCAGGGACGTCCGTATGCCGGTGCCAGCCGCGAAGAGCGCCAGAGCGCCCGCCGCGAGCAGGTCATCGCTGCCGGAATCTCACTCTTCGGCACCGTGGGCTATCGAGCCACGACGGTCGGGGCGATCTGCGATTCTGCGGGACTCAACAAGCGCTACTTCTACGAATCGTTCGCCACCTTGGAGGACCTCCTCTGCGAGGTCTACGGGAGGGTGGTCGCCGATCTGCGCGCCTCGGTCCTCGCCGGTGGCGGTGATGATGCTGCCGCGGTGCTGCGCGGATTCATATCAGGCTTCCTGACCTGGGCGCAGTCCAACCCGGTGATGGCCAGAGTCCATCTGTTCGAAGTCCTCGGGGTCAGTCCGCGCGTCGACGAACTGTACCGCCGGCACGGTCGAGCGATCGGCGACGAGCTGTCGAGCCGCCTGTCGGAGTCGATCGTCGGTCCTCGACTCACCGCGGGCCAGCAGCGTGTCATGGGCAACGCGCTCGTCGGGGCCGGTCTGCAGATCGTCGTCGACTGGGTCATCAGCGACTATCAGCCGCCGCGCGAGAAGTTGCTCGATGAGATGGACGCGACGCTGGGGTGGATCCTGGTCGCCGGCTTGGCGGCGCTCGGCTGAGGAGTGACGTCTGCACCGACGCGGTAGCGTGGACCATGTCCCTCGGTGATGGGCTTGGCCATGCCGAAGACCTGAAGCCCGTCGACAGGAGAGCACAGTGAACGCCAACCTCATCATCTTCGGAGCCACCGGTGACCTGGCGGGACGGTTCCTGCTGCCGGCTCTGGCGGAGCTCGCCGCCGTCGATGCGCTGCCACAGGACTTCTCACTCATGGCTTCGGCCACTCGGGACATGAGCGACGAAGACTACCGCGACCATGCCGAGGAGAAGCTGAACGAGCACGGTGCCGAACACCCGGAGACTGCTCGCAGCAGGATCCTCGACCGCACGGGGTACAGGAGCGCCGACGTCACCGACCCTGCCGATATGGCCGACCTCATCGCAGCAACCGGCAATTCGACGGCAGGCGGCGGAGAGAAATCCCCGGTGACCGTCTACCTCGCACTGCCCACCGGGCTCATGCCCGATGCGCTGCGAGCCCTGGCCGCAGCGGACCTTCCGGCAGGCAGTCGGATAGCGATGGAGAAGCCCTTCGGAGCGGACCTCAACGGTGCCGGAGAACTGGACGACCTCCTCGGCGAGCTCTTCGGTGACGATGCCGCGGAGATCATCTTCAACGTCGACCACGCGCTCGGGATGGCTCCGCTGCAGGCAATGCTGCCGCTGCGGTTCTCCAATCCGCTGCCCGAGGCCGTGTGGAACGGTGAGCATATCGACGAGTTCCGGGTGCTGTGGGAGGAATCGATCGCGCTTGAGGGTCGCGCTCGCTTCTACGACAGCACGGGGGCGCTCAAGGACGTCCTGCAGAATCACCTGATGCAGGTGCTCACGATGAGTGCCATGGAGCGGCCCGAAGGAATCGAATCGGGGTGGCCGAGCGCCGCCGCTCTGCGAGCTCGCAAGACCGAGCTCCTGTCCGCCGTTCGGCCGCTGTCCGACGACGATGTCCTGACCTCGACCCGCCGAGCCCGCTACACCGCCGGGACACTCGCGAACGATCCGGAGGCCGCAGGGAAGACGGTGTCCGACTACATCGACGAGGACGGTGTCGATGGGAAACGCGATACCGAGACCTTCGCCGAGGTGGTCCTGTACATCGATTCGCCCCGCTGGGAGGGCACTCGGTTCCGTCTGCGTACGGGAAAGGCGATCGCCCGCGCACGCAAGGGCATCGAGATCCTCTTCCGCCCCGTCGGTGCCGCACAGCAGGGTGCGCGCTTGTGGGTCGGTCTCGACGGACCCTTCGATGTCGAGCTCGCTCTCAATACGAGCAGCTCCCGGGACCGGCAGGCGACGATGAGTCTGATCGGTGACCAGCCGAGGCCTGCATTCTCCCCATACGGACACGTGCTCAAGAACGTTCTCGAAGGAGAGTCGGATCTGTCCGCCGGACCGGAAGAGTCGACCCTGGCCTGGCAGATCCTCACCCCGGTTCTCAAAGCGTGGGAGGCGGGATCTGTGCCGATGGAGGACTATCGGGCAGGCAGCCTCGGACCCGACGAGGGACTGCCGTCAGCCGCAGAGAAGGAGGAGCGCTCATGAGAGCCGAGCAGATCACCGATCCCCTCGCCTATCACGGCGAAGGCCCGGCATGGTCACCGTCATGGGGCGGTCTGCGCTGGGTCGACATGCTCGCCGGTGACATCCTGACGCTGCGTGATGACCGGGTCGACCGCAGACATGTCACCGAGGTCGTCGCAGCCCTCCGCCCTCGCCGAGGCGGTGGCGCGGTCATCGGAATCGAGCGCGGATTCGCCCTCGAGGACCCGGATGGGCACATCACCGCCCTGCCCGAGGTGTGGACCCAGTCGGACATCCGCATGAACGAGGGCGGCTGTGATCCGCAGGGAAACTTCTGGTGCGGATCGATGGCCTACGACCAGAGCCCAGGTGCGGCCTCGCTCTATCGGCTCAGCCCCGAGGGGCGCGTCGAAGTCATGCTCGAGGGCGTGACCATATCCAACGGCCTCGAATGGAGTCCCGACGGTTCGCTGACCTACTACAACGACACACCTACGGGCCAGATTGCCGTCTTCGACTTCGATCCCGATGGGGGATTGCGCAACCGTCGGGCCCTCGTCGAACTCCCCGACGGCGGACGTCCAGATGGGCTCACCGTCGACAGCGAAGGCTGCGTGTGGGTGGCTGTGGTCAACAGGGGAGCGGTTCACCGCTACCGACCCGACGGCACCCTGGACGGAACCGTCGAGGTCGGCGCCGGCAAAGTCACTGCCTGCGCCTTCGGTGGAGACAACCTCGATCGGCTCTTCATCACCACGTCGCAGGAGAACGTGGACACCGCGGCAGATCCGTTGGCGGGTGCCCTGTTCGTCGCCGAGGTGGGCGTGACCGGAATGCCGCTGCGCGAGTTCGCGGGCTAGGGGCTGCGGCCGCGGGATAGGGGCTGTCAGGCCTCGAGGCCGTTGAAGGCCATCGAGGTGACGGCGTCGGCGATGGTTTCAGGGTCGACGGGGTAGCTGGGGCGATACCACTCGGTGATGGAGTTGACCATGCCGAAGAGCAGACGGGTGATCAGGCCCGGGGTGAAGTCCGAGCGCAGGCCGCCGTCCTCGATCGCCGCGGCGACGAGGATGCGTATCTTGTCGTCGATCTTCCGGCGCTGCTCGAGGGCTTCGCGCTCGACGTCCGAATTTCCGCGCACTCGCAGCAGCAGGGTCACGGAGTGGTGGTATTCGATGAGGATGACGACGCTGGCGTGAACGGCGGCACGCAGGCGCTCGAGCGCGGTGAGGCCGGTGCGCTGGCGTTCGTCCTCGACCGCGGAGTCCAGGGCGCTGATGCCGCGGTTGATCGCCAGGTGCAGCAGCTCTTCCTTCGACTTCACGTGATGGTAGATCGCTGACTTGGTGATCCCGAGTTCGCGCGCCACGGTGTCCATGGACGTGCCGTCATAGCCGCGCGAGACGAAGACCTCGGTGGCCTTGTTGATCAGGGTCTCCCGGTCATAGCCGGGCCGCCCACGACGCGTGCGCTTGGGTGCTGCAGTCTCGGACCCAGCCCCCGCCTCGGCGCCGGTGGGCTCCGTCTGTGCGTCCACGGCAGCATCGACTCCTGACTCAAGGTCAGGTGTCGGCGCAGGTGAAGTCGTTTTCGGCATGCGCACCAGTCTAACCAGCCCGGACCGCGGCTGCCGCGTACAGCACCGCAGCCCACCGCCCGCGGACGATCACCTGAGACCTTCGCGGCGGTCGATGATGCGCTTGAGCTTGCCGACCGAACGGGGCAGTTCGCCCGGTTGGAGCACCGATACGGTCGAGGAGACGCCGAGGCGCTCCTTGATCCGCGCGGCGACCAGGCCGTTCAGACCGTCGAGTTCGACGGCTCCGACGCCTTCGCGGGACTCGACCTCGACGGTGACCTCGTCCATGCGACCGGGACGGGTGAGCACCAGCTGGAAGTGGGGGCTGAGGTGTTCGAACTCAAAGAGCACTGATTCGACGTTGGCCGGGTAGACGTTGACGCCGCGGATGATGATGAGGTCATCTGAGCGGCCGGTGATGCGCGAGATGCGACGGAAGTTCGGGTTCGCGGTGCCCGGCAGAAGGCTCGCCAGATCATGCGTGCGGTAGCGGATGATCGGCAGCGCCTCCTTCGTCAGCGAGGTGAAGACCAGTTCGCCCTCCTCGCCGTCGGGCAGGGCCTCGCCGGTGTAGGGATCGACGATCTCCGGGTAGAAGTGGTCCTCCCAGATCGTCGGGCCGTCCTTGGTCACTGCGGATTCGCATGCCACGCCGGGGCCCATAACCTCGGACAGTCCATAGATGTCGACGGCATTGACGTTGAAGGACTTCTCGATCTCCTTGCGCATCTCGTCAGTCCACGGTTCGGCGCCGCAGATCGCGGTCTTCAGGCTCGTCGACGTGGGGTCAATGCCCTGCTTGTGGAACTCGTCGAGGATTGTCAGCAGGTAGGTTGGGGTCGCCGTGATGATGTCGGGCTTGAAGTCCTGGATCAGTTGCACCTGGCGCTGAGTCTGCCCACCGGAGATCGGGATGACGGTGAACCCGTGCCGCTCCGCACCATGGACTCCCAGCCCACCGGTGAACAGGCCGTAGCCGTAGGCGTTGTGCATCATCTGCCCGCGCTTGCCGCCTGCGCCGAGGATGGAACGAGCGATGAGACTGCCCCATTTGTCGAGGTCACCCAGCGTGTAACCGACGACGGTCGGCAGCCCTGTCGTGCCCGAGGACGCGTGGATGCGTGCGACGTCTTCGCGCGGAACGGCGAACATTCCGAACGGGTAGTTGTCGCGCAGGTCCTGCTTGTTCGTGAACGGCAGCTTCGCAATGTCGTCGAGGCTGGTGATGTCCGCCGGTGTGACGCCGAGCTCGTCGAAGGCCTGCCGGTAGAACGGTACCTTCTCATAGACCTTCGTAACGGTGGACTTGAGGTTGGCGAGCTGATCGGCCCGCAGCTCGTCGAGGCTCATGCGCTGGCCGGCGTCGAGATCGTTGGCAGTCATCGTTGTCTCCTTGGTCAATCCTGTTGTGCTTTGCAATTCGTGAGGCGCCGAGGTGGGGCGTCGGATCAGGTGGACGCGGGCTTCTGCGGGGGCAGGGTGCGGGAGCGGCCGCGGTAGGTCGCCACGATCTCGTCTCCGCGAGTGACTTCGATGTCGTAGATGCCTGAGCGGCCCTGTCTGACGATCTCTTTGCCGCGGGCGATGAGTTCGTCGCCCACGTAGGTGGGTTTGAGGAAGTCGATGTCCCCGCCCGAGGCGACCGTGGTGGAGCCGGGATAGTTGCAGGCCATCGCAAAGGTGGTGTCGGCGAAGAGGAAGATATAGCCGCCGTGGGTGATCTCGTGCCCATTGGCCATGATGTCGGTGATCGTCATCGAGCACTGTGCCCAGCCGGGGCCGTGATCATCGACGGTGATGCCCAGATGCTGGGAGGCACGATCGTTGGCGAACATCGCCGCAGCACCGGTCAGCGGTTCGCTGTCCGTGCCCGGTTCGCCGTTCGCGCTGTCCGCAGACGCCGCCGTGCGAGCGGTTGTCGTTGCCTCGGGACTGGGCTCTCCCATGTCAGGCTCCTCTTCGAGTCGCTGATTGCTGTGGCGATCACTTGCCGGGCAGTGGTGAGCGCATGTGGACGATGGCTGTCAGCAGCCCGAAGCTCCCGGTCGCGGCACCTTCGAAGAATAAACGACCATCTGGTCAATAAATATCGTTGTGATCGGCGTCGCTGTCAAGTCGGACCACGGTATCCCGTCGCCTGCGGCCCGGTGGTGGCATGTCAGTCTGGCCTCGCCGCGGACCGCGCGTTGCACCGAGATTCGGGGGCGCGCGGGAGTGTCTCGGGGCAGCGTCCGGTTCTCGGTGAGGCCGCTGCGAGGCGAGGCGAGTCTCGACGCGCGGCCCGAGTGCCGATGGGTCATCCGCGGCCCGGCGACGACCTGGTGCTGTGCGTTGCACCTCGGCGTGCGGTGTGCCACACTGATAGTGAACAATACAGAACAAATGGTCAGTAAATGGTTTCGCCGGTGCGTCGGACATACGATGGGCGGACCGAACGCAGAAGCCGGAAGGGCACATCCAAGGGTGGAGTGGTCATGACAACGCAGATCAATGAGAATCAGTTCGACGCGACGGAGCTTGAAGCGCAGTTCGCGGCGACGATCGAGTCCAAGGATCGGATCGAGCCGCGTGACTGGATGCCGGAGAAGTACCGCAAGACTCTCGTGCGTCAGGTGGCTCAGCACGCGCACTCGGAGATCATCGGCATGCAGCCCGAAGGCAACTGGATCTCCCGCGCGCCTTCGCTGCGACGCAAGGCGATCCTGCTGGCGAAGGTCCAGGACGAGGCTGGTCACGGTCTCTACCTGTACTCCGCCGCCGAGACCCTTGGTGCGACTCGCAACGAGCTCACCGAGAAGCTCATCGCCGGCAAGCAGAAATACTCCTCGATCTTCAACTACCCGACGCTGGCCTACACCGACGTCGGCACGATCGGCTGGCTCGTCGACGGCGCCGCGATCTGCAACCAGGTGCCCCTGTGCCGAACCTCCTTCGGCCCCTACGGTCGTGCGATGATCCGCGTCTGCAAGGAAGAGTCCTTCCACCAGCGCCAGGGCTACGAACTGCTGATGACCATGATGCGCGGCACCGAAGAGCAGCGAGCCTCGGTCCAGGAATCGGTCAATCGCTTCTGGTGGCCCTCGCTCATGATGTTCGGCCCGCCCGATGACGACTCCCCGAACACCGAGCAGTCGATGGAGTGGGGCATCAAGACCCACACCAACGACGAGCTGCGCCAGAAGTTCGTCGACATGTCCGTCCCGCAGGCCGAGGCCCTGGGCGTGACCTTCCCCGATGAGGGCCTGAAGTGGAACGAGGAACGCGGCCACTACGACTTCTCGACCCCGGACTGGGACGAGTTCTGGGCCGTCGTCAAGGGCAACGGCCCGTGCAACGAACAGCGTGTGGCCCACCGCAAGCGCGCATGGGACGAGGGAGCCTGGGTGCGTGAAGCCGCGCTCGCCTTCGCCGAGAACACCGCCGCGGACGCAGCTGACACTGACACCACCGCTGACACCACGAACACCACCGCCCAGGAGGCCGCCAAATGAGCGCAGAGACCAGCCCCGGATCCGCCGCGGCAGGCAAGACACCAGCGACTCGCGGCGAATGGCCCCTCTACGAGGTCTTCGTGCGCGGCAAGCGCGGACTCAACCACGTCCACGTCGGATCGCTGCATGCAGCTGATGACCAGATGGCGATCCACCATGCCCGCGACGTCTACACCCGCCGCAATGAAGGCGTGAGCCTGTGGGTTGTCCGCTCCTCGTCGATCACGGCCTCGAGCCCCGACGAGAAGGACCCCATGTTCGCCCCCAGCGGTGACAAGGTCTACCGCCACCCCACCTTCTACGACATCCCCGACGATGTCCCCCACATGTGAGGAGGGCCTGACGATGACCAACGAACCCTCCATCCACGTCGACCACGACGAAGCCGGAGCCAACATCGAGCACGGCGACCACGAAAACGCCTATTCGGGGCTGCTCGTCAATGATGCGCACTGGGCCTTCGGCACAGACTTCGAAGATCCCCTGGCCGGAGTCGACACCACCGTCCCCTCCGGCGTCGACCCGAAGGATCTCGCGGCCTACTGCCTCATGCTCGGCGACGATGCTCTCGTCTTCTCCCAGCGGACCTCCGAATGGTGCTCCAGCGCGCCCGACCTCGAAGAGGACATCGCGCTGGCCAATATCGCCCTGGACCTGCTGGGCCAGTCCCGGCTCCTGCTCGCCCGGAGCGCAGCCGCAGATCCGAGCCTCGTGCCGCAGCTGCCCGAGGGCTCACCGGTGCCTGACGAGGACCGTCTCGCGTTCTTCCGAGAGGACCTGGCGTTCCGCAACGTCCGCCTGGCCGAGGTCCCCAACGGCGATTTCGCCGAGGCGGTCGCGAAGATCCTCATCTACTCCACCTGGCGCCTCGCGATCTTCGAACGACTCCAGTCCAGCAGGGACTCCGTGCTCTCGGCCATCGCCGTCAAGGGAGTCAAGGAGATGTCCTACCACCGTGACTTCGCCGGCCGCTGGGTCCTCACGCTTGCCCGCGGCACCGAGGAATCCAAGACTCGACTGCTCACCGCACTCGAGGGACTCTGGCCGCTGTGGGACGAACTCTTCGAGACCCACCCTGTCGAAGCCTCGGTGGCGGCTGCCGGAATCGGGGTCGATCCCGCCGAGGTGGCCGATGAGGCAGGCGTCATCCTCGACCAGGTCTTGGCCGCAGCCGGCATCGAGCGCCCCGTTCGGGGCGCGCTGGCCGGAGTGCGAGGCCAGAAGGGCCGCGACGGACTGCACACCGAAGCACTGTCGAAGATGCTCGCCGACATGCAGGTCGTCGCCCGCCAATACCCGGAAGGACAATGGTGACCGCAACACTTCAGACCCCCGCGTCCACCGTCCGCGGAGACAATGACGACCACCGCACGCAGGTGCCCGCGTCCGAGAACCGCACCGCAGAGGCGCTCGATCGTGCCCGGGCCGCCGCAGCTCGCGTCACGGACCCGGAGATGCCGATGCTCACGCTCGTCGACCTCGGCGTGCTCCGCGATGTCGCGATCGAAGACGGACGCGTCGTCACGACCATCACCCCCACCTACTCGGGATGCCCGGCGATGGCGACGATGCGCGATGATCTGCAGCGCGAACTCCAGGACGCAGGTTTCGAAGGCGCCGAGGTGCGGGTGTCCCTGACACCGGCCTGGACCAGTGATTGGATCACCGAAGAAGGACGGAAGGCCCTGAAGGGTGCTGGCATCTCCCCGCCCGGGCAGGCACCTCGGCACACGGGACCTGTGGCTCTGACCCTGATGCCCACGAAGCGCGCCCTGAGCTGCACTTTGTGCGGATCGGCCAATGTGAAGCTGTCCTCGGAATTCGGTCCCACGGCGTGCAAGGCGATGTACCAGTGCCTCGACTGCCTCGAACCGTTCGAACACGTGAAAGAGATCTGAGATGACCGAGACGATCAATCAGAGCGCCGAGCCGACTGAGCCGACCGTTTCAGGTGCGGGCGCCCCCAGGTCGAGCTTCTACCCGCTGACCGTGAAGTCCGTCGACCACCTCACCGAAGACTCGGCGGCAGTGACCTTCGACGTCCCGGCCGAGTACGCGGAGCTCTTCGACTTCGCCGCAGGGCAGTCCCTGACTCTGCGCCGGATGATCGACGGTGCCGAGCACCGCCGCTCCTACTCCATCTGCGCCCCGGCCGGAACGGACCCGCGCATCGGTGTCCGTGAGATCCCCGACGGGCTCTTCTCCAAATGGCTCGTCCGTGACGTCCGCCCTGGTGAGACCATCGAGGTCCAGCCACCGAGCGGTAGCTTCCAGGCCGACCCTGACCTCGGCGGACGGCACCTGTGCATCGCCGCAGGTTCGGGCATCACCCCGATGCTCTCGATCGCCACGACCGTGTTGTCCAACCCCGAGGCTTCGGTGACGATGCTCTACGGCAACCGCACCACGAATACCGTGATGTTCGCCGAGGAGCTCGCCGACCTCAAGGACTCCCGCAACCAGCAGCTCGACCTCATCCACATCCTCTCCCGCGAACCCCGGGAGGTCGAACTCTTCTCCGGCAGACTTGATGAGGAGAAGCTGCGCGCGCTGCTGACGAACCTGGTGCCCATCGGCGATATGGACCACGTGTGGCTGTGCGGTCCCTTCGGCATGCTCAGCGATGCTCGGGCCGTGCTCGCCGAATTCGGTGTGCCCAAGGACAAGATCCACTTCGAACTCTTCTACGTCGACGAACCGCCACCAGAGGTCGTCCACGCGGACAAGGTCGTCGAGGGCGCCACCAGCGACGTCACGATCGTCCTCGACGGACGACGGACCACCTCGGCGATGTCGCAGGGCCAGACGATCCTCGACTCCGCACAGGAATCGCGCTCGGATCTCCCCTTTGCCTGCAAGGGCGGAGTCTGCGGTACCTGCCGGGCCAAGGTCTGCGGCGGCGAGGTCGACATGGTGCGCAACTATGCCCTTGAAGACGCCGAGGTGGAGGCGAACTTCGTCCTCACCTGCCAGACCTTCCCCGTCAGCGACGAGGTCACGGTCGACTACGACTCGTGAATGAAGTTGCGCGAGCGCCGAGACTTCCGAGCGTCCGGCGCTTTCGGTCGCTAGGCTTGAGGGCCAGCGTCGCTGCACCACACATCACACTTGAGGAGACCCATGCCCGAGGCATTCATCCTGGACGGACTGCGCACACCCATCGGCCGCTACGGCGGAGTCCTCGCTGATCAGCGACCCGACGATCTGGTCGCGACCACGCTCAAGGCCGTTGTGGACCGGTCGGGAATCGACCCGTCCGACATCGACGAGGTGATCCTCGGCTCGGCCAACCAGGCCGGTGAGGACAACCGCAACGTCGCCCGCATGGCCGTGCTGCTGGCCGGTCTGCCCGAGTCCATTCCCGGATTCACCGTCAACCGCCTGTGCGCCTCGGGGCTGACTGCAATCACGACGGCACGGCAGATGATCGCCGCGGGTGACGCCGATGTGGTTGTGGCCGGCGGAGTCGAATCGATGACCCGCGCACCCTGGGTGACGGAGAAGCCCTCACGTCCCTGGGCGAAACCCGGCAAGTCCTGGGACACCTCGATCGGCTGGCGCTTCACCAACCCCGCGTTCGGTGAGGACACGACCCTGTCGATGCCTCAGACCGCCGAGCGTGTGGCCGAACAGTGGAAGCTGAGCCGCGAAGCCCTCGACGAATTCGCCTACGCCTCTCACCAGAAGGCACTCGCGGCACAGGAGGCCGGCAAGTTCGATCCCGAAATCCTGCCCATCGGCGACATCAGCGCCGATGAGGGACCCCGGGCAGACACCACCGTGGAGAAGCTCGCCAAACTGCGCGCGATCCACGGACCCGGCGGCGTCATCACCGCCGGCAACTCCTCCTCCCTCAACGACGGTGCCGCTGTCACGATTCTCGTGAGTGAACGCTACGCGGAGAAGCACGGTCTGAGCCCCAGAGCACGAGTCGTCACGGGTGCCAGTGCCGGCGTCTCCCCGGAGATCATGGGCATCGGGCCAGTTCCGGCCACTCGCAAGGTCCTCGACCGTGTCGGCTGGAGCGTCGGCGACCTCGAGGCCGTGGAACTCAACGAGGCCTTCGCCTCACAGTCCCTGGCCTGCATCGGCGACCTGGGGCTGGACCCGGAGACCGTGAACGCCTTCGGCGGAGCGATCGCGCTGGGACACCCACTGGGCTGCTCGGGCGCTCGGATCACCCTGACTCTGCTCAACCGCCTCGAAGAGGCCGATGCCAAGCGCGGACTGGCGACGATGTGCGTCGGCGTCGGCCAGGGCTCGGCACTGCTGTTGGAGCGGGCATGAGCGCGGGCGGCAGCGCCGAGAGCGCGGGCGGCAGCGCCGAGAGCGCAGGGTCGAACTCCCCGCTGCTCATCGAGCGCCTCGAGGATCGGACGATCATCCGGCTCAATCGGCCCAAGGTGCGCAACGCCATCGACCTCGACATGGTCGAAGCCCTCCACTCGGTGTGCGCCGAACTCGAGGCCAAACCGAAGGTCGCAATCATCACTGGTTCCGACGGCGTCTTCGCCGCCGGAGCAGACATCGGGCAGATGCGCAATCGTGGCCGCGAGGAGGCCTTGGCCGGGATCAACTCGAAGGTATTCTCTCGCATCCAGGAACTGCCGATGCCCGTCATCGCCCTCGTTGAGGGCTACGCTTTGGGCGGCGGGGCGGAACTCGCGTTCGCGTGTGACTTCCGCATTGGCACTCCCACGACCAAGATCGGCAATCCCGAGCCCGGACTCGGCATCATCGCCTCGGCCGGGGCCGCCTGGCGATTGCGCGAACTCGTGGGAGAACCACGAGCCAAGGAGATTCTCCTGGCCGGTCGTACCCTCCAGGCCGACGAGGCGAAGTCGGTCGGACTGCTCAATGACGTCGTCGACCCCGAGGACCTCGAACTCGCCGGTGAGGCACTTGCCGACAGGATCGTGAGCTTTGCTCCATTGGCCGTGAGACTGAGCAAATCCGCATTCCACGCACCCCGTGAGGCCCACCCGCTCATCGATAACGTGGCCCAGGCAGTGCTGTTCGAGACCGAGGAGAAGTACGCGCGGATGGATGCGTTCCTCGCGAAACGAGAAGCCAAGAAGCGGAAGAAGGCCGGAGCGGTGGCGACGGAAGCCATCGACGAACAGCCCGTGCCGCGAACCGAACAGAAGGGCGACACCGAATGAGCGAGCAGGCCGCGCACGAACCTGACGCAGTTCACACCCCGAACTCGACAACGGACTCAAGCAGCGGTCCCCTGGTCCCAGAGGCCGTCGGCGTCTACGGCGGCGGTCGGATGGGTGCAGGTATTGCCCACGCCTTCGCCAGCGCCGGAGCACGCGTCATCATCATCGAGAACACCGATGAGACCGTGGCCGCGGCCCAGGAGCGCGTGGACGCCTCGATCGAGAAGTCGAAGTCCAAGGGCCTCGACGTCAAGGGCAGCGTCGAGGTCGTACGCGATCCCACCCTGCTTGACCAGGCTCTTCTCGTCGTCGAAGCCGTCCCGGAGATCGTCGAACTCAAGCAGGAGATCCTGGCGGCCATCGCGAAGTACGCGCCGGCCGCGAGCATCGCCACGAACACCTCGGCCCTGTCGATCGATGAGCTCGCCGCCGCACTGCCACGGCCACACGCCCTCATCGGACTTCACTTCTTCAACCCTGTCCCCGTCAGCGACCTCGTCGAGGTCGTCGTCGGCACCCATACGCAGCCAGCGCTCGTTGAGGTCGCGAAGTCCTGGGTTGCGGGTCTGGGGAAGACGGCGATCACGGTCAAGGACTCACCGGGATTCGCCTCCAGCCGCCTCGGCGTGGCCCTGGCCCTCGAAGCGATGCGGATGGTCGAGGAAGGAGTCGCGAGTGCCGAGGACATCGACAACGCGATGACCCTGGGCTACCGCCACCCGGCGGGACCGCTGAAGACCACGGACATCGTCGGCCTCGACGTCCGCCTCGGCATCGCCGAGCATCTGGAAGCAGAGCTGGGGCCCAGGTTTGCACCGCCACAGCTGCTCAAAGACAAGGTCGCAGCAGGTCAACTGGGTCGAAAGTCCGGTCAGGGCTTCTATACTTGGTGACCAGGCAGGCAACAAGCCTGCTTGCTACGCCGTCATCTGCAACACCGTCAGCTGCAAGGGAGCACACGTGACCGAGATCCAACTGTCCAACCGGGGAAACATCGCAGAGATCGTCCTCGACGGCCCCGATTCCCGCAACGCCCTGGACGCTGACAACCTCCGCGACCTCGCGGCGGCAGTGGCCAAGGTCGCCGAGGCGATCCCGAGCGTTCGTGTGCTCCTGATCAGGGGAGAGGGCAGGGTCTTCAGCTCCGGCCGTGACATCTCGGCCGTCGACGTCGAGACCGATGACGCCCACGCCTTCCTTGCCGAGGCGTTCACTCCTGTCTTCCAAGCCATCCGAGCACTGCCGATCCCCGTGATCTCGCAGGTCCAGGGTGCCGCTCTCGGCCTGGGCTTCGGGGTTGCAGCGGCCGCTGACATCATCATCGCCGCCGATGATGCGAAGTTCGGCTCACCGTTCGCTGCGATCGGCGCGATGCTCGACTCGGGCGCCCACCATGTGTTCCTCGATCGGGTGGGCTATCACCGGACGATGGACCTCATCATCACCGGTGACTTCATGACCGGCGCCGAGGCTGCCGCTGCGGGCATCGTGTCCCGTGTGGTCCCAGCCGATGAGCTCTCCGAGTTCGTCGAGTCGAAGCTGGCCAAGATCGTGACCGGCCCAGCCGACGCGTTCGCGATGGAGAAGGGCTTCGTGCAGAAACTCGCCGACGACCGCCCACCCCTGGCGCAGGTGCTTGCGGAAGAGGCCAACCTCCAGGAGACCGCGCGTCAGACTCCGGACTATGCCGAGGGATTCAAGGCCTTCCAGGAGCGCCGCGCGCCGCAGTTCGACTGAGCCGCCGTTGGGCCTCGATCTCCGACGCTGAGATCACCTGACTGGCTGGACCTCGTCCTCGGTGACCCACTTGTGGTTCGTCATCGTCATGTCATCCGTGTCGATATCGACCATGTAGACGGTGTTCTCAGTCGAACTGTCGATTGTTGCTTCGGCGCCCTTCATCCCGGGCATATGGTCAGCGTTGAGAGTCGCCTTTGCGCCGTCCTTGAGAGGAGCCTTGCCGGGGTTCTTCAGTTCTTCGTGGACGACCCATCTGTGGTCCTTGACCGGGTCGCCGCCATCGGTGGGTGAGTAGCTGACCGAATACGTGGTGGTGTCGAAGGCACCGGAGATCGTCGCCTTCGCCCCTTTCATTCCGGGCATATGGTCAGCGGTGAGAGCGACCTCATCACCGACGGCGTAATTCGGGTCTGAAGCCTTTTCGATGCCCTTGGGCGGCTGGCCGCCGTCCGCGGCGTGCTCGTGGCTTTCGCCGTGGTCCTCACTCGATGCCGACTCCGACTGTTTCTCATGCTGTGGGTGCTGAGCAGCCTCGTCACCTTCAGAGCTGGCGCATCCCGACAGCAGCAGCGCTGATGCGGCTGCGACCGCAGCGATGGTCGTCAATGGAGTGGATGTCTTCATTTTCTCTCCCGGAGTATCCCTGGCAACGGCGGTCCGATCGCGGGCTGCACGAAGGCGCCCGATGTCGACGCTATACCTACAGGGGGTATAGTTGTCAACGTGATTCAGACTCGGACGACGCCTGCGGCGAAGCTTTGGCGAACCATCTCGATTGTGGCCCTGACCTTGGTGTTGGCAGGTTGTGGAACCGCGGAATCGGGTTCCGGGCCAGGCAGCGATCAGGTATCGACGGAGGAGTTCCTCTCCGAGCACGGACTCGATCGAATGGCAGTGACTGATCGCCCGAATGATCTCATGGCATCGGTCTACCCCGATGAACTTGTGCTGGCCGGTGAAGCGCAGGAAGTGACTATCGATCTGCCGGAGGAGAAGGCATATGTCTCGATTGCTCCCTACGTGGATACCACCCACGACTGCTTCTATTACAGTCTGACAACCTGTCGCGGAGAGCTCGGCAACGAGGAGCTTGACGTGAAGATCACCGACAGCGCCACCGGCGAACTTGTCGTCGACGATCGGGTGACTGCGTTCGACAACGGCTTCGCCGGCTTCTGGGTCCCAAGCGACATCGAAGGAACCATCGACATCACTCACGAGGGGAAGTCCGGATCTGTTGACTTCTCGACCGGGGAAGACGGTGCGACGTGCATCACCGGCCTGCGTCTCGCCTGATCTGAAGCCTCGGCTATCCGGGTCTGATCAGTTCTCTGGCTTCGCCTCAGGCTCGCTCTCCGGCTCGGGCCGCCCCTCGGCCTCAGCGTTCTGACCTTCGCTCTCGGGTCCGTCTTCGCTCTCTGTCGTGGCGGGGTTCTTCTGCTCCGACTTCCACCGGCGGAAGGTGAGGATCGTCAGCACGATGACCAGCGCCCACGAGATGCCGACGGCGGCGCCCGTCATGATGCCGGGACTGCCGATGAAGGCACCGACCGCGACAAGGGACAGCTGACCCGGCAGGGCCGAGATCACGGTGGCGATGAGGAACGTGCGGCTCCTGATCCCCAGCGCCCCGCTGCCGTAGTTCACCGGCCAGTATGGAAATCCTGGCATGAGGCGAAGGATGCACACCGCATAGAACCCGCCGTTGGTCAGCCGGGACTCGATCGCCTCTGCGTGAGAGCCCAACAGCTTCATCACGGTGTCGCGACCAAGCCCGCGTGCGACCCAGTAACCACCGACGCAGCCGACTACAACTCCGATCATCGACAGGATCGTGCCGAAGATGAGGCCGAAGGCGAGACCGCCGGCTACGGCCATGATGGTCACCGGGATCGGCGTTGCCGCAACGAGCGCATAGACAATGATGAAGATGCCGAAGCCCCAGAAACCGGCATCGGCAATCTGCTTCTGGATTCCGTCTAGAGAGGGCAGGTGCACGTTGAACACCAGCCACAATCCGGCGAGCACAGCCAGTGCCAATGCCACATTGCGCAGGATCGATCCCCACGGCACTCGAGATTCGCCGTGAGAGCTCGGTTGCGGTGCGGAGTTCTCATCATTCGGCATGGAACGATCCTACGTCTCGGTCCCGGCTGGTGATGAATCGACGAGACCCGCCGAGGTGAAGTCGACGGGCCGCCTCGGCGAGGTTCGGCTGACCTCAGCCGGTGAAGATCGCGACGGCCTTGATCACGGTCAGGGTCAGGCCCCAGAGAAGGCCGCCGACCACGACGACCGTCAGGGTCGAACCGACCGCCTTATAGGTGCCTCCGACAGGGGACTGAGGTGAGCCCTCGGGCGGGACGTGTGCTGTTGGAGTGGAGCTGCTCATGAGATGCCCTTCCCTGCTTTCAATTGTCGTCTTCGAGGGCGGCGGCTTGCTCGGCCTTGACGTCGGCTTCCCGTTCGAAGAATTTCTCCTTGACGGGGCGGACGAGGATGTTGGCGATGAAGCCGATGGCGAGTGCACCGACCATGATGTACATGCCCGGAGTGTAGAGCTCGGGGCCTGTCTTTCCGGCCTTCTCGCCCGCCTCGACGACGGAGTTGACGATGAGGGGGCCCGCGACACCCGCCGCTGACCATGCGGTGAGCAGGGCACCGTGGATGGCCCCGACCTGATAGACGCCGAAGAGATCTTTCAGGTACGCCGGGATGGTGGCGAATCCGCCGCCGTAGAACGAGATGATGACCAGCGTCGCGAGAATGAACAGGACGATGGAGCTGCCACCGAAGAGTGCCACGACCAGGTAGAGCAGCAGTCCGACGCCGAGGTACATCATGTAGTTGTTCTTCCGGCCCAGGTAGTCCGAGGTCGTCGACCAGATGAAGCGGCCGCCCATATTGCCGATCGACAACAGCCCCACGAAGCCCGCGGCAGCTGCGGCCGTGATGCCGAAGTAGGACTGAATCATCGGAGCGGCGTTTTCGAGGATGCCGATGCCGGCAGTGACGTTGAGGAAGAGGACCACCCACAGCAGCCAGAACTGCGGTGTGCGGATCGCATTGCGCACCGAGACATTGCCCGTGGTCTGCATGGGCTTGGTCGTCGCTTTGGCGGGGTCGAAGTTCTTGGGCGTCCACTCGGGGTGGGGCACGCGGATGACGAAAGCGCCGGCAGCGATGACCACGGCGTAGACGATGCCGAGGGTGACGAAGGTCGGAGTCAGCCCGGCAACGAGGTTCTCCGGTTCTGGACCGCCTCCGTAGAGGCTCATCAGCTGGTTCGACATCGGGCTGGCGATGAGTGCGCCGCCGCCGAAGCCCATGATGGCCAGGCCTGTGGCCAGGCCCGGGCGGTCCGGGAACCATTTCATCAGGGTCGAGACCGGGGAGATGTAGCCGATGCCCAAGCCGATGCCGCCGATGACGCCGTACCCGAGGTAGACGAGCCAGAGCTGACCGGTCATGATTCCCAGTGATGCGATGAAGAAGCCGACCACCCAGCAGGTGCCCGCTGCGACCATTGATGCGCGCGGGCCGTTCTTCTCCACCCAGGGGCCGAAGATGGCCGAGGAGATGCCGAGCATGAGGATCGCGAGCGAGAAGATCCAGCCGATTGAGACTTCACCGGCATCGAAGTGCGTCATGAAGGGGATCTTGAACACGCTGAACGCGTAGACCTGTCCGATGCACAGATGGATGGCTAGCGCGGCCGGCGGGATCAGCCATCGGTTGAAGTTCTTCGGCGCGACGATCGCTGATCGCGTGAGGACGGAAGCCATAGAGGGATCCTTAGATTGGTGTGCTCTGCGTGCAACCGTCATCGGTCGCACGTGCTGTGAGGACGAGCGTGTCAGGATGACACGTTTCTGTTCTCCTACAGGTTAGAGCGCACGCAAGGATTTTGCGAGGAACACTCAGGAATTCCCCAAGAATGAGACTCGGGCCTGTGCGGCCCGAGTCTCTGGCAGTCAGAGCCCGTTGGCCGGTGCCTGTGGCGTTCCGGTCAGAGGTTGATCGTGACGTCGCCCTGTTTGCGAAGCTTCTTGGCGTATTTCTGAGTCGCCTCGGTCGATTTCTGGCTCTTGACCTGCTCCTCGAGCTGAGGACGCATCTCCTCAAGAGGTGGGACTTCCTGAGCCTGCTGGCCGCCCTGCTGCGCCATCTGCTCCTGCTGAGTCTTGGCCTGTTCGTAGGCCTGGCCGATCTCTTCTCCGCTGGCCTTGAACTCGCCGTACTCGTCCTTGATGAGATCTTCGATCGACAGCTGAGTCTGCAGCTCGGAATGGACCTTCTTCTCGTCCATGCCCTGCTTTTTCATAGCGGCGAGGAAGTCCTTCTTGCTCATCTGGCTGGACTTGGCGGACTCGCCCAGAGCCTTGTCGACGTCCTTGTCGGAGATCTTGATGTCGCGCTTCTCGGCTTCCTGGCTGAGCAGCTCGGTGCTCACCAGGTTCTCGGCCGTCTGCGTCTTGAGCTGCTTCTCATCGACCTGCTCACCCGACTGCTGAGACTGCATCTGCATCTGCTGGTACTGAGTTTCGTAAAGGGGGACGAAGTCGTCCTTCGTGATCTTCTTGCCGTTGACCTCGGCGACGACCTTGGGGATGCCATCAGTGTTCGGCTTGCCTTCTTGGCTCTTGCCCTGTTCCTGTCCCTGGGCCTGGTCTTGCCCCTGCTTCTGCTCAGCCGCGGCGGATGTCTGCTCGTCCGCTGGTTTGTCCTCGGCTGAACCGCAAGCGGCGAAGGACACCACGGATACGGACAAGGCGAGGCCCAGCAGCCACTTGCTCTTCTGCACATTCACTCCTGAAATCGGGATCAGCCTGTCAGGCTAACAGTCGCGATTCACCGAAGTATGTGTGGAGTATGAATGTCGCTTGGCAAGCCGGATTGCGGCGGTTGGGCATGGAGGCGCCCATGGGGGCGCTCAACGCCACGGGCCTTGTCCGTGCTGCCTCTATGTCGAGTCAGCGACGGCAGATAGACTCGGGATGAATTGGATGTGCGGTCGGCCGCAACGGAGGCCGGGCTGCGGACGGAGGTGTCCACAGATGCAATCGAAATTTCGCGGAGTGTTCCTGACCTGCCAGAACGCCGAGGTGACAGCTGACTTCTACAGGGACGTTGCCGGGGTGCCGTTGGAAACGGTCAGCAGCGACGAGTACACCTATTGGATGTTGGATATCGACGGTGTCCAGATTGCGCTTCATGACGCGAAGGCCTTCGCCGACTACAGCTATCCGCCCAACCCGTCGTCCAATCTCACCCACCTCTATTTCCGGATCCCCGATCTGGAGGCGTTCCTTGATCATGTGCAGAGCGTTGGTGCGCCACTCATCGAGGTCGATGACGTCGTCGTCACCCTCGAAGACCCCGACGGGCGAAAGGTCATGTTCGGCACGGCCTGAGTCGCTTCACTGCTGTGGGCTGTAAGCCGAATAGACGACGCCGCTGACGAATGACTTCGAGTCGAGCAGCTGCAGTCGAGGCCGGGTGTCTTCGGGGAAGAAGCCGCGGCCACGTCCCTGCCACACCGGATAGGTGAACATCCGGTACTCATCGACGAGGTCGGCGCCGATCAGTGCATGCGCCAGGGTGATGCTTCCGGTGAGGATGACGTCGCGACCTGGCTCCTCGCGCAGCGCTTCGACGGCGCGCAGAGGGTCCTGACTGATGACGGTTGAGTTCTGCCAGTCCGGTTCGGTCAGCGTCGTCGACACCACCCGCTTGTCGACCTGGTTGAGGTGCTCGGCGACCCCTGTGGTGTCATCGGTCTGCAGCGGCCAGTAGCCGCGGAAGTCCTCGAACGTCTGCCGACCCAGCAGCAGTACATCCTCGTTGGCCGACTGACGCATGAGCTCGGCGGACAGCTCCTCATCTTGGGCCTGCGGGTCGAACCAGTCGTCGAGCATTTCGATTCGACCGTCAAGAGTCGTGTTCTGAGTGATGATGATGCGCACGGTGGGCTCCTCGTCGAGTGGTGGCGTCACCGTCCACGGTACGCACGACGCGGCCCGAGATCCATAGTTGGGACGACCGCCTTCACCTCCGGCCTCGACGCGCTCGGGGACCGGGTCGATGACTTCCCTGCGGACTTCACCTGATTCGTCGCAGCCTATGACAGCGCGGTCGGGCCGGAATCTCAGTAGAGTCGGATTCACAGCTCATTCGGCCCGAAGGAGAACCGCGTACATGTCCGCATCACCATCCTCATCCATTCCAGATTTCCGCACCGAGGCCAAGGGGCTGCACGACGATCTTGTGAGACTGCGTCGTACCCTGCACGCCAATCCCGAGCTTGGGTACCAGCTGCCGTTCACCCAGAAGACCGTCCTCGAGGAGATCGCCGATCTGGGCCTCGATATCAGCACAGGGGAGTCTCTGACCTCGATCGTGGCAGTGCTCAAGGGCGGACGTCCCGGGCCTGCAGTTCTGCTGCGTGGGGACATGGATGCCCTGCCGGTGGCCGAGGATACCGGGCTCGACTACGCCTCGACGAACGGCAACATGCACGCCTGTGGCCATGACATGCATACCGCTGGTCTCGTCGGCGCCGCTCGTCTGCTTGCCGCGCACCGAGACGAGCTGCCCGGGTCTATCGTATTCATGTTCCAGCCCGCCGAGGAGGTCGAAGGAGGCGCCGAGCCGATGATCGCCGAGGGCCTCCTCGAAGCGGCAGACGTGCCACTTGTCGCGGCTTACGGAATTCACGTCGAGGCTGATGTGCGCGGACGGTACACCACCAAGGGTGGGCCGCTTATGGCGGGGTTCGCCGATCTCAATCTGAAGGTCCACGGCGCCGGTGGCCACAGCTCCCAACCGCAGGCCACTCGCGACCCAGTGCCTGCCGTCGCCGAGATCGCGCTCGCCCTCAACACGATGGTGTCGCGGTCATTCGGCATCTTCGACCCGGTCGTCGTGTCCGTGACCCAGCTGGAAGGCTCGCAGGCCAGCAACATCATTCCTGACACCGCGAAGCTCACCGCCTCGGTCCGCTATCTCTCAGCCGATTCGATCGCTCTGCTGCAGGAACGTGTGCCTGAGATCGCTGAGAACATTGCCCGGGCACACCGGTGCACCGCCGAGGTGGACTTCCGGATCGGCTTCCCCGTGACCGTGAACAACCCGGCGGAGACTCAGTTGGCCATCGACCGCCTCGGCGAGGTCTTCGGTTCGGACCATGTTCAGGAGATGGCTGCCCCGCGGATGGGGTCCGAGGACTTCTCCTATGTGCTGCAGAATGTGCCGGGTACGTTCGTGTTCCTCGGAGCCACTCCAGAGGGGGTGGACCCGAGCGCGGAGACGAATCATTCGCCCAGGGTCGTCTTCGACGACGGGCTGCTTGGGGACCAGGCAGCAGCCCTGGCCCACCTCGCGTTCACACGTCTGCTCGACGAGGTGGGTTGAGGGGCAGAGCTGCCTCGGGCCTTGATATGGCTTGGCACCGAGACACCGGTGGAGCGCAGAGTCGCGGGCACACCCTTGTTTCAACGCTCCACCGGTTTGTCGGTGAAGAGCTGCTGGCTTTCAGCCCGAACTCAGAATTCGGTGATGGTCTCTGAGCTACCTATGCGATCGGTGCCGAACCTTAACCTACGGTTCAATGGTCGAGATGAGGCGTGGCAATGGTTGTGTTTGCTCGATATGCTTTTGCGAACCGTTGTTCAGAGTCCGAGGACTCGTCGCTCGCGAGCGATCTCTTCGACCACTTGATGATCATTGCGCAGCTCTTTGATCAGTGCGATTCCGAGAACGATGACGATGACTGTGAAGGGTACTGCTGATAGCATCGCCGCTTGTTGCAGGGCTTGAAGTCCGCCGAGCAGCAACAGAACGACGGCGCAAGCACCGGTGAGGATTCCCCACGTCGCGATTACTGGTCGGCGAGGTTCGAATGATCCTCGCGATGAGAGTGAACTGAGGACGAAGGTGTTCGAGTCGGCAGAGGAGACGAAAAACAGAATGACCATCAGAATTGTGAAGATCGAGGACAGCAGCGATATCGGCAGATGGTCGAGAAGGCTGAAGAATGCTGTGTCCATATTGTTTTGAGTTGCATGTCCGATGGAGCCTCCGTCCATGTCGAGTTTGATCGCAGAGCCTCCCATGATAGTGAACCACAGAAAGAACACAGTGCTCGGAACGAGGAGAACGCCGGCGACGAACTGGCGAATTGTGCGGCCTTTGGAGATCTTGGCTAAGAAGATGCCGACGAAGGCACTCCAGGACAGCCACCAAGCCATCATGAAGTAGGTCCAGCCGAGCATCCATTCGCTGTCTTCGGGGCTGGACGGAGTCATGAAACTGAGCTGCAGAAAGTCTCCGGCGAACGAACCGATGGAGCGGACGAGTAAATTTGAAACGAAGCCGCTTGGTCCAGTGATGAAGACGAACAACCCTAATATTGTCGCCATAGTCAACGTGATCTGAGAGACGTATTTGATACCTCGGCTTACTCCCGTCAGCGCTGACCCGGTAAAGAGCATCGTCAGGACTGCGATGACAATGATCTGTAAGACGATTGTGGAATCAATGCCGAAGACAGTGTTGAGTCCTTCTCCGATCTGTGACGCTCCGAGCCCGAGTGATGTCGTCGTGCCGAATAGAGTGGCAATGATGGTGAGGACGTCGATGAAGTTTCCCACCCAGCCATCGACGAAGCGACCGACTACCGGACGCAGCATCGTAGAGACAAGGGCCGGTCGCCCCTTGCGGTGAGTCGAGTAGCCAATAGCCAAGCCGAACACGCCGAAGATCGCCCAGGCTTGGAAACCCCAATCGAGATAAGAGAATTGCATCGCTCGGATTGCCGCATTCATCGTTTCAGGCTCTGCCAAGCCATGAGGTGGCACCATGAAATGCGACATCGGTTCAGCAACTCCATAGCTGACGAGGCCAATCCCCATAACTGCCGCCAGGATCATGGCCAGCCAAGAGAAGGTGCTGTACTCAGGTCGAGAGTCTTCTGAACCTAGGCGAATGCGGCCGAATCGACTTGCGGCGAAGCATACGAGCATGACGATAGCCGCGAATGGAACAACCAGATAGATCCAACCGATTCCCGAGGCCACGGAATCCATCGCAGAAGTCATGGCGACGCTGAGACTTTCAGGAGACAGCGCCGCCCACAGCACGAATGCAATCACAAACCCGACCGACCAAAGGAAGACTCTCCCTATTGAACGGTTCGAGCGGCCGCCTTTGACCTGCTTAGTGGCGCCCTCGTCGGGCGACGAATCGCTCGGCGGCACGTCTTGGTCTTCTAACATTGACATCGTTGTCTCCAGATATGGGTGGGTACACCTTGACGCAGTAAATGCGGACGGTAGGGAGAGAATTCTTCGGCAGAAGTAGTTCAGCAAGTAACTGAGGCCGGTGGTTCATAGCGAACGAGGCTCCGCGAACTAGGGCGTACTTGGAGCCTCGCGGTCACAATGAGGTGAGGTCCTGGCTGTCGAAGAACTTGCCGGCTTTGTAGATCATCGGCTCGTCCTCGGAGGCCTCCGCGCTGCGCACCCGACCAACGAATATCGTATGGGTCAGGGCCTGGAAGCGTTCCTTGATCTCGACTTCGATTGCGGCTGCCGAACCGTCGATAAGTGGTGATCCATGGGGTCCGGAATGCCAGTCGAGCTCAGCGAACTTGTCTGTCGCCTTCGATGCGAAGGTGCCTATGGTTCCTCGCTGGTTGCGGCTCATGATGTTGATCCCCATGTGGGTGGAGCGGAAGAGTGCGGGGTAGGTCGAGGATGTCTTCTGCACGCAGACGAGGACCAGCGGCGGGTCGAGTGAGATCGAATTGTAGGAATTCACCGCAAGGCCACGAGGCTTTCCGTCTTCGTCCGTGGTCGTCACGACTGTCACTCCGGTGATGAACTGCCTGTTGAAGGACTTGAGCGACGCCGAAGACGGTTCGCCGGAGAAGTCATCGGTGACTACGTCACCTGCGTAGGATTCGAATGCTGAGGACAGGGACTTGAGTCCGAGGTCGGCTAGCAGCGCGTGCGCATCCCAGGTGACCTCTTCCCGGCTGATGACGCCCTGATTAAAGGTGATGAGGTTCGAACCGTGGGTCGTCACCTGCTGCCCGGTGGGAGGGACATCATTGAGCGGCCGGGTGAAGGTGCCGGTGGAGTGCCAGTAGATGGCTCCCTGATCGCCTTCGATGAGGATACGGTCGATCGTGGTGGTGAGGTCTGGGAAAGCTGCGCGGATCTCACTGATCTCTGCCTTGGTCTCCTCAACGCTTTTCTCCTTGCCGGAGTTCGCGGAGACGCGCACGTAGTCGTCGGTGAAGAGTGAATCGAGAGCATCGGTGTTTCCGATGTCCCATGCTTCGCGCCAGGTTCCGATGATGGTCGTCTTAACGTCGTCGTAAGGACGTGCTTCTTTGCTCTGTTGCATACTAGAGATCGTAGAATCACTGTGATGTATTAGTCAATAGGTTTTTGAAACCCTGATTTATCGGGATCTGTATGGGCTATTGACTTTCATCTTTGCATGCAAGTAGATTTCTTGTATGCAACAGACTGGAGTTTTGACACGATGAGCACGACGACCGCACGCGAGCAGGATGAGAGCATCGGCCGCCTCGGCGAGCACGAGGAGCTTCCGGCGAATTTCGATGAACTGGCACAGCGACTTGGTGTCCGTTCGATCACCATTCAGCGAGAGGAGATCCTCGCTGAGGCTGGTGTCGGCCTCAGCAAACCGCTGCAGCAGGCGGCCGCGGTGGCCGTGCTGAGGAACCCGTGGATCGACAGCATCGATCCACACAGTGATCTGGGTCCGGCGACCGAGAGGATCGCTCCGGTGCTGGCGAAGGTGCTGACCGATCGACTTCTGTCGATCCTCGGATCCGCCGAGAACGTCGAAGCTTTCGGCAAGGGCGCAGTGGTCGGGGTCGATGGCGAGATCGAACATGCCGGTGCACTCATCCACACTCCCTATTTCGGCAATATCCTGCGCGAAATGCTCGAAGGCACCTCGGTCATCTGCTTCGCCGACGGCCGATCGGGCCCATCGTCGACGATTCGGGTGCCGATGTGGCACAAGGCCCACGCCACCTCACGTGACCACTACCAGACAATCGACATCCACCTCTCGGACTCACCACGAGCCGATGAGATCTGCGTGATCGCCGCAGCCTCGACCGGCCCCCGGCCGTTCGCCCGCATAGGCGACCGCAGAACCGATGGCACAGTCACCACAGAGATCCTGAAAGGACTCGTCAAATGAAGATCCGCAAACTCACCACCGTCGTCGAAGAGATCCTCTCCGAAGGCGGCCGCGAGACCAGCCCCGTCATCACCGTCGCTGCAGTTGCCGCAGTGATCGAGAACCCCTGGCGCGGTCAGGGATTCGTCGAGGACCTCAACCCAGGCATCGACGCCACCGCCAGCGCCCTCGGCGCTGAGCTTGCTCCCCGGGTCATGGAAGCACTCGGCGGCAGCCTCGAAGCCTACGGCAAGGCCGCAATCATCGGCCTCAACGGTGAGATCGAGCACGGCTCCGCACTCATCCACACACTGAAGTTCGGCAACCACTTCCGTGATGCTGCTCAGGCGTCCACCCTGCTTCCAGCCGTCGAGAAACGCGGCGAGGCGGGAGCGGTCTTCGACATTCCGCTCAAGCACTTCACTGACGCAACGATCCGCTCGCACCACCAGACCTTCGAATGGAGGGTTGCGGACGCACCTCATGCCGATGAGATCCTCATTGCGCTCGCGGGATCGACGGGCGGACGTCCGCAGCAGCGGCTCGCGCCGCTATCGGCCGACAAGTAGGGTGCCGAATCATGCGGGATGACAATGACGTCCCCGTCGTCCTGCTCCATGGGGTCGGACTCGACAGGAACGTTTGGCAACGGGTGGAACGACTGCTGAGGTCTCCGAGTGTTGCGCTCGATCTTCCAGGACATGGAACTCGGCCACCACTGCAGGAGCCGACCTCGGTGACAGAGATGACCGCGGATGTGGCGGCCCGGATGCCGTCCGGGCCGGTCCACCTCGTTGGATTCTCCCTGGGATCGCTCATCGCCCAACAGATCGCCCTCGACCATCTCGAACGTGTGCGCACTCTCACCTGCGTGAGTTCGGTGTGCGCTCGGACCGAGGACGAATCGGCCGCTGTGGCCACCCGGCTGCGGAACGCGCGCCGGGATCTGCCTGCCAGCATGGAAACCGCTCTGCAACGCTGGTTCCCCGACGATGACGGAACCGACTGGCAAGCCCAGCGGGAGGAGACGCGCCCAGTTCTCATGGCCAACGATCCGGCCTCCTATGCGCATGCCTACGCCGTCTTCGCCACAGCTGACAGGGAACTCGCCGACAGGCTGCCTGCGATTGCAGCCCCGACCCTTGCGATGACCGGAGAATCCGATCCCGGTTCCACACCGGAGATGAGCCACCGGATCGCGGCCCGGGTTCCCGACACCGAAGTCGTCATCGTCCCCGGGGCCCGGCACATGCTGCCAGTGACCCATCCCGAGGTGCTCGTCGGCCATCTCGACCACCTCATCCATCAGTCAGAAAGGAATCAGCCGTGACTCTCAGACTCGAGCACTTCATCGGAGGCACCCACAGTGCTCCAGCCGATGGAGGATACCTGGACAGTACCAATCCGGCCACGCTGGAAACTCTCTACGAGTTCGCCCGTGGGGCCGCCGCTGACGTCGATCACGCCGTCGAGGCTGCGCGCCGGACATTCGAATCGGCGGCGTGGCAGAGAACGACACCGACACAGCGAGGTCACCTGCTGCGCAGGTTCGGCGATCTCATCGGGCAGAACGCCGACGACCTCGCTCGCTTCGAGAGTGAAGACAACGGCAAACTCCTGCGCGAGATGAAGGGGCAGCTCAAGGGCCTCCCCGAATACCTCTACTACTATGGCGGCCTGGCCGACAAAGTCCAGGGTTCGCAGATTCCGACGAACTCGCCTGAGGTCATCAACTTCACCCAGCGAGAGGCTCTTGGCGTCGTCGGGCTCATTACCCCGTGGAACTCGCCCATGACTCTCACGATCTCCAAATTGGCACCAGCCCTGGCCGCCGGCAACACTGCCGTCATCAAGCCGAGTGAGTACACATCACGGACGATCCTGCGCTTGGCCGAACTCGCTCATGAGGCAGGCTTCCCCGACGGCGCGGTCAACGTCGTCACCGGAATCGGCGCCGAGGCGGGTCAGGCTCTCGTGGATTCGCCGAAACTCGCGAAGATCTCATTCACCGGATCGACTGGAACGGGTTCTGCGATCGCCGGTGCCGCGGCCTCACGATTCATCGGCTGCACCCTCGAGCTGGGAGGCAAGAGCCCGAACATCGTCTTCGATGACGCGAATGTGTCGAATGCCGCCATGGGCGTCATCGCAGGCATCTTTGCAGCGGGCGGTCAGACCTGCATCGCCGGCAGCAGGGTCTTCGTTCAGCGGGGCGTCTACGACGAACTGCTCGAAAAGGTCACCCAGCGGGCTTCGTCGATCATCATCGGCGATCCGATGGATCCGAAGACCGAACTCGGCCCATTGGCATTCGAAAGCCAACTGAACAAGGTCGCAGAGTACGTCGACATCGGAGTGTCCGAAGGAGGCAGCATCGCCTACGGCGGGCAGCGTCCCGAGGTTGACCTCCCCGGCTACTTCTTCCAACCGACGGTGCTCACGGATACGACAAACGATATGCGGATCTGCCGTGAGGAGATCTTCGGGCCAGTTGCCGCGATTATGCCCTTCGACACCGAAGACGAAGTACTGGGCCTGGCCAACGACACAGACTACGGTTTGGCTGCGGGCGTCTGGACTTCGAACCTTCAGCGGGCGATGCGGATGTCGCAGAGCATCGACGCAGGCACCGTGTGGATCAACATGTACCGGGCGATGTCTCCGATGTCACCGCGTCAGGGATTCAAGAACTCGGGAGTCGGCATCGAACACGGAATCGAGTCGATGCACGAGTACACGAGGCTCAAGAGCATCTGGATCAATACCGACGAAGGCGCCATGGCCGACCCGTTCGTTCTGGGGCGGTGACCGGCTCACATGCCTCTCATCGACATCTCAATCGCCAAGGGCCGAGATCCGCAACAGCTGCGTGACCTCATCGCAGGAGTGCACCGGGTGGCCGAAGAGACCACCGGAGCCGCAGCAGAGAACATCACGGTGATCGTGCGCGAAGTGGAGAAGGACCTCTGGTCGCGCACGAACACGACGATCGGCGAACGTGAAGCCACGAAATAGAGCACACAAAGCAAGAACGCTTGAGATCTAAGGAGCACATCATGCGCTTTTCACTCTTCCTGCACATGGAACGCTGGGACGACTCGATCAGTCCGGAACAGCATTGGAAGAACCTCGTCGAGCTGGTGAAACTAGCTGAAGCCGGCGGATTCGGGACGGTGTGGATCGGCGAGCACCATTCCATGGAGTTCGTCTCCTCTCCGAGTCCGATGCCACAGCTGGCATACCTGGCCTCCCAGACCTCGACGATCAGGCTCGGATCCGGAACGATCATCGCTCCGTTCTGGCATCCGCTCCGCGCCGCCGGAGAAGTCGCACTGCTCGATGTCATCAGCGGCGGACGCGCCGAGGTGGGAATCGCTCGCGGGGCCTATCAGTTCGAGTTCAACCGCCTGGCCGACGGCATGGCCGCAGCGGACGGCGGGGAGTACTTGCGAGAGCTGGTTCCGGCCGTCCAGAAGCTGTTGCAGGGCGACTACGCTCATGAGGGCAAGCACTGGCAGTTTCCGCTCTCGACGGCTGTACCCAAGCCGATCCAGCAGCCGACCCCGCCGATCTGGTTGGCCGCGCGGAGTCCGGAGACTCATGATTTCGCCGTCGCGAACGGATGCAACGTCCAGGTCACGCCGCTGATGAAGGACGACCGTGAGGTCGAGGACCTGATGGAGAAGTTCAACACTGCGATCGCCGCGCACCCGGAGGTCGAGAAACGTCCCGAGATCATGGTCCTGCGGCACACCTACGTTCACTCGCCTCAGGATCCGGAAGGCTGGAAGGTCGGCGCGGCCGGCGTCAACAAGTACTACCGCACCTTCTCCTCTTGGGCATTCGGGAAGAAGGATCACGAGAACGGTTTCCTCGATCCGACTCCGGCGGAGAACTTCGCTGATCGCCCCGAATTCGAGCTCGAAGCGCTGCATAAGTCTGCGATGATCGGCACGCCTGATGAGGTGACCAAGCGGATCCGCCACTACGAGGACCTCGGCTACGACGAATACAGCTTCTGGTCCGACAATGCACTGACTCACGAAGAGAAGAAGGCCTCACTGCAGCTCTTCATCAACGAGGTCGTCCCCAACTTCCGCTGATACGTCGTCGAGTCGCCCGGTCCCGGAGGCCGGGCACATCGAGCCGCCGATCACCGGGGTTGCGCCAGACCGGCAGGGATGTGTCAGGCCTGCAGGGATGCGAAAGAAGGCGGGTCTCAGATTCGATAGGAGTCTGATGCCCGCCTTCGTGGGCGACACAGTTTGGACCTGCAGAGATCTATCGTGCGGCGATGCGCATATTCATAAGGTCCCGATCGGCACGCTGGCCGCGGTCGAGTTGGAGCCAGTCGACGCTCATATAGTCAGGGTGGGTGAAAGATAGCTTGATCCGGTTGGTGCCCTTGTCGAACTTGTATTTGCCCAGGTCGGTGACCGTGAAGGCTCGGTTGTGTGTGGTGTTCGGAAGGGCAACCGGGGTGCTGTGCTCGGCCTCGGTATCCACGGTGACGGTGCCACCGGGTTCTTTGTCTCCCGAGTGACGCAGGCTCAGGGTGTACATGCCGGGGCGGTCGACCTCAACTTCGAGGGTGAAATGTTCACCGTCCTGAATGTATTGGACGATGTGCGAACCATCGAGGTCGCACACGTCCACCGGGGACTGTGGGTTTCGGATTGCCTTGCCGGACACGCAGTCGTTGTGGTCATTGCTGTCCGCGTAGTGCGCCGGGTCATCGAGGAAGTCTTCGGCCTGGGCTCGGATGCTGGAGGGCTTCATTCCGGCGGTGGTCACATCGCGGCCATCACGCCAGGCATCGATCATGCGCACGTTGTCGGTCTGGATGACATCAGCGCCGAGGTCCACCATCGCCTGCCAGCCGAGGTTAGGATCGCGCAGGGAAGCCTCATCGGTGTAGCCACCGCCGACGGAGTCCCACATCGAGTTCAGCCACAGATCGGTTCGAGCGTCGATTGCGGCCAGATACTCGGGCTGAGCCTGGGTATCTTCGAGGGTGTCGAAGGCAACTTCGATTGCGTCGGGCATGTTCGTGGTGAACTCGGCGAAGTCGTCGACTTGGTCATCGTCGATGATGTGCATGTACTGAGCTCGCGGATTGGCCGCCATGAACTCGTTGGCCTCCTCGGCATTCGGTGCGCCCTTGAACAGCCCGTAGTCGAGCATCCCGGCAGCGTCGAGCTCCGCGATCAGTTGATCCCGGTACTCCCACCCCTTGTCGAGGTTAAGGAGGATATTCTGTCCCCTGGTTGCTTCCAAGATCTCACTGAACGTGGGTACGTGCAGATCCGTCAGGGGAGACGGTCCGTTCCCCTGCCCCTGGCGAAGGCGAAGTTCTTTGACCTGGGCCAGAGTGAGGTCTTCGACGCGACCCCTGCCATTGGTGGTGCGGTTGACGGTGTCGTCATGATTCAACACCAAGTGCCCATCCTTCGTTTTTTTGAAGTCGATCTCGATCACCTCAGCTCCGTCGTCGACGGCCTGCAGAATGCCGGGCACCGAGTTCTCAGGGTGGTCACGCCACTGTCCCCGGTGGGCGCCCACCCACGTTTGCGGTTCATCTGCCAAAGGCAGGGATAGCGAAGCTGGTTGATCAGCGGTTTTGGTGGGAGAACCGATCGCGGGTGCCAAGGTTCCGAAAGTCAGGGCGCTGATAACGGTGCTGGTGAGGATGACTCGAGACAAAGTGTGCATTCTCAGAAACATACAAGCGGAATCGGGCGCGCTCTCCCCTTGTCTGTAACCTTCACCTTGCCGATATCTGAACGCCTGGTACGTTGACACGTGCAGAAACAAGTGCACCTTCATCGAGCGCGATGCGCCTGTTTCGACATTGACGACCGGCGGTCGGACAGCGAACTGGGCCGGCCGACCGGCTTCAGGGCTCCCGGTCTATCGACAGAGTCGTGCGAGTGCGGGGGACCAGCAGTTCTTGGGTCGAAGCGAAGACGTGCGACCGCATCGTGGTCTCGGCGCCGAAGGGGTCCTTGTCCTGGATCATGGTGAGTACCTGGCGGTGTTCGCCGCTCGAGCTCACCGCGCGACCTGGGTGGTCCAACGTCCTGCGCACGAGTCTGTAGAAGGACAGTTGATTCATCAGCCGACCGTACTGTTCGACGAGTTTGTTGTTGTCGGCGCCTTCGACAAGCGTCTGGTGGAATCCCTGCACCTGGCCGGCATAGGTGTCCGTGTCGCCGGCCTGCGATGTGACCTCCGAGGCGGCGACGTTGTCTTCAAGCATATCGAGTTGGAGGCAGGGGCCTCGCCGAGCCATGAGAGCCGCTGCCAAGCCCTCAAGTACCTCTTTGAGTTGGAACATTTCGACGATCTCCCGACGGGTCGGCTCTCGGATGAACGTGCCGACCTTGGGCCGGATCTCGATGAGTCCCTCGAGCTGCAGCTGCTTGAGCACCTCCCTGATGGGGGTTCGGGAGACGTCGAACTCCTGGGCCAGTGAGACCTCGGAGAGCGGACTCCCGGGCTCGAGGTCGCCGCGTGTGATCTTCGCGCGAAGCCGTTCCAGAAGAGTCGACGCTGGACCAGTAGGGTCTGTATGCATGCTTCAGATCGTATGTTGCATACATGTGAGAGGTCAAGGATGGCTGTGGCGAACGCGACTTGCGATCATAGGTTCTGTAGCTTCGCCGACGCGTCAAGGGAATGCGTAGAAGCTATGGGTTCGCAGCCTTTCAGCATCTGCCATGCAACAAAAGCAAAACACGTAGGTGGCAGGCCGCTCGGCATCGAGAAACGGGTGCTGCGTCGGCGCACGGGTGTGTACCCAGATGTCTCTACGCAGCACCCGTTTCTCGATGTGGTGGCACGTGATGGCAGCGAACGGTTGGTGACTTCTGGTCGAAAAATTGCAATTCATCGACCAGAAGTTACCAACCGTTGCCGAGCGGAAGGCCGTGCCCGCGGCCCGCGGCCCGCGGTACTGGGCTCAGGCCTTGATCAGGCCGTGGGGGTCGAGGACGAACTTCTTTGCGACACCTGAGTCGAAGTCGGCGTAGCCCTGTGGGGCGTCGTCGAGGGCGATCGGGGTGGCGTTGACGTTCTTCGCGATCGTCACCTTGTCATTGAGGATCGCGTGCATCAGCCCGCGGTTGTACTTCATGACCGGGCACTGGCCGGTGACGAAGACATGGGACTTCGCGAAGCCGAGCCCGAAGCGCATCGACAGCGATCCCTCTTGGGCCGCCTTGTCGGCAGCTCCCGGGTCGCCGGTGACGTAGAGCCCGGGAATGCCCAGGCTGCCGCCGGCGCGAGTGATGTCCATGAGCGAGTTGAGCACGGTAGCCGGAGCCTCGGTGGCTGCATCCTTGCCGTGTCCACGGGCTTCGAAGCCCACGGCATCGATGCCGCAGTCGACCTCGGGAGTGCCGAGGATCTGCTCGATCTGATCCTTCGGATCCCCCTTGGAGACATCGACGGTCTCGCAGCCAAATGCACGTGCCTGTGCCAAGCGGTCCTCGTTGAGGTCGCCGACGATGACGACCGATGCACCGAGGAGCTGCGCCGAGGTGGCCGCAGCGATTCCGACCGGACCCGCGCCGGCGACGTAGACCGTCGAACCGATGGTGACGCCGGCCCCTACTGCACCGTGGAAGCCGGTGGGGAAGATGTCGGAGAGCATGGCCAGATCGAGGATCTTCTCCATTGCCTGGTCCTTGTCCGGGAACTTCAGGACATTCCAATCGGCGTAGGGGACGAGGACGTATTCGGCCTGTCCGCCGACCCATCCGCCCATGTCGACATAGCCGTAGGCAGAGCCTGGGCGGTCGGGATTGACGTTGAGGCAGATGCCGGTCTGGCGTTCGATGCAGTTCCGGCAGCGTCCGCAGGAGATGTTGAACGGCACGGAGACGAGATCGCCGACCTTGACGAATTCGACATCACGACCGACTTCGACCACCTCGCCGGTGATCTCGTGGCCGAGGACGAGCCCCTCTGGCGCGGTGGTGCGACCACGGACCATGTGCTGGTCGGAGCCGCAGATATTCGTGGCCACGGTCTTGAGGATGACGCCGTGATCGACCTTGCGGCCGACATTGGCAGGATGGACGCCGGGGCCGTCCTTGAGGACGAACTCGGGATATTCGGTGTCGACGACCTCGACCTTGCCGGGACCTGCGTAGCTGATTGCCTTGTTACTCATCGTTGAGTCTCCATTCGTATCGCACCACTGTTGATTCTCAGGAAGCGCCGGTGAACTGTGATCGGTAGGCGAAGGGTGTTCAGGAAGCGCCGCCGGTTCCTGAAATATCAGTCTGCTGTCAGACTTACGAGCAGTCTCGCCGTCACGGAAGACTTCTGTCAATAGCCCAGGTCCGACCGCTGAGACCGCAGTCATCATGCTGATGACGGAACCTCGCCGAGGCGGGTGGACAGTATGTGACGTGCCGTCGTTCGCAGGTGGGCCAGTGACTCCCGGATGAGCGGGGAATCCCTGCTGCCGGCCCGCACAGCCGCGATGATCTTCCGGCTCAGACGACCGGATCCACTCAGTCTGACCCTGGTCACGTTCGCTTCGCCCAGCGAGCTCGCCAGGCGGGGGATTAGGCTGACTCCGACTCCGGCTCCGACGAGGGCCGCCGAGGTCTCCCACTCGATGGTCTCGTGTGAGACCGTCGGGGTTACTCCGGCGGCGGTGAACGCCGCGACGAAGAGCGCGTGATACGGCGAGCCCGGCCCGGCGCTGATCCATTCCTCACCGGCGAGTTCTGCCAGTGAGACCGACTCCCGCTCAGCCACTTCGTGGTCGGAGGGGACCATGACGTCGAGCGGATCGTCGAGCAGATCGATCCTCTCGAACCGGGGATCCTCCTCGACCTGGACCTCACCCTGCATCGCGACGACCACGGCGAGGTCGATGCGTTCGGCGACAAGAAGCTCGAAGCACCGCGAAGGGCTCGCCTCGATGACGTGGACACCGACGTCTGGGTGCTCACCACGCAGCTTCGCCGCCAAGGGGGCGAGGAGGTTCGACGATGCGGTGGAGAATCCGCCGATGCCGAACTGAGACGGAGCCTGGTCTCCCGCAGTCAGAGACGCCGCCCGAATGTCCTCCCATTCGGCCATAAGCGCGTCCGAGCGTCGCACCAGATAGCGCCCACTCGAGGTTAGTCGCAGCCCACGCCCGTCCTTGACGAGCAGTGTCATTCCCAGTGAGTGCTGGAGTTCTCGAAGCTGCCCGGACACCGCGGAGGGGGAATATCCGGTGAGCTCGGCAGTAGCGGCAACGGTGCCGCAGGCGGCGAAGGTTCGCAGCGTGATGATGCGCGGATCGATCATGGCACCATTGTGCCTCGGATCATGCGGTTATTCCGTACATATCCAGTTGGAATCTCGCGCTTTTCCTGCAGTGTTGTTCTCGCTAATGTCGTCTGTGACAGCAGCAGACATCAAGGGAGATGGAATTGACCGCAGTGAATCTGGCGCCGACGAAGAAGGGTTTCCCTGCCGGCTTCAGCGCAGAGAGACTCGATGAGATCCGTCAACTGCTCGACACGCGACGTACCGGCTTCTCACTCGAGGCTCCCTTCTACACCGACGACCATCTCTTCAATCTCGATATGCAGGCCATCTTCGGGCAGAACTGGGTCTTCGCCTGCAGCGTTGCAGAGATTCCCGAGCCCGGGGACTACGTCACCCTCGACTTCGGTCCCTATTCCCTTCTCGTGCTGCGCACCGACGACGGCGGAGTCAACGTTCTGCACAATGTGTGCCGCCACCGCGGCGCCCGCGTCCTCACCGAGGCCGCAGGCACCACAGGCAATCTGGTCTGCGGGTACCACTCGTGGACGTATTCGCCCGATGGCCAGCTCATCCACGCCTCGGCGCCGGGTGAGATGGAATTCGACAAGGCCTGCTACTCGCTCAAGCGCGCGCACGGGAAGATCGTCGCGGGTCTCGTCTTCCTCTGCTTGGCAGAGGAACCACCCACCGACTTCGACGACACCGCGGCGATCTTCGCCCCCTACGTCGGACCGCACGAACTTGCGAAGACCAAGGTGGCCTATCAGCAGAACATCGTGGAGGAGGCCAACTGGAAGCTCGTGATGGAGAACAACCGCGAGTGCTATCACTGCGATGGCCACCCGGAGCTTGCCTGCGCCCTGTTCCCGACCTGGGGACTGACCGATGAGACGATCCCGCCTCACCTCGAAGACGTCTGGGACCGCAATCAGCAGGCGCAGGCCGCACTGGAATACCGGTGCCGTCGCTACGGACTGCCCTATGAAGTCGTCGAGGAACTCGACACACGCATCGCCGGAATCCGGATCTCACGCGAATCCCTGGACGGGCAGGGGGAGTCGTTCTCGGCCGACGGCCGACGTCTGGTGAAGAAGCTCCTCGGGGATCTTCCCGATTTCCGATTGGGTCGCTGCTCGATGCACCTGCAGCCCAACAGCTGGTTCCACCTCCTCGGGGATCATGTGGTGACCTTCACCGTGCTCCCGATCAACGCGCATCAGACGCTCGTGCGCACCACCTGGCTCGTCGCCGACGATGCCGTCGAAGGTGTCGACTACGATCTCGAGACGCTGACGCACACGTGGAAGCAGACGAACCTGCAGGACAAGAATTTCGTCGAGCTCTGCCAGCAGGGAGCGACGAGTCCGTTCTACGAGCAGGGCCCGTATATGAAGAGCGAATATCAGGTCGAGGCCTTCATCAACTGGTACGTGACTCGGATGCGGGAGCACGTGGAATGAAGCGCCTCGCCGACCCCACGACTCCGCTGGCGCAGCGGACCCGGGGCCTCGAGATGCCATGGAACCGGGTCCTCTCCAGCACGACGGGACCTGCCGGTGCCGCCACGGCTCTGGGCCCTTGGCATCCGCAGGAGTTCTCCGCCGAGTGCGTGGAGACCATCCCCGAGGCGGGCGACATGATGGTCTTCGTCTTCCGGCGCATGGACGGTGCTCCACTGGCATTCCGGTCCGGTCAGTACATCAACATCGACTTCCCCGTGCATGGTCCGGATGCCGAGCCGGTGTCGAGGAGCTACTCGATCTCGAGTGCCCCGACGGAACCGTGGACGTTCTCCATCACGATCAAACGTGACCCGAAGGGACTCGTCTCGCCGTGGGCGCACGAGTCCCTTCGGGTCGGCACCACGCTTGAGATGCTGGGCCCGGTGGGTGCGTTCCACCTCGCTGACTACGATCGGCGAGCCCGTTACCTCCTGCTGGCAGCGGGTGCGGGGATCACTCCGCTGATGTCGATGGTGCGTACGATCCATTCACTGCCGGGGCAGGCCGATGTCGTCCTTCTCTATCACGGCTCTGCCCCGGATCGCTTCGCCTTCGCCGAGGAGCTGAACTTCCTGCAGAAGGCCGACTTTCGCATTGAGGTCATATATACCCTCGGTGATCGGGAGCAGGACGAGGATTCTGCTGGCGCTGGAAGCGTCTGGGTCGGAAAGACCGGCCGTCTCTCGACCGCGCTCCTCGAAGAAGTCGTCCCCGATGCCAATGGGCGGCAGGTGTTCGCATGCGGTCCCGAGGGATATCTCAACACGGCGACGGACTGCTTGCGCGAGGTCGGAGTGGACGACACCTCGGTGTTCATGGAGTTCTTCTCCGGCGACCGGGAGACCCGTGCCGAATACGCCGAGGAAGTAGCGATCGCAGGCGAGATCGCCGAAGAGATCGCCTCGGCCAGCGAGGAATACTACGAAGCGCAGCCCGCCGCCTTGGAGATGTACGAACCCGAATATACGGCCGACGGGCCCGTCGAGGCCACAGGTCCGACGCTCGAGGCCGTCGACGCCTTGGCCGAAGTTCCGGTCGAGCCGGAGGCCGAGGTGGTCGTGGCGGGGATCGAGCCTGGGACGGCCGCCGAGGCGGGCGATGAGCCGGTGCTGGACACCAGATCAGACTCCGCTGTCGGAACCACCCCGGCGACCGCCTCGGCGACGGACGGTGAGGCACCAGGTGACGAAGTCACGGTTGTCGATCCGACGACCTTCGCTACCGTGGGCGAAGGCGAGCACCTGATGTCCTTTGTGCGCACCGGACTCAACGTTCGCGTAGATTCGAAGGAATTCGTCCTCGACGCCGCTCGTCGTGCCGGTGTGAAGATCGGTGCGAACTGCCAAGAAGGCATGTGCGGTTCGTGCAAGGTCGTCAAACTCGACGGGGAGGTCGACATGAATCACCAGGGCGGCATCCGCGCCAGAGAGATCGATGCCGGGAAGTTCCTTCCCTGCTGCTCGACGGCGACGAGCGATCTGGTCATCGACGCCTGAGCGATCGCAGCAACTCAACTTTTCGCACCATCTGATTTTCCCACTGCACCACAAAGGAGTACACAGTGCCGATTTCCTCACCATCTTCACCTCGCGTGGTCATCATCGGAGCCGGCATCGTCGGAGCCAACCTCGCGGACGAACTCGCCCAGCTCGGCTGGACCAACACCCTCGTGCTCGAACAGGGGCCCTTGAATATCCCCGGTGGTTCGACCTCGCATGCTCCCGGACTGGTGTTCTCCTCGAACGGGTCGAAGTCGATGACCGAGTTCGCGCAGTACACGATTGAGAAGCTCACCTCGCTGACCGGTCCCGATGGTCGCGGTTCGTTCCTGCCCGTCGGCGGACTTGAGATCGCCACCCAGGACGACCGACTCCAGGACCTGCACCGTCGTGCCGGTTGGAATCGGTCCTGGGGTGTCGACGCCGAGGTGGTTGATGCGCAGGAGTGCCTGCGGCTGTTCCCTATGCTCAATCCGGACAAGGTCCTCGGCGGGCTTCTGACTCCGGGTGATGGGCTGGCGCTCGCCGCTCGTGGCACCCAGCTGGTGATGGATCGCGCTCGGGCCGCTGGTGTCGAGTTCCGCGACCGCACCACCGTCACCGGTATTGAACAGTCCGGTGGCAAGGTCACCGCAGTGCTGGCCGGCGACGACAGGTTCCCGGCGGACATCGTCGTCTCCTGCGCCGGATTCTGGGGGCCGAAGATCGGTGAGATGGTCGGCACGACGATCCCGCTGCTGCCTCTGGGGCACCAGTTTGCCTGGACGACAGAGGTGCCCAGCCTCGTCGGCAAGAACGAGCAGCCGGCAGGAGCCTCGGCGCCCATTCTTCGCTACCAGGACAAGGACCTCTACTACCGCGAATGGGGTGAACGCATCGGGATCGGCTCCTATGCTCACCGGCCGATGCCAGTCGACCTCGACACGCTGCGCACCTATTCGCCCGATGAGATCACCGACGAGGTCATGCCCTCAAGTCTCGAGTTCACTCCCGAGGACTTCGCCCGAGAGTGGGAGGCCACCAAGGAACTGCTGCCCGAACTGCGCCAGACTCAGGTCCAGCGCGGCTTCAACGGCATCTTCTCCTTCACTCCCGACGGAGGATCGCTCGTGGGGCAGTCCCGAGAGGTCGATGGTTTCTTCGTCGCCGAGGCGGTCTGGGTCACCCACGGAGCCGGGATCGCGAAGGCCGTTGCCGAACTCATCTCACTTGGTCGTTCGAACTCGGACCTGTCGGGCATCGACCTCAACCGCTTCGAGGACGCACTCACGACCCCCGAATACGTCAGCGAGACCTCTCAGCAGAACTTCGTCGAGATCTACGACGTCATCCACCCGCTGCAGCCACGGGTCTCGCCGCGGGACGTGCGGCTCAGTCCCTTCAACGACCGGCAGAAGGAGCTCGGGGCATTCTTCCTCGAGACGAACGGGTGGGAGCGCCCGCACTGGTATGAAGCCAACGCTGCGTTGCTCAACGAACTGCCTGAGGAATGGAAGGCTCCTGAGCGTGAGGGCTGGGCGGACATGTTCCACTCGCCGATCGCGGCGGTCGAGGCATGGAAGACGCGGACGAATGTGGCCATGTATGACATGACCGCTCTCAAGCGCTTCGAGGTCAAGGGCCCGGGTGCCGGCGAGCTGCTGCACGGGCTGACCACCTCGTCGATGCTGCGCAAGCCGGGAGCTGTCAGCTACACCCTTCTGCTTGATGACGAAGGCGGCATCACCAGCGACATCACCGTCGCGATCCTCGACGAGCAGACCTACCAGGTGGGCGCGAACTCGAATATCGACTTCGCCACCATCACCCGCGCGGCACGGGAACAGTCGGCGGCAGATCCGAGCAAGTGGGCTACAGTGCGCGAGACGACGCAGGGAACCTGCTGCATCGGCCTCTGGGGTCCGCTCGCCCGTGAGGTCATCGGCCAGGTCAGCAACGACGACCTCAGCAACGACGGGCTCAAATACTTCCGTACCAAGCAGATCACCATCGGCGGCATTCCAGTCACGGCGATGCGCCTGTCCTATGTCGGTGAGTTGGGCTGGGAACTCTACACCTCGATGGATCTGGGACACCGTCTCTGGGACGTGCTGTGGGAGGCCGGTCGGGAATTCGGACTCATCGCCGGAGGTCGTGAAGCCTTCAATTCGATGCGCCTGGAGAAGGGGTTCCGCTCCTTTGGCTCCGATATGACCAGCGAGCACGAGCCCGTCCAGGCGGGACTCGGCTTCGCGGTCAAGGCCTCGAAGACCGATGACTTCCGCGGCAAAGCCGCGCTCGAGACGCGGGCGGCGGCAACGACGACGAAGCTGACGTGTTTGACGCTCGACCGGCGGGAGGACGTCGTGTTGGGGAGCGAGCCGGTGTATGTGGCTGGAGGCGCTGGATCCGGGACAAGTGTCGACGGCGCCGGCAACGGTGCGGGCAAGGCCGACGGCTACGTCACCTCGGCGTCCTATGGGTACTCGATCGGGCAGACCATCGCCTACGCCTGGCTGCCGAACACGCTGGGTGTCGGAGACGGCGTCGAGATCGAATACCTGGGACGCAGACTGCCAGCGACTGTCACCGCTGAGCCGATCTTCGACCCGGAGATGACGCGACTCAAAGGGTGAAGGCTGGGCACTGCTTTACGAGAGTCAGCGCAGGGAGATCCTGCGGACGATCATCACCGCGAAGACGATGCCGATGGCACCAAGGACGGCAAGGCCTGCCCCCAGTGTTGCCGAGCCGGTGGCGCCCAGCCCGCCGACGGCGACGAGAACTCCAGCGAGCGCCGAAGCGATCGTGTTGGCGATGAGTTCTGCTGTTCCCAGACCGGCGGCCGCCTTCGACCCTTGGACGGGATCGTCGCTGCTGCTCATCGCCGCCACATTGAGGTGAGGGAAGGCTAGGCCGATGCCCGCTCCGGCGAGGACGAGACTGCCCACCCAGATCCAGATGACCCAACTGCCATCTAGATGCTGTGTGGCGGCGAATGCTGCGATTCCTGCCGTGACGAGTACGGGACCGATTAGCATGAGGCGCCTGCGGGTGCGCGGATCGTCGACGCTGGCGCTGAAAAGCTGCACAAAGCTCCAGCCGGCTGAAACCGTGACACCGAACATGCCTGCCAGCAGGGGAGACAGCCCTACGAGCTCCTGGCCGAACTTGGGCAGGAAGATTTCAACCATTGCCGCCGAGCTGAGGATTCCGAGCAGTAGGTAGATCCACTTCAAGGGACTGCCGCGGCGATAAGTGAAATGTGGGAGCACGGGTGACGCTGTTGCCTTGTCGACGATCACGAAGCAGATGACGAGAACCACGCCGATCGAAAGCGCGATGCCAGTCGGCCAGCCGATACGGGTCACGGAAGCGGTGCTGAATGCGCCGGAGGCGAGAACGAGAAGCCCCAGCGACGCCCATGGCAGCGGCCCGGCCTCGACGCGGTGACTGGCTCGGCGGGGCAATCCACGCAAGGAGGCGAAGCCCAACACCAGGGGAACGATGGTCAGCAGCCAGAAAGCTCCCCGCCATGCCTGGGTTTGGGCGAAGAGTCCGCCGATCGCCGGACCGACCAAGGTGCCGAAGCCCCACATAGCTGATACCAGCCCGGTGGCGCGGGTCCACAGGTGGCGGGGAAGCACATTGGGGATGACCGAATAACCGAGCCCGGCCAGCAGGCCGCCGCCAAATCCCTGCATGACGCGAGCAGCGATGAGGACTTCCATCGTCGGCGACAGTGCGGCGCCAAGGGAGCCGAGGCCGAAGAGCGCGAAGGCCAGCATGTACGCGCGTGCTGCACCCCATGTTGCGAGGACTCGGGCGACAAGCATCGAGGTGAGCACCGAGGCGACGAGGAATGCCGTGGTCACCCAGGCGAAATATTGCTCACCGCCGATGTCGGCAACGGTCGAGGGCAGAAGGGCCGCCGTGATGAACATATTCATCGCATAGATGGCGATCCCGCCAGCCAGTACAAGTGAGGCGGCCGCGTAGTCCTTACTGAAGAGTTCTCGCCAATGGCCTTCGGCCACCGGCAGTGCGGCGCCAGATTCGTCTGTGTCCACGTTGTCGTCGCTCATATCGGCTACGCTAGAACCTCAACCATTGTTGAGGTCAAGGATGAATGACAGCACACCTAGTCCAACCGATCTGCTCTCTGTCGGCGATGTCGCTGAGCGCACCGGAGTCGCCGTCTCAGCACTGCATTTCTACGAGCGGCAGGGGCTCATCTCTGCCACTCGCACGGCCGGCGGCCAGCGGCGCTTCGCCCGGCACGTGATCCGTCGAGTCACCGTCATCCAAGTTGCCAAGCGGATGGGGATTCCGCTGGTCGAGGTCTCCGAGGTCTTCTCCGACCTGCCTAAGGATCGGATGCCCGGGAAATCGGATTGGCGGCGCATCAGCGAGCGCTGGCGCGGTCGGCTTGAAGCCAGGCGCAAGGAGATCCAACGGATGGAGGAAGAGCTCGTCGAATGCATCGGCTGCGGTTGCGTGTCGTTGCGTAGTTGTCGAGTGCTCAATCCGGATGACGAACTCGGCTCCGACGGTTCCGGTCCGCGCTTGCTGCCGGAATTTCCCGTCGCGTCGAGTGATTCGGCCGCTTGCGCCAGTGGAATCGGTCACGCCCAAGCTACCTAGAAGTATTGACCACGGAGGGTAGTGACATTCGGCGTGGCCTCAAGTACGAGGTACTGCCATCCGCTATGTTCGGCGAGACCTGTTCACCCTATTGCGGATCTTCTGGACTTCAGCGCTTTGCTCGACTGCGCGAGCTGGAGCGAGCCGGGCGAGTTCATAGGCGAGCACGTCGATCAAAGCGAAGGTGCAGATCATTCTATTCATCGATGCGTCCTCTCCACTGGGCAGTGAGAGGTGCTTCAAGTCCCTCGCAAGTTCACGTGGTGGAGATTCTGAAGAGATCAGTACGGTCGCGTGGCATCGCTTGAGAGACTCTTCCGTGTGCCAGAGAATATCCGGGGTCAGCAGTCGAGGGGCGACGATGACACTGACGTCGTCGTGCCGTAGGCGAGGAAACACGTCTGCGAGCATGTGGCCACTTCCCGTGGTCGCTCGCGAGCGGATTCCAGTTCGTTCCAGGCTGAGGCTCAAATACTCGGCGGCGTGAAACCCTGTGCCCAGACCGAAGGTCGTTGCGGTACCCGCCTCTGAGATTGCGCTAACGGCCTCGGCAAAGGTCTCGGTGTCGAGCTGGTCTCCAAGATCGATAAGGGATCGAGCCGACGTCGAAAGAATCCGCTTGATTGCTATTGCCTGCCCTCCCTCCTCATCGCGTTCAGGCAGACGTGAGAGTTGAGTTCGGAGATTGGAATCCAGGCCGATGGCGCGATCGACGCTGTCGGCGCAGAGACGCTTCCACTCTCGGATCCCCGCGTGCCCGAGCTTTCGTGCTGTCCGTGCGACCGTCGCATCGCTTGTCATCGTCTGAGCGGCGATCTCGGCTGCCGTGATCGTGGCAAACCGCAGCGGGTCACGCTGCGCGAAGTCGGCAACTCTCTCCTCGCTCGGGGTCAATGGCTCACGCTGTGCGTCGCCAGTCATCTCTTTAGAGGTCACGATCCCATTCTCCCATGTAGATTTTCCTACCTATTGACGTTTAATGAAGGAAAATCTACACTCGAACGTGATCTGAGTCGCATCGTTAAGGGGGTTGATCTCGTGGTCTACGAGTTCGTCATTGTCGGAGCCGGCGCCTATGGATGCGCTGTTGCGTATCACCTGGCCAAGAGCGGACACAGCGTCCGCGTCCTGGAAGCCGGCGAGATCGCCGCAGAAGCTTCAGGCGGAGGTGGCAAGCGCGGTGTGCGGGGGAACCGTCGTGATCTCCGTGAACTGCCCTTGATCAGTGAGGCGTATCAGCTGTGGCCGAGCTTGGCCGAGGAGCTGGGCGCTCCGACGGGCTATGTGCGGACAGGGGGTGTGAATCTGATCGAAAAGGAATCCGTCGGTATGCGCGGAGGCATGGTGGCAGCGGAGGCGATTCGTGCGACACAGACCGATCTGGGAGTGCCCACGGAATTCTGGACCGGAGAGAAGCTGAGGGAAAGACTCCCTCAGGCAAGCACAGCGATTCAAGGTGCGTTGTACGCGCCGTTGGACGGTGTCGCCGGCCATCAGGACACCACTCTTGCATATGCCGCTGCAGCCAGAAGATCAGGGGCGGAGATCACCGAGCGCGATCCGGTCGTGCGCATCTTCGACCGGGGCAGCGGGGCTCGCCATGCAGTCGAGACTGCCCATTCGGGGCTCGTCGAGGCGAGTCAAGCGATCCTGATCGCCAGCAATGCCACTGCACGATCTCTTGCCGCCGAGAACTTCGGGTGCAGGCTTCCTACATGGACGGCATATCCGCAAGCGGTCTGGTTGCGACCCGAGAACGTGTTTCAGTGTCCGTACCTGGTTGGACACGACAGTCGAACTCTGTCGGTGAAGGTCGACAACGAGGGTGTCATCCAACTCAGCGGCGGGTGGCGGGGACGTTTCGACCCGGCAACCGATTCCGGCACACCGGTGGAAGGAAATGTGGCCGGAAGCATCCGCGAACTGGAGGCGACGTTCCCTAGCTTGGGGTCTCTGACACGCCTCGGAGTCGACACGTCCCGTGCAGAATCCGGTTCGGTCGACCAGCTTCCCATCATCGACACGATCCCAGGTACTCAAGGTGTCGTCGTCGCCACCGGATGGAGCGGGCACGGTTGGGCATTGCTTCCCGCGATGTCAGCCCATATCGCGGACTTCCTGGCGACAGGACGCCGACCGCGTCAGATCGACCACACCGCCATTGAACGTTTGAGGGGCTGAAGACACATGGAAATGATGGAATTCGACAGCGATGGGCTCACTGTGCTGCTGATAGCAGTGGCTGGTTTGGGGGTCCTGCTCATTCTGGGCGTTCTCCTCCGGATCTGGGTGCCGCTGCTGCGGAGGATCTTCCTCCCCGCCTCGCTTGTCGGCGGTGTGATCGGGCTCCTCCTCGGCCCCAATGTCGTGGGTTTGGTGCCCGAGGGGATTTCGGCGACTTGGAGTGGTTTGGCCGGCGTCCTGATATCGGTCGTGTTCGCACCGATGCTGCTTGGTCAGAAGCTGCCTCGCATCAAGGAAGTCGCCGAGGATGCTGGGCCTCATGTCTGGATGGCGTGGTTCAGCACAGCGGCGCAAGTCGCGATTCCGTGTCTTCTGCTCTTCCTTCTCTTCGAGAAGGGAACAGGGACAAATCCGCTGTTCTCGACCATTTTCGAAGCCTCATGGTCGGGAGGCCACGGGACGGCGGCCGGTATGGAGCAAGCATGGTCGGCATTGGGGTGGGAAGAAGGATCGTCCTTGGCTCTGGGCGCTGCCACGATCAGCCTCATCTTCGGCATTCTCGTGGGAACCATCCTGATCAATATCGGGGCTCGACGAGGGCACCTCAAGTATTTGGGTGAGAAGTCGGATGCAAACGAGTCCGATGTGCTCGGCAAAGAGGCAGGCGAAGGTCACATGGTGACGCGGTTGAGCCCTCAGTCATTGAGTACTTTGGGTTTCCACTTTGCCCTGATCCTCGTGGCGATCCTCATCGGATTCGGTCTCAAGATGGTGCTCGACCCGATCATCACGGGAATGCCGCTGTTCCCTCTGGCGATGATCGGTGGACTCGTCGTCCACGTGGCCATCTGCCGCACGAGCCTCTATCGACTTGTCGACAAGGCGACGCTTGATGCGATTGCAGCTGTGTTCCTTGACCTCCTCGTCGTATCGGCGGTTGCGAGCCTGTCGATACCTGTGATTGTCGAGAACTGGATTGCGCTCACAGTCATTTCGCTGACCATGGCGGTTCTCAGCCTGTGCATCTTCTATTATCTCGCGCCGCGGATCTTCAAGCGGGACTGGTTTGAGAATGGTCTCGTGCAGTTCGGCACTCAGACCGGAGTGGTGGCGACCGCCCTTCTGCTGCTTCGCACGGCCGATCCGAATATGCGGTCCAACGGCTACCGGGGGCTTGCCCTCAGCCGACCGTTCATCAGCCCTTTCATCGGCGGAGGTTTGGTCACAGCGCTGTTTCCGATACTAGTCATGGAATACGGCAACCTGTGGGTGGGGCTGGGATGTCTGGCGTTCTGTGTTGCGCTCATGCCTCTTGCCAAGATATTCGGCCTCTGGGTGCCGTCGAGTTCGCGGAGGCGTGAGAGCTCGGCGAGCGTGGAGGCAGGGCGCGGCTTTTGACGTCCCAGCGGCGGGGCAATTCCAGCAACGCAGCGCCGCCGACTGCGGCCGACGCACTCCTTGTTCCATATGGTGGATTCGTATTGACCGATTACTGGGACTGACGAAAGTATGACAGCAAGAGTTACTGTCGACTGCCCCACCTCGGTGGCGGACCCAAAGGAGTGTCCATGCCCAAGCCTGCGATCATCGGTTGGTCCCACGGAAAGTTCGGACGCTCCGAATCGCCTCTTCCCGAGATGATGGCCGAGGTCGCCAAAGGGGCCATTGCCGATGCGGGACTCGAGCCGGCCGACATCGACGTCATCCACGTCGGCGTCTACAACAACGGTCTGTCGAAGCAGGGCTTCGAGGCAGCGCTTCCCGGGGTGGTCTTCCCCGAACTGGCCCTCACACCAGCGCACCGGCATGAGAATGCCTGTGCCACGGGCTCGACTGCGGTCTTCGCCGCCCATGATTCCATTGCCGCCGGCCGACATAAGACTGCCCTGGTCATCGGGGCAGAACGTATGACCCAGGCATCGGGTCATGACGTCAACGAGGTCCTGCTCAGTGCCAGCTACCGGGAAGAAGAGGAGCACTTCAAGTCCTTCGCCGGTGTCTTCGGAGAGATCGCCCGCCAGTACTTCGAACGCTACGGCGATCACTCACAGGCCCTGGCGGCAATCGCCGCGAAGAACCACGCCAACGGTGCCCGCAATCCGCTTGCCCACATGCAGAAGGACCTCGGCTTCGAGTTCTGCAACACGGTCTCAGAGAAGAACCCCTACGTCGCGGAACCGCTGCGCCGCACCGACTGCTCGATGGTCTCCGACGGGGCTGTTGCACTCGTCATGGCCGCCGAGGATGTCGCCGCCTCGGCCCCACAAGCGGTGACTTGGCGCGGCATGGGCAATGCCAATGATGTCCTTCCCCTGTCCCAGCGCGACCCCTTGGAGATGGCCGGAGCCCGCCGCGCCATGGCCCAGGCGCTCGACGCCGCTGGAATCGGCATCTTCGACCTCGACCTGCTCGAGACCCACGACTGCTTCACCATTGCCGAACTCCTCGAATACGAGGCCTTCGGACTCGCCGAACCCGGCCAGGGCCACCGCCTCATCGACGACGGAACCACCGCTGTCGGCGGGCGCCTGCCGGTCAACCCCTCCGGCGGACTCAAGGCCAAGGGCCACCCGATCGGCGCCACCGGCGTCTCCATGCACGCGCTCGCCGCATCCCAGCTCACGGGCCGCTCGCCAGGCATTCAGATTCAGGATCCAGAACTGGCCGGAGTCTTCAACATGGGCGGAGCCGCCGTATCCAACTTCGCCTCGATCCTCGAGCGCGCACGCTGATGCGCGCCATCTCTCAGACCTCGCCGGCCAAGGACTTCACGCCCGCACCTCGGCGCGGGGTCAACGTCTCCCGCTTCCTCACTCAGACTGCTCGTCGGATACCCGACCACACCGCCGTCATCGACGACGACCACTCAGTGCGCTGGACCTGGAGCGAACTCGACGATCGCGCCGAGGCACTCGCTCGAAGCCTCCAAAACGGGGGAGTGGGCAGGCGTGACACCGTCCTCCTCGTCTCGGCCAACCACGCCGAGGTGATCCAATCCTTCTGGGGCATCATCCGTGCCGGTGCCGTCATCGCCCCACCCAACGCTGCCCTGTCGACCGAAGAGCTGTTGAGCATCTGCGCCGATGTCGCGCCTGCTGCCGTCATCGTCGACCGCGCCCATGCCGACTTCGTCGAGGCCCTGAAGCAGACAGGCTTCACCGGTGCCGTGCTGTGGATCGGTGAGCTGCCAGATGGATCACCCTCATCGAGCGGACCACTTAGCGGCGATGGCGCAGCCTATAAAGGGTCCTCTCGACGCGAAGTGGTCCGCTCGACGGAAGCGGACGGCGAAGTGGTGCGTTCGAGCACGGATGTCGCAGTCGATGTGTCGTCGCAGACGGATGCGGCAGATGGCGCCGAGGATGGCATTGGAGACTTCGCGGTCGAGGAGGATGACCCCTGCTGGTACTTCTTCACCTCCGGTTCGACGGGCAAACCGAAAGCGGCGACGTTCACGCACCGCCACCTCGGCGCGGTGCTTATGAATCATCGCTGCGATCTCTTCCCCGTCGAGGACGAGAACGGGGCCTCACTCGTACTCGCGCCGCTCTCGCACGGGGCAGGCATCCATATGCTCGCGCAGGTCTTCGGCGGGACTCCTTCGGTCATCCATCCTGGGGGGAAGGTCGATCCGGGCACTCTGTGGGACTCGATCGACGGCTATGAGATCACCAACGCCTTCACGGTCCCGACCATCCTCAACCGCATCGTCGCCGGTTACTCCGCAGACCGGGGGCCGGGCGATCACAGCCTCAATCGGGTCATCTATGCGGGTGCTCCGATGCTCGCGGCCGACCAATCACGTGCCCTAGAACGCCTCGGTCCCTGCCTGGTGCAGTACTTCGGCCTCGCCGAGGTGACCGGTGCGATCACGGTCCTGCGCCCCGAGGAGCACGGGACGATTCCCGTCGACTCCGCCGGCATCGGTACCTGCGGACGAGCCCGCACCGGAGTCGACATCATCATCCTCGACGAGTCGGGCGCCGAGTTGCCAGCTGGGGAGCAGGGCGAGGTCTGCGTGGGCGGACCCACCGTGTGCGCCGGCTACCTGGGACGCGCCGATGCCAACGCCGAGTCCTTCGCCCACGGCGTCTTCCACACCGGCGACGTCGGCTACCTCGACGAGTCGGGCTTCCTGTTCCTCACCGGTCGCAAATCCGATATGTACATCTCCGGCGGGTCGAACGTCTACCCGCGAGAGATCGAGGAACTCCTCCTCACCGACGCCGAGGTGGCCCAGGCCGTAGTCGTGGGAGTGCCCGACGCACAGTGGGGAGAGATCGGAATCGCGATCATCGAACCAGCGTCGAGTGATGCGGCTAATGCCAGCGCAGAATTGAGCGCCGACTCAGGTGCGAGCGCTGACCCAGCTGCCGACGCGAGCGCGGGAACTGACCCGAGCGAACGCCTGCGCACCCTGTGCAAGTCAGCGCTCGCACCGTACAAGGTGCCCAAGGAGATCCACTTCGTCGAGGCGATGCCTGTCACGGCGTACGGGAAGCTGGCGCGCAAGGAACTCAAGGCCGAATACTCTCAAGGGCGGGGAAGCGCACGATGAGCGATCTCAACGGAAAGATCGTCATGGCCATCGGCTGCGGCACCCCGGATGGGCAGGTCAACAATGGGTTCGCTGCAGCGAAGGCGTTCCTCGCTGCAGGCGCGAAAGTGTGCATCGTCGACCGCGACCGGGCGGCCCTCAACCACGCACGGGCGGCACTCGGCGAGGGTGCTGACCTGGATTCACGGCTGACCACGGTTCTCGCCGACGTCGGGGACGAGGACTCCCTGTCTGCGGCCTTCGACCACTGCGCGGGCAGCCTCGGCGAACCCACGGTGCTGCACTTCAACGTCGGCATCGTCGTCAACGGCGGACTCGACACCCTGGAGACGACTGCCTTCGCCAAGGCCCTCGATATCAACCTCACGGGAGCATTCGCGGCGATGAAGCAGGCGCTGCCGTACATGCGCAGGGCCGGCGGCGGATCGATCATCACGGTCTCCTCGGTGGGCGGAATGCGCTACATGGGCTACGACTACCCTGCCTATGCCGCATCGAAGGCCGGACTGATCGAACTCACGAAGGTCGTCGGCGCTCAGTACGCGTCCGAGGGGATACGGGCGAACTCCATCGCACCGGGACTCATCGAGACACCACTCATCCACAACTCGATCAGCGGCCACTACGCCTCGGTCGAGGACATGCTCGCGGCCAGACATGCACTGTCCCCGACTGGGAAGATGGGTCAGCCGGAGGACATTGCTAAGCTCGCTGTGTTCCTCGCCTCGGACGACTCGAGCTATATCAACTCCACACTCATCCCGGTCGACGGCGGACTCGTCCACTTCGCCGGAACCCCGAAGACCTGACCCCAAAGACCTGATCAGATCCCGGGCCTGAACAGACCCACAGAACCAGCCGTGACGAAGCAGTCGCGACGATGAAGACAGACAGGAACAACTCAATGATGGAGGCAAGGGTGCCGACAACACCGACGAAGAGGACCATGCTCGCCTGGTTCGCCGTGCTGGTGACGCTCGTCCTGCTCGTCAGCGGGTGCGGAACGAACTTCGGCACGACCGACGACGGGAAGCAGAAGTACCGGTGGAAGATGACGGTCACGACCGGCTCGACGAGCACCTGGTACATCGCGGCTGAGAAGTTCGCGAAGGACCTCGAAGAGGAGACGAACGGGCGCATCACGCTCAAGGTCTTCGGCAACGAACGACTCTCGGCCGGTGAGGCCACCGCAGGCGTCGAACAGCTCATGGACGGAGCGAAGGACTTCTCCTACAACTCGCCGATCATCTACTCGGCCGTCGACCCGCGCTTCGGCACCGTCACCGCTCCCTTCATCTTCGACAGCGTCGAAGATGGCCAGAAAGCACTGAAGGGCAAGGGCGGAGACGTCTACGCCGACTACCTGTCCGAACACGGCGTCCACCTCCTGGGATTCGGCGAATCGGGGATGCGTCAGCTCACGAACACCCACCACCCGATCCACACCCCGGAGGACCTGCACGGACTCAAATTCCGCATCCCCGGATTCGGCCTCTACACCGACCTGTACCGGTCGCTGGGTTCCAACCCGACGACCATGCCCTTCGGCGAGGTGTTCACCGCACTGCAGCAGGGCGCGATCGACGGACAGGAAAACCCGATCGACGTCATCTACTCCTCGAACCTGCAGGAGGTCCAGCCCTACCTGACTCTGTGGAACTACTCCTATGACCCGCTGGTCTTCGGCGTCAACGAGGACCTCTTCGATTCTCTCGATGCAGAGGATCAGGAACTCGTGAGCCGCCTGGCCAAGGAGACCAATGAGTTCCAGATCAAGAAGAACCGTGATGGCGAGGAGAAGCTGATCAAGGAGCTCAAGGACAGCGGCATGGAGGTCAACGAACTCACCGATTCCGAGAAGGACGAGTTCCGCATCACCCTGGAGCCGCTGTACGCCCAATACCGCAAGATCTGGGGCCAGGACATGTCCGAAGCGTTCATTCCGGAAGGACTCTGAGATGAAAATCGTCAAATGGTTCGAAGACTGGGTCGTCATCGCCTCGTTCATGATGATCGTCCTCGTCACCTTCGTCAACGTCGTCTCCCGTTACACATTCCAAGCCTCGCTGGCCTTCAGCGAAGAGATCACGATCAACCTCCTCGTCGTGCTCACGATGATGGGCGCGGTCGTCGGCATCCGCCTCGGCGCGCACCTGGGATTCACCTACCTGGTGGAGAACGCGAAGCCGAAGATCCGTAGATCCCTCATCATCATCGGCGCGGCTCTGATGATCGTCTTCCTCGCCGTGCTCCTCTTCTGGGGCAGCGAAATGATGATCCACCAGGCCATCCGCGGTCGTGCGACCCCGTCCCTGGGCATCCCGCAATGGCTGTTCACGCTGTCCATTCCGCTGGCCGGCCTCCTTGGAATCGTCCGCACGCTGCAGGCAGCCCGGGTGTCGCTGCATGAGGACACCTCCGCCGAGGCGGTCGCGCAGCGCATGGCACAGGAAGCCGCACCCGTCATCGACGACACGGAACTGAGAACCCACACCACCGACCGTCAAGGAGGCCGCAAATGATCACGCTGCTGCTGTTCGGAAGCTTCTTCCTGTTCCTCGCCCTGGGGATCCCGGTGGCGTTCGCACTCGGCCTGTCCGCCGTCACCGTCCTCATCACCACCGATGGACTTCAGGTCTTGGACGTGGTGCCCTCGGTGATGTTCCCGTCGATGAGTTCGGGGACGCTGCTGGCGATCCCGTTCTTCGTCCTCGCCGGCATCGTCATGCAGTACACGGGCATCTCCCAGCGCCTCGTCGACCTCGCGTTCCTGGTCTTCGGCCGCTTCAGCCACGGTCTCGCCGCGGTCACGATCATCTCCGCGTTCTTCTTCTCCGCGATCTCCGGATCCGGACCGGCCACGGTAGCCGCGATCGGCGCGATCCTCATCCCCGCCCTGATCCGCAACGGTTACCAGAAGAAGCACGCCGTCTCCCTCGTCGCGGCCTCGGGCTCGATGGGCATCGTCGTGCCACCGTCGATCGCGTTCATCATCTTCGCCGTCGTCGCCTCCGAGTTCGGCTCGATCTCGATCACCCGCCTGTTCATCGCCGGCATCGTGCCTGGCGTGATCATGGCCGTGGCGTTCTTCATCGCCGCGCTCTTCGTCCCCCGCGTTCGTGAGCTCGCGGGCCTGCCCGTGAAATCGGGCAAGGGGCTGCTGGCTGCAGGCCGTGAGCCCGCAACCACCACCGGCGCCGAGGCGGCCGTGTCCTCGGACTCGACCGCATCGTCGACGACAGCATCGTCCTCGGCGGCAGGGACCGGTGGCACCGGTGCGACGAAGACTCGTCTGTTGAAAGCCGACAAGGCTGGAGGGCCCGTGTCGACGAGCGGCTCGGCCACCTCGGCGGGCACCGGTGTGACCACCGGCTCCGGGAACGGAACCGGCGACGTGACCGGCACAGCCGCGCCTGCCGAGGGCAGCTTCGGCGAGTTCCTCGCAGCTCTCGTCAAGGCCATTCCTGGTCTGCTCATCCCCGTCATCATCCTCGGCGGCATCTACGGCGGCATCTTCACCCCCACCGAAGCGGGTGCCGTGGCATCGGTATTCGCACTGTTGGTCGGTGTCTTCGTCTACCGCGAGCTGAAGTGGCCGGATCTGCCGAAGGTGTTCCTGGAGTCGGGAGTCTCGACGGCCGTCATCATGTTCATCGTCGGTGTGGCCAGTCTCTTCTCCTACGTCATCACGGTCGAAGGCATCGCCGAGACGGTGTCATCGGCGGTGCTGGGGGTCACAGACAACAAGTTCCTCATCCTCGCAGTGATCACGATCATCCTGCTCATCGTCGGTGCCTTCGTCGACGCGATCAGCGCGTTCTACCTGTTCATCCCGATTCTCGTGCCCATTCTGCTGGCGGTCGGTGTGGACATGACGACGATCGGCGTGTTCATGACCGTCAACCTCGCGATCGGCCTGTTCACCCCACCCGTGGGACTCAACCTCTACGTCGGTGCCGGTATCGGCAAGGTCAGACTCGAAGAAGTGGTGCGCGGCATCATGCCGTTCCTCATCGCAGCGATCATCGCCCTGCTGCTCATCACCTACATCCCGGCGATCTCGAACTGGCTGCCCGACCTCCTCGGCGTCGGATAGATCCTCGATCCACGACACCACCCGCACTGTCTCTCGAATCTTCAAGGAGAACCATGGAACCTTATCTGCTGACGAACAAATCGGCACTGGTCACAGGTGCCGCCCAGGGCATCGGCATGGCCATCGCGACCTCACTGGCCAAACGCGGAGCCTCGATCGGGATCGTCGATCTCAAGGGTGCCGAAGCGGCTGCCGAGAGTCTGTCGAAGCAGTTCCCCGAACAGACATTCACCGGGTACGAACTCGATGTCCGCGACGCCGAGGCGGTCACCGCCGCCGTCGGATCCTTCGTCGAGGCGTCCGGTGGGATCGACATCCTCGTCAACAATGCGGGGACGGCGGCACGCATCGGGATCGACGAGATCACGGCCGAACAGTGGCAGCGTGACCTGGACACCAACCTCGGCGGGACGTTCAACTTCATCAAGGCCGCCGTCCACCCGCACATGATCAAAGCCGGGACGGGATCGATCATCAACATCTCCTCGATCTCGGGCATCAACGGCGGCGCTATGTCAGACGGTGAAGCCGGGGCGCGTTCGGGTCCGGCGTATGCGGCGAGCAAGGGCGGGATCATCGCGCTCACGAAGTGGGTCGCCAAGGAGTACGGGCGGCAGGGAATCCGCTGCAACTCGGTGGCACCAGGTCCAGTGGAGTCCGCACTCACCGCAGGTCAGTACTACGACACCTCGAACCAGGCCCTGGATCGCATGGGCACACCCGCTGAGATCGCCGAGGCGGTCGCCTACCTCGCAAGCGATGGCGCGGCCTTCACGACCGGCCAGATCCTGCGCATCGACGGCGGAGCTGTGATGTCGTGAGCTCACCAGCTTCACCATCGTCAGCGGCCTCGCTCCCGGACGAGGTTCTCGACGTCTGCTCCATCGGATTCACCCCGATCAAGGGGACTCGGCACCAGTCGCAGCCCGAGGCTTCGTTCGACGAGCACGGACCCGTGGGGGATCGGCGCTACTGCCTCGTCGACACCGACACACGGCGGGTCCTGCGGACCGTGCAGAACCCGTCGCTGGTCGCGGTCGCTGCGGAGTTTCACGGTGCCCAGCTGGAGACCTCGCTGCCCGACGGGCGGTCGGTCTGCTCTGCACCGAAAACCTCGGGTGAGGTGCTGACCTGCGATTACTGGGGCAGGCCCGTCGCAGCTGAACTGATGCAGGGTCCACATGATGCGCTGCTGTCCTCGTGGCTGGGCAAGCCTGTGCGTCTGGCTCATGTTCCACGCGGAGACGTCGTATTCGGGGAGCCGATCACGATCGTGACCACAGCCTCCATTCGCGATCTCGGCGAGAGACTCGGGCATCCCGATCTCCTTTCCGAAGCGGCTCGATTCAGGGCGACACTGCTCGTCGAGACCCACGACCCCTATATAGAGGAGACGTGGAACGGCCGCGAGATGGTTTGCGGCGAGATTCGCATTCGGGTCGGAGGGCCGATCCCACGCTGTGCGGTCATGGATCTGCATCCCGTCACCGGTGCGCGCGGCTCGCGGCTGCTGAAGTCACTTGCCGCCTACCGACCCAGAAACGACGCTGGTGAACCCCATTTCGGGGTCTATGGGCAGGTCATTGACGCATCCAGAGGCTGATCGCAGAACGAGTGTGCCTGCGGAGTGTGTGAGGAGTGCCTTTCACATCGACAGCACGAGGAGTTCGAAGGTCACGGCCACAGGGTTCGCCCCGAGGGCCAACTGTCCTGCGTGAACCTCGCCGGCGACATCGACGACTTCGCCCTCGAGGCTGACCTGCGGGTTGTCACCCAGGGCGCCACTGACTGAACCCGTCAGGTGAGTGAACTCCACGGCCGGCCATGGGGCGGAACTGTCGGTGAATACGGCACCGGTGGTGCTGCCGAGACTGGCCCGCACCTCGGCGGTGTCGAAGCCGGCGGCGCGGCAGATGGTCACGATCGCGTCATCGATGAGTTCCCCGGGACGGACACGGGAGATGACCGCGCTGCTTGGAGCAGACTCCGAGGCGGGGGAGCGCATCGCAGTCGGCGCGAACGCGAAGAACCCAGTCTCCGGGTCGGCTTCGCTGAGCTGCTGCGCATCGGCGAGGGCGAAGACGCGCAGGCGCATACCCTTCGGTCCGACGAGTGTGCCGGGCAGCAGATGACCGCCCTTGGCCAGGCCCCCCTCGGTCAACCAGGAAGCGTGGATATGGGTGAACGGAACACCGTCCTTCTTACCCACCGTCGCCGAGGCATGCCGCAACTCTGCTGGCCCATCGTGTTGGAAATCGGAGGTGAAGGACATCGGGTGCTCGGCATCGGGGCCATAGGCCGGATAGACGTAGTCGATCCGACCGAACTCACCGTCCGTGAACTCCACCATGAGTCCGGAGACGTCGAGTGATTCCAGGAGGCTGGTCACGGCGGCGAAGAGATCATCGCCGGCGGCGAGATCGATGAGATGCTCGCTCTGACGGGTCGGCACCGAGACGATTCTCGGACTCTGCCGGGGCCCTGCATGGATGACGACGTCACCGGGCTCGCCGAAGCGGTAGCCGGGAGGCTCGTGTGCGCTGGTGTTGCCGTGTGGCTGAACAGTGTTGTCGGTCATGCCTGGTCCTCCATGCTGCTCACAGCCTCGGCGATCTGGCGAGCTTCGTGTTGGAGAAGCTCGGCCAGTTCGAATACACGGGCCCCGGTCATGCGCTCCTCGATGCTGGCGATCGACAGTGCCGCGCGCGGCTTTCTGCCCTTGACTCTGACCGGCACGCCGATCGCCCACGATCCCTGGGCGAAGAGCCCTGGGTTGTGGACGAACCCGTCGTGACGACCGCGGCGGATGATCTCCTTGAGTCTGGGCACAGAGACTTCGGGGTAGCGGTCGGCAAATATTCTTGAGTTGGCCTCGAAGGAGGCGTCCACCTTGGCATCGGAGAATTGAGTCATGATGGCAAGGCTTCCTGCGCCGATGCCCAAGGGATGGCGATCGCCCACAGCCAGGGCGTTGTTGAAGATCGGGCCGAAGCCGTCCTCGCGGCGGGCGCAGATCGAGTAGCTGCCGGTGCGCATCGTGAGGAACGCAGTGTCCTGAGTGAGCTCGGCGAGCCTGAGCAGACTCGACTCGGATTCTTCAATCGCGGGGTCGGCGGACTTCTGGGCCAGCTGTCCCATGATCTGGGACTGCACGCCGAGGCGGTAGCCGCCGTCCTCGCATCGTTCGACGTATCCCATGGCGATGAGGGCGTTGAGCATGCGATGCACGCTGGCCTTGGGGCGACCGCTGATGGCCACGATCTCGCTGAGAGGCGCGCCGTTGGGGTTCTCGCTGCTGATGATGCCGACGAGCCCCAGCAGGGACAGGGCACGCTGGATGCTCTGGGCTCCAGTGCCCGGCCCCAGGTCGTCGACGGCGTGAGCGACGTTGAATGATGCGGAACGGCGCACGATCCGCCCGCGCATCTTCATCCGGTCGAGATCATGTGTCTGCGCTTCATTGCCCATGCTGACGATTATCGGCGTTTGCGGGTCATGGGCAGAAGTCGGATCCATGATGTGGACCGCGGATGAGGATGGGTTATCTCGTCGCCAGACTCCTGCGCAGGGAATCGATCATCAGGTCGAGACCGTCTGACTCCCGCAGTGGATCGGCGGCAAGGATCTGGATCGAACGGTCATCGAGGCCAGGATCGTCGAGTTCCACGGCAGCGCACCCCGCCTCGGCGAGGTTGTCCGGGATCGTCCGCTCAGCCATCATCGCGACCATCGTGGTTCCGGCGATGGCTCTCATCGTGAGCACGGGACAAGTGGCTTCGATCGTCGGGGAGAACACCTGTCCCTGAGCGCGGACAGCCTGTTCGATCCTCATCCGAGCGGTATTTCCCGACGGCAGCGTGGCGATCGGAAAGTCGACCAGGTCACGAATGCGGACAGTGGCTCTCTGAGCAAGAGGGTGCTTCTTGTCGAAGACCGCAAAATTCCGAGCCGGGGTCTGATCGATCCGCCGGACGCCGGGAACCGAGACGAGATCATGGCCGTATACGGAGAAGTTCACGCACAAGTCTGCTTGCCGGTTCTTCAGCACCTGAACAGCCTCGAGTGACGTGGTGTCGATGATCGAGACCTGCACCCGGTCAGTGGTGGTCATGACATCGTTGATGGCGTCGGCGACGACGGTCTGGCCGAGCCCGGTGCTGGTGACGACTGTGATGGTCTCGACCTCGCGGGAGTAGCTGCCGAACGAGTCGGAGAGGAGCTCGGATTCGGCGATCATCCGCCGTGCGAAGTCTGCGAGAGCCAGGCCCTGTCCAGTGGGAACGACTCCGCTCGCCGAGCGATCGAACAGCGTCGTGCCGTAATGCTCCTCAAATGTTTTGATCTGGCGACTGGCGGTCGAATGGGAGACAAACAGAGCTCGCGCGGCGAGGTGGATGGAGCCGTATTCGACGACTGCCAGCAGGGTCTTCAGGCTGCGCAGGTCGGTCATGCCATTATGCTACTAGGGGTGGTGCATATTATGCACAGTCACCTTGCGAGAAACGAACCGGCATATGGACAGATCGGTCTTCCAATCTGAGCCGGACTGCGACAGTCTGAACACATGAGACCAGATCACAGCCCCGGCCAAGGCGAAACAGCACCGAGACGAACAGTGCCGAATGAAATCCGCGAAGTTGTCACTCGAGAGTCCGCCACTCGAGAGTCCGTCACTCGGGAGTCCGTCACCCGGGCCGCGGGCGAATTCGTCCGCAGCCAAGCCTTCTTCGACCTGTTGGCCACGCGCGTCGCGAAACGCACCGAGAGTCAGGCACCGGGCAACGGCCTCGCCGCTCATGCCTACCTCGCCGAGGAGATCGCCCCAGAGCTCACGGCCCTGGGCTTCGCGACGACGATCCACGACAATCCCGAATCCGATGAGCACCCGCTGCTCATCGCGGCACGCATCGAGGACCCGCAGCTGCCGACCGTCCTCCTCTACGGTCACGGCGACGTGCAGTTCGCCCACGACTCGCAATGGTCTGACGGTCTCGACCCGTGGGTGCTCACCCGCGACGGCGACCGTCTCTACGGTCGAGGCAGCGCCGACAACAAGGGCCAGCACACCGTGAACTCCCTCGCCCTGAAGACTGTCCTCGAATCACTCGACGCTCCCGGTGCAGCCGCTCTGGGCTACAACGTCAAGGTCCTCATGGAAACAGCCGAGGAGACCGGTTCGCTCGGCCTCAAGGCATTCGCCGCCGCACACAGGGCCGAACTCGACGCCGATCTCTTCCTCGCCTCCGACGGTCCCCGGATCGCCGCCGAATACCCGACGCTGTTCCTCGGTTCCCGTGGGGCGTTGGGGTTCAAGCTCGTCGTCCACGATCGCGACGGCGACCATCATTCGGGCAATTGGGGCGGGAAGCTGCGCAACTCCGCGACCGTCCTCGCCGCCGCCATCAACTCCCTCGTCGATGGAAACGGCGTCATCGGGATTCCCGCGCTGCGCCCCGAAGACCCGCCCACCTCGGTGCTCGATGCCGTTGCGAAGCTGCCCGAGTTGGTCGAAGCCGGATCACCCGAAGTCGATTTCGATTGGGGAGAGCCAGGGCTCACCTCGGCGGAGAAGGTCTTCGCCTTCAATGTCATCGAGGTCCTCGCCCTCGACGCCGGGAATCCTGCCCAGGTGGTCAACGCGATCCCAGGAAGGGCCGAAGCGCACATGCAGCTGCGATACGTCGTCGGCACCGACGTCGACGACTTCGAGGGCAAGGTGCGGGCCCATCTGGAAGGCGAAGGGATCCACGGAGTCGATGTCGTCTTCGAGCACTGCATGCCGGCGACTCGACTCGACCCGAACGCCCGCGTCGTCGCGGCCGCCGCTGAGTCGATCAGGACGACGACCGGGCTCGATGCCGCGATCGAACCGAACCTGGGCGGCACCATCCCCAACGACGTATTCGCCGAGGTGCTGGGCCTGCCGACCGTGTGGGTGCCGCATTCCTATCCCGGATGCAATCAGCACGCCCCCGACGAACATGCCCTGACCTCGATCCTTCAGCAGGGTGCCGAGATCATGGCCGGAATGTTCTGGGACATGGGGCAGAACCCCGACGACTGGTTCACCTCGAAAGCGGCGACTCCGGATGCGTATTGAGACCACATCGGGCACAGGAGCCGGAAGCCGGCACTGACTCTCACCATCTGGCTGATGTTCCTGGGCACCTTGATGATCGTGATCATGCCCCGGCTCATGCCATCGGCCTGGCCACTCCGCTCAGTGTGGCTGCGATCCTCGTGGTGTGGAAGAAGCTCGGCGTGCGCTGATCCCACGCACGCCGTGAGACGCATGCTGGGAGACGTATGCTGCGAGACGCAGCTCGTCGAAAAACGGGGCGCGCGTCGAGACCCTAATGCGCATTTGCGTGTCTCGACGTGAACCCCGTTATTCGATTCGCGGACGTCCTCTGACTGCGGCCATCTTGGCCTCTCTTCTACATCTTCGCGTTCATGGCTACCGCCTCGGTCCCCTTCGCAGGGCAGCTCTGGGAGGCAACGGGCGCAGGCACCACACGCCAGCGTCGGGCGCGGGAACGGGAATGGGCCACAAACCCCAGTCGACCAGAGTTCTCAGTCGCCCAGAGTTCTCAGTCGCCCTGAGTTCCCAGTCGACCAGAGTTCTCAGTCGACCAGAGTTCTCAGTCGACCTGATTGATCAGGCGTGCACGGACTCCTCGGCAGCCGCGGCGAGGGCGCGCTTCTTCGAGCCACGGTGACCGATGACGGTTACGACGGCGATCGCCGCAGCGACGAAGGCGATGCCGATCCACTGATTGATCATCAGTGTCGCGGCACCGGCGATCGCGCCGATGAGGATGAGAAGGACGGCCAGAGCTCGGCGGATCCAGCGGACGCTGTCGCCACCGGCCAGCCGCGAATCAGATGCCAGACCGACGATCGTCGAGGTGACGACGACGGTGGTGACGTCGGCGATCTTCATCCTCCGTGCCGCAGCGGCCTGTGCGCCCATCAGGGCCGAGAGTGCCGAGGTGAAGATGGTTCCGGCCAGCCCCACCTCAGGGTTGGGCATGAGTGCGACATAGACGGCCAGGCCCGCGCAGCCGACGGCCACTCCGGCGTAGATGATCGTGGTGCGCACGTGCCAGTCCTCGCCGATTCGGCCGAGGATGCGCCCGCCCAGGGCCGCTCCCACCATGAAGAACGCGAGGGCCAAGGCAGGGCGCAGGACCGGAGTGTCCTCAGCTCCGGCCAGGCCCATGCCCAGGATGACGACATTGCCCGTCATGTTTCCGGTGAAGACCTTATCGAAGCCCAGGTAGCCGATCGCATCGACCATTCCGGTTGAGAATGTCAGTACGAGCAGCATGGCCAAGTCGAGCCGACGTGTCATTGCGTCCCTTTCGCAGAGCCTGCAGGCGAGCTCCCTCAATCCCAGAATTCGGGAACTTCACAGTATTTGTATACAAAACGTTAATCAACCATTAGATTGTATGCAAATAAGAGGGTCGGGCGGCTATCCGGCCAGCCTCTGAGATGGATACCCACACAGGAGTGCGCGTGAAGAAACGGATAATGGCGGTGCTTGCCAGCGTCGTCCTGCTGGCCGGGTGCACGCCGGTCCAACCGCTCGGCGAACCACCCGAGCGACCCGACGTGAAGTCGGTCGATGCCGACGCCGGAGCCTTCGAAGAAGGCGGAGATCTCGTCATGGCGCTGTCCTCCGAACCGGATCGCCTCGACCCGACGACATCCTCCTCTCTCTACACCCGATATGTCATGCAGACGATGTGCCAGAAGCTCTACGACATCGATGCGAACGGTGAGATCACACCGATGCTCGCAACCTCGCTGCCGGATGTCTCCGAAGACGGAAAGACCGTGCGCATCCCGGTCAAGAACGGTGTGCGATTCGCCGACGGCACCGACTTCGACGCCGAGGCGGTCAAGACGACCATCGAACGCGGGCTCAACCTCGAAGAGTCGTCCCGCTCTGCAGAACTCGGCCCGATCAGTGATGTGACCGCCATTGACGATCACACCCTCGAGGTCACCTTCGACGAGCCCTTCGCGCCATTCACCGCGGCCCTGGCCGATCGTGCCGGGATGATCATGTCGCCGGCGGCCCTGGACGAGGCGGGTGAGGACTTCGGCGACCACCCGGTGTGCGTAGGGCCGTTCAAGTTTGAGAAGCGCATTGCGCAGACGTCGATCAAGGTCGTCAAGGACCCCAACTACTACGACGCCGACAAGGTTCACCTCGACTCGATCACCTATCAGATCATGTCGGATGCAAACATTCGTGCCGCGAACATCCGCTCCGGCGATGTGCAGGTCGCGGACACGATCTCCCCGCAGGACGTCGACGCTCTCAAAGAGGAATCCGGAATCGGACTCCTGCAGTCGAACTCTCTGGGATATCAAGGACTGACCGTGAACATGGGCTTCGGCGACAATCCGGAGAACTTCGAAACGCCGCTGGGCCAGGACCCGAAGGTGCGCAAGGCACTGTCGATGGCCTTCGATCGCAAGGCGTTGGTCAACACCGTATTCAACGGGTGGTTCTCACCGGCCTGCTCTGGCATCTCTCCGGACAGTCCCTTCGCAACCAAGGCGAGCAACGAGTGCGTCGACTACGATCCAGCTGGCGCGAAGAAGCTTCTCGAGGATGCCGGAGTCGAACTTCCGCTCAAGGTGAACATGAAGGTTTCGAACACTCAGGACACACTTCGCTTCGCTCAGGCCGTCCAGGCCGCCACCAAGGAAGCAGGCTTCGACATCAAGGTCCAGCCGATGGAATACACGGCCCTGCTCGATGCCCAGGACCGCGGCGACTACGAGCTCCTCCAACTGGGCTGGTCCGGACGCGTCGATCCGCACGGAAACCTCTACACCTTCCACTACCCAGGCGCCGGCAACAACGTCACAGGAGTCGACGACGACAAACTCAGCAATCTGCTCACCCGAGCCAGTGAAGCCACAGATATGGATGAGCGCAAGAAGCTCTACGGCGAAGCCTCACAGCGGACCGGCGAACTCAACTCGATCATCTATCTCTACCGACAGAAGAACCTCACGGCCCACACCGATGATGTGTCAGGCATCGATGTGTTCTCCGACGGCGTCGTCCATCTCTCCGAAGCCGGATTTCTGAAGAAGGACGCTCAGCGATGACTCGATTCGTGCTCACCAAGATCTTCCACGCCATCATCACCTTCGTGCTCTCAGGCATCGTCATCTTCTTCGGTGTGCGCATGCTTCCCGGCGACCCGGCTCTGGCCATGGCCGGTGAAGAGGCGACCCCTGAACGACTCGACTCGATCCGCGCCGACCTCGGGCTCGACCAGCCTCTGCTCGTCCAGTTCGTCAAGTTCTTGGGCGATATCGTCACCGGCGACCTCGGCGAATCCACGCGGACAGGCTTGGCCGTTACCGAGATGATTGCGACCACCTTGCCAGTGACCCTGTGGCTGTCGCTGTATGCGATCGTGGTCGCCGTCATCGTGGGCATCACCCTGGGCATGGTCGCAGAACGCTTCCGCGGAAAGTGGCCGGAGCTGGGCAGCAACTTCCTCGCTCTCCTCGGCCTTTCGGTTCCGAACTTCTGGCTCGGACTCCTCGCGATCTTGGTGCTGGCCGTCACTCTCGGTTGGTTCCCTGCCTCGGGGTACGTCGACGTCCTCTCGGACCCGGTCCGCGGCATCTACTACCTCACCCTGCCGGCCGTGATCCTGGGCACCAGCCTGGCCGCGGTCATCACCAGGCAGACCAGGGCCTCGATGATCGAGAGCATGGGCACTGACTATGTGCGCATGGCTCGAGCCAAGGGACTGTCCAGGCCACGGGTCCTCTTTCGATACGGACTGCGAAACTCGCTCATCGTCTTAGTCACGATCATCGGTCTGCAGCTGGGTGGCCTGATCTCGGGTGCAGTGGTCACGGAGAGGATCTTCGCCCTGCCCGGAATCGGCAAACTCACCCTCGATGCGGTCTTCTCCCGCGACTATCCGGTCATCCAAGCGGTTGTCCTCGTGATCACGGCCTCCTACATTCTCATCAACTTGGCCGTCGACATCCTCTATTCGGTCATCAACCCACAGATCCGAGTCAGCGAGGACGCCTCATGACCACCCCAATCGTCACGAACACCGACAAGAACACGCAGGGACTCGATCCCGAATTCCACGCCTCGAACAACCGGGCCTGGTGGCTGCTGCGCTCCATCCTGTCCAACCCGATGGGGCTCATCGGATCCGTCATGGTCGCCATCGTGGTGCTCGTCGGACTCTTCGCACCGCTCATCGCCCCCTATGGATTCGCCCAGACGAACTTCCAAGCTCCATTTCAAGTGCCGGGCACGATCGGCTTCGTCCTCGGCACCGACGACCTCGGCAGAGACGTTCTCTCCAGGCTCGCATTCGGTGTTCGCGCCTCGCTCCAGGTGGGGCTCCTGGCAGTCGCGCTGGCCGTCATCGTCGGCACACCTCTGGGCCTCTTGGCCGGATACTTCCGGGGCCTCGACGCGGTCATCTCCCGACTGACAGATGTCACCCTGGCCTTTCCGTTCCTCATCATCGCCGTCGGGTTGGCAGCCATTTCCGGGCCCAGCCTGGCCAATGCCGCGATCGCATTGGGCATCTCCCAGGTGCCCACGATGACCCGCGTCGTCAGAGGTGAGACGATGCGGCTGAAATCGGCCGATTTCGTCAAAGCCGCGATCGCCACTGACGCGTCGAAGACACGTATTCTGGGCATGCATATCCTGCCGAACATCGCTTCGGCCATCATCGTGCAGGCCACCGTCATCATTCCCACCGCAGTGATCGGAGAATCGATCCTCTCCTTCCTCGGCCTGGGTATCCAGCCGCCCTCACCCAGCCTGGGCATCATGCTCTCCGACGCGCAGCAGTACATCTTCCGTGCACCGTCGACCGCGCTGTTCCCCGGGCTGGCGATCCTGCTCATCTGCTTGGCCTTCAACCTCTTCGGGGACGCCCTGCGCGACGCCCTCGACCCCAATTCGAAGAAGGGACACTGATATGTCATTCACCCCACCCGCAGCTTTCACCACTCGGCCCACCCTGGAGGGCCATTTCGGTATGGCCGCCTCCACCCACTGGCTGGCCACTGCTGCTTCACAGGCTGTGCTCGAACGGGGCGGCAACGCCTTCGATGCGGCCGTGGCCGGAGCCTTTCTCCTCCACGTGGTCGAACCCCATCTCAACGGTCCCGGTGGTGACATGACAGGGGTCTTCGCCACCGCCGAGGACCCGGCGAACCCGCAGATCATGATGGGGCAGGGGCCGGCGCCGGCAGCTGCAACCATCGGGCACTACCGCAATGAGGGACTCGACATGGTCCCCGGCGCCGGGGCACTCGCCTCTGCTGTGCCCGGAGCCGTCGACTCCTGGCTCAATCTGCTCGAGCACCACGGCTCTTGGGAGCTCGCCGACGTCCTCGATTTCGCCATCGACTACGCCGAGCACGGGCACCCCGTCCTCGGTCGAGTCGTGGGCACCATCGAACGCGTTCAGGAGCTCTTCACCGAACATTGGCCCACGTCTGCAGCCCAGTGGATGCCAGAGGGTCAGATCCCGAAAATCGGTGATCTCATCTATAACCGCCCCTATGCCGAGGTCCTGAGGAAGCTCATCGCTGCAGGTGACGGTGTGGAAGGGCGCGCTGCCAGAGTGGCTGCGGCACGTGAGGAATGGAAGTCCGGCTTCGTCGCCGAGGCGGTCGAGAAGTTCATCTCCACCCCGCACCGGCACTCGACTGGAGGTGACCACGCCGGAGTGATGACGGCCGCCGACTTCGCCGGATTCGACGCACATTTCGAGACACCTGTGTCCGTCGATTTCCGCGGCTACTCGATTGCGAAGATCGGAGCCTGGGGGCAGGGCCCGGTGCTGCTCCAGACACTGAAGATCCTCGAGGGCTTCGACGACGACCGGCTCGATCCCTCGACCGAGCTCGGTGCGCATACGATCCTCGAGGCACTCAAACTCGCGATGGCCGACCGCGACACCTACTACGGGGATGCCGATGTCGACCTCGACTGGCTGCTCAGTGAAGAGTACGCCGCAAGCCGCCGGGACCTCATCGCAGATGATGCCTCACTCGAATTCCGAGCCGGCACCGACAGGACAGGTTCTGTCTCGGCCTTCACGCCGCCGCTCGTGCTCGAGGGCGCGGACAAGGAAGCCATGGCCAAGGCGGGCATCGGCGAGCCGACTGTGCAGAAGAACGGCGTCAACAACGGCGATACCTGCCACATCGACGTCGTCGACCGTTGGGGCAACATCATCTCAGCCACACCCTCCGGTGGATGGCTGCAGTCTTCGCCGGTCGTCCCCGAGCTCGGATTCTGCCTGGGAACTCGGCTGCAGATGATGTGGCTTGACGAAACAGCTCCCTCGGCGCTGACCCCCGGGAAACGCCCGCGCACCACGCTGACTCCGACTCTGATCTCCAAAGACGGCCAGCCGATCATCGCGCTCGGCTCACCCGGCGGTGACCAGCAGGAACAGTGGCAGCTGCTGATGATTCTGCGCATGCTCATCGGCGGCTACGCACCCCAGCAGGCGATCGATGCTCCCGCACTGCACACAACCTCGTTGGCGGGATCGTTCTGGCCGCGCACCTGGGTTCCCGGCGGAGCTGTGGTCGAGGACCGCCTCGGCGAGGAAGTCATCAACGGGCTGATCGCACGCGGCCACGTCGTGACCAGGGCCGGCGACTGGGAACTGGGCAGGCTATCCTGCGTGACCCGGGACCCTGCAACCGGTCGCGTCACCGCAGGGGCGAACCCGCGCGGTGCCCAGGGATACGCGGCAGGCAGATGATGAGTACTGCGAGCAGCGGCGGTGTGGAAACGTCAGAATTCGTCCTCGAGGTCTCCGGACTCGAAGTCTCCTACGAGAACCCGGTGCTCCACGATGTGGGCTTCACGTTGGCACCGGGGGAGCGTTTGGCTCTCGTCGGTCAGTCAGGGTCCGGTAAGTCGACGACGATTAGCGCAGTCCTCGGACTCCTTCCGGGGGCAGGCCATGTCAGCTCCGGCAGCGTGAAGTACCGCGGTGAGGACCTTGTCCACGCCGATCGTCAGCGACTCCAAACTCTTCGGGGCCGTTCGATTGCCTTGGTACCGCAGGATCCCATGGCCAGTCTCAATCCGAGCATGCGCGTGGGCGACCAGATCGCCGACGCTCTGCGGACATACGGGATGTCGAAATCCGCCGAGGTGACCCGCAATGTTGTGCGGCTGATGACGGAAGCGGGAATCCCTGACGCGGAGAACCGGCGACGGTCTTATCCGCACGAATTCTCCGGTGGTATGCGGCAGAGGATCCTCATCGCAATCGCCCTGTCCGGCGAACCGGACCTCATCATCGCCGACGAACCGACCTCCGCTCTGGACGTGACGGTGCAGAAGCAGATCCTCGATCATCTGCAGAAACTCGTCACCGAGCGAGGAACCTCGCTGCTCTTCGTCACTCACGACCTCGGCGTCGCGGGGGAGCGGACGGACACCATCCTCGTCATGAACGAAGGCCGCGTCGTCGAACGCGGGACACCGCAGCAGGTGCTCGGCAGTCCTCAGGACGAATACACGAAAGCCCTGGTCAAAGCCGCACCCAGCATTGTGGTGGAGCGGGACCCGCAGCAGAGGAATCCGGCCGATGCCGTGGCCGAAGGTCCCCGGGAGGGCAACGACCGCAGCGTCGGCGGGACCGCCTCGGCGAACGTGCTCGAGGTCGAAGATCTGCACAAGGTCTACAAGCTGCGTGGCCGCAGCAAAGAGGTCCACGCACTCAAGGGCGTGAGCTTCAGCGCAAAGCGGGGGCAGACGACGGCGGTGATCGGTGAATCCGGTTCCGGAAAGTCGACGATTGCGAAGATCGTCTTGGGATTGGAAAAGGCCACGAGCGGCACAGTTCTCACCGGAGGGCGCAACGTCGATGCCACCTCGCGGGCTGAACGCAGCATCCTGCGGCGGTTCAGTCAGCCGGTGTTCCAGGACCCGTTCTCCTCGCTCAACCCGATGTGGGGCATCGAGCGGATCATCGCTGAACCCCTCGACGTATTCAAGATCGGCACACGAGCCGAGAGGAAGAAAAAGGTCGCCGAGGTGCTCGACCAAGTGGCTCTGCCCACCTCGATGCTCGAGCGTCGACCCGCCGATCTCTCCGGTGGACAGCGCCAGAGGGTTGCGATCGCGCGAGCGCTGATCAGCGAACCGGAGCTGCTCATCTGCGATGAGGCGGTGTCGGCACTCGACGTTTTGGTCCAGGAGCAGATTCTCGACCTGCTGCGTCGGCTGCAGTCGGAGCTCGGCGTGAGCTGCCTGTTCATCACGCACGATCTTGCAGTTGTCGCGAACTTGGCAGACGATGTTGTAGTGATGAAGAACGGAGAGGTCGTCGAGGCGGGCGCGACGAGAGATGTCATCGATCGTCCAGCCGCGGAGTACACGCAGAAGCTGTTGGCCGCTGTGCCAGGATCCGGTCTGCTCAATGCCTGAGCCCGGTTCTCTTTCGCGGTCGAGTTCGGCCGCGAAGCCGAGTGCGGCTTCGACCTCGAACAGCATCGCGGTCGGGGCGAAGATCCGCCACGACATCATCAAGGGCGTGCATCCGCCCGGCGGGAAGCTCCGCGAGGCGGCCCTGGCGAAGCAGTACGACGTCTCGCGGATCCCGATTCGAGAGGCGCTGCGCTCTCTCGAGTCTGAGGGGCTCGTCGAGTCTCGGCCCTACAGCGGCAGCATGGTCGCCCCGTCACCGATCGAGGACGCTGAGGATCTGTTCGAGATCCGTATCGTCCTAGAATCCGCGACCGCCAAAAGAGCCGCGAAGCGCGCAGCGCAGCAGAGCAGCGGAGGGGCCCCGGACGAGCGTTGGCGGATGATTCGCAAGGAGATCAACGAGATCCTCACCGCCGGCGACATCGTCATCGGAGAGAAACGCTACGAAGACCTCGCGGTGCTCAATATGCGCTTCCACTTCGCCATCGCCGAACTCAGCGGCAGCCTCTCCTTCGTCAGCCTCCTGCGCCAGATCTCAGGGAAGATCGAATGGCTCTACTCCCTCAACGTCACCCGTCGAGGACCGCAGGCGTGGCCCGAGCACCGCGACATCATCGCAGCCATCGATGCCGGGCAGGAGGCGAAGGCCGCCGAGGTGATGGGACAGCACGTCCGTCGCAGCCGGGATTCGTACTTTGCCATGATGGCCGACAGGCCTGCCTAGCCGAGTTCAGCCAAGGTGACCGCTGGCAATGAATTCTGTGAGGCGTTCCCGGTAGGGAATCGTGTCGATCCCTGCCTCTGCGAGCCAGTCCGGCGAATAGTACTTGTCGAGGTAGCGCTCGCCGGGGTCGCAGATCAGCGACACCAGACTTCCCCTCTGCCCGGCCGCCTTCATCTGCGACACGATGCGGAATGCGGCCCACAGGCCGGTGCCGGTCGACGCCCCGGCGCGACGCCCCATCAGTTTCTCGAGCAGCTGGATGGAGGCGATGGCGGCAGCATCGGGAACATGCATCATCCGATCGATGCTCGAGGGGATGAAGCTCGCCTCGACCCGCTGTCGTCCGATGCCCTCGATCCGGGATCCCTGATCGGTCGTCGCTGCCGGATCATGGTCGCGCCATCCTGCGAAGAAGGCTGAATTGTCAGGATCGGCTACACAGATGCCGGTGGCCCGACCGGTGTAGCGAACGTATCTGGCCAGGGTCGCCGAGGTGCCGCCAGTGCCGGCGGTGGCGATGATCCAGGACGGTTCGGGGTAGGTCTCACTCGACATCTGATCGAAGATCGACTCGGCGATGTTGTTGTTGCCGCGCCAGTCCGTGGCTCGTTCGGCATAGGTGAATTGGTCCATGTAGTGACCGCCGGACTCCGCAGCCAGATCAGCTGCGACTTTGTAGACCTCGTTGGCGTTGTCGACGAAATGGCAGGTGCCGCCGTAGAACTCGATGAGGGAGATCTTCTGGGCGCTCGTCGACCGAGCCATGACTGCAATGAACGGGACGCCGATGAGCTGGGCGAAATACGCCTCGGAGACCGCGGTCGATCCGCTCGAGGCCTCTACGACCGGGCGACCGGGGCGAATCCATCCGTTGCACAGTGCGTGGAGGAAGAGCGAGCGGGCCAAGCGGTGTTTGAGTGACCCGGTGGGATGGCTGGACTCGTCCTTGAGATAGAGGTCGATTCCCCAGGCAGAAGGCAGCGGCACGTGCAGCAGGTGCGTGTCCGAGGATCTGTTGGCATCTGACTTCACCGCTCCGATGGCTCCGGCCAGCCACTGGCGGGCCTCGGGATCGTAGCGGTCGATATCCTCTTCGGCAGGCACGCTCGTGTGATCGTGAGAGTCAGTCATGTCCTCGAGCTTATGGGATACCCGAGACGATGCGACAGCGCCGGCGCTGAATGGGCCGGCGCTGAATGGGCCGGCGCTGTCAGCGCTCATTCACCTTCTGCGAGCATCTTCTCGAGTTTGTCGTAGCCTTCGCGAATTCCGTGCTCCATGCCGGAGGCGACCATTCCGTCGCGAGATTCGAGGGAGTCGAAGACCGATGTCGACTGCAGGCGGGTCCGCCCATCGCCGAGGGAGGTGAGCGTGAGGATCTCGAGGTTCACGGCATCAGGGAAGCCTTCGAAGGTGAAGGTCTGGACGATGCGCTCGTTCTCCCTCACCTCGTGGAAGGATCCGAAGAAGCCGTACTCACCGTTGTCATCGGTCGAGACGTAGCTCCATTTCCCGCCGGTCTGCGCGTCCCATTCGCGGATCGTGTTCGTGATCGTGTCGGGCCCACACCATCTGACGAAGAGTTCTGGGTCGGTGTGTGCCCGGAACACCTTGTCCGGGGTGGCTGCGAAATCGCGAGTGATCGACAGTGCCTGGCTTCCGTCGGGGACGTCGAGATTCAGAGTCGAGTAGTCGGTGTCATTCGTGGTGGTCATGTCATGCTCCCTTGCGTGATGTGTCTCTGTGGTCTGAGGTGGGGGAGTCCTCGTCCGCGTCCATAGTTTCCAGAACTGCGTCGAGGCGTTGGTAGCGTTCTTCGGCCTGGCGCTGGTATCTCTCGATCCATTTCGTCATCAGATCGAACACATTGTCTTCGAGGTGGACTGGTCTGCGCTGGGCCTCACGGGTCCGAGTGACCAGTCCTGAATCCTCGAGCACCTTGAGATGTTTCGACACGGCCTGGACGCTGACCTCATAGGGTTCGGCGAGTTCGTTGACCGTGGCGTCGGCGATGGACAGCCTGGCAACCATGTCTCGTCGAGTCGGGTCGGCCAAGGCTGCGAACACCTTTGTCAGTTGGTCTGCCACTGAACCTCCATCCTGTATTCAACCGCCGGGTTGATTAATAAGTTAGCCCTCCGCATCCTCGTTGTCAACCTTATGATTGAATAACATTTCTCCGGGTGCCGGAGCGGCCGCCTCGTCCATGCGAGACCTGAGTGTGGGCATTCTGATGGCGAACCAGGTGGAGATCCCTGCCGCGAGCGCGCTCTCGATCCAAAACATCGAGGTCAGCCCCAAGGGTCCGACTCCCATCGCGGCAAGTGTGGCGCCCAGGGGGAGTGCTCCCCAGCTGATGACGCGGGAAGCAGAGTAGACCCTGCCGATGAGGTGCAGTGGAGTCGACTTTTGGCGGACGACGGCGACGATGATCCGCCACACGGTCGAACCACTGCCGGCGAGCACGATTCCGGCTGCCACGACTGCCAGGGGTGCATTGAGTGCGGCTGGGAGGACGAGGCCGATCGTACCGATCGTGTCGATGAAGAGCAGTGACGTGGGCGAGATTCTGGTCTGAAGTCGTTCGGTGAGCATCGACGCGATGATGCCTCCGAGTGCCATTGTGGTCAGCAGCAGTCCGTAGCCGGCGGGATCTAGGCCGAGGGGACCTGGGGCGACGGCGTGCAACACGAAGGTCGCCGTCCAAGCGCCCCAGATTACGCTCATTGCTGCCGTCATGAGCGTCAACTCTCGCTGGAGACGATGTCGCCAGAGGAGCCGGATGCCGTCGCGAACTCGAATCTCTGCGCGGCCCTTTCCGGCTGAGTTGTCGATTTCGGCTGCGGCAGGGATTCCCGTGGTGAAGTACTCGGAGTGGGAGCGTCGCATTGAATGCATGAGGCCGAGTGCCGCGACTCCGGCCAGGAGGTAAAGTGCCGCACCGGTGGTGGCGGCAAGTAGACCGGCACTTCCGACGAGTAGTCCGGCGAGCGGCGGTCCGGCGAGTTGATTGTTGATGTTGACAGTGGCCTCGATCCTTGCGTTGGCGCCGACGAGGCGATTGCGACTGACCGTGCGTGGGATGCCTGCGATGAGTGCGGTGTCGACCAGGGTCTCGGCGAACCCGAAGATGAGAGCTGAGGCGAGCGTCACGACAAGTACCCCGGTCTCGAATGCGATGGACAGGCTCAGTCCGATAAGCGCTAGCGTCCTCGCGCTGTTGACGAGCGCGAGTAGGCGGTGAGGAGGGATCTTGTCGACGACCCACCCTGCATGAAGGCCCGCTATCGGCCACGCGATGGTCGCCGCGGTGGTGACCAGGGCAACCTCGCTCGGCTGGCCACCTGCGGCGATTGAGATAAGGGGGAGCGCGGTGATGATGATTCCATCGCCGAGGTTGGCCAAGCCCGCACTGGCCCACAGCCACCGGAACATCGCATTCATTATAACCACCTAAATAGTTGTTACTGGTAAAGTCTTACCCTGAGGACTTGACCTGTCAAGAGTCATTAGGTGGTAAAATCAGAATATGGAGTTCGAACATGTGGGCAACGCACTGTGCCTTGAGCTGAGCAATTCGGTCCCCGACCGGAGCGAAGATTCAGGGGAACGTGACTGGTTGCGCTCGTCGAATGTGGCTGCAGAGTGGGTGGAGTCCCTGGGGCTGACGATGGCGCGGGGTGCGTCGGCCGATGACCGTGCTGCGTTGAAGGGCTTGCGGGAATCCATCTTCACGGTGTTCACTGCTTTGGCCGATGGTTCGCAACCGGACGACCGTGAGCTGCAGTCGATCACGGAAGCGCACGCCGAGGGTCTGAGGCGATACGGTTACACATCGCTGGGAGATCGTATTGTGAGGAAATGGCCTCAACAATGGGACGACTCGGCACTGCTTGCTGTCTTCGCGGACTCCGCAATAACGGAACTGACTGGTGAGCGCTTGGATCGAATCAGGTCCTGCCCGAGCTGTGCATGGCTGTTCTTTGATACGTCGCGCAACCGGAGCCGGCGGTGGTGTTCGATGCAGACCTGCGGTGGCAGAGACAAAGCGCTCAGGCACTATCGGAAACAGCGAAGCTGACGCTAACACGCGGCCGATCTTGTTGTGCTTATGACATCATGCGAGCCGCGATTGTCTTGCGCAGGGGACACAGCGCGCATCTCGAAGTCTCGGCAACGGTGTCGGTATTGTCGTAAAGTCGCCACTAGCAATGAGTGCAGTGTTGCGAGCGGGGTCTTCGCGCTCGTGGTATTGCCTGCACCACGACGACGACGTCTGGGGAACGACAATGGCAACTTTGCGACAGCAGCTGTTCCGAGTGAAACCGGTCCCACAGCAGGGCGAGGAGAAGGAGAGCGATCTCAAGCGCACGATCGGGCTGTTTTCACTGACCATGATCGGCGTCGGATCGACCATCGGCACCGGCATCTTCTTCATTCTGTCGGAATCCGTGCCCGTCGCCGGGCCCGCCGTCATCTGGTCCTTCGTCATCGCCGGCCTCGTCGCCGGCCTCGCGGTCATCTGCTATGCGGAGTTGGCCGGCAGCGTGCCCGTGTCCGGTTCCTCCTATTCCTACGCCTATGCCACGCTCGGCGAGCTGCCGGCGATGGGCGTCGCGGCCTGTCTGCTCCTCGAATACGGCGTCGCGGGAGCCGCGGTCGCCGTGGGCTGGTCGCAGTACGTCAACCAACTGCTGTTCAACATCTTCGGGTTCGAAATCCCGCACGCCCTGGCCTACGCCCCAGAAGAGGGCGGGATCGTCAACCTGCCCGCGATTCTGCTGTTGGCCATGTGCTGCTTCCTCCTGGTGCGCGGGACGGGCGAATCGGTCGTCATCAACACCGTCATGGTGTGCACGAAGATCGGCGTGCTCCTGTTCTTCGTCTGCGTGGGAGTCACCGGCTGGAACGTCGACAACTTCGCCGACTTCGCGCCCTTCGGATTCTCCGGAGTGGTGGCAGGCTCCGGTCTGATCTTCTTCAGCTACGTCGGCATGGACGCCGTGGCTACGGCCGGCGATGAGACGAAGAACCCGAAGAGGACCATGCCCCGGGCGCTCATCGCCGCTCTCATCATCGTCACCACTGTCTACGTGCTGGTGGCCGTCGCCGCCCTGTCTGCTCAGCCCTGGCAGGAGTTCGAAGGACAGACCGCCGGGCTGTCGGCGATTCTCGAGAACATCGTCGGCGCCCAGTGGCCCGGCACCGTTGTCGCCGCCGGTGCCGTGATCTCGATCTTCTCCGTCACCCTCGTCTCGATCTACGGCCAGACCCGCATCCTGTTCACGATGTCGCGCGATGGGATGATGCCCAAGCTCTTCGGCGAGGTCAATCCTCGCACGCTCACCCCGGTCAAGGGCACGATCGTCGTGACCGTGGTCATCGCCATCCTGGCCGGCTTCATCCCACTGAACTTCCTGGCCGAGATGACGAGCATCGGCACCCTCGTCGCCTTCGTCGTCGTCTCCCTGGCCGTCATCATCCTGCGCGTGCGCGAACCCAACCTCGAGCGCGGCTTCAAGGTGCCCTTCTACCCGGTCCTGCCGGTGCTCGCGATCATCGGCTGCCTGTGGATCATCAGCAACCTGCAGCCCATCACGATCGTCGTCTTCCTCATCTGGACCGCGGTCGTCCTCGGGCTGTACTTGATCTTCGGTCGCAAGAATTCGGTGCTCGGCAAGCAGCGAGCAGCACATGACAGCATTGACGGAACTGGTTCCACAGGAGGGACGCAATGAGCATCGTCGTCGGCATCGCACCAGGACAGGACAACCGACCAGCAGTTGAGTTGGGAATCGTGCTCGCCCGGTCCTACGGGCACCGGCTCGTCGCAGCGGCCATCGATTCCGCCGCCTGGCCGATGAGCCCCGTGCTTTTCGAAAGCGAATACCAGAAGAAACTCCGCAGCGTCGCCGAGGCTGCCCTGGACGAGGTTCGGGTGCTCCTTCCCGATGACATTGAGTCCGAATGCCTCATCCACAGTGCCCGTTCATCGCGACGTGGACTGCTTGAGATGTGCCAGAAGGAGAACGCCTTCCGCCTCGTCGTCGGCCCCGCGGACGATGGGAAGCCGGGGCGGATCGCGCTGGGGTCCGTCTCCACCGGACTGCTGCACAGTGCCGGCCTGCCGGTGGCACTGGCCCCGGTCGGATACCGGGCCGCACCGGGCGCTCGCCTGCGGAGGATCACTGCCGCATACAGCGGTTCGTCCACCTCGGCGGATCTCATCCTCGGGGCCGCAGTGGTCTCTGCCGAGTCTGGCGTCCCCTTCCGCATCGCCTCGTTCGCTCCCCGATCGAGGGTGATCTCAGCGGCCGGCGTGGGACTCGACGTCGAATCCAGCGTCATCGACGAATGGGCCAACGTGATCCGGAGAGACACCGACGAGATACTGTGCTCGATCGATCATCTCCACATCAAACCCGGCGAGACCGACGTGGCCATCGGGACAGGACCCGACTGGGCCAGTGCGCTGACTGCAGTGGAGTGGGAAGATCCCGAAGCCATGATGCTCGGCTCCTCCGGTCTCGGTGCGATCAAGCGCGTATCGCTGGGCAGTCACGCCATGCGGATCCTGCAGCACTCCCCAGTGCCCATCGTCGTCGTCCCCCGGAGGGCAAAATCCGACTACACGGCAGCGGTCGTCTGACGGTCGGGGAGTAGTGCGCCCTCTGTCTGCGCACCGATATTGAGTGGTCTGAGTCAGGATAGACCGGTTGCAACCTATCTATCCTGACTCAGGCTGTATGTGTTTGGCGCGTGGAGCGCCTGGCCCGAGGCGTGTACATCAGCGACAAAGAATCCGTCCAATACTTGAACGATTCCAACTTAGGATGCGAGACGTCGCTACCGTGGTTCCACAGGTTTACATAGCGCGTCCGTCCAACGACGGCCGGATGCGGGAGCCTGGCGAACAAGGAAGGAACCGTATGGAATTGCTGCGTTTGGGCCCCATCGGCCACGAGATCCCGGTAGTGCGTGACGACGACGTCCACTACGATCTGCGCCCCCTGACCACCGACATTAACCCAGAGTTCTTCGCCGAGGACGGCATCGGCAGGGTGCGCACCGCACTGGACGAAGGCAGCCTCGAACCCCTCGATGGAGCGGAGGGCCTGCGCATCGGAGCGCCCGTCGCTCGCCCCTCGGCAGTGGTGTGCGTGGGTATGAATTACGCGGCGCATGCTCGAGAGGCTGGGGCGGAGCCGCCGGAGGCGCCCGTCGTCTTCTTCAAGATGCCATCGACGATTGCCGGCCCCTACGACCGACTTGAGCTGCCGCCCTACGCCACGAAGGCCGACTGGGAGGTCGAGTTGGGACTGGTCATCGGCACCCGGGCGTTCAGGGTCGCCTCGGCTGAGGAAGCATATTCGCACGTGGCCGGCTATGTGCTGGCCAACGACCTGTCCGAACGCAGGTTCCAGATCGAGGAATCCGGCGGCCAGTGGTCGAAGGGGAAGAACCTTCCCGGCTTCACTCCACTGGGTCCCTGGATCAGGCCCGCCGCCGAGGTGGACCCCGGGTCCCTGCAGCTGCGCAGCTGGGTCAATGGCGAGGTTCGTCAGGATTCGTCGACGAGCGACCTGATCTTCGACGTCGGGCAGATCATCTATCAGCTCAGCCAGACGATGCCCTTCGAGCCCGGAGACGTGATCCTGACCGGCACACCTCAGGGCGTGGCGATGTCGGGGAAGTTCCCGTTCTTGACCGATGGCGATGTCGTTGAGATGGAGATCGACGGCCTCGGTCGCCACCGCCAGGCGGTGGCCGTCACGCAGTGACGACAGCCTAGAAGCATGAAAGAGGGGCGGCACTCCCGATCGGGAGTACCGCCCCTCTTCAGTTACTGCGTAAAGCTGTGGGGATCAGCGCTGCTGGTCGAAGCCGCCCTGTTCCTGGCCGCCTTCGTTTCCGCCACCGAAGCCGCCCTGCTGCTGGCCACCCTGCTCGTTGTCGCCGCCGAAGCCGCCACCCTGCTGGCCGCCGCCACCCTGGTTGCCTTCGTTGCCGCCGAAGCCGCCCTGTTCCTGGCCACCGGACTGCTGTCCGCCCTGGCCGCCTTCGTTGCCGCCGCCGAAGCCGCCGGACTGCTGGCCTCCCTGGGACTGGCCGCTCTGCTCGTTGCCGCCGCCGAAGCCGCCCTGCTCGGACTGCTGTCCGCCCTGGCCGCCTTCGCTGCGCTCGTTGTCGCCGCCGCCGAAGCCGCCCTGGTCGCCACCCTGCTGCTGGTTACCCTGCTGCTGGCCGCCGCCGAAGCCGCCGCCCTGCTGCTCCTGGTCGCCGCCGCCGAAGCCGCCGCCCTGCTGCTCCTGGTCGCCGCCGCCGAAGTTCTCGTTGTCCTGTCCAAAGTTTTCCGACATGTTTAGCTCCTTGGTTGGTGGCATACGGCCGCGTCTTGCGGCTTGGTTGCCAGTCTTAAACATCAACAGTCCTGCCACAAGGGGGAACAAGGGAAATTGCGTGAAATTGGCTCAAGTCTCAGAGGCTGTTCATTTCCCGCCGATCTTCACAGGAAGCTCGGAGATAACCGTCGCGGTGAATGACGTTTCAACAAGATAGGGTCATCGATTCCACCTCCCGTCAGTCCTCCCGTCACTACTCCCCGTCAGTGGATGGACGCTGGATTCGTCGACCCGAGGGCGTCCTGAATTTCGAAATGTCGCTGTTGATCTTGCTGACCTGGCACCATTGCAGAAAGACAGAAACCGGAACAGACCGGTACGGCATCGACCGGCGCAGTCCGGTAGACAGATCCGAGCCCGATCGACGAACAGGAGCATCGACATGACAGCACGTCGTCTTCCACTCAGCGGTGTGCGAGTCCTCGAACTCGGCAACTACATCGCGGCACCCACCACCGGGCGCATGCTTGCCGACTTCGGTGCAGAGGTCATCAAGATCGAGCGCCCCGGCACGGGTGACGAGCTCCGCAACTGGCGCCTCAAGCAGGGCACCACCTCAATGCTCTACCGGACCATCAACCGCAACAAGAAGTCCGTCGTCCTCGACCTTCGCTCAGAGGAAGGCAGGGCCTCGGCTCTCGAGCTCGTGCGTCGCAGCGACATCGTGCTGGAGAACTTCCGCCCCGGAACCATCGAGAAGTGGGGTCTCGGACCCGATGTCCTCGAAGAAGCCAACCCCGACATCATCCTCGTGCGCATCTCCGCCTTCGGCCAGACCGGGCCCATGTCCGAGCGTCCCGGATTCGCCGCCGTCGCCGAAGGCTATTCCGGATTCCGCGAACTCGTCGGCGACCCCGACCGGCCGCCGGTGCGCGTGGGCATCTCGATCGGCGACTCCATCGCCGGTATGCAGGCCGCATTCGGTGCGGTGATGATGCTCTTCGATCGACAGCGCCAGAAGATCGCCGGTGCCGCCGAGGCTGTTACCGGCTCCGATCACAGCTTCGAAGGCAGGGCGTCCCTGGCCGATCGCACCGTCGACGTCGCACTGAACGAAGCCATGTTCTCCGTCATGGAATCCCTCGTCCCCGACTACTCCGCATTCGGTGAGACGCGCACTCGCACCGGCGGCCGGATGGAGGGCATCGCCCCGTCGAACGGCTACCTCTGCGCCGGCGGAAAATCCGTGGTCATCGCCGGCAACGGCGACGGAATCTACAAGCGACTCATGGAGGCCGTTGACCGTCCGGACCTGGGCGAGGATCCCGATCTGCAGACCAACGCCGGTCGCTGGGATCGGCGTGAGGAACTCGACGAAGCCATCGGCGCCTGGTGTGCGAAGCGCGATGTCACCGAGGTTGTCGACAGTTTGGAGACCGCCGGAGTTCCCGCCGGGCCGATCTACACCGCAGAGGATCTTGTGGCCGACGAGCAGCTCGCCGCACGCGGCATGATCCAACATCTCGATGTCTCGACCGGTGAAGAGACGCTGCCCGACGTGGCCTTCCCGGGAATCACCCCGGTCATCGGCGGCTCCTCGATCCCGATCGACCACCTCGGCCCGGACCTGGGTGAGCACACCGACGAGGTGCTCGAGCAGCTCGGCGGACAGCTGCCCGAGCGCGACTGAACAAACACGACAGCATTGGGCGGCGCCTCAAGCCGGAACCGAGCACCCACGTCCGAACTGTCGAGATCCTTCGTCCCATTTAATGGGAGTGATTGTCTTCACTTCTTTGCCGCTTCTCATATAGCGAGCATTTCGCGTCCGCGCTCACCGCAGGGATGTGGGGAACGGCTATGTTGGGTGCAGACGGCAACACGCAAAGGAGCGTGGTGCCGCTCTCGTCCCGGTCTCCGGGAATGAGGCAGATCAATGAAGGAGCTCTCACCATGGTTCGGCCAACATCGGTCACGATTCTCGACACCACGCTGCGTGACGGTCTGCAGATCGAAGACGCCATCGTGCCCACCGACGCCAAGGTCGCTCTGGGCCAGCAGCTCATCGCCGCGGGGCTGAAGGAGATCGAGGTCGGATCGTTCGTCAATCCGAAGAAGGTCCCGCAGATGGCCGACACCGGCGAGGTCCTGCAGCGCCTCCAGCCGTATGAGGCCGAGGGCATCGACTTCTTCACCCTGGTGTTCAACCTCAAGGGCGCCCAACGCGCCGTCGACGCCGGAGCGAAGAACATCAAGCTCGTCCTCTCCGCCTCCGAGGGCCATTCCCAGGCGAACTCCGATGCCCCGATCGCCCAGGCCACGCAGCGTCTCCTCGAGGCCGCGACCTTCGCCCGTGACAACGGTGTGCGCTTCGACATCACCACCGCGGTCAGCTTCATCTGCCCCTTCGACGGCATCACCGACGCCGGCCACCTCGTCGAGGTTCTGCGTCCCTTCGTCGAAGCCGGGGCACACGGCATCGGGGTCGCCGACACGATCGGAAACGCCAACCCATCGTTGGTGTCCAGGAACACCTCGGCGGTCTTGGAGGCCTTCCCGGACAGACCGGTGAGCCTGCATCTGCACGACACGTACAACTTCGGAATGGCCAATGTCATCGCGGCCCTCGACCTGGGAATCTCGAATTTCGATGCGGCCATGGGCGGCCTGGGCGGCTGTCCCTTTGCCCCGGGTGCGGCCGGCAACATCGGCACCGACGACCTTGTTCACCTCCTGCACCGTGAAGGCGTGGCCACCGGAGTCGACGTTGACGCTCTCTCGGCAGTCAGGGAACCGCTGACGGCAGCGGTCGGCCACGAGCTGACGTCGAGTCTGTCTGCGATCCCCGCTGTTCCGGCGGCCTACCATGCTTGAGCAGGGCGAATCCTCGACCGTGGGCGCGGAGGAACTGCCGCTGGCGGGCATCCGCGTCATCGAGTTCTCCCATATGGTCATGGGTCCCAGCTGCGGGATGATCCTCGCCGATCTGGGCGCCGAGGTGATCAAGGTCGAACCGCGCGGCGCCGGGGACAAGACCCGTTACCTGCCCGGCTCGGGGTCCGGGCTGTTCCCCGCCTTCAACCGCAACAAGCAGTCCGTCCAGCTCGACATCGCCGAGGCGGCCGACCGTGACGTCGCTCTGTCCCTCATCGATTCCGCCGATGTTCTCCTCGAGAACTTTCGGGTCGGGAAGATGGAATACATGGGCTACGGCTACGAGGAACTCGCCAAGCGCAATCCGCGCCTCATCTACTGCTCGCTCAAGGGGTTCCTGGCCGGACCCTACGGCCAGCGCACCGCCCTCGACGAGGTTGTGCAGATGCTCGGCGGCCTTGCCTATATGACCGGCCCGCCCGGACAGCCGCTGCGCGCCGGAGCCAGCGTCAACGACATCATGGGCGGAATGTTCGGGGTCATCGGCGTGCTCTCGGCACTGCGCGTGCGTGAACGCACAGGCGAGGGACAGGTCATCAACTCCGCCCTGTTCGAGAACAACGCCTTCCTCGTCGGCACACACATGGCCCAGGCTCAACTCAGCGGGGAACCGCTGCGTCCGATGCCCACTCGTCGAGCCACCTGGGCCGTCTACGACATCTTCCGCGACAGGCACGATGACCAGATCTTCGTCGCAGCCGTCAGCGATGGTCAATGGCATGACCTCTGCGACGAGTTCGACCTGACACAGCTGGCCGGTGATCAGGACCTCGAGACGAACCAGGGACGCGTCGATCAACGCGATCGCATCCACCGCGAGCTGCAGGCAGCCTTGTCCCAGCTCGACCTCGCTCAGATCGAGGAGAAGTGCACCCGGCGCGGACTGCCGGTCGCCCCGGTGAATACCCCCGCCGACCTCACCACCGACGCCCACCTCGTCGCCTCCGGGGCTCTGGCCAGCACCGGCCTGCCCAGCGGAGACCAAGTCGATGTTCCCCTGCTGCCGCTGACCTTCGGCGGTCGGCGATTGGGGCTGCGCAGCGATGTGCCCACACCCGGTGAGCACAACACCCGCTACCGGGATGGTCCAGCCGAAGCCTCGGCGCGGGAGGCCGGCCTCGAGTCGGATCCGAGAGTCGAACCCGTCGACGCCGATGTCGGCGAATCGAAGACACAGTCTCAGTAACACCCCGGGACCACCGGCACAGACAATCCACAACAGCAGATATCAGTTGCATTCGAAGGAGAAGCAATGCGGTCAACGGCGATCACAGGACAAGGACGGGCCACCTCGGCGAGTCGGAAGAATCGGGCGGTGAAGCCCGCACTCACAGTCGGTGCGGTGCTTGCCTCACTGGCACTCGTCGCCACGGGGTGCGGTAACAAGGCACAGGCGCCGGGGGAGGGCAGCGACTACCCGAAGGGCCCGGTCACGGTCAACGTCCCATCTGAACCCGGCTCCGGGTGGGACACCACCGCGCGTGCCCTGGTGGAAGCTCTGCAGAAGGAGAAGATCGTCTCCTCACCGCTGCCGGTCCAGAACAAGCCCGGCGGTACGGGCTGCATGTGGATGACATCGATGATGCAGCAGGAGAAGGGCAAGGACGACCAGATCGCGATCACCTCGCTGGCCAGCCAGACGATGAAGGCTCGCGGACTCTGCGAATTCGGCCCTGCGGACACCACCCTCATCGCCACCATGTACGTTGAGGACTTCATGGTCGTCTCCCCGGACAAGGGTGACATCAAATCGGTCGAGGACCTGGTCAAGGCGCTGAAGAAGGACCCACAGAAGGTCACTGTGGCCGCATCCGGCGATGACACGCTGCCGTTCGCACTGTTCGCCAAGGAAGCCGGAGTCGACCCGGCCGATATCAACTTCGTCAACTACGAAGGCGGCGGCGAGCAGACCACCGCCATGCTCAATGGTGATGCGAAGGTCGCCGTCGCCGGGCTGAGCGAGTTCCGCTCCGTGCTGGAATCCGGTGACATCAAACCACTTGTGACCTTCGCAAAGGAGCCGCTGCAGGCCCCATACGACTCGGTTCCCACGGCTGCGGATTCCGGTTACGACGTGACCCTTGGCAACTGGCGCGGAGTCTACGGCCCGGCCGACATGCCACAGGAAGCCGTCGACTACTGGGCCAAGATGCTTGAAGAGGTCAGCGAGACGAAGACCTGGAAGGACACCTTGGACAAGAACCAGTGGGCGCCCGAATTCCTCACCGGCGAGGAAGCCAAGAAGTATGCCGAAGACACAGCCGCCACCGTTGAGGAGGGCGTCAAAGAGACCGATCTGGGCAACAGCAAATGAGCACGCTGACTCCGGCACTGAGGGGTGATGTCATCACCGGCATCGCCGTCACGCTCGTGGGCGCGGTCTACTACACTGCGACCTTCTGGATCCAGGGCACGAAGAACATCGTCACGCCGGCGACCTTCCCCGCGATCGTGGGCATCGCGCTCATCGTGCTCGGCCTCTTCCTTCTCGGACAGGCTCTGTACCGGAGTCGGAAGCTCGCCGAGGTGGTCCCAGCTGGGGCCGCCTCGGCTGGCAGTGCCTCGGTCAGCGGCGGGGCCGCCTCTGCTGGCATCGCCAACGGCGAGGCCAGCACTGACGCGTCCGAGGGGGTGGTGGACGTCGAGCCTGAGGGCATCGTCATCGATGCTCCCGATGAACCGAAGTCGAAGCAGGTCGTGCTGCAGTTCGCGCTCTTCTTCATCTACCTCGGAATCCTCATCCCGGTCGGCTTCCTGCTCGCCACGGCGGCCTTCCTGATGACGATGACCAGCATCTATGCCCCGCACCGATGGGTACGCAACCTCATCTTCTCGGTACTCTTCGCCGTCATCATCTACGTCGCATTCGTCTACGGGCTGGGCGTGTACCTGCCCGTCGGAATCCTGGGATAGGGGGCGGGCATGGACACACTCATCGATCTGGGCGGCGGCTTCGCCTCGGCACTCGAACCCTTAAGCCTCGCTTTCGCCCTCCTCGGCGTCTTGTTGGGCACCGTCGTCGGCGTGCTGCCGGGCATCGGCCCGATCTCTGCCATCGCCATTCTCATCCCGGTGTCCTTCGGGATGGAGCCGGTGCACGGCCTCATCCTGCTCTGCGGCATCTACTACGGGTCCATGTACGGCGGCTCGATCACCGCCACACTCATCAAAACCCCTGGTGAGGTCGCCAGTGCGGTGACCGCCATCGAAGGCTATGAAATGGCTCGCCGAGGTCGGGGCAAGGCCGCGCTCGCGACCGCCGCAATCGGATCCTTCCTCGCCGGGACCCTGGCGATCATCGGGCTGACGTTCCTGTCTCCCGTGCTCGTGAAGCTGGCGAACGTCTTCGGCTCCACCGAATACTTCCTGCTCATGGCCACAGCACTCCTGCTGGCCTCGACGATGTCGTCCGGCTCGCGGGCGAAGGCCCTGATCTCGATCTTCATCGGCCTGGCCGTCGGCCTCGTCGGTCTCGACTTCCAGACGGGCCTGCCGCGCCAGACCTTCGGCATGAGCCTGCTCTCCGACGGCATCGACTTCACGATCTTCGCCATGGCCCTCTTCGCCATCCCCGAGGCGATCCGCAACCTCGCATCGGGGCGCGGAGCCAAAGACGTGATTCAGAGCTTCGGAGACGACAAATGGATGACGAAGCAGGACTGGCAGCGCTCGGCCATGCCCTGGGCCCGCGGCTCGGTGCTCGGCTTCATCATCGGCATCCTGCCCGGAGTCGGCCCGTCCCTGGCCTCGTTCATGTCCTACATCATGGAGAAGCGGATCTCGAAGCGGAAGTCCGAGTTCGGCCACGGTGCCATCGAAGGCGTCGCCGGTCCCGAGGCCGCGAACAACGCCGGAGTCGGCGGTGCCATGATTCCGCTCTTCAGCCTCGGCATCCCGGGATCGGCGACCACGGCCCTGCTGCTCTTCGTCTTCACCATGTACGGACTGCAGCCGGGACCGCTGATCTTCCGCGACGAGTCGGGCCTGATCTGGACGATCATCGCCAGCATGTACATCGGCAACGTGGCCCTGATCATCCTCAACCTGCCGCTCGTGGGTGTCTTCGTCAAACTGCTGAAGATGCCCAAGGAGATCCTGTTCTCCTCAATCCTCGTCCTCGTGGCCATCGGCGCCTACGCGATCGAATTCAGCCTGTTCGGACTGATGCTGCTCGGCATCTTCGGCGTCATCGGCTATCTCATGGACAAGGGCGGAATCCCACTGGCACCGTCCATCCTGGCCCTCGTCCTGGTGCCGCTGCTGGAGGACAACTTCCGGCGCATGCTCCAGATCTCGGGCGGATCGTTCATGCCGTTGCTGACCCGACCAGTGTCACTGTCGATCATCGTGCTCATGATCCTGGGCATCGTCGGACCCATCATCTTCCGCTGGTGGGTGCGCCGCCGCCAGCTGTTGGCCGATGTGAGCGTGGCATGAAAGAGAACCCCATGACTGATAACTCCTCGACCACTGGCAGCTCCGAGGTCTCTTCCGTTGCGTCTGCCTCGTCTGGTGGCACCGCCTCGTCGAAGGAGATCGGCGTCATCGACCGCAGTGCCGCGATCCTCACAGCACTGCAGGACTCACCGATGACCGCCGCCGAGGTGTGCCGTCGTCTGGGGTATTCGAAGTCCACGACCTACCGGCTGCTGGCAGATCTGCGCACTCACCGCTTCATCGTCCGCGACAACAACGGGCTGCTGCGCCTGGGGCCGTTCCCGGGCAGACGCAGCATCGCAACGACGAACTCGGTGCTCGAGCATCTGCGAACTCTGACCAGTGAGTCGGTGCAGCTGTGGGTCCGTGTCGGTGAGGACCGGGTGTGCGTGCGCAACGTCGAAGCCGACCACGAACTCCGCGTCTCCCGCAGCGTCGGCACCGTCCTCTCTCTCGTCGACGGCGGCTCTGCCGCACTGGCGTTGTGCGGCCCGGGCAACCCACAGGAGTTCTACGCCACGAAACAGGCACGGGTGAAGGGAACCGCCTCGGCGAGCGTGGCCTTCACTGTCGGAGGAGCCATCCTCGCACTGTGCGTGTCCTACCCGCTGACCCGGGAGCCGGACAATGTCGCCGGCGCCTACCGGACCGTGCTGGGTCAGGCCGCGGTCGAGCTCAAAGGGCTGCTCGATGACAGTGAGGAGCTGGCCGTTCTGCGCGACATCGCGCGGTTGGCGCTGGGTGCGAAGAAGAAGGAAAGCTGAGAAGGACTCATCTTCTGTCTTTTTCGGCCGAGGCGTCTCGGGTGCTGTAAAGGGTAATGGGGCCTTTCCACCCGGTGAGTGCCAGAAGCAGAGGATTCCTTCCCGTTAGTTAAACATCAGCTATTTAGAGTCATGGCGAGCCGAAATTGTCGAACTCCTTGATTGAATCGAAGGATTCTGGGTCTGTTCAGCCTAAAAGATCTGATGTATATTCGGTAGCGTGAGGCACACCACAAAGCAGTGGCAGGCAATATTCTGGCCCTGCCCCACCCTACGAATGGACTTCCATGAAGCGACTCGGAGTTGACGTCGGCGGAACTTTCACTGATTTGGTTCTGTGGGACGACGACGGCACAATTACAATTCACAAGACGCCCTCAACCAACGAAGACCCTTCCGTTGGCACTATGGACGGTATCGAGAGACTTGCGCAGAAAGCGGAGGTTGAACCGGCAAGCATTGAGATGTTCTTCCACGGAACAACCGTGGCGACGAATATCGTTCTTGAGCACAACGGCGATGACGTCGGACTGATCACTACAGAGGGTTTTCGCGACATTCTCCACATCGCGAGGAAGAAGCGACCTCTCAACTATTCGAATTATCAGGAACTTCCCTGGCAGAAATGGCAACTCGTGCCACGCCGGAACAGGCGCACAGTTCCAGAACGCATCGATGCCTCCGGGACGATTCTCGCCCAGCTCGATGAAGGCGCCGTTCGAAACGAGGTTCGACTCCTGCGCGAGCGCGGTGTTGCCGCAATCGCCGTCGCATTTCTGCATGCCTACCGAAACCCTGTCCATGAGCAGCGGGTGAAAGCGATCATCGAGGAGGAATTTCCTGATGCATTCATCTCGCTGTCAAGCGAAGTAGCCAGCCAGTATCGCGAATACGAACGCTTCTCAACGACGGCTCTCAACGCGTTCGTCGGACCGAAGACTTCGAACTACATTGCCCGCCTTGTCGATAAGGCATCCGCGGCTGGCGTGAGCGACGACGTGCATCTGATGACCTCGGCAGGCGGCCTGGTCACGGCAAGGAGCGCGCGGGAGACGCCAGTCTCTCTGCTGACGAGCGGAGTCGTAGCAGGACTCATCGGTGGATGCGCGATCGGAAAAGCCTCCGGGTACCCAAGCGTCATCACTCTGGATGTCGGTGGGACATCGGCCGACGTCGGCGTTGCACCGGATGGGCGGTTGCGCATGAAGCACCTGCTCGATACACAGATCGGTGACTACCACGCCATGGTTCCGATGGCCGAGGTCGATACGATCGGCGCAGGTGGCGGGTCCATTGCATCAATCGATGAGGGCGGCATGTTCCATGTCGGTCCCCGCAGCGCCGGAGCGATACCAGGCCCGGCATGCTTCGGTCGCGGTGGCTCTGATCCGACATCAACGGATGCGATGGTAGTCCTTGGGTGGCTCCGTGAGGAGAGCTTCCTGTCGGGTTCCATGACTGTCCAACCTGCTCTAGCAGAAGAGGCTGTAAGAGAACAGATCGCTGAACGCCTCGGTTCGAGCCTGGAGAAGGCAGCCATGGGCATTTTCACTGTGCTCGCACATTCGATGACCGAAGCCATCGGGCTGCACTCCGTGAGAAAAGGCTACGATCCACGTGACTTCTCGCTCGTCGCGGAAGGCGGTGCGGGACCACTCTTCGCTTGGCACATTGCGAAGCAGCTCGGGATTCCCCGCATCATTGTGCCTACCTACCCGGGGATAACTTCAGCAGTCGGACTTTTGGCGACCGACATCAGGTACGAAGTGCCGACCACGGTGTGGACCTCGTCCGACGATGCAGACATTGAATTGCTTGCACATGAAGTCGAGCGATTGTCCGCAGATGCCGTTGCTCAGCTCAAGAGGGACGGAATGCCTGAAGAGCAGATCAGTCTGGAACGCAGCGTTGATTGCCGATACGTCGGTCAGGGCTATGAATTGCGAGTCGAAGCTCCAGATGGTGAAGTCGACGTGGATTGGGTGAAGGCAGTGTCGGAGGCATTTCACGAACTGCACGGGCGCATGTACTCTCAGCGCTTCGATGAAAAACCTGTTCAGCTCGTCAACGTGCGAGTCACCGGTGTTGGAGCCGTGCCTCAGATCGAGCTTCCTCGAATCGCAGTCGGGACTGCCGATGCTGGTGTGGCCTTGATCACAACGACACGGGCGCTCATGTGGACAGACGATACCGCCGAGCCCGAATGGACCGATACACGTGTCTATTCTCGCGAGCTGCTTCAAGCGGGCAACGTCTTCACCGGGCCAGCCATCGTCGAACAGTTCGACTCGACGACCATCGTCGGTATCGGCCAGCGAGCAACGGTGGACGAGCTCGGGCACATCATCATCGAAAGGAGCGAGGTATGAGCAAGGTTGCAATGCCGAAGACGGGAGTCTCACTGGCGCCCGAAGCACAGCGTAACTGGAACACAGTCGAGGTCGATCCCATCACCTTGAGAGTGATCGGCGGAGCTCTCGACTCCATGGCAAAGGAGATGGCGCAGGTCCTCTACCGCATGGCGTACTCGAGTCTCATTCGTGAGTCCGAGGACCTGGGTGCCGGGATCTTCGATGTCAGCGGCAGAGAATTGTGCGAATCTGATTCGACACCGATGCACTGTGGATCCATCCCTGCCTATATCAAGGGGATCAATCGCAAGCTTGCCGGCACGTACAAGCCGGGTGACGTCATCTTGCACAATCATCCCTATCACGGGGCTGCGCACTCACCTGACTATGGGATCATCATTCCGATCTTCTGGAACGAACAGCACATTGGTTTTGCTGGGTGCACGGGACATGTCTCCGATATCGGCGGCAACTTCCCCGGTCTCTGCATGGATGTCGTGGATGTCTGGGCTGAGGGGAAGCTCATGGACTCCATGAAGATATACGACGGCGGCGTCCGCAACGATATGCTCATTCAGCACATCCTGGACAATGTTCGGACACCGGAGCAGAATCGCGGAGATCTTGAAGCGCTGGTGTCATGCGCTCGCATCGGCGAGAAGAGATATCTCGAGCTCCTCGAGTCCTACGGTCTCGACACCGTCATGAGCGCAAGCGAGATGTGGATGGACTACTCCGAAACCATGTTGCGCAACAAGATCAGAGAGCTGCCGGACGGCAGCTATGAAGCGCCGATCGGCTATTTGGACGACGATGGTAAGAACAGGGGCGTGCCCATCAAGGTGGCGGTTCGTGTCGAGATCGACGACGATGAGGTGCTCATCGACCTCACTGGTTCGAACGAGCAGGTGCCGACAGCCTTCAACGTTCCCTTCGAAGGATCGGTATTGCCGGTCGCTGTCAGTGCCATTCGGACAATACTCCTCGATGAGGTGACCACCACAGAATACGTTCCACAGAATGATGGCTGTTTCAGGCCGGTGAGAGCATATGCTCCGGAAGGCACTATCTTCAATCCCGACTTTCCCGCCTCGTGCTTCGCCAGATTCTCTCAGGTCAACCGCGTCTTCGACTCGATCAATCTGGCATTGGCGCCGATCCTGCCCGACCATGCCATTGCCGGATCGTCGTCGGCGCTGTGTGCCATCGCCTATTCGGGGGTGGCCGAGGACGGCGAAAGCTACTGGGTGTACATCGAGATCAACGAAGGTTCGTATGGTGGTCGCAACGGTCGAGACGGAATGGATGCTGTCGACGCTCTGATGGCTAATACGCGGAACAACCCGATCGAAGAACTCGAGCTCAACCACGCCATGAGAGCCGAACGCTACGAACTTCGCGATGAATCGCCTGCCCCGGGCCGTTGGCGCGGTGGCATCGGCAGCGTGAGGCGATGGCTGATGATGACTGACACATTCCTCGGTTCAGAAGCTGACAATCGAAGCGATCCGCCAGCCGGGGCACTTGGCGGAGCCAGTGGAGTCTCAGGCTCATTCGTGCGCAACCCGGGCACCGATCGCGAAGAAGTGCTTCACTCGAAAGTCACGCAGGAGGTCGTCAATGCTGGAGACACCTTGGAGATCAGAATGCCATCGGGAGGTGGATTCGGCAATCCATTCGAGCGGGACCCATTCGCCGTGCTGCATGACGTGTGGGATGAATATCTGAGCGCAGAGGAAGCCAGCCGCGACTACGGAGTCGTTGTTGACACCGAGAACTGGGTCGTCGACGATGAAGCAACTGCAGTTCTTCGGTCCTGATCACAGGGTCTGCTAATCCAGCTGCGCGAACTCAACCTCGTCGCCGCCGCGAACTCACACTCGTGGCGGCGGCGAGGTTTCGCGCTTCTCAGGGCCTGTCGAAGCTCTGGTAGTAAGCGGAAACCGTGTCGAGGTGCCGGCGCATGAGCGTCATCGCAGCCATCGAGTCCCGATCGACTATTGCCTCAAAGAGCGCCGAATGGTCGTGACTGACCGTGGTGCCGATGTTTGCAGCGGCATTGGCATCTCCGACGACGTTCTGCAGAGCGTTGAAGAGGGGAATTGTGACGACCTCGAGCAGAGGATTGTGCGAAGCTTCAACGATCTGCTGGTGGAAGGTCGAGTGGCTGGAGAATGACGACTCCTCGCTGCGCAGGCTCGGATCCGAATTCCTCAGCCTTTCGAGGTCCTCATCCGTCCTACGGGAGGCTGCGAAGCCGACCGCGGGAACCTCAGTGATGTGCCGGATCTCCATGAGATTATCGATCGAGATCGAATCGGCAGACGCCAGCAAGGTGACTCCGATCTCCAGCTGCGAACCCAAATGGCCGACGGTGGGGATCGTGACGAATGTTCCCCCATTGACTCCCCGCACGCTTCGGACCAGGTGCTCGCTCGATAACGTCCGCAGGGCTTCACGGATCGTGCTCTGCCCGACAGAAAAAGTCTCCCGAAGCTGCCCATCTGAGGGCAACCGTGACCCAGGGCTGAACGTGCCATCTAAAATCTGGCGTCGCAGCTCGGCTGCAACCACCGAGTAGGCGGTTCTCGATTCGACCATGTCAGGCCGGAACAATCGTCGTCATATCAGTCCACGTCCTTGTCATTATCCTGGCTCTTAGCACGTCGATGTCGGCGATGATGAATTCAATCCCCTGGAACTCGGCAATCCGATGACCAAACTGTTCCTGCTCCTTCAGATATCCGATCGCAGAGTTCAAGGCACCCTGGGCGACCCCGACAGCCTGTAATGCCATCGTAATGCGAGTATGGTCAAGATTCCGCACAGCGGTCTTCAGGCCGTGTCCTTGGCACCGAGGCCGAACCCGGGGCCACCGTCCTCGCCGACGAACGCTCAGCCGCCGTGAGCTAGGAGCAATTCGGCACGGCGGATGATGACTTCATCGACGAGCTCGCCGTTGAGGACGAAGGCCCCTGTGCTGCGCGATCGGGCTTCGGACATGACCGACCGCGCCCAGTCGAGATCTTGCGCAGTTGGTGCGAACGCCAAGCGGATGGGGTCGATTTGCCGGGGATGAATGGCCAGCTTTCCATCGAATCCCTGGGCTGCTGCGGCATCAGCCTCCCCCCGCAGCCCGAAATCATCGTCGACAGCAGTGTGAACCGAGTCGATGACTAAGCGTCCATACGCGCGTGCGGCGTAGAGGACTCGAGTCCTCGCATAGGCGATGGGGTCGGAAGCGGGCACAGTCGAATTCTCCGTGCTCCGGGTCCGCAGATTCAGCGCCAGGTCCGCCGAGCCGAGAGCTAATGCACCGACTTGCTGATGTGCGGCGATCCGGTCGACCTCGATCACGCCCCTTGCTGTCTCAATAAGGGCGATGACCTCAAGCCCGGTCAGTGATTCGAATGGATGGTCCGCCTCTGCCATCGGAATCATGACTCGTGTGATGGCGCACTCTCGGACAGCGTCGAGGTCGGGGGCCGCGAGGGTCGTTCCGAAGCCATTGATGCGAACGCAGACTCGTTCGGGATCGAGGGTCGAAGAGAGCAGCAGTTCCCGCGCTGAGTCCTTGTCCTCGGGTCGCACGGCGTCCTCAAGGTCAATGATCGTCAGGTCGGCAGCCGCGATCGCCTTTCCATAGCGCTCAGGTCTGTCCGCTGGAACGAAGAGCCAGCCAGGGCCCGCAGCTGTTACTGATGTGGTCATTTCGGCGTCTTCGCGTCTGTGGTCTCGGCGTGATCAGCCACAGAAGCCGCCGATGATCTCTGTCGCCGGTCGACTGCCCTGTGCTTCGGTGATCGCCGATTGAATTCTGCCTGCTCTTTCGGCACCGACAACGGGCAGGGCGCAATCGGAGAACTTCACAGCCACCTCGGCGTTGGTCAACGGTCGTGATTCATGACCGCGATTGATCTTCTCGGACTCGTGCAGAGTCGTTCCGTCTTTGAGGGTGACGGCGAGATCTCCGGAGAAGGCCTTCGGGTACAGACTGGCATCATCGTGTTCGATCGTGAGCAGAGCCGCGGCCGCGAGGACGTCCTTCTCGCCGCGCGCTGACTCAGTGAGCTCGTCGAATGTGATCTTTCCATGGCGCAGGGCCGCGGCAGTGAGGAAGGGCAGACTGAACTTCGCGTCGTACTCGCCTCGTGGTCGCAGTTTGTCTTCGACAGGCTCACACACGACCCTTGCCGGCACCTCGTGGATCCTCGCTGTCATGCGTTCGATCTGGGAGTACTTGAAGGCAGGATCTTCGCGCAGACGCAGGGCGATGTCGATGAAGGAATGTGTGAAATGGCAGGTCGGGAACGGTTTGACCGCAACGTTGTCGACTTCCCATACCTCGCCGAGGTTGTCGAAGAGTTCCGGACCCGGTGCTTCGCTGTCCTGGATGTGGGTGCGGTAGAGACCGAAACGTCCTTCATAGATTCCGGTCGGGCCGTCGAAGCCGGCGGCCGCCAGGCTCACTGCATGCAAGCCGGCGTTGGCCGCCCAGCCTGGGTGGAGGCGTTTCGTTCCAGATCCTTCGTCGAGGAATTGGAGCACTCCAGAGGAGAACGATCCGACGATGCCCTGAGCGGCGACGAGTTGCTCGGCGGTGAGCTTGTGGATGATCCCCGCGCCGATCGCTGAGCCGTAGGCGCCGAGCACTCCGGTGGGGTGGAACCCTTTGTCGTGGAACCGTCCGTCGGCCGCCATTCCCAGGCGGGCGTTGACCTCGATGGCGAGGATGTAGCCGAGCAGCACGTCGTCGAACGTGATCGACTCATTGCCTGCACTTGCACTGATGACAGCTGCCAGCGATGACGCGCTGACATGGGAGACGGCAGCGATATGCGTATCGTCGAAGTCGTGCCCGTGGATCATTAGTCCATTGGCGATGGCAGCGCCGGACTTGGACAGGGTTTCAGTTCGACCGATGACGGGGACTTCACCGGGATCCAAGCGTGAGAGTCCGTCCAGGGTAACCTCGGCGAAATCGGTTGTGCTTGCCGCGATGCCGACGCCGATCGAGTCGAGCATGAGGTGACGAGCACGCAGTTTCACCGCTTCGGGGATATCCGCAATGGTGATGGACGAGACCTTGGTTGCAATTGTTTCTGAAATGCTTGGCATGATGTCTCCTGAAATCAGATGTGGGTTCGACCGGCGAAGATGGATTTGGCGATGACAGTGTTGAGGACGTCGTTGGTGCCCTCGCCGATGCTCATGAGCGGAGCATCTCGGTAGAGTCGCTCGATTTCGTATTCCTTCGAATAGCCGTAGCCTCCGTGGATGGACATGGCCTCGATGGCCGATTCCAGAGCGACTTCGGAGCAGAAGACTTTGGCCATTCCGGTCTCCGCGTCGGCGCGACCCTTAACGAGGGACTGGGCGGACCAATACATCAATTGTCGTGCGGCCTGCACACGTGTTGCCATTCTGCCGATCCGCAGCTGGATAGCCTGGAAATTGGAGATCGCCTGTCCGAACGATTCGCGCTCTTGGGCATAGGAGACCGACTCTTCGAGCGCGCGCTGTGCGATACCGACCGAGCGGCCCGCGATATTCACCCGGCCCCACTGCAGTGCTGAGAGCACCTGCTGCATTCCGCGTCCCTCGACCCCTCCGAGCAGTGCACTCTCGTCGACCTCGCAGTTGTCGAAGAGGATCTCACAGCTCTCGGGGCCCTTGTATCCGAGCTTCGGTATGTCCTTGGTGACTTCGAATCCGGGGGTGCTGGCCTCGACGAGGAGGATGCTCATTCCACGGTGCGCGGGAGTCGTGTCGGTGTCGGTCTTGACGAGGACGGGAAGTGGATCGGCATGTCGTGCGTTGGTGATCCACATTTTGGACCCGTTGATGATGTACTTTCCGTCGACTTTCTTGGCTGTGGTCTTGATGCCCTGCAGATCAGTGCCGGCATCCGGCTCGGTAAGTGCGAGAGCCGTCCGTCTTTCTCCCGAGGCCAGCGACGACAGATACGTGGACTTCTGTTCCTCGGTTCCGTGTTCGGCGATCATCTTCGACGCCATGGTGTGGCTGCCGAGAACACCTGCGATTCCCATCCACCCGCGAGCCAGTTCTTCGAAGACGATTCCGAAGGAAATAGGGTCGATGCCCAAACCATCGTGTTCTTCGGGAATCGTCAGCCCAAAGAGGCCCATCTCCTTGAGCTTGTCGACGATGTCGGTCGGGTACTCACCCGAAGCCTCCATCTCCCTGGCGACGGGGATGATCTCCTTATCGACGAACGATCGCAGGGACGTCTTGAAGTCATTTTGTTCCTCGGTGAGTTCGAACATGGTTTCAGGCTCCTTTGCTGTTGGTAGACGTGTCGAGTTCGGCCAAAAGTTCGGCTCGATGCTCGTCGATCTGCGGTGCTGCTCGGTTGGCATCGAGACGGGGGCCGACACGGGGCGCAGTGGCGATATTGCTGATCGAACCCCATCGCTGGTGATCGGTATCGAAGACAAGTCCGCGTTGAGCAACAAGGGGGTCCTGCAGGGCCTCGGCCACGCTTTTGACCTTGGCGACCGGAACGCCTGCGGCCTCAAGCCGGTCCACCCATTCGTCGGCCGTGCGCTCGATGAACGCCGCTTCGAGAATTGAGAGCAGCTCGGTCTTGTTCTCGATTCGGCGGTCGAAGCTGGAGAATCGTTCTTCTGCCAGCCTGTCGTCTCCGACCACTTCGGTCAGTCGGCGGTAGAACTTCTCTTTGGCACAGCCGACGGTCAACCATCCATCACTTGCTTCGAACGCCTGGAACGGAACGAGGGAGGGGTGCGATGATTTCGTCGTCCTCTGAGGTTCGAACCCTTCATTGAGGTGCCAGTTGCCGACATAGGACAGCATTGACACGGCGGTATCGAAGAGGCTGAGATCGCAGTCTGTCCCCACCCCGTCACGACGGGCCGCGTGCACTCCGGCCAGCATCGAGATCGCTGCGACCAGTCCGCCGCTGAAGTCGACGAGGGACAAGCCTGATTTGGTCGGTGGCCCTTGAGGTTCCCCGGTGATGTCCATCCACCCGGCGGCTGCTTGGAGCATATAGTCATATCCCGGCCTCTTCGCGGCGTCGCCATCGCTGCCGTATCCCGACAGCGTGCAGCAGACGACCTGAGGGTTGATATGGCGCAGGGAATCGTAGGTGATGCCGAGCTTGGCGGGGACATCGCCGCGCAGGTTCGAGTACACGACGTCTGCCGTGGCGACGAGGCGGGTGAAGACCTCACGGTCGTCATCATCGTTCAGGCTCAGCGCGATGCTGCGTTTGTTGCGATTGAAGGACTCGTAGAAGAGTGAATCAGTGCCTTCGCGGTACGGAGGCACATAGCGTCCGATGTCGCCACCTGAGTTCGGGTCTTCGATCTTGATGACGTCCGCCCCGAGGTCGGCGAGCTGCATTGACCCCCAGGGGCCAGCTCCGTATTGTTCGACGGCGATGATGCGAATGTCTTCGAGCGGTTTCATCTGTCTGCACCTATTCCCTGTGAGTTCGTGTGTATTGGAGAAGTGATCACCGTGTGCTCAGCTGTAATCGGTGACTGCATCGGTCGATTTGGGGAAGTAGTCTTGGCCGATTCCGCTCTCTTTTGTGGCGACCATGACCGAGCGCTTCCACGTGACGACAGTTGTTCCCTCCTGATTGAGTCCTCTGGTGGTCATCGAGATGATCCCGGCGTATTCCCGTGACTTCGAGCGGCGAGCTTCTGTGCAGACGCTCTCGGCGTACAGAGTGTCGCCGACGTAGACGGGATGACGGAACATGATGTCGGTGAACGCGAGGTTCGAGATCGCGTTCTGACTCATGTCGTACACGGTCAGTCCGAGGACGAGTGCAACGGTCAGTCCGGAGTTGACGATGACCTTGCCGTCGGTGATCGGGTTCTGAGCCGCGAAGTGTTCGTTGAAGTGGTTCTGGTTCGTATTCATCGTCAGATTGGTCAGCCAGACGTTGTCGGCATCGGTGATGGTCCGGCCGAAGGGGTGCTGGTACTCGTCTCCGACGATGTAGTCCTCGAAGAAGCGACCGATGATGGCGTCGTGAGTGGTCATGTGGTGATGTCTCCTATTTCGAGTGTGCGTCTGGGTTCGTTGGGCTGAGTGAGTCGGATTCGATGGTTGCCGGCCCTCAGGCGATGTCCTCGAGGCTGCGTCCACGGGTCTCGACTGGGATGAGGAGGACTACGACGATCATGCAGACCGCCATGGAGCAGACGAAGCTGATCGGACCGAAGATCCCGAATGTGACGAAGAGTCCGGACATGACGAAGGGCACGATGATTGAGGCCCCGCGAGCGAAGGTGTAGGAGATGCCGGTTCCGCGCAGCCGATACCGTGTCGGATAGAGCTCGGGCATGTAGGAATAGAGCACGAAGGTCACGAGAGTGTAGATCGCGGTGACGAGCAGGAGGCCGATGATGACGATCAACACGATCGACTGAGCAGCGGCGTAGGCCAGTCCCAGGGGAATGACGATGATCGAGAAGGCGATGATCGCGGTGCGCCTGTTCATTCGGTTGATAAGCAGGAGACAGACGAGTCCTCCTCCCGGGGCGCCGAGCGCCATGGCCGTGGTGTAGCCGAGCGAGTGTGAAACGTCGATGCCCTGCTCGACGAAGAAGGTCGGCATCCAGGAGATGAACCCGTAGACGAACATATTCACGCCGACCGCGACGACCGTACCGAGGATCGCCAGTTGCCAGAAGGGGCGTCTGGCGGTCACCTTCGACTGTGTCTGTTCGGCCGTGGGAGCATGAGGATTGTTCTTCAGCGTCGTCGGTGACAATTTCTCGAACTGTTCGACGACCGCCTGTGCTTCTTTCAGACGGCCCTTGACGACCAACCAGCGTGGAGATTCGGGGCATCGCTTCCTGGCGATCCAGACGATGACAGCGAGGACCGCGCCGATGATGAACATCCACCTCCACCCGAAGTTGGAGATGACCACTGCGCCGATAGCCGAGGCGAAAAGAAGCCCGGAATTGACGAGGATTCCCAGAAAAGCAGTCCACCGACCTCGGCTGTGAGGGGGAACGAACTCGCCGAGGATGGCCGCAGCAAGGACGAGTTCTGCCCCGAGTCCGATGCCCATGATGAATCTGGTGCCGACGAGGAACTCGAAGGTCGGCGCAAATGCGGCGGCGAATCCGGCGATGGCGAAGATGAGCAGATTGAGTTGGTAGCTCATTCGGCGTCCGAATCTGTCGCCAATGAATCCAGCTGTCGCGGCGCCGAGGAGCATACCGAAGAACGTCATGGACATGAAGATCGCGATTTCGTGTACGCCGGCGAACCCAGTTGAGATCAGTGCCGCTGACACACCGGCCGCGACATAGACGTCGTAGGCATCGATCATCGCCCCGGCGCCGATATATGCGAAGAGCTTTTTGTGTTCCCGGTTCGTTGTGAGCGCGTCCATTCGCGCTCCGATCTTCATTTCTTCGAGATTGGTGTCCACAGACATCGTTGTCGTGCCTTTCGAAAGGGGGTGTGTTATCTGACTATTTGTGAGATCGCTTGTGCGCGATCGAGCAGCTCCCGATCGTCGAATGGTCTGCCGATGATCTGCAATCCCGGCGAGAGTGAATCGGCAGCTTCGGGGAGGGGGATCGTGATTGCTGGAAGTCCGAGGTAGTTGATGACTCGTGTGAAGCGGCTGGCTCGCATGTAGTCATCTCTGCACTGCTGGCTCGACATGTCACCGTTGTCCGGCGCTTTCGGGGCCAGGATCGGACTGGTGGGAGTCAGGAGGAAACGTGAGCCCGCCATGACAGTCTCGACGAATTCGTCCTGCGCATCCGCCTGGCAAGCGATCGCATCCGCATACTCAATGGCGGAAATTGCGGTTCCGCGGATTGCTCGCGACAGCACCTGATCTCCGAGGAGACTCCAGTCCCAGTCGAGGATTCTGCCGATGTTGCGTGCCGCCTCGACGCTGACGATGGCCACGGATCTGCGGTTGAGTTCGGTGTCGTCGAAATCGACGCTGGGCGCGGTTCCTTGTTCAATCGCCTGAAGTGCAGCCGAATAGGCCCGGGTCACGTCCATGTCGCAGACGCGTGAGGCTGTTTCGGCCGACAGATGAGAGACCTGAGATTCGTTCGCCGGATGATTCGCGTCGAGCCTGTGGCGCGACTCCGGGGCAACGGTGTCGGCATCGTCGAAGAGAACATTCGCTGTCGTACGCACGGTGTCAACGTCGGGGGCTATGAGTCCGATCGTGTCCAGTGATTCGGAGAGGGGCAGGAGGCCTACGTGGGAGAAGAGTCCATTGCTGGGTTTGTAGCCGACCAGTCCGCAGAAGGCTGCTGGAAGTCGGACAGATCCACCGGTATCGGTGCCCAGGGACACATCGCTGGCGCCCGTTGCGACGGCGATGGCCGAACCACTCGAGGACCCACCTGATAGGTACCGTCCATTGCGAGGATTGATCCCGTCGCCAAGCCAATGATTGTGTCCCGTCGGGCTCATGGCGAATTCGGCCATGTGATTGGCTCCGACGAGTGTGCCACCGGCGGATTCGATCGCGAGCAGCAGCGGTGAGGTGCAGTCCGACTCTCTCCTATTCAACGATGGGCTCCCCGCTGTGAGAGGGAAGCCCATGATGCCGATATTGTCCTTGTGAGTGAACCGAATGCCTTCGAGCGCTTTGCTGGTGGCCTCTTCTGCGATGACCGGACTCGTGGTGTACCTGCGCAGGATTCCAGTAAGCGTGGAATCATGCGAGGTTTCAACCCATTGGGTCCATTGCTCGTCGGTGTCGCTGTTGTCCTGACCGGTGAGGTCCTGGCGCAGCCACATGAGAGGCTTCGGGCGAGAGAACGAGTTGTCGATTTCGTCGGCGGACTCTGACAGAAGACGGGTCGCCCGCTCTGTGCCGTTTGATTCGAGGAGTTCATTGACTGCGGTGCTGATGCGCACCGACGAGTGTGCCGCCACATGAGTCCTGGCGTTGGTGTTCAAGTCTCACCGTCCTGTTCGTAAACATCAGCACTCCGCAGCATTGCGATTGCTGGTCCAGTTCCGAGTTCTCGTCGGCGAGTACCCGAACCATCTGACAGATTAGAGCTTAAACCTATGATGTATTGCCGTCAATGGTCAGAATTAGCGCGATGGTGGCAAGAAGGTGAAGTGATACATCAGATCAATAATAGATATTGCGGGAATCTGCCGAGTGTTGGGGCCACGGCACAGCAACTCACAGGAGGGCGCGATGGCTGCAAGGAAATTTCTGCCGAACCCGAGAGGAAAGCTGCGTTGACCACTGTCTTCGTCTGAGCTCCTGCCCCGATTCGCAGACAAGGAGGCTCGCGGGCTTACGCGCTCGCAGTCGAGGTCACGTTGTGTCAGCTGCCCTTCGAGCGCGGTGCCTGTGTGCCCAGCAGGTGCCTGTATTTTCCGATTGCGAAGTTCGCTGCGCCCGAAGGCGTTCTGGACGAATGGGTCGAGATGCAGGGGGCGTGCCTTCCATCCCTTTCGGTGATTGCAGCTCCGCCGGCAGAATGGTCGCAGGGTTGCATCCTTTTGAAGCACAAAGTGATGCAGGAAGCGGACCCTCCGAACTGCTCGGAGGGTCCGCTTCGTCACGGAAATTCAGCTGAGGTTCAGCAGGTCAGCCGACCTGAAGCTCTCCCATCTCGTCCCAGCCCTCACCGTCGATCTGGCGAGAGATGATCTTCGGAGTGGACACGAGGGCGCTGTTCATCGGTCCGCCGTCTGCGGTCGCCTTCTGGAAGTGGTCGGACTTCACGTGCGCTTCGGCAGCGTCGTCATCGAAGGCTTCGACGAGCACGTACTCATTGGGGTCGTCGAGGCTGCGTGACCAGTCGAACCATTTGTTTCCCGGCTCGGCTCGTGTCGCCTCGGTGAACTCCTTGGTGATCTGCGGCCATTCCTCGGCCTTCTCGGGCTTGACCTGGAACTTGACGACGATGAAAATCATTTGGATCCTTTCGTAGCTGATTGGGTTGGCGGGGTCTTCGCCAACTCTGGTGCTGGTGTAGGCGCGGTGTGTCTCAGGAGAACTGCATGCCGCCGTCGACGAGCACGGTCTGGCCGGTGATGTAGTCCGAGTCCTCGCTGGAGAGGAACGATACGAGGTTCGCGACATCCTCAGGAACCGATACACGTCCGAGGAGGATGTCTCCCGCGTACTTCTTGATCGCTTCCCCCTTGGCCAATCCCTCCTGTTCTCCGAGCTTCTCATCGATGAGATCCCACATCGAGGTTCCCACAATGCCTGGTCCGTAGGCGTTGACGGTGATCCCGTGTTTCGCCCATTCCATCGCGGCGCCCTGCGTCAGTCCGCGCACAGCCCACTTCGTGGCCGAATAGGGTGAGAGCAGTGCGAACGGGCGGAAGGCGACGATCGACGCCGCGCCGATGATCTTTCCGCCGTTGCCCTGTTCGATCATCTGCTTGGCAGCGGCCTGGTAGGACAGGAATACGCCGGTGATGTTGACGTTGAGGATCTTCTCGAAATCCTCTTTCGAGTAATCGATGAGGGGTTCGACCTGAGCGATGCCGGCATTGGCCACGAAGACGTCGAGCTTTCCGCCGACCTCGACGGCGGTGGCCACGAGTGCTTCCACCGAGGCCTGATCGGTGACGTCGACCTCGGCTCCGGTGGCTTTGCCGCCGGCGGCTTCGATGGTCGATACCGTCTCCTGTACTCCCTCCTGCATTGTGGGAAGGTCGGCCACGATGACGTGATGTCCGTCGGCACCGAGGCGCTGCGCGATGCCCTGTCCGATTCCTCGTGCTGATCCTGTGACGACGGCGATGCTGTTGGTTGTGCTCATAGTTGTACCCCTTCGTGTCTCGTCCTTGAGTGAGCACGATCAGTCTGTGTGGGAACGGACCGAAGAGAATACAGGCGTTCTCATGTGACGAGAAACTGAAATGGGCGCCTCAGGAGGCCTCTCGACGGGTGCCGCCGCGCAGATACCTCGAACACAGCCCGGCATGCTGACGCAGGGTCGACTCGAGTACCTTCATCCGTCCGTTCGCCTTGCTCGACGGGGTGCTCACAGCGATCGCCCCGACCTGCATGCCGGTGCCGTTGCGGACGGGAACCGCGGCGCAGGTCTGCCGTGGCAGGAACTCGTCGTGTTCCCACGCGATGCCTCTGGTGGCCACCTCTTCCAGATGGATGTCGAGAAGATCTCGCCGCACGATCGTATGTGGAGTGAGCACCTGCATCCCACGCGCGTCCAGGTACTCGGTGCGCTGAGCCTCGGGCATGGCCGAGAGCAGAATCTTGCCGAAGGCAGTCGCGTGGGCAGCCTCATGGAAGCCGAAGCGCAAGGGACGGAGCCGCGGATGCTTCTCGCAGTCGGAGGAGTAGGTGAGCAGAATGTCCGACCCACGATAGATCGCGAAATAGGCGGCCGTGCCAAGACTGCGATGAAGCTCATCGGTGATCTGGCGGATGGGGTGCGGTGCAACGAGACGCTGCTGGAAGGAGAGCCCGAGTTCAAAGCACTTCGGCCCGAGCTCGAAGCACTTGTCTTCCTTGAGATAGACGAGGTAGTTGCAGTCTTCGAGTTCGTGGAGCAGGCGATACACCGTGGGAAGAGGGATCTCCAGACGGTTGGCCACGGTCTTCGCCGAGGCGCTGCCGGAAGCGGACACCGCCTCGAGCACGGAGAAGGTCCGATGGATGACAGCACTGTTCGACATTTGCGCTCCTATGATTATCGCCTCGCGAGAATAAGGATAGCGGCTGGTGTTACGGATCACATAGGTTGCTTGTGACCGGTTCGGCAAAGGTGCCCGGGACCAGCGAGACATCAGCACCGGGACACCAGAAGAGGAGCAAAGGAGCACCAGATGGCATTCCCCGCCAAATTTCCGTCGCTGAATGCGATGGAGATGACCGATGAGGCCCGACAGACTCTTGTCAGAGTTCTGCGTGTGGCGTTTCCACATGAGAATTTTCCCGATGGCCCGTACGAACGGACTGCCGACAAGATCCTTGTCGAAGCCGATGCCGAGACCTGGTTTCGGGTCGCGCTCATCCAAGGACTGCAGTCACTTGACCAGCTCTCCGACAAGAGCTTCTGCTCACTCAATGACGATGAAGCACTGCGGGTGCTGCGCCGCGTCGAAGGCACGGAGTTCTTCGGGTTCGTCCGCCGCACCGCAGCGCTTGGCCTTTACGACGATGAAGAAGTGTGGGAGATCCTGGGGTACCAAGGGCCGTCGTTCGACCTCGGCGGCTATGTCCATCGAGGATTCAACGATCTGGACTGGCTGCCCGAACCACGCATCCTCTATCCGGAGGGCGAGGACCTGCCGGAACTCGGCCCAGGTGCACACCTGGGACCGCAGACAGTCAACGTGGCAGACGAATCGACGAATCAGCCGAGCGCTGAGCAGGCCGAAATGGGCGAGGTGAAGAAATGATGGCAGCGAAACCAGCGTCCGGCGGCAGTGTCACCGGCTACAGCATCGACCAGAACGACGAGGCAGTCGTCATCATCGGATCCGGCGCCGGAGGCGGCACACTCGCGTATGAGCTGACGGCCAAGGGAATTCCCGTCGTCGTCCTCGAAGCAGGTCCCCATCTGGGACATGACGATTACGTCAACAACGAATGGGAAGCGTTCAACCAGATGGCCTGGCTGGATCCACGGACGACGACAGGATCGTGGCGAATCGCGCAGGACTTCCCCAACCTGCCGGCATGGATCGTCAAAGCCGTCGGAGGCACGACGACCCACTGGTCCGGAGCCACCCCGCGTTTCAAAAATCATGAGTTCCGTGCCCGCAGTGCCTACGGACGCATCGAGGGAGCCAATCTCCTCGACTGGCCGATCACGCTCGAAGAGATGGCTCCGTACTACGACCGAGCCGAGAAATCGATGGGTTCGACTCACGTCCACGGACGTCCGCCCCTGCCAGCGAACAACAACTACAAGGTCTTCGCCAACGGCGCCAAGGAGGTCGGGTACCGCTACTACGCCACTGGCCCCTATGCCACCAATGCCGAGGAATACGATGGCCGTCCCGCTTCGATCCAGGATGGCTTCAACTTCCAGGGAGACAAGAACAAGTCGAAATGGTCGACCCTGGTCAGAGAGATCCCACGAGCAGCGGAGACGGGCCTGCTCGATCTCCGTCCCGATTCTCAAGCTGTCCAGATCACCCATGATTCAGAAGGGAACGCCGACGCCGTCCTCTACCTCGACGGGGAAGGAAATCTGCAGCGTCAGGCCGCCAAGCTGGTGTGCGTGGCCGGAAACTCGATCGAAACGCCCAGGCTGCTGCTCCTCTCGGGCACACCGAGCTTCCCCGACGGGCTCGCGAACTCCTCGGGACAGGTGGGGCGAAACTACATGCGCCACCTCACCGGGACAGTGTGGGGGCACTTCGACAAGCCCGTGCGAATGTACCGGGGCGAGACCATGGCCGGCGTCATCGCCGATGAGTCGATCCACGATCCCGACCGCGGATTCGCAGGAGGCTACTACATGGAGACGATCGCACTGGGCCCGGCCTTCATGTCGGCATTCGTCGAGCCCGGCGCCTGGGGCCCCGACTTCGCCGCGCTCATGGATCGCTACCTCAACACGGCTGGCATGTGGATCGTCGGAGAGGACCTGCCGCAAGAGTCCAACCGGATCACACTGAACACCACGGTCAAGGATCAGTACGGTCTTCCCGTACCGAACGTCCACTACGACGATCACGCGAATGACCTGGCAATGCGCGAACACGGCTACGCTGCAGGCGAGAGCGTCTACAGGGCGGTCGGGGCACAGACCTCGCATCGGACACCGCCGTATCCGTCGACGCACAATCTGGGCACCGCGAGAATGAGCGAACGACCTGAGGACGGCGTAGTCGACAAATGGGGTCGCTCCCATGATGTGAAGAACCTCTTCATCTCCGACGGTTCGGTCTTCACCTCAAGCGCGGCGGCCAATCCGACTCTGACCATCGTCGCACTGGCGATCCGGCAGGCCGAATACATCGCCGAACAGCTGCGGACTCAGCAGCTTTAGGAAGGAACCACATGTCCCTGCTTTCTCCCGCCGACACGGGACTCATCGATCATCTGCGGGCCGCAGCTGATGAGGTCGGCACCCGTGCCAGCGACCGGCTGGCCACCGCACACGACGCTTCCCACTACCTGCTGACACCGCAGGCCGTGGTGAAGCCGCGGAACCGCGAGGAGGTGACGGCACTGTTCTCGGCCTCACGGCAGAGCAGAGTGCCGATGACCTTCCGCTCCGGTGGGACCAGCCTGTCCGGGCAGTCCGTCTCGGGCGGGGTGCTCGTCGACACGAGAAGGCATTTCAGGGACATCGACGTCCTCGACGACGGTGCCCGGGTCCGCTGCGGGCCCGGGGCCGTGGTCAGGGCTGTGAACGCGCGGCTGCTGCGGCATGGGCGCAAACTGGGGCCGGACCCGGCCAGCGAGATTGCCTGCACCATCGGCGGAGTCGTCGCCAACAACTCATCCGGCATGGCCTGCGGGATCGAAGCGAACACCTATCAGACGCTTGACTCGCTCGTGCTCGTCCTTCCCAGCGGAACCGTTCTCGACACCTCGGCGGCAGACGCTGATGAGCAGCTGCGGCGACGGGAACCAGCAATTCACGCGGGTCTGGCCGAACTCCGAGATCGGATCCGGACCGACGTCGAGGCGGTCGCGCGGATCACGCAGCTCCACTCCATCAAGAACACCATGGGCTACGGCCTCAACTCGTTCCTCGACCACGATGACCCGGTGCGCATCCTCGAACATCTGGTCATCGGCAGCGAGGGGACACTCGCCTTCGTCGCCGAGGCGACCTTCCGCACCGTGCCGCTGATGGCCCACGCCTCGACAGGTCTGCTCGTCTTCGCCGATCTGCCCACGGCCACCTCGGTGCTCCCGGAGATCATCGCCACCGGTGCTGCCACCGTTGAGCTCCTCGACGCCACGAGTCTGCGGGTCGCCCAACGAGACGAGAAATGTCCGGAAGAGATCCGGGACCTCAACGTGGACTCGCACTGCGCCCTGCTCGTCGAATTCCAGGAGGAGACTGAGGAAGGCCTCGGCCGGGTCGTGTCTGCGGCGCTGCCGGTCTTCGACACATTCTCACTGAGCCGACCAGCCGAGCTCACGATCGATCCGCGGCGGCGATCGGCGCTGTGGCACACCCGCAAAGGGCTGTTCACAGCCGTCGCCGGCAACCGTCCCTCGGGCACCGCGGCACTGCTTGAGGACATCGCGGTTCCGGTCGACCGCCTCGGCGAGACCTGCACTGCTCTGAGCGAGTTGTTCGAGCACTACGACTACGCCGATGCCGTGATCTTCGGGCACGCGAAGGACGGCAACATCCACTTCATGATCACCGAGGAATTCGGTAGTGGAACCGACGGCGAGGACTTCGACCTCGACCGGTACGCGGCATTCACCGAGGAGATGGTCGATCTTGTCCTCTCACGTGGGGGAACGCTCAAGGCCGAACACGGCACGGGGCGGATCATGGCACCGTTCGTCAGGCGCCAGGTCGGTGACGATCTCTACGCAGTGATGACACGGGTCAAGGAACTGGTCGATCCGCAGTCCCTGCTCAACCCGGGTGTCCTGCTCAGCGACGACCCGAAGGCGCATCTGCGCGATCTCAAGACCACCCCGACCACAGAGGAGGAGGTCGACCGCTGCGTCGAATGCGGGTACTGCGAGCCGGTGTGTCCGAGCCGCGATCTCACCCTGACCCCGCGCGAACGCATCGTTCTGCGACGCGAGATCGCCCGCGCCGAGGCGGCAGGGGACGAGGAGCTGACCCGGACCCTGCGCAGTGAGTACGACTACGACGGGATCGACACCTGCGCCGTCGACGGCATGTGCCAGACGGCGTGCCCGGTCTTCATCAACACCGGGGATCTTGTGCGCAGGCTGCGGCAGGAGAACACGAACGCGATCGAAGAGACCGGCTGGAACACTGCTGCCAAGACGTGGGGGCTGGTCAGCTCGGTTGGGGGAGCGGCATTGAGCTCGGCGAAGGCGATGCCTACGCGGCTGCCCGCGGCGGCCACGGGCATCGGTCGCAGGCTTCTGGGTGATGACACTGTACCCAGCTACTCCGCTGATCTTCCGGCCGGAGGGTCTAAGCGTGTGGCCGTCTCGGCGTCGAATCCGGACGTCGTGTGGTTCTCCAGCTGCACGAACACGATGTTCGGTCCCGAAGACGGCGGCAGCGGTGATGGGGTGGCCGGTGCCTTCCGTCGCCTGTGCGAACGAGCCGGGATCTCGCTGCGCACGCCGCGGGGCATTCCCTCCTTGTGCTGCGGCACCCCGTGGAAGTCGAAGGGGATGGCCGAAGGATTTGCCACGATGCGCAAGTATGTCCGCAGAGAACTGTGGAAGGCCACCGATGGCGGACGAATCGCCGTCGTCTGCGATGCGTCCTCATGCACAGAGGGGCTGCGCGTGCTCCTCGGTGACACGAAGGACGGGGCCGACGCAGGGGACGGGGCCGACGCAGCGGAGGAATTCGAGATCATCGATGCAGTGGCCTTCGCCAAGCAGACGCTGCTCCCCGCACTGCAGGACCGAGGTGTGCTCTCGACCGAGCATCGTCTGCCGTCGATCACCCTCCACCCGACATGCTCGTCGACCCAACTTGGAATCAACGAGGATCTGAGCGCGCTCGCCGGATCCGTCGCCGATGAGGTCAGCGTGCCCGATTCCTGGGGGTGCTGTGCCTTCGCTGGGGACCGGGGCATGCTCCATCCCGAACTCACCGCCTCGGCGACGAAGGACGAAGCGGCCGAGGTCGAATCGATCAGCGCGGACGTTCACGCCTCGACGAATCGGACGTGCGAGATCGGGATGACACGGGCGACGGGGAAGCCGTATCGCCACATCCTCGAAGCACTCGACGATCTCGTGGGACAGTCGAGTATTTGATGCAGTACTGGGATGATCCGGATGCCGGGCATCCCTGGCAACTGCGAGCCGCGTGTGATTCGATGCACATATGACTGAAGCATTGAAAACACATCGCGCTCGCCTCGCCGCTGGAGAGGTCTACAACGGACTGTGGATGATGTCGACGAGTCAGGAACTCGCGAAGATCGGATCGGCCGCAGGGTATGACTACGTGTGTCTCGACATGCAGCACGGCTTCACTCGTCCCACAGATATTCTGCGGCTCACAGATGCCATCCGTGCCAGCGGATCCGCCCTGGTCACTGCCCGGGTTGCGGCGAACCGCTTCACAGAGATCGGCATGCTCGCCGATGCCGGAGTTGAAGCCGTCATTGTCCCGTTGGTCTCCTCCGTCGCTGACGCCGAGGCGGCAGCCGCTGCACTCGACTACCCGAGCCGAGGCGGCGACCGCTCTTGGGGCCCGACCGCCGAACTCATGCACAATGCGGTGCAGGACACTCGCGACGAGCGCCCACTGCTCTTCGTCATGATCGAGAACAAGGAGGGCCTGGCCAGCGTCGAGAAGATCTGTGAGGTTCCCGGAATCGACGGCGTCTATGTCGGCCCCGCAGACCTCGCGTTCGCCGTCGATGCTCTGCCCGGTCAGCCCAATGACGCCCACGCCGAGGCGGTCGCCCGGATCCGCACGGCAGCTGACAAAGCCGGCATCATCCCAGGCATCCACTGCGGTGATGGTGCGGAGGCCAGGACTCGCAAGGAACAGGGCTTCCGATTCATCACCTCGGCGGGGGATATCGGTGCTGCCGGACGTGCCTTCCGGGAGGAGCTGGCGACAGCGCGGGGCTGAGCGTGTCCGTGCTTCTTGCGTAACAAATGCTGGCGGTCGGGGATTTCGGAATTGCGATCCGGGGCCCCGACCTCCTTCTGTCATCTCGGAAATGCATGATGATCCATGCAGAAGCGACGCCAGGAGACTCAATGCTCAGCCATTCCTTCAGGGTATTGAAAAATGCGAAAACAATCTTGGACATGCATCGTTACGTCACGAATACTGGAATGCATCACAGTAGTTCCACGTCACAAATGCACTGCCAATGTCGTTCATGGACCAGGACCCAATGGAGGGATCGCCGATGACAACCACACCTCGCATCGAAGCCGATGCAGTTCAACACGTGGAAGCCGGCCCACCACCGGTGAGTCCGCCGAAACCGCCGAAGCAGTCCCTGATCAAGTCTGAGTCAGTCTCTGCAGGCATCAAAGCAGTCGTGGGGCTCGCCGCGTTGTTCGCGCTCTGGGAGCTTGTGGTCGTCATCTTTGACTTCCCGAAGTATCTGCTGGTCGGTCCGCTCTCTGCATTCGAGGAGCTTTTCACCAATCCTGGCTATTTCGCGCTCAATGCTCTGACCACCTTGCAAGAAGGCCTCGCGGGCTTCGCCCTCGGTACAGCGCTGGGTGTTCTGTGCGGGGCGCTGCTCTACTATGCCTCGTTCCTTCGGCCCTTCCTCTACCCGGCACTCATCGCCATCGATACGATTCCGAAGGTCGCGCTGGCGCCCCTATTCATCGTGTGGTTCGGCTTCGGCTTCGAATCGAAGGCCTTTGTGGCCATGGCCATCGCATTCTTCCCGCTCGTCATCAATACATTCGACGGGCTCAACTCGGTGCCCCACGAACTTCAGGATCTGGCGCGTATCAACCGTGCATCGAAGCTGAAGAAGATGATGAAGATCGACTTCATCTATGCGCTTCCCTCGATCTTCACCGGCGCGAAGATCTCAATCTCGCTTGCCGTCGGCGGTGCAGTCGTCGGTGAGTTCATTGCGGGCTCCAAGGGACTCGGCTACGTCATTCTGCTGGCCAACGCCCAGGTGGACCTGCCGTCGATGTTCGCAGCCTTCATTGTTCTTGCAGCCATTGCTCTTCTGCTCTTCTTCATCATCGACCTGGTGTCGAAGAAGTTGCTGCCGTGGAAGAACTACACGAAATGAGGCGCGGAACGATGCATATCATGAAGAAGCTTCTTGTCGCTCCGCTCCTCCTTTCCGTCGTGGGTCTGGCAGGTTGTGCGCCCGAGGACGGTCTCGATGACTTCAACCTCATGGTCGACGTCGCCTATCTGCCCAAGCACGCACCGTTCTTCGCCGCCGAGGCGCAGGGGTTCTTTGAAGAAGAAGGCTTCGACGTCTCGCTCATGCCCGGGTCGGGTTCGACGAACACGGTGACCTCGGTCGAGACGGGACGAGTCGATGCCGGTTGGGCCGACTTCGGCGCAACGATCCTCAGCCAGGGCAAAGGAGCACACGTCAAACAGGTGAACCTGCTCCAGGCGCGCTCGGCATACGCGACGATTGCCCTCGAAAGCTCAGGTATCGAATCCTGGGAGGACATGAAGGGCAAAACCGTCGCCACCGAAGGCGCCGGAGCCATGACGGCCATGTGGCCACTCGCAATCGAACGGAGCGGACTCAAAGAGGAAGACGTCAACGTAGTCCACGCGACAGGTGAGTCGAAGATACCCGGACTTCTGGCAGACCGGTGGGATGCAAACCTTGCCCTCTACGTGTCGGATGAGCCAGCGCTCATGGCGTTGGGTGAGAAGGCGAACATACTCAAATGGTCCGATGTGGGAATCGACCTCTACGGCAACGGAATCGTGGTCTCAGACGACTCTCTCGCCAACGAGCCTGAACGAGTCAAGAAATTCAACAGGGCCATGCAGAAGGGTTTCCTCTGGGCATGTGAGAATCCAGACCAGACCGCCGAAGACTTCACAAAGGAAGTCCAGGGCTATGAAGCAGACACCGTGACCTATGCTCTCAAGTCTCAGTGCGAACTCAACTGGGCCACCGGAGATGCCGATGATCAGTTCGGCACGATGAGTGACGACGGCGTTCAGCAGATGCTCACCGTGGCCAGCGACTTCCTGGGCCTCGGAGATTCGACCGAGCTCACGGTCGATGACATCTATTCCAATGACTACATCGATCCGATTCGCCACGACGAAGACGTAGCGGCGCCCACCAAGTGAATGGAGAATGACCATGACCGCTGATTACGCGATTTCAGTCAACAACGTCGGCAAGACCTACACCTCCCGAGACGGTCAGGAGAACGTGGTCCTCAAAGATCTCGATTTCCACGTCAACCCCGGAGAGTTCGTCTCGATCGTCGGGCAGTCAGGCAGTGGAAAGACCACACTGCTCAACACCATCTCCGGACTCCAAGACGCCACGGAGGGAGAGATCCTCATCCGTGGTCGCGAGATCAGCGAGGCTCTCAAGGATATCGGCATGGTGTTTCAGAGCCCGGTGCTCCTGCCCTGGCGCAACAACCTTGACAACGTGCTGTTGCCCCTGGAGTTTCGTGATGCCGTCACTCCGGATTCCAAGGACTATGCCATGGAACTGCTGCACATGGTCGGACTTGGGGAGAAGGCGACCCGATACTCCTATGAACTCAGTGGTGGCATGCAGCAGCGAGTCGCCATCTGCCGGGCATTGGTTTCGCGTCCGGAGATCCTGCTCATGGACGAGCCCTTCGGTGCCCTCGACGCCATGACACGAGATTCGATGAATTTCGAGATCCAACGCATTTGGCGCCGTACGGGCTGCAGTGTCCTCTTCGTCACCCACAGCATCTCCGAAGCGGTGTGGTTGGGGGACCGCGTTGTGGTAGTCGGCGACCGTCCCGGACGCATCATCGCCGACGTCAAGATCGACATCGAACGTCCGCGCGCGAAGGAGCACAAGTTCTCGGAGGACTTCGCCCACTATGTCGCGGAAATCGAATCACACATCGGAGTGACGGCAGGAATCAGCTGAGCGGGCTGCCCGCTCAGCCGTCTCGGCCCTACGAACACACCTGACGAATGGCCGACCGTCCGAAATCCATTCGACTTCGGATGCCATCCGCACCGCAAGAGACGAACGAGTCTCACGAAACACATATGGAGTTGGATACACAATGATCAAACTGACAACAGACAAGACGCGACTGGCGGATTCCTTCGGACTGAATGCCCAGAAGAGTCTGCTGTTCTCTGCGATTCGGCTTGATTCGAGCCCTCTGGTCGCCCCGATCGTCGCTGATACCTCCGAAGGTGAGGTTCTGCTCGTACGTCAGCAGGAACAGGGAAACGCGCTGTCCGCCGGCGTTCCGAAGGATCGCATGAGGTTCTATGCGCCGTGGGTGACGATCGACCCTCGGATCGTCGCCGACACCCCCGCATCTGCATCACTGACAACTCTGGTGGGCGAGCTGGCTGATGGCGAACAGGTCGGTCTCGCATCCGATGTCGTCATGAAGCACTACTCGGCCCTATCGAAGAGCCTCGACGTCGTTGCCGACAAGCAGCCGACCACTCCGGTCATGGCCTACGAGGTTGACACCGAGGCTGTGCTCGACCGGTTCGCACAGTGGCGCAGACTCGGAGCGGAGACGGCCAAGAGGCTCATTCAGGATGTCGACCATCTTTCGGGTCTCGACAAGGAGATCCAATCAGAGACCGATACCCGCTATGAGGCATTGCAGTCTCTGGCGAAGCGTGAGAGTCTCGACGCCGTCCTCATCTCCGCGCCCCCGAACTTCAGCGAAGTCGTCGGGGCTCGGCAGGGCGGGGACCAGCTGGCCCTATGGTCTGCACGCGATGAGAAGCTCTATGTGCTCGCACCGGAAACCGCTCATGGCGTGGGAGGTACTCCGGTTGGTCGGTTCGCCGGGTACGGCGCCGGCGCCGTGGCACTTGCACACGGCACTCAGATCGGCGTCGAGGAAGAATGGATCCCGACCGGACTGGTGCTGGAACTGGAATCCGAAGGTGCCAACGTGAGCGAGCTGTCGACTCCGCTCGGACACTGGCGGGACATCCGTGATCACGAAGATCTGGGATTCCAGGTCGTCGCTGCCAGGTGCAGCGTCTTCGCCATCGAGGAGGCGCTGAGTTGGGCCAAAGACTCTTTGGCAGCAGGCGAGGAATTCACCGAGCTGGACATCTATGCGCGTTACGTCGATAAGATCGTCGAGTTCCGGGCGGACAATGCGATTCCCTTCGCGATCGAGCCCTATTTCACGAATCTGCACTCATCGAACCGGATGCTCTTCCCTGGGCCTCCGGTCGATTTCCCGATCAACGACGACACCAAGTGCATTCAGCTCGACGCCGGTGTGCGCATCACCTTCGACGGTGTCACCGTTGCGACATCTGACATGGCACGCTCGCTGCCGCGCACCGAGGGTGCGATACGGGCCTATGAGTTCTTCTTCGATGTCGTCCGTGAGGGCATCATCGGTCAGCTGAAGCCCGGGGTGGTCTGCGAAGACGTCCACGAAGGGACCTTGGACTACCTGGCACCTCACCTCGAGCGCATGGTCGAAATCGGCATGCTCGGAGAGGATGTGGACTTCAATACGGAGTACCGCAAGCGCAATGTCGGACACCTCATGGGCAAGCAGGAATCGTTCGCCAATGAACTGCGGCCCGGGTACAAGCACGTGCTGCAGGTCGGATCCTTCGGAGCAGCGGAGATTCCATGGCGCTATGGCGACGTCGCAATCGGCACAGAGGATCTCTGGTACGTCGGCAGCGATCGCACGTATATTCTCTCGAAGCGCTGAGACAGGCTCCTCGCAGACGCACTAGGGCGGGCACTTCCGAATAGGAAGTGCCCGCCCATTGCGTTGAAAGTATGCAGGGGAGAACCTGTCACCAGGTACCAAGGCACAAATGAAGCGGCCCGGACGCGATATCGACCGGGCCGCTGTGCTGTTGTGCTCTCAGCCTCTGAGTTTGATGACTGCTTCGATCTCGACCGGTGAGTTCGCAGGGAGGCGGGGAACTCCCAGTGCGGTCCTTGCATGCCGGCCAGCTTCACCGAGTGCGTCGACGAGGAGCTTCGACGCACCCTCCGCGACGATCGGATGCTTGCTGAAGTCGGCTGGGCTGGCGACATAGACGTTGAGTTTGGCGATGCTCTCGACGCTCTCAAGACCGAGGTTCGTTTCCAGTTGAGCGATGAGGTTGACCGCGCACAGCTGAGCCGCTGCGATACCGTCCTCGACGCTCAGGTCGTCACCGACGACACCTTGGACCGGGACCACGCCGCCCTGTTTGGCGATCTGTCCCGAAACGAAGGCGAGATCTCCCGCGACGGTGACCGTCTTGTAGCTGTAGCTGGCCGGATTCGCCTCGGGAAGGTCGAAACCGAGATCGCCGAGGCGACGACGTACTCCGTCGGAGATCGACTCCCTCGCAGCGTTCGCAGGAGAGTTCCCTTTTTGGTCCCCACCCTGCCCGGGGGTGTACTTGCCGTCGACGGCACGGCCGATTCTCAAGGGATTCGACTGCTGGAGAACTGACGGCAGAATCGCATCGGGAATGTTCTGATAAGCAACAGGCCGAAGGAAGCGCTCGATCGCGGTGGCACCCACCGAGGTGGTCTGGGGAGCCGAAGTCGCAGGGAACGGTCCGCCGTGGATCATCGCATGACCCACATCGACCCCGGTCGGCCAGCCATTGACGATGATCCGACCGACTTTGAGCTCGAGCTCTGACACCAACGCGTTCGCGGTTGCGCTGTCCTGTTCGCTCATCTGGAGCGTCGCGGTCAGCTGTCCTTCGAGTTCCGTGACGACAGGTGCCAACTGGTCGGTGGTCTCGTAGCGCACGATGAGAGCGGCCGATCCGAAGATCTCATTCTGCAGCTCTGCGTTCGAGGCGAAGTCCTTGACCGAGACGGTGAATACGGCGGGGCCCGGGGCGTTGAGAGTCTTGCCGTCAGCCCCCTGTGCTAAGGCCGTGACGCCAGGTTGAGCCGCAAGCTGATCGACACCTCGCTGCCAAGCTTCGGCGATGGACGGGGTGAGCATCGTCTGCCCCGTTGCCTCTGAGAAGTCCTTCGCAATGTGCGCGGTCAGCGCATCTCCACGAGCGCCAGTGGGGACGAAGAGAATCCCTGGGGAGGTGCACAACTGACCCGAAGAACCGGTCACGGCTGTGAAGAACCCCCGGGCCACCTCGGCGACGTCATCGGCGATTGCACCGGGGAGCACGAAGACGGGGTTTATCGAGCTCATCTCCGCATGCACGGGGACCGGCACTGCCCGTGCGGCAGCGGTGGCGGACAGGGCCAGGCCCGCAGTTCTGGAGCCGGTGAATCCCACTGCAGCGATTCGAGGATCGGCTGCCAGCTGCTGGCCGACTTGTGCGCCGGAACCGTAGACAAGCGAGAAGACACCGGGGTTGAGATCATTGTCGGCAACGGCGCGGGAGATCGCTGCTCCGACCAGTTCGTTGGTGCCGGGGTGAGCGTTGTGTGCCTTGACGATGACCGGGCAGCCGGCGGCCAGTGCTGAAGCGGTGTCGCCGCCTGCCGTGGAGAACGCGAGTGGGAAGTTGCTGGCTCCGAAGACGGCAACCGGACCCAGCGGCACCTGACGCTGACGGATATCGGGTCGAGGCAGCGGTGCGCGATCCGGAAGTGCAGGATCAATGCGCACACCGTGTGCATCGCCGAGGAGGACGACCGATGCGAAGAGGCGCAGCTGATTGGCCGTTCTGGTGATTTCTCCGTTCAATCGTCCGACGGGAAGTCCGGTCTCCTGGGCTGCCCGTTCGACGATGACGTCTGCGGCGGCTTCGATGTTCACCGCAATGTCAGTGAGGAACTTCGCGCGAAGTGTGGGGGAGATGCTCCGGTAGGAGGAGAAGGCTGCGTGTGCCTCGGCGATGGCGGCAGAGACCTGCTCCTCGCTCAGAAGCGTGAACGCGGGTTCCAGCTCCTCACCGGTCGCAGGATTGACCGCGTGTGCGGTCCCGCCCTCTCCAGGTGTCTTCATGCCGGCGACGATCGAGGAGCCGGAGATCGGCGGGGTTGAGGTAGGGGTATCGGTGTTCGTTGTGGTCTTCGTGTCGGTGAGCTGAGTCGTCATGAGTGACCTCTTTTCGGTTGAGCGATGTCGGCGCCGACCGGCTCAAGCCGATCGGCGCCGATCTGTGGTTGTGCAGCTGTATCGGTGGTCTTGGTGCGTTGGTGCCTGCAGTCTGGCGCAGGTCAGGCGACCGCGGAGGTGGTGCGGTCGAGTTGAATTACGGCAGCAGCCATCACCTGTTCGAGATCCCGCAGGTCGGTCTGTGTGAGGTTCTGCAGGGGAGGTCGGACCGGGCCGCAGTCTCGACCGATGACCTTGAGGCCGCCCTTGACGATGGAGACGCCGTAGCCCGCGACACGATCTCGGATCTTCGAGTAGGGAAGCACGAATGAATTGAGCTTCTCCGTGACTGCAGCACGATCCTGGCGGCGGACCGCAGAGTAGAAGTCGAGGGCGAACTCAGGCGCGAAGTTGAACATCGCCGACGAGTAGGTGCTCATCCCGAGTTGGAGCAGAGGCAAAGCGTAGACCTCGGCTGTGGGCAGACCTCCGAGGTAGAAGAGGCGGTCGCCGGTGCGGGCGTAGACCTTGGTCAGCTGTTCGATGTCACCGATGGCGTCCTTGAAGCCGATGAAGTTCTCATGGGTGTCTGCGAGTCGTTCGACGGTCTCGGGTGAGTAGATGGCGTTGGCTCGGTTGTAGACGATGACGCCGATCTTCGTGGCAGCACAGATGGCTGACACATGTTCGAAGAGGCCATCTTGACTGCACTCGGTGAGGTACGGCGGGAGGACGAGGAGGCCTTCGGCACCCACCGCCTCAGCGTCGATCGCATTCTGCACAGCTTGAGCGGTGGCCCCGCCGGCAGAGGCGAGCACCGGCACCTCCTGGCGGGAGGTCGAGACGGCCAAGCTGACAACGTCCTTGGCTTCAGCAGGGGTGAGACTGAAGCCCTCCCCGGTACCGCCGGCCGCGAAGAGCCCGGCGACGTCGAAACTTGACTGCCAGGCGATGTGGTCGGTGTAGGCATCGGCATCGATCGTCAGGTCGGATGTGAAGGCGGTTGCAGGGAAGGAGAGGAGACCGTCCTTGAGGTGGTCGGCGAGTTCTTGAGGCAGGTAGTTGGCCACGGAATGACGTCCTTGTTAGTCGGGATGATGATCCCACTGTAGGAACGCCGAGTGATTCCTGTCCAAGATTATTTATATATGCATTGATGCTCCAAAAGTATTGCTTCTACTCGTCGCGGATGAGGCTGAGGACTTCCTTCAGTGCGGGGTTGCGCGACTCGGGATTCCAGATCGCGTGCAGCTCCACGACATCACGCGGGGCGCCTCGCAGCGGCACGTATTTCACGCCTTCCACGCCGAGGCGCGCAGCGGATTCGGAGACGACGGCGATACCTCGGCCAGCGGCCACGAGGTTGACGATGGTGAGAATCTGGCTGAGGGAATGGGCGACCTCATTGGCCTCGACATCAATGTAGCGAACGGTGAGGTCGTAGAAGTATCGAGCTTTCGTGGCATCGTGCATGAGCAGCCTCTGCCCGGAGATGTCCTTCGTCGCAATCGACTCCCGTGTGGCGAATTCGTGGTCCGATGGGACTGCGAGGACCAGCTGTTCCGAGAGCACAAGGGCAGCGTCGATGGTCTCCGGTATTCTGCCCACCCGGCCCAGGCCGATGTCGATCCGCCCTTCCGACAGTGCCTTGATCTGCTCGGCCGTGACCATTTCGGCGATCTCGACGCTGACGCCTGGAAGTCGCTGCGCCAGTGTTGACACCAAACTGCCGAGGACGCCGAAGGTCGAGACTGCTGTGCAGCCGATGGTGATCTGCCCCCACGATCCCTCGGCGATCTTCTGTGCGCGCCGAGGTGCGCGTTCGACAGAGGCAAGCAGGCCGTAGGCTTCTGCGAGGAAGGCCTCCCCCGCTGGCGTCAGGGTCACCGTGCGGTTGTTGCGTTCGAAGAGATGGACACCGATGGACTTCTCGAGCTTCTGTATCTGCCGACTCAGCGGCGGCTGAGTCATATTGAGTTCCTCAGCGGCGCGTCCGAAGTGGAGATTTTCGGCCACAGCGATGAAGCCGGTGACCTGGGCTAGGGTGAACTGCATTGCTCGCTCGATTTCTTTCGGGGTCTCGTGCCGCTGCTGTTCTGCAGTGTATCCGCTGACCCCACCTCTCACCTTGCTGAGAGCACAGCCTCTCACCCGTCGATGTGCACCACGGTTCGCAGCCCCGGACTCGGCTCTGCAAACTCCTGAGCCAGTTCGGCCAGTTCGATCGGGCCGCCGAGGATGTTCTCCCACGGCATATCACCGCCATCAGTCGCCAGGAAGTCGACGGCTTCCTGCAGGTGGTGGGGTTCGAAGTTGTGCACGCCCGTGATGGTGCGCCAGGCTCGCACGAACTGTTCGGGGCTGATCTCGATGTTCGGTCCCGGGCTCACGCTTCCGGCGAGAACTGCGGTACCGCCGATTCCCAGGCTGGCAACACAGGTCTCTACGCCCGAGGTGGTGCCGGAGAGTTCGAGTGCAACATCGACATCTGCGGGCATTTCGTCTTCCATGATCGTGCTCGCCCCGGCGAACAGGGCCATATCCTGGCGCCGCGGCGTCGGGTCGAAGGCGAGCACCTCGGCGGCGCCGCGGGACTGGGCGGCGGCCACTGCTGTGAGCCCCAGCATTCCGAGTCCGTTGACGAAGACCCGGCGGCCTCGCAGATCACCGGCGGCCTCCAACATCGCCATGACGGTGGCGACGGCACACCCTGCTGTGGAGGCCACGGCGTCGGGCACCGAATCCGGCACCGGGACGGCTGCCACGCCCCTGGGCAGGTGGATGTGTGAGGCGTAGGTGCCGGAAAGCGTCCAGCCGCTGTCGGTGGATTCGTGACCGACCTTGGCCACCGACCCGCATTTTGTGCTGAGCCCGCGCCTGCAGTTCTCGCATTCCCCGCACACCGAGGTGACAGAGAAGACCACGCGCTGGCCGAGCGGGAAGCCCGCCCGCGAATCTTCGACCACGCCGACGCCCTCGTGGCCGAGCACGGAGGGGCATGCTCCGGGGCGACGCCCGCGCACGGTGTGCCGGTCTGAGCCGCAGACGGTGGCAGTGGTCAGGCGGATGAGACTCTCGCCCACAGCAAGTTCGGGGCGGTCGAAGGACTGAATCTCGAATTGATCCCCGCCGAGCCAGACGACTGCCTGGACCGTGTCCGCGACGACCTCAACACCCGCCGAGGCCTCCGCCTTCACTGAGGTGTCGGCCGGGGAGGCCTGAACCGGAGACTGTGACTGAACCCGCGGTTGAACCTGCGCCGTCACTGGTTCACCCCGGCTGAGGTTGCTGAAGTCGACAGGTCGGCCAGAGCGTCGGGAAGCTCCGCAGCGGAATCGAGAACGAGGTGGGCACCTTCGGCGGCGAAGTCCTTCCGGCTCAGGTGGCCGGTGAGCACACCGACCGAGGTGACTCCGGCGCGCAGGGCCGACTGCACATCCGCCGAGGTGTCACCGACGCTGACGACCGCTGCCGTGTCCTCCACGCCGAGTTCCTTCAAGACCCTCTCGATCATGTCGGGAGCCGGCCGGCCGGCCTCGACCTCGTCGCCGCAGGCGGACGCGTCGAAGGTCTCGCCCTGCTCCCATCCCATGGAGGCGAAGATGAGATCAGCGATCTCCCGAGCGAACCCGGTCGTCAGGGCGACCTTGATGCCTTGCTCGCGTAGAGTCGTCAGTGCTTCCTCGATCCCGGGCAGCGGCTTCGGCGGATTGTCGGTATAGGTGCGGCGCAGTTCCTGTCGGAACCATTCCCAGGTCTTCTCGTGGAGTTCGTCATCGACGTCGACCCCGCCGAGGCGGAGCAGATTTTCGATCGCCCATCTCTTCTCAGTGCCCATCCACTTCTGGAACACCTCGTCCGTGTAGTTCGCACCTTCGCGTTCAGTGGCCTCCCGCAGAACACGGTAGACCTCGTCGCGGTCGTCGATGGTGGTGCCGGCCATGTCGAATACGGCGAGTTCAATCATGGTGTTTCTCCTTCTGTGTTGGATCAATGCGTGCCTGTGTTGGATCAATGCGTGCAGGTGGGACGTGTGAAATGACGGGAGAGTCAGCGAACGGCCTGGCGCAGCCACATCGACAGTGCTTCGACTGCGAGGACGACAGCGACCATGAGGATGAGCACCATGGTGACAACATCGAACTGGTTGACCCGCGAAGCGTTGAGCAGCAGGAATCCGATGCCTCCGGCCCCGACGACTCCGAGGAGTGTGGCTGAGCGGATGTTGTTGTCGAGTAGGTACATCGCGTGAGCGACGAAAGCCGGTGCCGCCTGGCGCAGTGTGGCTGAGAAGAACACCTGTGCCTCGCTGGCACCGGTGGCGCGCATCGCTTCTTGCACCTGGGTGTCCGTCTCCTCGAGCGAATCGGCGATGAGCTTCGAGAGCAGGCCGATCGCGCCGATGGACAGAGCCAGGGTTCCGGCGACCTCCCCCAGGCCGGAGATGACGACGAAGATGATCGCGAGAATCAGCTCGGGAATGCCGCGCACTATCACGATGATCACCCTGAATGTCTGGTGCACATAGACATTCGCCACGGCGTTGCGGGCGGCGAGGATGCCGATCGGTATCGCGAGGACGGCGCCGATGAGGGTTGCCGCGAGCGAGATCTGGATAGTCACCAGCAGCGCCTCGACGAGGTTGGACATGGTCCCGCCGGTCGATGGCGGGAAGAACAGCGCCAGAGTCTTCGGTAAGTCGAGAAGCCCATGCAGGAGTGCTGACCAGGACACATCCACGCGCCACAGGGCCGCAACAGTGAAGATCACAATCAGCGCAATCGAGAGGAAGCGCTTGAACCGGGCCGAACTCCACGGCGGTGTCAGATGGAGATCGTTGACACCCGATTCGCGACCGCGGTTGAACAGGCGATCGACCCAGGTGCCGCCGGTGATCCTCTGTCCAGCCGATCTCATCAGCGCTGCCCGGATCGCTCCCGAGAGCAGCTCGACGCCGATGCACAGCAGCAGGACCAGCACGGCCAGGGCCATGCCTCGCTGATAGTCAAGCGTCCGCAGGGAATCGGCAATCGCCAACCCGATGCCGCCCACGCCGACGTAGCCCAGAAGCACCGAGGTACGCAGATTGATGTCGAACCGGTGCAGCGCCGTCGCGATGAGCTGCGGCATCAGCGTCTGTGGAATGGCCGCCATGATCTGCTGCCCACGGCCAGCGCCGAGGGACTCCATCGACTCACGTGGGCCATCGTCGAGTTCCTCGATTGCATCGGCATAGAGCTTGGCAATCATGCAGACCGAGTGGATGCCCATGGCGATGATTCCGGCGGTGGCTCCGAGGCCGAACATGCGCAGGAAGATGATCGCGAGCACCAGATCGGGGATTGCCCGAGCCAGCACGGTCAGAGCGCGCGCGACCCACTGCGAGGTGACTCCCCAGCGGGTCGGCCCGGCGGCGGCCAGAGCCACCGGAATGGAGAGCGCGACCGAAAGCAGCGTGGCGAGGAAGACGATGGCCAAGGTCTCGAACACCAGCGAAAGAGTCTCTGACACAGGCGGGAAGTCGAGAGGGAACACGCGAGCAAGGAAGCGTCCCGCATTGTCGACGGAGTCGACGATGGTGCCCAGATCGATGCCGAGAGAACCGATCGACCACACGCCTCCGATGACCAGGACGATCATCACGATGACGGCGGCGATGCTGTGCCCGGTCGGACGCGGACGCGCCGGCGGCGTCGGAGCCTCGCGCGGGGCCTCGACGAGCGTGGGCATCAGCGAGTCACACCTGACGCGGCTGCTCGGGGACCGACCGCAGCCTCGGCGAGGTCCATTCCGGAGACGCTCGAATAGATCGTCGACGCCTCGTCGGCGCTCAGACCCTGCGTCGCGCGATCGAGCACCGCCTGCCCGGTGCGCAGACCGATGATCCGATCGGCGAACTCGATGGCCAGCTGGACCTGGTGGAGCGAGGCGATGACGGTGAGCTTGTCTTCTTCGGCGATCTGCCGCAGCAGGTTGATCACGTCGAGGGCCGAGACCGGATCCAGTGAGGCCACCGGTTCATCGGCCAACAGCACTGTGGGGTGCTGCATGAGTGCGCGGGCGATGGCCACGCGCTGCTGCTGACCTCCGGAGAGAGTGTCCGAGCGCTGGTAGGCACGATCGGCAAGACCGACACGGTCGAGCTTGTCGATGGCCTCTCGGCGCACGGACTTCGGGTACATCATCAGCGAGATGCGCGGCCCCTTGAGCGAGCCGAGCTGCCCGGCGCAGACGTTCTCCAACACGGACATCGGACCGACGAGGTTGAAGGACTGGAAGATCACGCCGATGTTCCGGCGCAGCTCCCGCAGACTGCGCTTACCTGCTGAGCTCACGTCCTGACCCAGGACGCGCACCGTTCCCGAGGTGGGGGTGTGCAGGCCGTTGATGTGACGCAGGAGCGTCGACTTCCCCGATCCGGACAGCCCGAGCAGGACTGTGACCCTGCCGGCACGGAATCCGATGTTGACGTCGTCAAGTCCGAGGACTCCACCGCCGAAGTCCTTGGTCACGTGGTCGAGCTGGACGGCGTAGATATCGTCGATCTCTCGCTGAAGTTCAGCGGTCTTAGCGCTGCTGGCATTTCGATGATTGCTCATGGGTGTCTCTCCTAGCCGACGTTCTTGCAGGCGTCTGCCTGGGTGGCGTCGCAGATGTCGCGGATGGAGTCGAAGTCAGAGTCGTCGACAGGCTTATAGCCGTATTCGATCTCCTCGGGCAGGACGCAGTCGTCCTCGGAGGAGCAGACGCCGGCATCAACCATGGCCGGAATGTTTGCCTTCTCGCGCAGGACGGTCGTGATCTGCTTGGTCAGTTCAGGATCGAGGGATTCGTTGTTGACTGCGATCGGGTCCTCCGTGATGGGATCGGACTCCCACACCGGCTCCAGGCTGCCCGCCTTCACCTGCTCGGACTCTTCGAGGGTGCCCAGCATAGTGTCGTGGGCGAAGGCCGCATCGCATTCTCCGGAGTCCAGGGACAGCAGCGAGGCGTCATGACCGCCGGTCAGAATCTGCTTCATGTCCTGCTCCATGTCGAGGCCCTCGTCCATGATCACCTTCATCGGGACGAGGTAGCCGGAGGTGGAGGCCTTGTCGACGAAGCAGACGTTCTTGCCCTTGAGGTCCTTCAGGCCCTTGATGTCCGAGCCCTTCTTGACGTAGGCCAGAGACGTGTAGGCCGGAGCCTTGTCTGCGTCGTGGGTCGGAGCGGCTGCCGGTTCCATGTCGATGCCGGAGTCCTTGGCGATGACATAGGCGAACGGGCCGAATGAGGCGGCATCGATCTGGCCTGCGCGCATCCCCTCGATCACGGCCGCGTAGTCGGAGGCATTCTGGAACTCGACCTTCTTGCCGGTCTCCTCCTCGAGCAGAGCGGTGACGTTTTCGAAGGTCGACTCCAGCGTGGAGGAGGATTCGGCTGGGACTGCTGCGAACGTGATGGTGTCGCCGTCGTCGCCGGAGGGGCCGCAGGCGGCGAGCAGCGGGAGAGCGAGTGCTGCGGCCGTGAGAGAGCGGATGGTGCGGGATCGAGCAGTGCGAGAACGGAAGCGTGGGAACAGGGCCATGGGTGGCCTGCCTTTCGAGTGGTCGGGGTGATCGCTTGGTGCCATTCTTCGACAACTCGAAACAACATGTCTATACAATTCTTGCCTGTTCACCGATCGGACATGACAACTTCATCGGCGGTTGGGGTGAGGGGAGATGAATGCGACGCAGGTCTCGTTCTCATCGCGGCTGTTTCCCCGCCGAGGATGCGGTCCGCGATCCCGAAGGACAGGGTCATCCCGATGCCCGAGGTGACCACAGCGACCGTCGTCTGCTCATCGGGGTGTTCGAGGATCAGGTTAGTCTCGGCGCTGTCCGCATACTGGCCAAGCCACCGTTGGCGAACGACGGGTTCAGCGATGCCGAGCATGCTGGTGGCGCGCTCGAGCAGCAGGTTGCCGACGTGTTCGTCGATGAAGGGCTCAGGGCTGAGGGCATAGGCGTGGGAGTCGCCGATGAGCAGTCCGTCGGCGATATCGGTGACCATGAGGTTGGCGATGACATCGACGAGCTCGGGCTCCCGCAGGGCGAGATCCTCGCGCAGAGCCGATGCCCCGGGCATGGCAGCGAAACCGTCGTAGCGGGCCAGCGAGGTGCCCGTGAGCATGGCGAACCCGGTGGGCGTCTGCGGCGGTCGCTCGATCAGGGACATGACGAGCGTGCAGATGCGCACCCCATATGTCTCGGCGATCCTGGGGAACAGGGAGGTGAGCTGGTAGCCGGGGCAGACGACGACCTGCTCACCGTGGACATCGCCCCGGTTGGTGGACACGGTGCCGCCGGCCACCTCGGTGACGGTGGTGTTCCAGGTGAAATCGACACCTTCACCGGCCAGCCAGTCGGCAATTGCGGCGGCAGCCTCACGCGGGTCGACCCGTATGTCCAGGGGCAGGTGGGCCCCGCCGATCGCGCCCAGACTCGGGTTCCCGACAGCTGCTGCAATCTCCTCGGCGCTGAGCATCGTTGCCTGATCCGGACCCCGGTGATCGGCGAACTCCTGGAGGACCAGGAGCTCTGGTTCGGTCATGGCGGGGATGAAGGAACCGGTCTCTGCGGCCCAGATTCCCGTCGCGGCGGCGACCTCTCGCCAGCCGGCACGAGACTTCATGGCCAGGTCCTGGGCTGTGTCTGCCTGACCGGTGAAGCACGCGTGTCCGAAGTTCTGGATGGATGAGCCCACAGGGCGGGCGGAGCGGTCGATGACATGGACCCTGCGGCCCTGCTGGTGTGCGCGGAATGCGGTGGCCAGGCCCAGGATTCCGGAGCCTACGATGATGAGATCTGATTTCGACATTCCCCAATCTTGGTCGCTTTCTGCCGTACGATGACTACATGTATGTACAAGTTTGATGATTGTTCATCTGAACGTGATGTCCAAGATCCCGAGGAGCACTCTCGGTTCATTCGGCAGGAATAGGAAGTAGAGGAGAGCCCCGCTCGAACAGCAGCACCCTTGGAAGCACGTGTCCCTATCCCTAACCCCGACGAGACCAGCACACATGACTCAGCAGCGCACGCGACAGCAGCACGACGAGATCGCACATTACCTGCGAACGGCGATTCGTGAGGGCTATTTTCAGCCCGGGGACGAACTTCCCTCCGAGGCAGAGCTCACCCGGAAGTTCACCAGCTCCCGCGGCCCGGTTCGACAAGCGATGTCGACCCTGCGGACCGAAGGACTGATCTCCTCCGGGAGAGGGCGCCGGACGGTTGTCCTCGACAATGTGCCCACCCAGTCCTTCGACGACATCATCTCGTTCTCCCAGTGGTGCCACAACGCCGACATCGTCCCGGGTCAGCGCACCCAGTGGGTCACTCGCAGGCCCGCCGAGAAGTCCTTGGCGGCGAGCCTGCTCATCCCCGACGGTGATCCGGTCGTCTCCGTGTTCCGGCTCCGCCTCATGGATGATGTGCCCACCATGGTCGAGCGTTTGAACTATCCCCTCGAGGTCGGGCGCCACGTGCTTGCCTTCGACACCGACTCAGGTTCGATCTACCAGGAACTCATCGACCAGGGCGTCGACATCAGCCGAACCTCACGGACCATCGATGCGATCGGAGCCAACGAGGACGATGCCGCTCTGCTCGAGGTTCCGGTCGGCACCCCGCTGCTGCGGGTTCGCCGGCGCGCGTTCACGAGCGCCGGCGAACTGATCGAGTCCTCGGACGACCGCTATCTTCCGTGGAAGGCCAGCTTCACGATGAACTCCACCAGGGGCAACCCCAGCTCGATGGCCCTGACGTCGACCCACCTCGGCGACGTCTGATGGTGAGGTCCTCGGAGTAGGCTGGCAGGACCGAACTGTCAGCTGGAAGGAACCCATCATGGCCGAGCACAGCAGTGAAGTCGATCAGAGCGAACACGTGGACCTCCTCGTCATCGGATGGGGCAAGGGCGGAAAGACGCTTGCGGGAACCATGGCCAGAGCGGGCAAGCGTGTCGCCGTCGTTGAGCGCTCCGATGCCATGATCGGTGGGTCCTGCATCAACATCGCCTGCATCCCGACGAAGATCCTCGTCCACGACGCAGAGAACAAGCGCGAATCCGATGACGTCGCCGAGTACTTCGCCAAGGCCGTGAAGCGTCGCGATACCCTGACCGGGGCGATGCGGAAGAAGAACCTCTCGATGCTCGACGATCTTGACTCGGTCCTCCTGGTCTCCGGCCGCGCCGAGTTCACAGGCGAACGCGAAGTCCGCGTCACCGGCGGCACCGACACCATGACGATCACTGCCGACACCGTCGTCGTCAACACCGGCTCGGTTGCGAACATCCCGCCGATCGACGGAGCCAAGCTGGGCGGGCGCATCCACGATTCCGAGTCGCTACAGCACGTCACCCCATTCCCCAAGCGCCTCGTCATCGTCGGCGGCGGCTACATCGGCCTCGAATTCGGCTCGATGTTCACCCACTTCGGGTCACAGGTCACTGTGCTCGACCACGGGCCCCGCCCACTGGCCAACGAGGACGACGACGTCGCCGAGGTAGTCGCCGCAGCGCTGGCTGATGATGGCATCACCATCATCAACAATGTCTCAGTGACCGCAGTCAGCGACGGTGCCGACGCCGCGACCGTCAGCTACGAGATCGATGGAGAGACGACGACCATCGACGCCGAGGCTGTGCTCCTGGCCGTCGGTCGCAAGCCCGCCACCACAGACCTGGGCCTCGACAAGGCCGGTATCGAGACGAACGAACGCGGTTTCATCACCGTAGACGAGCACCTGCGAGCCTCAGCCGAGGGTGTGTACGCGTTCGGCGATGTCAACGGCGGGCCGATGTTCACCTACATCTCCCTCGACGACAACCGCATCCTGGCCGACCAGCTGCTCGGTGAGGGCCAGCGGTCGACGAGGGACCGCGGATCCGTGCCGTACACGATGTTCCTCACCCCACCCGTGGCCCGTGTCGGACTGAGTGAGAAGGATGCGCGCGAACAGGGTTATGAGATCAAGGTCGGAGCGAAGGCGATGGCCGATATCGCAGCAGCACCACGTGCGAAGATCGAGGGCGACCCCCGCGGCATCGTCAAGTTCGTCGTCGACGGGGCGACGGACCTCATCCTCGGTGCCGCACTCGTGCACGTGCACTCACAAGAGGTCATCAACACCGTGGCCCTGGCGATGCGCCACGACGTCACCGCCACCGAGCTGCGCGACACGATCTACACCCACCCTTCGGCGACGGAGGCACTCAACGAGGTGCTCGGAGTGGTGAAGTAGGAGCTGTCAGGGCGACGCGATCGCGAGCGCCCGATTCACGAGATCCTCAGCGCCAGCGCCGTCGCCGGAACGATGAGCACGACGAGCAGCAGCCCCAGCAGCATGAACCTGCGCCAGGAGATCTCTACGCCCATGCGACTGAGCCGCTGATGCCACAGCAAGGTGGCCAGTGACGCCCACGGTGAGACCAGGGGTGCGAGGTTGACCCCGATGAGCAGCGCACCCATCCGCAGCGGAGTCTCAGCGGCCGTCGACAACGCCAGGAACGCAGGGAGATTGTTCACAGCATTGGCGCCGAGAGCACCGAACGCCGCCAGCCGCAGCAGAGCCCAGAAGTCCTCGCCGGAACCCGAAGCTGCGGTCAGAGCAGAAGTGAGCCCGTGGACCTCGGCCGCCGTGACGAGCACGAAGAGGCTGCCTGCGAAGACGACCGTGCGCCACGGCACCAATCCGAATCCGAGTACATCCCTGTTTCTGACGGCGAATGCCGCGACCAGGACCAGGGCTGCGCCGCAGGCCACGACCGCGACCGGGAGCCCGGACACGAGCAGCGGCAGCATCACTGCAACGACGATCAAGCCCACCACCAGCAGAGGGCGGTCCGAAATCCGGGTCCGCTCCGATAGTTCGAATCGGCCGGTGAGGGAGCCTCGGTGGATGAGAGTGAGCATCCCGATGGTCATGACCACGGCTACGAGAGCGGGTACCCACAGTGCGCGAACGAAGGCGAACGGAGTGCTGCCGAAGGTATCGGCGGCGAGCAGATTGGTCAGGTTCGACACCGGCAGGAAGAGGGAGGCAGTGTTGGCCAGCCACACCGTCGCCAGGGCGAACGGCAGTGGCGAGCGCCCGACATGTCTGGCCAGCACCACGATGATCGGAGTGATGAGCACCGCTGTGGTGTCCAGTGACATGAAGGCCGTAGTCAGGGTGATCATGATGAGGACGAAGATCCAGAGCAGCATCACCCGGCCGCGGCCCCAGGCGGCCAGCTGTTCGGCGATGACGGTGAAGACGCCGGCGGTGCTGGCGAGCTCGGCGACGATGGTCATGGCGACGACGAAGATCAGTACGGGGCCGGTCGTCGTGGCCAATTCGGCGGCGTCGGCGAAGGGCAGCAGGCCAGTGGCGACGACGACAACGGCCGCGCCCAAGAAGACCCAGGGCACGATCCTGGTCAAACGCTGAGGGGAAGGGGCTGAACTCGCTTCGCTCACATCTGCACAGTAGTCCGCAGGAGCCCGTCAGAGCGAGATCTCTGACATCTCGGCTCAACCCGGGAGGCGGTGTCCGACCACCCAGCGGGCGTCCGTGACCGCTGGGCTCAACCGGCGAACCAGCCGATGAACACCTGAATGGTCACCCAGATGGTGAGAAGTGTCGTCGCCACCAGGATGATGTTCTCGAACAGATTGGCCTTGTGCTTGCCGAAATGGCTCGTCTTGTTCGCCAGGATCAGCAGCCCGATGGCCACGAGCGGGACGATGATGGCCTGCAGTCCGGTGACGAACACAGCCATTTCCACAAATCCCGGCATCCCAGGCACGGACCACAGGATGGGGGAGATGAGGATGAAGAGGCTGAACCATTTGAACAGAGGATCATCTTCGAACTTGGTGCCGTACTGTTCGCGCCTTGAAGGAAGGATGATGTGCAGGCAGTCGATGATCACCTTCGGGAAGCCATTGGCGAAGCCGATGACGCTGCTGTAGAGAATGCCGAAAGCACCCAAGTAGAAGATGACTCCGCCGAAGGTGCCGAGATGAATGGTCAGAGCTTGAGAGATGTCATCCAGGCTTGAGACCTGGATTCCCTGGGGTCTGAGGATCTCGGCACCCACCACCCAGATGGAGAGGCTGATGACGATGGCGGCGGAGATGCCGAAGAGGATGTCATTGCGCTGCAGCTTCTTGAATGCAATGCCCTTCCATCCTTTGTCCCGAACGTAATAGGGATAGAGGAAGTTCGCCATCGAACCCGCTACTGCACCGATGAGGGACAAGGCCACGGCGAAGACGCCGAACGCGCCGGTGTTGGCCGGGATTCCGAAGCCGATGGTTCCCTGGATGAGCTCGCCGACATCGGGGACCGAGTAGATTGCCAGCCCGAGGAAGACCACCGTCATCATTGCCAGCAGGAGCTTCATGCCCTTTTCGATGGTGTTGTAGACGTTGCGGCCGATGACGAAGATGCTTGCCACGACCAGAATGCACGACCAGAGGAACGGATTGCCGACAGTGACGATTTTGGCGACTGCCTCACCAGCGCCCTTGATCATGTAGCCATTGAGAAGGTGACCGCTGATGAGTGCTGCAATGCCGATCGCCCATGGATAGAACCTCGACACATCGTTATAGCCTTCGACGATCGTCTGGTTCTTGATGTTGAGCACCTGATATCTGCCCATGATGTTGACGATGACGAACCTGATGAGAAGAGAGGCGACCAGCAGCCACATCAGGCTGTAGCCGTAATTCGAGCCCGACACGGAGGCTGTGACCAGGTCACCGGCTCCCATCATGGCGAGGACGGCGATGATTCCGGGACCGAACTCTCGGAGGCCGCCTAAGAACCTTCGCCGCGTGGGCGGAGCTGTGGTGTGGTTTTCGCTGTTCACTGTCATCGTTTCCTCTTTCGGAATGTCTTCGTAGTGCAGAAGGCCGCTGCGGTGCGTATCTGAATCTGGTGTGAAGGCGGAGGGGGAACGCTCAAATCAGGCATGGCCGGTGAGCAGTCCTTCTTCGCAATGCCCCCTGATTCGTCATTTCCCGCGCACCTCCGTGTGCTCGGTGAAATGGGTGGCTTTCAGCCTATGGAGGGGTTCGTAGTGCTGTCCAAGGTTTTATAGGCATGTAACAATGCGTGGAGGGTATTGGACCCACAATCGTGGTCATGCGCAGCAAGGAATTCTGCTCTAGCCAGTGACTGAAACCATGAATAGGGTGGGCCCATGGCGCATCCACAGATGTTCGATGATGGCGACCCTCAGCTGGCGCGCCTTCGAGAGGTCGCTTTGAGCCTTCCCGAGGTGCAGGAGAAGGTCTCGCATGGGCGACCCGCGTTCTTCACGAAGAAGATCTTCGCTCACTTCGGAGGCACACGGAAGCTCGTCACGGGTGGCATGGAACAGCATCCGCAGGCGCTGCTCATCTTGCCTGATCCGATGGACGCCGAGGTGCTGATGGAGCGACCGGATGCCTTCGTTCCCATGTACCTGGGTCCGACCGGCTGGATCGGTCTCGAAATGGAGAGCCTCAATGAGGACGAGGTTCGTGAGCTGCTGACCGATTCCTATCGGAATACCGCTCCGGCAAGTCTGGTCCGCCAGTTGGCTTCGGAGACGCCGCCTTCGCAGACGTAGCTATCCTCGAACACATGAGCAATCGCATCGTCATCACCACCGACTATCTTCACCCAGGCGACACCGTCGACGCGATGTTGCGCGAGCGCGGTCTCGAACCGGTCTACTCGCCGGCAGGTGGGCATCGCGCGGATGAAGAGAAGCTCGCCCTGTTCGCCGGTGCCGTCGGCGCGATCGCCGCGAGTGAACCGGTCACGGCTCAGATGCTTGCGGCCGCTCCCACCTTGAAGGTCCTCGCCCGTGCCGGAGTCGGCTACGACAATGTCGACATCGACGCGGCGGGCGAACTCGGCATCCGTGTCTGCAACACACCAGGAGTCAACCACCACGCGGTCGCCGAGATGACGCTTGCCCTCATGCTCTCCTGCGCCCGGCGTCTCAGCTCTGTGTTCGAGGGCCTGGGCAAGGGTGTTTGGCCACGTGAGGCGGGAACAGAGCTGCGAGGAAAGACGCTGGGCGTCATCGGCTACGGGCCCAGCGGCCGAGCGATAGCAGTTCTCGGTGCGGCCCTGGGCATGCGAGTCCTCGTCTCCACTGGCCACCCCGACGCAAGCTCCCACGTATCGCCGAGCGTCGAGTTCGCCGACTTCGACTCGACGATCGGCTCCGCCGACTACCTGACTCTCCACAGTCGGGCGGGCAAGGGCGATCCGATCATCGGCGCCGAAACGTTTACGGCAATGAAGGATTCTGCGATCCTCATCAACACGGCTCGCGGGTCACTCGTCGATGAAGAAGCGCTGGTCACCGCGCTCGAAGCTGGAGAGATTGCTAGTGCAGGGCTCGACGTATTCCAGCGCGAACCCCTCGTGGGGGACAATCCGCTGCGAACAATGAGCAACGTCGTCATCACCTCGCACCTCGCCGGGCAGACGCTGGAAGCCAGGGAACGCGCCGGGGTCGCGGCAGCTCAGGCCGTCATCGACGTGCTCGACGGGAAGGTTCCGAACGGACTCGTCGTCTGATCACCCTCTGGCACGAACCACCTCGGCGGTCATAGGGTTGGGGCATGTCCACTTCAGAGCACAGCTCAGCGATTCCGACCCTTGAACTCAACGACGGGGCGACCATCCCCCAGATCGGCCTCGGCACCTACGCCATGCGCGACGCCGAGGGGGTCGGCGCGATCGTTGCCGGCATCGACAACGGGTACCGACTCCTCGACACCGCGGTCAACTACGAGAATGAGCGCGAAGTCGGTCGGGCCGTCATCGATTCCAAGGTCAGTCGGGACGAACTCTTCATCACGAGCAAGGTTCCGGGTCGTCACCACGGCTTCGACGAAACGATCGCCAGCACCGAGGAATCCCTGGCCAGGCTCGAACTCGAGCGCCTCGACCTCCACATCATCCACTGGCCCAACCCCAGTGTGGGCAAGTACGTCGAGACCTGGCGCGGCCTCATCGAACTGCGCGAACGCGGCCTGGTGACCTCGATCGGTGTCTCGAACTTCACCGAATCAATGCTCCAGGAGCTCATCGACGAGACCGGAGTGACTCCGGCCGTCAACCAGGTCGAACTCCACCCCTACTTCCCGCAGAGCAAACTCATCGCCTTCCACCAGTCGATCGGCGTCCAAACAGAATCCTGGTCACCGCTGTACCGCGACCAGGGCCTGTTCGACGAGGCTCCCATCGCCGAGGCGGCTCAGGCTCATGGGGTCGAGCCGGCTCAGGTGGTTCTGCGCTGGCACCTCGAGGTCGGCAGCCTACCGATCCCGAAGTCGGCCAATCCCGACCGGCAGAGACTCAACGCCGACATCTTCGACTTCACCCTCACCTCCGCCGAGGTGGCTGCCATCTCCGCACTCGAGCGCGGTCGCATGAAGGATCGTGATCCACTGACCCACGAAGAGATGTGAGCAGTCGCCTCGGCTGAACGGTCACCGAGGTTGAACGCTCACTGTGGCGCGGCGAAGACTTCGCCGAGCCCCATGCGGCTTGGTCCAGGAAGTGATCGTCCGGCCTGCTGCCCATTCGCCTCGAAACTCTGCAGCAGATAGGCGATGAGCCGTCGCGAGAGGTCGTGAGCATGCTCGGGCGGAGCCTCGCTGATGCCGCCGTTGGCCAGGAAGATCAGCATGAGGTCGCTGGGGCTGAAATCGGGTCTGAGCCCGCCTGAATTCTGCGCACGTTCGACCAGGTCTGCGAAGGCGGCTTCCGCGCGCAGGCGCTTCTCATCGATTCCCGCGTCCTCGGAGAACGCTGAGAGAAACGCCTCGGTGAACCCGCGATCCTCGATCTGCATCCGGCCCAGGTCTTCGACGAACGTGCAGAAGCCGTGCCAGGGGTCCGGATCTGCAGCGGCTTCTTCGAGGACCGATTCGCAATGCGTGAGCTGAGTGGTGAACACCTCGGCGATGAGCGATCGGCGGTTGGGGAAGCGCCGGAAGAGCGTTGCAGCACCCACGCCGGCCCGGCGGGCAATCGCCGTCATGGGCACATCGATGCCACGCTCGGTGAAGAGGTCGCGCGCCGCTGCGAGAATGCGCGCTCTGTTGTCCGCGGCATCCGCACGCAGCTTCGGACGGTCGAAGTCTGCACCGCCGGCATCGTTTGGCGAGTGCTGCGCATCGATCTGAGTCGTCTCAGCCATTTCTTCTCTCACTTCCGGAAAATCGGAATGCTTCGATGGATTCACCGCTTAGTCTATACGTAAGTGGAAACCATCTTCCACATATTGTGGAGATCTGAAGAGCGCCGACCGGCGCAGTGGAAAGGCGCAGATATGAAGATTCTGATGTTCGGCCGCGGAGTCATTTCGACACTGTACGGATGGGCCCTGGAGAAGGCGGGAAATGAGGTCGACTTCTATGTCCGCCCAGGTCGTTCCGCTGACTTCGGGTCCTCGGTCGACCTGGACATCAGGGACGGCCGGACCTCTAGGAAAGGGAAGCCAGTTCACGAAGAGTGGCCCATCACGTTGCGCGAAGACCTCGAGCCGGACCACGATTACGACCTCATCGTCGTCAGCGTCAACCACGATCAGCTGGACGCCGTGGTCGACTTCCTCAGCAGCCGAGTCGGCCGAGCCACCATCCTCGTCTTCAACAACATCTGGGCCGAGCCTGCAGCCGCCGTGGCTGGTCTGCCCCGCGAGCAGATCGTCTGGGGGTTCCCGGGCGGAGGAGGTGGGTATTCCGGCAACTCCCTGCACGGCGGATTCGTCAAGAGCATATTCCTCGGCGACATCGATGGTTCGAGCCGCACCGACAGACACCGAGCCGTCCGGGACCTCTTCACCACGGCCGGGTTCTCAATCTCCGAGGTGAAAGACTTCCGCAGCTGGCTGTGGTTCCACTTCATCCTCGACGCGGGAATCATGGTCGGCTGGCTGCGGATGGGAAGCTTCGACGCGCTCGTCCGCTCGCGCCCCGCACTGCAGGAAGTTGTGCGACTTGTGCGGGAGATGATCCCGGTGCTCACAGCGAAGGGCGGAACCTCGAGGCTCGGTGCCGCAGCGGCACGGTTCATCCCCGCCGGCATCTTCGGATTCACTATGCAGAAGCTGCTGGCGGGCGACAATGTGCTCACCGACATCATGGTTCAGGCACAAGCCACCGGACACATCGACTTCGAGGCACAGGCAATCTATCCGCGCGACGTCCTCGCCGACGCAAGGCAACTGGGCGTAAAGGTGCCCCGGCTGGAAGGAAACGAGCCGGCCTTCCGGTGAGGCTGGAGCGCTATCACCAACCACGACGCCGTGCGAATTTGGCTGGTCACGAGCCGGAGTTAGTGTCACCGGACTGGCTCGGGACATGGGTGAGTACTGCAGTGATGGAGTTGATGAGGACTTCGCTGACCAGAGGCCAGTCAGCAGGGATCCCAGCGAGGTGAGCTTTGCGCTCCTGCTCGGCGCAGGTGTGAAGGACCATGTTGCGCAGCACCTGTTGTCGCATCTCGATCGTGTCCTGGGGTGCGTCGGCGATCTGGGACCACATCGGCGCGAACGCCTCGCGCAATGTCTGCCCGAGCGTCGAATCGAAGACACGGTTGTGCAGCAGCGTCGGATCGGTCACCACCTGCGAGATGACCCGCGCAAGCCCGCTCGGGCGGGGGAGCTGGGCGAGGTGGTCTGTGTACGGGCGGACGAGGCACTCGACGTAGTCGCGCAGGTCCGGTGAACTGACAACCTGGTCGATTCTCCCCTTCATGTTCCGCGCGATCGGCTCATTATGTGATCGCAGTATCGCTTCGAGCAGATCCGTCTTCGTGCCGATGTAGTAGCCGACGGCGGAATTGTTGGCAGAGCTGGCCGCCTCGGCGACCTGCCGGTTCGACACCTCGGAGATCCCGTGGATTGCATAGAGGCGTTCCGCCGCGAGCAGCAGCTGGGATCGCGTCGCGCCAGCCTGGGCTTGACGACGTGACGGCGCCGGTCCGCCAGCCGGGGACTGTTCTGACACGGGGATCTCCGGGGCGTCGGTGTTCACCAGCGCACCGGTACTTCTTCCAGCCCACCCACCAGAAGACCCTGTCGCCGTTCGAGTTCGTCTTCACCGACGGCCAGATCGAGGGTGGGCAGTCGTTCCAGAAGTGCCGACAGCACTGTTGCCAGTTCGACGCGTGCCAGGCTCTGGCCAAGGCATGAATGCGGTCCCGCTCCGAAGGTCAGATGTGGGTTAGGCCCTCGCGAAAAGTCCATCTCGTCGGCGTTCTCGAACGCGCGTTCGTCACGATTCGCTGCAGGGATCGCCGAGAGCACCATGGAGTTCGGTTTAATCGTAGTATCGCTGATCTGGATCTCCTCCGAGACCCACCGGTGCATGGCGAACCCGAGATTGGCGTCGAAGCGAAGAGATTCTTCGACGGCAGCGGGGACCAGGCTGGGATCGGCGAGAAGCTCTTCCCATCGTTCTCGACGACTGAGCAGCATGGCCGCCATCTTGCCGATCATGTTCGCTGTGGTTTCGTGCCCGGCGATGAGAAGTCCCTTACCGGTGTCGACAAGTTCCTGCTGGGACAGGCGTCCGTCGTCTTCGTCTGCGATGCTGGTGAGCTCGGACAGCAGGTCGTCGCCGGGCTGTTCACGCTTGAGCTGCACATGGGCGCTCAGATAGTCGTCGAGTTCGCTCATCGCCTGCTCGACGTCGGACTGCTCGTAGCGTGTGAGATTCAGGAAGTGATCCGACCAGTGGGCGAACTTATCGCGGTCCTCGGCCGGAACGCCGAGCAGGTCGCAGATGACGTATACGGGCAAGGGGAATCCCAGCGCCGTGCGAAGGTCCGCGGAGTTTCCGTCGGCGATCATGTCATCGATCAGCTCATCGGTGAGCTGGCGGATGTGGGGTCGCATCGCCTGCATGCGCTTGGCCGTAAAGGATTTGCTGAGCAGTCGGCGCCAGCGCATGTGCTCCGCGCCGATCATGTTGATCGAAGAGCCCGATCCGGGGCTGCTGCCGGCCTTTGCCGTCTCCTCATCTTGAGGAGAACGTGGGAAGCGAGGGTCAGAGAGGAGCGTCTTCACATCCTCATAGCGGGTCAATAGCAGTGCGTCTTCCTGCGGGGTGCGTACATATGCCACAGGGCATTGCTCGCGCAGCTGGGTCCATTCCTCCGGTGGGGCGATGGCAGTCGGCGGGTCGAATGGGAAAGGCAGAGGATCCTCAGCAGAGGCGCCGGTGATGGGGCAGGTATTCGATGTTGTCATGGACGGTTCCTCTCCGCTGCCACGCTGATCGTGGCGTAGCGTTGTGGGTGTTACGCTAACATTAAGTCACGTGACTTACGAATATTCGAATGACTGCAGAGCGTCGCAGCAGAGGAGGCAGTGTTGAAGGTCGAGCTTGAAGAAGATAACTGCATTTCCGCAGGCCAGTGTGTATTCACCGCTCCGGACGTGTTCGACCAGCGAGATGAGGACGGGGTTGCTGTGATCCTCGAGGAGTACCCGAGCGGTGAGCATGAAGAGTCCGCCCGATCTGCTGCTGCCCTGTGCCCGGCGGCCGCGATCCGCATACTTGAGCAGTGACGACGAATTCCACGGATGGGTCGTCGACCTCTCGCATCGTCATCGTCGGTGCGGGTCCGGCGGGTATCGCCGCGGCTGACGCGCTCCGCGGGGCAGGACACGTCGGCGAGATCCTGATCTTCGGCGAGGAAGCCCATCCGCCGTACGACCGACCGCCGCTGTCGAAGCAGATCCTAGCCGGGACGTGGCCGTTGGAGAAGGCGCGCCTGCGTACGCGGGAGGAACTCACCGCCGCCGGGACGAAACTGCAGCTTTCGACTCGAGCAACGGCTCTCGACGTCCAGGCGCACCGCCTCGAACTCGATTCAGGACAGAGCGTGTTCTACGACGCTCTGATCATTGCGACCGGAGTTCGTGCCCGCAGGCTTTCGGCGGCGCAAGGACTGCGCGGTGTTCATCTGCTGCGGGGGCTCGATGACGCGGTGGCCCTGCGCACTGAATTGGACGGCGTGCAGAAGATAGCAGTCGTCGGCTCCGGTTTCCTCGGAGCAGAAGTCGCTGCGGTCTGTCGTGACCAGGGCAAGGACGTCACTTTGATCGGTTCCCGCGAGCTCCCGATGCAGGAGCAGGTTGGGGACGAAATAGGAACCATGCTCGCCGATTTACACCGCAGTCACGGCGTGCACCTCGAGCTCGGAGTCTCCGCCGCTGCATTCACACACACGGGCCATCACGTCACCGGGGTCAGCCTCATTGATGGACGAACAGTACCTGCAGATCTGGTCGTCGTGGCCATCGGATCAGAGCCGAGCGTGGATTGGCTCGGAGGCAGCGAGGTGCCGTTGGCTGCGTTCGACGACGACGGTGCCGGCGGTGTGCGCTGCGATTCGACAGGTCGAGCTGCGAAGGATGTCTGGGCGATCGGCGATGTGGCCGCCTGGTGGGATCCGGATCGTCGTCAGTATGTCCGTGTGGAGCATCGCCAGGCGGCCAATGAGCACGCTCTCCGGAGCGCACAGGACATCCTCGGGCGTCCGGCTGAGCATGCTCCGTTGGTACCGTACTTCTGGTCCGACCAATACGACCTGAAGATCCAGAGCTTCGGCCAGCAATCGCGGCAACACCGATTCCAGGTGGTCGACGGGAGCGTCGATGAGCGCCGCTTTGTGGCAGTAAGCACGGACCAATCAGGCCGAGTCCTCGGCGTCATCGGTGCCGGGATGTTCAAATCTCTGCGCCGCTGGAGGCAGGCTCTCGTCGATGGAAACACGGTGGAAGAGATGCTCACCTCGGCGTTCGTGACCTGACAAGTCAGCCCTGTGGGACGGCATCTTCTGACGAGCGCTGCCGACAAGTCTTTCTCTGATCGGTGGGTCGAACTGTGTGAGAATGGTTCGCGTGAAGAAGAAGCACAGGCATCGACGTGCCCTGCACGGCAGTCTTGCCGCGTCCTTCGCCACCTTCGTTGCTCTGACCTCGCACGTGATCGGCGGCGGCGGACTGCCGACGGTGATGGGCATCGTGGTGCCCCTGGCCTTATCGACCCTGGTCTGTGTTCTGCTTGCGGGCCGCAGGCTGTCGTTGCCGCGGCTGTCACTATCGGTGCTGACCAGCCAATCACTGTTCCACCTGCTCTTCTCCGTATTCACACCGAGGACCGGAAACCACGGTCCGGCGAACGCACTTGAGCGGCTTGCGATGCACCATGCGGGTGCTGCGGATTCGATGGCCGGGATGTCCGGCTCCATGCCGCACGCCATGTCCGGCGCAGAGCCGATGTCGGACGCCGGCGCGAGCATGCATGCGCACACATCACCAGCAATGCTGCTGGCTCACCTGATGGCGGCTGTCCTCACGATCGCCATGATCTATTGGTCGGAGACGCTGCCGGCGAAGATCGGCAGCTTCCTCCGGCTCGTCATCCACGCGCTCCTGCCCACTGCGGTGCGGCCGATACCGGTTCCGACCGGACCCAGGCCCCACCTCGGCGTCGCCCGGATCCTGCCTCGCCGCCTCGGCGTTCTGCGCTCTCCTGTCCTCACCAGAGGACCACCCGTGGAAGCTTTCTGACCTCAAGATCTCTGACCTCAGCGCCGGCGGACTTCCGCTGGCGCGCGCTCGCCTGACCGCCTGTCAGCGCGGTCGAGCGCACTCCACAGAAAGCTTCACCATGACCACACCTGTTTCATCCCTGCCCGAAACCGGGCGGACCAATCCACGAACACCCAGCCGAGGCTGGTTCGGCCAAATCCTGCGCCGTCTCCACTTCTACGCAGGAATCTTCGTCGGTCCCTTCATCCTCATCGCCGCACTCAGCGGCGCCCTGTATGCGATCAGCCCGCAGATCGAAAAGGTCGTCTACGCAGATGAGCTGACCACTCAGGCGACAGGTCCCGCCCTGCCGCTGGCCGACCAGGTCGCGGCCGCGACAACCTACACCGGGGGAGGCGAGACCATCAGCGCTGTGCGTCCGGCACCGGAACCCGGAACCACGACCCGGGTGATGTTCGAGGACCCGAACCTGGACGAGAGCGAATCCCGGGCGATCTTCATCGATCCCACCACCGCCGAGGTGAAGGGCGACCTGACCGTGTACGGGTCCTCGGGGTCCCTGCCGTTGAGAACCTGGGTCGATCAGCTGCACCGCAGCCTTCACCTCGGCGATGTCGGGCGGTACTACAGTGAACTCGCCGCGTCCTGGCTGGGCATCATCGCGGTTGCGGGATTGTGCCTGTGGGTGTTGCGCGCCCGTAGAGCTCGGAATGCTTCAGCGATGCTGCGGCCGAACATGAAGCACAAGGGTCTTCGCCGCACCTTCTCATGGCACGCCTCTGTTGGAGTTTGGGCGGCGATCGGGATGCTGTTCCTGTCAGCCACCGGCATCACCTGGTCCCAGCTGGGCGGAGACAATGTGACGAAGCTGCGGGCGGCGCTGGACTGGTCGACGCCTGCGGTCTCCACGGATCTCGATCGAGAATCGGCAGTGGGGGAGTCGGGCGCTGGAGGGCAGGCAGGCCACGAGGGCCATGCAGGTCACGAGGGCCACGAGGGCCACGACGACGGCGCTCACATGGGACAATCTGGTGCGGCCGATACCGGCGGAATCGACCCGGGCGATTTCGACATGACACTGGCCATGGCCCGCGATATCAACGTCAACACCGGACTCGTCGAAATTCTGCCGCCGGCCGATGCTGATTCCGCGTGGGTCGTCCAAGAGATCCAACGCAGCTTCCCCACCGAAGTCGATGCCGTGGCGATCGATGCCTACACCATGGAGATCACCGATCGTGTCGACTTCTCCGACTACGGGTTCGCGTCGAAGCTTGCGCGGTGGGGCATCGACATGCACATGGGAACCATGTTCGGCCTGGCCAACCAGATCGTCCTCGTCGTCCTCGCAATTGCAATCGCGTCCATGGTCGTGTGGGGCTATGTGATGTGGTGGCAGCGCCGACCCAAGCATGATCCGAGCAAGAAATTCGGCGTCACACCTGTCCGTGGTGCGCTGACGAAGGCATCCTGGTGGTCGGTGGCTGCAGTCGCGCTCGTTGCGGTGGGGATCGGGGTATTCCTGCCGATGGTGGGGATCAGCCTTGTTGGGTTCCTCATTGTTGACGGTGTGCTGGCGATGTGGGCGAGGAGGCGAAGCCGCAGGTGAGACCAGAACGCCGGGCCGAGTGATCTCGGTCCGGCGTTCATTTCCTGCTTGCAGATCAGCCCCAACCGGGGACGACGAAGATGAGCCAGGTGACGATCGGCGCGATGAGGACCATCGAGAAACCCCACCTCATGAGCTGCTTGAAGACCTGATCACGCTGCTCCTCCGGCGAGTTCGCGACGACCAGTGCGCCCGATGTGGAGAAGGGGCTCGAGTCGACCACCGAGGACGAGATCGCCAGGGCGATGATCATCCCGATCTCTCCGATGGTACCGGTGAGCAGGAACGGCACGGCCAGTGGGATGAGAGCCCCGAGGATGCCGGTTGTCGAGGCGAAGGCCGAGACGACGGCACCGATGAAGCAGATGAGCAGCGCCGCGAAGAGCGGAGCTCCCATGCCGGCAACGAGGTTGCCCAGCCAGTCGATGGTGCCCAAGCGCTCCATGAGTTCGACGTAGGTGACGATGCCGCAGATGAGGAGCACCGTGGGCCAGGCGATCTTGCTGACCGCACCCTTGCTCACCTTCGGTGAGAAGAACGAGATGATGACGGCGATGCAGATCGCGGTGAAGCCGACATCCTGGTTCAGCGGCGGAACCACCATGACAGCCAGGACGATGAGGCCGATGAGAGTAACGATGCGATTGCGATCCAACGTGGTCACCGGTTCATCAATGTCATCGTCCTTGACCATGGTCGTCTGCACCGACCTGCGTGCAGCGCGACGCTGCGGATCATTTCGGGGGATCTTCGGCTGGGCGCCGGAGCCAGTGCCGCCGCTGTCACGTGCCCCATCGTCAGCATCGGCGTCGGTGCCGTGCACGTCCTCCAGGCCGTGGCCCAGATCTCGCTTGCCCAGCAGGTCACGTCCGCCGAAGAGGAAGAAGCAGATGAGGCCAAGCAGGAAGTTGAAGACGAAGGAAGCGAGGAACAGGAGTACAGGACTGCCAGGCAGGTCATTGCGTTCGACGACCTGGTTGGTGATGGTGCCGAAGATGCTCAGCGGTGAGAAGCCGCCGGCAGTGGCCCCGTTGATGATCATGAGTCCCATCAGCAGCGGACGAATGTCGTAGCGCCGGGCGAAGCCCATCCCGATCGGAGCGATGATCGCGATGGCGGCGGGAACGACGGAGCCGAAACCAGAGAGGAGCGCGGTGACGACGAAGAACACCCACGGGATCAGGGCGATCCTGCCTCCCACCGCTTTGACGAGGACATGAACCAGCCAGTCGACCGTTCCATTGTCCTTTGCCAAGGCGAACAGATACGTCACCCCCACGAGGATGAGGAAGAGATCTGCTGGGAACCCGGACAGGAGGGTGTCGGCGTCTTCTCCGAGGGCGAGGGTGCCGAAGAGGAAGGTCGCCATGAGTGCAAGCGCACCCATATGGACCGAGACGAAGGTGGCGATGACGAACAGGGCCACGAGGACGAGGATGGACGCTAATTCAAGAGACACAATTCGCTCCAATGCGATGTGTAGAGTCACCGAGACAGCCTCTTTGCCGCCTCGTACTTTCCATGATGCGGAATCTCGAAGTACCTTTTGTGAAAGCCTGCCCCTATCGGAGGACCGAGTCAAGGGTTTCCTGGCAATTGGGAAAAGTTGAGTCTCCTTGCCCGCGGTTCGCGCATCTGCGCTGGTGGCAGGGTCGAGTCCACCCTGCGAATGACCCATTTTCTGATCGTCGCTCGTGTGGTAGCGTAAAATGAAACCTTTGTATCGCATCGTGGAATCAGAGAGGATTCTCCGACGATGAACCCGGCAGCAGAAGTCATCAGACACCGTTTCACCAACTCGGTCGTGACGAGCCTCGCCACTCTGCGTCCGGCTCTCACCCATCCGTACTCTGCTCCTCGGCACCTCCTGGCCGCTCGGCCGAACTCGACTCACACTCAGTGCCGATCGGCACGCGAAAGGGATGGAAGATCATGACTCACAGCGGACGGCACTTTCTGCAGATCCCAGGGCCCAGCAACGTCCCCGACTCCGTGCTGCGAGCCATGTCCATGCCCACGATCGATCATCGGGGACCGGACTTCCAGGAGCTCTTCTCCCAGGTCCTGACCGGAGTCGCCGATATCTTCGGCACCTCCAACCAGGTCATCATCTACCCCGCTACCGGCACCGGAGCCTGGGAAGCCGCGCTGGTCAACACGTTGAGCCCAGGCGATGAGATCCTCTGCTACGAGACCGGCCACTTCTCCAGTCTGTGGAAGGCCATGGCCGAGAAGTGGGGCCTCAAACCCACAATGATCCAAGGTGACTGGCGCACAGGAGCCGATCCGGGGAAGATCCGCGCGGCTCTGGCCGAGGACACTGCCCACCGGTTCAAGGCAGTCTGCGTCGTCCACAACGAAACTTCGACCGGCGTGACGAGCCGCATTCCCGAGATCCGCCGCTCCATCGATGCTGCAGATCATCCCGCACTGCTCATGGTCGACACGATCTCCTCGCTGGGATCCGTTGACTATCGTCACGACGAATGGGGCGTCGATGTCACAGTGTCCGGTTCCCAGAAGGGGCTGATGCTGCCACCGGGAATGTCCTTCAACGCTGTCAGCGACAAGGCTCTCGAAGCTCACGAACGCTCAACTCTGCCCAAGTCCTTCTGGAACTGGACCGAGATGCTTGCATCCGGGAAGAACGGACAGACCCCCTACACCCCGAACACGAACCTCCTCTACGGACTCAAGGAAGCTCTGCGCATTCTCAACGAGGAGGGAATGGACAACGTCTTCGCCCGCCATATCCGCTTCGGCGAGGCAACCCGGGCAGCGGTAGAAGCGTGGGGGCTCGAGGTGCTGTGCACGAACGAGAACGAACACTCACCGGTCCTCACCGCCGTGCTCATGCCCGAGGGCTTCGACGCCGACGAACTGAGGGGAATCATCCTTGAGAGGTTCAACATGTCTCTGGGTGCGGGACTGTCGAAACTCAAGGGAAAGATCTTCCGGATCGGCCACCTCGGCGATCTCAGCGATCTGACTCTGGCCGGAACCCTCTCCGGCGTGCAGATGGGCCTGCAGCTGGCAGGCATCAAGGTCGATCCTTCGGGCGTGGAGGCCGTGCTCGACATCCTCCGGGACACGTGAGGGGCGGCCCCACCTGCACAGCAACGCTTCACTCAATGAGTCAGCCTCCGCACGATCGATTGGTGAGAAGACAATGGGCGACTTCATCGCAGACCTGACCCACAGCATTGCAGGCACGGTCGACACCTCGGCGCGCAGGCGAGCCGAATACGCGGTCGACGCCTCGAACTACCGCGTGCCGCCGCGGGCCGTCGTCTTCCCGACGACGACGGCCGATGTCGCTGCCATCCTCGACGTGGCACGGTCCCATAGCGTGCCGATCACCTCCCGCGGTGGAGGCACGTCTCAGGCAGGCAATGCCATCGGAACCGGAGTCGTCATCGACTTCTCCCGGCACCTCAATCGGGTCCTCGACATCGACCCCGTCGCCAAGACCGCACGTGTTGAGCCCGGTGTTCTCATGAGCGATCTGCAGAAGGCCGGTGCCCCGCACGGTCTGCGCTTCGGACCCGATCCGTCGACGAAGAACCGGGCCACGATCGCGGGCATGATCGGCAACAACTCCTGCGGACCACACGCGATCTCCGCGGGACGCACCGTTGACAACGTCGTCGAACTCGACGTCATCGATGGGCTGGGACGACGCTTCACCGCTGGAGAAGGACTCGACCCAGTACCCGGGCTGTCCGATCTTGCGTCGAGCCACCTCGGCGTCATCCGCACCGAATTCGGCCGCTTCAGCCGACAGGCCTCGGCCTATGCGCTGGAACACCTGCTGCCGGAGAACGGGCCCAATCTCGCGCGGTTCCTCGTCGGCAGCGAGGGCACTCTGACGACGACGATGGAAGCCGTGGTGTCCCTCGGGGACGTGCCGAACTCACCGACCGTCCTGGCCCTGGGCTACCCGGACATGTTCGTCGCCGCCGACGCGGTCCCACGAGTCCTGCCCCACGGACCACTTGCCGTCGAAGGCATCGACTCCCGCCTCATGGACATGGTCCGCGCCCACAAGGGCAAGGACGCGGTACCGGAACTGCCCGCTGGTTCCGGGTGGCTGCTCATCGAGGTCGCCGGAGCCACCGCCGCCGAGGCTGTTGCGAACGCCCAGGTCATCGCCGACGATTCGGGCACAGATTCCTACCGGATCATTCCCGCCGGCCCAGAGGCCTCGACTCTGTGGGGCATCCGGGCCGACGCCGGGGGACTGGCCGGCCGCACCGAGAAGGGCGACCCGGCCTGGACAGGATGGGAAGATGCCGCGGTTCCCCCGGACGTCCTCGGCGACTACCTGCGTGAGCAGGACGAGCTGATGAACAGCTACGGGGTCGTCGGACTGCCCTATGGCCATTTCGGCGACGGGTGCGTGCACATGCGCACGAACTTCCCCTTCGACCAGCCGGAGGGCACCGAGATCTTCCGCAGCTTCCTCATGGACGCCGGTCGCCTGGTCACCAAGTTCGGAGGATCTGCCTCCGGTGAACACGGTGACGGTCGCGCCCGCTCCGAACTGCTGGCTCTGCAGCACTCCACCGAAGCCGTCACCGCATTGGAACAGGTCAAGCGCCTTTTCGACCCGGAGGCGCTGCTCAACCCCGGCGTCATCGTCGATCCGCTGCCACTCGACCAGGATCTGCGCCGGCCGCAGGCGATCTCGATCCAGGCGGCAGGCGGGTTCTCCTTCTCCCATGACAAGGGAAGCTTCACCGATGCGGTGCACCGCTGTGTGGGGGTCGGCAAGTGCCGTGCGGATACCACTGGTTCCGGTGGTTTCATGTGCCCGTCCTATCTGGCCACGCGCGATGAGAAGGACAGCACTCGGGGACGCGCCCGCGTGCTTCAGGAGGTCACCAACGGCGGCCTCATCAACGACTGGAACTCCGCAGCCGTGCACGAATCGCTGGACCTGTGCCTGAGCTGCAAGGCGTGTGGCAGCGACTGCCCTGCCGGTGTCGACATGGCCCAATACAAGTCGGAAGTCCTCCACCGCACGTACAAGGGAAAGGTCCGACCGCTCTCGCATTACTCGCTGGGTTGGCTGCCCATCTGGGGCAAGGCCCTGACCGCGGTTCCGGGCGTCAGTGCAATCGCGAACGCGGCACTGTCGCTGAGGCCGTTGGCCAAACTCGTGCTGGCAGGTGGCGGGATGGACACCCGGCGCGGCATGGTCAGCTTCAACACTCAGCGCTTCTCCCGCTGGGCGAAGAAGAACGTCACGGAGGCCCAGGCCCGCGACGAACTGGTGGGAGAACACTATGTGCGCAGCTCAACGGTGCAACGCGGACACCGGCCGCAGGTCCTGCTCTGGGCGGACTCATTCTCTGAGTACCTCTCGGATGCCGGGGCCCGAGCGACCGTCGCAGTGCTGGAGGCCGCCGGATTCGAGGTCCTGCTGCCGGAGTCACAGGCATGCTGCGGCCTGACTCTGATCTCCACCGGTCAGCTTGATGCGGCACGGGCCCGGCTGACCCACACCATGGAGGTGCTGGTCCCGTATGCGCAGAAGGGGGTCCCCATCGTCGGCATCGAGCCGAGCTGCACAGCCGTACTGCGTAGCGACCTGAAGGATCTGTTCCCCGATGACACACGGGCCAGCCTGATCGCGGCGCGCACCTCCACCATCGCCGAGGTGCTGGTGGAGTCGGACATCGACGTGCCCGATCTGTCCGGCCGGACCATCGTCGTCCAGCCGCACTGCCATCAGCATTCGGTCATGGGCTTCGCCGCGGATCGAAAGATCCTCGAACGCACCGGGGCCACCATTCGCGAACTGGCAGGGTGCTGCGGGCTGGCAGGCAACTTCGGAATGGAGGCCGGTCACTACGAAGTCTCCGTCGCTGTGGCCGAGAACGCGCTGCTGCCGGGACTGCGTGACGCACCGGAGAACTCGATCTTCCTGGCCGATGGCTACTCGTGCAGAACCCAGGCGAATGATCTGGCCGAGGTGCAGGGCATGACCCTGTCCCAACTGCTGACAGGTGGGGCGGCCAGCGTCGAATATTCCGCTCGAGCGAAGCGATTGCCGGTCGCGAGGACAGAGGCGGGCGCGCCTGCATCGATGATCGGGCGCGCCATGTGAGAAGTGCGCGTGTACTTAGAGCAACATGAGCGTGGAGCTCCTGGTTTCGTGCAGCGCTGAACCAGGTAGCTCGACATCACACCAGAACATCCCACCCTTCAAACATTCTTTTTCATTCCTGTGTCGTGTCGCTGAGGCGGCGGAGGTCCTCGACGACATCTGCGGGCTCGTCCTCGAGAGGCATATCGGCTCTGTCGCCGACGCTGTCGAGGCCGTGCGGGGTATCCGCAAGTGCGCCATCGAAGAGCGCATTGAGATCGATCGTCGCAGGACCGTGCTCCGCAACGAGTTCGAAGGTCTTGCCTGCTGCTTCCGGTGCCGTCACAGCCGAGACGAGCACCTGGGCGAGCTGTTCGCGGGAGACTGTTCCATCAGAAGGGCCACCTGCATACTGGCGGTCATCCTGGCGGAGGACGAGCTGCTGCTCGTCCGGGCCGTTCTCATCGAACCAGCCGGGTCGCACGATGGTGTATGGCTGGCCGCTGGAGCGGACCAAGCGCTCAGCACGTCGTTTCCAATCGGCTATGTGTGAGGTGTTGTACCAACTGGTTCGTGCAGTGACACCGACTCCGGTCGTCAGCACGATCCGCACCTCACTATGAGCGATCAGGTCCAGCACGTTGCGAACACCGTTGTATTCGACTTGCCGGATCGTCTCCTCGCTCCCCTCAGCGCCATGCGCGAAAATCACCGCGTCCGCGCCCTCGAGAGCCGCACGCATACTCTCGCGATCGGTGAGATCACCCCGAACAGGCTCTACCCCCTCCGGCAGTACAGAAGCTCGAGACGGGGTACGAACAAGTGCCAGTGTGCGATAGCCCTGCCGGAGAGCTTCGGCAGCAACCAGGCGGCCCATGCTGCCGGTCGCTCCGATGATCAGAACAGACGAGATATTCAATGTGTACTCCTTCTCAGTGTGACGGTACTGGTGTCGGCGAAGTTGGCGAGGAGGTCTATGCGCTTCTCGTTCGCTCAACCGGGGCGATCAGTTTACAGGCGAATCTGCGATCTGTATGAATGTTAACATTCATACATCGATGAGACATCGGGGTCTGGGCACAGGGACCGAATTGCTCCATCCTCAAGTCCACAAGAGTCAAGAAAGAGGTCGTCAATGGCTACTTCCACGAGCGAGAGAGGGTTTCGACCCGCCTCGCGACTAAGTGAGATACGTCCCTCACCAATCAAGCCGCCTTGTCAAAGATGGCTCTGATTGGTGAGGGACGTATCTCACTTAGTCGCGAGGCGGGTCGAAACCCTCCTCGCTCGTGGAAGTAGCCATTGACGACCTCTTTCTTGACTCTTGTGGACTTGAGGATGGAGCAATTCGGTCCCTGTGCCCAGACCCCGATGTCTCATCGATGTATGAATGTTAACATTCATACAGATCGCAGATTCGCCTGTAAACTGATCGCCCCGGTTGAGCGAACGAGAAGCGCATAGACCTCCTCGCCAACTTCGCCGACACCAGTACCGTCACACTGAGAAGGAGTACACATTGAATATCTCGTCTGTTCTGATCATCGGAGCGACCGGCAGCATGGGCCGCCTGGTTGCTGCCGAAGCTCTCCGGCAGGGCTATCGCACACTGGCACTTGTTCGTACCCCGTCTCGAGCTTCTGTACTGCCGGAGGGGGTAGAGCCTGTTCGGGGTGATCTCACCGATCGCGAGAGTATGCGTGCGGCTCTCGAGGGCGCGGACGCGGTGATTTTCGCGCATGGCGCTGAGGGGAGCGAGGAGACGATCCGGCAAGTCGAATACAACGGTGTTCGCAACGTGCTGGACCTGATCGCTCATAGTGAGGTGCGGATCGTGCTGACGACCGGAGTCGGTGTCACTGCACGAACCAGTTGGTACAACACCTCACACATAGCCGATTGGAAACGACGTGCTGAGCGCTTGGTCCGCTCCAGCGGCCAGCCATACACCATCGTGCGACCCGGCTGGTTCGATGAGAACGGCCCGGACGAGCAGCAGCTCGTCCTCCGCCAGGATGACCGCCAGTATGCAGGTGGCCCTTCTGATGGAACAGTCTCCCGCGAACAGCTCGCCCAGGTGCTCGTCTCGGCTGTGACGGCACCGGAAGCAGCAGGCAAGACCTTCGAACTCGTTGCGGAGCACGGTCCTGCGACGATCGATCTCAATGCGCTCTTCGATGGCGCACTTGCGGATACCCCGCACGGCCTCGACAGCGTCGGCGACAGAGCCGATATGCCTCTCGAGGACGAGCCCGCAGATGTCGTCGAGGACCTCCGCCGCCTCAGCGACACGACACAGGAATGAAAAAGAATGTTTGAAGGGTGGGATGTTCTGGTGTGATGTCGAGCTACCTGGTTCAGCGCTGCACGAAACCAGGAGCTCCACGCTCATGTTGCTCTAAGTACACGCGCACTTCTCACATGGCGCGCCGATCATCGATGCAGGCGCGCCCGCCTCTGTCCTCGCGACCGGCAATCGCTTCGCTCGAGCGGAATATTCGACGCTGGCCGCCCCACCTGTCAGCAGTTGGGACAGGGTCATGCCCTGCACCTCGGCCAGATCATTCGCCTGGGTTCTGCACGAGTAGCCATCGGCCAGGAAGATCGAGTTCTCCGGTGCGTCACGCAGTCCCGGCAGCAGCGCGTTCTCGGCCACAGCGACGGAGACTTCGTAGTGACCGGCCTCCATTCCGAAGTTGCCTGCCAGCCCGCAGCACCCTGCCAGTTCGCGAATGGTGGCCCCGGTGCGTTCGAGGATCTTTCGATCCGCGGCGAAGCCCATGACCGAATGCTGATGGCAGTGCGGCTGGACGACGATGGTCCGGCCGGACAGATCGGGCACGTCGATGTCCGACTCCACCAGCACCTCGGCGATGGTGGAGGTGCGCGCCGCGATCAGGCTGGCCCGTGTGTCATCGGGGAACAGATCCTTCAGGTCGCTACGCAGTACGGCTGTGCAGCTCGGCTCGATGCCGACGATGGGGACCCCCTTCTGCGCATACGGGACCAGCACCTCCATGGTGTGGGTCAGCCGGGCCCGTGCCGCATCAAGCTGACCGGTGGAGATCAGAGTCAGGCCGCAGCATGCCTGTGACTCCGGCAGCAGGACCTCGAATCCGGCGGCCTCCAGCACTGCGGACGGTCGCTCGGGCCCCGGCATCCGAGAGGTACTCAGAGAATGAGTCCGCCCAGAGCAGGACCTGCGGCCGTGTCCGCGTTGCACCGTTGAGCTGCGCACATAGTGTTCTCCCACCAGTTCGTCGCGGGCCTGGGCCTCCGTGACGTTCTTCTTCGCCAGCGGGAGAAGCGCTGAGTGTTGAAGCTGACCATGCCGCGCCGGGTGTCCATCCCGCCACCTGCCAGCACGAGTTTGGCCAACGGCCTCAGCGGACAGTGGCCGCTTCGCGGGATTGCACTGACGCCCGAAACCGCGGTCAGGGCCTTGCCCCAGATGGGCAGCCAACCCAGCGAGTAATGCGAGAGCGGTCGGACCTTTCCCTTGTACGTGCGGTGGAGGACTTCCGACTTGTATTGGGCCATGTCGACACCGGCAGGGCAGTCGCTGCCACACGCCTTGCAGCTCAGGCACAGGTCCAGCGATTCGTGCACGGCTGCGGAGTTCCAGTCGTTGATGAGGCCCGCCGTTGGTGACCTCCTGAAGCACGCGGGCGCGTCCCGAGTGCTGTCCTTCTCATCGCGCGTGGCCAGATAGGACGGGCACATGAAACCACCGGAACCAGTGGTATCCGCCACGGCACTTGCCGACCCCCACACAGCGCGTGCACCGCATCGGTGAAGCTTCCCTTGTCATGGGAGAAGGAGAACCCGCCTGCCGCCGGATCGAGATCGCCTGCGGCCGGCGCAGATCCTGGTCGAGTGGCAGCGGATCGACGATGACGCCGGGGTTGAGCAGCGCCTCCGGGTCGAAAAGGCGCTTGACCTGTTCCAATGCGGTGACGGCTTCGGTGGAGTACGCTGCACTGGAGTGCTGCAGAGCCAGCAGTTCGGAGCGGGCGGACCGTCACCGTGTTTCACCGGAGGCAGATCCTCCGAACTTGGGACCAGGCGACGGCGTCCATGAGGAAAGCTGCGGAAGATCTCGGTGCCCTCCGGCTGGTCGAAGGGGAAGTTCGTGCGCATGTGCACGCACCCGTCGCCGAAAATGGCCATAGGGCAGTCCGACGAACCCGTAGCTGTTCATCAGCTCGTCCTGCTCACGCAGGTAGTCGCCGAGGACGTCGGGGGAACCGCGGCATCTTCCCATCCTGTCCAGGCCGGGTCGCCCTTCTCCGGTGCGGCCGGCCAGTCCCCGGCCGTCGGCCGATGCCCCACAGAGTCGAGGCCCTGGGCCGGGGGAATGATCCGGTAGGAATCTGTGCCCGAATCGTCGGCGATGACCTGGGCGTTCGCAACAGCCTCGGCGGCGGTCGGGCTCGGCGACCTCGATGAGCAGCCACCCGGAACCAGCGGGCAGTTCCGGTACCGCGTCCTTGCCCTTGTGGGCGCGGACCATGTCCATGAGGCGGGAGTCGATGCCTTCGACGGCAAGTGGTCCGTGGGGCAGGACTCGTGGGGACCGCGTCGGCGGCGACGAACATGTCCGGGTAGCCCAGGGCCAGGACGGTCGGTGATTCGGCACGTCCCCGAGGGACACCACGGCTTCCATCGTCGTCGTCAGAGTGCCCTCGCTGCCGACGAGGAACCGCGCGAGATTGGGCCCGTTCCTCCGGCAGCAGGTGTTCCAGCGCATAGCCGAGGCCTGTCGGCTGAAGCTGGCCGAATTCGGTGCGGATGACGCCGAGGTGGCTCGACGCAAGATCGGACAGCCCGGGTACTGGGTCGAGTCCTTCTCCAGCGGGTGAAGCGTCGTCCCAGCCCATCGATGACGTCGAGTTCGACGACGTTGTCAACGGTGCGTCTCCGCGGAGATCGCGTGTGGTCCGCAGGAGTTGTTTGCCGATTCATGCCCGCGATCGTGGCCCGGTTCTTTCGTCGACGGATCGGGTCCGAAGCGCAGACAGAACGTGCGGGGCACCGGCCTTCTGCAGATCGCTCTCATGAGAACACCGGGCTCAACCACGTGCGGTCTTGGCGACGGGGTCGATGTCGAGGGACCCGATTGAGGTGCCGGGAGAAGTCGATGACGACTCCGGTTCCGATGGCATTGCCTGCCTGAGACGTGCCTCCACCGCGGGAGGTGATCGGCACGCTATGGGACCGTGCCACGTCGAGGATGGCAGCGACATCGGCCGTCGTCGTCGGGACAAGACGGACGGCCGCGGCGGCACGCGGTAGTTCGAGGCGTCGACCGCGTATTCGGCTCGCCTGCGCGCCGAGGTGTCGACCGTGCCTGCAATGCTGTGGGTCAGGTCTGCGATGAAGTCGCCCATTGTCTCATTCACCAATCGATCGTGCGGAGGCGACTCATTGAGTGAAAGCGTTGCTGTGCAGGGGGCCCGCCCCTCACGTGTCCCGGAGGATGTCGAGCACGGCCTCCACGCCCGAAGGATCGACCCTTGATGCCTGCCAGCTGCAGGCCCATCTGCACGCCGGAGAGGGTTCCGGCCAGAGTCAGATCGCTGAGATCGCCGAGGTGGCCGATCCGGAAGATCTTTCCCTTGAGTTCGACAGTCCCGCACCCAAGAGACATGTTGAACCTCTCAAGGATGATTCCCCTCAGTTCGTCGCGTCGAAGCCCTCGGGCGATGAGCACGGCGGTGAGGACGGGTGAGTGTTCGTTCTCGTTCGTGCACAGCACTCGAGCCCCCACGCTTCTACCGCTGCCCGGGTTGCCTCGCCGAAGCGGATATGGCGGGCGAAGACGTTGTCCATTCCCCTCCTCGTTGAGAATGCGCAGAGCTTCCTTGAGTCCGTAGAGGAGGTTCGGTTTCGGGGTGTATGGGGGTCTGTCCGTTCTTCCCGGATGCAAGCATCTCGGTCCAGTTCCAGAAGGACTTGGGGCAGAGTTGAGCGTTCGTGAGCTTCGAGAGCCTTGTCGCTGACAGCGTTGAAGGACATTCCCGCGGTGGCAGCATCAGCCCCTTCTGGGAACCGGACACTGTGACATCGACGCCCCAT
>NZ_JACBOT010000024.1 GCF_021532275.1 Brevibacterium sp. UCMA 11754
CGCGTTTCGTGGCATGTGAGGTCGGACCGTCATCACGGACGAACTGGCCGTAGCCTCGTTTGACCAGAACACGGATGACAGTGGCGTGCCGACCAGTGCCAGGATCAGTGCCAGGCAGGCGGCGAGCAGTACGGCGATCATTGGGCCCCCGATACACCGGCGATTTCATCTCCGAGATAGCGCAGACCGGCATCTCTGGAGGATTTGAACAGGACGATGTCCCCGGGTGCCAGTTCCGCACTCAGCAGGTCCTTCGCTTCGGCAGCGGTCGCGACCCAAGCCGCTTCGTTGCCCCATGAACCTTCGAGGTTCGCAGCGTTGAAGATGGGCTTCGCTCCGTCACCGACGACGATGGTGCGGGTGATGTTGAGTCGCACCACGAGCTCGCCGATATCGGAGTGTGCGGAAACGGATTCGTCGCCGAGCTCTAGCATCTCGCCGAGGACGGCGAACGTTCGACGTGGTCGGCTGTCTTCGTCGCCGCGGCCCATCGACGCCAGCGTCTTCAGAGAGGCGCGCATCGATTCCGGGTTCGCGTTGTAGGCATCGTTGAGCACGGTCACGCCCGACGGTGAGTCGATGAGCTCCATGCGCCAGCGGCTCGCGGCCGAGGAGGTTGAGAGCGTGGTCACAATGGACTTCACGCCCACCCCACAGGCGTGGGCGATAGCTGCCGAGGCAAGGGCATTGCCCACGTGATGTTCACCGATCAGAGCCAGACGAACGTCCTGCGGCTCCTCTCCTGGCAGGTTCAGCGAGAAGGCGGCGTGTCCGGAGGCGTCTGTCGACACGCCTGTTCCACGCACGACGGAGTCCTCACTGGCAACCCACTCGGGCAGCGATTCCCGTTGTGAGAACCACAAGGTCTCGACCTCAGGTGAGAGCACCTCACGCATCCCGGCCACTCGTGAGTCGTCGGCGTTGAGGATCGCGACAGAACCTGGCGTGAGGGACTCCACGAGTTCGGCCTTGGCACGGGCCGTGTTCTCGATCGACCCGAAAACGCCCGAGTGGGCGGTGCCGACCGCGAGTTCGACGGCGATGTCGGGGCGGACAAGGCTAGTCAGGTATGCGAGGTTGCCGATGGAACGGGCACCCATCTCCAGGACTAGGAAGCGCGTGGTCTCCCCCGCCTGCAGTGCAGTCAGGGGCACGCCGACCTCGTTGTTGTAGGAGTTTGGCGGCCACACCGTCTCGGCCTCGCCGGCGAGCAGATCGGCAGCGAGATCCTTCACTGTGGTCTTGCCGACAGAACCGGTGATCGCGATGACCGTGATCTCACCGACCTCACGCAGTGCCTCGATGTTGGCCTTGGCCAGCTGGCCAAGTGCTTCCGTGGCATCGGAGACGAGCACGGTGGGCAGGGTCGCATCGTCGAGGGTGGGAACGGATTCGCCGATGATCAGCGCTGCGCCTGCCTCCACGGCCGCTGCTGCGAATTCGATGCCGTCGAAGGACTCACCTCGGCGGGCAACGTAGATATCGCCGGGTCCGACTTCTCTCGAATCGGTAACCACTCCGGCGGACAATTTGGTCTCGGGGTCTACGCCGTACAACTCGCCGGAGACGGCGGTTGCTATTTCGGCTGCACTCAGTCGCTTCATATCAACTGTGAACTTTACCTGTTTGTGCGCCGCCAAGTCGCGTGCACAGCGCCGAGCGTGTCCTCGACCGGTCGTCGAAGTCGGTCACCACCCCGCCTGCGGACTGCCCGGTTTCGTGCCCCTTCCCTGCGATGAGCACGGTTGTGGAGGCTCCGGCAGCAGCGATCGCCTGGTCGATGGCGGCCCCTCTTTCTGCCACTTCAATGACTTTCTTCACACGTGCACCTCCGGTTGAGATCTCAGCATCGATGCCATCTTTGATGGCGGCCCGGATCGCTGCCGGGTCCTCGGTGCGCGGATTGTCATCGGTGAGAACGATCACGTCGGCTCCCCGAGCGGCTGCCTGGCCCATTCCGAATCGCTTGCCTCTGTCCCGGTCACCGCCGGCGCCGAATACGATCACCAGTTCGTCGCTGTCGGCGTGGAGTGACTCCAGCGCCTTCTCGATCGCATCGGGGGTGTGGGAGTAGTCGACGATCGCGCGTGGGAGGAGTTGCGGATGAGACTGGCCCTCGGCGCGTGGTCCGCTGACGTCGATGATCTCCATCCGTCCGGGGACCGATGCGACGAAGGTTCGACCGATTGCGTTGAGGTCGGTGGCCGGAATTCCGGCTTCCAGCAGCATGGCTGCGGCCAGTGCAGTGTTCGTGACGTTGAAATCCCCCGGCAGCGGGGATCGCAGTGCGATGCCCTCAGCATCGGGTCCGTCGAGGTGGAGGACGAAGTCTGATTCTCCTGGAGTGTGTTCGATCCGCCAGTCGCTGCGATCGTCGCGCCCCAGCGTGCGCACCGGCACCTGTGCGGCCTCGACCATCTTCTCGCCCCACCTGTCCTCGACGACGATGACGGCGGTGTCGGAGAAGGCGCGAGTGAACAGCTCGGCTTTGACGCCGAAGTATTCGTCCATGGAATTGTGGAAGTCGAGGTGGTCCTGGGAGAGGTTCGTGAAACCTGAGACAGCGAAGTGGGCACCGTCGACGCGGTGTTGGCTCAGCGCATGCGAGGACACCTCCATGGCACAGGTGTCGACATCAGCGGCGCGCATCTTCGCAAACAGTGCATGCAGCTCGGGAGCTTCGGGAGTCGTGCGCACGCTTGCCTCGGTGACACCGGCGATCAGCGTAGCCACGGTCCCGATGACACCGGTGCGATGACCGAGGGCCTCAAGCATGCCGTCGACCAGATAGGTCGTCGTCGTCTTTCCGTTGGTTCCGGTCACACCGATCAGCTGGGGACGCCCCGAGGTGCCGTACACGGCGGCCGAGACATAGCCCAGAACGGCCCGCGGGTGCTCCACGATCAGCCCGGTCACCTCGGCGAGAGTCTGCGGTTCGACGCTGTGGGCGATCATGTCCCAGCCGCTCGCGTCGGTGAGGATCGCAGTGACCCCGCGATCGATGAGATCCGGTGCGAACTTCGCTCCATGGACGTTCGCGCCCGGCAGCGCGGCATAGAGTTGGCCGGGCGCTGCCGTGCGCGAATCGTGAGAGACTCCCTCGACCTCACGGTCAGGATCTCCATGAATGGTTCCAGGGGCTGCCGGCAGCAGCTGTGAGATGCGCATTATTTCCATTCTCGAGCAGGGAGCTGGGGATCTGCGGTCGACGGTGGGATCTTCAGGTGCCGCATGGCGAAGCCGGCGACATCGGAGAATACCGGGGCGGCGGCGCTTCCACCGTAATAGCCGTTTCGGGGCCGCTGCAACGTCACAGAGATCGCGATCTGCGGGTCCTCGGCGGGGAGGACTCCGACGAAGGAGGCTGTGTAGCCGTCGTAGCCGCCGCCTTCGGCTGCCGGGGCCTGCGCGGTTCCTGTCTTTCCCGCCACCCTGTAGCCGGAGACTTGCGCCGATTTGCCGGTGCCTTCGGCAACGACGCCTTCGAGCATGGACAGAGTCTGGTCAGCGGCCTTCTTGCTGATGACGCGTTGAGGTTCGCCTGCCTGATTCGGGATCGTCTTCCCTGATGGGGAGACCGTTCCATCGACGAGCTTCGAGGGGACATGCACTCCGCCGTTGGCGATGGTCGCGATGACATCGGTGGTCTGCACGGCGTTCGCGGCCACGCCCTGGCCGAACATCACGGTGTATTTGGTGCGGCCGTCCCAGTCCTTGTAGGGGTGGAGGATGCCAGAGGTCTCGGCAGGGAACTCGATGCCTGTCGGCGAACCGAACCCGAACTTCTTCAAATAGCCGTAGCGCTGTTCTTCCGAGAGTTTGTTACCGGCCAGAATGGTGCCGGTGTTCGAGGATTCGGAGAGGATTCCGGCGAAGGTGAGCTTCTCGTCCGGGTGCGGGTGCGAGTCCCGGAATTCCTCTCCGTTGGGAGCCTTCCACTTGTCCGGAACCGTGAACTCCTGTTCAGGGGTGACCAGACCCTGGTCGAGCAGAGCCGCGGCCGTGACCATCTTTGCGGTCGAGCCGGGTTCGAAGACGTCGGTGAAGATGCGCGAACCACGGTCAGTGCCGCCCACTTTGCCCGGTGAGTTGGGATCGACGCTGGGCGCGTCTGCGGCGGTGAGGATCTTGCCGGTCTCGATGTCCTTGATGACGATCGAGGCTGATTCGGCCTCATTTTTTTTCCGCTGCTCCTCGATCGCCTGCTGGGCGTAGTACTGCAGGGCAGGGTCGATCGTTGTCTGCAGGCCTTTGCCATCGATGGCATTGCGCGTGTTGTTGTCCCCGAGCGGGATGATCTCGCCTCGAGCACCGCGTTCGTACTGCTGTTGACCGTCGCGCCCGTTCAACTGGTCGTTGTAGGCCATCTCCAGGCCTGCCTGAGGCTGGCCGTCCGAGCTGAGGAAGCCCACGAGGTTCCCTGCCACTGCACCTGACGGGTAGGAGCGCACGGCGTATTCCTCGGCGGAGAGGCCGAGGATGTTGAGCTTCTTCACGGCCCGCCAGGTCTCGGAGGTCAGTCCCTTGGCGACGGGGTTCCAGCGTTTGTCGCCGACTAGCTTCGGGTACAGCAGTCCGGGGTCGGTGTCGAGGGGCTTCGCCAGGGCTTCTGCAGCTCCCCAGGCACCGACCAGCTTTCCGTCAACTTTGTACTGGGCCACGTTCTGCTGGTCCACGACGAGCTGATATCGGGAGACGCTGTCGGCGAGGACCGTGCCGTCGGAGGCCAGAATCTGTCCCCGCGAGGCCGGCAGGGTCTTGGTGACGAGTCGGTTGGACAGTGCCTTCTCGGCCAGTTTCATCGAATCCATGCCCTGGATTGAGATCAGCCGTCCTGAGGTGACGAGGAGAACCAGGATGGACAGAGCCGCGATCAGTGCCATCCGCAGACGAAGGTTGGGTTTGCCTCGTCCGCCTTTTTTCTTCACCCGAGTGGCTCGTGGGCCCATTGCACTGTCCTTGGTCCTTGCTTGTCGGCGACTGGCTGTCGGACTCTTCTTATTTCGGAGTTTCCTGAGCCGGTGGCGCGATGTCCTTGCTGGGACTGCCCCCGACTACTGGCAGCTTCTCATCCGATCGTAGATTGGGACGGAGGTCTTCGCGGGTATTGGCACGCGGTCCGGGGACAACTGTCGGCTTCTTTTCTCCGCTGACGTCGATCGGTGGTGCATCGATGATCTTTCCGGTCTCCGCATCGAGGAACTCGGGCGAGGAATCGCGGACCAGTCCGAGCTCCTCGGCCGCGATCGAGATGTTCTGCGGAGATTCGCGGTACGAATTGTCTTCGACCAGTCGATCCTTCTGCTCGGCCAGCTGTTCCTTCTCGGAATTCAGCTGGTCAATCTGATACGAGGTGTGAGAGATGAAGATGTTGAGCAGCAGCACTGCCACGAGGGTGGCAACGAGAATCGCCACGCAGAGCATAGAGAACGGGACCCTGGCCTTCGGCAGCTCGAACTTCAGGAGCTTGAGCCGAGGCGGTACCGGCCGGCTGGCGGACTCTTCGAGGCGCCGCGTCCGTTCAGTGACGCGGGGTTGGCGGATGGCCGCTTGAGCGTTCCTCACGATCTTGCCTCCCTGATCTTCTGTACTGCACGCAATCGCACGCTCTTGGCGCGAGGGTTCCTGTCTGCTTCGTCACTGTCGGCCAGTTCCGCACCGCGAACGATTTCGGACAGCCACGGTTGGAGTTCCTCGGGGACGACGGGCATGTCCGGCGGCGCCGAGGTGGTGGTTGCGGAACGGAGTATCTTCTTCACGATCGTGTCCTCGAGGGACTGGTACGACTCGATGACCGCCACTCCCCCGATATGCAGTGCCCGCAGAGCCTCCGGCAGAGCTGTCCGCAGCACACCGAGTTCGTCGTTGACTTCGATGCGCAGGGCTTGGAACGTTCGCTTCGCGGGGTGGGACTTCTTCTTCGTCTGGGGAAGAACCCGACCCAGCATCGCTGCGAGCTGCTGCGAGGTCTCCCAGGGCGCATCATCACGGTCGGTGACGATGATCTTCGCGATCCGGCCGGCCATCTTCTCTTCGCCGTACTCACGGAGGATGCGCCGGAGTTCAGCTTCGGGGTAGGTGGCCAGCACCTCGGCGGCGGTCAGGGTCTGGGTTCGATCCATCCTCATGTCCAAGGGCGCCGGACGGGAGTAGGAGAATCCTCGCTCGTCCTCGTCGAGTTGCAGGGACGATACCCCGAGGTCGAGGAGAACGGCGCTGATGTGATCGACGCCGAGGTCGTCAAGGAGTTCTGGGATCTCATCATCGACGGCATGGACGACGTCGATGCGGTCGGAGAAGGGCGCAAGTCGCTTCGTGGCGATATCGATGGCCTGGGTATCGCGATCGACTCCGATGAGGTGGACATCGGGGAAGGCGGTGAGAATCGCTTCCGAGTGTCCGCCCATCCCCAGTGTTCCGTCCACGACGATCGGTACGTGACCGTTGTCTCTGGCGGCCTGGACTCCGACCCCGATGAGCTCGACCACGCGCTCCAGGAGCACTGGTACGTGCTGATCGTTCATAGGTGAGTCCTTCGTGGGTGGTGGTCGTGGGGGTGAACTGCTGGAGCCAGAACCTTGTCCGCCGCTGCCCTGGCACCGGGGAAGTGTGTCAGGACTGCCGAACTTCGGAAACGGGGAAGTTCCCCGAAACTCGAACACGGCGGGCAAGGATCAAACCCGAGCAGAATCAGATCACTCCTGGAATCACCTCGTTCTCACGTTCAGCGAATGCCTGCTGAGCGCCGACCAGGTAGTTATCCCATGTCGGTGAGTCCCAGATCTCGACGCGGTTGCCCATGCCGATCACCGCAACTTCCCGATCAAGTGATGCGTACTGCCGCAATATGTTCGGGACCGTGATGCGCCCCTGTTTGTCCGGTTGATCCGCAAAGGCCGCTGACAGGAACACACGCTGGTAATCGCGAGCTTCCTTATTCGTCTTCGGCGCGTTCTGGATTCGCTCGTGCTCGGCTTCGAATTCCGTGGTGGGGAACAGGGTGAGGCAGTTCTCCTGTCCACGGGTCAATACGAGACCGGGCGAAAGCTCCTCCCGGAACTTTGCGGGCAGGATGAGCCGACCTTTGTCGTCGAGCTTCTGCAAATGAGTGCCCAAGAACATGTCGTCTCACCCCTTTCGAAACCCAATTGGCTCCGATAGCAACCACAGTACTCCACTTCCCTCCACCCAATCTAGTGGTTTGCCCCTACGACACCCGTTCGACCTATAAAACCCCAGGTCAGATAGGTGGAGGAAAGTGGGGAAAATTTACGGACGGCGAGTCGGAAGTGGTGCGCAATGGGCCTTTTGCGGCGCATTTCGACCGTCAGGGCTTCCTCAACGCGGAATCCGCCAAGGGGCCAGATCCCTGATTTTCCGCGGGAGACCGAAGCCTGGAGCTACCCGGGGAGGAAAGTGGGGAGGAAAGTGGGGGTCTCTGGTGGAGCGAAGTGGGGAGCGATGTGGGGAGCGATGTGGGGGTCTCTGGTGGAGCGAAGTGGGGAGCGATATGGAGGGGCCTGTTCTGCAGGGCAGGAAAGGGCAGCTGCGCAGTCCCCCAGCTGCCGGCACCGTGGCCGAGACGCCAGAATCAGACCTGCGCGCCGACGCGGCCGGATATGCCGAACTCGGCTGGCCGAACGACCGACTGGTGACCATTCGAAAGGTCGAGCGATGACCGCCCGAAAGGCCCAACGATGCCCGTGTGGATGCAGGAGACGGGATAGGGGACAATAGGATTATGTCGATCAGCCAAGAAGGTACTCAGGCCAATTCCGTGATCGGTGCCGAGCACATCGAATGGGTGCAGCAACTCACCTCACGGGCACGCACAGCAATGAACGCCGTCCTCGAAGGCAAGGATGAAGCAGTCGGACTGTCCCTGGTTGCGCTCCTTGCCGGGGGCCACGTCCTCCTCGAGGACGTGCCCGGAGTCGGGAAGACTCTGTTGGCACGAGCCATGGGCAAGGTCGTGGATGGTTCGGTCAGGCGCATCCAGTTCACCCCCGACCTGCTGCCGACTGACGTAGTCGGCGTGAACCTGTTCAATCAGGAGACCCGGCACTTCGAGTTCCGGCAGGGCCCCGTGTTCGCCAATATCGTCATCGCCGATGAGATCAACCGCGCCTCCCCCAAAACTCAGTCCGCGATGCTTGAGTGCATGGCCGAAGGACAGGCCACCATAGACGGCGAGACCTACCCGATGCCATCGCCTTTCATTGTCGTCGCTACTCAGAACCCGATCGACATGGAAGGTACGTACGCGCTTCCCGAAGCACAGCGGGACCGCTTCATGACTCGAATCTCGCTGGGCTACCCCGAAACTGCCGACGAGATCGACCTTCTGGACAACCAGATCGAGCACGATCCGCTTTCCAGCGCAACTCCGGTGACCAGCCTCGAGCAGATCAACCAGGCCCGGGGAATCGTCCGACATGTCAGTGCAGCCAGAGAGCTGCGCGAATACATCGTCTCCATCCTCCATGCCAGCCGCAACGACGAGGCCATCCTCCTCGGCTGCTCACCCCGAGGCGGTGTCCATCTTCTCCGCGCGGCCAAGGCTCGCGCCGCGCTCTCGGGACGGACCTTCGTGACTCCGGATGATATTCAGGCTCTGGCCCCCTACATCTTGGCTCACCGGATCATCCCGCGCGATGGTGACGATTCGGAGCTGGCAGCCGAACTGATCGGACGCCTCCTGGCCCGCGTGCCCATTTCGACGGTTCAGTGACCACATGCGTCTGAGCACCTCAGGAATCATCTTCGTCCTCGCTGGAGTCGCACTGATCATCACCGCATATCGGTTCGCGCTCCCCGGGCTGCTGCCTGCTGGAATTCTGCTTCTCGCACTGGTCATCCTTTCGGCGCTGCTGATCACCTGGGGCACCCGCCGCGTTTCGATCACGCTGCGGACTGGACTGCCTACCGTGGCACTGCCTCAGTCCAGAGACCGCTACCCGCTTGCCCACGAGGGCAAAGAGGTTGAAGTCGAGGCACTGGTGACTAACACCGGGCGTCTGGCCATCCCGTCCTCGACAATCAGCTTCGTGGCAGGCGAGGGCTTCGGCGATTCCACGGTCGGGCAAGTTCCACCTCTGGCCCACGGAGCTTCACAGACGGTTCTGACGTCCTTCACCCCGAATCGTCGTGGTCTCAGCGGAGTGGAAACTGTGCTGATCACTGTCTCTGGCCCCTTCGGCCTGGTGACGAGGAAGAAGAAGGTCATCGCCGGCTACCCCGTAGCTGTCTCGGTGCCGATCCTTCCCGCACGGATTCCCACCGACTCGGCGATCAGACCGGCCCGCTTGGATGACGGCAAGGTCCGTGCCGGCCACACAGCTCGGGACTTCCACACGCGAGAATACGTTCCCGGAGACGATCTCCGACACGTCCATTGGCCGAGCACCGCGAAGTCCGGTGAGCTCATGGTCCGTCACGAAGCCGACGAGGAGACGCTCTACGCTCTCATCGTCGTCGATCTCAAGGGTGACGGTGACCGCCCGGACGCCCTTGAGATCGAATTCCTCCTGGCCGCGGCGGCCGCGGCCGGCACAGCGTTCCTGCGTGCCGGCTATGAGGTCTTCGTCGTCGCACCCGGCCATCAGATCAGGTTCAAAGGACAGCGCGATATCGACAGACTGCGATTGCTCACCGCCCTCGTCGAGGCCGGCCGAGTGCAACTGCCCTCCCATGACAACCCCAACCACATCGTCATCTGCGCCGTCGACGACGCTCGCGGAAAAGAGCTGGCTGCCCAATTCTCCCGGCGCGTTCCAGTGACCGTCCGAAGCCTCGACGACATCAATGACCTGACGATGGTGGGACTGAGCGAGGATCTGCCCGAATCATGGACCGCATTCGATTCGAAGCGGGTGAAGCGATGAACCCCGAATCATCAGAGACTGCAGACAGACATTCCCCGGCTTGGCTCGAGGCCTGTGCCGTGTTCGTGGCCATGGTCTTGGCCGCTATCGGACTCTCCGCCGTCTTCTCTGACTTCGCATGGCTTCCCGCCGTGCTCATCTCGATTCTCCTGATTGTTCTCGTCGGCGCGATCTTCCGCAGTGTCCCGGTCCTTCGGGCCACCGGAGCTGCCGTCATCGCGCAGTGCATCGTGGGTCTGATCGCAGTCCTCGTGCTATGTGCTCCGAGCACGCTCATTCTCGGTGTCGTGCCCACCGGCAGTTCATTCACCACCGTGATCGATCTCCTGTCCTCGGGAGTCAGCGACCTGTACGCCACGACTCCCCCAGCGCCCAGCACTCCTGGTTTCACCACGATGCTCACGATCGCGTTCACGCTGATCACCATCCTCATCGACGGACTCGTCTCCGACCTCAGAGCTCCTAAGGTGAGCGGCGTTCTGCTCCTGGTGCTGTGGATGATCCCGGTCTTCTTCGCCCCCACCCAGGTGAGGTGGTGGCACGTCGTCGCCATCTTGGCGGCATTCCTCATCCTCATGCTCAGCCCCTACTTCCCTGCAGCGAAGTGGCGCGGCGGTCTGACCGCAACCGTGGCTGGAGCTGTGGCCGTTGCAATCGGCATCGGAGCTCCCGTGCTCCTGCCGGAGGTTCCGACTCTGCCTGATCGCGCAGCGAGCGACAAGGGCGATCTCACCGTGACGAACCCGTTCCTCGACCTGCGTGCCGATCTCGGTGACCGTGACGATTCGACCCTCTTGACCTACACCACTTCGGAATCCGAAGGGCAGCCGATCAGGCTGACCTCGATCAACTCCTTTGACGGCCAGTCGTGGGCACCGACCCCGTTCCCCCTCGACCCCTTTGCAATCGCGAACGAGGGACTGCCCTGGCCGCAGGGACTGCCACGCGAGAAGAACTACAAGGAAGAGCGCATCGACGTCACAGTCTCTGACGACTACGATCAGCAGTATCTTCCCACCCCGTACGCCCCACAGCAGCCGACTGGCTTGGACCGGCGCTGGATCTATGACGAGACATCGCTGACAATCGTCGGCAATGGCGAGAAGTCGGGTGGACAGGACTACTCGATGGAGTATCTCTCCATCAATCCCGACGTCAACGATCTGCAGAGCGCAGCACCGGTGAACTCCAGCGATTTCGAGACGGAACTCGAAGTTCCGGACAGCCTGCCGGGCAGCGTGAAAGAGACCGCCGAGAAGATCACTGCGGACGCAGACAACCAATGGGAAGCCGCTGTCCTGCTCCAGGCCTACTTCCGAAGCGGCGACTTCGAATACTCGCTTGATGCTCCCGAAAGAGCCAGCGGAGATGCGATCTCTGACTTCCTCGTCGATAAGAAGGGGTACTGTGTTCAGTTCTCGTCGGCCATGACGATCATGGCTCGGACTATGGGAATTCCGGCACGCATCGGCGTCGGTTACGGCGAAGGCACCAAGAGCGGTGAAGGCTTCGAGGTCAGCATGCAGGATTCGCATGCGTGGCCGGAATTGTACTTCGAGGGAGCCGGATGGGTCCGCTTCGAACCCACTCCAGGCGGTCCTGCCGGCGACCCGCCGAAATGGACGGTCGCCAGCGGCAGCACCGAAGGGGACTCCGAGGAGGATTCCGAAGAGACCTCGTCACCGTCTGAGGAGCCCACAAAGGGCTCCGAGGAATCGGAAGCGGCGAAATCCGAGAGCTCCAGCCCCGAGACATCAGCGGCTGGGGAACCAGCTGGTGCAAATCTCGGTACGTACCTGTGGGCGGGTCTCATCGTGCTTGCGATCCTGCTGATTGCAGCGATTCCGGCGCTGTGGAGACTCATTCTGCGGCGTCGACGCACACGTGACCCTGACGAACTTGAGAAGGTCTGGACGGAGATACGGGCGCTGTCGACCGACTATGGTCAGAGCCTCGACCCCAGCCGAACGTTGCGATACAACGAACTCGTATTGGCCAGCAGAGCCGGTGGAGGGACCGCTGAATCTGAGGACTCCACTGCGGAGCCTGGTTCTTCGTCTTCTGACGCACGTGGCGATTCCAGTGATGGATTCACCGCGCTGCGCAGCCCGGCCCCGCCGTCAGGGTCACGCAACGCCGGCGATGACACTGCATTGTCAGCCTTCGTCGACGCTCTTGAAACCCAGCGCTACGGCGCGAGTGAGAAGAGCATCTCGTCAACCGAGGTCAGCGCCCTCATCGACGAAGTCAGGACCGACCTCGCAGACAACGCGTCTCCCGGAAACAAGATCAGTGCCATAATCTGGCCGGCAAGCATCTTCAATCCACCGCGCTGATTGCGAAGCGCTGTTGCTGCCCGGACGCTTTCCGCGTCCGGGGCAGCTCCTATTCCGTGGCTGCGTGCGTTCGAGGCTGCGTCCGCTCAAGGTGCCATCGTTACAGCCCTCATCGCACGCGGCTCTCCCCGCCGCCATCTGATAAGAGCTTCAGCGATATATGGCGGTGATATGTCAATATCTTCGTGGCGACGGACCCGCGTTCATCTTCGGCGCGAACTTGTGACCATAGGACCGGCCCGGCCGCCAGGTTCAGTTTCGGAACGCACCCAATAGAAGCTATGCCCCTTGCTCGTGAACATTTTCAAGGTCGATCAGAAGCGCGCAGAGAAGCCGCCATCTGCTTGGAGTAGTTGGCCACTGATCCATCGTCCCTCAGCTGACAGTAGAAAAGAGGTCACAGCGGCAATGTCTTCTGGCGTACCGAGCCGACCCAGTGGATGGTAGGGGCCCAGCTGCGTCTCTGTCTCTTTGTCCGTCCAACCGGTGTCGATGGGACCAGGGTTGATGACGTTCGCGGAAATATTCTGTGGACCAAGCTCTCGGGCTGCTGAGATGACGATGCGGTCGAGTGCCCCCTTTGAGGCGCCGTAGGGGAGGTTGCCCGTCGTGTGATCGCTTGTGAAAGCGACTACTGCTCCTCCTGAGCTTGCTGACTGTCGGGCAAACGCTGCGATCAGGAGGAGTGAGGCGCGGGCGTTGACGGCAGTGTGATGATCGAAGCTTTCAGCGGTGGTGTCGAGTATCCCGGATTCTTCGCCATGCGCGTGACTAAGAACAAGCCCTTCAATCGGGCCGTGCTCGGCCGATACGCGGGTGATGAGCTCGTCTGGTGCCTCGGGATCAGAGAGGTCGCAGGGATAGTCGGCTGAAGTGAGGTCACTGGTGCACACGTTCCACCCATCCAGACGGAGGCGTGATGAGATTCCTGCGGCGATACTGTTTGGCCTGGCAGCGCCAGTGACGAGGACAGTTGGCATGTTCAAACTCTAGCGAATGACCATCACGTGGCTGGCAGTGGTAGTTTCCGATAACGAGGATGCTCGCGGCCGAGTGAACGGTAGTTGCGGGAGAACCCGAGGCGTTTCCGTAACCGGAGACTGTGCCTGCAGACGCCCACGCAGGCCGAAGACGACGCGTGACGGCGCTGCGCATGCCGAAGCCAATGCGTGATGATGCCTGCTGATGCCGATGCACTATCGAGCACGAAAAAGCGCCCCCTCTGCAGAGGACGCTTCACTTGGATGGATCGTGCACCAAGTATTAATCAAAGAGTATCCGCGGGCAACGACGACGATCGGCCGCAGGTCATCCGGCTGACAATCAGTCTCAGCGGCCAGCCTCAGCGGTTCGACCGAGTGCCGCGAAAATCATTCGCCGCGCTGGCGCTTCTCCCACCGATCTTCGATCCGATTCATGAAACCGGACGGCCCCTTGGCCTCAGACTGGGAACCTTTCGACGGCTGAGCGCGCTTGGCTTTGTCGCCGATCTGACGGGGGCGGCTGAATGCCCAGTACATTCCGGCAACCATCAGCCCGAAGCCGACGACACCGAGGATGATCCACCATGTGCTGTTTGTCACCATCGAGATGGCGAAGATCGCTGCGGCGAGTCCTACAAGCGTGAGCAGAATACCCAGCACGAATCGCTTCGCGGAGAACCCTGGCCCATTAGCTGCTGCCTGGGTTTCAGAAATATTGCGTGCGAAACGTGGGTCTTCACTGCGCAGCTGCTTCTCCAACTGATCGAGCAGCTGCTGTTCGTGATCGGAGAGTGGCATCTCGAACCCCCGTTTCCTTACTATGGCCTGATGACACAATCATAGTCTCTGTACCCTGAAAAAACATCTTGAGGACCGTTGCATCCCCTGGATTCTCACTGCGTCCTCAGACTATGAGGCACCTCACTGCCTAAACGTGGTCAGGTCCCGTATTTTCGGGGTCAGGGCGCCTTCTGAGCAGAGACGCCTGCGAGATCGAAGCGGTCCCGAACTTTTTTCGCACATCGTCAAGAGCAACCTCTGCTTCTCTGCCTGAGTGCTCGGCCTCGTCCAATCTCGCCTGTCTGCCGCTGGCGGCGAAGTCCATCAGACCGGCCGCGCGAATACCCAGCAGACGCACCCCCTTGGATTTCTGCTCCCGCAGGTTCCTCATTGCCGGCCGCAGGGCCTCATAGATCTCACGGGCGAGGTCGGTGGGAGCATCGAGAGTGATCGATCGCGACAATGTGGTGAAATCACCGAGTCGATATTTCAGCCCCAAAGTGGTGGCGACCTTGCCTTCGGCCCGAACCCTGTGCGCAACTTTGTCCGACAGCCGCAGCAGCTCGTGCTCAAGCTGACTCAGATCCCAGACGTCGTCGTTAAAGGTGTGCTCGGCGCTGATCGACCGGTCCTTCACCTGCCTGTCCATGCCATGTGAGTCCAGTCCGTGGGCGCTGCGCCACAGATGATGGCCGTGGGCACCGAATACCCGACCTGCCCACGCTTCGTCGACTGCCGCTAAGTCCCCGATCAGACGTATGCCGTACTTGAAGAACCCCTCCTTCGTCTTCTCCCCCACTCCTGGAAGCGCTTCGATCGGCATCGGATCGAGGAATTCCTGAGTCGCCGACAGCGGGACGAGCAGCTGTCCGCGCGGCTTGGCACGGGTGGACGCGAGCTTCGCCACGACTCGGCTGCCGGCGATCCCCACGGATGCGTTCAGCCCCGTCTGTGCTTCGATCTCGGCTCGAAGCTCGGATGTGATCACCACCGGCGATCCCAATCTGCGCACCGCTGCTGACACGTCGATGTACGCTTCGTCGACACTCACCTGGTGAAAATCAGGTGTCACCTCGCCCACCAGGTCGAAGACCTTCTGGGAATACGAGGAGTACAGGCCATGCGAAGGAGGGATCACCTCGGCGAAGGGACAGAGACTCATCGCCCGCCCCATGGGCATGGCTGCGTGGACGCCGAACTCACGAGCCTCATAACTCGCCGAAACCACGACTCCCCGCCCGCTGCGACCACCGACGATGACGGGCCGGCCGAGAAGTTCCGGGCGGCTCAGAAGCTCCACCGACACGAAGAAGGAGTCCATGTCCAGGTGGAGCATCGTGGCTCCGGCATCGTCCGTCCCGAGACGGCTGAGATCGCCACCGGATCGTGACAGCTGTTTACGACTCATCGAGCACTCATGTGTCTGCGTTGGCTCCTTTCGGCTCCCGTCGCCGAGTCCGGGTAGTCTGTAGTCATGGTAACGCGCGCCACTGTCATGACATTGCCCCTCGCCGCCGCTCTCCTCCTCGCAGGATGTTCAGGACCGGCCAACGAGGCGGCCGAAGGATCACCCACTCCGGAGAAGACCCAGTCTTCGTCCGCAGCCTCGACGTCCGAAGGTTCGGGGGCTGCGAGCAGCGAACAGCCGAGCAAGGATTCCGAGGCTGCCGACACCGACGTCGAAGATCTCCCGAAATACCTAAAGCCCTACCCGGACTCGACTGTGCTGTCGAGCGCCCGTGCAAAGGCCGAGAACGGAGCCGATTCAGGAAAGCTCGAAGAGGTCAGCCTCGTCATGAGCGCCAAGGCCGAGCCCAAGGACATCTTCACGTTCTACTCCAAGGCCCTGAAGAAGGCCGGATTCGAAACGTATGGCGACCAGATCAAGACGAAGAGTGCCCAGGTCGTGAACTTCCGACACAAGGACAATGAAGGACTGCTCGTCGTCACAATCGCCAAAGACCCCTCAGAGAAGGCGAATTCGATCGTGACGGTCGGCGGGAACATCGTTCCATGATGGGTGCCGATTCTCCGTTCGCGGTTGGGGCGGAGACCGCGGGGACCGCAGAGACACCACAGGCTTCCGACCGGAACAGCACCATCGAAGCCCTCGAGTCCCCTAAGTCCATTGCGGCCGAGGTATCGACGAGAATCAAAGGGTTCCTCGAATCGAAAGCGGCCGAGTTCCTCACGATCTCACCCGATGCGCACGACATCGGACGGGCGCTCCTCGACTTCACACGGGGCGGGAAGATGATCCGTCCGGTCCTGCTGTGGTGGGGCTACCAGCTGGCAGCCGGAGACGATCCTTCAAGGGACAGCTCGACCGGCGGCGTCGCCGAGGCCGCCGGATCGCTCGAACTTCTCCACGCGGCCGCTCTCATCCATGACGACGTCATCGATCATTCCGATACGCGTCGAGGCAAGCCGGCACTGCATCGCCAATTCGAGTCCCATCACGCCGAACGCAGCTACCAAGGCGGAGCCGAACCCTTCGGAATCGCGGCCGCCATCGTCGTCGGAGACATCTGCCTCGCCCTCAGCGAAGAGCTTTTCGAGAGATCCCAGACAGTCCTGGGCATCACGCCCTTGGCACGAGATCTGCGTGCCACGCTCCGCAGGGACGTGATGGTCGGGCAGTATCTCGACGTCCTGGCCGAGGTGGTCCCGCTTGAGGACGAACGCATCGGCGAAAGGGCCTGGGAGGTTCTCAGCTACAAGTCCGCGAAGTATTCGGTCGAACAGCCGCTCCTCCTCGGCGCGGCCTTGGGAGGTGCCGACGAGGAACAGCTTGCGGAGATCTCCAAGTTCGGGTTGCCGCTCGGGCAGGCATTCCAGCTTCGCGACGATGTGCTCGGCATCTTCGGCGATCCCGCTGCAACCGGAAAACCAGCCGGCGATGACATCCGTGAGGGCAAACGCACGGTGCTCATCGCCGAGAGCATGAAGAACCTTCGCCCGGAGCAGGTTCAGGTCATGGCCGAGCGTCTGGGAGATCCGAATCTCTCCGATGACGAGGTCGACGAGTGCGTGGTGATGCTCACCGAATCGGGCGGTCTCGACGCGGTCGAATCCTTCATTCGGACCAAGTATGACGAAGCACTGTCCGTAGTCCACGAATGGGCGGATAAAGGTGCCCACGCTGACACAACTCGGACAACGATCGGCGCCGCAGCCCAGAGGCAGCTCGAGGGCTTCGCCGAGTCTCTCAGCTATCGGACGAGCTGAGAGACCCTGCTGAACGACTAGAAGGCTGAGGTATCAGAAGGCCAGGGCCTGGGCCCGCCGTCTGACCTCTTTGCGATTGCCGGCTCGCAGCAGATCGATGGGACGCCCGGGCAGAGAATCATCCGGGGTGAAGAGCCAGTCGATGGACTCGCGGTCGTCGAAGCCCGCATCCCGCAAAGTGCTCAGAGTGCCCTTCAACGGGGTCAGCACCGAGCCGTCGACGAAGAACGCCGTCGGCACCTTCATCACTTTGGGTGTCCCGTGCTTATAGCCGCAGATCGCGCCGTCTTCCAAGAGCCTGCGCACCTGCATGATGCCAAGACCCGTCGACTCGGCGATATCTGGCAATGTGGCCCAATCCTGGACGAGTTCTTCCGTATTCACATCCTCAAGCCTAGCAATATTTGAGAGAAACACCCCGCCATGCGGAGTCGAATGCTCGGGTGCAGGCCGGGCACTCGATAGTCTGGAGTGTGAAACTTCCCCATCCGATATGAAGTCAACAGGTGACAGATGACACGTATGCGACGGAATCCTCAGGTGCCCGTTACCGCCGCTCCTGACATCCGTGCTGCTTCAAAGGTGAATTCCACCGGCCCCATCCCGGGACTCACCGACCCCATCCCCACGGATCATGACAACGCTGACCTCGACTTCGCCGAGGCGGCCCCCTCCCCCCGTGCCGACGACCTTGAGAGCTCCCCCGGCACACCGAACGACTCCCCAGCGTCGTCATCGGTGACTGCCCCGGGTCCGCAATGGACGTCTGGAACAAACGGCGAGACCATTCCAGTGACTCACGGCGGTCGCACCTACAAAACCAGAGAAGGCGACACCCTGTACGGAATCGCCAGCAAACATGGCGTTTCCGTGCCCGCTCTGGCTGAGCTCAATCGCATCTCGCCTCGTCAGAATCTCCATCAGGGTCAGGTGCTGTCCCTGCCTGAGAAGAACGACCTGCCCGATACCGACCCTTCGCATGTCGTCGCACCGGGCGAAACTCTGCCCGGAATCGCCGCCAGACATCAGATGTCGCCCGGCAGCCTCCGTCGTGCGAATTCGATGGGCGACGACTCGTTCCTCCAGGTCGGCGAGCTGCTGCTGCTCAGAGATTCGACGGCTCGACGGCATCGCACACCGCCCCAGCCACCGGCCGATATTCCGCGCGTCGCCACAAGCGCACAGGTCGAGGGCATCAGGCCCAATGTGCTCGCAGCCGCACGACTGAACAAATTCACTCTCCTGCAGAGAACACATCCGGCACCGGCCCAGGCCCGATTCATCATTGCGTCAATCGCCGAGGAGCTCGGAGCCGACCCGGCACTGATGCAGGCGGTTGCCGCGCAGGAATCAGGTTTCCAGCACACCACGGTCTCGGCTGGGAATGCCATCGGCATCATGCAGGTCACTCCTCGATCGGGCAGGTGGGCCAGTGACATCGTCGGCCGCAGTCTCAATCTCCTTGATCTCGGCGACAACATCGTTGCGGGAACAGTCATCTTGGGGTGGCTGATCGAAACTGCAGAATCGGAGAACGAGGCACTGGCGGGCTACTATCAGGATCTTCGCTCCGTGAGATCCGAGGGATTGCTGCCCGAGACGAAGGCCTTCGTCCGCGCCGTTCAAATGCAGCGACAGCGAATGCAGGAGGCGCTATGAGTGCCCGCACGGATCCGCTCATCGGCACCATTCTCAATGACCGGTACAGCATCGACGCGAAGATCGCGCGCGGTGGAATGGCCATGGTCTACCGCGGCACGGATCTGCGCCTTGACCGTGAGATCGCGATCAAGGTCATGCATGACCACCTCATCAGCGACGATACCTTCGTCGAACGGTTCCGACGCGAGGCCATCAACGCCGGACGGCTGACCCATCCGAATCTCGTGGCCATCCATGACCAGGCCCGCGACGGCGACACGGTCTATCTTGTGATGGAGTACCTGCCGTCGGTGACTCTGCGCCGCGAGCTCAAGCACCGGGGCACCTTCACTCCGCGTCAGGCGATCGTCGTCCTCGATGCGATCCTTGCCGCACTCGAAGCAGTCCATTCCACGGGAATCATCCATCGCGATCTCAAACCCGACAATGTCCTCCTCGGCACCGATGGTCAGGTCAAGCTCGCGGACTTCGGCTTGGCTCGCGCCGTCACCACCGCGACGACGACCAAGACCCTGATCGGCACCGTCGGATATGTGGCGCCTGAGCTCGTCACGCGTACTGGTGCCGATATCCGCACCGACCTCTACACGGTCGGCATCATGTTCTACGAGATGCTCACCGGGATGCAGCCCTATACGGATGAAGTCCCCATCCAGGTCGCCTACCGCCACGTACATGATTCCGTACCGCCTCCGTCAGACCAGGTCGCCGGACTGAGTCCGCGCCTCGACGCCCTGGTGCTGTGGGCGACGTCGAAGGACCCCGCCGACCGTCCCGATGACGCCGCGCAGTTCCGTCATGCCCTTGCCGAGGCCCGATCCGAGATGAGCGAGAGCGAACTGGACCTCGGCGACCCCAATGTCGTACCGGGTGAGCACTCCCCCAAGCTGACAGCGAGCATCGACCTCGGAGCTGAAGCTCCGAAGGAGAAGCGATCGCGCACCGACGAGATCCCCTACCTCGAGAACGACGAAGACAACGAGAACGCCGAGGCGGAGCACGCCGATACTGACACCGACGAAGAGTCTGGTACGGCGGGGACAGCCGCAGCGGCTGGTGCCGCAGGCATCGGTGCCGCTGGTGCCGGTGCGGCTGGTGCCGCTGCCGCCTCGAAGGCAGACGATGCGGGGACCTCCCCCGACCGTGCGTCCCAGGAGGCCACCGATCACGATAACGAGAACGTACCTGAGCACGGCGAAGACGAGGCAGACGGCAAGACCGCAGTCGCGGCGGCAGCAGCCACAGCCTCGGCGACTTCAGCACCAACCCGTCGACGCAGACGACGACTGGCGGCAACCGTCGGGGCTGCGTTGCTCGTGCTCGCCCTCGTGGCCTGGCTGGTCATCGCAAACCTTCCCGCGCCCACCTCGATCGTGCCGGCACAGCTGGCGGGCAAGGACCTTGACAAGGTGACCTCGCAGATCGAGGACACCGGTCTCGACGCTCGGCCGAAGGAAGTCTACGACGACAGCGTCCCAGCTGGTGTCGTCATCGGAACCGAACCGGTCGGCGGATCCGAACTTGCCCCGGACTCGACCGTCACGGTCGTCGTGTCCAAGGGCGAAGAGATGTTCGCCGTTCCCAAGCTTGAGGGTCTCAGCGCCGACGAGGCTGAGGCCGCACTGAAGAAGGCCGAGTTGAAGCTCGGCAAGGTGGACGAGGAGTACAGCGACTCGGTCGACAACGACGACGTCATCTCAGCGTCGAAGAAGCCGGGCGAGGACCTGTCCAAGGGCACCGAGGTCGACCTCGTCGTGTCCAAGGGTGTCAAGCCGACTCCCGTTCCCAATGTCGAGGGTCTGACCTTCGAAGCCGCGTATGCGACCTTGGCCAAACGCGGATTCCGTGTGGGCAAGGACGAGGTCTTCTCAGACGACATCCCCAAGGGCAAAGTGGTCTCACAGTGGCCGAAGAGCTCTGAGGCGAAACCCTATGACTCTCTCATCATCGTCCGCGTCTCCAAGGGCAAGGAGAAGAAGGAAGAGTCCAAGGACGACAAGAAGGACGAGAAGAAGAAGGACGACGGCAAGGACAGCAAAAAGGACGAAGACAAGAAGAAGAAGGACGACTGATCACATCGATCAGGATCCTTCCCCACAGCGGGTCTTTCTCTGAAGCCGAATGAAGTAACAGGTGGCCGTGCGATTTCTTCGCACGGCCACCTGCTTCTCTGGTATCTGAGAAGACGAGTCGACGCCTGTCAGCCGACACTCACATCAGTTGCGACGAGTCAGGTACTCCGCGACCTGGAAGGCCATCTCGAGTGACTGGTCGTGATTGAGGCGAGGATCGACGAGTGTCTCATAGCGACGGCGCAACCCCTCGTCGTCGATCTCGGTCGCTCCGCCCATGATCTCTGTGACGTCATCACCGGTGAGTTCGATGTGCAGTCCGCCCGGAATGGTCCCAGCTTCCTGATGGGCGCTGAAGAATCCTTCGACCTCGGCCATGACATCTTCGAACCGGCGGGTCTTGTACCCGGTATTCGAGGTGATGGTGTTGCCGTGCATCGGATCGCAGACCCAGGTCACGTGAGGCAGGCGGTCACCGACTCCGGCAAGCAGCTTCGGCAGCGCCTCGGTGATCTTCCCTGCACCCATGCGAGTCACGAAGGTCAGTCGGCCGGGCTCGGCACTCGGGTCGAGCTTCTCAGCCAACGCCAGCGCTTCGTCCGCGGTGGCCGTCGGACCGAGCTTGACGCCGATCGGATTGCGGACCTTCGACAGGAAGTCCACGTGGGCTCCGTCGATGTCACGGGTGCGTTCGCCGATCCACAGGAAATGTCCGGACACGTCGTAGGCTTCGCCTGTCCGCGAGTCGATCCGCGTCAGTGCACGTTCGTATTCGAGCAGAAGAGCCTCATGAGCGGCGTAGAACTCGGTGGTTCTCAACGCATCGAAGTCAGCTCCGCAAGCGTCCATGAAGCGGATGGCGCGATCGATCTCGCGCGCAGTCTGCTCATAGCGTTGGTAGCCGGGGTTCGAAGTCAGGAATCCGCGGTTCCACTCGTGGACGAGTCGCAGGTCTGCGAAACCACCCTGGGTGAAGGCACGGATGAGATTGAGCGTCGACGCCGAGACATGGTATCCCTGCAGCAGTCTCGCTGGATCGTGACGCCGTGATTCCTCGGTGAACTCATAGCCGTTGACGATGTCGCCGCGGTACGAGGGAAGCGTGACGCCGTCGCGCGTCTCCATATCTGCGGACCGGGGTTTGGCGAACTGGCCGGCCATGCGACCGATCTTGACGACCGGCATCGAACCGCCGTAGGTGAGCACCGCCGCCATCTGCAGCACAGTCTGCACTCGGGCGCGGATCTTGTCAGCTTGAGCGCCGGCGAAGGACTCGGCGCAGTCACCACCGGCAAGGACGAAGGCCTCGCCGCGAGAAGCAGCTGCAATGCGCTGTTTGAGGACGTCGGCCTCGCCCGCGAAGACCAGCGGAGGAGAGCTGCGCAGGCTGGTCAGCGAATCGTCGAGGGCCTGGCCATCGAGATAGGTCGGCTGCTGCTGCGGATTCATCTCACGCCAGTCGTCTAGACCGCTGAGATCGTTCGTGCCCGCTGGGGCGCTGTCCCTGTTGGCGAATACCGGATCGATATGGAGGCTCACAATCGTTCTTTCATGATGTTTCGGTACCGGTTTCGAAGTCCTCGGCCGAGACGTTGTCGAGGAAGTCCCGGAACTGGGCCACTTCCTCTTCGTCAGCTGCTGGTGCTTCGATTCCGGACTCTTCGAGAAGTTCTGAATCGACGTAGACGGGACACTGGGCCGTGAGAGCCAGCGTCACCGCGTCGGATGGTCGTGCAGAGATCGACTTTCCATCGTTCGTATGAAGTTCGGCCAGGAAGATCTGCCCGTCGCGGCCGGTGATTGTCACGTCGGCCAATGATGCTTCATATGCTTCGAGCGTGTCGAGCAGAAGTGCATGTGCCATCGGCCGCGGCGGGGTCAAGCCCCGCTGCGCGATCGAGAGTGCATTTGCTTCGATGGCTCCGACCCAAATGGGCAGGTAGTAGGCCGGTTCGGTTGCTTTGAGCAAAAGGATCGGCTGGTTGGCTGGCATTTCGATGCGAACACCAACAACCTCAACTTCGATGTTTGACATTATCCCCCGGTCAGGAGCGCGGACGCTGCTGGAAAATCATCCGGAACTTGCCGATCTGCACATCGGCTCCGTTCTGCAGTTCAATTGAATCGATCAGCTGACGACCCACATAGGTCCCGTTGAGCGACCCGGTGTCGCGAAGCGTGAATCCGCTTGGAGTCCGAATGAACTCGGCGTGCTTGCGTGAGACTGTGACATCGTCAAGGAAGATGTCCGCGTTCGGGCTGCGCCCCACTGTCACCACATCGGTGTCGAGCAGGATCTGCGAACCCGAGTCCGGTCCCGACACGACGACGAGCAGCGCATCTGTGTCCTGCAGACCTTCAAGGTCGGGCACAGGGTGGATCTCGCCGGTATGCGGATCCAGAATTCCATGGAACTGCTGGCTGCCGGAATCGTTGGAGCCCGGCCCGTCGTTGCCGTACTGCTGGCCCTGACCATTCCCGTTGTACGGGTTCTGGCCCTGGCTGCCGTACTGCGGCTGATTGCCGTACTGCGGCTGACCGCCCTGACTATTGGGATCCTGTGGAATATAGCCACCGCCCTGGGGCTGATTGCCCTGAGGAGGATACTGCCCCTGATCCTGCTGGTACTGCGGCTGCTGATATGGAGGCTGCTGACCCTGCTGATACGCAGGCTGCTGACCGTTGTTGTACTGGCCCTGCTGCGCCTGGTTCTGCGGCGCACCATACTGACCGTAGCCGGGCTGCTGAGCACTGTTCTGCTGCGGAGCATTGCCGTACTGCGGCGCCTGCGATCCGTTGTTCACGGGCTGCTGGCCGTAGGGAGGTGTCTCCTGCGGAGCTGGTCCGCCCTGTGGCTGCGACTGGGCATAGTTCTGGACGTTGCCCTGGCTGCCGCCGCCGTTCTGACCATATGGACTGACCAACGGGTTGTGACGTGTCTCGGGGTCCGCGCTCTCATCACCATTGCCGGCGCCGAACGGAAACTTCTTCGATTGCGGCACTTGACCGTTGTCATACCAGGTCTGCGAGGGGTTGGGACGACCTTGATCGTTATTCTGCGACATTACGCCTCCTCGCTCTTAATGAGCTCTTGGTACTGCTCGCTGTCCAACAGCGCGTCGACCTGCTCTGGATCACTGAGTTCGACGAGATACATCCAACCGTCCTGGAAAGGGGATGAATTCACGGTCTCGGGAGCGTCGTCGAGTCCTTCGTTGACTTCCGTGACCGAACCGGACACGGGTGCGATGAGATCGGACACGCTCTTCGTGCTCTCAACCTCACCACAGGATTCTCCAGCAGTGGTCTTATCGCCGACATCAGGAAGATCGACATACACGACGTCACCCAGCTGTTCCTGGGCAAAATCGGTGATACCCACCCGCACAACTGCACTGTTGTCCGTGGTCTCGACCCATTCGTGGTCGCGTGAGTATCGCAAGGACACTGGATAATCCAGGTTTGCCATGTCGACTCCTCTTAGCTTGTTGGTCCTCCAAGCATAGCCGCCCGAGGTGGTTTCATAACAATCACGAAACAGAAATGTTACCGATCCTCGGGACCAGCCCAGGCTCGCACCCGCCTCTCACGTGACTACCTGGGATGATACCCGTTTTTTCGAGGTCACGAAACGCGGTTTTGGCACTTAGCCGGGGATCGTTATAGGCTGGGTCTCGTTGCTTTCCGAAGCAGCACGGAAACGGGCTATAGCGCAGCTTGGTAGCGCGCTTCACTGGGGGTGAAGAGGTCGTGGGTTCAAATCCCGCTAGCCCGACCATGTGATGTGTCGCGACATCGTTCACTCGATGTTGCGGCACATTTCTGTTTTCTGACTCGGGTCTGTCTCATTTCTGACCCGGCCAAATCTCACGACATCGCGCGCACATTCGGGTGCAAATCTCACGACATCGCGCGCACATTCGGGTGCATGTCTCACGTCAGCTTGTCTCACGTCATCGTTCCGCCTGCTCCTGCGCTCCTCCGAGCCGACCGGCGAAGATCATTGTGACCGCGCCGATGACGATCAGCACGGACAGACCCCAGCGGAGCGTGCCGAGGCTTGCGATGATTCCCACCAGCGGGCTGGTACCCAGGAATCCGACCCTCATGATCCAGTTGACCAGCGTCACTCCTCCGGCTCTGCCCACACCTGGAATGTGAGCAGCGGCTCCGAGCGCTCCTGGAACCAGAGTCGCCGATCCGTACCCCATGAGTGCCAGGCCGACCAACAGCTGAACCGGCTCGAAGGCAGTGACGACACCGATCCCGCCGAGGCCGATGAGGCCTCCCCCGAGGCGAGCGATCCGGCTGGAGCCGAAGCGCTGGACCAGGAAGTCGCCGCTGAAACGGCCCAGACACTGACTGCCGATGACCATGCTGAAGGCGATTCCGGCGGTTGCGGCAGTCACCCCGCTGAACTCAACAGCTGCTATCGCGGACCAGTTGTTCGCAATGTCCTCCACAGCCGTTCCGCAGATTGCGACGACGGCCAGCGGCAGCGCCACCAGCAGAACCGCACGCTTCGAACTTGGTCGAGCACCGCCCGAAGGCTCGCTGACATCGGCTGCGACCTCAGCGTCAGCCTCAGCGTCAACGCCCGTTCCTGCCCGCCGTCTGCTCTGGCCAACGTCTCCGATCAGCCTGCGGGCCGACATGATCACGATGAAAGTCACCACCGCGATCAGGGCCAGATGGACCCTCATGTCCACGCCGTTCGCGGCGGCAATGGTGGCAGCTGCACCACTGGCGAGACCTCCGAGACTCCACAGCGCGTGCATCGACGAGAGAATGACGCGCGACAGACTCTCCTGCACCCCGATGCCGACGACGTTCTGCGCCACATCAACAATGGCATCGAAGAAGCCGACGAAGAACAGACAGGCGGCCATCATCCAGCCATTGACGGACCACGCTGTGGCGGCCGCGGAGAGTCCCAGGAGAAGAGTGCCTCCAACGACGACAGCGTTGGCTCCGAACCGTGAGATGAGGTGCGCCGGGACGACAGAGGAGGCGATGGCGCCGAGGGCGAAGGAAGCGACGACGAGCCCGAACTCCCAGGAACTCAGCCCCAGTCGCTCGACCAACAGCGGGTACCACGGCAGCAGTGCCGCGAACATGAGGCCGTTGCAGCCGAAGTAGAGACCGACGCCGGCTATCGCACGGGCTCCGGAGCTGGGCCGATGGCTCATTCGCCGGACTCGCTCGTCCGGTCGAACGAGGCCGGTCCTTCCTTCGCTTCACGTCGGCCTGCTCGCACATTCAGCCCGGCCCGCCCGAGCACGAGCAGAGTCAGCAGGATCCCGAGGAGTTTCCACCACATGCCATCGGTCATGAACAGCAGCACCATTGCCGCCAGGATCGGGACCAGGTGGGACATCGACCACCCGACATAGCCTCCGAAACTCGGCATGGCCACGTTCGCCGAGTCCGCAACGGATTTCACCATGAAGTTCGGCCCATTGCCGATGTAGGTGATCGCCCCACCCATGACTGCGCCCAGGGACACCGCGATCAGCAGAGTCTCTGCAACACCAGCCACCCGGGGCTCCCCCTGCACCTGAGATGCCATTTCGAAGAAGGTCACATATGTCGGAGCATTGTCGAGCACCGAGGAGAGGCCACCGGTGAAGACGAACAGAGAGATCTCATTGAGCGGTATCCGATGCGCGATCTGACCAAGGTAGGCCAGCGCCGGCATCATCGTGAGGAAGATGCCGATGAACAGTGCTCCGACTTCCAGAATCGGGGTCCATGTGAATTTGTTGAGGTTGAAGCGGGCGCCTCGGTCTCCGAAGAGGAACGATGCGATTGCGGCTGTGAGCATCACGACCTCGCGCCAGGGAACGTACTGCGACAGGCTCGCGTGCCCGGATTCGACCGCATGCATGTCGATCGAGGGGATGAAGGCGACGGCGATGATGATGACAGCGAGGAAGGCGAGTCCGCTCGCCCCTCGCAGTCCCAGCTTGGTGACGTACTCCGCATCCTTCGCCAGCGCCACGGCGGGCTCCTTCGCATACATTCTGCGATCGAGTGCGTAGAAGCTGACCAGGAGCAGCGAATTGACGAACAGCCAGTACGGCCACAGCCCGAAGGTCCACTCGAAGGGAACCCCGCGCAGCATTCCGAGGAACAGCGGCGGATCGCCCAGAGGGGTCAGAAGCCCACCGCAGTTGGCCACGATGAAGATCGTGTAGACGACTGTGTGGGTACGGTGCCTGCGGTCCTGGTTGGTGTTGAGGATCGGCCGGATGAGGAGCATCGCCGCTCCTGTGGTGCCGATGAACGATGCCAGCACTGCGCCGATCGCCAAGAAGATCGTGTTGTTCTTCGGTGTTGCCCTGATATCGCCGACGAGGAAGATGCCCCCTGAGGCAACGAACAGGCTGCCGATCAGAACGATGAATTGGAAGTACTCCACCAAGGCGTGGGAAACGGTGGAACCGGCTCCGCCGATGACGAACCACACAGCGATCGGCACGCCGAGGACCAAGGCCACTGAGAGTTTGACGAGATTGCGGTCCCAGATCTTCTCGGTGGCCGGGATGAGCGGCAGGACTGCGACGCAGCCCAACAGCAGAACGAACGGGAGGATACTCCACCAGGCAACAGCCATCCGGCGGTCCCTTTCTCCTAACGGTGATGACGAGTTCCACCGAGCTCGTCGACGATCGCGTGGCACCACTCTACTGACATCCGGGTCCATTCCCCGCAGTGGCCCACTTCACGGACAGTCGCGTGCTCAACACCATCTCGGTGGCATACCCTGGGGTGCAGCTCATCGACGTCCCATTCGCGCCGCGTGCCGAATGTCATCCTCAGGAGGAGACTCGCTTGTCTCAGAACGCACCATCCCCCGATGGCAGACTGCACGGTCGAGAACGTGTGAATTCCCGGATCGTCGGAATCTCACTGGCCGCCGCGCTGGGCGGATTCCTCTTCGGCTTCGACACAGCTGTCATCAACGGAGCCGTCGACGCCCTGGCAGAGGAGTTCGCCCTCAGCGCCGGACTGAAGGGCTTCGCCGTCTCCTCGGCGCTGCTGGCGTGCGCACTCGGAGCCTGGTTCGCCGGTTCTGTGGCCAATCGCTACGGCAGACTCCCCGTCATGGTCGTCGCGGCGGTCCTGTTCCTCCTCTCTGCCATCGGCTCGGGCCTGGCCTTCGGCGTCACGGATCTCATCATCTGGCGTATGGTCGGCGGACTCGGCGTAGGCGCTGCCTCCGTCATCGCTCCTGCCTATATCGCCGAGGTGTCCCCCGCCCGAGTGCGTGGTCGCCTCGGGTCGCTGCAGCAGCTGGCGATCGTGACCGGTATCTTCGCGGCACTCCTGTCGAATGCGCTTCTGGCCTCACTGTCCGGAGGAGCCGCCGATCCGCTGTGGTTCGGAATCGAGACCTGGCGCTGGATGTTCATGGTCGAGGCACTCCCCGCTCTGGTCTACGGACTCATGGCATTGGGGCTTCCGGAATCTCCGCGGTTCCTTGTGGCCCGTGGCAGAGAGGACGAGGCCGCACGAGTTCTGCGTGTCTTCACAGGGGTCACCGACACCGGTTCCCTCATCGAACGGATCCGCGATTCGATCCGACGGGAGGACAAAGAGTCCTTCAAGGACCTCATCGGCAGACGGTTCGGCCTCAAGCCGATCGTCTGGATCGGAATCCTGCTGTCCGTGTTCCAGCAGTTCGTCGGCATCAACGTCATCTTCTACTACTCCACGACGCTGTGGAAGTCGGTCGGATTCGACGAATCCAGTGCCCTTCTGACCTCGGTCATCACCTCGGTGACGAACATCGTCGTGACGGTCGTGGCGATTCTCCTCGTCGACAAGGTCGGACGTCGGAAGATGCTGCTGGCCGGTTCGTTCCTGATGGGCACCTCCCTGGCGATGATGGCGGTGTCATTCTCGTTCGCCGAGCTCGCCACCGCCGCCGACGGCACCACCAGCGCCCATTTGGATGCACCGTGGTCGATCATCGCGCTGATCTCAGCGAATGTGTTCGTCGTCGGATTCGGTGCCACGTGGGGCCCTCTGGTCTGGGTGCTCCTGGGCGAGATGTTCCCCAACCGGATCCGTGCCGGTGCCCTGGCTGTGGCTGCTGCGGCCCAGTGGATCGCGAACTTCGCCATTTCGACGACGTTCCCGATCTTCTCCGATATCAGCCTGACCTTCGCCTACGGCTTCTACGCCTTCTTCGCGATACTCTCGTTCTTCTTCGTCTGGTGGAAGGTTCCCGAGACGAAGGGAATCGAGCTGGAGGACATGACCGAAGAGCTCACGGTGCGTCCACGCGATTGATTCCGCCGAGGCTGTCCCAGGGAGGACTGCCCCGGGGAGGGCCGGTCACGCCGAGGTGGTTCCGGGCAGGACCGGTCAGGCCGTGCCGTGGGCGGCGGGCTCGGTCTGCTCGTCCTTCTTCTTCAGCCCGATGAACAGGCCGAGGATGGCCAGGACGAAGACGGCGCCGAGCCCGATGGTCAGTCCGGGCTCCGCTTGGTAGGCCGTGGCCAGGGCCTTGAAGCCGATGAGGCCGACGGTCGAATAGATCAGGGCCCACAGAGACCCGCCGACGACGAGAGCGGGAAGATAGCGGCGATAGCTCATGCCGCTGGTTCCAGCCGCCAGATTGAGCACGGTCTGGACCCCGATCATGAGGAAGCTCACGGCGATCACCGGTGCCCCGAAACGCTCGATCATCGCTTCGGCTCGGCGGTACTTCGGACCGGACATGATCGTGTCGATGCGTTCGATCTTTCGAATGCCCTTGCGCGCCAACCGCCCCAGGAGGAAGGTTCCTCCCGCGCGGGCCAGGATGATGCCGAACAGGATGAGCCACGTAACGGCGATGGGAAACGACCAGTTCAGCGGGTTCATCGTGAATCGTCGTCCCTGCAGGCTGCTGCGTCTGGGGCTCCGCTGTCGGCACTGGCACCGGCACATGCACTGGCACTGGCACTGCACAGATGGTTTCGATTGCTCACGCCACGATTGTACGCCAGGTGAGGTTAGTCTTCCCTCACCTGGCGTACTCTCCCGCTGTCGTGCTCAGGCGTTCGGCCGGGCTCCTCAGATGAGGTCGCCACCCAAATGCACTGAGCTCACTCGCGACTCGATTCCCCTGACATCTTCGGTGCTGAGGTCACCGTCGACGACCACGAGGTCGGCGAGCGCCCCCTCAGCGATCCGGCCGATGTTGTCGTGGCCCAGCAGTTCGGCTGCGACGGAGGTCCCTGCTGCCAGCGCTTCGGTGGTGGAGAGGCCGACGCCGGCGAGGAGACTGATCTCTTCGAGGTTCTCACCGTGCGGGCCGACACCGGCATCGGTGCCCATCGCGATCGTCACCCCCGCCTCGTGGGCCCTCGTGATCGACTCCTGGTGCGCCTCGATCACGGAGTGGGCCTTGTCGACCACGGACTGGGGCAGAGCCGATCCGGCCTCGGCGGCCTTGATCACCGCCTGCGGTGCCTGCAGGGTCGGGACCAGGAAGGTGCCGTTTTCGAGCATGAGATCGATGGCTTCGTCATCAAGGTAGATGCCGTGTTCGATGGAGCGCACTCCCGCGCGGACAGCATTCTTGATTCCCGGTGCGCCCTGCGCATGGGACATGACGTGCGCGCCCTGGGCAGCCGCCTCGGCGACGATGACTGCGATCTCCGCCTCGGTGAACTGGGAGTGCCGGGGATCATCACGCGGCGAGAGCACGCCTCCTGTCGAGCAGATCTTGATGTGATCGGCTCCGGCACGCAGCAGCTCACGGGTCTTGCGCTGGACTCCTTCGAGACCATCGGCCACGCCCGAGGGCCGGCCGGGGTGTGGGGCTAAGAATGGCGAATCGGCCCCCGAGACCAGGTGGAAGTCACCATGCCCGCCCGTCTGGGACATGATGTTCACCGCAATCGACATCCGTGGCCCACGAACGATGCCCGTCTCGACGGCGACCTTCGCGCCGAGGTCGGTGCCACCGGCATCGCGCACGGTGGTCACTCCGCCCTTGAGCGTCTTCTCCATATTGTCGACGGAGTTGTAGAACTGCAGCGAGAACGGATCATGGAATGACGAGGAGTTGCTGGCCCCCGTGCTCATCAGGTGCACGTGGCAGTCGATGACGCCGGGAATGATCGTCTTGCCTGCACAGTCGACATAGGTGCCTCCGGCATCGTGTGAGCCCTGTCCGCCCTCGGTGACCGAGGAGATCGCTCCCCCATCGACGACGATGTCTCGCAGCCCCGGAAGGAACCTGGTTCCGTCGAAGACCTTGGCGTTTTTGAAGACTGTGACCATTGGCGTTCTCCTCATCATTGAAAATAGTGCGGGTGGATTAAGGATAATGAAGTGCCTGCACCATAGTGAAGAGGCTCACTGTCCGAGATGCCATCACCGCCCTGTTCACATTCGAGACACCTTGCCGATATATAGTCTTGGTCGGTGACTGGCGGCACGCACGCCGTCGTCCATCTCCAGCCCCGATCCGGAAGTCCTGTGACCATACATTCGGCCCAATTCCCCGCAACTTCGCGACCACGCGAGGACCGCACACTCATCGACGTCCTCCTCGAGGTTGCAGGCGCACACGGTGATCAGCCCGCAATCGATGACGGGCGCGGCGTCCTCAGCTATTCCGAACTGATCGTCGAGATCCGTGATCTCGCTCTCGAATTGGCCGCTGCCGGCATCGGGCCGGGAGACAAGGTCGGCATCCGAGTGCCGTCCGGCTCCGCCGATCTCTACGTCTCCATCCTGGCCACGATGATGCTCGGCGCTGCATACGTTCCCGTCGACGTCGACGATCCCGATGAGCGTGCACACACAGTCTTCACCGAGGCGGCTGTCACAGGCGTCATCACCGCCGACCGAGCGATCGAGTCGCGAACCGATCGGGGTCCGCTCGCACGATCTGAGCTGCGTCGCCCGACCCCCGATGATGACTGCTGGGTCATCTTCACCTCCGGATCGACGGGCAAGCCGAAGGGCGTGGCAGTCTCCCACCGCAGTGCGGCCGCATTCGTCGACGCCGAGGCGGCGATGTTCTGTCAGGAGGAGCCGCTGGGACCCGGAGATCGAGTGCTGGCCGGTCTGTCCGTGGCCTTCGACGCCAGCTGTGAGGAGATGTGGCTGGCCTGGCGACACGGCGCCTGTCTGGTCCCGGCACCCCGTGCCCTTGTGAAGTCCGGAATGGACCTGGGCCCGTGGCTGTCCTCACGTGGCATCACCGTCGTCTCGACCGTTCCCACCCTCGCAGCGCTGTGGCCCGCCGACAGTCTCGATGCCGTGCGTCTCCTCATCTTCGGCGGTGAGGCATGTCCGCCCGAACTCGGACGCAGGCTCAGCGATGAGAGCCGCGAAGTCTGGAACACCTATGGCCCCACCGAGGCGACCGTGGTGGCCTGCGGGGCACAACTCGATGGCTCCGAGCCTGTTCGGATCGGACTGCCCCTGGACGGCTGGTCCCTGGCCGTCGTCGATGCGGCAGGCATCCCGGTCGCTGACGGCCAGACCGGTGAGCTCATCATCGGCGGGATCGGTCTGGCCCGCTACCTGGACCCGGCCAAGGACGCCGAGAAGTACGCTCCGATGCCGACCCTCGGCTGGGACCGGGCCTACCGTTCGGGCGATCTCGTCATCAGCGACCCCGAGGGATTGATCTTCGTCGGCCGAGCCGATGAGCAGATCAAGCTCGCCGGCCGTCGCATCGAGCTCGGTGAGATCGATGCCGCTCTCCAGGCCCTGCCCGATGTCGAAGGTGCTGCGGCCGCAGTGAAGCAGACTCCGGCGGGCTCGGACATCCTCGTCGGCTACATCGCGTCGAGTACACCGAAGCCCGAGGACCGCATCTCCGAATGGGAACAGGCGCTGCGAGCCGAGCTGCCTGCGGCTCTTGTGCCACGGCTGACGCTCATCGACGAACTTCCGACGAAGACCTCCGGTAAGGTCGATCGCAACGCACTGCTGTGGCCGATGGGCGATGGCGCCGAGACCGAGGACAGCTCCGAGACCTTCGAGCCCGAGGTCGAGTGGATCGCCGAACAGTGGTCGGCAGTGCTCGGATCACGGCCGGGATCGGACAGCGACTTCTTCACCTCTGGCGGCGGCTCACTGGCAGCTGCGCAGATGGTCTCCCGACTGAGGACCCAGCATCCCAGCGTCACCGTCGGCGACATCTATGCCCACCCGCGCTTCGGCGCACTCGCGAACCTGTGCCGCGCCGACGACGGAGCCGCGGCGGGCGCCGGTCGCCCGAAGCGGACGATCACTCGGACGTCACGGGGGATGCAGGCCTTCCAGACTCTGCTCGCGGTGCCGGTCCACATCCTCGGCGGGGTCAGGTGGGTCGTCATTGCGATGGTCCTCGCGAATCTCGGCAGCAGCCTCGGCGCGGATCTCCCTGTCACCCCCTGGCCTGTGGTCATCACCCTGTTCCTCGTCTTCGTCACCGCGTGGGGCCGTATGCTCATCTCCGCCGGCGCCGCGCGCGCACTCATGCTCGGTATTCGTCCGGGTGACTATCCGCGGTCGGGGTGGGTGCATAAGCGCCTGTGGCTGGCCGAGCACATCGCCGATCTCGCGGCGGCCGTCTCGGTAGCCAGCGCCCCCTGGGTGACCTGGTACGCCAAGCTCCTGGGCAACCGGATCGGCTCCGATGCCGATCTGCACTCGGCTCCCCCGGTGACCGGTTTCCTGACCGTGGGCGAGGGCGCCGCGATCGAGCCGGAGGTCGATCTCAAGGGCTGGTGGGTCGACGGTGACCTGCTGCGCATCGGCACGATCGACGTGGGCTCCAACGTGACGATCGGAGCTCGTTCCACACTGATGCCGGGCACTCGAATCGGTGAAGGCGCACTGGTCGAAGCCGGATCGGCTGTGACCGGCAAGGTGCGCCGGAACCAGATCTACTCCGGTTCCCCCGCTGTCCGGATCGGCAAGGCCAAGAAGAGCTGGCCCGCTCCACCGCCTCGCCGTCGGCTGCCCTTCCTGCTCTATGCTGTGGGCTCTCAGCTCAACGCGGCTCTGCCCTATCTGGCTGCCGTGCCGGGCATTGCGCTGATGATTGCGGTCTCAGGCATCGGCGTCGTCGAGTCCCCGTTGCTCGTTCTCGCCTGGTCCCCTCTCATCGCCTGCATCTGGTTCGTCTGCACCGCCCTGTTCATCCTCGTGTCGGTGCGGCTGCTGGCCATCGGAATGAAGGAGGGAGAGTTCCCGGTCCGTTCTGCTCACGGCTACCGTATCTGGGCCACGGAGCGCCTCCTCGACTTGGCCCGTGATCTCCTCTTCCCTCTCTATGCCTCGATGCTCACCCCGTGGTGGCTGCGACTGCTCGGAGCGAAGGTGGGGCCGGGCACCGAGATCTCAACGGTGGTGTTCGTCCCCAAGATGACGACCATCGCCGCGGGGGCGTTCCTGGCCGATGACACCATGGTGGCCAGTTACGAACTCGGTCACGGGTGGATGCGAGCCGGCAAGGCGAAGGTCGGCAAGCGCGCCTTCCTCGGCAACTCGGGCATTGCCTCCCCTGGACGGCGAGTGCCAAAGAACGCACTGGTTGCCGTGTTGTCGGCAGCCCCGGCGAAGGCGAAGAAGGGCTCATCGTGGCTCGGCTCTCCCCCGGTGCAGCTGCGCAGGGCAGCGGTCGATGCTGATGAGGCGCTGACCTATGCCCCGAAGCTCGGCGTCAGATCGGCCCGGGCGTTCTTCGAGACCCTGCGGATCACCTCGGTGATGGTCGCCGGTGCACTCGTCGCCGCGGTCCTCCTCACGATCGTGTTCCTCCTCGGACTGCCGGGGCCAGGGACGTCTGCAGCTGGTGCGGGCGCGGCCGGTGGCGCGGCAGGCGATGGCGGATCGTTCCTGGCCTCTGTCGGGCTCGCCCTGCTGACCTCGGGCATCGTGATGATGGCCGCTGGTGCGGTGGCGGCGGGGCTCGCCATCGCGGCCAAGTGGATCTGCGCCGGTCCCATCAGAGCCGGCGAGCATCCCCTGTGGTCATCGTTCATCTGGCGCAACGAGGTGGCGGACTGCTTCGTCGAGCTCATCGCCGCACCATGGTTCGCCCGGAACGCCGTGGGAACTCCCGCCATCGTGTGGTACCTGCGGGCTATGGGAGCGAAGATCGGCCACGGAGTGTGGTGCGAAAGCTACTGGCTGCCCGAAGCCGACCTGGTCAGCCTGGGCGACAACTCCACGATCAACCGCGGCTGCGTGGTCCAGACCCATCTCTTCCACGACCGGGTCATGAGCTTGGACACCGTCGAGTTAGAGCAGGGATCGACTCTGGGGCCCAACAGCGTGATCCTGCCCGCCTCCAGCTTGGGCACGAATTCCACGGTGGGTGCGACCTCCCTGGTCATGCGCGGAGAGTTCGTGCCGGCCCACGCCTATTTCAGCGGCAATCCTGTCATACCCTGGGTGGATGCACCAGAACTTCCCGAGGGCGGATCCAGCGAGCCCGAAACAACGTCAAGGCGGCACCACGATGCTTGATCCCTATACCCCGAACGTCGGCAGCGCCGAGCTCACCATCGACCACTACGACCTCGACCTCGACTACCGGATCGGGCCCAACCGCCTCTCCGCACAGGCGAGCCTGACGGGTCGTGTGCTGGAGGAGACGAAGACGATCCTCCTCGACCTCACAGGTCTGCGAGTCACGAAGGCCGCCGTCAACGGCAAGAAGGTTCGGTACTCCACGCGGGGCAACAAGCTGCGCCTGACGACAGATCTCCTGCCGAAGAACCAGCCGGTGCGCATCGACGTCTCCTATGTCGGAAACCCGCAGCCTGCGATCGGGACCTGGGGTGACGTAGGTTGGGAGGAGCTCGAGGACGGTGTCCTCGTGGCCGGGCAGCCCGTCGGGGCCTCAACCTGGTTCCCGTGCAACGACCACCCCTCGGACAAGTCGAAATACCGCATCCGTGTGCTCACGGAAAACGAATATACGGTCGTGTCCAACGGAGAACTCGTCGACAAGGTTCGCAAGGCCGGCCGCACGGCATGGACCTACGAGTCACAGACTCCCCTGGCGACGTATCTGGCCACGGTGCAGATCGGCCGTTACCGGCACACCCAGATCGACGCCGAAGATGGTGCTGAGCCTTCTCCTGTCTCCCTGGGCCTCTACGCCGGCGAGCATTGGACGGCCGCGTCCACCCGTCTGCAGATCCAGCACTCCATGATGAACGAGTTCATCGAACGGTTCGGCCCCTACCCCTTCGACCGCTACGACGTGGTCGTGACCGACGACGAGCTCGAGATCCCCCTTGAGTCACAGCCTCTGTCCGTGCTCGGCCCCAACCATCTTGGCGAGGAGTGGGAGGCCGAGCGACTCGTCGCCCATGAGATGGCCCATCAATGGTTCGGGAACTCGCTGACGCCTCGGCGCTGGTCAGACATCTGGCTCAATGAGGGCTTCGCCTGCTATTCGGAGTGGCTGTGGTCGGAGGCATCGGGCCGCAGCAGCGCACATGAGTGTGCGCAGACCTGGCGGGAGGCCCTGGCCGACGAGCCGCAGGACTTCGTACTCAGCGACCCGGGCGGTCCCGATATGTTCGATGACCGTGTGTACAAGCGCGGGGCGCTCTGCTTGCACGCACTGAGGCTCGAGATCGGCGATGAGGACTTCTTCGCTGCGATCTCCGAGTGGACGACGAAGCATCGTCATTCTTCGGTCGAGACCTCGGACTTCCTCGAGTGCATCTCCGGCGTCGTCGGCCGCGACCTCGCCGAGGTTGTCCGGCCGTGGCTGTTCGAAGAGGAGCTGCCCGAGCTGGCCTAGCCGATTCGGCTAGTTCAGCTAGTTCGGCTGGCTGGGCTGGTTCGGCTGGCTCCTGATGTCATTGCTGACCTCGGTTCAGTCACTTGAGCTGGCGGACGAGAATATCGGCGTCTCCATTGCGCCCGACCGTGACGAACCCGCGGTCGTGGTAGAGACGAGCCGCGCCGTTTCCGTCCTCGACGGACAGACTGACGGCCGGGAAACCACTCATCTTCGCCAAAGTGCACACCACGTCGAGGAGCATGCCGCCGATTCCCTGGGACTGATGATCGGGCAGAACAGCCAATGACAGCTCGGGGATGTCCCCGGCCACCCAGCCGTACCCGGTGAAGCGTGAGTCCGCCTCGGCGGTGGTGTCGGTCGACTTTTCGATCACTGCATCGAACGCGGCCAGACGCAGCCATGCGAGACCGATGATCTCCGGTTCTGAATCCGCGGCGGGGGGTTGTCCGTCGGCGGGCTGGTCTTCGGTGGGGCGGTCTTCGCTGGGCTGCTCGTCGGCGGCGTCTCCACCGTTCGGGTCCTTCGCATAGGCGGCCACCGCAATGTCACCCTCGCGCCCCCAGTCCTTGAAGTAGAAGGCCGCATCGTCACGCTCGAGAAGCTCGTCGACGTCGATCCTCGGCTTGTCCATAGACCAGTTGAAGCAAAGATCGAGGAAAGGGAGGAATGCCTCGTCTGGGGTCTCTGCACCCAGCGGACGGATCCGTGACCTGAGTTCGGTCCGGCGGGCTGCCTCGGCGGAATCCTGGTTCTGACGTTCGTTCATGAGGTTCCTTTCTCGACCGCACGAGTGATCCAACTGCGATTGCGCACCCGCCATCCCAAAGTCAGCGCCCGGAGGCCGACGAAGCCGATGCAGAACGCGGCCCACAGGCCCAGAGCACCAGGCCAGTAGAGGACGATCGGAATCAGCAGGATCGCATATCCGCCCACAGCAACCAATTGTGCCAGAGCCAGATACCTGGCGTCCTCGGCACCCATGAGGACGCCGTCGAGGACGAATACATAGCCGGCGATGGGCATACTCAGGGCCAGCACGGGAAGGAGACTCGTCATCAGTGCGACGACTGCCGGGTCCGAAGAGAAGCCGCGCGGGATGATTCCGGCACCTGCTAAGAGGATGAGACCGACGACGACCCCGAAGACGATGCCCCACAGACACAGCCTCCGATTGATCGCGGCCACCGCGTCGACGTTCCGTGCGCCCAGCTGCAGTCCGATCAGGGCCTGACCGGCAATCGCCAGCGAGTCGAGGGCAAGTGCGAGAGCGAAGAAGATGCTCTGTGCGACTTGGATCGCGGCGAGTTCGGTCGTTCCCATAGCAGTGGCGAGGAAGACGAGGATGATCAGAGCCGCGCGCAGGGATGCATTGCGCACCAGCAGCCAACCGGAGGTCTTCGCCGAGGAGAGCACCCCGGACCAGTCAGGCCGAAAGGAGGCGTGGAAGCGTCGTGCCGCCCTGATCGAGATCGCCACGTAGACGGAGCACATCCCCGCTTGCGCGATGACGGTGCCCAGCGCAGAGCCGGCAACTCCCATATCGAGGCCGTAGATGAAGAGCGCGTTCAACCCGATGTTGGCGATGCATCCGACCGCAGCCACGATGAGTGGTGTGCGCGTGTCCTGCAGCCCGCGCAGTAGTCCTGTGGCGGCGATGACGACCAGCATGAAGGGCAGTCCCCACCAAGAGATGGCGAGATAGGAGTGCGCCCCCTCGGCGATCTCGGCGCCGGGTTCGAAAGCAGCGATCACCGGCTTGAGCAGAGGCAGCCCGATCGCCAGCAGCAGCACTGAGGTGCACAGAGCAAGCCAGATACCGTCGAAGCCCGCGTTGATGGCACCAGAGCGGTCTCCGGCACCCATTCGCCTGGCGACCCGCGGGGTGGTGGCATAGGCGAGGAAGATCATCAGTCCGAGGACGGTCTGCAGAATCGTCGACGCGATCGCCAGCGATCCCAGTGCACCGGCGCCGAGGTGGCCGACCATGGCCGTGTCAGAGAGCAAGAAGATAGGTTCGGCGATCAGTGCTCCGAGGGCCGGAAGTGCCAAACGGAGAATGTCTTTGTCGATCGCTGCCACGTATCGAGTCTAACGAATCGGTGGCGCAGTCTCTCGTGACGGCGCGCAGACTCTCGGGTCAGTGGCGACCGTTCCTGTGTCGGTAGCGCAGCTTCTCGTGTCAGTGGCGAATGGGATCATATAACAACAAACAGGACCCTGAATCCAGCAATGGCTGAGGAAACCTCACAGACGTATGAAAGTGACGTCCCTACGCGCTAGATCTATGGTCCCAACGTTCCATGTTCGTCGATTATTCGAATTTCTATGGTTATAAGTTCTATTATCAGTTATAATGAAACTAGGCGCCAAACTATCAGCAGACTCCACATCGCAGTGGAGAGGAGGCGACGCGATGAAGCACATGGACGACGACGGCTCTCACTACGGCGTGCACTCCGACGACTCCAGCGCATCAGCCTTCAGCGGACGCAGCCTTGATATCGATGAAGATTCACCGTTCAGCGACCTGTCGGCCGTCTACGCCTGCAGCGACCAGGCACAGTTTGCGGCACTGGAGGCAACCAGCAGCATCTTCGCCCGAGAGGTTGCGCATTATCTTGGCCTCGCGAGTCCCGACCTGACGATTCCATACGACTTCGCGCCGCTCGCGGAGACCGTCCGCCGGCACAGCAGCCGCAAACGCCCCCGCAGCCGTTCCGCGAAGGGCACGAAGGCGAGCGCCAAATCGGACGATATGGGTGACGCCGGCACCTCGGGTGGCGCGGGCACCTCGGGTGACGCGGACACGGCTGGCACTGCTGATACCGCTTGCGGGTCAAGCAGAAAAAAGGACCGTGGAGCGGGGCGAAGGGTACGTCGTGAACGGAGGGAAGCCCGAGAACATCCCGAACCGCTTCCCGATTTCCCTGCATACAGACCCACGTCGACGTTCAACGGATGGACGCATCAATACGCTTGTGCTGAAGACATCAGCGAATACTCGGCACTGCTCGGCGCGACTACGTCCGGAGCCTATAAGCACATCACCTCTGCGATGACGTTGGTGCACGGGCTTCCGAAGTTCCACCAGCGTTGCGCCGACGGCGATTTCACCATTGAACATGTTGCCTTCGTGACCCGTCGTTGCCGGGACGTCGCATTCAGATACCTGCCGAGCATTGATGACTATTTAGCCGACAGGCGTGCGGATATCACAATCGAAACGTTCAAACGCTCTCTCGCACTGAAGATCGCGGCGACTCAACCAGCACAGGAGACCCTTGAGAAGGTCGCAGTTCGCCGCCGAGTCGATATCAGCACAGGTGATGACGGCACCGCCTACCTCACTCTCACCGGTCCTGCCCCAGAGCTCACCGCCTGCTATAGAAGAGTCGAAGCATTCGCTCGCTCCGTCTACAAGGGAAACACCTCCGCGTTCGGCGACCAGCTGAACCCCGGGGAGTCATTCAAAGACAATCGCGGCATCGATGCGCTCATGCTCGACATATTCACTCGAACTCGGCCGCAGGTGAAACTGCGGATCACCAGCAACAACACCACAACTGGCGAGACGACGAGTACCGACTTCCCGATCGACGGTCTGTTCGTAGGACCAGACGGTGTCCCCATGTCTCCCGAGGAATCTATGCTCGATTACATCGAACGGACCTTCGGCCAGATGGACGACGAGGCTTCAGCACCGGCCGACGCCGGAAACGAAACTCAGGGGCAAGCATCGTCCGACTGCTGGCTGCGCGACCCACGGTTCCTCGAAGCGCTGAAGAGCAGCCGACCAGCACCCGGTACCCCTTTCTGGCCGACGGGGTTCGATCCTGCTACAGAATTCGGCACTGATTCCTCGTCCGACGGATCAAAGTGCAAAGTCGACTACGAGGTTCTCCTCGACTTGCCGACCCACGAGTATTGGCTCTCCCACCAGGCGCGGACGACGATCACCGTTCCCATGTTCACGCTGCTCAGCCAGTTCCTGGCTACCTCCGACGACGCAGCGAGTGCAGCAGAAACCACGGCCGCAGAAGGAACAGAGGCAGCCACGGCGACAGTGTCGACAAAGTCCTCTTCGACCGACACCGCTGGTGAGAAGCGGACCGATACAGATGTATGCGATTTGGCCGGCATGCTTCCAGACGGCTCTCCCCTTCCAGCCGACATGGCGCGCCGGCTCGCCGGATATGCATCGACATGGACCAGGATCCTCACGGACCCAGCAACCGGTACGCCACTCGATGCAAAGGCAACCAGCTACGCGATCCCCAACAGCATTCGACAGCCTCTCGCCGCCCAGTGGATGAACTGCACCATGCCCGGTTGCACTCGTCGTGCCGAGCTCACTGAGGTCGATCACATCATTCCCTTTGACCACGACAGTCCACAGAGCGGCGGCCACACTCGATTCGGCAATCTCCACAATCTGTGCAAGCTCCATCACCAAGCCAAGACAGACCGGAAGTTCTCAGTCAGAATGACAGAACCTGGGCGGCTCGAATACATTCTCAGGCACGGAATCACCACCGAAGTCATGCCGCCCGACAATCCGATCAACGTCGAGCACGCGAGACTCTTCCTCAAATATTTCGCCACACCCCCGCCCCAGACGACTGATCCACCTCCGGCTGCGTCTTCGACAGCTGAGTCCTCGACGGGGCCTGCACCTCCGACGGGAGCCGCACGTCCGACGGAACCTGCCCCTCCGACGGAACCTGCCACAGCGAATCCGCCCAGGAAGAAGAACCGACGCAAGAAATCGGAGACGGCAGAAGAAAAGCCGTCGACCATGCAGTCACAGACTGCACAGCCGACGGCTGGTCCCGCCGAAGGACTTCAGTCCCCCAGCCAGGCCGAATACATCGATCCCTTCTCCCGCCTACCCGGCCAGAACGCGAAGCAGTGGTTCTGGGACTCGGGTGAGCAGCCACCGTTCTGATGACTCAGTATGTTCAGTTGGCTCAGCGAGATCTGATGTATCAGCTGGCTCTGGTGTTTCTCTCGGCTATGGTGACTCAGCAGACTTCGAAGAGCCCCGCAGCACCCTGGCCGCCGCCGATGCACATCGTGACGACTACATACTTGACCCCGCGACGACGTCCCTCGATAAGAGCATGGCCGACAAGGCGACCACCGGTCATTCCGTATGGGTGACCGACTGAAATACCGCCACCATCGACGTTGTACTTCTCGGGATCAATCCCCAACCGTTCACGGCAGTAGAGAGCCTGCACCGCAAATGCTTCGTTGAGCTCCCACAGTCCGATGTCATCGATTGACAGCCCCTGCGCCTTGAGCAGCTTCGGAATCGCGAAGACGGGTCCGATCCCCATCTCGTCGGGATCACAGCCGGCTACTGCCATACCTCGATAGATGCCCAGAGGTTCCAAGCCTCGCCGACTCGCCTCGTCGCCCGACATCAGCACTGAAGCAGAAGCGCCGTCGGAAAGCTGTGAGGCATTGCCCGCAGTGATGCTCGGAACCTTGGACGCATCGCCAGGCTTGAGCACGGGATTCAGCCCTGCCAAACTCTCCAATGTCGTCGATGGGCGGTTCCCCTCGTCGCGGTCAAGCGTCACCTGCTGGGTTGACGATTCCTTCGTCTCTTTGTCGACGACGATCTTCGTGGTCGGCAACGGTACGATCTCATCGTCGAACCGGCCGGCCTCCTGAGCTGCGGCAGTCCGCTGCTGCGAGGACAGCGAGTATTCGTCCTGCGCTTCACGACTGACGCCATACCGTTCGGCAACCACCTCGGCGGTGGCGAGCATCGGGTAGTAGATTCCGGGAACATGTTCGACCAGCCACGGGTCCTGCGCCCGGTACATGTTCATCTTGTCGTTCTGCACCAGTGACACCGACTCAACGCCGCCGCCGACTGCGATCTCCTGGCCGTCGAAGAGAATCTGCTTCGCTGCCGTGGCAATGCCCATCAGACCGGAGGAGCACTGACGATCGATCGTCATTCCGGGGACTGTTGTGGGGAGACCTGCTCGGAGTGCTGCTTGGCGCGCGACGTTGGTGGACTGGCTGCCCTGTTGGAGGGCCGCACCGAGGATGACGTCATCGACTTCGCCCCCTTCGAGACCAGCCCGTGAGACAGCGTGAGAAATGGCGTGGCCAGCAAGTTCCTGGGCCTGAGTGTTGTTGAACGCTCCTTTGTACGCCTTTCCGATCGGAGTTCTGGCGGTGGAGACGATAACTGCTTCGCGCATGACATGCCTTTCTTCAGTGTGGTGCGCCGAACCTGAGTTCGCCGCGATGATCATGGAACCAGAATTCGCTGCGGGTCAGTCCTTCGGCCCTCCGGCCACATAGATGACCTGCCCGGAGACGAACCCGGCGCCTTCGGAGGCGAGGAATGAAGCGGTGTGGGCAATGTCTTCGGGTTTCCCCGTGCGCGCCACCGGAATCTGGCCGACTCCCGCTGCGATGAAGTCCTCATAGTTCACGCCCATCCGCTCGGCGGTGGCTTTGGTCATATCTGTTTCGATAAGGCCCGGTGCGATCGCGTTTGCCGTGACCCCGAACTTGCCGAGTTCGATCGACCACGTCTTCGTCATCCCCTGGATGCCTGCCTTGGCAGCGGAGTAGTTCGTCTGCCCACGGTTGCCCTGCGCCGATGTCGACGACATCGACACGATGCGCCCGAACTTCGCTTCCACCATGTATGACTGAACGGCCTTGGTCATCAGAAATGCCCCGCCGAGGTGAACGGAGAGGACCTTTTGGAATTCCTCATGAGTCATCTTGAACAGCAGGTTGTCCCGGAGAATGCCGGCATTGTTGACGAGGACAGTCGGAGCACCGAGAGTCTCCGCGACAGTCTTCACGGCGGACTCCACGGAGGCTTCGTCAGAGACATCGGTGTCGACTCCCAGCCCCTTCATACCTGCGGATTCGACAGCCTTAACCGAGTCCTCGGTGGGGCCCATGTCGAGGATCGCGACGTTCATTCCGTCCGAGGCCAAGCGCTGGGCGATGGCGGCACCGATGCCGCGGCCGCCACCAGTGACGATTGCTGTCCGAGTCATGACGATTCTCCTCCGAGATGATAGTTCGTAATTGATGACGAAGAGGGTGACTTGAATCTCACCTCTCGCAGTTTCCACCATAGACCACAAAAGTAACTGAACGATTGTTTGCTCAAACTTTGGACCGCGATTTGCACCCGACCCTGCCAGATGCTGACGTCAGCGCAAATCGGGTGCACGTCAGGAACGAACACGTCAGGAACGAACACGTCAGGAACGAACCAGCCCCACAAGAATTAAGGACAGATGTCAGGGATTTCGAAAATGCGATTGACATCACATTTGATGATGTATAGGTTCCATTCTAAGCCTCAATCGAATATTCGTTCAGATTGGCTTCGGGCTTCCGCTCAGGCATCCCGACAACCTTGAGGAGCGCTGTTGCTCCGTCTCACTTTTCAAAGGAGAAAAGATGACCTCAATCCCGCGAAGGGCGAGCCGTCCTGTGCTTGCGGCGGCCGTGATCAGCACATTCGCACTGGCCCTCGGCGCCTGTGGTGGGGGCGGTGGAAGCGGTGACTCCGGTGGCGACGGCTCGGTCGTCATCGGCTATACCGGCCCCCTGAGCGGCGGCGGCGCGGCCTATGGAGAGAACGTCCAGACGGGCCTCCAGATGGCTGTCGATGACCTCAACAAGGATGGGCTCGAGGTCGACGGGAAGAAGGTCACCATCGAGCTCAAATCCCTTGATGACAAGTACGCGCCCTCCACCGCGGCCAGCAACGCTCAGCGACTGGCAGACCAGGACAAAGCGCCAGTCGTCGTCTCCCCCAACGCCGGCGCGATCAAAGCGATCCAGCAGATCAACAACGGCCGATCCAAGTTCATGATCTCCGCGTACACCTCGGATCCCGCCATCGTGCAGTCTGACAATCCGCTGACGATGATGATTCCGCCCAACTTCGAGTCCTACGCCAAGCCGTTCACCGAACAGGGAATGAAGAATGGCGGCAAGAAGCTCGCGCTGCTCGGCACACAGAGTGAATACGGTCAGCAGTGGACGAAGGCGATCACGGACGAGTGGAAGAAGGCGGACGGCAAGATCGGTGCAGACAACAGCATTGACTACGCCACCGTGTCTGACTTCGCAGGCCCTGTCTCGAAGGCCCTGTCCGAGAAGCCGGACAGCATCTTCGTCGGTGGCCCCTCACAGCCGACCGCGCTGATCATGGAAGAAGCGAAGAAGCAGGGCTTCAAGGGCAGCTTCCTCGTCATGGACCAGGCGAAGCTCGACGAGATGGCGACCGTGACGAAGCCCAAGAACCTGACGAATTCCGTCGGAGTGCTGCCTGTCAAGGAATACGAAGATCCTGGCACGGAGGGCTTCCTGAAGAAGTTCGCGGAGGTTGCCGGCGAGAAGAAGGTGGCGACCAGCGAGACGGCTCTGAACTATCAGAGCATCGCCATCATCGCCAAGGCGATGGAAGTCGCAGGGACCACCAGCGATCCCGAGAAGATCCGGGCGGCAGTACCGGATGCGCTGAGCAAGGTCGACGACAAGTACAAGGTCAACGGCTTCCCGACGAAAATCACTGATCAGGGACATTTGATGAATCCCGATTTGGAGGTCACCTACCTGGACAAGGACGAGAAGTACACGAAGGTACCCGTCGAACAGGTTTCCGACGCCAAGTAGTCTCCACCGTCGGCGCTTCCCACAGCGGGGTATGAGCTTCATACCCCGCTGTCGCGCCGTCTGACGTCCTGTGAGGATTCGCTTCATGACACTTTTCACCCAACAGCTCTTCAACGGCGTTGCCCTCGGCGGCGTGTACTGCCTTGCCGCAATCGGCCTGACACTGGTCTTCGGCGTCCTGCGCATTCCCAACCTCGCGCACGGTTCGCTGTACATGCTCGGCGCCTATGTCACCTACTTCTTTCTGACCACTGTCGGTGTGCCCTACGTGGCTGCCATCGGCATTGCGGCGCTCATCCTGTTCGTCCTCGGTGTGCTGCTCGAACGCTTGGTCTTCCACCCGCTGCGCAACTCACCGCACACTCATCACATGATTGCCGCCATCGGTGCCATGTTCTTCTTCCAGGCCGTCGCGCAGGCGATCTGGGGTGCTGATTTCCGGCGGATGGAGACACCGATCTCCGGGAGCGTGCACATTCTGGGCGCAGAGATCTCCGCGCAGCGCATCGTGATCATCGTGACTGCGGTCGTTGTGCTCTCCCTGCTGACTTGGTTCATCAAACGGTCCATTCACGGCCAGACGATCGAGGCAATCGAACAGGATCGCACCGGAGCCGCTCTGGTCGGAATCAACCCCGCGATGGTCTCGATGCTCACCTTGGGCCTATCGGCACTTCTGGTGACAATCGCCGCCGGTCTCGTGTCTCCCATCAACCTCCTATCCCCCACCATGGGTGATTCGCTCAACCTCAAGGTGTTCGCGATCATCATCCTCGGCGGGCTGGGTTCACTGCCGGGCGCCATCGTCGGCAGCTTCGCACTCGCCATCGCCGAGACGATGACATCGACGTACATCTCCTCGGCCGTCGGAGAGGCCGTGGCCTTCATCGTTCTGGTGGCGGTCCTGGCGATCAAACCCACGGGCCTGTTCGCAAAGGCGGTGCAGCGATGAGTGCACTGAAGAATCCTCGAATCATCGGAACCTTGGCCGTGCTGCTCATCATTGCCCTGACACCAGTGGCATTCGGCGATGAGAATTACATCATGCGAGTGATCACCGTCGGCCTGTGTTCGGCGATCGCGGTCTACGGGATGAACATCATCCTCGGCTTCACAGGCCAGCTGTCTCTGGCCCAAGGCGGCTTCTTCGGCATCGGAGCATACGCAGTCGGCTTGCTGACAACCGATTTCGACTGGTCGTTCTGGCAGGCTTTCCTCGTCGGAGTGGTCGGCACTTCTGCCATCGGGTACCTGTCCGGACTGATCGCACTGCGCACGAAGGACGAGTACTTCGCCATCTTCACGATGGCCATCGGCTTCATCATCTACCTGACCATCAGCCGGTGGGAGGCGGTGACTCACGCCCATTCCGGCGTCAACAATGTGAAGTTCCCCGAGGCAGGAGACATCGTGGACTTCAGCAATCCGACAGCGATGTTCTACCTCGTCTTCATCATCCTGCTGATCTGCGTCTACATCACCTACGCGATTCGACGCTCCAGCGTTGGACGCACGCTGCTGACGATTCGAACCAGCGAGGACCTTGCCGATGCGATCGGCGTCAATGTGGGGCTGAGCAAGCAGCTCGCGTTCGCCGCCTCGGCGTTCTTCGGCGGGATCGGCGGCGGCCTCTACGCTTCTGTGGTCGGTTTCATAGGCCCCGATGCGGCGACCGTGGACAAGACCTTCGAGTTCCTGATGTTCATCCTGGTCGGAGGAATGGGCACGGTCGCGGGGCCACTGGTGGGCACCATGATTGTGACCTTCCTGTTCGAACTCTTCCAGGACTTCCAGGCCTACCGTTTCATCGTTCTCGGACCCATCATCATTGCTCTTGTGATCTTCGCACCTCGCGGAATCGTGGGGTATCTGGGAGGGTTCATCGACAAACGAGCTCGGAAGCGACGAATCGGTTCCGCCCACAAGGATGGGGCCGCCCGGTCGCACGGCACCGCACAGACAGACGGCACTGCCACGAGCAAGGACTCTGTCCGGGCCGACAAGTCTGATCAATCAGACGGCTCCACTCGCACTGACGCTGCTGAGCGCAGGGGAACGGCTGCCGACACCATCACCGAGGATGAGGAGAAGTGATGCTGCTCGAAATTCGAGGGCTCGGGAAGCGCTTCGGCGGCCTCGATGCCGTGAAGAACGTCGATCTCGATGTGCAGGAAGGACAGATCACCGCTGTGATCGGCCCGAACGGTGCCGGCAAGTCAACGCTGTTCAATCTCATCCACGGGTTCTATCGTCCCACCGCCGGAACCGTGTCCTTCAACGGTCGGGATATCACACAGTCGTCTCCGCACAACTCGGTCAACGGGGGTATTGCGCGAACCTTCCAGACGACGCACCTCTTCGACGATTCCACGCTGTTGGAGAACGTGTTGGCCGGTCGCATCGTGCGTTCCAAGTCCAATGTGTTCGACGCGATCTTCCACACTCCACGGCATCGACGCGAATCCGCACTCAACCACGACAAGGCGCTCGAGGCACTCGAATTCTGCGGTGTCGCCGATTTCCGCCACGATCTTGCTTCAAATGTGCCGCAAGAAGTGCAGAAGCGCACGGCCGTTGCCATGGCGTTGGCGACCGAACCGGAGCTGATACTCCTTGACGAGCCGGCTGGAGGCATTCCCGAGGAGGAGACGACGGACTTCGGCAACCTCATCCGTTCTCTGCCCAGCCGCGGGGTGTCGGTGCTGTTGGTTGAACATAAGATGTCGATGATCATGGACCTGGCGGACACGATCCTCGTCCTCGATCACGGCCAGAAACTGGCGATCGGCTCCCCCGCGGAGATCCAGAGCAATCCAGACGTGATTCGTGCCTACCTGGGATCGACCAAGGATGAGGAGAACTGATGCTTACTCTGGAGAACATAAGCGTCGGCTATGACGCGACTGATGTGCTGCACGGGGTGAGCATCACCGCCCGGCCCGGTGAGCTGACGGTGATCCTTGGGGCGAACGGGTCTGGAAAGACCACCCTGTTCAAAACCATCAGCGGACTTCTGCGAACTCGCTCGGGAACGATCGAATACGACGGACAGACGATCCAACGAACGCGCCCGAACAGCATCGTCAAGCGCGGCATCGCACATTGCCCCGAGGGGCGGCATCTGTTCGGAAAGATGTCAGTGGAGAAGAATCTTCGGCTGGGCACGTACCCGCACAGGGACCGCACCCGCACCGAGGAGATCCTTGACGAAGTGCTCGAGCTGTTTCCCATCCTGAAGGAGAAGTCAGCCCAGCCGGCAGGTTCGCTGTCAGGCGGGCAGCAGCAGATGGTGGCGATCGGTCGCGCACTGATGTCGGACCCCAGTCTGCTGATCTTGGACGAGCCGTCCATGGGGTTGGCTCCCCTCGTTGTCGAACAGGTGCTCGAATCGATTGCCCAGATCAACAGGAACGGGATCGGTGTGCTGCTCAGTGAGCAGAATGCGAAGGCTTCATTGGCGATCGCTCACCGCGGTTATGTGCTGGCAGAAGGACGCGTAGTGCTCGCCGACGATGCCGACAAGCTGCTCGACAATCCCCAGGTGCAAGCAGCCTACCTGGGGCTGTGAGCTGGGACTGTGAGCTGGGGCTGTGAGCTTGGGCTGTGAGCGAGCTCGTTCGAACCGCTGACGCTCATTCGAAGCGTGAAACGTCTCCGGCCCCGACGCGTGCGACCTCTGGTTCCCGACCGGTGAAGTCGATGACGGAGGTGGGAACTGTTCCCGGCACTCCCGACTCGATGACCACATCCACATCGTGGCCGATCTGATCGACGACATCCTCGGCCTGGGTCAGCGGGTCCTCTGCGCCAGGCAGCAGCAACGTCGATGACAGAATGGGTTCGCCCATTGCCTCAACAAGCGCCAGAGCTGTCACATTCTCCGGGATCCGCGCACCGACCGAGTGCTTCTTGGCGTGCATCATACGACGTGGGACTTCCTTCGTCGCCTTCATGATGAACGTGTAGGGTCCCGGGGTCATCGACTTGATGACCCTGAAATCAGAGTTGTCGACGATGACGAACTGTCCCAACTGCGCGAAGTCGCGGCACATCAGAGTGAAGTGATGTTTCGAGTCCAACTGTCGGATGCGGGTGATCCGTTCGATCCCGGCCTTGTTGTCCAAGGCACAGCCCAGCGCATAGCACGAGTCTGTGGGGTAGGCGATCAGTCCGCCGTCCCGCAGAGTCTGCACGGCCTTGTCGATCATTCGGTTCTGTGGATTCTCAGGATGAATATTCAGTAGTGTCGCCATACTTCATGCTAACCATTCACAGCGCACGAGGCGAGGGGCCAGGCGCAATCGCTCGGACAATTCTTCGCCCGTCGCCCCTCAGGGTCAGTTCGTCGGCGACTCGTCTGCCCGCGTCACAGGTGACTTGCCCGAGGTCGACACGGGAGCTTGTTCATCAAGTGAATCAGGCGTCTCGCCTTCTACCGCCGTCCCGGGGACATCGTCCCCAGAGTCCTCCTCTGCCGTCCCGAGAGGCGACACCGGTGGCTCCTGCGTCGACGAATTCGCCGTCCCCGGGTCGGATGCGATCAGGATGTTCACCCATTTCGCCTTCGGGTCCGCGTCGACGAGCAGCGCCTTCAGCAGCAGTGTCGCAGGCAACGCGAGCAGTGCGCCGAGCCATCCAAGCACCCACACCCAGAACAGCAGCGACAGGAAGGACACCAGCGGTGTGACTCCGACCGACTCTCCTGTGAATTTCGGTTGGATGATCGATTGGATGACGAAGTTGAGCACGCTGTAGGCGATGACGACCCACAGGCCCGCCTGCCACCCGCCATCGACGAGCGCGAGCAGCGCGGGAGGAATGAGACCGATGACGAAACCGATGTTCGGAATGTAGTTCGTCAGGAATGCCAGCACACCCCAGACCCAGATCAGCGGCACATCGATGATCGCCAAGGCGATGACGTCGAGGAGAGCGACGATGAGGCCGAAGACCGTCGCCACGATCCAATAGCGTCGGACACCGCTGGCGAAGCCGCCCAGCGAAGCCGACAGCGAAGGTTTGACGTCCAGCAGCATCCGCATGCGCCGGTCGATGCCCATGGAGTCCATGGCCACGAAGAACACTGCCATGACCACAGTGGTGAGCAGACCCGCAACAAGCGAGACATTGGTCAGCAGCGGATAGACGGCATCGATGAGGGATCTGACGTTGAACTGCTTGAACTGCTCTTCGAGCACCGTGGACGTCACACCGATGTCGGACAGGAATGCCAAGGTGCTCTGATAGGTCGCCACGAGCCGTTCGCCGTAGCTGGGGATGAGGAGCACGAGTTCGGCGACGGACCATGCCGTCAGCCCGAAGAAGCCGAAGATCATCACAAGTACGAGGATCACCGAGACGCAGGCACCGATTGCCCGTGGGATCTTCAGCCTGGTCAGATACTTCTGCAGAGGATAGACGACAATGTAGAAGTTCAGCGCCAGAAACACTGGAGCGACGATGTCCTGAAGTCCCTTGAAGAACATCAGAGCATACGCGAGACCGGCAAGAGTCAGCGCGACTACCAGCACCCTGGCAGGCTGACTCGTATGCCAAGCACGATGCTCCCGAGTCAGCCCCTGCGGCTGCTCGCGGACCTGACCGTCATCGCTCACTCAGCGCCCTTTCCGCTTCTCCCTGATCCGCATCGACACCTCGATGGGGGTTCCCTTGAACCCGAACGTCTCACGCAGACGCCTGATGATGAAACGACGATACCCTGGATCGAGGAAGCCGGAGGTGAAGAGCACGAATTTCGGCGGGCGAGACTGTGCCTGGGTTCCGAACAGGATCCTCGGCTGCTTGCCTCCGCGCACCGGGTGGGGGTTCGCTGCGACCAGTTCCCCGAGGAATGCGTTGAGTCGTCCGGTCGGGATGCGCGTGTCCCACCCCTCCAGAGCCGCTTCCATCGCTGGGACCAGCTTGTCGGCGTGGCGTCCCGTCTTCGCTGAGATGTTCACTCGCGGTGCCCAGGCCACATGTGCCAGATCCCGTTCGATCTCACGTTCGAGGTAGTAGCGACGTTCGTCGTCGAGCAGATCCCACTTGTTGAACGCCAGCACCACGGCACGACCGGCCTCGGCGGCCGTCGTGACGATGCGGACGTCCTGCTCACTCAGCGGTTCCTGGACCTCGAGGAGGACCAGGGCCAGCTCAGCGCGTTCCAGAGCGGTCTGGGTGCGCAGCGCCGCATAGAAGTCAGCACCGCTGGCCTGATGTGCTCGACGGCGGATGCCGGCGGTGTCAACGAACCGCCACTGCTTGTCACCGAGCTCGATGAGTTCGTCGACCGGGTCACGGGTGGTGCCGGCGACATTGTCCACGAGCACACGGTCGGAGCCGATGAGCTGATTGAGCAGGGAGGACTTTCCGACATTCGGTCGACCCACCAGAGCAATCCGGCGCGGTCCGCCCTCTTCGATGCGGGTTTCGACGGCGGAGACCTCGGGCAGGATGGTCAGCACTTCGTCGAGGAGGTCAGCGACCCCGCGACCGTGGAGTCCGGACACCGTCCATGGCTGTCCCAGGCCCAGGCCCCAGAGCTCGGCGGCCATGAGCTCGCCGCGTTCGTCATCGACCTTGTTCGCTGCCAGGATGACGGGCTTCTTCTTCCTCCGCAGCATCTTCACGACCAGTTCATCGGTCGCGGTCGGGCCGGTCGTCGCATCCACGACGAGGACCACGGCATCGGCCATGTCGACTGCGACCTCGGACTGGATCGCGATGCGAGAGGCCATGCCCTTGGAATCGGAGTCCCAGCCGCCGGTGTCGACGAGGGTGAATTCCTTCGTGTTCCATTCCGCCCGGTAGCTCACCCGGTCACGGGTGACTCCGGGGACGTCTTCGACCACGGCTTCGCGGCGGCCGAGGATCCTGTTGACCAGGGTCGATTTGCCCACATTGGGGCGACCGACGACGGCCAGGACGGGATCAGCCCCGCGGGACTCCTCGTCTTCGAACTCGAAGCCGTAGGCGTCGAGCAGTGCCCGGTCTTCGTCTTCGAGGTCGTAGCTGGAGAGACCGGCCTCGAGAGCAGTCGCCCTCTTCTCGGCCTCCTCGTCGCTGATGCTCTCGAGACGCTCGGCGAGATGCTCGTCCGGGTTCTCGTGGAATTCTGATTCAGTCATTGTGAGTCCTTCACCAGTTTCAGCACCGTCTCGACCACCTGGTCGAAATCGATGTCACTGGTATCGAGTGTGTAGACGCCTTCGGAGGCCTCTAGGAAGCTTGTTGTCGCTGAGTCCTTGGCGTCACGGCCTGTGACCTGGGATTGGGTGGCGGCGACAGCCTCGGCGTCGGCATTTCCGTGGAGCTCCTTGGCCCGGCGGGCCACGCGCACCTCGTCACGAGCGGTCATGAGGATACGGACCGGGGCGTCCGGAGCCACGACGGTCGTGATGTCACGCCCCTCGACGACGATTCCCTCGGGTGCTGCGGCGATGATGGTCCGCTGCATGTCGATGAGCTCTTCGCGGGCATCGACGACGGAAGACACGGTCTGCACGTTCTCCGACACCTCGGGTTCACGGATCTCCTCGCTGACATCGAGTCCGTCGACGGAGACGAAGAACTCATCCGGATCGGTCGAAATCTCCAGATCGACCCCGCGCACCTGTTCGAGGACGTCGACCGGGTCGCTCACACCCCGGTTGAGGCACAGCCAGGCCATCGCACGGTACATGGCACCCGTGTCGAGGTAGCTGTAACCCAATCGGCGGGCCGTTTCCTTCGCAGTGCTCGACTTGCCGACCCCGCTTGGTCCGTCAATGGCGACGACGCTCATGCAATTCCCTCTTTCTCGATGGCGGATTCAGGAATCTGCCATCCCTTCGACAACAAACCGATTTCAAGTTCCTGCTGGGTGGCCGGTACCACCGAGACATCGACGATTCCGAGCTTCTGGTCCGGTGCGTGGTCCATCCGGAAGTCCTCGACGTTGATGTTCAGGTCACCGATGTCCTTGAACAGTGTGGCCAGGGTTCCCGGGGTGTCGGGAATCAGGATCGTGACTACAGCATATTTGGTCGGAGCCTGTCCGTGCTTGCCCGGGATCCGATCGTGACCTTCGTTGCCCAAGGCTATGGCCTTGGCCAGCGCACCGGTCGCGCCCGGGCCCATCTCCAAGGCGGTGATGACCTCGTCGAGTTCCGTCCGCAGATCCAACAGCACGGAGCGGACCTCCTCAGAGTTTCCGGCCAGGATCTGCGTCCACAGGCGCGGGTCGGAGGCGGCGATCCGCGTCACGTCTCGCAGTCCCTGACCTGCCAGTGCGACTTCCTCCAGCGGCGCATGCCGGAGCTGGGAGGCGACGAGAGAGGCGACGACCTGCGGCACGTGGGAGACCTTCGCGACCGCGGCATCGTGGATGCGCGGATCGAGGTGGATGACCGAGGCGCCGGTGGCCTCCGCCATGGCCACGACCTCGCCGAGGCGGTTGTGCGGTGTGTTCTCGTCCGAGCAGATCACCCATGGTCGAGCTGTGAACAGGTCCGACCGGGCAGCGATCGCTCCCGACTTCTCCCGGCCCGCCATCGGGTGGCACCCGATGTAGCGGTCGAGTTCGCTTGGTTCGACGAGTTCACGCACCGATTCGAGCAGGCTGGTCTTGACGCTTGCGACGTCCGTGACCGTCGCGTTCGGGTACGTTTCCAGAGCCGTTGCGATGGTCTGGGCCGCAACATCGGGTGGGGTGGCGATGACGACGATCTGCGGATCCCCGCCATTGCCGTCATCGGCCCCATTGCTGCCATTGCTGCCATCGGCGAAGATCGTCCCTGCACCCAGATCGGCGGCCAGCTGCTGAGCAGTCGGTGAGGTGTCCTCGAGGCTGACCTGGTACTTCTGTGCGTTCAGCGCCAGTCCGAGGCTTGCACCCAGCAGACCCGTGCCGATGATGTGGATTCTCACAACCCGACGGCCTCGAAGAGCTCGCCGATCTCGTCTGAGCGCAGTGGGCGGATCTTGCCCTGCTTCTGTTCGTCCAAGGTGATCGGACCGAACTTGATCCGCACCAGACGCTCGACCGGGTTGCCGACCTCCTTGAGCAGTCGCCGCACGATCCGGTTGCGACCCGAATGCAGAGTCAGTTCGACCACCGACTTGCCAGGTGTCGAGTCCACGAGTTTGAACCCATCGACCTTGACGAAGCCGTCGTCGAGGTCGATGCCGGCCTTGAGACGGGAGCTGACGTCCTTGGCCAGCTGTCCCTTGACCTGAGCAAGGTAGGTCTTCGGAATCTCGTAGCGCGGGTGAGCCAGTCGGTTGCTCAGCTCTCCGTCATTGGTCAGAAGGATGAGTCCTTCTGTCTCCGTGTCGAGGCGTCCGACATGGAAGAGTCGTTCGACGTGGTTGTTGACGTAGTCGGCCAAGCAGGGACGACCGTCAGGATCGCTCATCGTCGACACGACACCTGCGGGCTTATTCAGCACCAGGTAGACCTTCGCGGTCTGTGTCGAAATTCTCATTGTGTCCACGTACACGGACTGGGTCTCGGGGTCGATTCGGGTGCCCAGCTCGGTCACCATGGCACCATCGACTTCGACCCGACCGTCGAGGATCAGCTGCTCACATGCACGACGTGAGCCCAAGCCCGCCTCGGCGAGGATCTTCTGGAGTCTCACACCCCCGCTGACATGGGCATCCGACTTCTGGCCCGTGCCTGACTGCGAACGCTGGGACCCCTTCGAAGAGGTGCTGGATCGCTGTTTTCGGGTCGGACGATTGTTGCGCCCGCCTGGCGCTCGGGGATCACGGTATGGACTCATAATCTCCATTCTCTCAAATCAATCGTCAACTCGTGACATCTCGTCGTCGAGATCGGCCATTTCGTCGTCTGCGGAGGCCAGAACCTCGGAGTTGTCGGCACCCAATTCGGCGACGTCGGCGTCTTCGGGAAGGTAGGGAGCGATCTCCGGCAGGTCGTCGATGCTGTTCATCCCCAACGCGTCGAGGAACTGGTGCGTGGTGGTGTAGAGCAGCGCCGAGGTGGTCGCTTCCTTCCCGGCTTCGACGATGAGTCCGCGCAGGAGCAGAGTGCGAATGACACCGTCGACGCTGACGCCGCGGATGGCGGCGATGCGCGGGCGCGATATCGGCTGCCGGTAGGCGATGACGGCGAGTGTCTCGAGGGCGGCCTGGGACAGTTTCGCGCTCTGGCCAGACGTGAGGAAGTCCTTGACGATCTCGTGATAGTCCCCGCGGGAGAAGATCCTGAAGCCTCCGGCGACCAGGCGGATCTCGAATCCGCGCTGCCGGCCGCCGTCTCTGCCGTCGTAGTCGGCCTTGAGTTCGGCAATGGCATCCGTGATCGTGTCCTCGTCGAGTCCGAGGGCAGTGGCCAGCTCATTCGCCGAGACTGCGGAGTCGCTGATCATGAGGACCGCTTCGATCCCGGCCAGAATTTCGTCGTCGATCATGCAGATCCCTCTTCGTCATCGTGGGCACTATCCCCATCGCCGTCCCACTCCCCCTCGGTGCGCAGGTCCACCCCGTCGTCGGTGGACTCGGTGCGGGAGATGAACAGCGGTCCGAGCGGCTCCTCCTGGGCGAAGTCGCAGAGGCCGACCTTGAACAGTTCCAGCAGTGCCAGGAATCGGGCCACGACGACCAGCGTGTTATCGGCCGTGTCGAGGAGTCTTTGGAAGTCGAGGTCCCCGGCGCGCAGCAGGCTGAGGATGTGGCCGCGCTGCTCGGAGACGCTGACCAGCGGCAGGTGGATGTGGTCGACGGCGACGCTCGGCGGCGTGTGGTCGCGTTGGAGCACAGTCGCATAGAGTCCAGCCAGCTCACCTGGACCGATATGGATCTCCAGCGGCGGCAGCACGTCCTGGAACTCGGGTTCTAGTCCAACGCTGCGCGGCGCCCTGATCGATCCCGCGGCCATGGCATCGGCGAAGAATCTGCTCACGGACTTATAGGCCCGGTACTGCAGCAGGCGGGCGAAGAGAAGGTCGCGGGCTTCGAGCAGTTCGAGGTCGAGTTCCTCTTCGCCGTCTTCGTTCGGCAGCAGACGTGCCGTCTTGAGGTCGAGGAGAGTCGCAGCCACCAGCAGGAACTGGGAGATCTCGGCGAGGCTGGAACCGGCTTTGGCACCTGCCCGTTGACTCAGACCGGTCGTGTAGGCGATGAACTCATCGGTCACCTCGGCGAGGGCGATCTCTGTGACGTCGAGACGACGTTTGGAGATCAGGCCCAGGAGCAGGTCGAAGGGACCGGAGAAGTTCTCCAGCTCAACCTGGAACCCTTCACTGACGGTCTCGCTCAGGGTGCGCCTCCGCGGGCGATGAGCTCCCTGGCGAGTCGACGGTAGGCCTCGGAGCCCGCGTGCTTGGGGGCGAAGCTCGTGATCGGTTCGGCAGCGACCGAGGCGTCCGGGAACTTCACGGTGCGATTGATGACCGTATCGAAGACCTTGTCATCGAAGGCCTCGGTCACGCGCGACATGACCTCCTTCGAGTGGAGGGTGCGCGAGTCGAACATCGTGGCCAGGATCCCGTCGACGACGAGGGAGGGATTGAGGCGGTCCTGGATCTTCTCGATGGTCTCCACCAGCAGTGCGACGCCGCGAAGGGCGAAGAACTCGGTTTCGAGCGGAATGATGACACCGTGCGCGGCGGTCAGAGCGTTGACGGTCAGCAGGCCAAGGGAGGGCTGGCAGTCGATGAGGATGACATCGTATTCGTCGGTGACCTTCGACAGCACTCGTGAGAGGATCTGCTCACGGGCGACCTCGCCCACGAGCTGGACTTCGGCGGCGGAGAGATCGATGTTGGCCGGGAGGATGTCGATGTTCTCGAAGTCGGTGCTGACGATGACCTCGTGCGGATCCATACGCGAATTCATCAGCAGGTTGTAGATGCTGATTTCCAGGTCGTAGGGATTGACGCCCAGACCCACGGACAGTGCGCCCTGCGGGTCGAAGTCGACGAGGAGCATCTTGCGTCCGTAGGCGGCCAGAGAGGCGCCGAGGTTGATCGACGAGGTCGTCTTGCCGACGCCGCCCTTCTGGTTGACCATCGCGATGATGCGGGCAGGCCCGTGACTGTCCAGCGGTGCTGGCTCGTCGAAGTCCTGCTGCTCAGGGTCAGTGGATTTCGACTTGGGAATATCCAGCGCCTGTTGCGTATTCATCACTCGGATGGCCACCTTTCGTTGCTCTTGGCTCCAACCCTACCGCGCCCGGGGGTGCGAGGTCGCGTACACTTCCCGCAATGTTTCCTCTGACACCTTGGTGTAGATCTGCGTGGTCGTGACTGACGCGTGTCCCAGCAGTTCCTGGACGACGCGAATATCGGCACCGCCCTCCAGCAGGTGTGTCGCGAACGAGTGCCGGAACGTATGCGGTGAGACTTCAACTTCCAGCCCTGCCAGTTCGCCGGCATCCTTGACGATCTGCCACGCGGTCTGACGCGACAGGCGGGTTCCCCGCGCGTTGAGGAACAGGGCCCCGGCCGGTGCTGATGATCTGACCTTCGCGGCCATGCTCGGCCTGGTCCGTGACACCCAGGCGCCAAGTGCTGTGGAGGCGTGGGAGCCGAAGGGCACGATCCGCTCCTTCCCGCCTTTGCCGTAGAGGCGTACGAGGCTGGCCTCGAGATCGACGTCGTCGAGGTCGACGCCGACAGCTTCGGAGATCCGTGCCCCCGTTGCGTAGAGCAGCTCCAGAAGTGCGGCCGCTCTGATCTGTGCGGGCTCCTCGCCGCCTGTTGTCGCCAGCATGGCTTCGACATCGTCCAGAGACAGTGCCTTGGGCAGGCGCAGGCCCTCCTGTGGTGGGCTGACCTCGGATGCCGGATCCGTAGCCGCCAGCCCCTCGCCGAGGGTGAATCCGTGGAACCGGCGCACCGCGACGAGAGCTCGTGCACGGGTCCGTGGGGCCAGGTTCTCATCGAGGAGGTGGAGGGCGAAGGCCTCGACATGGGTGCGTGCGACCTCGCCGAGGTGGCCGATCCCCTGCCCATTCAGCCAGGTGCCGTACCTGGCCAGGTCACGGGCGTAGGCATCGATGGAGTTCCGCGAGAGCCCACGCTCGAACCGCAGTGAGTTCAGGTACGTCTCAAAAGCGCGGGACAGCGACTGCGGCAGCTCCGGGAGCAGTTCGGCACCGTGCCGGGCCATGGCTCAGACCTCAGGCTCGCGGTCGGTCTGAGCCGCCGGCAGTGCCCTGGTCAGCAGCATCGTCACGGCCATCAATGAGACGGCGGGGCGCATCGACGCTGCGGGTTCTGATCGGCTTCCCGGCGGCTTCGGCACGCAGGATGCGATCCACCTGTAGGATCGCCAGCTGCGCGATCGAGTTCGTGATCTCCCCCGCGCTGACTGCGTCGAGAGCCTCGTCGAGGCTGGCCCAGCAGAATCTGAAGCCCGCTTCCTCTTCGCTGCGTGCGTGCCGGTCCTCGTCTGCGATGAGCTCGAGGTCCCGGGCCAGGTAGAGGCGGATCGATTCGCTGCTGCCGCCTGGTGTCAGGCAGGAGTCGGTGAGGACTTCCCAGCGCCCGGCTCGCAGATCGGCTTCTTCTGCCAGTTCTCGCTTCGCAGCGTCGAAGGGATCTTCGCCGGGGATATCGAGGAGACCGGCGGGGACTTCCCAGAGCCTGGCCCGGACGGGATGGCGGTACTGCTGGATGAGCAGGATCCGCTCCTGCTCATCCACGCACGCGATGGCCACAGCACCCGTGTGAGCCATCATGTCGCGCACCAGCCCAGATGCTTCGGGCAGGTCGAAGGTCTCTCGCCGGATGTTCCACACCGCTCCGTGGTAGACCACGTCGGATGCGGTGATGGTCGGCGTATAGGCCTCGTCGCGCAGATCGCTCAATTGGGGCCCTGCCTACTTCTTGGCCTTCAGTGCCGCTGCCACGAGTCCTGCGAACAGCGGATGGGGCTTGGTCGGGCGTGACTTGAGCTCGGGGTGAGCCTGCGTCGCCACGTAGTAGGGGTGCTCGGATTCCGGCAGCTCGACGAATTCCACGAGTTCACCGCTGGGCGAGGTGCCCGAGAAGCGGAGACCTGCCGTGGCCAGCTGATCACGGTAGGTGTTGTTGACCTCGTAGCGGTGACGGTGACGTTCGGTGATGAGCGTCGATTCGTAGACTCCGGCGACGACACTGCCTTCGTCGAGCTTCGCCTCGTAGGTGCCCAAGCGCATGGTTCCGCCCAGGTCGCCTTCGCCTTCGACGATGGAGAGCTGTTCGGCCATCGTGGCGATGACGGGGACCTGCGTATCGGGGTCGAATTCGGAGGAGGATGCCTCGTCGATGCCGGCGACGTTCCGGGCATATTCGATGACCATGCACTGCAGGCCCAGGCACAGACCCAGGGTCGGAATGCCGTTTGTCCGGGCGTATTCGAGTGCGCCGAGCTTGCCGTCGATGCCGCGGATGCCGAAGCCGCCGGGCACGCAGATCGCGTCCAGGCCGGACAGACGCTCACGAGCGCCTTCCTCGGTGTCGCAGTCATCGGAGGCGATCCATTCGACCTTGACCTTGGCGTTGTTGGCGAATCCACCGGCGCGCAATGCCTCGGTGACCGAGAGATAGGCGTCAGGGAGGTCGATGTACTTGCCCACGATGCCGATGCGCACGACGTGCTCGGGGTTGTGGACGCGCTCGAGAACCCAGTCCCACTTCGTCCAGTCGACATCACGGAAGGGAAGGTTGAGGCGACGGATCACATAGACGTCGAGGCCACCGTCGTGGAGGACCTTCGGAATGTCGTAGATGCTCGGTGCGTCCACGCAGGACACGACCGCGTCGGACTCCACGTCGCAGGAGGAGGCGATCTTCGTGCGGATCGAGTCCGGAAGCTCCCGGTCGGAGCGCAGCACGATCGCGTCGGGCTGGATGCCGATCGAGCGCAGTGCTGCCACAGAGTGCTGAGTCGGCTTCGTCTTCAGCTCACCGGAGGGCCCGAGGTACGGAACCAGGGACACGTGGATGAAGAACACGTTGTCGCGGCCGATGTCGTGTCGGACCTGACGTGCGGCCTCGAGGAACGGCTGGGATTCGATGTCACCGACGGTTCCGCCGATCTCGGTGATGATGACATCGGGACGTTCGTCGATGGGACGTTCGGCCTGGGCCCGCATCCGCGACTTGATCTCATCGGTGATGTGCGGGATGACCTGAACAGTGTCGCCGAGGTAGGCCCCGCGACGCTCCTTGGCGATGACCGAGGAGTAGACCTGTCCGGTCGTCACGTTGGCTGCGCCGTCGAGATCAACGTCGAGGAAACGTTCGTAATGGCCGATGTCGAGGTCGGTCTCAGCACCGTCTTCGGTGACGAAGACCTCGCCGTGCTGGAAGGGATTCATTGTTCCGGGATCCACATTGAGGTAGGGATCCAGCTTCTGCATTGCTACCGAGAGTCCGCGCTGAGTGAGCAGGTGGCCGAGGCTCGAAGCCGTCAGTCCCTTGCCCAACGAAGAGGCAACGCCTCCCGTGACGAAGATGTGCTTTGCCGTATTTGTGCCGCCTGGGCCAGTTCGATTCACCACGGGATTTGATCCTATCAAAGTTGGGCTCACGAATCCGACGATTCGGCGACTTCGGCGTAGAGGTCAAGCAGCGTCGCAGAGATCGCTGCCCCGTTGTTCACGTCAATCACGCGCTTCTTTGCGGCCACAGCCTGCGATCCACGTCCCGCTGGGTCGTCGAGAAGATGATTGATCTCACTCAGAAGCGCGTCGGTGTCGTCGGCTGCGACGGCCTTGGCCGCAGCACCCCAGATGCCGGCGCGTCTCTGGTTGCCGATGAAGACCGCCGGCTTCGACAGCTGCATGAGGTCTTCATGGCTGAGTCCTGTCATGGTCTCGCTGGCGATGACGACGTCCGCGGCAGCTGCGACGTCGACGAGGTCACCGGACGGGGCGACGATGACGCCGCGGTCGGCGAAGGCGGACTCAATCGTGGACCGGTCCTTGCCGGTGCCGGTGAGGACCGTGACGACGGAACGGCCGGGCCGCTTCGTGTTGATCTGGTCGGCCGCATCGAGGACCGTGGCCAGAGCGGTGTGGTCGCGCAGGGCAATGGGGCTGGCGACCATCCACGTGCCCTCTTCGACGCCGAGTTCCTTACGCACCTGTGCACGCGGTGTTCTGACGGTGAGGTCGACGTCGATGTCCGGGTGGACGAGCTCGGCGCGTTCGACGATCGGGACCTTGCCCCCGAAGTAGTCGACGACCGGTTCGGTGGTGCCCAGGAGCGCGGTTGCGGTGCGGCCGACGATCTCCGCGCCGGTCTTCTCGATCACGCCGGCTGCGTCGAAGGACTCGATCGTCGCGACGACCTTCGGGTGCAGGCGGGCGGGGAGACCGGTGAAGGCGAGGCCGGCGAGGGTCGCAGCATGCAGGCCGTGGGCGTGGACGATGTCCACGTGCTGGTAGTACTTGTGCAGAGTGAATGCGGTATTGGGATCTGCCAAGGTGAAGCGTCGTCGGGCTGCCAGCTCGATCTCGCGGAAGTTGTCCGCCAGGTCCTCGGGGACTCCGAATGTGCCCAGCAGCGAACGGTGGGCAGCGACTGCTACCTTGAAGCCGGCGCGCAGATGCCCGAGGACTGCGAGTTTCGCGACTTCGACGACGGGACCCGTGGTTTCGGCGAGTACATGCAGAATCCTCGTGTCTGCGCTGAGTGGGTGGACCTCGCCGGATTCGCTCATTTCCTCATCCTTTTCATTAGATCGACGCTGCTTCTACCCTACCTGGGAGGGCATGAGTTCCGTGTATATGCCCACCAGTTCTTTGGCCACTTCCCTCTCATCGGGAAGTTGGGCTCCGCGGGCCTTGGCCCGGGCGGCCAGCTGGGCTCTGCGAGCGGGATCCGAGGCCAATTCGCCGATGGCTGCGGCAAGGCCCATGTCGTCATCGTCATCGATGAGAATGCCCGCATCCCCGACGAGTTCCGTCGTGCCACCCGTGCTGGTGGCGATGATGGCTCGTCCGGAGATCAGCGCCTCCTGCAGCACCAGTGCACGGGCCTCCCAAACACTGGTGAGCACATAGATATCGGCGGCCGCATTGAGTTCGGCGATATCGTCTCTGGGGCCCAGGAAATGCAGAGCAGGCACCGCCGAGGTGGCGGCGAGGTCCTCGTACTGCCCGTGCACCTCGTCGAGGACGGCGCGGTCGGCGGCTCCTGCGATGAGGAAGACGAGTTCTGGTCGTTGACGCCCGCCGAGGTGGCCCAGGGCCCGGACGAGCATCGGATAGTTCTTCTGCGGTGCGACACGCCCGACGGCGAGCACGATGAGCGCGTCTGGCCCGAATCCGAACTCCGCGGCCAGTGCCGCACGAGTGGCAACGGCCGCCTCGGCGGGGACCTCTTGGACTTCCGGGGCTGCGGCGGGCACGAACCTGGCATCGCGTGCGCCGAGTTCCCGCGCCCTGTCCACCAAGTCGGTGCTGGCTCCGATCGTCAGGTCCGCGCCCTTGGCCAGCAGAGTCTCGATACTGGTCTCGACCGTGGCTCTCAGCCCCTGACCACTGGCCCGGTTGTGCAGGCTGATGATGAGGCGGGGGCGATGCCGAAGGGACCGCGCGGCCAGCAGTGCGACGAAGCCTGCCCGGAAGCCGTGGGCGTGGACGATGTCGGCGGTGAAGGTGCCGATGAGCTTTCGCAGGCGGATGATCAGAGCGCCGTCACGGGCACCGATTCCGGTTCCCATGTCGAGTGCGGCGAAGCGGACTCCGGGCAGAGAGGAGAAGCCGAAGTGCTCATCGGTGGACGCGGGACCGATGACCCCGAGCTCGTGGCCGGAGGCTGCGAGGTCACGGGCCAGGGCACGCACATGGGTGCCCACTCCCCCGGTCGATGTGCCGAGCACGTAGACGATTCTCATCTCTCATCCTCATTCTCGCTCGGAGTGATCGGTCGCTGCGCCTGTACGGCAGGGTCGGTCTGTTCGGCGAGGTCGGGACCACCTCGGCGATTCGACAGCAGTCCGCGAACCTCGGTGAAATAGCTGCGGTCGATGGCGAGGATGCCGATGAAGATCACCACGCCGACAAGGGCGGAGACCACGCCGTTGATCACCGACCCCACGGCTGCGGTGCCGAGAGGGCCGACCAGCCACCCGGACACGAGGACACCGGCGACTGAGGCGACGGCCGCGGCCAGCAGGGAGTGCAGGCTGCGGCGCACAATGCCGCGCAGGCCAGCCGCTCCCAGGACCCGGCGCATCGAGACGAGCAGGAACAAGCCGGCAACGCTCATACCGAGGACATAGCCGGCGCAGATTGCCACGAGGGTCAGGCCGGCGTCTCCGTCGGCGTTCGTGACCAGGATCGCGAGCACCATGCCGACGATGACGAAGACCCACCCGACCGTTGTGGCCACGGCCGCGTGACGGGAGCGTTCCATGGCGTAGAAGACTCGCGTCCCCCAGGCGACGAAGGACCAGCCGGGGACTGCGAGGGCCATGACCATGATCGCCTGGCTCATCGAGGAGAAGGGCGCAGACCCATGTCCGCTCGCAGCATCGATGGCAGTGAAGAACGTCTCCAGGGCGCCGGCAGCGGTCATCAGGATCACCGTGCCCAGCAGGCCGATGCTGACGATGACCGTCGTGGTCGTCGACGTCAGCTGGTGCAGGCGCAGGGTGGCCGCTTCTCGGTCCTCGGCGCTCGAATCGGGATCCTTCGTCCGCCCCACCCATCCGGACACGGAGGGGAACATGACCGTGACCAGTGGGATCGCGAGTACCCCATAGGGCAGGAGGTAGACCGCGTTGATATAGGCGAAAAGTACGTAGGTGCCCTCACCGCCGGAGTAGTTCGCCATTATCAGCGTCGACAGCACTGCCGCCTGCTGAGCGAGCAGCGCGGCCATTCCTGCTCCGGCCAATCGCAGTGCACGGTGGGCGACGCCGGGAGGGAAGGTCCAGGTGGGCGAGATTGTGAGACCGGTCGAACGCATCGGCAGGGCCAGCGGCAGTGCCAGTGCCGCGACGCCGATGGTGGTGCCCCAGCCGAGCCAGCCGATGTGGGACTGCCAGGTCCCGTCGGTGCCGCCGACGCTCTGGTAGGCGAAGTAGCATCCGATGACGACGAGACTCGAGAGCAGCGGCGCGAATGCCGGCCAGAGGAATTTCCGGTGGGCCTGGAGGACACCGGTGAGCACGGCGCCGACGCCGTAGAGGACGAGCTGAGGTGCGAACATGAACAGGAAGACTGCGGTGGCTCTGTGCTGCTCGCCCCCATCCTCGATCAGCAGGTTGGCGATCGGGTCGGCGAAGACCGCGAGGATGATGCTCAACGGCAGGGTGACTGAGACAGCCCAGGTCAGAAGTGCCGAGGCGATCCGTCCCGCCGTCTCCTTGTCCGAGCGGGCCAGGGGAATCGCCAGAAGTGGAATGACGGCTCCGGCCAGCGCGCCGCCTGCGACGACTTCGAAGAGGATGTTGGGAATCTGGTTCGCCGACTGATAGGCGGTGCCGACGGTGCCGACACCCACCGTCGGCGAGAAGACCAGCCACCTCAGGAACCCGATGAGGCGGGTGAAGAGGGTGATGACCGAGACGAGCAGCGCCGCGGAGGCGAAGACTCGAACCAGCTTACTCACATGGCCTCGCGGCCGAAGGCGTCGATCTCACGCAGTCCGGGGGTGGATTCGATGATGGAGGTGAACGAGACCTTCTCACTCAGCAGGGTGAGGCCGGCCAGTCCGGCCAGCACCAGACAACGTTGGGTGGCCGTCGACTTCTCGGCGACGATCGTGCCCAGCGCGGCGCCGAGGGCGTTGGCGCCCGTGTCGCCGAGCATCACCGCACCGTCGAGGTCGTCTGGCCACGCCGCCGCACTGGCCCCGGCGATGGCTGCGCTGGGCGCCCAAGTCAGGCCGTGCTTGTGGGGCATGAAGGACAGCGTCAGCAGCCCTGCCTTGAGGGCGCGTCCAGGGCGGAGATCGAGCAGATTGAACAGGTTCGCGGTTCCGGCGATGACTCCCCCGGTGACGACGACGTCGATCGCGGACCCGAACCAGGTCTGGTCCGCCGTCGTTGAGTTCGAGGTGAACAACCCATGATTGCCTGTGCTTGTGCCTGTGCCGGTCCGCAGAATCGTCGCAGCCGCGATCGAGGCCAGCGGGATTCCGATGACCTTGATCCCGCCGGTCGTGATCTGGCCATGGGCCAGGGCGCTGAGGTGACCGCGCAGTCCCTTCGATTCACCGGATTCGAGGAAGTCATCAACAGCACCCAGACCTCCGGCGACGGTGGTCACCAGCAGGGTTGCTGCGCGCTGACGTGGTGCTTCGATGAGGAAGCTGCCGGCGAGCAGTCCCGCGGTCACCGCTGGACCTTCGACGAGCGAGACGTCATGGCCGGCATGGTTCGTGCGCACGACCTTGTCGTGGGTGCGCAGCTTCGAGGACAGGATCGCCTTGGTCGCCGTGTAGCCGAGGAGGCCGGCGACGGCGGAGCCGACGAGTGAGCGGATCATCTCAGTCCTTTCCCTTTCCCGGCATGATCTCTTCGGCATCATCGGAGAAGCCGTAGTGGCCGTGGGTTCCGGCTTCGCCTGCGGCAAGGGCGCGGACGGTGATGACGGCCCCGGCTCCCAGGCCGAGTCCGTCGACGGTGCTGGCCCGCGACTTCTCGGTCCTGAGGATGGACACGAGCCCGTTCTGGGCCGAGCCCGCGTCTCCGGCCACGACCACGGACTTCGAGTCAGAGGTCAGCGAATTGATGAAATCGGTGATGAGGGTGCGGTTCGCCTTGTCATTGGTCGCTTCGGGGCTGGGCTCGGTCTCATCGGCGAGCTTCGAATTCTCATCATCGATGACGACGAAGAGTGAGGTCGGCTTGTGGTCGGTGTCGGTGCGCAGACGTCCCGCGTCGACGAAGGCGTCGAAGATTCCGGAGGACTTCTTCTCCGCAGCGTCCCGGTCCTGACCGCGTTCAAGCATTGTGGCCTTGCCGGTGAGAGCGATGACGAGGGCGGAGCGAAGCGCCGTCGAATCGTCCTTCGGCAGGCTCGGCACCGAATCTCTTAAGGTTTTGAGGAAGTCTTTGGAGTCCTTCAGCGACAAGGTGTTGTCCACGAAGGAGACGTCTCCGCCGATCTTTCCGCCGGCTTCCTTGATTCGGTTGGTGACCTCTTCGACCTGCTCGGGGTCGGCATTCGGTGCGCCGATGATGCTGACGTCTTCACCCTTGAGCGTGTCCCCGATGAGCTCGGGGGCGGCAGAGGTCACGAAGTCGTTCTGCTTGTCGATGTTGCCGTTGGCTGCATCGATCTTCGCGCGCAGATCGTCACGGTCTGCGCGCAGTGAGTCGACCTGGCTCTGCAGGGACTCACCGATCGGCTCCTTCAGCGGTCCAGCGCCCAGGACGATTCCCACCGCCAGGGCCAGGAAGACCGAGACGAGAGAGACAAGGTGGTAACGAAAATCAATCACTGGTCAGTCCTTGAATGATGCTGGAAGATTCTGAGGATGCAGCGGGGTCGCCGCCGAACAGGGAGCCGATCCAACCGAAGACCCCGTCGAGTTGAGCTCCGACGAGCCCGATGAGCGTCTGGCCGGCAGCTGTTGCGAACAGTGCCACACCGAGTGCGACGAGGCCCGCGATGATCAGGATGCTCAGCTGCAGGTTGGAGATCCGCTGTCGGTACAGCAGCGATACGCCCTTGGCGTCGATGAGCTTCGAGCCCACGCGCAGGCGCGTGATGAATGTCGAGGCCATGCCTTTTCGACCCTTGTCGAGGAATTCCATCACGGTGTCATGTGTGCCCACGGCCACGATCAGGCTTGCGCCCTTGTCGTCGGCCAGCAGCATGGCGATGTCCTCACTGGTGCCCGAGGCGGCGAAGGCGACGCAGTCGACGCCCAGGGAATGGACGCGCTCGGTTCCGGGTGCGTTTCCGTCCCGGTAGGCATGGACGACGATCTCGGCCCCGGACGTCAGCGCAGTGTCGGACACGGAGTCCATATCGCCGACGATCATGTCGGGTTTGTACCCGGCTTCGATGATGGCGTCGGCTCCACCGTCCACGCCCACGAGAAGCGGACGATACTCCCGAATGTAGGAGGCGAGGATCGCGAGGTCCTCTTTGTAGTGGTAGCCGCGGACGACGATGAGGGCGTGTCTGCCGTCGAACTTCGTGGCTACCTCGGGGACGACGAGTTCGGCCGAGAGCAGGTCGGAGTCCTTGCGGATGTATTCGATCGTGTTGTCGACGAAATCCACGAGCACGGAGTTCATTCCGGCCTCGGCTGCGTGCATGTCCTCCGCAATCGTCTCCGAGGTCTGGACTATGCCGGTGGCGATCTCCTTCTCGTCGAGGAGCACCGTGTCATCGGCGATGCTGATCTGGGAGTTCTCCTCAACCAAATCGAAGATCTCCGGGCCGGTGGCGTCGATGAGCGGGATTCCTGCGTCGACGATGATTCCCGGTCCCAGGTTGGGGTAGCGACCGGAGATCGACTTGTCCGCATTGATGACTGCTGCGGGTCTGCAGGCAACGAGTGCCTCGGCAGAGATCCGGTCGATGTCGGCGTGTTTGATGACCGCGATATCGCCTGCACTCAAACGCTTGGTGAGGTCTTTCGTCCGCCGATCGAGTCTGGCAGGAGCCGGGCCGGACCTGGTTGGGACTGTGGGCTTCTCCCGGGTTCTACGCACTTTCATGGTCCGCCCATTCTCTCATGTCAGCGCCGTCTGGCCGGTCTTGACCTGCCGTGCTGAGTCGAGGAGTTCGGCTGCATGGGCCTTCGCCGAGGAGGAGTCCTCCATTCCGGCGAGCATCCGTGAGAGTTCGATGACCCGTTCGTCTTCGCTGAGTTCTCTGACGCCGGATTTCACGGTCTCGGCGTCGTCGTCCTTGACGATGGTGACGTGGGTGTCAGCCCAGGCTGCGACCTGGGGCAGGTGAGTGACGACGATGACCTGTGCATTCTCAGCAAGCTTGGCGAGGCGTCGGCCGATCTCGATGGCGGCCTTTCCTCCGACACCGGCGTCAACTTCGTCGAAGACGTAGGTGGGGATGGCCTCCCCTGCCGCACGGACGACTTCGATGGCGAGCATCACGCGTGAGAGCTCACCGCCGCTGGCGACCTTGCCGATGTCATCACCGGCCGAGGAATCGTGTGGGGCGAAGGTGAGGCGGACATCGTCGCAGCCGTGTGCTGTCGGTTCCCGTTCGGTGAGTTCGAACGTCACCTGGGCCTTCGGCATCGACAGGGCTGCGAGCTCTGCGCTCACGGCTCGGGAGAAGGATGCTGCCGTGGCGGTTCTGATCTCTGTCAGCGCGCTGCCGGCTGCTTCCATTGCGCTGCGTGCTTCGTCGAGTTCGGCGTCGAGCTGTCCGAGGTCGCGGTCATCGGCTTCGAGCTCGGCCAGTTCCTGAGCTGAGCGTGTCTCGAATTCCAGCACCTCGGCCACGTTCTGCCCGTAGGCGGCCAGTGATCCGAGTTCGGCCCTGCGAGCTTCGGTCTCTTCAAGTGAGGTCTCCCCCAGTTCGTCGAATCCGGTGAGGTAGGAGCTGAGCTCTGCGGCGGAGTCGGAGAGGCGCAGGACCGCGTCATTGAGGGCGGCTTTGATTCGAGCCAGTTCCGGGTCCGCGGATTCCACGTCGGTCAGCGCGCTGATGGCCTGGTGCACGTGGTCGACGGCGGCGCCGGCATCGTCGAGTTCGCTGCCGAGGAGGAGGTCGTGGGCACTGCCGACGGCCTGTGTGATCTCGGCCGCGGCTCCGAGCTTCGCGGCCTGCGCGGTCAGGGCTTCATCTTCGCCTGGGACCGGGCGGACCTTGTCGATGGCTTCCAGGCAGCCGCCGAGCCACAGGATCCTCTCCCGTCTGGCCGCGGTGCTGTCCTTGATTCGGGCGACCCGGGCCTCGGTTTCGCGCCAGTTCTCAAATGCTGCACGGTATCTGCCGGCCACGGCCTCGAGCTCGGGGCCTCCGGCTGCGTCGAGCAGCTGCCGCTGTTGGGCGGGGCCTTTGAGTCGCAGCTGTTCGGACTGTCCGTGGAGGGTGATGAGTTCATCGGAGATTTCGGTCAGGACGGAGATGGGGACGGTGCGTCCACCGGCGGTGGCGCGGGCGCGACCCTTCTGTGCCACGGTGCGGGAGATGATGGCTTCATCCTCGGCGCTGCCTCCGGCCTCTTCGATGCGGGAGCGCACGGAGTCGGTGACGGCGGAGAAGATGCCTTCGACCTCGGCCTTCTCCGCACCTTTGCGCACCACACCTGCACCGACCTTGCGGCCCATGAGCAGGCTCAGTGCTGAGACGAACATCGTCTTACCGGCACCGGTCTCACCGGTCACGACGGTGAAGCCGGTGGAGAGTTCGACCTCTGCTTCGGCGATCACGCCGAGGTGGGAGATTCTGAGTTCGGAAATCATCTACGCCTCCTCGATCGGTCCCCGCCAACCGGAGACGGGCAGTCGGAACTTCGCCACCAATCGATCGGTGAAGGGACCCTTGTGAAGTCGGGCCAGCTTGATCGGTGACTGTGAACGTTTGGCTTCGATCCGCGCCCCGGCCGGCAGTTCCAGAGCTCTCCGTCCGTCGCACCACAGGACGGCGGAGAAGTCGGGATTGCGCGGCGAGATCTCCACGCCGAGGCGGGAGTCGGGGTTGACGACGAGCGGTTCGGTGAACAGGGCGTGGGCTGAGATCGGGATGAGCAGCAGAGCTTCCACCTCGGGCCAGACGATGGGGCCGCCGGCGGAGAAGGCATACGCGGTCGATCCGGTCGGTGTGGCCAGGATGACTCCGTCGCAGCCGAATGAGGACACCGGTCGGGCGTCGACGCCGAGGACGACGTCGATCATGCGGGCCTTCGACGTCTTCTCGATGGTGGCCTCATTGAGGGCCCAGGCGTTGAAGATCGCCTCCCCCTCGTGCCACACGGTCACGTCCAGGGCGAGGCGCTCCTCAACGAGGTAGTCACGCTGGGAGGCCCGATGGACCGCCTCGGCGAGATCTTCTCTTTCGCTTTCGGCGAGGAATCCCACATGTCCGAGGTTGACGCCCATGAGCGGGACCCCGGAACCGTGGAAGCGTTCGGCTGCTCGCAGGATCGTGCCGTCACCGCCGAGGACGATGACGAGTTCGCATCTGGTCTTCCAGGTCGCCAGCTGGGCCGGGTCGATGACCTCGCAGCGGCTGAGGAGCTCCTGCTGCACGTCTGCGTGGGAACTGCGTTCGGCGAAGTCGAGGACCTCTTCGTCGAGGACGACTGGGGTGATTCCGTCGTCGAGGAGCGCCTTCCACACGCTCACTGCTGCCACTGCTGATTCCTCGCGCTGGGGATGCAGCAGCACCATGATGTGTCGGCTCACGGCTCTCCTCTCATGATCTGGTCCAGGTGGGTTGCGATGTCCGCCTCGTTGAGCCTATCGGACTCGGTTCGTGTTTTCCCTGGTCGAACACGCAGGAAGTACTCCCGGTTTCCACTGGGACCGGGAAGCACGGAGCCCGCGACGTCGACCACGCGGGCCTCGTGTTCGGCGATGCCGGCGAGGACGGAGTCAAGGGCCCGCCGTCGCTTGCTCACGGTGGAGACGACGCCGTGCTTGTCGAGTGCACCGCGGGCGAGTTCGAACTGGGGTTTGACCATGAGGAGAAGTTCGCCGGTGGACTGTGTGGCTGCCAGCAGCGGAGCCAACAGCAGGCGCAGTGAGATGAATGACACGTCGGCGACGACCACATCGACTCGCGGCACGTCGGAACTCTCCAACTCACGCAGGTTGAGGCCCTCCCGGACACGGACTCTTGGGTCCTGGCGAAGTCCCGCGTCGAACTGGTCGTGTCCGACGTCGACGGCCCAGACCTCCTTCGCTCCCCGGTGCAGGAGGACTTGGGTGAATCCGCCGGTGGAGGCGCCGGCGTCGAGCGCGGTTCTGCCTGCGAAGTCGGTGATGGAGAAGGAGTCCAGTGCGCCGAGGAGTTTGTGTGCGCTTCGTGCCACCCAGGGGTCGGGTTCTGTGATTGTGAGCTCGTCGGCGTCGCTCACATCCTGCGAGGGCTTCGCGGCTGCTCGGCCGTTGATGCTGACCCGTCCGGCGGCGATCTCCCGTGCCGCTCGGGACCGTGTGGCGATCAGTTCCCGTTCGACCAGTTCGCGGTCGAGTCGGCTCACAATGAACTCACCTTGGAGTCGAGGTCATCCAGCAGTGCAGACAGGAGTTCGTGTCGTTCGGCGCTTGGTGCTTGGTCGATCTGCTCAAGGTCACGGCGCCAGTTTTCAACCGGCACATCGCCGTTGGCAGAGGCCGGGGTGGGTGCCGGGGTGGGTCGGCTCGACGATGCCGGTTGGCCAGGCGCTTCGGCCTGCGGTGGTTCGTCGTTCTGCTGTGGTTCGTGCATCGGTTCAGTCATGGATCCTCCGTGGCAGATTCCCTGGAGCCACGTCCTCGCCGCGGTCCATCGCCTCCCATGCTAGTCGGAGAGCGTCCTCGACGATGGCGGCCCCAACATGGGCAGAATCGTCCAGGTGCAGTTCACCATCGACGATCCGAGCGCCCGCGGATCCATGCTCTCCGTCGGCGGATCCATGCGTATCCTCGGCGTCGATGAGCTTCGGCAGGCCGCGCAGGCTGGGCAGGATATAGGTGGGACGCAGACCGGGACTGGCTCGGAGGGCGTCATGAATGTCGTGGACGCCGGTGAGGACGAGAGCGGTTTCGAACCCTGCTGAGTTGCCGCCCTCGATATCCGTGTCGAGGCGATCGCCGACCATGAGAGGTCGTTTGGCTCCGATCCTGCGTGCCGCGAACTCCATCATGTGCGGGGAGGGTTTGCCCACGACGGTGGGCTCAGCACCGGTGAGCTTGGAGAGCATGTCGATGAATGCCCCATTGCCTGGGACCCGGCTCCTGGGACCGACCATCGAATAGTCGGGATTCGTCGCCCACCACTCGATGCCTGATGTGATCGCTTCACAGGCGCGCACGATCGACTCGTACGTGATGCCCGGGTCGAGGCCCTGAGCGATGGCGACGGGGCCCTCATCCAGATTGTGCGTGAGTGTCAGCCCCTCGGACTCCAGCGCCGCGGCCAAGCCGGTCGTGCCCACCAGGTAGATGAGCGCCCCGGTTCCGAATCTCTCGGCAAGCCGTCCGGCCAGCACCTGCGCCGAGGTGGTCACCTCGGCCGGTGTCGTACTGATTCCCAGCGTGGAGATGTGCTCGGCGACCACCTCGGCGGTGCGAGTGGCGTTGTTCGTCACATAGTTGACGGGGATGGACTGCTCGTGGAGGAAGTTGATGCCTTCCGCAGCTCCGGAGATCGGCTCCGGACCGTGGTAGACGACGCCGTCGAGGTCGAACAGCACACAGTCGATCGGTGCGCCCGATTCCTCAGGCGCCCGTCGATCGACCGATGCTGCTGCGTTGGCGGCTGGCGTCACTGATGACCGTTCAGCCGATACGACACGTTCGTCTCCTTTGAGCTCGCGTTGTCGGCAGGCTTGAGGCTCGTGCCCGATTCTTCGGGTTCCGCGTGAGCGTCTTCGGCGTCCTCGAGCAGTTCGTCGAGTTCAGCTTCGATCTCCTCTTCGGAGACCTTGACCTTCTTCAGTTCCTTCTCCGAGACATGCGTCTTCGACTTCGCCGGAACGTGATCGTCTCCAGCCGCGTCAGCAACGGCGTCTGTGATGGCATTGTCTGCAACCAGGCTGGCCGTGGTGGCCCTGTCAGCCTCGGCGTCGCCAGCGTCCTCGTCGAACTCTGCATTGTCAGCGTCCTGGGCGTCTGCGTCGTCGAAATCGACATCATCGGCGTCTGAACCAGCCGCGGTCGGAACCTCGGTCTCGGCATTGTCGAACTCAGCATCTTCGAGTTCTGCAGCGTCCCTGTTGTCAACGCCAGCCATCCCAACAGCATCGGCATCGTGTGCCGAGCCGTACTCAGCCTCAGCCTCAGCAGGAGCATCGTCGAGCGAGGCAGGCTCATCATCTTCGATCTCTTCGACGGTCTCGATTTCCACGCCGAGGTTGGGGTCTGGCTCTTCGTCCCCGAAGAGAGTTCCCGTGGCCTTGGCAGTGCGACGCGAGAGCTCTTCGTACTTGTCGGCCATCTCGGTTTCCCCGTGCAGGCGCAGCACTTCGGAATACGCGGCCATCAGTCGCACCAGTGCACCGCTTGGCTTCTGGGTGAAGTCCTCGGCTTCGATCAGAGCCCGTGCGCCCTTGAGGTCGCCGAGGTCCGATTTCGCTCCGGCGGCGACGATGACGAGTTCGGTGCGAGCATCGTTGTCGAGTTCGAGCTCACCGGACGATTCCAACAGTTCGATGGCCTTCTGAGGCTTGTCACGACCGCGTTCTGCATCTGCGATGAGCGCAATGTTGTCGTTCGAGCCGGAGATTCGTCGGTGCGTGCGCAGTTCGCGAACTGCCTCGTCGTACTTCTCCACGTGATAGGCGGCAATGCCGAGTGCTTCTCGGACCAGGCCGACGCGACCCGCGCGGGCCATGGCGGCCTTCGCATGCTCGTAGGCGCGTTCCGGATCGACATCCAGGAACCCTCCGGCGGAGACGAGGTGCTTGGCAACTGCTGCTGCGTTCTCCTTGTCGAGAGTACGCAGCTGTCCCAGCAGCTCTTTGTCGAGCTCCTTGCCGGTGACCTCATCGGGAATCGGCGGCTCTTGGATGCGCGGACGGCGCGCGCGCTGTTCGCGTGCGTATTCGCCGGTCTCGGTAGAGCGCACAGCTCTGCGGTCGTTATTGTTACGCCCGAAGCCTCCGCGGTCTCCGCCGCCGTCGCGACGTCGACTTCCTCCGCGGTCATCGCGGCGGTTGCCCTGGTAACCACCACGCCGTTCACCGTCATTGCGACGGTCTCCGCCGAAGCCTCGGCGTTCACCATCGTTAGACCGGTTTCCCTGATAGCCGCCGCGACGTTCACCGTCGCTGGAGCGGTTGCCCTGGTAACCGCCACGACGTTCTCCATCGTTGCTCCGGTTGCCCTGGTAGCCTCCGCGGCGATCATCGCGACGGTCGCTGCCGAAGCTGCGGCGCTCACCTTCGTTAGAACGGTTGCCCTGGTAACCACCACGACGATCATCGCGACGGTCGCCACCGAAGCTGCGACGGTCGCCGTCGTTAGAACGGTTGCCCTGATAGCCGCCACGACGCTCACCATCGCTGGAACGGTTACCTTGGTAACCACCGCGACGCTCACCATCGTTGGAGCGATTACCTTGGTAACCGCCACGACGGTCGCCGTCGTTAGAACGGTTGCCCTGATAGCCGCCACGACGCTCACCATCGCTGGAACGGTTGCCCTGGTAACCACCGCGACGCTCACCATCGTTAGAACGGCTACCTTGGTAACCACCACGACGCTCACCGTCGTTAGAACGATTACCCTGGTAGCCGCCTCGGCGGTCGTCGCGACGATCGGAGTTACGTGACCCGCGCTCGTCCCGGGACTGGTGGGAGTCCTGTCGACGATTGTGATTGCTGTCGCGATCTGAGCGGCGCCCGCCGTCCGAGCGGCGGTTCTGCTGGCTGTCTCGCGAATCCCCTGGGGCCACGATTCTCCCTATAAAGTCTTTTCAATGATTCCGCACCATTCTAGTCCACTCGAAACGGGTAAGTCCTGTGCGTGGGAACACGTATTCATTGTCGGCGGAGTGACGCGGTGGTCACGGTAAGTTCTCTTTCGCAGCCACCGGTCAGGTCCAGGCCGCACGATCCGCAGTCTCCGGCCACCTCGATTCGCTGGACGAACCGGCGGCGCATGATTAGGCGGACCAGTCCCCTATTAGGCATCAGGTCATAACATCAAATCAAGATCGCCTCTAAGTGCTCTGTTAGAATCATGGCGAACCGTGCCCTCGGCAACGGCCTGCGGGGACACACGGTCATCTCATCGCGGTCAGTAGGGGATTCATGAAACCTGGTGTGGAAAATTCGAGCATGCTGGTCCGCTCCTCTCATATCCCCGCTTCAACCGCATTACCGTCACGGCAAACTACATCAGCAATTGACCCTTTTCTGATATCACACGCTAATACTGGAACGCAGATTAGGCGCCGTCGCGGTATTGCCCGGCGTTTCAAATACCCCATCGATGTCCCGACAATTGTGCTCATTGTCACCGCAGACTCAGTGCACAGATCGAAGCACGAGGTTGCGCACAGCATCGACTGTTCCGGACCTCGTGCAGACACGGAAGACTTCATCCGAGACCATGCAAGGCCGTATGTGCGCACAGCATCGTCGGCAATCTGTGACCCTGTTCATTCGATTGAGCATCGGATGCCCTTGTTCGCATATCGTGGCTCTCGGAAGCGTCACCACCAGCGGAAAGAGGGGATATGCACACAGCATTGACTCGCACTTCGACATGGGTGGACCAGACAGACTCATTCTCAACGACATTCACCATCAAGAAATAGGAGACATCGTGCCCAACACGCTTTTCATCGATGGACAGTGGGTTTCGGCCCAGAACGGCGGGATCAGAGAGATCCACAATCCGGCCGACGGCAGTTTCGTCGCCGAGGTGGACGAAGCCAGCCCAGCCGACACCGAGCTGGCAATCGCTGCCGCCCGTCGGGCCTATGATTCGGGGGTCTGGTCGAGCGTGCCCGCCAGCGAACGGGGCGATCTTCTCCTCAAGTTCGCGTCGGTCCTGCGTGAGCGCAAGGCCGACTTCGCTCGCGCCGAGTCACTCGACACCGGCAAGCGCTACGTCGAGTCCGAGATCGACATGGACGACATCGCCAACTGCTTCGACTACTTCGGCAAACTGGCCGCCAACGACGCCGGACGTGTCGTCGACGCCGGCACCGACACTGTCGCCAGCCGCATCGTCCACGAACCTGTCGGCGTCTGCTCCCTCATCACACCGTGGAACTACCCGCTGCTGCAGGCCGCATGGAAGATCGCACCGTGCCTGGCAGCCGGAAACACCTTCATCCTCAAACCTGCCGAGCTCACCCCGCACACCGCGATCCTGACGATGCAGGTGCTCGAAGAGCTGGGACTGCCAGCTGGAGTCGGCAACCTGATCCTCGGCGCCGGTGCAGATGCCGGTGCACCCCTGTCGACCCATGAAGACATCGACATGGTCTCCTTCACCGGTGGCCTGGTCACGGGACGCCTGCTGGCGGCCAACGCGGCAGCGACCGTGAAGAAGATCGCCCTCGAGCTCGGCGGCAAGAACCCGAACGTCGTCTTCGCCGATGCTGACTTCGAAGCCGCTGTCGACAATGCGCTCAACGCCGCCTTCGTCCACTCCGGTCAGGTCTGCTCCGCCGGTGCCCGACTCATCGTCGAAGAATCGATCGCCGAGAAGTTCGTCGACCGCCTCGTCGAGCGTGCTCAGCAGATCCGCCTCGGCGGGCCCTTCGATGATAGTGCCGAAACCGGACCGCTCATCTCCGCAGCCCACCGCGACAAGGTCACCGCCTATGTCGACAAGGGCGTCGCCGAAGGCGCCCGCGTGCGCTGCGGCGGCACATGGGGCGAGGGCGAACTGGAGAAGGGCTACTATTACCTGCCCACCATCCTCGACCAGGTCGAACGTGGAATGTCTGTCGTCTCCGACGAAGCATTCGGCCCTGTCGTCACCGTCGAGACCTTCTCCACGGTCGACGAGGCCGTTGAGATCGCCAACGACACCTACTACGGTCTCGCCGGTGCCGTCTGGAGCCAGGATGCGGGCAAGACTCAGCTGGTCGCCCAGCGTCTGCGCCACGGAACCATCTGGATCAACGACTTCCACCCCTACCTGCCCCAGGCCGAGTGGGGCGGATACAAGCAGTCAGGCTCCGGTCGCGAACTGGGACCGACCGGTCTGGCCGAATACCAGGAAGCCAAGCACATCTACCAGAACCTCGAGCCCGCCGTGACCGGCTGGTTCCCCGACCACAGCAAATAAGGAGAGTCAGAACGTGGAAACTACTCATAGCTTTGACTATGTCGTCGTCGGCGGAGGCTCCGCGGGCGCTGCCGTGGCCGCGCGCCTCAGCGAGGATCCCGAGGTCAGCGTAGGACTGCTGGAAGCGGGCCCGACCGATGTCGGCGAAGACGTCATTCTCAGCCTCAACCGGTGGATGGAACTGCTCGAGTCAGGCTTCGACTGGGACTACCCCATCGAGAAGCAGGAGCACGGCAACTCTCATATGAGGCATGCCAGGGCGAAGGTCCTCGGCGGATGCTCCTCTCACAACTCGTGCATCGCTTTCTGGGCACCGCGTGAGGACCTCGACGACTGGGAGACCAAGTTCGGTGCCACCGGGTGGGGATCGAAGAACACCTTCGGCCTGTACAAGAAGCTGGAGAGCAACGAGCTTCCCGGTGACCACCACGGTCACGACGGTCCCGTGCACCTGATGAATGTGCCGCCGAACGACCCATGCGGTGTTGCCCTGCTCGATGCCTGTGAGCAGGAGGGCATCCCCCGCGTTCAGTTCAACGAAGGCGAAACCGTCATCAACGGTGCCAACTTCTTCCAGGTCAACCGGAAGGCCGACGGCACTCGTTCGTCCTCCTCGGTGTCCTACCTGCACCCGATCCTCGACCGTGAGAACCTCACGATCCTCACCGACACTCAGGCCAAGGTCCTCGAGTTCGATGATCAGGAGAACTGCACCGGCGTCCACGTCGTCAACAACGCCTTCGGCCACACCAAGCGCATTGAGGCCAAGCGCGAGGTCATCGTCTCCTCCGGTGCGATCAACACCCCGCAGCTGCTGATGCTCTCGGGCATCGGTCCCAAGGATCACCTCGCCGAGGTGGGTGTCGATGTTCGCGTGGATTCGCCGGGTGTCGGCGAACACCTGCAGGACCACCCCGAAGGTGTCATCGCCTGGGATGCGAAGAAGCCGATGGTCGACGACTCCACCCAGTGGTGGGAGGCCGGAATCTTCACCCCCACCGAAGAGGGCTTGGACCGCCCCGACCTGATGATGCACTACGGTTCTGTGCCGTTCGATATGCATACACTGCGTCAGGGCTACCCGACGTCGGAGAACACCTTCTGTCTGACACCCAACGTCACGCATGCCCGCTCACGTGGAACCGTGCGTCTGCGTTCGCGTGATTTCCGGGACAAGCCCTACGTCGATCCTCGGTACTTCACCGACACTGAGGGCCACGATATGCGTGTCATGATCGCAGGCATCCGCAAGGCCCGTGCCATCGTGGCTCAGGACGCCATGTCCGAGTGGGCCGGTGAGGAGCTCTTCCCCGGCAAGGATGTCCAGACCGATGAGCAGATCGAGGACTACATCACCCGCACCCACAACACCGTCTACCACCCGGTGGGCACGGCGCGGATGGGTGCAGCCGATGACCAGTCGTCGCCATTGGATCCCCAGCTGCGGGTCAAGGGCGTCAATCGACTGCGCGTCGTCGATGCCTCCGCAATGCCAGAGATCACGACGGTCAACCCCAACATCACGGTGATGATGATGGGTGAGAAGTGCGCCGAAATGATCAAATCAGGATCCTGATCACCGTCACCTGACACTGATCGGTCAACACTGAGCTGTATTCTGACGCAAGGTGATAGGACCATCGAGAAGGGCTCCGCTGATAAGCGGGGCCCTCCTCTTCACATCTCACGGCTCACGGCTGATAAACCACTGGCCGCTTCTGTGCCTTCGACTATGTGCAGTCCCGGCAACTGCCGCATAGTAACCTGACGAAGACCTCACATGAGCCACAGATGAATCGGAGTCGATGATGACCAGCCCTTCACTCGAGGATGCACAGTCCGTTCTGGCATCTCAGCCGTTCAGCACAATGATGGGCACGAAGCTGTCCCAATACGACGACGAGGGTGTCACCCTCGAACTTGAACTGACGCAGCACCATCTTCAGCAGCATGGCTACGTCCATGGCGGCGTCCAATGCTATCTGGCCGACAATGCCCTGACCTTTGCCGGTGGGCAGAAGCTCGGCCCGGCAGTGCTCACGGCCGGGGTCAACCTGACCTATCTGAGACCAGCCGCAGGCGAGAAGCTCATCGCGCGAGCTTCCGTCCAAGCCGCCACGTCGCGATCGGCAGTCACCCAGGTCGAAATCAGTGCGATCAAAGATGGGCAGGAATACGTGTGCTCCGTCGGATCCGGGACCATTTCAACAATGAGGAAATAGCCGACCGACTGCCCTGCTGGCACAGGACAGTCGGCCACCGGCCGCGAAACTCAAGGCGATGAACTGATATAGGACTGGCCATACCCGACATGCGGGTATGGCCAGTCAATTCGCCTGTCCTAGGTGGGAATCACCACATCACTCGGATGACGTCGGAGCCTGCGGTTGCTTCTTGGCACTGCCGGTCCTGCTGGCGAGAGTGCCATGACGCCCTTTCTGCTTACCCTCATCGGTGATGTAGGGGTCACGGAACTCCGGCGCCGGCTCAACCGCTTCAGGCGCGGTGACGACCTCTTCCTCATCGTCGTACTCGTGACCGAAGACGTCATCATCGTCGGCTCTGCGCTCGACTTCCTCGGGTGGGAGAACCTTTTTCCATTTGCGCATTCGCACTCGTGGCAGTTCACCTGCATCTTCGCGCAGTGCACGCATGAGGGCGTAGATCTGGAAGTACGCGATGACGAAGAAGGGCAGCCCGACGAGAATGATCGTCGACTGCAGTGCCTCGAGTCCGCCCGAACCGGAGAAGACGAGCAGGGCTGCGGTGACGACTGCAACGGAGACCGCCCAGAATATGCGCTGGCCCAACGGATTGAAGTCTTCGTGACCGTTGTTCATGGTGTCCACCACCAGCGCAGCAGAGTCCACCGAGGTGACGAAGAAGATGATCACAAGGATGATCGCAATCACCGATACTGGCCCCGCGAGCGGATAGTGATCAAGGAAGGCGAAGAGGGCTCCTGGGATGTCTCCCTCTCCGACAACCCGATCGACGAGGCCACCACCCTTGTTGAACTCGATGTCGAAGGATGCGTAGCCGAAGACTCCGAACCAGAGGATGGAGAAGGCCGAGGGAACGGCGAGGACTCCGATGACGAACTGTCGGATCGTGCGACCACGGGAGATTCGGGCGATGAAGATGCCGACGAAGGGCGACCAGGTGATCGTCCACGCCCAGTAGAAGACCGTCCACGTATTCTGCCAGCCGGTATCGGCGAACGTATCGTTCCACAGTGCCAGCTCTGGAAGAGTCTGAACGTAGGTGCCCAATGACTCGAAGATGCCGCGGGCCATGAACAGAGTCGGCCCCAGAACGATGATGAAGATCAGCAGCAGCACCGCCATGACGATGTTGATGTTCGACAGAACTTTGATGCCCTTGTCCAGGCCCAATGACACGGAGATGGTTGCCAGGCCGCAGACGACACCGATGATGATCAGCTGCCAGAGGGCATTCTCTGGAATTCCGATGATCTGTGCCAGACCACCGTTGATCTGCAGAGTGCCGAGACCGATAGATACCGCAATGCCGAATACCGTGCCGATAATGGCGACGACGTCGATGAACTTACCGATGGGACCGTGGATCTTCTCACCAAGAATCGGTTGGAAGATGGAGCTCACACGCGGCGGAAGGTTTCTCTTGTGGATGAAGTAGGCGAAGCACAGAGCCGGGAGAGTGAAGATCGTCCAGGTATGCAGGGTGAAGTGGTAGTAGGTGAAGTTCATAGCGTCCGTCGCCGCTTCAACGGTGCCAGGTTCGATGCCAAGTGAGGCTCGCGGCGGATCACCGAAGTGGCTGACTGGTTCTGCTACTCCCCAGAACATGAGGATCGAACCGATGCCAGCAGCGAACAACATGGCGAACCAGGCACCGTTCGAGTGCTCCGGCTCTTCATTGTCCGGACCGAGCTTGGCCCGGCCGTACCGCGATGCGGCAATGTAGATGAGAAAGACCAAGAAGACGGTGACACCGAGGATGTAGAACCAACCGAGGTTCGTCAGCAACCAGTCCGAAGCTGCAGAGACCCCAGTGTCAAGAGCGTCGGTGAAGAAGATGGTAGCAAGTACGAACAGGACAATGACCGCGGCTGATGAAAAGAATATCGCCGGATTCGTCCGGAGTCTGAGGGCATCGTGCAGACGGTTGAGCATGAGCGGTACCTTCCTATGTTAAGTCACCACCACACTACCCAACCAGTGACGATGTGGGTGCGATCACGGTCGGAAAGGTTCTGCATTGTTGCTCGATGGGCTGCGCACCATCCACTCACCCGATGCAATGACGATCTGCGCCACCTCAACGTGAATATGAAAAACGGGGGCCATCCCGCAACACACGAGACAACCCCAACACAACCCCACGCACATGAAAACACACAAGGCCATGAATACGAGAAAGGGGCCACCCCACCAAACATGGAATGACCCCTCACCACACACAAGAAGGCCACCCCGTCAACGACAGGATGGCCTCCCCATTTTAAAGAATATTGCGGCAGTCACTTACTCTCCCACAACCACCAAGTTGCAGTACCATCAGCGCGAATGGGCTTAGCTACCGGGATCGGAACGGTTAACCGGGCGTTTCCCCACCACTATCACCACCGCAAAACCACACGAACCACCACCACCCCAAGCAACCAAATGCTCAAAGAGTGTAGTAGCAGTCCAAGAACCGTACAGCGAACGCGAACACCATCATGCAACATGACCCGTTAAGCCTTATAAAACCCGTAAACGTTACTCCCACACACCAACCAACAAAATGGTTGTATGAGTGATCGGCGTATTAGTACCAGTCAACTCCACACCTCACAGTGCTTCCATACCCGGCCTATCAAACCCATAATCTATAGGACACCTCACCCCCAACAAATGGGGTTGGAAATCTCATCTCGAAGCAGGCTTCCCGCTTAGATGCTTTCAGCGGTTATCCTTCCCGAACGTAGCCAACCAGCCATGCACCTGGCGGTACAACTGGCACACCAGAGGTTCGTCCGTCCCGGTCCTCTCGTACTAAGGACAGGCCTCCACAAATTTCCTACGCACGCAGCGGATAGGGACCGAACTGTCTCACGACGTTCTAAACCCAGCTCGCGTACCGCTTTAATGGGCGAACAGCCCAACCCTTGGGACCGACTACAGCCCCAGGATGCGACGAGCCGACATCGAGGTGCCAAACCATGCCGTCGATATGGACTCTTGGGCAAGATCAGCCTGTTATCCCCGAGGTACCTTTTATCCGTTGAGCGACCACGCTTCCACAAGCCATGGCCGGGTCACTAGTCCCAGCTTTCGCTCCTGCTCGACACGTCCGTCTCACAGTCAAGCTCCCTTGTGCACTTACACTCGACACCTGATTGCCAACCAGGCTGAGGGAACCTTTGGGCGCCTCCGTTACTCTTTAGGAGGCAACCGCCCCAGTTAAACTACCCATCAGGCACTGTCCCTGAACCCGATCAGGGTCCGAAGTTAAGAAATCCAGTATAGTCAGAGTGGTATTTCACTTGACGACTCCACCACCACTAGCGTGATAGTCTCACAGTCTCCCACCTATCCTACACAAACCACACCGAATCCCAATACCAAACTATAGTGAAGGTCTCGGGGTCTTTCCGTCCTGCTGCGCGTAACGAGCATCTTTACTCGTAATGCAATTTCGCCGAGTTCGTGGTTGAGACAGCAGAGAAGTCGTTACGCCATTCGTGCAGGTCGGAACTTACCCGACAAGGAATTTCGCTACCTTAGGATGGTTATAGTTACCACCGCCGTTTACTGGGGCTTAAATTCTCCGCTTCACCCCTAAAGGGTTAACGAGTCCTCTTAACCTTCCAGCACCGGGCAGGCGTCAGTCCGTATACATCGACTTACATCTTCGCACGGACCTGTGTTTTTAATAAACAGTCGCTTCTCTCTGGCCTCTGCGACCACCACCAGCACATCACCAAGCACGTTGGCTTCACCAGGATGGTCCCCCTTCTCCCGAAGTTACGGGGGCATTTTGCCGAGTTCCTTAACCACGATTCTCTCGATCACCTTAGTATTCTCTACCTGACCACCTGTGTCGGTTATAGGGTACGGGCAACACACAACCTCACGCCGATGCTTTTCTCGGCAGCATAGGATCACCAGATCACCCCACCAAAATGGGGCGCCCATCAGCTCTCACACTACGTGTGGGGACGGATTTACCTACCCCCACGTGCTACGACCTTAGACCACGACTACCATCGCGTGGCCTGGCTACCTTCCTGCGTCACACCTCGCGCTTACCGACTCCACACTCAGGTCCTTACCAACTCGCCAACATCACATCCGAAGACGCAAAGGACGAGCCAGAAAGTTAGTATCATGTGTTTTGGTATTGACGGTTGAGCGTCGGTACCAGAATATCAACTGGTTGTCCATCGACTACGCCTGTCGGCCTCGCCTTAGGTCCCGACTTACCCAGGGCGGATTAGCCTAGCCCTGGAACCCTTGGTCATCCGGTGGACGGGTTTCTCACCCGTCTTTCGCTACTCATGCCTGCATTCTCACTCGTACCGGCTCCACCACTCGTTCACACGGCGACTTCACTGCCAGCACGACGCTCCCCTACCCAACACCCCACCATTACGGCTATAAAGGGATGCTGCCACAACTTCGGCGGTGTACTTAGCCCCGCTACATTATCGGCGCTCAATCACTTGACCAGTGAGCTATTACGCACTCTTTCAAGGATGGCTGCTTCTAAGCCAACCTCCTGGTTGTCTTCGCAACTGAACATCCTTTCCCACTTAGCACACGCTTAGGGGCCTTAGTTGATGGTCTGGGCTGTTTCCCTCTCGACAATGAAGCTTATCCCCCACTGTCTCACTGCCACGCTGAACCTTACCGGCATTCGGAGTTTAGTTGACGTCAGTAACCCGGTGGGGCCCATCAGCCATCCAGTAGCTCTACCTCCGGCAAGAACCACGCAACGCTGCACCTAAATGCATTTCGGGGAGAACCAGCTATCACAGAGTTTGATTGGCCTTTCACCCCTAACCACAGGTCATCCCCTCCATTTTCAACTGAAGTGGGTGCGGGCCTCCACGCGCTCTTACACACGCTTCACCCTGCCCATGGCTAGATCACTCCGCTTCGGGTCTAGGACACGCGACTGGGACGCCCTATTCGGACTCGCTTTCGCTACGACTACCCCTCTCGGGTTAACCTCGCCACGCACCGCTAACTCGCAGGCTCATTCTTCAAAAGGCACGCCATCACCCCAACAAAGGAGGCTCTGACGGATTGTAAGCACATGGTTTCAGGTACTATTTCACTCCCCTCCCGGGGTACTTTTCACCATTCCCTCACGGTACTATCCGCTATCGGTCATCAGGAAGTATTTAGCCTTACCAGGTGGTCCTGGCAGATTCACACGACATTCCACGAGTACCGTGCTACTCGGGTGTATGCATAACGTCGGGGTCACATGTTTCGTCTACGGGACTCTCACCCACTGCGGTACTGTTTCCCACCAGCTTCGACTACACGCAACACACATCAACGTCCCCACCATGCTGGATGAGACACGCATACCCCACAACACCGAGTCAGCAATACCAGCACGCTTGACACTGACACGGTTTAGGCTCTTCCAGTTTCGCTCGCCACTACTCCCGGAATCATATTTTATTTTCTCTTCCTACGGGTACTGAGATGTTTCACTTCCCCGCGTTCCCTCCACACATCCTATATATTCAGATGCGGGTCACCACACTCTCATGTGGCGGGGTTTCCCCATTCGGACACCCTCGGATCACAGCCCGTTTATCGGCTCCCCGAGGCTTATCGCAGATTTCCACGTCCTTCATCGGCTCCTGATGCCAAGGCATCCACCATGCGCTCTTACACACTCATACCAACCAACCATGTTGGTTGATGATTGTGTGCGCGAAAAAAACACTTTCGGATTTCACAAGAAAAATCACATTACATAACAACACAACAAAGTTGTGTTGTTGATGCTCGCGTCCACTATACGATTCTCAAACCACTACCAAACACCACCCACACCCACCCTGCATAGCAGCGCACGTATGGTCTGGGTCGGTCCGTTGATTGAAACCACCACACCACACACCACCGCAGCCACAAAGGACTGTGCTGTGTGTGGGGCCTGTGATTCCAGGACCCAATAACGTAAATGTTCTAGCCCACCGATCACCCTCGTCGACAAGGCATGTGCCTCAACGCCGCTGGCTGGATGAGCGAAGATAGGGATGTTCCACCCTTGAGCTACCCAACCAGACACACAATCGGTGTCTGCTGTTGGGGTTCTGATGTGTGCTCCTTAGAAAGGAGGTGATCCAGCCGCACCTTCCGGTACGGCTACCTTGTTACGACTTAGTCCCAATTGCCAGTCCCACCTTAGACGGCCCCCTCCACAAGGGTTGGGCCACCGGCTTCGGGTGTTACCGACTTTCGTGACTTGACGGGCGGTGTGTACAAGGCCCGGGAACGTATTCACCGCAGCGTTGCTGATCTGCGATTACTAGCGACTCCGACTTCACGTAGTCGAATTGCAGACTACGATCCGAACTGAGACTGGCTTTAAGGGATTCGCTAAAACCTCGCGGTCTCGCATCTCTCTGTACCAGCCATTGTAGCATGCGTGAAGCCCAAGACATAAAGGGCATGATGATTTGACGTCATCCCCACCTTCCTCCGAGTTGACCCCGGCAGTCTCCTATGAGTTCCCACCATCACGTGCTGGCAACATAGAACGAGGGTTGCGCTCGTTGCGGGACTTAACCCAACATCTCACGACACGAGCTGACGACAACCATGCACCACCTGTACACCAGCCCCAAAGGGGAAAGACTGTTTCCAGCCCGGTCTGGTGTATGTCAAGCCTTGGTAAGGTTCTTCGCGTTGCATCGAATTAATCCGCATGCTCCGCCGCTTGTGCGGGCCCCCGTCAATTCCTTTGAGTTTTAGCCTTGCGACCGTACTCCCCAGGCGGGGCACTTAATGCGTTAGCTACGGCGCGGAGAACGTGGAATGTCCCCCACACCTAGTGCCCAACGTTTACGGCATGGACTACCAGGGTATCTAATCCTGTTCGCTCCCCATGCTTTCGCTCCTCAGTGTCAGTTACAGCCCAGAGTCCCGCCTTCGCCACCGGTGTTCCTCCTGATATCTGCGCATTTCACCGCTACACCAGGAATTCCAGACTCCCCTACTGCACTCTAGTCAGCCCGTACCCACTGCACGCGCAACGTTAAGCGTTGCGTTTCCACAGCAGACGTGACCAACCACCTACGAGCTCTTTACGCCCAATAATTCCGGACAACGCTTGTACCCTACGTATTACCGCGGCTGCTGGCACGTAGTTAGCCGGTACTTCTTCTGCAGGTACCGTCACCGATAAAGGCTTCTTCCCTGCTGAAAGCGGTTTACAACCCGAAGGCCGTCATCCCGCACGCTGCGTCGCTGCATCAGGGTTTCCCCCATTGTGCAATATTCCCCACTGCTGCCTCCCGTAGGAGTCTGGGCCGTGTCTCAGTCCCAGTGTGGCCGGTCGCCCTCTCAGGCCGGCTACCCGTCGTCGTCTTGGTGAGCCATTACCTCACCAACAAACTGATAGGCCGCGAGCCCATCCCCAACCGAAAAAACTTTCCACAACCAAAGATGCCTTCGGTTGTCATATCCGGTATTAGACCCAGTTTCCCGGGCTTATCCCGAAGTCGGGGGCAGGTTACTCACGTGTTACTCACCCGTTCGCCACTCATCCACCCACAGCAAGCTGCGGGCTTCAGCGTTCGACTTGCATGTGTTAAGCACGCAGCCAGCGTTCGTCCTGAGCCAGGATCAAACTCTCCATAAAAAATTATGTTACGAATGAATCCCAGCAAGACAGCCAACCAACGGTCACGGGGTGACCGCGGTCAACTTAAAAATTTCATGTCCACACACGCTGGCGTCACCACCCCGGCGAGGGGGTAGGAACATGTGTGTGAACATGTGATTGTCTTACCAGAAAAACAATGTTTCTGGCATCACTATCTGTTCAAACAAATACGCTATTGGATTCTCAAACCACACACACTCACCCGTCACCACACACCATCAATTAATGGAGGCGTACACCGGGGGTGTCAGTTTCAATTTTTGTTGTCACACCCTGTCCAATAACCAACCAACCTAAACTGTGTTTGTGCTGGTCATACCGGGTGAAAACTGTTCTCGAAGAGTTCGTTTTCTGCGGGGCAACGAGATACAACTCTAGACCAGGCCGTGACGCTCGTGCAACTCGAAACCGGAAAACTCAGCGTGACGCCCGTCACCAGGCACGATGCGACAGCCTCGTCCCCCGGAATACCGGGGATCGAGGGCTGCGCGAGGCCCACAAGACAGTGCGCCGACGATCAGGCTCCGCGGTAGCCCGGCATGAGGGAGTCGCTGTCGACGATCTGCTTGCCCAATGGCATGAGAGACACGGGGATGAGTTTGATGTTCGCCCACCCCAGGGGAATGCCGATGATCGAGACGAAGAGCGGGATCGAGGTCACCACGTGCCCGATGGCCAGCCAGATGCCGGCGACGATCACCCAGATGATGTTGCCCAACGTCGTTGCAATACCTGCCGGCCTGGTTTCGATGACCTCACGGCCGAAGGGCCAGAGAGCATAGTTGCCGATCCGGAAGGAGGCGATTCCCCAGGGGATGGTGACGATGAGGATGCAGCAGATGATGCCGGCGAGGTAGTAGCCGAGTGCCAGCCACAGTCCGCTGAAGATGAACCAGATGATGTTGAGCAGCGTGCGCATGTTCTCCTCGTTTCGACGATGTTCTCTTTCCAGTCTCGGTCACTGCCCGCGCTGATGCCATGAGGCTGTCCAGATATCTCACGAATGACATCCCCCAGAGCTTCGAACTACCGAAGTCTCAACCCGCCAGCCCGAGTACCGATACAAGTGAATGGCTTGTCATCGACGATAACAAGCAGTTCGCTTGTACATTGCAGCTCACCGTCGTCTCCGGTGCTTTCAATGTGTCGATGGTGAATACGACGACACCGTGCCCTCGAATCGATCAAGGACACGGTGTCGGCGGCAGTCACGCAGCTCAGCTGATGATGTCAACTGCCCCCAGGGTCTTCTTTCCCCGACGCAGGAGGATCACTCCTCCGCCTTCGGTGGGGAGCACCTCGGCAGGGGTCAGTGTCTGGTCGTCACCGGTGACCTTGACGTTGTTGACGTAGGCGCCGCCGTCCTTGATGGCTCGACGTGCCTCACCCTTGGACTTCACGATGCCGGCAGTCACGAAGGCATCGACAACGGGCACGCCCTCAGCCAACTGCGTCGAGCTGACATCGCCTCGAGGCAGCTCGGATGTCGCAGCCCCCAGAGTGGAGGCGTCGAGGCTGGCAAGCTCTCCCCCACCGAACAGGGCAGAGGCCGCTGCGATCGCCTGCTCGTACTTCTCCTTGCCGTGGACCAAAGTCGTCACGTCCTCGGCCAGCACCTTCTGTGCCAGACGGGTGTGTGGTGCCGCGGTGAACTCGGCCTCGATCTCCCCAATCTCCTCGAGGGACCGGAAGGAGAACACCTTGAGGTACTTCACGACGTCGCGGTCATCAGCATTGAGCCAGAACTGGCTGAACGCGTATGGGCTGGTCAGGCTCTCGTCCAACCACACGGTGCCGGACTCGGTCTTGCCGAACTTGGTGCCGTCGGCCTTGGTGATCAGCGGTGTGGCCAGGGCATGGACACTGTGCTGTTCGACGCGACGGATGAGATCAACGCCCGAGGTCAGGTTGCCCCACTGGTCGGAGCCACCGGTCTGCAGGGAGCAGCCGTAGCGGCGGTGGAGTTCGAGGTAGTCGTTGCCCTGCAGCACCTGGTACGAGAACTCGGTGAATGAGATTCCTGCTTCGCTGTTGAGGCGAGCCGAGACCGATTCCTTGGCCAGCATCCGGTTCATCGGGAAGTGCTTGCCGATGTCGCGGAGGAAATCGATGGCCGACATCTCGGAGGTCCACTCATAGTTGTTCACGACCTGGGCGGCGTTCGGGCCGCTGAAGTCGAGGAACTTCTCGACCTGGGCTCGGATCTTTTCCAACCATTCCTCGACGACCTCGCGCGGGTTGAGCGTGCGCTCTCCCGACATGCGGGGGTCACCGATGAGCCCGGTTGCTCCGCCGACGAGGGCCAGGGGGTTATGTCCTGCCTTCTGCAGACGCGCGGCGGTGATCAGCTGGACCAGGTTGCCCATGTGCAGGCTGGGCGCGGTGGGATCGAAACCGACATAATAGGTCAGCGATTCCTCATTGAGAGCCTTCTGCAGGGCGGCTTCGTCGGTTGAAACCGAGACGAGGCCACGGGCCTTGAGTTCACTGAAGATGTCGGTCACTTCGGTCCTTTCAGATGTGTATGAAGTGTCGGCGAGAAGCCGACGAAGTCAATTCTAAGGGGTGTTCTGAGCTAGTCCCTCACACCTGGGCGCACCGGCACACCTGGGCGCACCGGAATCTTTTTCAGCGATACACTTCACGTCGATGCCCGACGCGCAACACCAGTACGAGAAGTTCTCCGTCGTATACGTCGTAGATGATCCTGTAATCGCCGACCCGAATCCGAAGTTCCCCGTCACCGCCCTTGAGCTGAATACTCCCCTGTGGACGAGGATCCTCGGCCAATTGACCGATCGCCGCCAGCAACCTCCGCGCTACAGGCTGATCGAGCTTGCGCAGCGTCTTCGCCGCCGATGAGACGTAAGTGATCGAGTAGCCCATCGAGGAAGCTCAGATGCCAATCTCTCGGACGAGGTCCTCGTGAGTGACTCGTTCGGACTCATCACGCGCCGCAGCGGCAGATCGAATATCAGCCTGATCCTCCAATGCCTGCAGAGCACGGTCATAGAAATCCGGAGACACGACGACGGCACGACGACCCGCCCCGCGCGAGGTGATCTCGACGGGCTCGCGCTGCGCAGCGGCAATGTAGTTACTCTGCTGATTGCGGAACTGGGATAACGTCACTGAACTCATAACACCAGCGTACAACTTGTACAAGTTGTACGCAATGCTCGACAGTGTCCCTGAATTCGTGCTTCTTCGTAAAGAAGTACGCTCACACGCTGCGCGCGGACTCCGCGAACTCGCGCAGCTTCGCCACCTCGGCCTTGGCGTTAGCCACCTGCTGGTCCACAGCCGACCGAGCCGTTCCACCTTTGGACGAACGCGAGTCGATCGACCCGAGCGTGGTGAGCACTTCGCGGACGTCTGGCGTCAGGTCCTCGGAGATGCCCGCGAACTCTTCGTCCGTGAGATCCCACAGCTCGGCATCCTTCGACTCAGCCAGCTGCACGCATTCTCCGGAGAGCTCGTGGGCGATGCGGAAGGGCACGCCCTTACGGACGAGCCATTCGGCGATGTCGGTGGCCAGGGCGAATCCGCGCGGTGCCAGGTAGGCCATGCGTTCGGTGTTGAACTTCAGCGTGGCGACCATGCCGGTGAAGGCCGGGAGCAGAAGTTCGAGGGTGTCGGTGGCATCGAAGACCGGTTCCTTGTCTTCCTGCAAGTCGCGGTTGTAGGCCAGGGGCAGTGCCTTGAGCGTGGAGAGCAGCCCGGTGAGGTCACCGATGAGGCGTCCTGATTTGCCACGGGTCAGCTCGGCGACGTCGGGGTTCTTCTTCTGCGGCATGATCGACGAGCCCGTCGAGTACGCATCGTGGAGGGTGACGAAGGAGAACTCCTTGGTCGCCCAGGCGATGACCTCTTCGGAAAGACGGGAGAGGTTGATGCCGATCATCGTGGTGATGAAGAGGTATTCGGCAAAGACGTCGCGACCTGCGGTGCCGTCGATCGAGTTCTCTGCCGAGTCGTTGAAGCCCAGATCTGCGGCCACAGCCTGTGGGTCGAGACCCAGCGACGATCCGGCCAGGGCACCCGAACCGTAGGCGGAGATGCCGGCACGCTCATCGAAGTCGACGAACCGGGCGACGTCACGCAGCAAGGGCCATGCGTGGGCCAACAGGTGGTGCGCCAGGAGCACAGGCTGTGCGTGCTGCAGGTGGGTGCGACCGGGCATCGGCGCTTCGGGGTGCTCTTCAGCCTGGGCGATGAGGACGTCGACGGCGTCGAGGACCAGGCTGGCCAGGTCACGAGCGTGATCGCGCAGGTACATGCGTCCCAGGGTCGCGATCTGGTCGTTGCGGGACCGGCCGGCACGCAGTTTTCCGCCCAGGTCGGGTCCGGCGATCTCGATGAGTCCGCGCTCGAGTGAGGAGTGGACGTCTTCATCCGATTCTGCGGCGACGTATTCGCCGGTTTCGACGCGGCGGCCGAGTTCGTCAAGCGCCTCGGTCATGCCCTGCAGCTCATCGTCGCCCAGCAGACCCGAGCGGTGCAGCACCTTTGCGTGGGCCTTCGAACCGGCGATGTCGTAGTGGGCCAGGCGCCAGTCGAAGTCCGTCGACTTGCTCAGCGCGGCCAGTGCATCGGCCGGGCCGTCCGAGAATCGTCCGCCCCATAGGCTCAGTCGTTCGCTCACAAAAGGTCCTTCCCCACCGTCGGCGCTTCCACGCTGCCGGTTTGAATCCATCGGTTCGGTGTTCCAGTTCCCGGTCGGCCGGGTCTGCGTGTATCTCAGGTCTGGCTGTGTGTTCCAGGCCCGTGTGTATCAGTCATACGTGTATCGGGTGTATCAGCTCTCGGCGGCGTTTCCGGCAGCATATTCGAGGAATGTCTCGGCCAGTGCCTGTCCCCCGACGGAGGACATCGCGATGACGAGAACAGTATCGTCTCCTGCGATTGTGCCAAAGATCCCGGTCATCGAGGAGCGGTCGATCGCCGACGCCAAATACTGGGCGGCTCCGGGTGGAGTACGCAGGACCACTGTATTGTCCTGTGCCGCCGCGGAGACGAGGAGCTCTTCGAGCAGCCGGGGCAGCTTCGCATCCAGGCTGTCACCGGTCGATTGCTGCAGGCTCCGGTCCCCTCCCTCACCGGGGACGGCGTAAACGGATCCGGCGGTGGACCGGATCTTCACAGCCCCCACCTCGGCGAGGTCGCGTGAGAGTGTCGCCTGGGTGACGGTGATGCCCATCGTTGCCAGGTTCTCGGCCAGGTCGATCTGGGAATGCACGGATTTGCGGGTGATGAGATCGATGATCTTCTGCTGCCGGGCCGTCTTCGTCAGGGGTGCGGAGTTCGCCGGTGGCGCGGCGTTCCTCGGCGGAGTGGTGTTCTCGCTCATCGCTTCTCCAGCAGGAATGTCATGAGTGCCTTCTGTGCGTGGAGTCTGTTCTCGGCTTCGTCGAAGACCGCCGAGGCGGGTCCGTCGATGACCTCGGCGCTGACCTCTTTGCCCCGGTAGGCCGGCAGGCAGTGGAGGAAGATCGGGTCGTTGCCGAGCGCCATGAGCTCGGACGTGACCTGGTATTTCACGAAGGGTGAGGCTTCGTCGTCACGGCCGGCGGCGTCCTGTCCCATGGACACCCAGGTGTCGGTGACGAGGACATCGGCGCCCTGGGCGGCAACCACGGGGTCGTCGGTGACCGTGACGGATCCGCCGGTGGTCTGGGCGAGTTCGTTCGCCTCGGCGATGATGGCCTCGGCTGGCTGGTAGTCGGCGGGGGCGGCGATGCGCACGTGCATGCCGGCATTGACTCCGCCGAGGACGTAGGAGTTGGCCATGTTGTTGGCCCCATCGCCGTAGTAGGTCATGGTCTGACCGGCGACGTCGCCGCGGTGTTCGCGGATCGTGAGCAGGTCGGCCAGGATCTGGCAGGGATGATAGTCATCGGACAGCGAGTTGATGACAGGGACGTTGGAGTTCTGGGCCATCTCTTCGAGGCCGGCTTGGGCGTAGGTGCGCCAGACGATGGCCGAGACCATGCGCGACAACACCTGGGCGGTGTCGGCGATGGATTCCTTATGTCCCAGCTGCGCCTCACCGGGGTTGATGATGAGCGGCTGCCCGCCGAGCGCCGCGATCCCGGCGGCGAAGGACACCCGGGTCCTCGTTGAAGTCTTGTCGAAGATGACTGCCGCGGTCTGCGGTCCGGCCAGCGGGGTGCGCGAGTACGGGGCGGCCTTGAGCTCAACCGCGAGGTCGAGAACCTCGGCCAGCTCTGCCGGGGTGAGGTCGGTGTCCTTGAGGAAATGCCGTGTCATGGTGTGTCCTTTGTCAGTCTGTGTGGGGCAACCGGGCTGTGTGGGTCGATGGCCCGTTCGCCGAGGTGGCCGCTAGGTGGGCGGCGAACGTGTTCAGCCGTGCAGCAGTCCGGGCAGGGCGGTCAGGAACGGTGCGAGATCGTCTTTCGTGATGATCAGCGGTGGTGCCAGGCGCAGGCGTCCGGGTGCGACGGGGTTGATGATGAACCCGGCCTCGAGAGCGCGGGCGGCGATCGCCTTCTCATCGAGGCCCTCGGCCAGTTCGAGGCCCAGTAGCAGTCCGGTGCCGGTGACCTTCTCGATTCCGTCGATGGTCAGCAGCTGTTCGCTCAGCCAGGCTCCAGTGTCGCGGGTGTGGTCGAGTAGGTTCTCGGCATCGATGGTTTCGAGGACGGCCAGTCCGGCCGCGCAGGCGATGGGGTTTCCGCCGAAGGTGGTCCCGTGCTGTCCGGCCTCGAGGAGTTTGGTGTTGGCATCGCCGACGGTGATGGTGGCCCCGATCGGCATGCCTCCGCCCAGGCCCTTCGCCGAGGTGATGATGTCCGGGACGACGCCTTCGCCGATCTCCGGGTTCTGGTAGGCGAACCACGATCCGGTCCTGGCCACACCGGACTGGACCTCGTCGAGGACGAGGAGGGCCCCTGCCTCTCGGGTGAGCTCACGGACCTTGGTGAGATAGCCGGCCGGGTGCTGCCGGACTCCGACCTCGCCCTGTACGGGTTCGATGAAGACGGCGGCAGTGGTGTCGTTGATGGCGGCGGCGAGCGCGTCGGCGTCCCCGTAGGGAATATGGACGACGCCGGGCACTCCGGGTGCGAAGGGTTCGCGGTAGGCGGCCTTGGCCGTCAGCGCGAGCGCGCCCATGGTCCGGCCGTGGAAGGCACCCTCGATGGCGATGATGATCGGGCGTGATCCACCCCCAGCGCGGCGGGCCATCTTGAAGGCGGCCTCATTGGCTTCGGCGCCGGAGTTCGAGAAGAACACGGCCGAACCGCTGGGCAGGTCGAGGACCTCGTGAAGTTTTTCAGCGAGCGCGATCTGCGGTGGTGAGGTGAAGAAGTTCGAAATGTGGCCCAGGGTCGACGCCTGCTCGGTGATGGCCTTGACCCAAGCGGGGTGGCAGTGACCGAGCGCGTTGACGGCAATGCCGGCCAGCAGGTCGAGGTATTCCTTGCCCGAGGCGTCCCACGCGTGCACGCCCGCTCCGCGGACGAGGTCGAGCTGGGGTGAGCCGAAGACCGGTGAGAGGACCCTGGAGAAGTCATCGCGCCAGGTCTGCGCCTGGTCTGTCACAGCGTTTGTCTCATTCATCGTTCGTCTCCTCCGTGCTTGTCTCGTGTCCCTCACCCTTGTGCCCGTCACCCAGTGGTGCGGGTTCGACGACGGTGTCTTCGACCATGGTGCCGATGCCCTCGGAGGTGAAGACCTCGAGGAGAAGCGAGTGCGCCATGCGGCCGTCGATGATGTGGGCCTGCTGCACCCCGTGCTCGATGGCCTCGAGTGCCGCGGTCATCTTCGGGATCATGCCGGCGTCGAGGCTGGGCAGCAGTTCGCGCAGCTTCTTCGGTCCTATGCGCGAGATCAGGCTCGAGGTGTCGGGCCAGTTGGCGTAGAGGCCTGGCACATCGGTGAGCATGATCAGCTTGTCGGCACGCAAGGCTTTCGCGACGGCGGAGGCGGCGAGGTCGGCGTTGATGTTCAGCGGCTTGCCTGCTTCACCGTCGATCTCCGAGGCGATCGAGCAGATGACGGGCACCCGTCCGGCATCGAGGAGCTCGGTGAGCACTGTGGTGTTGACTTCGGCGATCTCGCCCACCCGGCCGAGGTCGATGACTTCACCGTCCACCTCGGCGTGGGTCTTGTTGGCCAACAGCAGGTCCGCGTCCTCACCGGAGAGCCCGATCGCGGCGTTGCCGTTCTGGTTGATGCGGGAGACGATGTCGCGGTTGACCTGGCCGGAGAGGACCATGCGGATGACCTCGGCCGCTTCTTCGCTGGTGACTCTCTGTCCGGCCTTGAACTCGCTTTGAATACCCAAGCGAGCCAGCATCTTCGTGATCTGGGGTCCGCCGCCGTGGACGACGACTGGTCGGATGCCCGCGAAGCGCAAGAACGCGATGTCATCGGCGAAGGACTGCTGCAGCTCCGGGGAGATCATCGCGTTGCCGCCGTACTTGATGACGATCGTGGCACCGGCGAAGGTCTTGATCCACGGCAGCGCCTCGGTCAGGGCCTCGGCCTTGACCTGGGCGGCGGCGAGCCGGGCGGCCGTTGACTTCGTGGACATGTCGTGTGGGTTGCTCATGTGGAGTAGGCGCTGTTCTCTTCGACGTAATCGTGGGTGAGGTCCGAGGTCCAGACCGTGGCGGTGTGATCTCCTGCGTGGAGGTCGATGACGACGTCGACGTTGCGCCCGAATTCGACCTTCTCTGGGTCCTCATAGGGGCCAGAGGCCCGGCACACCTCGGTGCCGTTGATGATCACGTCGATGGCCGTGGGGTCGAAGGTCGCCGAGGTGGTTCCCACCTGGGCAACAACACGTCCCCAGTTCGGATCCTGACCGAAGATCGCTGCCTTGAACAGGGCCGAACGTGACACGGAGCGGGAGACCTCGACGGCCTCGGCTTCACTGGCCGCACCCTGCGTGGTGATGGCGATGTCGTGGTGGGCGCCTTCGGCGTCGACGTGGAGCTGGTGCATGAGGTCGAGGCAGAGTTCGCGCAGCAGGTTCGTGAACTCATCTGTATCGACTGCCGCGTCGTGGGCGCCGGAGGACATGAGGATGACGGTGTCATTCGTCGACATACACCCGTCGGTGTCGAGGCGATCGAAGCTCTGACTCGTCGAGGCCCGCAGAGCCTGATCGAGCACGGCCTGGTCGACCTTCGCGTCGGTGGTGATGACGACGAGCATGGTGGCCAGGCCCGGGGCGAGCATTCCTGCGCCCTTGGCCATGCCGCCGATCGTGTACCCGCTGCTGCCTTCGCGGGTGGCGGTCTTGGCGACGGTGTCGGTGGTCATGATCGCTTCGGCGGCGTGCTCGCCACCGGTCACCGTGTCCTCGGCTGCTGCCACGAGTGGCGGGAGGTGGTCGATGATGGTGTCGCGGAAATCCTGGCCGCCGACGCCGATGAGTCCGGTCGAGCAGACGAGAACGTCTTCGGTCGCTGTTGCAGTGCCGGCCTCGGTGAGGAGATCGGCAGTGGTCTGGGCCGTCAGCGTGGTCGTCTCATACCCGAAGTCGCCGGTGTAGCAGTTGGCTCCCCCGGAGTTGAGGACGACGGCGCGGGCCTGACCGTTCGCGGATACCTTCTGGGACCACAGGACGGGGTTGGCCTTGCAGCGGTTCGAAGTGTAGACGGCGGCGACGGCAGTGTCGGGGCCGGTGTTGATGACGAGCGAGAGGTCTTTGGTCCCGCTGGGTTTGAGTCCGGCGGTCAGGCCGGCGGCTGTGAAGCCGAGTGGTGCGGTCACGCTCATGGTGCGACTCCTTCAAGGGGAAGTGCGGTGGTCTCGTCGAGGCCGAGGGCAAGGTGGATGGACTGCAGTGCCTGGCCGGCAGTGCCACGGACCAGATTGTCCAGGGCCACGACAATCAGGATCTTGCCTGCCCGTTCGTCGACGGTGAACTGGATGTGCGCGAGGTTCGATCCGGTCGTCGAGGAGGTGCGCGGCCACTGGCCCTCGGGCAGGACGTGGACGAAGGGTTCGTCTGCGTAGGCCTGTTCGAAAGCCTGTGCTAGCTGGTCCTTGAGTGCCACAGCGTCGAGGAAGCCCTCGGCGGTTCGGCGTGCGGACTCCCCCGCGTCGGCCGTGATGGTGGCGAGGATTCCGCGGGCCATGGGCACGAGCGTCGGGGTGAAGGAGATCCGGGTCGGGCCCTCTGCGGCGGCGGCACCGAGGGCTCCGTTGAGGTTCTGTTCGATCTCGGGCACGTGCCGGTGGGTGCCGCCCGTGCCATATGGAGAGGCATCTCCGAGGACCTCGGCCGCGGTCAGGTGCGGTTTGAGTGCCTTACCGGCTCCGGAGACGCCATTGGCCAGAACCGCGTTGAGTCCAGCAGGAGCGGCGAGACCGGCCTGGATGAGCGGAGCGAGCCCGAGAGTCACGGCAGTGACATTGCAGCCGGGCACGGCGATGCGATTCGCGTCCTTGAGTGCTTCGCGCTGCTTCATGCCGTCGGCGGTGAGCAGCTCGGGCAGACCGTAGGTCCAGGTGCCCTGGTGGGTCGAGCCGTAGAACTTCTCCCAGGCGGCGGCGCTGATGAGGCGGTGGTCGGCGGCGAGGTCGACGATGAGCGTCTCGGGGCCCGACTGTTCGAGCTCGGCCGCTATCGTCCCGGACTGACCGTGCGGGAGGGCGAGGATGACGACATCGTGGCCGGCGAGCACCTCGGCGGTGGACTCCTTGACCACGAAATCGGAATATCGGGCAAGATGGGGTTGATGTCGGCCGAGCGTCTCGCCCACGGAGGAATGTCCGCACACCGTGGTGACGTTGAGATGAGGGTGAGTGCTCAGCAACCGGAGGACCTCTCCCCCGGCGTATCCGGTGGCACCGGAGACGGCAACCGTAAGATCATTCATATGTATAACTATACCAGCACATTAAATTATATGCAGGAGGCGTGATGACCCAGGCTATTCAGGCGATGCGAGCAGGTGGACCCGAGGTTCTCGAGTTCAATGAGGTCGACACCCCTCGGCCCGGTCCTGGTGAGGTCCTCGTTGACGTCGCGGCCGCGGGCGTGAACTTCATCGACACGTATCGTCGCTCGGGCACGTATCCCATGAGCTACCCGCACATCGTCGGCTCCGAGGGCACCGGTCACATCGCCGAGGTGGGCGAAGGTGTGGCGAGCTGGTCCGTCGGCGATCGCGTCGCCTGGCACGAGGGCCCGGGTTCGTACGCGACCCAGGTCGTCGTCAAGACCGATAACCTGTTGCGTGTGCCCGAGGGCGTGAGCACCGAGGTCGCCGCCGCGATGCCGCTGCAGGGTCTGACCGCCCAGTACCTGGCCACGAGTTCACATGAGATCAAGCCCGGCCACACTGCTCTGGTCCATGCCGGTGCCGGCGGAGTCGGGCTCCTGCTCACCCAGATCATCAAGCACCTGGGCGGCAATGTCATCTCGACCGTAAGCACCGAGGAGAAGGCTGAGCTGGCTCGCAAGGCCGGAGCCGACGAGGTGTTCCTCTACGGCGAAGGCGCCGACATCACAGCGGAGGTCAAGGAACTCACCGACGGCGAGGGCGTCGAGGTCGCCTACGACGGGGTAGGCAAGACCACCTTCGATGCCTCGCTCGCATCGCTCAAGCCGCTGGGTTCAATGGTGCTCTTCGGCGGAGCCTCGGGTCAGGTGCCTCCGTTCGACATCCAGCGACTCAACGCATCGGGCGGAATCTTCCTTTCCCGTCCGTCGCTGGCTTGGTTCGTGCGGTCGTCGGAGGAGCTGGCGAAGCGCTCCTCCATGCTGTTTAACGGCATCGAGCACGGGTGGCTGAACTTCCGCGTGGGTGCCACGTTCCCGCTGGCTGATGCCGCGGACGCGCACCGAGCGCTTGAGGGTCGGGAGACTACTGGAAAGGTTGTGCTTACCGTGTGATTCGTCGTCGGCAGTTGGGGCTCAGAATCCTTGTGAGTACGTATCATTCTGGGCCCCGCATTTGGCGCAGGCGCCCGTCCCGGGAGTTGAACAATCCTATGCCCCAGGCACAAAATCAACACCGTATTTTTCTATTTTTTTCGCCGCATCGACGCGAGCCGTCTCGACCGCCATGAACTCGGATCTCAAATTTTTACATGTAGCGGAATCCCACGGAAACTCATGACAACGACACGAACTCTAAGGGTGCCGCGTTTCCTGTGTTCTAGAGGCAGACGCCACAGAAACTCTCGGACTCGACCCCAGACCAAGCCAATTTGGAGCCACGCCGAATCGACGTAACCGTGGGGTTCTTGGTGGCAGAAGGTGAGTGCGCATGATCGCCAACTGCACCAACTGCGACAATGAGCTCGGCAAACTGTTCGTATTAATCGACCGACACACCGGCTTCTGCCTCGACGGCGCCGAGAAGCGCACAGCAACGATCGACCGACAGCAGACTGAATAACAAAGCGCCTCCCAGGTGTGCATCCATCCAATTGGGTTCGGGGAACGCTTTCGTTGTACTCAGTTCAGCCCCGGCCTCACTCTCGCAGCGGAGTTGGCGCCATTCGTCATTGCTACTTTATGCCATATGGATCGCCCGAGCGTTGCCGGTAGTCGCGAACGAACCCAGCCACAGCAGTGTATGACCGCCCCAGGAGCTCGGCACGTTCCGCGATCGACAGGTCTGTGCGCGTGTACGCAACCACAGCATCGTCGCGAGTCCAAGGTCGCCATTGGTTCGGTGCCAGCGACCGCCCGAACTTGCCGGCTGCCGGCCGTACGTCCCATTCTCTGAACCACTTGCCCAACGTCGACTCGTTGATGCCCACCGAGGCAGCAATGTCGGCGATGCTCTCACCGGCTATTCGCCTCTCCGCTACTTCGTAGCGCACCCGCTCCCTGGTCTCTCGAGTCGTGTACTGACGCGTCTGGTTAGGGCCGAGCCCGCGTTTGTACCGTGCGTAGCACCGTTTGCACAGGCCACGCACCACTGAGGTGCGGTCACACCACACGACAGCACACACGCTCATGGCATAAGAATAAGGCACCACTGCTGGAGGTACCACCATGGCTTGGAAGACCATTGTTGAGAGTGTGACTGTGCACTATCCGCAGTTCACGGTGACCGGCTCCATCGAGCACGACGCGGAGCAAGCGGCACTTGCTCAGATCGACGTCGAAACCGGTGAGGATGAGGTGCTCTCCGTCGATCTCTCTGAGTACGGCTATGTGCCCGCTCCCGGGGAGATCTTCGTGAAGGATTGGTCGGAGCACCGAGGATTCCCTGCTGCGTTGCAGGCGGCAGGCGTCGGCGACATCATCGAAGAAGTCTTCGTGGGACCATTCGTGTCGAGGGCGCACAGGGTGCGACTTGTGAGGCGATCACACTAGAGATGTGTGCCTGCGAAGACCAATGACGGTCACGTGCGGCGGAGTCAGATCCGACGCATCGCGATGCGCTCGTAGGCCCTGCGCAGCCGCTTGAGGCACATGCCGATCACGACGAGGAAGTGAACCGTCGCAGCAACCGCCACGCCTGTCAGAACGGACCCTATCCGGTCGTCCCCGATCCACTTCCCGGCGTCACCGACGACGAGGAACAGTGCTAGAGCAAGACCCCAGAGGATGGCCCACAGAGTGTTCGCCATGCATTCGTCCACGAGTACGTAGTCGTCCTCCCCGAGCCTCTTGTCCGTGCCCAGAGTGACGCGCAGCTGGAACAGGAACACGGCCATGGCGAAGAGCAGCCCGGCCACAATTGAGATACCCGACACGGCAGCACTGACCTCGCCCATCTTGGCCCCGAGTTTCCAGGCGGCCACGCCAGCGCCCAAAGGAAGGACCATCTGCCAGACGATGGCCGACCAGTCGGGACGTCCCGTGCGGTTGTCGTAGAGCGTGCGGAAGTGATCGGTGGGCACGCTCCAGAGAGACGCCTTGCCCATCTCGTCACGCCCCTTGCTGTGGCGGTCTGCTCCATGCCACATCCCACTCGCCGCCGGTCCGTGCTGACAGGTCGCGTACCTTCTCTGTGCACGTCTCCACCAGCTTATCGACGTCGAGAGCCTCCTCGTTGGAGTCGTTGAGCACCTCGCGGATCGCGGGTGCCCCCTCTGAGCCAAGTTGGAACTTCTTCGTCCGCCCGTTGCGCAGCATCGTCACGAAGACGTCGTGATCCTCGGGCAACTCGTCTACCGCAACCACCTCCGCCGCCACGCTGGTGCGGTGCAGTTCCCCGAGGAGCTTGCCCGGAAAGACACCACGCTTTTCCGGCCGCGCGACGTGCGACACCCTCCCCACCTTTACTGTCAGGCCGTCCGCGACGTCCGCGCTCTTGCCCGTAACGCGCACCTCCACTTCTGTGAGTTTAGCCGCCTCCCGCCACGTCTCGCCTTCGGTGACCGGAGCGGCTTCCATGGTGATCTGATCGGTGTAGCGACTGAAGTATTTCTTGAACAGACGCAAGATGTGTCCGCCCGCCGAACCCCTCGACGACTCCTCGGAGAGAAAATGCGTTCGTTCTCCGCGCTCCGGCACGAACAGCATTGCCCGGTTCTCTCCGGTGGGCGCCTGGTGGTCCTCGATCTGGCCGACAGGGTCGCCGGTGCTGATGTCCACGAGGTCTCCGGGCTCGCCGTAGGCGCCCACCCGCAGGTCGAGCATTATCACGCGAGGCGCGTAACGCACCACTTCCGCGACGCTCACCCATGTTTGCCGCTTCTCGTTGTGCGTGTCGGAGGTATTCAAGCCCTTCGCCCACGTCTCGAAGACGTCCAGAAGGTCTTCACCATTGAGGTCGGCGGGCGCGAAGCTTGCTGGGTTCCGCTTGAACTTCTGGTGGAAGGTCAGCTCCGATACGGTTAGGACGCGACGGCCCATAGGTTCCTCCTCGGCGTAGTAAACAAACGCGTGGCGCACACGGTGGTCAACATCAGGCGTCCAACACCGAGAAGTCGAGGTCATCGATAATTCGTCGGATCACGTCGGCGTCACCCTCTGCGAGTTCGTCAATCGCCACGAAGAGATCCCAGCCGACGCTGTCTGCAGTCGGATCCACCAGAACGAAGTACCAAAGACCTTCGTCATCTTCGATCGAGAGAAGTCCGTCGTGTTCCAGAGACAGCGCTCTGCGCTTCAGTTCGTCGGGTGTAACTGATGAGGAAACCGCCTCGATCCTCGTTGTCGTGGCTCGGATTCTGGTAGAACCCCAGTGGTTCTCTGCTTTTCCGTGGACGAGGACGAGAGAGATGACATCGCGGAGAGCAGCTGGTTGCTTGAGTAGAGCATCAACGAAGGGAGTCGCCATCAGAACATTCTCTCGAATTTCATCTTCGGTCATGTTGGTGCAGAAGCCGTCGAGCGCACATAGGTTCTCAGGGCGCTTGACGACCTGCCCTGCGGTGCTGTCGATGATGCGTCCCAGCCCAAGAAGAGCCGTCCTGAACTTGGCCTCATGTCGCGCTTTGATGCCTCGGACCACGTCGACGGTGTAGATCAACTCCAACTTCTTGTTGTCGATCTTGGTGTGATGGTTAGGGCACATGAGCACGAGATTCGACGATTCGCGTAGTTCCTCATTCGTAAGGTTGTGATCTCCTCGCGCGGAGCCCTGTTTGACCCCGAAAATGTGCGCGACCTCGCAGTTCCAGTTCCCGTCCGGCTGAAGCAAGACCTCAGTACAGCCTGTGAAGGCGCACTGGTTTCCTGAATAGAGGTATAGCTCTCGCGTCGTTCCGTCGACCGGCGGGAGCCGCTTTCGACCTGAGTCCGACATCCTTCTCCTCCTTTCGGGAGCTGGCAGATGCTCCTATTATCCGGCTTTGAAGCTCTTCGCGACCGAGGCAAGGTCCTCGAACTCCTGGGTTCGCAGGGATCGATCGCTGCCGAGCGCCCACACTGAGAAGCCCTCCTTGCCGTCCGGTGTGCCGTCCGCCTTGAAAGTTCCCTCGGTCACGAACTTCACCTCGACGGTAGTTGAGACGTCCTTGTGCGGCTGGATCGACAGGAGCTTCCGGCGAGCATCGCCCTCGACCAGGTGATTGCCCTTCGTGTCGACGCAGAGCACCCTGTCGCCGGACCACACCAGGAAGTCGGGGAAGAACCACACCGTCTGCCCGAGGGAGACGAGAGGGATCTTGTAGCCCGTCTGAGAGCGGTTCCTCGCCCACGGCAGGCCGGTCTCGTCGAGTGCCCGGGCGAACCTCAGCTCGAACGGCCGCAGATCGTCGTAGCCCTCGTGCAGAGCGTTCTTGAACGTTTCCATCGACCCGCGACGTGCTAGCGTACTGCCGATTTCGTACGGCTTCGGTTTCAACTGCTTCACCACAGCGTGGCGGAGGTACTCGTCGACCGCTTCGGCGGCGTAGTCGGTCAAGCTGGCGTAAGCGGTGCTGCCGACGCCGACTTTGGCGTCGAACTTCTGCGAGTCAGTCTCCATGATCGAGAGCGACGGACGGTACCTTCGGGCGACCTCGCGGCGGAACACCCAGCGGGCGTTCACTCGATTCGACTGCTCGAAGTCGACCCATTCCGAGTCTTTCGCCTCTCCTGCGCCGATCGCCTGCTGCACAGTCCTGCGCCGTCCGACACCGCGGGTGTTCACGGTATCCCGGCTGTAGTCGTGAACCTTCGCGAGAACTTTTGAGACCGGCTCGACTGTGGGGCCGTTGTCAATCGCCGTGCGTGGCACGGATCGCGACTCTTTGGTTTCGAGGCTCGCTGGCAGTTCCGACCCAGGAGGCGATGTGAGGATACGAACCTCGGGCGCATCTCCGCCGAGCCCCTTGCGGACGTCCTCGACGACCTGCGTGAACGTGTCGTTGCGGTCGACGCGGACGTAGAAGTGGGCTGTGTTCAGCCGGTCAGACTCGTAGTGCGTCGCGCCCGGCTGACGCAGCACGCGGCCAACAACCTGAGTGATCTGGATCGACGACTCCATCGTCTTATCGACGTAGGCGAAGTAGACGCTCGGATCGTCCCAACCCTCCTGGAGGGTCCTGTTGAAGATGATGTGACGGTAGTCGCCCGCCACGAAGTCGTCGTAGTCGCTCTCACCGCCGTTGAAGAGGACAAAGTCGGACGGCAACGGGAAATCACGATCGGTCTTGAGGTCGGCGTAGACGGCCACCTCGTCGGCCGGGACGCCGCATTGCTCGGTGAGGTAACGCCAGATCAGTATCGGCGGTGCTTGCCGCTGGTCGAACGGCTGCTTGGGATCGTCCGTCTGCCCCGCATCGTCGGCGAGGATGTTCGTGTTGCAGACGTAGATCGCTTTCGGCCGGAAGCTCAGTCTCTCCGCCCCCGCGGCCGCTTCAGTCTCCTCCATGTCGGCGAGCAGCTCAGAGACCGTCTCCTGCATCGGTGCGTTGAGCCCGTCGAGCGAGATCATGCCCTTCACGAGCCCCGAGGATACCACGGTGGAAGACTTGACGGAGGTGATCAGATCCTCGTCCTGATAATCGGCCTGCGTCCGGAGCTGCTGGATGACCTCGGTGTCGAACCGGGCCGGGAACTGTAGCGTCGCGCTGGCCAGGAGGAACACCGACGGCTGCTGCTCCAGCAGCAGGGTCGTCTGCTGATCGCTGAGGTTCTGAGCCTCGTCGTAGACCACCACGAGAGGGCGACGTGTGCCGTCGGCCGTCTCGCGCGTCTTGAGCGACTCCCAACGGGTCGACTCGATCTCGTCGGTATCGAGCGCGTAGATCTTGAGATTGCTCTCTTCCTTGTCCTTCTGGTTGAAGGTCCCGACGGTCGCGAAGTAGAGCAGTGCCTCGCTCGAATCGGCGACGTCCGCCGGGTCATACTCGCTGAGCAACCGCACCGTGACATCTGTGAGCAGGTGGTCGTACTTTCCACCCCCGGCGAGGTTGGCGTAGCTCTGCTGCACCACCACCTTGCCCTTCGACAGCCAGAGGATCACCGGCGGCACCTCTGACATTGCGACGATCTCGCTCACCGCTTGGGCAAGGATGGCCGTCTTGCCCGAGCCCGTGATGGAGGAGAGCGCCTGGTAGAACGGCACCTCTCGACGCTTCGCGCCCCGACCGAAGCTGAGCGGCTCATCGCTGTACTTGATGTAACGGTCGGCGATCTGAGATGCCGCGTCCTGCTGGAACTGGAAAAGTTCAAGCGCCATGATCAGCCCTCCTCGGTGAACGACTCGGTGCGGACATCGAGCCCGAAGTCGGACAAAATCCGATCGGGTATCTGGTACCAGATCACGTCATCGGTCACGAGGAGGTTCCGGCGGCTGTAGACGTGGTAGACGTCAGCCAGTTCGGCTCGCTCGGCCTCCTCGGTGATCGCCTCGTAGACGTCCTCAGTCAGGTCCGTGTTCGAGCCAGCACCCGACCACACGAGGAAGATCCCCTCGTTGGCCGCGTTCTTCGCCACCAGGTAGGTGTACGGCTCGTTGTCTTCGTCGACCACGGGGATGAGTACCGCCGCCCTGCGGCTGCCGAGGCTGGAATGCGAGGCGATGACCGTGTCGATCATCTCGTCCCGCTCCATGAGGAGGAGTGTCTGCGCGTCGACCTTCTTCTCAAGAGTCTTGAATGTGAAACCGCTGCCCAGGCTGGTCCCTTTGACGTTATCCCACTTTCCGTTTACGACGCGCTTCAAACGGTCCGCTGTGAGCGCCCGGGCGTAGGAGTCGCCCCGCTCCGGTCGCCCCTGCTCGACGAGGATGAACCGCCGATCACCGCCGGATACCGAGTTCAGAGCCAGTACAGCGTGTCCGGTGGTTCCAGATCCGGCGAACGGATCGAGCACCGTTCCGTCGGTGGGAACCCAGAGCTGGATCAGTTTCATCATCAGCTTCAGCGGCTTCACGGTGGTGAAGCCGTGTCCTCGGCCGACGATCGCCGTGAGTTCGCTCGCTCCATCAGCACTACGGCCCGACTCTTCGTAGTCCCACGACGTCGAGCCCAGCTCGACGGGGAGACCGAGATCGTCATCAGCCCAGTATGTGACGGGGACCTTCCCCTTCTTGATCTGCTCCAGGTAGGTCTTGGTGCGCGGTCTACCCTGTCCGTCGCGGCCGAACCAGATGAACGGCCATTCCGGCTCTGCCAGACGCGCCTCAGCTCGTTTCGCGGCATCCGGAGCGAAACCATCTTTCAAGACAAGAGCTTTCACCTTGCCGTCCCCGAGGGCCTTCTCGACATAGGCCGAACCCCACTGGCTCAGCCACTCCTTGATGTTCCGCTTCGGATGCGCCCAGGCCCGCTCGCCGGGCGGGTAGAAAACCTCGCCGGTAAACGGTGACTGGATACCGAAGTCGCCAGATGTGCTGTAAGTCCTGGCCGAGAGGTTGTTCTCGCGCCAGAGTCCACGCGAGTCGTTGTCCGGATTCCCGTAGCGCCGATTGTCGGCGTCCGTCCGTTCAAGGGACGCGGTCCTCGCTCTGGCGATGTTACGCGCGTAGACGAGCACGTACTCGGTCGTCGTGGTGACGCCGTCCTTGTCCGAACGAGGTGCGGCTGTCTTCTGCCAGTTGATGATAGCCAAGCGGTTCTCTTCGCCAAACAGCTCGTCGAGCATCTGTCCAAGGTGGAACAGCTCACGGCTGTCGATACAAATCGCCAGCACGCCTGACGGCTTCAGCATGGCGCGCATCATCTGAAGACGCGGGTACATGAACTTCATCCACTTGGTGTGCTTCGCGGGGTCGTCGCTGCCTACGAACTCGCCCATTTCGGGATCGTTCGGGTCCTTGTCCCACTTGTCGTTGTACCGGAAGTCACCGCCGGTGTTGTACGGCGGGTCAGTCAGGATCATGTCGATCTGGCCCCGCTCGCGGTAAAGCGACGCGAGCGCCTGGAGGTTGTCGCCCTCGATCAGGAGGTTTCGTGAGCGCCCGTGCTCGTCACCGGCGCTCAGCGACTTCACCGTTCGCTGGTTGCGAGGACGCACCCGGCGGCCCAGCTGGCGAGCGAGGAGCTTCCCCGGGAAGGAGAGGTTGACCCCAGCGCCAGTCTTCTCCCTGATCATCTCGATCAGCTGCTCAACCGGTAGTTCTTCGAGCACGGTGGCGTCGTCCATCACTAGTCCCTCTGCATCGTCAGCGTTCCATAGGCGTACCCCGCTCGTGTTGCGTGCACTGTCCCGATTCTAATCGAGGGGTCAGACATGGAAGGGGCGGAAGCCCTCGACTGGCGAGCCGCGGGTCCGATCTGCGACATACCTGGGCCACTTTCCGGCCAGGGGCAGGGCAGACAGTGGCAAGAATGTGGTCAGGTGCCCGACCCTCTCCGTCGTCGCTCACGTATGGGCGGCCGCGTGGCCACACCTGGCCCGTTCTGGGCAGGATTGACGACAACGCCGCCGGAGGCGGCTCGGGATCTCTCCCCGCTAGAGCAAGCATCTTCAGCTCTGACGTGGCCGAACGTTTCAGTGTGCTGATCGCTCGGAAAGCCGCCGCGACCGAAGCGCACATAAGAATGAGTCTCTGGACGATCTCGTCACTGGTGAGTTCTGAGAAGTCGTCGATAGCCTCTGCCGCGTGCTGGACCACGACGAATGACTTCCTTTGGTAGCAGTCAGGCTGTTCTCGCCGATCGATGGGCCACCGAACGTCACGCACACCTCGTGAGTAACGGCGAGCGCCACCGGCGGGACCCGTCAGGTCAGCATCAGATCCGCTTTCGCCGCTAGCCCGCCAACCGAACGAGGGAAAGCTCCCGTGCCATGAGCGGGAATCCCCACTGACCTTCTGTACTGCAGAGCACTACTGTCATTGGTACAGGCGAATCGGCACCGCAGAGAGGCGAGCCGAGGTAGGCGTACTGATCTCCCCCTCCAGAATTCGCGCTCCAAGTTCCCAAACCCGAGCGAAAGGGTGTACTGGTGAACGTGCTTCACGGATGAAGTTTCTCCATCACTTCGATGACTTCACGACTCCAGCGGTCCCTAAACCACCTGGGACTCTCACCAGTTATTTGCTGGCGAACAACGAATTCACACGAGCGAGAAATCGTCGCATCCGCCGAAGCGGCGAATAGCCACTCATTCCTCCACCCGCTCAACCTTTCCAACAAGGAACACGTACGACAGCACACCGACAATGGTTATGGCTGCCATGTAGACGAAGGCCGGGGCGAAGTCGATGTCGGTGACGAGGAAGCCGATGACGATCGGAGTGGCGATCGAGGACAGGTTGCCGATGAAGTTGAACATACCGCCGGTCAGACCGAGCAGTCGTTCCGGCGCTAGTGCGGACACCAGCGACCAGGTGATCGAGGCGAAGCCGTTGCCGAAGAAGGCGATCGACATGAACACGATGACCAGCGCAGTCGAATCCGTGTAGTTCGCCCCGAGCATGAACACCGTCATTGCCAGACCGATGATGATCGGCAACTTGCGGGCAGTGCCAAGCGTCAGACCCTTCTTGACCATGAGGTCAGAGACCCACCCTGAGAGCAGCACACCGACGAGGGCTGCGATGAATGGCAGTGACGCCATGAAGCCCGACTCGATGTAGTCCATTCCGCGGTAATCAACGAGGTAAGTCGGGAACCAAGTGAGGAAGAACCACAGGGTCGATGTCAGACAGAACTGGCCGAGGTAGATGCCCCACAGCTTCCGCCGGGTCAGCACGACTTTCACGTCGGACCACTTGAGCTTCGGCTTGGTCTCCTTCTTCGTACCACTCTCGACGTCGACCAGTCCTCCGCCGGAGGCGATGAGGTCGATCTCGGCCTGGTTGACGCCCGACTTGTCACGCGGCTCGCGGTAGACGAACCACCAGATGGATGCCCAGATAACGCCGACGACTCCGGTGAGGATGAACACCCAGTGCCAAGTGAGAACCGTCTGCAGCCAGGACAGCACGGGGGTGAGCAACGCCAGGCCAATGAACTGGCCCGAGGTGTAGAAGGCGATGACCCGTCCGCGCTCACGCTCCGGGAACCACGCCGTGGCCACCTTGTTGTTGATCGGGTACGCCGGAGCTTCGAACCCGCCGACCAAGAGCCGGAGGATGATGAGAGCGACGAACCCGCCGGACATACCCATGAACAGCGTGGCCAAAGACCACAGCACGAGGCAGGAGGCATAGAGCACCCGCGGCCTCACCCGGTCGACGAGCCACCCGCCGGGCAACTGCATCGCGGCGTAGGTCCACCCGAATGCCGAGAGCAGAAGCCCCTGCTGGCCCGTGGTGAGATCGAACTCTTGGGACAGCGCCGGCATCGCAATGGACAGGTTGGCCCGGTCCATGTAGTTGATGACGACGGTGATGAAGAGCAGGAGCGCGATGATGTAACGCATCCGTGTCGGCCGCGTGGCCGTGTGCTCAGCGATTTTCGTCATGAGCGGGTGTCTCCGATCTCTGGGGTGGAGCTGTCTACCCGAATCGGGGCACGCAGCAGGAGCAGATAGGCAATCCCCGCGATCACCGCGACAACGGCGCCGAGGACGAATGGAATGAGGTAGGACCCCGTTGTCGTCACCAGCACCCCGGTGAGCCAGGGCGAGAGCGAGCCGGCGAAGTAGCCGCCGAAATTCTGGATGGACCCCAAAGATGCGACACGGCTTCCGGTCACGACATCAGCGGGAATCGACCAGCCCACGGCACTCAGTGCACCGCAGAAGAACAGAGCCAGGCTCATCGCTGTCAGCTGCAAAGCGAAGTGGCCGGTGGTGACTCCAACGAGGATCGAACAGATGGCGAGCGCCCCACCGTAGATGGCAGCGATCCGCCGCTTGCAGGCAAGAGGCGTCAGATGAGACCGCATCCTCGAGTACTTCGTGGTGAACCATCCGCCGAGGATTCCGCCGATGCCGCCGACAGCGAACGGGATCGCGGTGTACCAGCCAAGCGCCTCGTCAGCGACGGAATAGATGTCGCCCAGCATCAGCGGGAGGAAAGTCACGAAGATGTTGAGGGTCCACACCACAGCGACGAATCCCAGCACCATAGCCCAGGTCTGTGGCTTGGTGAAGAGACGCAGCCACGGGATGTTGCCTGTCGGAGCGTTGTTGTCTTCCTCTCTTGCCCGGATGTGCTCGAGTTCAGCCGCCGAGACCCTGCGGTCGTGTTCCGGGGACCGATAGAAGACCCAAAACCCGACCGCCACGATGATGCCGAGCACACCGAGGATGACGAACATGGCACGCCACCCGAACCCGATGATGAGGAAGGTGAGAATCGGTGGTGCCACCGCCGGGCCCCACTTGCTTCCCGAGTCGTAAACTCCGACTGCCGCTCCACGTTCCCTCGGCGGGAACCATTCGGAGACAATCTTCGCCGAGGTGGGTGAGACCGGGGCTTCGAAGACGCCGAGCAGGACGCGCGAGATCATGAAGTGCCACATGTGGTGGCCGAATGCCATGAGTGAGGTCGCGATCGACCAGAAGCCCAGTGCAATGACGTAGACCGGTTTTGCGCCGAGGCGATCCGTCAGCCATCCGCCGGGCAGCTGGAAGAACGCGTACGTCAGAGAGAACGCGGTACCCAGCAGCCCGATATCGGCAGCGGTCAGCCCCAGCTCGTCGATCATGTGTGGGGCCGCGATCGACAGCGATGATCGATCCATGTAGTTGATCATCATGGCTGCCAGCAGCCAGCCGAGGATCCACCACCGGGCTCGCCCCGGCGAGGCAGCACGACGCTGCTTAGTCGCTGCAGTCTGTGAGTTCATCCTTGAACGTCCTTCTCTCTTACCGAATCCGCCGGCTCACCATTCCGCAAAGGAGCCGTCGGCATGACGCCAGATGGGGTTACGCCATCTGTGGCCTTCGGCCGAGCGTTCGATGACGTAGTCCTCATTGACTTCGATGCCCAGCCCGGGTCCCGCAGGTATATCGATCATGCCTTCGTCGTAGTTGAACACGGAGGGGTCGGTGACGTAGTCGAGCAGGTCGTTGCTCGTGTTGTAGTGGATGCCCAGGCTCTGTTCCTGGATGAACGCGTTGTAGCTGCCGGCATCGACCTGCAGGCAGGAGGCGAGCGCGATCGGGCCCAGTGGGCAGTGCAGCGCGAGCGCGACATCGTAGGCTTCGGCCATCATCGCGATCTTCCGCGTCTCGGTGATGCCGCCGGCGTGGGAGACATCGGGCTGGATGATGTCGACGGCACCGGAGGCGATCACCTCGCGGAAGTCCCAGCGGGAGAAGAGTCGCTCCCCCAGCGCAATCGGTGTCGGGGTGTTCGCCATGACGTCACGCAGCGAGCCGAAGTGTTCGGAGAGCACCGGTTCTTCGATGAAGAGGAGTCGATAGGGTTCGAGTTCCTTGATGAGGACCTTGGCCATCGGCTTGTGCACGCGACCGTGGAAGTCGATGCCGATGCCGAAATCGTCACCAGTGGCCTCACGTACCGCCTGCACGTTCTCGATGACCTGGTCGACCTTTGTGTAGGAGTCGATGAACTGCAGCTCCTCGGTCGCGTTCATCTTCACCGCGGTGAACCCGCGGTTCTTCGTCTCCAGTGCTGCCGCAGCTGTGTCACCGGGACGGTCTCCGCCGATCCATGAGTAGGTGCGGATCCGATCCCGGACCTTCCCTCCGAGCAGCTGGTGCACCGGCTGTCCGAGAGCCTTGCCCTTGATGTCCCACAGCGCCTGGTCAATGCCTGAGATGGCGCTCATGAGGATCGGTCCACCGCGGTAGAAGCCACCGCGGTACATGATCGTCCACAGGTCCTCGATGTTTGCGGGATCCTTGCCGATGAGCAGATCAGAGAGCTCATCGACCGCGGCTGCCACTGTCGCGGCCCTGCCCTCGATGATCGGCTCGCCCCACCCGACGATCCCTTCATCCGTTTCGATCTTGAGGAACAGCCACCGAGGCGGCACGGTGTACGTCGTCATCGACGTGATCTTCATTGTTCTGGCCTTTCGTCTGGCATTGTCGTTCGCGTGTCGTCGTTGGGTTCAGTGGGCCTGGACCCACGCCGAGGCGATGGTCTGTGCCCGGTCGTGCACGTCGGCGGGGCGGTCGCCTCGGCGATAGAGCGAGGAACCGAGGCCCAGGCCGGCAGCACCGGCGTTGCGCCATTCGGCAGCGTTGTCGGCTCCCACTCCCCCGACAGGGAAGAGTTCGGTGCCTGCGGGGAGAACTTCTCGCCATGCCTTGAGTCCACTGATTCCGACTGCCGATGAGGGAAAGAGCTTGACCTTGGTGGCTCCGGCCTTGATCGCGGCGAAAGCCTCGGTCGGTGTTGTGGCACCCGGGTACGGTGTCAGTCCCAACTCGAGTGCGGTGGAGATGACCTCGCGGTCGGTATCGGGGGCGACGATGATGCGGGCACCGGCCTGCTCACACTCGCGAACCTGATCGGCGGTGAGCACCGTGCCCGCTCCGATCTCCACCTCGTTCCCGAATCGAGCGACCAACGCGGCGATCGAGGCCAAGGGGTCCGGGGAGTTGAGCGGAACTTCGATGGCGGAGAACCCGGCGGCGACGATGCCCTCGGCGATGTCGAGGACCTCGTCAGAGCGAACCCCGCGGAGGATGGCGATAAGGCCTGTGGGGACGGTGTCAGTCATTGATGTTCTCCTTGGTCGGCACGAGGCCGGATTGTTCGGCGATGCGGAAGAGTCCTGTGGCCGCGGCCCGAGGGTCCGCATCGGCCGCCTGCCTCCCCTGTCGGCGGAGGGCGCGTGAGTATCGCATCGTCAGGTCCGCGGTTCCACAGACGATGACGGGAGCTGCAGGGTCGGCTGTTGTCCTGACCTGGGCGGCCACCTCGGCGCCGATGAGCATTCCCGAGAGGTAGTCGTTGATTTCCTCGGCGTGCAGTCGTCCGTCGAGGGCCCAGGTGCGTGCGGAGAAGATCGAGGAGGTGAGCGCGGCAGGGTCGTCAGCCCCGACACTCAGTCCCCAGTCGAAGGCGTCGGGGTGGAAGTCATCAGCAGGTTCGGCCAGACGACTGAGGATCGACGAGGTGCTCAGCAGACCGAACATCTCTCCGCTCATCGAGGTGGAGAAGTCAGTCACGCGCTGGCCCTGGCACTTCACCCATTTGGTGTGCGTGCCGGGAAGGATCACTGTGGTCGCGTCGACCTGCTCTGCGTCGAGCAGGCCGAGCAGTTGGGTCTCCTCTCCACGGATGACGTCGGGGGCAGTCGCTTCGGTCGATGTCTTCTGCAGTCCGGGGACGATGCGGAGTTCGCCGATGGTCAGTTCGACTGAGGTCATATGCCTACCCAGGGCAGAAAGTTCGGTGGGCAGGTCGAGGTATCCCGCCTCGGCGACACCCTGGGTCGAACCGATCATTCCGCAGGCGAGGAGAGGGAGGTGGCCGTGATCGCTGAGCCAGTCGCCGATGGCAGCGTGAGCGAGCCGGGAGAAGTCGCCCTTGAGATCGCCGGTATCCGGACCGACGGCCATGATCCCGTCTGATCCGTTGCGTTCAGCGAGGATGCCTCCGTCGCTGTCGATGAGGAAGGCTCGCAGCGAGCTCGTCCCCCAGTCGAGGCCGATCATCTGCGGGGCCTCGGTTGGTGCCAGTTCTGTCATAAGTGCCACTATGGGCAGGTGTTCCACCATGCGCCACTAGTGTCCCTATATGTGGGATCGGTGTCATACTGTTGTGATGAGTGAGGACGCCGATACCGTTGCAAGCAATGCCATCCCCCAGGGCACGCAGACCCTGGCCAGAGGTCTGCAGATCGTCAGTGCCGTCGCCCATGGGTCCACCACGTTGAAGTCCGTCGTCGACGCCACGGGAATCGGTCGATCAAGTGCGCACAGGATGATCCAGCTGCTGGTGCACATGGGTTATCTGCGGCACGGTTCGCCGGGAGAGTTTCGCCTGGGCCCCACTCTCATCGAGTTCGGTTTCACCGCGCTCAACCAGGATCCATTGCCGGTCGTCGCCCGGGAGAGTCTTGAGGCTCTCGCGGCCCGGACACAGGACACGATTCATCTCTCGGTCGAGGATGGCGAGTCGGTGCTCTACCTCCACAAGATCCCTGGAACGCGCGGTGCTGAGATGCGCTCACGCATCGGTCACCGGATGCCGATGACGCGCACCGGTGTGGGGAAGGCTTTGCTGCTGGGGCAAGCAGAGCGATGGGAACGGATTTTCACAGCCGAGAATCCGGGGGCAGACCCAGCTGCCCTCACCGCTTTCCACGCACGAATGAAGGACTACACCTACGACGGCGCTTCCTTCGATCTTGAGGAGAACGAACCCGGCATCAGGTGTGTGGCGGCCCCTATCCGCGATGGCAGTGGGCAAATTGTCGCCGGAGTCTCGCTTTCGGCAACTCGGCCGTATATGCCTAAGGATCGAATGCAAGCGCTGGTCCCAGTGATGAAAGCTGCAGCCCGTGAAATCTCGGTGAAGCTGGGATATAGCGCCGATCGCGACCGGCCCGGAGGTCGCAACTAATGCGGGCCTCGCAATTCCTTAAGGTAGGTAACGACGTTGAACGCTGGGCGACAATCGCCACGAAACCCGCGGTACCGAAGAGGTGCACTTCTCTGGAACCACCACTGTGAGCTGCCGAGCCCGCAAATGCTATCGGTGCGAACTGAACCCACAAACGAGTTCGGCCAGCACAGAATCCTGAGTCAGTGAAGCACGACCCCTGGGCCAAGTGGAATGCCTAACAGGTACCACACGCAGAAGAAGATTCCCCAACCGATGAGGATCGCGACCGAGAGCGGAACGGTGAAGGCCATGAGCGTGCCGATACCCGCGTCCTTCCGGTATCGCTGTACGTATCCGAGCGCAAGAACGAAGTAGGCGCTCATCGGTGTGACTGCATTCGTCACGGAATCCCCGATCATGAACGACACCATGGCGGCCTCAGGGCGAACTCCGTAGTACATCATCATAGGCACGAGGATGGGCGCGAAGATCGCCCACATTGCTGAACCACTTGTCACGATCATGTTGATGAACGCCACTCCGACGACGATGACGATGAGCACGACCAAGTGCGGAGCCTCGAGTCTCTGGAGTAGATCTGCACCGTTGACTGTGAGCACGGAGCCGATCCCGGTCCAACTGAAGTATGCGAGGAATTGGGCCACTGCAAAGAAGAGGACAATGACGGGGGCAAGACTGACCACACCCGAGATCATCGCCTCCGGAACAGCTTTGACAGTGGTGAATACCTTGGCGCTGTATCCGTAAACAATTCCCGTCAACGTGAAGAACAGCGAAATGAAGATCGCGATGTTGTCGAGGACCATCGATTCGACCAGCGACTGGCCGGATTCAATGAAAGGTGAGTCCGGCAGCCACAAGATGACTACGACCGCGATGATGAAGACCACTCCGGCCGCTGTAGCCCGGAGCAGGCTGCGAGTCTGGCTGTTATCGAGTGTCATCGACTCGGTGTCTTCCTCCCCCGGTCGACCGCCTGAAACAGCTCCGTTGCCGTTCACTTCTCCTACGGCGGCTCCACTGGCATCCGCGGATTCTTCTCCCGGAATCTTGAAGTCCTCGCGCCGTGCGAGCACGAGTTCCACGACCAGGGTTATGATCGCAGCGAGAAGTAGGGACGAGGTTGCCGAGAAGAAATAGGTTGCCACCGGTGTGATCGAAGCGCTTGAGTCGACCGTCTGGGCCGCGGCGGACGCCAGCGAGGAGCGGATCGCATCGGACGGCGTGACGAGCGGACTCGCATTGAAACCCGCGGAGACCGAAGCGTAAGCCACCATCACGCCAAGGACTGGACTACGTCCCGCAGCCTTGAAGGCCATCGCTCCCAGCGGGATCATCACCAAGTAGGCCGCATCGCCCATAATGTGAGCGATCATTCCGCTGAAGGCGATCGCGAAGGTCACCCACCGTTTGGGCAACCTGATGATCGTCAGCCTGATGAGTGCTTCGAGGACGCCGCTTTTCTCAGCGACGCTCACACCGAGCAGGACAACGAGTACGACTGCCAGGGGCGGGAAGGATGCGAAGTTGTCCAGAGCCGATTCGATAGCGTATTTGAGTCCATCGGTCGACAGCAGGTTTTTGACCTCGACGACCTCGTTGGATTCGGGCAACGTCACTGAGACGCCATTCGTCGAGAGTATCCAACTGACGGCGCCGAGCAGCAGAGCCATGATCCAGAACAGCCAGAACGGGTGCGGAAGCAGATTGCCGATACGCTCGATGAAGCCGATCGCTCGAAATAACAGTGGGAGCCGTTCCGTGGCATCAGGGTCGGCGGTGGTTCGTGAAGTCATCGGTCTCCTTTGATCGACGTGACGAAAGTGTTATTGATCGCCGAGCAGCAATGGCAGATTTACTCCGCCAGCTGTTGACGTGGCATTTTCGAAGCGGGTTGGGCGGAAGCTCTCGAGCAAGTCCTGTTGACTATCAGCGACAAGCTCCTCGGCAGCCAGGCGGCCGAGCAAGGGTCCAAGCGTGATCCCGCTGTGTGTGACGAGGCAATAGGTGCGTGATCGACCCGCTGCGAATCCGGCGATCGTGAAACCGTCTGCGGGCAGAGATCGATAGCTCACACGTAGATCGATCAGGTCGGGCGTTGATTCGTTCGTCACCGCGGTGAATCTCTCAGCCATTACGTTGGCGACTGGCCCTTCGGCTGCTGGCGGGACCGCGGGATCGATTCGCGGGTTTAGGTCGAGAGCCTGGACGACGATCGTACCGTCCTCCCCCGGTCGCAGATTCAGCTCGGGCGTGTGCACGACCGCCCTCACCCGCGTCGAATTCGTCCTCACGTAGCCGAGTAGACCAGTCACCGCCGACCCCCGACCGATCTCGTCGTTCATTGGAGTGTCGAACCCTGAGGCCTGTGCGAGCGCCTGAGTCCAGCGTCCTGTGGCGAGTACGACCCGATCTGCTGAGAGCACCCGTCCATCACCGAGGTGGACCTCGACCTGAGCGCAACCTTCGTCCACCTCGGTGACTGTTCCCCTAATCAGCTTCGCCCCGTGTCCGACAGCGCTCGCGCGAAGGTTGCGCAGAAGCTGTCCGGTGAGCACATATCCTTCTGACGGAAAATGCGCGATCAGTTCGATGCCCTTGGGAACTGAGATGTCCCCGGCGATCTCGCCTACGTGATCGGCTGAGATCAGCTCAGACGGATAATCGAGCTCGGTGAGGCGTGCGATCTTCTCCTCCAGCTGCGGTGCCTGGTGCGCACCGGCCATTTGCAGTCCGCCCGATCGATGGTACGTGCGCGGCCCTGGCAGAGTGTTGGCGAGTCGGGAGTGCTCTTCCATTCCAGCGATGTTAAGTTCGTGATAAGCCGGGTCGAGCTTTCCATTGGCGTTCGTCCAGGCGAAGCTCGTGCCGGAGGTGCCGGCGCCCAGATCTCGAGAATCTACGAGCGTGACGTCGATTCCTGACATGACCAAATTGTCGGCGGTGCTGAGCCCGAGCATCCCTGAGCCGATGACGATGATGTGCATATGCGGTCCCCTGTGATCGTTGTTTGTCAGTTGGCGGGCAGTTCGATAAAGAATTCGGAGGTTCCCGGTCGGACCAAAGTTGCTGTCGTCTCCAGTACTTGATCGTCTGGTGCACGCAGCTCACGGCGACGCCTTAGCGCCGGTGTTCCCGCCTCGCATGTGAGCAGCTGGGCTTCACGGTCGTTGATGAGTGTCGGCTCCAGATAGACGCGAATGGTATCCACATCGACATCATGGGACTGCAAGTGGTCAAGGATGACCAGGTCTTCGAGCTTTTCCCGAAGGATCGTAGGTGCTGCGGAAAACAGGATTACGTGTGTCTCGAGCGCATGCGGACGATCGAGAGCATCGAATTTCAGGCGGACGATTTCAGTGACTGCGGCGTCGGCTTCAGCTCCGGGAAGCGGCAGCAGTGCGTCGGAAGCGACGGTCACCTGGGCCGATAGCACTTCGTGCCGTCCGGGACCACCGTGACGGGCTACGGCCGGGTTTGTGAATGACAGCAGATTGATCTGCTTCCGCGAGGTCGACACAAATGACCCACGACCCTTCTGGCGCACGACCACTCCATCGGCGGCAAGCTCATTGAGCGCACGTTGTGCTGTCGGCCGACTCACCGAGTATTGCGCGCAGAGTTCATTCTCGCTGGGGAGTTTAGCTCCTTCGGGAAGTTCTCCTGAGCGGATCTGCTGTTGAAGGTCGCGCTGGATACTCCGAAACAAATCGTCCATAAGTTGATATTACATCTATCCACTTGTCCTATCAAGTGGACAATAAAAGACGCCGGAACATCGTTACCCAATGTCAAGCAGCACCGTCTTTGCAACGGCGAGCGCTTTCGTGCAGCCCCACGGCTGAACACTGATTTGGCCGCGTACGAGTTCGAAAAGAGAACGAGTTCTGCATGGCGAGCTCGTTGTGCTGACCAGCGAATACTCGGCTAGTGTGAATTGATTCGAACAACTCAAAGGCGAGTGCGCCGATCAATTCCGAGTTCCCTAGGAGACCACCGATGACGTTTGGATCCCAAGCTCAAATTCCTTCCACCGACAGAGCATCAGGCACCGGACCCTACCCCAGGCTCATCCTCCGCGATGCCATGATCGTCGACGGAACCGGCGCTGCCCCATACGGGCCGGCAGACATCCTGATCAAAGACGACAGGATCACCGGAATCTGGGAACCGAACGGTGCGAGTAGCCTCACCGAACGCCCCTCGTCCGACGGCGCGAAAGTCATGGACCTCAACGGCTCCTACGTCTTGCCGGGGCTTATCGACTCCCACGCCCACATCGGCAAACCCGAGCAGGCACCGAACGCCGACTATGTCTACAAACTCTGGCTCGGCCACGGCGTGACCACCATCCGCGAACTCGGTGCGTTCAACGGCCTCGACTGGACCATTTCCGAGGCCCGACGAGCCGCAGCCAACGAAATCGCGGCCCCGCGCCTGCACATCTATCCCGCACTGCGTGCCGGAACCCTCGACGGACCCACCCCGGTCACCGCTGACCAAGCAACCGCGTGGGTCAATGAGGTCGCCGACCGCGGAGCAAACGGAGTGAAGTTCTTCGGCACCTCCCCCACTGTGTTCGGCGCCGCCGTCGAAGCGGCACAAGCACGTGGTCTACGGACCGCATGCCACCACGACCAGCGTCGAGCCGCGCAGGTCAACGCCCTCACCTCGGCGAGGTGGGGACTGAACAGCATCGAACACTGGTACGGCATCCCCGAAGCGATGTTCCGCGACCGCACCCTCCAGCACGTACCCACCGACTACAACCACAACAGCGAACCCCAGCGCTTCAGCCAAGGCGCCCACCTGTGGCTGCAGACCGCCGAGCGCGGCAGCAACGCCTGGCAGGAGACACTCGAGGAGCTCCTCGAACTCGGAACCGCATTGAGCCCGACATTCAACATCTACATCGGGTCCCGCGACGCCGCACGAGTGCGCACCTCCGAATGGCACTCCGACTTCACCTCCCCCACCCTGTGGGAATTCTTCCAGCCCTCGGCCGACAAACACGGCTCCTACATGGGCGACTGGACAAGCGAGGACGAGATCGCCTGGCGCCACGCCTACGTCAAATGGATGTCCTTCGTCAACGACTACAAGAACCTTGGCGGCTTGGTCACGGCCGGATCGGACTCCGGATTCATCTACAAGGTCTTCGGATTCGGCCTCATCGAAGAACTTGAACTCCTCCTCGAAGCGGGGTTCCACCCCCTCGAAGTCGTCCGCGCCGCCACGCTGAGCAGCGCCGCGCTTCTCGGCATCGACGACGAGCTCGGCTCCGTCGAACCCGGCAAGATCGCCGACCTGCTCATCGTCAAGGACAACCCCCTCAGCAACTTCAAGGTCCTCTACGGCCACGGTCATCTCCGCGCCGAGGAGTCCGGCGTCAACCGCGTCGGCGGAGTCGACTTCACTCTGCGCTCCGGCATCGTCTACGACGCCCGGGAACTCCGCGAGCACGTGAAGTCAATGGTCGCCGAGGAGCGAGCGGAGCAGCACTGAGCGACATGGCTCGACTCCGGTCGGACTGAGATCCGACCGGGGTCGAGGTTGTGAGAGACGAAGTCCTCAGTGGCCGGCGGCCGCCTGAGTATGCCGCTCTGCAGCAACCGCGCGGATGTGTCCGCGCACGTGTGCCTGCAACACGGTGAGCGGGACGCTGCCCATCCCGAGCACCGTGTCGTGGAAGTCCCTGATCGAGAAGTCGCCACCCAGCGTCTCCTCGGCCTCCTGCCGCAGCTGCTGAATCGTCAACTGCCCCAGGTAGTAGGCAGTGGCCTGCCCGGGCCAGGAGATGTAGCGATCAATCTCCGTGACGATCTCGTGTTCGGCGATCGCCGTATTGTCCCGCAGGAAGTCCTGCGCCTGCTCCCGGCTCCACCCCAGCGCATGTATGCCCGGATCGACGACGAGGCGCACGGCCCGCCACATCTGGAACGAGAGCATACCCATGCGTTCGAACGGCGTCTCGTACATCCCCATCTCATCGCCGAGTCGTTCGGTGTAGAGGCCCCAGCCCTCGCCGAAGGCCGAGATGTAGAGCCGCCGGAAGTCGGCGAGTTCGAGCTCCTCGGCCAGCGAGATCTGGAACGAATGTCCGGGCGCAGATTCGTGCAGGGTCAGTGCCGGCAGGGAATACAGTGGTCGGGCCGGCAAGTTGTACGTGTTGAGCAGGTACCGGTCGGGAGCACCTCGGCCGAACGTGTCGAATTTCGCGATCTCCGCCGGTGTCTCCATGATGGCGAAGCGCTGCTGTGGCAGACGCCCGAAGTACTGATGGACCATCCGGTCGAAGGCCTTGCACGTGTATGCGGCTTCGGACAGCAATTGACGAGGAGTCGTTGCATAGAACTGCGGACCCGTGCGCATGAACTCGAACAGGCCCGACAGGTCGTCGGGATAGCCGAGTTCGACGGCGACGTCCTCCATCTCCTCCCGGATCTTCTTCACTTCGACCTGTCCGAGGTCGAAGATCTGCTGCGGGCTGAGGTCCGTCGTCGAATACTCCCTGATCTGGGACCGGTAGAACTCGAGACCATCCGGCTGGTCGACCGCTGCGATCGACTCCGGCAGATTCGGCAGATACTCCGTTGTCAGGAAGTCAAGAAGTTTCCGGTAAGCGGGCACGACCTCAGCCGAGAGCACCTGAGCGGCCGCCGCGTGGAGTTCGGTTCGAACCTGTTCGGGCACGACCGCCGGGATTCTTCGGAACGGTCCGAAGAACGACAGCTCGGTGACATCCTCGGCCTTGGCGACGACCCGCACCGGTTCCTCGCGTCCGCTCATGCACACTCTGGCCGGCCCAAAGCCTCGAGCCACCCCGGCCCTCATGTTCTCGATCTGCTGATCGAAGAACCGTGGGATGTCGCCGAGCAAGCTGATGTATGCCCGAGCCGAACCGACGTCTTCGAGCACTAGACGGTAGGCGTCGAAGGCGAGCGTGCGCCAGAAGGCAGAATCCGCCGTGGCAGGTCTTTCCCATATCCTGTATCTCTGCGCCTCGACCAAGGTGACCAACTGTTGGCGGTAGACATCGAAGTCGATAGTCTCTTCCACGGTGAGAGCATCGGTACTGACCGAATCGAGTTTGCCGAGTGTGTCCTCCCACATCTGCTGCCGCCGCAGTTGCGAGGCCTCACCGACATCCGGCAAGAAGTCGACGACGGAGGCCTTCTGAGACAATGATCCGAATTCGGCCTCTCTCCACGTCCACTCCGCATTGATGATGTCGGCGAGCTTCCTGCCTTCGGCTGAAGCCCTTGCATGTGAGCTGCCTCGATGATGGCTCTCGGGCACGTCGATTCTCCTGTTCTCGATGATGATCGTCTTGGTGTGTTGCCGACCAGCTCAGTACGCGTGAGTGTCCGGCTCAGATGGGTTGGTTCGACTCAGGCTTGTCACCGTCTCCGATCGACCAAGCAACGAAGTCTGCGATATCGCGCAGCTGCTCGACCCGGACCTGCTGGTCGACATACATCATGTGCCCGGCCGGGTAGTAGCGACGAACAATCTGATCATGGGACTCATCGGCAATGCGCAGGTGCGCAAGCACATGCTCCGAGGCGGCGAACGGCGTCGCTGAGTCGTGATACCCGAAAGCCACGTAGACCTTGAGATGCGGATTCATACGCATCGCGAAAGCGAGATCTTCGGCAGTGTTGACGGTGGAGTTCTCGAACTCCTTGTACGACCATGGATGGACTCTGGATGTCAGCACCTCGTAGGTGAGGTCCGATTCGTATCCGAGTTCGGCACGCAGCAGATGATTGATTCCCACTGTGTAGGGATACTGGATCGCCGGATACGAAGGGTCGTCGCCAAGCACTTCGGAGGCGACCTTCCCCGGATGCGCGGTGAAGCGAGAGTCCAAACGACCGATGCGCAGTCGCTGATCTCGGAGCAGTTCTGTGAAGAAGGTGAACTCGTCGATGCGAAGGTCGGCCAGTCGGACGAACTTCTCATCGATCCCGATGAGTTCGGCCAGCTTCGCAGCTATCCGGGAGTGTTCGGAGGCCTCGAGTCGGTGTCCGCGCGCAAGCGCTTGGCTGAAGTCCTCATGGGCAAAATCCGTCGCCTCTGCGACCACATCTTCGAGCTCGCGCCCTGGATGTTTGCCGTGATAGTGCGCGATGGCGGCAAACGTCGGCAGGTAGTGGATGTAGGGAGCTTCGTTGCCTTCCGCGAAATCGATCGTGGCGAAATCGAGGACGGCCGAGATGAGGAGGATGCCGTTGAAGGCGATGCCGTGGCGTTTGGCCAGATGTCCGGCCAGGGCCGCGGCACGGGTGGTTCCGTAGGACTCCCCGGCGAGGAACTTCGGTGAGATCCACCGATTGTTCCGTGTCAGCCACAGCCGGATCGCCTCGCCGACGACGTCGCGATCCCCAGTGAACCCGTGGAAGTCCTCCGGCTTCTCCCCCTCTGCGGTGCGGGAGTATCCCGTGGTCACCGGGTCGATGAAGACCAGATCGGCGTGAGCCAGAGTGGTCTCAAGATTGTCGACGAGACCGTAGGGCGGCGGGGTGCGATCATTGACGTCGTTGGCCACCACCCGCCGTGGACCGAAGAGGCCGATGTGCATCCAGGCCGATGACGATCCCGGGCCTCCGTTGAAGACGAAGACGACAGGACGTTGAGCATCCTGACCGTCGTCGGCACCCTCAGCGATGGCGGTGTAGGAGGTGAGGAAGATCTGTGCCTTGGGCTTGAGTCCGGCGAACACGCCTTCCTCGACGATTTCGGAGCCGATGACTATCCGGCCCGCCTGGGCCCGATACCGGAGCAGACCGGCGGGCAGCTGAAGTTCATGGACAGTGGTGACGAAGTCATCGACCGGCTGCGGTAGGTCTGCCGGCTGATTCGTGGGCTGTGACTGAGTCTGTGCATCAGACATGATGGAGGTTAGGTCCTTCACTGTGGGTGGAGATGGTGGAGAATCGGTGGTCGGTGACGATGCTGAGCGCCGAGGTGGTTGTGTCGGTCAGGAACGCTGACCCGTGTCCCAGCGAGGATCGATGCTCGGGACCGCGGAGAGCAGGGTCTTCGTGTATTCGTGCTGTGGGTCATCGAAGATCTCGTCTCGCGGCCCTTGCTCGACGATCCTGCCCTTCTGCATCACGGCGACCTTGTGGGCGATCTGTCGCACGACCGCCAGATCGTGGGCGATGAAGATGTAGGAGATATCGCGTTCGCGCTGCAGATCGACTAACAACTCGAGCACCTGTGCCTGAACCGACACGTCGAGAGCGGAGACAGCCTCATCGCAGATGACGAGCTTCGGTTCGACGATGAGTGCGCGAGCGATGCCGATGCGCTGGGCCTGCCCTCCGGAGAACTGTCGTGGATAGCGAGTGGAGTGGTCGGGGTTGAGTCCGACTCGCTCCATCGCCGCCTTGACCATGTTCCGGTAGCCGCCTGTGGCCGTCCGCTTCTGATAGCGGAGTGGTGCCGACACCACCTCATCGACGGTGTGACGAGGGTTGAGTGAGGAGTAGGGGTCTTGGAATACCACCTGAACCCCGCTGCGAAAGTCCCGCAAGGACGCACCGGAGCGTTGGGTGATCTCCTCACCTTGGAACTCCACCGACCCGGACGTGGGATCGATGAGGCGTGCGATCATCCGCGCCGTGGTCGACTTTCCCGAACCGGACTCTCCGACGATGCCCAGTGTCTGCCGCCGGTGGACATCGAAGGAGACTCCCTCGACTGCAGTGAATTTCTCTCTGCGGCCGGTGCGGAACTCCTTGCTCAGATCATTGGCTGCCAGCAGCGGCGTGGCGATGTCGCTCATGCTCAACTGCCCCCTTTCGTGAGAATGGGCTCGGGAAGATCGACGACGTCGTCGAGGCGCGGTGTCGCTGCGAGCAGCGCTTTGGTGTAGTCGTTGCCCGGGTTCGAGAAGATCTGCTCGGCAGTGCCCTGTTCGACGGTTTGGCCGAATCGCATCACCGTCACATGGTCGGAGATCTGACTGACGACGGCCAGGTCGTGGGTGATGAACAGCATCGCCGCCTGCGTCATCTCCTGCACCTCGGCGAGCAGGTCGAGGATCTGGGCTTGGACGGTGACGTCGAGGGCCGTTGTCGGTTCGTCGGCGATGATGAGGTCGGGTTCGCACACGAGCGCCATCGCGATCATCACTCTTTGGCGCATACCCCCGGAGAACTGATGAGGGTAGTATCCGACGCGGCCGGCGGCGTCGGGGATGCGCACTCGATCCATCGCCTCGGCGGCCTTCCTCATCGCCGCTGCCTTCGTACCTCCCTTATGAGCACGGTAGGCCTCGGCGATCTGGAAGCCGACCGTGTAGTAGGGGTTGAGCGAGGACAGGGGATCCTGGAAGATCATCGCGATCTGGTCGCCGCGGGTCCGCCGCATCGAGGCATCGGACCGGTGGAGCAGTTCATCGCCGTGAAATCGGACTGATCCTGTTGTCGTCGCCTCCTTCGGCAGGAGGCCCATGATCGCCAGCGAGGTCATCGACTTGCCCGATCCTGATTCGCCGACCAGTCCCATCGTCTGGCCCCGTGCGATGTCGAATGAGCTTCCGTCGACGACGACGCCGAGCGGAAATTCGATGCGAAGATCCCGCACGGACAGGACCGGAGCCTCACTTGCCGCTCTCGACGGGTGTGCGCTCATGAGGTGCTCACTCTCACTCGGGGGTCGAGCACCCGGTAGAGCAGGTCGACCACAATGTTGGCGATGATCACGGCGAAGGCTGCCACGAGCGTGACTCCCATGATCACGGGCTGATCGTTGACGGCGATCGCGTCGTAGGCGTATCGGCCGACGCCGTTCAGTCCGAAGACCGTCTCGGTGATGAGGGCTCCGCCCAGCAGGGTGGCGAAGTCGACGCCCAGGAGTGTGACGATCGGGGTCAGTGACGGACGCAGTCCGTGCCGGATGAGGACGGCGCTGCGTCCCAGGCCCTTGGCACGGGCCGTGCGCATGAAGTTCTCTCCCATGGTGTCGATGACATTGGTCCTCGTCAGCCGCGCATACATCGACGCGTACATGAGCGCAAGCACCATCCACGGCATGAGGTAGGCCTGGAACCACTGCACTGGGCTGTCAGTGAACGGGACCACCGTCGGGAACGGCAGCCATTGGAGCTGCACGACGAGGAGGTATTGCAGCACCAGGGCCACGAAGTAGTTCGGCAGGGAGATCCCGGCCAGGGCGAACATCATCGCTCCTTTATCCCACCAGGTGCCTTCCTTCACAGCGCTGATCACGCCTGCAGCCACGCCGGAGAGCAGCCACAGGACCGCGGCACCGACGGCGATGGTCACCGAGACGGGCAGACGATCGACGATCCCCTGCAGGACATCCTGATTGGTCTGGAACGAGTACCCGATGCACGGGGCGTTGCAGTGGACCACCGAGGCACCCGAACCGTAGTCGCGGCCGACGAAGATCGCGGCGAGGAACGTGAAGAACTGAGTGAAGAACGGTTCGTTGAGTCCCAGCTGGTCCCGGATCGCCTCGATCCTCTCCGGGGTGCAGGTCTGGCCGCAGATGCTGGCGGCCGGATCCGGTGAGAGTTGGAAGAAGATGATGAAGGTGAAGAACACGACGAGCAGCATGATGATCAGAGCCGCGAACAGTCGTTTGACGAGATAGATGGCCATCAGAGTCCTCCCGCCCAGATCTTCTGGAGGTTGTCACCGAGCACTGTGAACGACAGCACTGTGAGGAACAGGAACATACCCGGTATGGCGAAGAACATCGGATCGCTGGAGTACCAGGTCACCGCCGATGCGATCATCTGCCCCCACGAGGGATCGGGTGGAGTGATGCCCACTCCGAGGAAGGACAGTCCGGCCTCAGTGGCGATGAACGTCGGCACCGCCAGCGTGGCCATGACGACGATGGTTCCCGAAAGGTTGGGAAGCACTTCCCGGAATACCAGCGGAACCCAGCCGGCACCCGATGTCCGGGCCGCCTCGACGAATTCACGATTCTTCAGTGACAGAGTCTGGCCACGGATCACGCGGGCCGTGGCCGGCCAGGAGAAGAGGCTGAGCACGAGGACGAGGAGCAGAGGACGGTTCCCCTGCGGCAGGGCCGAAAGGATCGCGATCATGAAGATCAGTGCCGGGAACGCCATGAGAAAGTCCATCACCCGGGAGATCACGGCATCGACGAACCCTCCGAGAAAACCGGCGATCACGCCCATAACCACGCCGATGACCATGGTGATCGCGGTTGCGCCGATGCCGATGAGCATCGAGACACGCGCGCCGTAGGCGATCCGAGCGAAGATGTCACGGCCGTTCTGGGGTTCGACTCCCATCCAATGCTCGGCACTGATGCCACCGAACGCGCCGTGCGGCAACCCACCCAGTGCCGGGTCCACGGCTCCTTCGTCGAATTCGTAGGGGCTGTAGCCGGAGAGCTGAGTAATGAGCGGAGCGAAGATCGCGAGGAGGACGATGAAGACGAGGAACCCGGTGGACAGAATCACTGTCGGTTTGCGCAGGATCCGCTTCAAGGTTCCCAGCCCGGGGGAAAAATCCTCCCCCGGGCTGGGCCGACCGAAGTCCTCGACCTGATTCGAAAGCGAAGTAGTCACGAGTGAACTATCCTTCCGGCTTGAGTAGCCCCAGCTGCGAGTAGTCGATGTATCCGGTCTTGGACGGATTGGCGAACGCTCCGCCGACGTTCGAGCCAACGAGCTGCAGAGGGCGCGGGCGGACCAGAGACACGACGGGAGCGAGCTCGAGGACCTGTTCGTTGATCTCGGCATAGGCCGCTGTCTTGTCGTCGAGATCGGGCATGACTGCCGCCTCGGCGAGGGCCTTGTTCAGTTTCGGATCATCGATCTGGGACTGATTGAGGTTGCCGGTCTTCGTGATTCGCTCACCGTCGAACAGGGGTCCCAACAGCGGTTCGCCGGAGAACCAGCCATTGGAGCACCAGCCGGTGATCGCAAGCTCGTTCTGCTGGCTCGGTGTGGCCAGGACCTCGTAGAACTTCGCCTGGTCGATGACGTTGAGTTTGACCTCGATGCCGACCTTCTTCAGTGACTGCTGCACCGCCTCGGCCTGCGCCTGCCACATCGGCAGCGCACGTACGTCCATGGTCAGTTTGAGGTTCTCCGCGCCTGCTTCTTTGAGCATGGCCTTGGCCTTCTCAGGATCGCCCGTGTTTCCCTCAGTGGCGTAGGGATCGGTGTCGTCGTACTGCGGAACGCTGGGAAGCAGCTGGTTCGGTGCGACATCGGCCAGCTGTGGGCCGCCGCTGGCGTTGACCACGCTCGACTTGTCCACAGCCCAGTTGATGGCTTGTCGGACCTTCTTATCTCCCAATGGCTCCTTGGCGTTGTTCATGACCATGAAGTAATTGCAGGAGGGCATGCTCTGCACTGTGCGCTCAGAGAGCTTGGGATCCTGGGTGATCTTCGCGAGGTTGGCCGCGACCACCGGGTTGGTCGACGCCGAGACCGCGTTGGCATCGTCGCCCTGGCCGGAGATCATCCGCTGATCGATCGTGTTCTGATCGAGGCTGACTGTGAACTTGTAGCCGTCTGGATAGGCTGGGCGAATGTCGTCGGTCTCGGCATCCCAGTTCTCGTTGCGGACCAACGTCAGCGACTCGCCGCGCTTGTACTCGTCGACTTTGTACGGCCCCGACGAGATCGGATCCTTCTGGATCTGGTCGACCTTGGTCACCTTGTCCTTCGGGAACGGGGCTCCCGGTGCAGTGGCAACGACATTCGGGAAGTCGGCCATCGGCTTATTCGTCTCGATCGTGATCGTCCGATCATCAACGACCTTGATCGAGTCGAGGCCTTCAGGGTCCTCGAAGACACCCTCGTAGTCCTTGGCACCCTTGACGTAGTTCTGCAGATAGTCGAGGCCGATGGCAAGCGACGGGTCGAAGGCATGTTCGAAACCGAACTTCACGTCTTCCGCCGTGATCGGCGTTCCGTCTTCGAACGTGATTCCTTCTTTGAGTTTGAAGGTCCACTCGGTGGCGTCTTCGTTTGAGGTACCCGTATCTTCGGCCAGATCGCCGACGAGTTCGAGTTCTCCGGACTCTCGGTTGTATTTGTACTGAGTGAGGTTGCGGTAGAGGAGGTTGTAGAGGTTGAGGACGTTGCCGTCGCTGCCCATAGCAGGATCCAGATGAGAGAAATCGACTCCACCCAACACTTCGACGACGCCGCCCTTATGCGGATCACCGGTGTACGAGGCGAAGCCCGTCTTATCGTCGACGACCGATTGAGCGTCCCCGCCCTTGCTCGAACTCCCATTTCCACAGGCGCTCACAAGCATCGTGGCGGCAGCGGCGATCGCAACCATCGACATAGCTCGCTTGTTCATGAAAAGTCTCCTTCGACTGTTCCGTCATGATGCGTGGTTCAGAGTCCGCGAGTGACCGCACCCCACCTCCTGCAGTGTCTGTTGCAACCTCCGCCTCCATCATTACCGCTGTTATCAGCGATAAGACCGGAACTTTAGGCGCTCCAACCGCGAAGAAGTGACCTCAACCACATCTCGTATACAATCAGATCGCAACGTTCATTGCAATAGGAGATTCATAGTGGGAATCATCGCGACATGGCTGGAACACCTCATGTCTCAGCGCAAACTGTCCCCGGGGACAACGACAGTACTCAAGGCGATTGCCGACGATCCCGAAAGAGCTTCGTACTGCAGTGCTGCAGCACTCGCCGAGGCTGCTGGGGTCAACGTCGCCACTGTTGTCCGAGCTGCGCAGGCCATCGATTTCACCGGGTGGTCGGAACTGTCGACTGAGATTCGGAATCGATTTCTCTCGTCATTGGATGCCGACAAACATTTTGTTCGCAACACGACCATCGGCACGGGTCAGGCTGTGAAGTCGATTCGCAAAGATCTCGAGCTCCTCGGTCTTCTTTCAGAGTCACTCTCCGATGCATCAATCACAACAATTGCCGAAATGATCACTTCGTCGCGATCGACCAAGGTACTTGCCACTGGCGCATACGTGGCCCCGGGCGCAGTTTTGGCTCACAATGCACAGGGCCTGGGCTATAACGTGTCGCTCAGTGATGGTTCGACAACAAGCATGATCAACGACGTTCGCCTACTGCAGCCGGGCGACTGCCTGCTGACCTTTTCCATCTGGAAGACCAGTTCAAGCATCGTTCCACTGTGTGAACTCGCCAAAGAACGGGGGGTGCGGTTGATCGTCATTGCCGACCAGCATTCGCAACTGGCCGAACTCGCCGATCAACTCGTCCTTGTCCCTTCCGAAGGCGTCGGCCCGATGGCCTCAGTGACCTGCGCGGTCAGTGTCGCCCAGAGCATCGTGGGTGCGATTGCGAACGTCGACACACAGCATTCTGCCGCGATGCTCGAGGAGCTGCAGACCATGTGGTCGCGCACCCAAGCGGTGATCAGTGACTGACTGCGCGAAGTACGCAACTCCACGATGCCTCAAGGCCTTTCCCCTCACAGACAGGTTCAGTCGTATTTCTCCCGTGACAATCGCAATCAAGAGCACAGAGAATATTGCTGACAATACTCGCCGCCATCCACCATTGCCGACGTAGCTGCCGAATTTGCGTCGCCACACTTTGCCAAGCTGTCATTAGATCCTGGGTAGGGCCATGTTTTCCGATCGCTTGAATCCTGTGAAACTATGATGGCTTGAGGAGCACACACGGAGAAGTGGTTTTATGACTGATGACGCTGGGAGCAAACGAGCCAAGCCCCGACCTAGCATCAAAGACGTCGCCGCGTTAGCCGGAGTGTCATGGCGCACAGTGTCCAACGTCATCCATGGGCACCGATACCTTAGGCCGGAGACGAAGGCCAAGGTTGAGGACGCAATTGCCGAACTGGGATACAAACCCCAGACGGCAGCACGGCAGCTGCGCACTGGACGCAGCAACCTCATCACTCTCGCCATCCCCTACATCGATCATCCCTACTTCGCCAGCCTGGCGCACGCCGTCGTCGAAGCAGCAAAGTCCTATGACTACACCGTGCTGATCGACGAGACGCGTGGTCTGGCTGAGAAGGAAGTACAGGTAGCCCGCGGCTACCAAAGCAGCCATTCCGACGGCATCATCTTCAGTCCCCTGACTCTGCCGGTCGACTCAATTCTGGCTGCCCGCGACAAGACACCACTCGTGTTGCTCGGCGAGCATACCCTCGACCCCAGGATCGACCATGTCACTGCCGACAACGTCGAATCGACACGTGAAGCGACCGAGCATCTCATCTCACTCGGTCATCGCCGAATCGCGTTCCTCGGATACCTCACCGAAGGCACACTCGGCACAGGGGATCTCCGCCTCAAAGGCTACCGCCGCGCCCTCGCCGCTGCGGAGATCGACGAGGACCCGGACCTCATCATCGGCGCCGCCACACAGACCACCGTTTCCGAACCTGCCAGTGCAGAGAGCGACTACTCCCGCGAGGAGGGCTACGCCCGCGCTCAACAGATTCTGCTCCTGCGCGAGACATCTGAGATCGATGCGGTGGTATGCGCAAACGATCTCCTGGCTATCGGCCTGCTTCGTGCATTCCGAGAAGCCGGCGTGAACGTGCCAGGCGAGGTAGCCGTCACGGGTTGGGACAACACCCCGGAAGGCGGATTCTCTGCCCCGACGCTCACGACCGTCGCGCCCGATATGGATGCAATCGCTCGGTTCGCCATTGAGGCGGTGCATCGACGCATCCTGGGCTCAAGTGATGCCCCGATCGGACGCGTTGCTCCGCACCGTCTGGTGATCCGCGAGTCAACAGCGGGCGGATTGCTCTAGCCGCCCCAACCGAGCTTCTGATTTTGCCCGTGACAGTTCGAAACTGGCTTCCTCGCGCTTTCTGACGTCGCGACCACAACGGCTCCGCCTCTTGTCGACTCCTTTCTCTCTCGTTGTCTCTGTGCTTCAATTATTGCAACGTTGCAATACGCACGATGATCTGTTTAGATTTCTTTACAGAGCACCTTCGTAGGGCCCCATAGTCTCGCCGACTCTGCTCAGACTTGTCTGTTTGTCTTCACGATCGGAAATCACCATGTGTGGGTCGTGAACAGCACTACCGCCGAATAGCGCGTTAGAAGTGAGAACTTTGACGCCTGGAATGACCAAGGAAGCTCATGCCTGTGAACAGCACTACCAGTCCGATCAAGCGGCAAGACCCCGAGAAGCCGGGCTTCGTCGAGAAACTCGGCTACGGAATGGCAGGAGGCGCCAATAACGTCGTCTGGACCGGGATCTCGACCTTCCTCGTGTACTTCTACACCGACATTGTCGGCATCGCCGCCGGACTGATCGGCACGATCTTCCTCTTCTCCCGCCTCGTCGACGGTGCCAGCGATGTGGTGATGGGCGTAGTCCTCGATAAGACCCGCACTCGGTTCGGAAAAGCACGACCATGGCTCCTGTGGATGGCGCTGCCATTCTCAGTGGTCGCGACCGCACTCTTCGCAGTTCCCGATGCGAGCGCTACCGTCCAGATCGTCTACGTCATCATCACATACAACATTGCGCTTCTCGTCTACACCGCCGTGGAGATTCCGCATGGCACGCTCGGTGCGCTGATGACCTATGACCAGCACCAGCGTTCGGTGCTCAATGTGGCGAAGATGGTCGGCGCCTATGTTGCCATCATCGCCATTACGAATATCACCTTGCCGATCGTCGACTTCTTCGGCGGTGGCCAAGCTGGCTGGGTCTACGCATTCATCCTCTTCGGACTCGTTGCCGCAGCAACGTATTTCTTCACCTTCTGGTCCACAAAAGAACGGACGGATCCAGTCGGCAGCAAGCAGAACAAGGACAGGCCAACGGTCAAAGCCAGCCTGATCTCACTGGTACGCAACAAGTACTGGTTCATCGCGACCCTGGTCCTTCTGCTCATGTACGTCTACAACGCGATCACCGCCGGAGTCGCGATCTACTACTCTGAATATGTGCTCGGGTCCCCCGCGCTGGTCGGCCTCGTCGCCACTGCGCTGACTCTCGCCACCTTGGGCGGCATGCTCCTCGTCGTGCCCATCACTCGTCGATTCGGCAAGCGCAATACGGCAATCGTAGGCTGCCTGATCGCAGTCGCCGGATCGCTCATCATCTTCTTTGTTCCCGACAGCACCGCCGTCGTCGTCATCGGACAGGTCGTCCGCGGGATCGGCAAGGCTGCGATCATGGGCGTCATCTTCGCCATGCTTGCCGACACGATGGAATACGGAGAGTGGAAGACAGGCATCCGCATCGAAGGGCTCATCTACAGCGGAGCAAGCATGGGGATCAAGGTCGGCACCGGACTCGGAAGCGCACTGATCGGCTGGGGACTTGCTGCCAGCGGGTACGTAGGAGGTCAGGAAATACAGTCCGCGGAATCGGTGACGATGATCTCGAACCTCTTCATCTGGGTGCCAACACTCGTGAGCGTGCTCATGGCTGTGCTCCTCTATTTCTTCAAGCTCGACAAGCAGTATCCGCAGATCCTTGAGGAGCTTCAGGCCATGAAGAGTGCGAAGGCCTGAGAGCCGAAGACGAGATGTACGAGACACTCCGGCAATGACCAACACGAACCGAACTACCAATCAACCAGAACCAAGGACTCAAATGGAGAAGGAACTTCACCAGCCCGTCGACATGTGCCTCAAAGACGGGACCCTCAACCAGGCAGCAATCGGGTGGAGCCGGTTCCCGCTGCACCGGGCCAATCTCAAGGGTTGGGGTCGTCGGAAACGCTTCGACTATTGGTGCGTCGTGTCCCCTGAGATGATCCTCGCGTTCTCGATCTCGGATACGGATTACAAGTCCGCTACGTCCTTGTTCTTTTTTGACAGAAAGACCCAGACGGAGACGACTGCAAGCAGCATGAAGTGGTTCAAATCCAACCCGACCTCGCGCGCTCCTTGGGGCACCCAGCAAATCCGTTCCGGCGATAAGAACGTCGACATCTCGATCACTCCCGGCGATCAAACTATCGGACTCAATGTTGCGACTGCACATGTGAATGCCGAAGTGGAAGTCAGCGTTCCGGACGATCACCAGTCGATGGGCGTTCTGGTTCCATGGAGCTCTCGACGCTTCCAATACACCCGGAAGGACAACTGCCTCACCGCAAGCGGTCGAGTTAGGGCCAACGGTGTCACCTACCAGCTGAATGAGAAGACCACAACGGCAACCATGGATCATGGACGCGGCAAATGGCCGTACGAAACCCTGTGGAATTGGGCCTCGGGCAGCGGAACGACAGACGGTGAAGAGATCGGTCTGCAGTTCGGTGCCAAATGGACCGCGGGAACCCCGGCGACCGAGAACGCGTTGCGCCTGGGTGGTCAGATCGAGAAGATCAGCGAGGAGCTCGAGTGGACCTACGACACCGAGAACTGGCTGGCCCCTTGGACGATCAAGGGGGAACGAGTCGACCTAGTCTTCACGCCTGAATACCATCGCCATTCCGAGTTCAACAAGAAGATCGTCAGCAGTCGCGAAGAACAAGTCTTCGGCCATTTCTCAGGAACTGTCTGGTCATTAAAAGGACACGGGTATCGGGTGGAGAACATTTTCGGATGGGCTGAAGAGGTCCACAGACGGTGGTGACCTCCGGGCGGATTATTGCGCTGAAATTTGACGCGATCCTCCCAGCTGGTCCGATCACACTCCGACGAACTCGCGGATTGCCGGCAGCTCACGGCGTGATTGGGAGAGCCCCATGCGATGAGCCGCGGCGAGGCGGGAGAGGTCGCGGGTGCCGTTGTCAACCAGCATGCGCTCAGGAGCGAACACGTGAGCCTTTCCCTCCGCTTCGAGAGCGAAGATGCGTTCGCGTGTTTCGTTGTACCTCGCCCACCGGGTCAGCAGCGCCTCCCCCAGCGCCGGATACCGGCGAAAGATTTGGCGGTACATCGCGGGGAACCGCTGCGGGACTTTCCGATATGAGCGCTCCTGGGTGAGCACGATGACGAACTTCTCGAAGCCCTCCCGTTGTGCCTGACTCAGCGCGATTCCACCGTCCTCGCCCATCGCCCCGTCGACATAGACATGACCGTCCAGATGGACTGGCGGCATGAGGACAGGCATCGTCGAAGATGCACGCACCCGAACCATGAGGTCCTCGATGAAAGGAGTGTCCTTCTTTGACCACACCACCTCGTCGCCGGACTCCGCGTCGAACGCGATGATCCGCATGTCCCCGATGCTCGACTGGAAAGTTTCCCAGTCGAAGGGCAGCGCCTGCTCGGGGCCACCCGCCTGCTGATAGATGTACTCCGCGTTGAACATACCCTGCCCGCGAGCGAAGGAGCGCAGACCGCCGAACTGCTCGTCGGCGGCGAAGTCGACGAACGAACGGCGGGCTCGACGGGCGTCGCCGGACAGGTAGTTGACCGCGTTCGACGCTCCGGCGCTGATACCTGCGACCCAGTCGAAGTCCAGACCGGTGCCGAGCAACGTGACGACCATGCCACTCGTCAGGGACGCCCGCATACCACCGCCTTCGAAGATGAGTGCGGTGTCGCTGATGCGCGCCGTTCCTGTCGTGTGGTCTGTGTCCGTCATGTCGATCATCCTAGCGAGTGCCATTCCGCTTGCAGTGCACCGCCGTCACTCCGCAGCTATGGGAACAAACCAGCCACACGGTGTCAGGCCGCCTTGGATTACCCCAGCCCTTCCCAAACCATCCTCTGTCGCAGCGCCGGTGCCAGTACCATAGCCGCTATGACGCTGCCGACCAGCAGCACCCAGGCCCCGAAGTACGTGAACAGCTTGAGCTCGGGCGCCAGCGGCGGACCGAAGTCCGCGGCCATGAGGATGACACCGCCGAGGATGAGCGCAGTGGACACGATCACCTGAATGAACTGCTCGACCGTTGATTTGAGCAGTCCCTTGATCATTGAAATGTTCAGACCGCTGGTGCCGACGTCGAGGGTACCGTCCTGGAGGTGGCCGGCGATGCGTGAGAGCTGCCCGGGTAGTTCTGCGATCTGCGGGGCTACGGCGGCACCGTAGAGTGCGATCTCCTGCCGATCGACGCCCAGTCCGCCGACCTCGCGCAGAAGGGTGCGTCCATTCTGAGTCACCAGGGCGAGCAGATTCAGCTCAGGGTTGAGCTTCGTGATCGACCCCTCGAGTGTGCTGATCGCACGGAAGGCAGTGGCGACCGAGGCGGGCATGGGGAAACCGAAGTCGACAACGAAGTCGATGAGCTCCCCGAACAGTGCCGCCGAGGTCGAGCCCGGCAGGCCGTCACCGTATTTGAGCAGGATCTGTCCGATTTCGCGCTGCAGCTCACGAAGGTTGACGTCACTCGGTGTTCCGAGGAGATCAAGTATTGCGGCCGTCGCCGCTTGCGAGTTCTGCGAGTCGAAGGCCATGAGCAGCAGGGCAATCGCACGACGGTCACGTTTGTCGATGCGACCGACGGCCCCGAAGTCGACGAGTCCGGCCCTTCCTGCGGGTGAAATGACAATGTTGCCCGGGTGCAGATCGGCATGGAAGATGCCCTTGCCCAGCACCTGCCGGACGACCATGAGGAAGAGGTCCTGGGCGATCTCGTTTCTGGCCAGCTCCGAAAGATTCTCGACAACCTCGGTGGCGTGTGAGAGCGGAACACCCTCGATGAGATCCATAACGATGACGTACTCACCGGAGTACTCCTTGTACACCCGTGGGATGCGCACCGTGGAGTCCGTCCCCGAGGTGGAGCGGCCCGTCTCATCGGCTGTGCGCAGAGCCTCGATATGGGACAACTCCCCGCGGTAGTCGAGCTCACCCTGCAGGGAATCGACGAAGCTGCGGGCGAGTTTTCCGATGCCGACCTTGCTGGCCCACTCGGTCGAGCGCTCAAGCCGCTCGGACAGGCTGAGGACGATATCGCAGTCGGCTCGGACCTGTTTGCGGATCTTGGGTCTTTGCACCTTGACGGCGACAACCCGGCCCTCCCACGTAACTGCGCGGTGGACTTGGGCAACCGAGGCAGCAGCGAAGGGGACCTCATCGAACTCTTCGAACACCTCGGCGACGGGCTTGCCCCACTGAGCCTCCAGCTGACCTTTGACCTCACTGAACGGCACCGGCGGGACACCGGCCTGCAAGGTCGAGAACTCTTCGACGAATTCGTGCGGGATCATGTCACCACGAGTGGCGATGAACTGGCCGAGCTTGATGAAGGTGACACCGGCCGCGGCGAGCGCGTCACGCGTGGTCGATGCGATCTCGCGCAGGGACACTCGCAAGGTCGGGATCCGGGGCTTGAGGTAGCGGGAGAGCCCGAACTGGATGAGGATCTTCTGGATCTGGGCCAGGCGATTGAGCCTGCGATACCAGGTGGGGATCTTCGGCGCCGACCGCAGCAGCGAGGTCAGCGATCCTGTCGGGAGGACCAGTTCGATGGCCAGGAGCACGAACATCTGGATGACGATGAACCAAGCGAACAGCAGGAGGAAGACCATGATGGCCGGGAAGCCCATGTCGAGGGTCGGATATTGCCCGTCCTCGGCGATGCCCAGAAGACGATACGCCTGGAGGGTGATCGGCCAGATCGAGAGCCCCATGGCGAGGGAAACGATGGTGTTGCGAGCTGCACCCGTGCCGGTGAACATCATTCGCCGGACGAGGAAGCCGACGATAAGTGCGCTGAGGACGCCCAGCCCGATGGAATAGAGGATCGTCACCCGTCAAGCCCTTCTGTCGTTCGATCAGATGCGCAGAGCGGCGCTGGTGTGCGCCGTCACCAGCCTAATTGATCAAGACCCACTGAGATTGAGAGTTTGCAGAGTATCGCCGAAGACGGCGCGGGGAGGACCTGCCCTCAGGCGGTGTCACCGAGAACGAGCCTCGTCGGAAGGACGATGCGTTGCACGCCCGAAATTGATTCAGTGACCGCTTCGTCATTACGCTGGGGCCGACCTCGTGAGTGCGCAAAGAGCATCTGCCCCGCTAGACGTCCCGCCGTATTGATCGGCTGGGTGATCGCGGTCATATTAGGTAGCCCCAAACCGATATCGGTGAGATCATCGGCAGCAGCTACCGCAAGATCATGAGGGACTGCACGACCCGCCTCTGTCGCGGCCAAGATGAGGCCGTGTGCCACGAGAGCGTTGTAGGCGATGACGGCGGTCGCCTTCACTTCTCGGACATCCGAAAAGCTGTGAGCACCCGCCTGTGCATTCGGATCAATCGGTCCCAATTTCAACGCCGTACCGCCCACCGAGCGCATCGCCGAGGAAATGGTAGCGAAGCGCGTGGCATCAGACATAGATCCCGGGGGGCCGCCTATGTAGGCGATGCGTCGATGACCGCGTTTGATCAGAAGCGCGCAGAGCTTAGTGAGGCCGGCCGTGACATCGATGCTGACAGAGCTTATGCCGGGAAGTTCACGATTGACCGTCACCAAGGGGATGCGATTGGCCACTGCGGACAGAGCCTGGGCCGTGCTGCGAGGACTGGCTAAGATGAGCCCGTCGACTCGACCGTGAAGCCTCTGAGCGATTTCCACCTCAATATCAGTCTTGCCTCGGGAATCGACGATGATCAGCTCGCAGCCAGATTCTTCGACCTCGGTCTGCACCGCGGAGATGAGTGGGGCAAAATAGGAGCTTGATAGGTCTGGAATGACCATTCCAAGCAATCCTGAGCTCCCTGTCGCCAGCGCTCGAGCGGTCGAGTTCGCGACATAACCTAGGCTCTCTGCAGCCTTCGTGACCTTCTGCCGTGTAGCTTCGCTGACCTTCTCAGGCCCCCCGAACACACGTGAAGCCGTGGCAAGTGATACACCCGCAGCCTTTGCCACGTCGGCCAACGTCGCCGCCATCAGACCTCCTGCCCCTTCTCTTCGCGCACAGGTACCCCGGGGTCAAACCTACCCGGAGTGCAAACATACCCGAGGTGAGGCTCTCGATCATCGCCTCCTCGACACTGACGCTCCAGCTCGCGACAACGAGCGCCCCGAAGAGCTCTGGTTCAAGGCAGGGTAGCCGACCCCGAGAGGGCGTTCCAAGAACTTCTCCCAAATCCTTGACGACCAGGCAGCGATGCACTCACAATAATGTAAGCGCTTACATTGAGCCGTTGCAGGTAAGTATTTGAAGGCGATGACGCCGTGTCAAGGAGATCATTGTGAACGAAAAACAAGCCGAATCCAGCAGGGTGAAGGCTCAGGGCCCACGCGTATGGACACAAATCTTTCGATTCGGCGTCGCTGCACACGGCTCAACTCCCTCACGAGAATTTATCGCGGGACTCAGCATGTTTCTTGCCACCGCCTACACCGTCGTTGTCATCCCAGGCATGCTTTCTGACGCGGGACTCCCAGTCTCAGCCGTAACAACGTGCGTGATTATCGTTGTCATCCTCGGCACCGCCGCAATGGGGCTCTTTGGCAACCTACCCATGGTTCTCGCCCCCGGATTGGGTGGCGTCTCCCTGGTCGCCTACACTCTCGTTCTCGACGGACAAGTAGCCTATCCCGTCGCGATGGGTATGGTCTTCTGGTCCGGCGTGATTTTCCTTCTATTGACGATCTTCGGGATCCGAAATCTCATCACAAAGATCATTCCGACGTCGATTCGAATGGCGATTGGCCCGGCTATCGGAATCTTCATCACATTCGTTGGATTTCGCTCGGCTGGATTGGTGGAACCAGGCGAGAGCTCCCTGGAACTCGGCAACCTGGCAAGCCCCGCCGCGTGGCTGACCCTGGCAGGCGTGATCGTTCTCGTAGCGTTGAATTCCCGCAAAGTGCCTGGCAGTTTCATCATCGTCATTGCCGCCGTCACTCTCGTGGGTATTCCACTGGGTCTCACCAAGCTCGAGGGTTCGCCCATCGCTTTGCCGACCATCGACGGTTCATTGTTTTTCCACGTCGATCTCGTTGGATCACTGGCTCCTCATTATCTGCCATTCCTCTTCGCCTTCTTTGCCTCAGAATTCTTCTCCACAACCGGCGTCATCATGACAGTCACGGACTATATGGGACGCAAAACACAGCCCGGGAAGGCAGAACCCCTCGATCCGAGACGCCCCTTCCTAGTCGATTCCTGCACGATCATTGGCGGCTCTCTCTTCGCAGCTCCTTCTGTGACGACCTATGCAGAATCCACTGCAGGCGCTGAGGCTGGCGGACGCACCGGAATCTCATCCCTGTGGGCTGCGTTATTCTTCTCGCTCCTCCTGTTCGCAACTCCACTCGCGGCAGCAATCCCTTCCGCGGCAACGGCACCTGTTGTCATCGTTGTCGGACTCACCATCACTGCAGGGTTCCGCAAGATCAGTTCAGACGATCTAACCGAATTGATCCCTGCCGTACTTGTACTGGTCTGCACACTGCTGTGGGGAAACTTCGGTACGGGCATTGCCGCGGGGCTGCTCTCCTATGTTCCGATCAAATTGCTGGCTGGAAGGTGGAAAGACATCCATCCTGGCATGTGGGTGATGTCCCCATTCCTCATCTACTTCTTTGTTGCGATCGCCTGATCGGCCCATACGCCCTGTCAGATGACAGCTCGCACACGAGCAATGGGCAAAACACCTCGTTGAAAGGTAGTCATACATGCTTCAACTGATCGATCTTCATCTTCACCTGCCCGGTACCGTCAGGGCCCACACCTTGGCCGAACTCGCAACGAAGAACGGTGTCGAACTTCCGATGCCTGCTGATCACCTCTATCCACGCATCAATTCCGATCCCACCGAAGAGGAGAAAGGGAAGGGACCGTGGTTTCCGCTATTGCGCGTGTACGAACTCATCTCCGCCAGCCTCAGAACTCGGGAGGACTTCTCTCGAGTGGTCTACGAGGCTCTTGAAGACGGCCTCAGGAACAGCAACCTGTGCTATGCGGAACTTGCCTTCAGCCCGTCCGTGCATATGCAAGCCGGCGTTGAGTACAAAGAGATGGCAGCGGGCATTTCGGACGGATTCGCTCGAGCACGTGAGACTTTGGGCGTAGATGGTCGAGCTATCGCAGCCGTGAACAGAGAAGATTCCGGGCAGGTGGCCGTGCAATTGGTTGAGACGGTCATCGAACACTCGAATGATGACATCGTGGGAATCGGTTTGGACTTCTACGAGCTGGCCGGAATGCCCGAGAAGTTTGCCGAAGCCTTCCATCTGGCCGGTGAACATGAGCTGTATCGGACAGCTCATGCCGGTGAGCACGCGCCCACCGCGGAGACAGTAGCGACGGCAATCGATCTACTTGGCTGCGACCGAATCGATCATGGCTATCAGATCCTGCGCGACCCCAAGATTGTCGAGCGCTGTGCCGAGCTGGGCACCGTGTTCAACGTCGCGTTCACCACCTCACGTCGAGCACTCATTCAGTGGCGCAAAGATTCTGTGGCCGCCATGGTCGAGGCTGGCCTTCGAATCTCGATCAACTCCGACGATCCTGCGCTGTTTCCAACCACTCTGCGACGCGAAATGGACCTGGCAAGCGAGGTCGTACCTGGCAAAAACGAAGCCTGGTTCGTATCAAATTCCATCGACGCTGCCTTCATTTCTGATGTCGACAAACGACGGCTGCGAAACCGAGTGCTTGGCGGCTGACTTTTGGTCGGAATACAATCTCAGAAGGATCGGACTGTCCAACTAACAGGACGACAAGCTTGCACGTTAAGCTCGCCGGATCGGCTGCGACCAATGCATCGCGCATGGTCACCGCGTCCTCATTCAAGGACACACGTAAAGTCAGAATCCTCGGCATCCGGCTCGATCTCCGAGCGCGTTCCGCCGACCTCTAAGCCTTCCCTCCGCACTCACTCCGGCCGATGCTCGGCCATGGCCTTCTCGAAGAGCTGCGTACCGAGCTCGTCGTAGTTCGCGTCCTCCGGGTACCACTCGTCGAGGTCGGCGAAGTCGCCTTTGTCGTCATAACCGAGCTCGGTCACGCTCTTCTGCCAGTCGGCCCCCGCGGTCTTCAACGTCGACGGCGCGTCGGGAACGCCTGCCTTCTTTGCGGTCTTGTCCGACAGCGTCTTGGCGTACTTCGCCATCTGCTTCTGCACGCCATCGTCGAAGGGCTCAACCGATCCGTCGTTGGCCTTCGCCTGTTCGACAGCCTTCGCCTTGGCACCGATGACGACCTCCATCATGGTGGAAAACGTCGTCGACATTGAGTCGAAGACGATCTGCTGATAGGCCACCGGGAGCTCCGAATACTTCTTCCCGGCTGTGATGGCACCGGCAGAGCGCGCGATTCCCGCGTCGGAGGCGACTCCGATATTCGGGGCGACTTCAAACGTTCCGGCTTCGACGTTCGGGGCGAGCTGCCCGAGATCGCAGTCCACGGTTCCGCGCTGCAGCGCCTCATAGGTTTCAGGGAACGACAGCGACACCGGAGTGGCCCCAAGATCGGTGACCTGCTTGCCGGCGGCGGCCGAACCGACACGCAGCTGCTTGCCCTTCCAATCATCGAGAGACGTCATCGGCTTCGAACACATTGTGGAATACCCACCGGCGGCGAGCATCGGGATGAGTGGCACGAGTTTCTTGTCCTCGAACTCGGCCAACACCTCGGGAGTCTCCCACGCCGCCTGGACACCGGCGGCATTCGCAGCCAGGTCGCTGGCGACCGGTGACGACGGCAGAGTCGACATGGCCGTACCGAGCGCGTCGAAGGCCGGGTATTCGGCCGGAGTGTAGGACGGCAGCGTGAAGGCGAGATCGACTCGCCCGTCGGCCAGGGCATCATCGACGTCAGCGTAGCTGGCGATCGCCTGCCCCCAGACGATGTCGACGGTGATCTTCCCGCCCGAGCGCTCCTCGATCGCCTTCTTCACATCGAGCCCGTTCGGCGCGAGGATCGACTTCTCCGACATCGCCGAAGGCTGGAACTTCAAGGTCACAGGGTCGAGATCGGCCAGAGCCTCATCGATCTCGTCCTGCGATGCGTCGTAGGCGAAGCCCTCCCCTGCGGAGGCATCCGAGTCTGAATCGTTCCCGCCGACAGATCCGGCGCATCCGGCCAAGAGCGCCAGCGACGCGACCGTCGCGACGGCGTTGAGAGGGCGGACTGACGCCGACCGAATGCGATTCATGGGACCCCTTTGAACAATGACTGAGAGTTTCCTTAGATCATAGATCTGAATGAGTCCACCCTGTTATGACTCCCCTCACATCGCCCGGAATCCCCGCAACGGCGTGTGCGACGGAACGGCAGGGCCACCTCGGCGAGGGTCAGCTACTCGCCATGCCGCCGCTGGTGCGCTCGATGAGATCCGGCAGCCATTCGGTCATGCCTGGTACTGCGACCAGGAGGACGAGGAAGACCACGGCGACGGGGAGGAACCACAGCAGGGAGATGAAGATGTCGCGCAGCGTGATGGTGTGCCCGAGGTTGACGGCTTTGTCCTTGACGATGCTGTGGATGATGTAGGGGATGATGCCGACCGGCGGGGTGATCATGCCGAATTCGCCGAGGAGAACGACGAAGACGCCGAACCAGAGTGGGCTGACCCCCATGGTCTCGAGTGTCGGCAGCAGGATCGGGATGGTCAGCAGCATCATCGACATGGTGTCGAAGAACATGCCCATGATGATGTAGAGGATGATGAGCACGAGCAGGAAGCCCACCCGCGAGAGCCCGAGGTCGGTGATGAATCCGGTGAGGATGGGGGCAAGCCCCGTGATCGCGAGCAGGCTGGTGAGCATCGTCGCACCGATCATGATGAAGAAGATCGCCGAGGTGGCCGACACCGTGGCCATGGCCGAGTCCGCGATCTTTCGCCAGGGATGGTCGCCCCGTTTTTCCCACAGGCACAGCAGAACGGAGCACAGTGCGGCCGCGGCTCCGGCCTCGGTGGGGGTGAAGATGCCGGAGAACATGCCGCCGAAGAGTACGACGAGGATCACGAGGAACCCCCAGGCCCCGCCGAGTGAGGTCAACCGTTGGCGCCAGGTGGGAGTCGTGCGGTCGATGGTGTCGACGCCGCGACCGACGAATTTCGGGGCGATGACCCCGATCGCGAAGATGAAGGCGGCGAAGCACAGCGCCAGGAGTATTCCGGGCAGAGCACCGGCCATGAGCGCCGGGCCCACGGGCACAGAGGCGATGCCCGCGTAGATGACCATGAGGATAGACGGTGGGATAAGGTTGCCGGTCATGCCCGAGACCATGATCGTCCCGACGGCCACGCGTTTGTCGTAACCGGCCTTGAGCATCTCGGGGATCCCGGCTCGGCCGAGCGCGTAGGTCATGCCGATGGTTGATCCGGTCACTGCTGACAGACCCGCCCCGGCAAACGTCGTGCCGATGCCGACGCCGCCGGGCAGCCAGGAGAACCAGTCGTCGGCGACGCGATAGATCTTGCCGGAGAGGCCGGATTGGGTGAGCAGCATGCCCATGAAGATGAACATCGGCAGCACGCTCAGCGTCCAGTCCGAGACCGCACTGAAGGGAGCCGTCGAGAGAATGTTCATGGTCGCGGGAATGCCGCTGACCGCGTAGACGCCGATGATGGAGGGCACGGACAAGGCGATGGCCACGGGAACGGAGAGGAACAGCAGGACAAGCATCATGGCGATGCACCAGGCGCCGCCGATGGCCGCCGAGGGGCTGGTGAAGAGGCCGACCAGGCAGATGGCGACAAGCCCGAAACCGATGGTCAGGGCGAGGAAGCCGGGGCGTTCGCGGCGGGAGCCTGATGGGAAGAGTGCGGTGGCTGGTTTCTGGGTCGTCATGCCGATGACATTCGCGGTGCTCGCGTCCTCTGGCAGCAGGGGTGCACCGGTGAAGTCGGTGTTCGCGTTCACTGCTGCTCCCCTGCTTCGGTGCGGCGACGGAGGATGGCGACGGCATCGAGGATGTAAAGCACAGCGAGGAGGACGAACACGACCGGCACGAGGTAGTACACGGGCCAGGTGATGACGGCGGAGACATCGGCGGTCGATCCGATAGCCGTGTTTTCCAGTGCCTTGCTCAGCCCGAACCAGGCGAAAGCGATCGACACGAGTGCGCCGAGGAGGCATGCGAAGACCGTAAATACCGCAGCGGTGGCGGGTTTTGCCCGCTCGATGGCCATGGTCACGGTGATGTGTTCCTTCTGCAGCTGGGCGGCGGGGATGCCGAGGAGCGCGACGATGGGCAGGTACCAGTATTCGACGATCTCGTTGGTGCCGTAGATCGGGGCGTCGAAGAGGGAACGCGTGAGCGCGTGGGTGACGATGTGGAGCATCATCACGATGATCGCCGCGGCCGTGGTGACCGTCAGCCACCTATCGAGGACTTTGGTGAACGTACTCATCAGGAGTCACTGTAGCCGTCGGTCGAGGTGCTGGTGGCGCCTGCACCGTTCGCGACTTCCATTGTTTCCACACCGGTTGCGGCGCCTGCCCCACTGCCGGTCACGTCGGCAGCTCGCAATGCATCGATCAGGTCGACAACCTCGGAGGCGTCCGCCAGCCCGTCGGGGATCATCGCGGTGACACGACGGGCGCCCGCCTCTTGAAGGGCGATGGGGTCGATGCCCGGGATTTTGGAGTAGCGGCGGGCGCTGCGAGGCAGCAGTGCGACACCGAGTCCATTGGAGACGAGTGATTGGATGGCTCCGGGGTTATCGGTGATGTGCCGGGTACGGGGCTCGAATCCGGCGGTGCGGCAGAGGCGTTCGGCAGTGGACCGGCAGCGCACGCATCCCATGATCCACGGCAGCTCGGCAACATCGTTGAGATGTTGGATCTGCCCGGCACGGTTCCAGCGTTCGGGCACGAGCAGGTCGAGGTGGTCGGCACCGAGGTCGACGGTCATGTGTCCCGCGAACTCGGGCGGGGCTTCGTCCTCGTGATGGAAGAGGAAGGCGATGTCGATAGCGCCGTCGTCGAGCAGGCTCAGCGCCTCGGGCGGTTCGGCCTCGGAGACCTCGTACGAATGGTGAAGCGGCGAGTCGGTATTTGTGCCCGCGTTTGCCTCGAGCCGACCGAGTGCTGCGGCCAGTGGGCCGATGACGAAGCTGGGGAATCCAGCGAGCCGGACATTGCGTCCGCCGAGGCCGAAGGCTTTCGCGAGGTCGCTGCGCAGTCCCTTCACCGAAGCGGCCACTTCGTTCGCGCGGATACGCGCGAGTTGGCCGGCGGTGGTCAGTCGGATGCCGCGTGGAGTGCGGTCGAAGAGGGTGACACCGAGGTCCTTTTCCAGGGCGTTCATGTGTTGTGACAGTGCTGGTTGGGACCAGCCGAGTTCACGGGCAGCGGCACCGATGCTGCCGGATTCGGCGATGGCGCCGAAGATCAGGAGGCGTTTGGGCTCGCCGAGGTCGAGAGCCTGCTCGAAGACCGTAGCCATAAGTCCAGCTTATGTCAGAGCAGAGCGATCTGGGTCTACCGGAGGCGGATGATGCGCACCACACTGGAAGTAGTCGCGTTGAAGTCATTGCCAAGTTGAGGAGTTGGAGTATGCGCAGGATCGGTCTGCTGGGTGGAATGAGCTGGCATTCGAGCATCGAGTACTACACGAAGATCAATGATGCAGTGGCCAAGCAGCTCGGTGGTCACCATTCCGCGCAGATCCTGCTCGACTCGTGCGACTTCGCCGATATCCGGGAGCTGCAGGAGGCCAACGACTGGGCGGGCAATGATGCGTCGCTCGTCTCGACGGCACAGCGTTTGGTCGATGGCGGTGCCGAGGCTGTCGCGATTGCCACGAACCTCATGCACAAGTGCGCCCCGTCAATCGAGGCGCAGGTCGATGCCCCTCTCATTCACATGGTCGATTCGATTGCGAAGTTGGCGAAGCGCCAGGGGTATTCGACGCTGGCGGTTCTCGGCACCCGATGGACGATGCTCGAAGACTTCTATACCGGCCGGCTCGAAGCACAGGGCATCAAGACTCTGGTACCGGATGAGGCAACGTGCCTCGAGGTCGATCAGATCATCTGGGATGAACTCACCCAAGGGAAGTTCACCGATGCCTCCCGAGCCCGCTACGTCGAAATCATGAACGACCTCAAGGCTCGTGGCGCTGACGCTGTGGCCCTGTCGTGCACGGAGATCGGCCTGCTAGTCCCACCGGAGACCGCTCCCCTACCGGCCCTCGACTCGGTCGATGCTCATGTTGCCGCAATCGTCGAGTGGATAATGGCGGACGAGCCTGTAACCATTCGGCATTGAACATCGGAGACTGCGACGATCGGAACGGTGATCGCCACGAGCCAAAACGCATCCGGTCAAGAACGGTGCGCCTTCAAATGGAGTCGAATCAGGACTGATTCCTATTTATGCCTCAATCTGTGACACATCAGATACAAACTCATAGTCCCATTCATAGCCTTCATCATCACAAATATCCAGAAGTTCGTTTCCAAAATCAGCAACTTCCTGATATCGCCCATCAGTGCCTTGACCTAGAGTGATGTCCAGTTTGAGCCCTGCGACCTCATAATTGAGATTTGCGATCTGCTGATAGCCATCCCACACCGGTAAGGATTCGGGCTATGCCATATCTGCAAATTCGTCGCCCGTCTCCAGCAAATCGTCAACATACCCCTGTTGGTCTACTGCGCCCCGAGCAGCCACGACGGACGTCCAAGCCAAAGAATCGGGCTCTTCCCAGATGAGGGTGTAGGTCGGCCGGGCGCGTCGGTCCGCAGATAGACGTCGAGATCTCCCGACGACGGAGGTTCCTACGCCATCCATCCGAAAGACCTCGACGTGTCCGACGCTACCCCGCCGGCCGGCTTCGGCCGCCCTGACCTGACCGCCTTCGCGTCTTATCCCAATCGACTCTGATCGGGTCTGCTGATCCTCTCGACGAGAACGCAGCGACATCACAGCCACCCAACCCCGACCGTCCGGGAAGCCGGGACACGTCACATGGCCTGTGCTGCGGGCGTGTCGAGTTGGTCGTCCAGGGGCGACGCAGGAGCGTCGACGCGACGTGCTGAGAGCTGGTTCCAGTCGAGCACTAGCACACCGGCTACAGGCATGGCGATAGGTCAGGAACGGCGTCGCTCCCTACGCAGGAGGGAGCGCAGAGTCTCGGCGTTCGCGTAGCCGACCCGTAGCGCGATCTCGGCGGAGGTGAGGTCCGTGGTTACTGAGAGGTGCCGAGCTCGCTCGATGCGAAGCCGTTGAACGAAGCCGAGCGGAGTGAGGTTGAGCGCCGCACGGACTCGTCGTTCGAGGGTGCGCCGGCTGGTGCCGAGCGACTGCGCGACGAAGGCGACGTTGAACGGTTCGTCCAGTCGGGCGCGCACGAAGCGTTCGAACTCGACGACGATCGGGTCCTCGTGCCGGAGATGTTCGTAGGCGACGAAGGCCGCCTGCGACGGGCGCTCGTCGATGATGAGGAGCTTGGCGACATGTTGGGCCAGGTCGGGGCTGATCGATCGCACGAGTGAGAGCGCGAGGTCGATGTGGGCGAACGCGGCGCCGGCGGTGACGAGGTTCCCGTCGACCACGACCATGGTGTCGAGATCGAGGGCGACGGTCGGATAGCGCTTCAGGAACTCCGGCCCCAGGAACCAGCTGGTCGTCGCCCGCCGATGATGCATCCGTCCGGTCTCGGCGACAGCGAACACGCCGGTGCACGCCGCGGCGATCCGGGTGGTCGCCTCGTCGAGGCGCCCGAGCGAGGCGATGACCGAACGAGCATCTCGGCTCTGGAGGGCGTCGTTGGTAGCGGCGGCCGTAAGGGTTCCAAGCGCAGGGACGACGACCACGTCGAACTCTGCGGACTCCGACAGCGGGTGGTCCACCGACAGGGTCATCGATGCCGTCGTGGTCACTCGCCGTTTCGGTCCGAGGATGGCGAGTTCGATCGGGTCGATCCGCGGGTCGACATCGCCGCGGGCTCCGTCGGCCACCCGCACGATGTCGATGATCGACGCGATAGCCGAACCGAAGCAGCCGTCGATCGCGATCAGTCCGATACGCATGACGTAAACAATAGCAATACTGCCGTATACGCCACTACCCACCGGCCCTCGCTCGTCATACGCTGAACTCGTCACACGAAGAATCACGACTTCAAGGAGAGTCCCTCATGTCAACACCCGCATCACTTCCGTATGCCTTCGTCGCCAAGATCGTCGCGGCCGATGGACAGCACGACGCGCTCGCCGATCTGCTCGCCGGCGCTGTCGCACTCGCCAACGAAGAAGTAGGAACGATTGTCTGGTTCGCGGTCAGGACCCACGCCGACACCTTCTGGATCTTCGATGCATTCCACGACGAGGCCGCTCGCGACGCCCACGCCAACGGCGCCATCGTCGCAGCCCTGATGGCCAACCAGCACCTCCTCAGCGCAGCACCCGAGATCCTGGCGGCCGACGTCCTCGCGTCCAAGCTCCCGTAGTCCGCCAACGCACGAGACGATCGCGCCCCGCCGAGCCGTCGCCAGGTCGCGACGCAACGCCATGCTGCGTTGCCGAGCGGTGCGAGGCCTATCGGCACACGGACAGGATGCCGGCCGCGAGCGCTCAGCCGGCGAGGGGTCCGTCGCAGAGGAGAGCGACGTCGGTGTCGGGCAGAGCCGTGAGGCCAGCGCATCGCGCGACCACCAGAACCGAACAGCCCCTGCCCTGCGTTTCCGCAGGGCAGGGGCTGTTCGCCGGAGCCGCCTGTCGGAATCGAACCGACGACCTAATCACGTCGGCTTTGCGTCTATCGCTTGATGCGCCCACTGGGCGAACGAGCCGCTGACCTGAGCAAACGCCGAGCGTGGGGGACGCCGCCATCCGGTGGTGACCGACGACGACCGACCAGTACCGACCGTTTCACCGGAGCTTGCGGCGGCGTCGAAGCCGAGCAAGCTCCATTCCTTTAGCTCACCGCGCCCTCCTCCTCGCCGGTCCCGTCGTCGAAGACGTTTCAGGGGTCTTCTCAGATGACGGTGTAGGTCGGCCGGGCGCGTCGGTCCGCAGATAGGCGTCGAGGTCTCCCGACGACGGAGGTTCCTACGCCATCCATCCGAAAGACCTCGACGTGTCCGACGCTACCCCGCCGGCCGGCTTCGGCCGCCTTGACCTGACCGCCTTCGCTCGACTCGACGGCCTCGGTCTGAGCGTGATCGGGCAACGACTTGAACCGGATCGTGCGGTCCTCGCGTGCCGCGTGGTGGAACCAGATCAGTGGTGCCGACGGTGCGGCAGCGAAGGCGCTGCTCGTGACACCGTGATCCGGCGGTTGGCCCACGAGCCGCTGGGCTGGCGACCGACCGTGCTGGAAGTTGTAGTGCGCCGCTACCGCTGTGCAGACTGCGGACACGTGTGGCGCCAAGACACCAGCGCCGCGGCGGAGCCACGCGCGAAGCTCTCGCGCACCGGGCTGCGGTGGGCGCTGGAAGGGATCGTGGTCGCACACCTCACCGTCGCCCGTGTCGCCGAGGGACTCGGGGTCGCGTGGGACACCGCCAACAACGCGGTCCTGGCCGAAGGCAAGCGGCTGCTGATCAACGACCCCACGCGGTTCGAGGGCGTGAAGGTCATTGGCGTCGATGAGCACGTCTGGCGCCACACCAGGCGTGGCGACAAGTACGTCACCGTGATCATCGACCTCACCCCGGTCCGCGATGGCGCCGGCCCAGCAAGGCTGCTGGACATGGTCGAGGGCCGGTCGAAGGCGGCGTTCAAGACCTGGCTCGCCGACCGCGACGACGCCTTCCGTGACGCGGTCGAGGTGGTCGCGATGGACGGCTTCACCGGGTTCAAGACCGCCGCTGCGGAGGAGATCCCGGACGCGGTCACGGTGATGGATCCCTTCCACGTCGTGCGCCTGGCCGGTGACGCCCTCGACAGGTGCCGGCGCCGGGTCCAACTCGCGATCCACGGGCACCGTGGGTTCAGGGACGACACGCTCTACAAGTCGCGGCGCACGCTGCACACCGGCGCGGACCTGCTCACCGACAAGCAGAGAGACAGGCTACGCGCGCTGTTCGTTGATGACGCTCACGTCGAGGTCGAGGCGGCCTGGGGTGTCTACCAGCGGATGATCGCCGCCTATCGCCACGAGGACCGGCAACGTGGCCGCGAGCTCATGGAGAAGCTGATCACCGACCTCAGCGCCGGCGTCCCCAAGGTGCTCACCGAGCTCACCACCCTGGGCCGGACCCTGAAGAAGCGAGCCGCTGACGTGCTCGCCTACTTCGAACGACCCGGCACCAGCAACGGGCCGACCGAGGCGCTCAACGGACGGCTCGAACACCTGCGCGGTTCCGCACTCGGGTTCCGAAACCTGACCAACTACATCGCCCGGAGCCTTCACATGCCCGGAGCGACCCTATTCGTTTCCAACCATTCACGCCAACGGCCGAGCCGGACCGCATCCGCATGGGGCCCGCTTCTTCGCTTAGTCCAAGCTTGATTCGGCTCATCGCCGCGCTGCACGCTGTCGTGAAAGTCACGCCCGTCAACGAGTTCGCTCACTCGCCGAATCCCGTGGAGCGCGTTGACGAGCCATGCTTCGTGCTCGATAAGCTCCTCGAGCCGCACTCGCCGCAACTCGATCGGAACCGACCGAGCGCGAGCCTCCTCGAGGATCACCGCCGAGGTGACTCCCGGCAGTGCGCCCAACTCCGGATCCTGTGCACAGAGCGTCTCTTCATCCCACCACAGCAGGCTCGTCGTCGCTCCCTCGATGACGTACCCGTCCCCATTGATGAGCAATACCTCGTCACAGCTGTACTGCTCACCGGCGTCCTCCCGCACACGCTCAAGCAATGCGATGTCCGGGCCTTTCCGATTCGGAGTGATTCGCGGGTCGGAATATGGCGGGATGAGAACCTTCAACTCCTGTTTCCGAGTCGGTGCTGGTCGCAACCGGAATGCCAACTCACGTTCGGCGTCAGGAGAAACATCGAGGACATCTACGCGCGGGAACCACTCCCCCTTCGCCGGGATCTTCTCGACCACTGCCGCCCAAAAATCGTCGGTGATCACATCACCCATCCCGACCTGCGCAGCAGCATCACCGAACCGTGTCCGATGGAGGTCGAACGCTCGTACCCGCCCGTCTTCAACAAGCCACGAATCGGCGGCCATCAGCTTCGATGAGCTGATGTCCGTCGTAGGCTCCTCGAAACGGTGATCCTGTTGATTCCACAGCCACACGTTCATCGCTCAACTCCACCCGAGTATTCGGCCACAGCGGTATCGGTCGGTCCGGCCTCCTCGGCGGGGATCATGGTGTGGACGTCAACATCGCCTATCTGCTCAGTCAAATGGATATGTGTCCTCAGTTCGGACGGGTCGTTCGCATGAACGACAACCTCGCCGGGGAACTCCACTCCACCGAGCAACCTCAGCACCGGAGCCGCCTTCACCACTGTCTCCTCGTACTCCTCCTCGGAATCCGAGAGCGCAACGATCGCTCCGCCGACCCCGTAACTCAGAGTCTCACCCTGAACGACGAGCGTGCGGATGACGACGCTGAGATCGACGGCACCGCCAAGCGAGAAATACCCGACTGCTCCGCTGTACACCCCACGCGGGCCGGCCTCGAGCTCTTCGATGGTCGTCATCGTCCGCAGCTTCGGCGCCCCGGTCATCGACCCTGGTGGGAACGCCGCCCGCACACACGCCACCGGACTGGCGTCCTCAGCCAAGCGTGAACTCACCGTCGAGACCATCTGATGCACCGTCGCATACGACTCGATCCCGAACAGCGTGTCCACCTGCACCGACCCCAAACTGGCCGTACGCCCGAGGTCGTGCCGAACGAGATCGACAATCATGAGATTCTCCGACCGGTCCTTCACCGAGGCGGCCAGCTCAGCCTTGATTGCCTCGTCTTCCTCGAGAGTGTCCCCGCGGGGACGCGTGCCCTTGATTGGCTTCGACTCCACTCGACCATCGGCATCAATGCGCAGAAATCGTTCCGGGGACGTGCTGAGAATCGTTGCATCCCGGGTCCGGATGAACGCCCCGAACGGCGTCGGATTGTCGTCGCGCAGACGCAGGTACATCGCCAGTGCGTCCTCGTCTGAGTCGACCGTAGCCTCAAGCATGTTCGTCAGGCACACCTCGTACGTTTCGCCGTCGGTGATCTCTCGCTGTACTCGATCAATGAGGGTCAGGTACTCATGTCGGCCATGCCGGGCCGACAAGTGTGAGCGTGAGAGGCCGGAGGAAGGTGTGTCCTCAATCCGCGCCGAGGCGGCGCCCGGCTGAACGAGTTCACCGACGTCGTCAGCCGGGATTGCTTCGATCTGTGCACGGATGTCATCGAACCATTCTTGAGACACGGCAGTGCCCGAAGGATCTTCAGGTTCGCGCAGTGCGAGCAGGTGGATGCGGTCGGCGTCGTGATCGATGACGAGAGCACGATCGAGGAACATCATCACGGCGTCGGGCAGGTCCGACTGATGCTGGTTCGGCGAGCCCACCTCGGCTTTGAGCTCATAGCCGAGGTACCCGACCCACCCGAGTCGAAACTCGAACGGAAGGCCTTGGATGCCCGCGCGCATGCCGGGGATTTCGGATCCGGCCCTGGGCGGTTCAACCCCTGTACCTGACACTGAGACAGTCGTGCCAGCGAGCTCGGCATCGAGCCAGTCGAAGAATCCGGACGACTGAATGAAGTTCTCTGATTCGCCACCGGTTGAGCGAACTTCGACAGTCCCTTCCGGCACCGAGGCGGTCGCTATTTTGCTAAGCGGACCGGACGGCGCACCCATGATTGAGAACCGGGACAAGTAGTTTCCAGGTAGGTTTCCGTCGAGCCAGACGGCTTCGGGCTCATCACCGAAGAGATCTGCAAAGAGACGTTCGTCGGAGATCGTCTGCGGGAGTACATCAGTGTCAAGAGTGTAGTGGCGCCGAGCGTCGAGAGGGCCGGTACTCGCTTGGGTGGAAACAAGAGATGCGCACGTCCCCGCGGGGACGTCGTCATCGGAGTCGACGTCCTTCTCAACCCAACCTTCGCTGGCCGGTAGGTCATTCTTGTACTGTTCCTGCCGGTTGCACGCCTCAGTCAGCTCGGCGAAGTTCTGCAGCAGCGTCCGTGCTTCCTCGGAGGCAATCGATTCTGGGTGGAATTGGACTCCCCACTGAGGCCTCGTCCGATGTTGCAACGCCATGATGACGCCGTCTTCGGACCACGCCGTCGCATAGAGAGACTCGGACAGTTCCGTGACCGCGAGCGAGTGATACCGCACCGCCGAGAACGGCGACGGCAGACCCGCAAAGAGCCCGGTACCGGAATGCCTGATCGGAGACACCCGACCGTGCCGAGGTTCTGGCGCATGCGCCACAACACCCCCGTGCACATGCGCGATGCCTTGATGGCCGAGGCACACGCCGAGCACCGGAATCGGGGAATGCTCGATCACCTCGGCGCAGATGCCGAAGTCGGCCGGCCGCTCCGGAGTGCCCGGTCCTGGTGGGATGACGACATTGTCGAACTCGTCCAGCACGCTCAGCTCGAACTCGGCCCAATCGTTGGGCACAAGAGTCGGCGCGCACCCATTCACCTCGGCGAGGAGGTGGAAGAGGTTGAGCGTGAACGAATCGGCGTTGTCGATGAGCAGAGTTCGAAGCGGCTTCGTTGTCGCCGACGCTCCGTCTGGAACCATCTCAGCCGAGCACGATCCGGCGGGTCGAATCCGACAACCCGCTGGCCGCCTCGGCGAGCAGTGACTCTTCGGAGTCCGCACCCGCACGGACGTACCGTCCAGTGAACGCGTCCAAAGTCCCCGACGCCAACGCCAACGCGAGGTCCGTGACCTGCGCGGGCGAGGTCCAATCATCGCCCTGTCGGAAATCATGCACGGGCATCGACTTCGTCATCGCGGTCTCGACGACACCGGGTGCCATCTCGAAGATGCGCAGTCCCTTATCGTGCCCGAAGTGGACAACGGAATCGGCCAGACGGAACAGTGACGCCTTCGACGCCGAATACACGGCATACGCCGGTGTTCCCTTCGCTCCCGACCCCGAGTTGAGGTCGATAATGCGGCTCGGTCGACCGGTCGCCTCGGCGCCGGCCATGAGCACCGGTGCGAAGACGTTGATCATCAGCGCAACCCCGGTGACGTTCGCGTCGACAACGGCTTTGAGGCTCTCCGGGTCGGCGTCCCACAGCGGACCCTCGGACGACTCGATGCGCCCCGCATTGTTGATGAGCACCTGCAGGCGCTTGCCCGTCTCGGCCTCGAGCGCGACCACCGACTCACGCAGCGCCTTCACCGCAGCAATGTCATCGGTGCGCAGCCCAACACCGGTCACCCCTCCCCCGGTCGCTTCAGCGATCTCGTCGGCCGCAGCCTCCGCATTGCTCGCCGAGGTAGCCGTCACGATCACGTGATATCCGGCACCAGCGAATGCCTCCGACAGATGGCGTCCGATTCCGCGCGCACCGCCGGTTATGAGCGCAATCGTCTCGGACGGGACCGCAGTCGCCTCAGGGGTTCCGTCGGTGGTCGGCATGTTTGTTCCGTAGGGCAGTTTCTCGGACATGGTTGGGACTCCTCAGCGGTGATCGGGTACGAGTGGTCAGGTGTCGTGGTGCGCAGCACAGATCCTCACACCAACGTGTTCGGATGTTCTTGTGCGCTCTACCGTGATGCTTCGAGCGGACACGGCAAAGCCCGGTCGAACCACTGTATCGGTCGACCGGGCTCTGCAACGCACTGTTCTCAGCTGCGGACTTCAGCGCCGTGACGTTCGGCGGCCAGCTTCGTCGCCGCCTCGCGCATCGCCGAGGCCTCATCGGCCTTGAGCGTACGATCCGGGGCGCGGAACGTCAGGCGGAACGCCAGCGACTTCTTGCCTGCGGGCAGCTGGGCGCCGGTGTAGAGGTCGAAGGTCTCGAGCAGTTCGAGCTCCTCCCCTGCACCTTCGCGCAGCGTCGCGGCCAGAGTCTGCGTCGGCAGCTCGGCATCGACGATGAGCGCAACGTCCTGACGCGACACCGGATAGGTCGACAGCGCACCGTCCCAGGCACGCAGATCCTCCTGAGCCAGCAATGCGTCAAGATCGATCTCGAATCCGACCGTCCGTGCCGGCAGGCCGAGGTTCTCGCACACCTTCGGGTGCAGCTCACCGGCATGGCCAAGAGTCTGCCCATCGGCGAGGACGAACTTCGCAGCCCTTCCCGGATGCCACGGGGCAATCTGATCGGCCTCGACGGTGACTTCAAGGCCGTTGACTGATGCGATCCGGCGGACGGTGTCGATGACATCCGTCGCCTCGGCCTTACGGCCCTTGCCCCAGACGCCGGGCATCTCCGCATTGCCGGAGATGATGCCGGCATAGTGATAAGGCTGATGCGGCACCGAGGCGTAGATCGCCTCGAGCTCGTCATCGCTCGGGTGGTATCCGGGCAGGTGACGCGGCCCGGGACCCTCCGGCATTCCCGCTGAGGTGGACACCAGTCCCGCCTCGAAGAGTGCGACGTCCTTCGCCCCGCGGCCCTGGTTGCGAACCACGAGGTCGACGAGAGTCGAGAGCAGGGTGGTGCGCATGAGCGGCAGGTCTTCGGACATCGGGTTGGCCAGGCGCACGTGCTTGCGGCGCACATCATCGGCCTCGAGCCGCAGCTGATCGTCCCGCTTGTCGTTCGTGAACGGGTACGACAGCACCTCGGTGAACCCGTCGGCAGCCAGCAGATTCGAGATCCGACGCCGCGCTTTCTGCGCGGTGGTCAGTCCGTTGCCGGCCCGAGCGGCGGGCTGAACGGACGGAATCCGGTCATAGCCGCCGGTGCGGGCGACTTCCTCGATGAGGTCGACGTCGTCGGTGATGTCCGTGCGCCAGCTGGGCACGGTCACCGACACGGTCTCCTCATCCTTAGTCGACACTGTTGCGCCGATGCCCTCAAGAAGTGAGGTCACCTCGGCGACGGTGTAATCGACACCGACCAGCGACGCGACACGAGCGACCTTGAAGTCGAGCACCGTCGCCTCGGGAGCCTGCCCGACCTGCGTGGTCGCAGGGCTGAGCGTTCCGCCGCCGAGTTCGACGAGCAGGTCCGCGCACCGACGTGCGGCCACAGGCCCGAGCCTCGGGTCGACGCCGCGTTCGAAGCGACGCGAGGCCTCCGAGGACAGTTTGTGGCGACGGGAAGTGCGGGCAATCGAGATCGGGTCGAAGTGAGCGGCCTCGATGACGACATCGGTGGTCCCAGCATGAACTTCGACATCGGCCCCGCCCATGACTCCGGCCAGGCCGATGATCTTTCCACCCTTGCCAGAAGCACCAGCACCGCGGTCGGTGATGAGCAGGTCTTCGGAGCTGAGTTTCCGCTCGACATCGTCGAGAGTCGTGAACTTCTCCCCCGCGGTGGCGCGGCGGACGACGATTTCGTCGCCGAGCAGCGAGGTGTCGTAGGCGTGCAGCGGCTGGCCGAGTTCGAGCATGACGTAGTTCGTGACATCCACGGTCAGGCTGATCGGGCGCATGCCCGCCTGCTCCAGGCGACGCTGCATCCAGAACGGAGTCTTCGCCTGAGGATCAAGACCGGTGACCTGAAGGGCGGTGAACTGGTCACAGCCGGCCACCTCGTTGATGGGGTTCGCATCCTCAACCGACACCGGGAAGCCATCGTCGGTGGCCGCGTTGGTGGGAGTCACCTCGGCGGATCCGATATCGGTGAAAGTCTGACCCTTCATCTGCGCGTATTCGCGGGCGATGCCGCGCATCGACAGCTGGTAGCCGCGGTCGGGGGTGACGTTGACGTCAAGGGTGACCTGGTCGAGGCCGAGCAGCTTGATCGCGCCATCGCCGGGCTCACCCGTCAGCCCAAGGTCGGACAAAACGATGATGCCGGAGTGGTCCGCGCCGAGCCCGAGCTCCTTGGCCGAGCAGATCATGCCGTCGGATTTGTGTCCGTAGGTCTTGCGGGCAGCGATCTGGAAATCACCGGGCAGGACGGCTCCAGGCAGGCAGGCGACGATGAGGTCACCGACGACGAAGTTATGTGCACCGCAGATGATGCCGCGGCTCGGTCGTTCCTCGCCAGGCTGCGGGTCCTTCGGGTCATCGGCATCTTCATTGTGCTCAGGCCCGACGTCGACCCGGCACCAGTTGACGGTCTTGCCGTTCGAGTGCTCTTCCTTGATCAGTTCAAGGACGCGACCGACGACGAGGGGGCCGGTGATCTCGGGGCCGAAGAAGTCCTCTTCCTCGAGTCCGATCGAGGCGAACTCCGCGGCCAGGGCATGGGGATCCGTATCGGCCGGGAGATCGACGTAGTCGGCCAGCCAGTTCAGTGGGACGCGCATATCAAGCCTTCATTCCGAAACGAGCCGAGAAGCGCACATCGCCCTCGACCATGTCATGCATATCGTTGATTCCTTCGCGCAGCATCAGGGTGCGCTCGATGCCCATGCCGAAGGCGAAGCCCTGGTAGACATCGGGATCGATGCCCGCAGCCTTGAGCACATTAGGGTGGACCATGCCGCAGCCGCCCCATTCGATCCAGCCGGGGCCGCCGACCTTCTTCGGGAACCAGAAGTCCATCTCCGCGCTCGGTTCGGTGAATGGGAAGAAGCTGGGGCGCAGGCGGGTCTTCGACTCAGGGCCAAACATCTCACGGGCGAAGCCGTCGAGGGTGCCCTGCAGGTTGGCCATGGTGAGGCCCTTGTCGATGGCGATGCCTTCGATCTGGTGGAACACAGGCGTATGGGTGGCATCGAGTTCATCGGTGCGGAAGGTCTTGCCCGGGCACACGACGTAGAGCGGGACACCACGCTGCAGCAGTGAGCGCGACTGGACCGGTGAAGTGTGGGTGCGCAGGACGAGTCCGGCGTCGGCGGGGTCTACGAAGAAGGTGTCCTGCATCTGGCGGGCAGGATGGTCGGGCCCGAAGTTGAGGGCATCGAAGTTCAGCCATTCGGATTCGATTTCGGGGCCTTCGGCGACTTCCCAGCCGAGGCCGATGAAGTAGTCCGCGGCCTGTTCCTGGATGAGGCTGAGAGGATGACGGGCGCCGAGGCGGTTGCGGTCAGTGGGCAGAGTGACGTCGATGGACTCTTCGATGAGAACGGCTGCGTCGCGCTCGGCTTCGAGCTCGGCCTGACGAGCGTCGAGGGCCTTCTTGACCTGACCTCTGGACTTGCCGACGATCTTGCCGGCGACGGCCTTATCGGCCTTGTCGAGTCCGCCGATGGCTCGGTTGGCCAGCGCCAGCGGGGCCTTGTCGCCCGTGAACTCGATCTTCGCGGCCTTGAGATCGTCTAGGGTGCGTGCGTCCGCGAATGCCCTCAGTGCCGCGTCAACGGCCGCATTCACGGCCGACTCGTCCAATGGGTCGAGCTGGTCAGTCATCAATGTCCTTTACGTGCCTGCGTAGGTCCTGTTCGTCTACCGCGGACAAGTCTATCGTCTGTGCCGCCACGCCTGGTCACGCGTGGTCGATAATGTCCCAGACACCGCGGGGGTAATGCCCCAGTCGCTGCCGTTGCGGATCTCTGTGACCTGGCTCATCGAGACCTGTTGCCAGAAGATGTAGTGTCGAAGAATGACGACTCAGCGAGCTTCCGATGTCATGGTGAAGGCCCTGGAGAACGAGGGAGTCGAACGCATCTTCGGCATCCCCGGTGAGGAGAATATCGACTTCATCGATTCTCTGCGCCAGTCCTCCATCGAATTCGTCCTCACCCGCCACGAACAGGCTGCCGCGTTCATGGCAGCGACCTATGGGCGTCTGACCGGCAGACCCGGAGTGTGCCTGACGACCTTGGGCCCGGGCGCTCTCAACCTCACCACCGGTGCCGCCTACGCCCACCTCGGCGGGATGCCCATGATCATGATCACCGGGCAAAAGGGCATCCGCACCGCGGAGCAGGCCCGGTTCCAGATCGTCAACCTGGTTTCCACGATGGCTCCGCTGACGAAGTCGAGTCAGCAGATCACCTCGACGAGGCGGATCCCCACCATGATCAGTGAGGCCTTCCGAACCGCCAAGGCTGAGCGACCAGGTCCAGTCCACTTGGAACTGCCCGAGGACATCGCAGCTATGCCCGTCGACTCCTTCGACCTGGTGGCGCCCCACACCAACGGTCGAGCCGTGGCCAACGAGGATTCCATCGAAGCCGCAGCGAAGGTGATCCGGGATGCTAAGCGGCCGCTGCTCATGCTCGGCGAGGATGCCTCACGGGCGGACTGCACCGACCTGCTCTCGCAGTTCGTTCACCGGGTGCGCATCCCCTACTTCACCACGCAGATGGGCAAGGGCTCAGTCTCGGGTTCCTCTGACCTGTATATGGGTACCGCTGCCCTGACCAGTGGCGACTATGTCCACGACGCAGTCGACAAGGCCGACGTCATCGTCACCATCGGCCACGACACCACCGAGAAGCCTCCCTTCACCATGAACGAGGACGGCCCGACCGTCGTGCATGTCGGTTACCGACCGGCCGTCGTCGAACAGGTCTATTTCCCCCAGGTCGAGGTCGTCGGCGACCTCGGACCCTCGCTTAAACGCCTCGCGGTGGAGCTGGTCGGTCATGTCCCGAATGCGGGCGCACTGCTGCCGTTGCGCGAGCCCATTCTCGAGAACCTCAAGGAAGGCTCGACGATCGACCGGTTCATCCCTCAACGCATCGTCGCCGAGGTCAGGAACGTCATGCCCGTCGACGGCATCGTCACCCTCGACAACGGCATGTACAAAATCTGGTTCGCCCGCAACTACCGCACCACCCGAGCGAACACATTGCTGCTCGACAACGCGCTGGCGACCATGGGCGCCGGACTCCCCTCGGCAATCGGAGCCAAACTGACCCACCCAGAGCGTCGGGTCATGGCCGTGGTCGGCGATGGCGGATTCATGATGAACAGCCAGGAGATGGAGACCGCGGTGCGCCTGGGTCTCGACCTCGTCGTGCTCATCCTCGAAGACTATGCCTACGGCATGATCCGCTGGAAGCAGGCCGTCGACGGAATGGAAGACTACGGTCTGACATTCGGAAACCCGGACTTCGTCAAGTACGCCGAATCCTACGGGGCCACCGGGCACCGCCTCAACGATGTCAACGAGATGCACGATGTGCTTGAGTCCGCGCTCAGCGCCGGCGGTGTCCACGTAGTTGTCGCGCCGGTGGACTATTCGGAGAACAAACGCGTCCTGATCGACGAGCTGGGTGAGCACGCGGCTGCCGAACTGGATAATCAGTAGAACCATGCGCGTCTGAGACGAGTCCGCACGTGATCGCGCAGGCGCACGGTCTGCCGGGCGTCAGGGACCAGTTGATCTCGCTGCCTGATTCGCAGCTTTGACCGCGAGGGCGGCACAGACAAGGATGAGCACCCAGCCGAGCAGGGACAGTACGTGGCCTGGAGTCCTAGCACCCGAGAGTTCGACGCACAGCAGTGCCATGGCGTGGCCGATGCTGATGACGGCCATGGCGTAGAGGTAGGGCACGCCCGCTCGATGCCCGGCTTCCCATGCGGCACCGGAAGCGAGCGTGTGCCGCGTCCGAATGCCGATCACAGAATTCCTGCCGATGAACTGTCTGCGTTGAGCGACGATGAGAAAGATGCTGACTGCTGCCACGATCAAATAGCCCGCCATAGGTGGGTAGAACATCGGTGCTCCTCACTCGACCGTGATGCCGAGTTCGCTGGCGAAGAGTTCGGCGAAGAGCATCAGCTGCATCTCATCGATGGTGGTCCCCCGCAGCGAGTGGACACCGGAGATCTTGTGCGGCTGCAGACCTCGCAGGTCCACATTGCCCAGGGTCGCACCTTCGCACTGCAGAACCCCGACGGTCGAGCCGGGGAACGATACGCGGTTGGCCTTGGCCCGGTCGAGGTCGATCTCGTCAATGACACAATCCCGGAATTCGACGTCGGTGAGTTTCGCCGCACGCAGGTTGAGATAGGAGATCCGACAGTTGCTCACGACGACCTTCTCCCAGACGTTGTCGTGAACAACTCCCGCACCAATACGTGTCCCCGAGATCTCGGTGTGGATGAGACTCCCCCGCGGCATCGTCAAAGTATCGGCTCGACAGTCCTCGATCTTGCTGCCGGAGAAACGGGCTCCGGTCAGATCCACAGGCGACTCGGCGGCACCGAAATTCACTCGGGACAGGGAACAGTCCAGGTATGTGGCCTGGGTGGAATCCACCTCGGCAAGGTCGAGTTCATTGAATTCCATGCCCTCAAGGAACTCTTCGGGACCGATATCGCCGAGGTAGCCCGGAGCCAGTTGTCCTAGTTTGATCTTCGGTGCGCGGGGAGCTTCAGTCGTCATAGGTTCACCGTATCGGGTGGGTGGGACACGTCCATATTGTCATCACTGCATCGACTATTCGACGACGAAGTTACTCAGCCCAGCCGCTTTAAGAATGAACGGGGCGATTGACATCAGCACCAGTATCGATGCAACGATCCAGAGCCACATCATTTTTCGCCGTTCGCGCCTGAATCTGGTCGACAAAGCGAACAGTGGACTCAACAACGGCAGACCGTAGAACACCGGAGTGAGAACGAACGTAAGAGCCAGGAAGCCGATGAACTTCCACTCTGTCTTCGAGAAGAAGCCTTCGCGTGGCTGGGTATCCATAAACTGTACTTCTCCCCGTTTTCAATAGGTGGATCGACCACAAGCCGGTAGGCGACGCAACCGCTGCAGCGAACTCCACCACCAAGGCAGGCTAAGCCGACGATGCCCCGGCAGGCGACGGCTGTACGAAGTCGAATCGTCTCTTTGCACGGAAGTAATCAAGAAGATCCCTGAAAATCAAAGCGGGCATCGTGACAGTCACGAGCAGGCGCGAGACCGAGGGCGAAGATCCGGCCCCGAAGTCGATGGCCCAGAACACCGCGGCGACCGCAATGCACATCAGGACAGAGCTCAGCACACTATCGACGCACTTCGCATGCACTTTCGACAGCGTCTGCGGCTGAAATTTCGTGTCAGGCACTGCATCGCTCCGTCCTGCGCCTTACCCATGAATGAACAGGTACCTTGCTTTCAACGCTAGCAGACGACGCTCTGATCGGGAATACGTGCTCGGCGCAGGCCGGTCGCACTCGGAGTCGCAGTCGCAGTCGCAGTCGCAGTCGCAGTCGCGTCACGTTCGGCTACAGAACTCGTTGAACGAGTCGCGTGCGAATCACATCCGCTGGTTGCGCGCACTCTCATAGATGCACACGCTGGCGGCAGTTGCGAGGTTAAGGCTTTCGGCCTTCCCATAGATCGGCACGGCCGCTGAGGAGTCGCAGAGCTCGAGGTCTTCCGTCCTCATTCCCCACGCCTCGTTGCCGAAGACCCATGTGGTGCGGGCGGTCAGGTCGAGTCCGGAGTCCCAGGGATGGTGGACGTCATGCGACTGGTCATTGGCATCGGCGGCGAGCACCTGCAGCCCTCGGGCACGGGCGAGTTCGGTCACCTCGGAGAGTCCGACGCCTGTGACGACTGGGACATGGAACAGTGATCCGGCGGTGGAGCGAACGGTCTTGTCGTTGTAGATGTCAACGCTCGACGAGGTGAGCACGACCGCGTCGGCTCCTGCCGCGTCGGCGAGGCGGATGATGGTGCCAGCATTGCCGGGATCGCGGACCTGGGAGAGCACGACGATGAGCTGTGCCTCCGTGTCGATGACGGAGTCCAGGTCGACGTCGATACGTTCACACACGGCGACAACGCCCTGCGAATTGACCGTCGCGGACAGCTCGGTCAGCACCTCATCGGTGATGATGTTCCAGCGGATGTCACATTCTTTGACGGTCTCGACGAACTCGGGATGCGCCTCGGCGGCCTCTTCTGTGATGAAGAGTTCGATGACAGCACCCTGCGGGTCAACACTCGAGCCCACCCAATCCGGGACGCCCGGTGCCTGACCGGGAAAATCCAGCTCTGCGTGTCGTTCCAGAGCCTCCCGCACAGCCTGGGGTCCTTCAACGAGGAACTGGCCCATCGTCTTGCGGGAATGCCGCTTGAGCAGCTTGACCGCGTTCTTGACCCGCTTCGAGTTCGGTGAGGAGATGGCGTCTGGAAGTTTCAAATTGGCTGACCCGCATTCTTGCTGAAGGAACTACTGATTGCTGGAGGGATTGGTTCTGAGAACAAATCAACGGTCCCGAACCAAGTAAGTTCGGGACCGTTGAGAGTGTGAGGACCGGCAGCTCAGGCTGCGGCGGTCTTCGCTGCGTTGACGTCAGCCGGAAGAGCTTCCTTGGCAACCTTGATCAGGGCCGCGAAGGTGGCTGAATCGTTGACGGCGAGCTCGGCGAGCATACGGCGGTCAACCTCGACACCAGCAGCCTTGAGGCCCTGGATGAAGCGGTTGTACGTCATACCGTTGGCGCGAGCGCCGGCGTTGATGCGCTGGATCCACAGGCGACGGAAGTCACCCTTGCGGGCGCGACGGTCACGGTAGCTGTAGACCAGCGAGTGGATGACCTGTTCTTTGGCCTTGCGGTACAGGCGCGAGCGCTGTCCACGGTAGCCCTTTGCCCGGTCAAGGATGACCCGGCGCTTCTTGTGAGCGTTGACCGCTCTCTTAACACGTGCCACGTGTTACTCCTTCAAAATTGGTTCAACCGGCGGAGCCGGAGTCTGGTTCAAGCTATGGGAACCACATCAGTGGCTGCCCGGGATGGAGACCCGAGAGGGTCTCACCTGCCCTTGAGCTTGCCCAGAAGCTTGCGGGCTTTGGCGCGATCTCCGCCGGTGAGGACCTGGTCCTCGGCAACGCGACGCTTACGGGCCGAGGACTTACCCTCGAACTTGTGCTGGTTGTTCACGCCTTCACGCATGATCTTGCCAGTACCCGTCACACGCATGCGCTTCTTGGCGCTGCTGTTCGTCTTCTGCTTCGGCATCGAGCCGTTCTCCTTTGCATTTCGTTGTCGGTGGCGACCACCGACAACTACTTCACACGCTGAAACCGTTCAGGCTCCAGCGAATCGGTACTTACTTCTCACGCGTCGGGCGCTGCGTGCTTCTCTGCAGCGACGCGATCGCGTCGGGATTTCACCTCGGCGACGTTGCCCTTGGCATCTGAAGATGCCTTGCGGGCCTCGGCCTTGGCGTCGGATTTTGACTTATGTGGGCCAATGACCATCACCATGTTGCGTCCGTCGACCCGTGGTGAGGATTCGACGGTGCCTAGGTCCGACACATCTTCGGCCAGGCGGTTGAGCAGCTTGATGCCCATTTCGGGGCGAGACTGTTCACGTCCGCGGAACATGATCATGACTTTGACCTTGTCGCCACCGGCCAGGAAGCGGGTCACATGCCCCTTCTTCGTCTCGTAGTCGTGTTCATCGATCTTGAGACGGAAGCGGATCTCTTTCAGCGCAGTGTTCGCCTGGTTCTTGCGGGCTTCTCTGGCCTTCTGAGCAGATTCGTATTTGAATTTCCCGTAGTCCATGAGTTTGGCTACGGGAGGCTTCGCCTGCGGCGCAACCTCGACCAAGTCGAGATCTGCCTCGCGAGCGAGGTCGAGTGCCTTGCGAATGGCAACGATACCGACCTGTTCACCGTTGGGTCCGACCAACCGGACCTCGGGAACCCGAATCCGGTCATTGATGCGCGTCTCGCTGATGTGTTCACTCCTTTTTAGCTCAAATGATGTCGTGGCAATAGAAAAGGCTCCCATTGACCACATGCCAAGGGAGCCTGCACACACATCAGAGCAACGGAATTGAAACCGCAGCACATCAAGTGAATACACCTCGATCTGAAATCTTCTGCCTCAGGCTTGCACCCAGGCTGTCGATCATCAGATCATTGGACCCGATCGCTCTACACGATCAAGGTGGGAGTCAGACCCCGCTTCGCACCACGATTCAGTGTACTACGCTTCATGACTCTTCGCACATCGAGGTCGATCGTGCAATCGTCGGGTCAATCATATGTCAAGCTAGTCCCATGAGTTCTGAAAATTCTGTACCCGCCGAGGCGGTTGCCGATGTCACTCGTGATATCGCCGAAGTTCCAGCCGTCGAGGTCATCACATCAGCAGCTGTGCACCTGATGTCCGCTGCCGCCGTCAAATGCGGACTGGCCGAAGACTCCCCCGAAGCTCCGGCAGCAGAGCTGCAGGACCTCGACGAGGCGCGTAAACTCATCACCGCCCTGGCCGGCCTGGTCACCGGAGCCGCCACCGTCATCGGCGACCACCATGCTCGCCCCCTGCGCGATGGCCTGCGCAGCCTCCAGTTGGCCTTCCGCGAAGCCTCGGCCATTCAGGACGAGCCCGGACAGGGTCCCGGCGAGAAGTTCACGGGCCCCGTTCGCTGACACAAGCCTTGATGAGTGCCGGCAGTCTCGTCGTGCACCATTCGTGGTGACTCTCCACATCCGCTGCGGCTCTCGACCATTGGTCGGGGGCCGCTTCTGTCATGTCAGTGCCGAGTGAGACCATCGTTGCATGCCTCCCGTTGAACTGCCGTACGTGAGTGCCAAGGAGCTACAGGACTACTTCGGCACCACGTTCTACGAGCGCGGGCGCAGTTATGCCAACAAGGGAATGGTCGGGCAGGCCAGCTGGGATCCAGACGTCATGACTCTCCGGGCGGATGTCGCAGGCACCGCGGCACACGATTACACAAGCACTGTTCGGCTGGAACGGCACAATCCCACTGCCAAATCGTTCACCGTAGTCTCCTCGATGTGCACCTGCCCTGTGGGCGGAGACTGCAAACACGTGGTGGCTGCGCTGATGGCGGCGTCGATCCGGCAGGTGGCACCGTTCGGTTCAACGGCGCTGCACGATCCTGACCAGCGCCGCTCCCCCGACGACGCCGATTGGTGCAGCGCCCACGTGCGCACTGCGCGCTCGAGCCCCCGAGGCCGGGCTCCTGATGGCAGCGACCCGTCATCGCACAGTCGAAGAGAATCCGACTGGAAGTCGCTTCTGTCAGGGTTCTCCTCCGACCGAGTCGACGATTCGGTATGGGCCTCCGGTCCCGGTGGCACTCTGGTCGGCAGCGCACCGACGCACCTTGCCCTCGGCTTCGAGATCTCCGAGTTGAGACGCACGGGCTTCGGGAACTTCGAAACCCACCCCATCAGACGACCCGAACTCACCGGTCGCACCGACCTCGTCGTCACCCTGAGACCACTGATGGAAGGTGCGCGCCGCAATTGGATCAAGGGGAACGTGTCGTGGTCCAACATCGCCAACAACTCAAACACTCGCGCATATGCACAGGGGCAGGCGGCCTGGTTCGCGCAGCTCTACGGCCTGTCCGCCATCAGCTCGAATCACCTGATTACGAATGACGACTCGGTCGTCCTTGACTGGTTCACTTCGCCCTTGCTCTGGCATCTCTTCGATCAGGCGAGGTCGCTGGGCATCGAACTCGTCGGCACCAGCCGCGGACTCTCAATTCGCCGAGGCGAGGAAGGGTCGACTCAATGTGATGTGGTTGCGGTCTCGGACGGGCTCGAGGCCCGCTCCCTGGTCACGATTGACGGTGAGTCGTTCGACCAGGGCCTCTGCGGCTCGATCGATGATCATGGCTTCTACGGAATCTCGACCTCCGGCGGTACGTCCCTCCTTCTGGCTCCGACCGAGGAGAGGACGAATCGTGATGTGGTTCAGATGCTGCGTCGGTGGGAACCGATCACCATCGCCGATGGCCAGATCCGTGACTTCTTCACTGACTTCTATCCCAAGCTCGCCTACGCCACCACCGTCGTCTCCTCCGACGATTCGGTGACCCTGCCTGTGCTCGTACCTCCCGATCTCGCACTCACCGTCACGTACGGTGACCATGGCGCGCACCTGACCTGGGAGTGGCATTACCACCACCCGGTGCAGACGCTCCCGGTCCGCCGCGGGCCGCTGGCCGATCGCAACCGGAGCATCGAGCACGAAGACGAGGTACTGGAGAAACTGAGCACCACCGTTGCCGCAACCGCGATGCCGCTGACACTGCCGAGCGAGGTTCGCCGGGCGGACACCGTGGGCCTCGACGACCTGCAGACAGCAGTCTTCGTCGACAAACTGCTGCCGGCTCTGAGTGACATCGACCATCTCGAGGTGCATGAGGTCGGTAATCGTCCGGACTATCGAGAAGTCACTGAAGCGCCCCTGGTCGCGATGTCGACCGACGAAGCCGAGGACAGCGACTGGTTCGACATCCGCTTCAACATCACGATCGCCGGACAGCAGGTGCGCTTCGCCGACCTCTTCGTCGCCTTGGCGCAAGGGGCTGCGATGATCGTTCTGCCCGACGGCGCCTACTTCTCACTTGAGGCACCCTTCTTCGACAAGTTTCGACAAATGCTCGCCGACTCCGATGTCATCGCGGACTGGAAGCCGGAATCACCCCGCCTCTCCCGATATCACATGGATCTGTGGGCCGAATTCGACGAGCTCGTCGACGAATCCGCTGCTGCGGCCTCATGGCGGCGCTCGGTCGAAGCGCTCAGCCACCTCGGCGAGATTCCAACTCTCGACGTGCCCGAAGGGATCGAAGCCACACTGCGGCCCTATCAGCAGGAGGGGTTCAGTTGGCTGGCAGCACTGTGGTCGAGCGGACTCGGCGGCATCCTGGCCGACGACATGGGCCTGGGCAAGACGCTGCAGGCACTGAGCCTGTTCACTCACGTCAAGAACACGAACAAGAACGCCGCTCCCATCCTCGTCGTCGCACCCACCTCGGTGATGTCGACCTGGCGAGCCGAGGCGGAGAAGTTCGCACCTGGTCTGCGAGTCGCCACAATCTCGGCCACAGAGAAAAAGCGGAAGACCACCCTGGCCGAGGAGATCGAGGAGGCGGACCTCGTCATCACCTCATACGCCATTCTGCGCCTCGACGCACTGGCTTTCATGTCGATCGTGTGGGATACGTTCGTCCTCGATGAGGCACAGTTCGTCAAGAACAGGACCGCCAAGGTCCACACTGCGGCGAAGGCGATTCAGGCCCGGTTCCGCCTGGCCATCACCGGCACACCGATGGAGAACTCGCTGACCGACCTGTGGTCGCTGTATTCGATCACCTCACCGGGACTGCTCCCGGGCTTCGAGAAGTTCCGGCGCGAGATCGTCTCCCCCATCGAATCCGGCGAGGCCCCGGAGGGAATGGCCCTGCTGCGCCGGCGGATTCGACCGTTTATGAAGCGGCGGAACAAAGAACTTGTCGCTGCCGACCTGCCGCCGAAGCAGGAACAGCTTCTCAGCGTCGAACTCAGCACCAAGCACAGGGAGCTGTACAACACGGTTCTGCAGAAGGAGAGGAAGAAGCTCCTCGGTCTCATCAACGACATGGATCGCAACCGCTTCGCGATCTTCCGCTCGCTGACACTCCTGCGGATGTTGGCCATCGACCCATATCTCATCGATGCGAAATATGAAGGCATCGGATCGAGCAAACTCAGCGCACTCTTCTCCCACCTTGACGACATCGTTGCCGAGGGCCACCGGACCATCATCTTCAGCCAGTTCACCTCGTTCCTCACCCGGGTCGGTGAGCAGCTCGAGCACCGCAATATCAATTACGCCTACCTCGACGGCTCCACGCGGAATCGCGGCGCAGTCATCGAGGACTTCAGGGCCGGGGACGCACCCATCTTCCTCATCAGCCTCAAGGCAGGTGGGTTCGGCCTGACACTGACGGAGGCCGACTATGTCTTCCTCCTCGATCCCTGGTGGAACCCGGCGGTTGAGGCTCAGGCAGTCGACCGCGCACACCGAATCGGGCAGACGAAGAACGTCATGGTCTATCGGATGGTCTCGGAGAAGACGATCGAGGAGAAGGTGCTGGCGCTGCAGGAGAGGAAGGCACAGCTCTTCGACTCCCTGGTCAATGAGGGTGAGGGCTTCTCGTCAGCGATCACGGGTGAGGACATCCGCGGGCTGCTCGACGGGTAAGTGGCTCGTCGTCACTGGCTCACTCTCCCACTCAATATCCGAGCGTCGACACGAGCCCCTGCATCAGTTCATCTTCGACTGGTTCGATCCCGGGGCCGAACTGTCCGAATCGCAGTGCGTTGATGAGGCCGATGATCGCAGCCCACACGGTCACAGTGCGCATAATCACCTGATCGTCTGGCTCCAGTCCCAGTTCTCGCAGTCCTTCACGCAGCACGTCCAATGCATGAGCCGGCGGTACCTGAGAGTTGGGGTTCCCATGCACAGAGGCCTGTGAGAGCAGGGTCGTCAGCGTCACCATGATCCTGGTCCCCGGCACCACTGTCTCGTCCCGCGGCGCCTGGTAGTCAGGGACGGGCGTGCCATAGATGAGCGCCCACCGGTTGGGATGCCTGCGCGACCAAGCCAGCATCGTCACACCGACGGTGAGAACAGATGTGTCGTGTTCGAGAGCTTCGTCCACGTCATCGGCGATCGAGGTGAATGCGTCGCGGATGAGTATGGTCAGCAGTTCGTCGCGGTTCTTCACGTACCGATAGATGGCGCTTGAGACGATTCCGAGTTCCCGTGCGATGGCCCGAAGCGAAACTCCATCGAGACCGTCGTCATCAAGCATTCGGTTCCCGATCCGGGTGATCTGCGCTTCAGTTTCCAGCCGGGCCCGCTGGCGCGGAGTCGAGTTCATCATGCCTTCACCCTAGAACGAGAGAGCAAAGATAACAATAGTGAGCACTGCTCTTGCACTTGTGCGAGCGGCGGCCTATTCTGATTCCAGAGAGCAGTGCTCTCGTTCACCGAAGGACTCGCCGATCCGCACGGCATCACGACATCACGAAACTGCGAAGGACAACCATCATGAAATCTGCACTCGTCATCGGCTATGGACAGATCGGCAGCGAGATCGCCTCCCAACTCACGGCGGCGGGAGTACACGTTGCAGTCGCAACCCGTTCGGCTCCAGCTGCCGTCCCGGTTACCGCCGCAACCGGCCCAGGATCGGCAGAGCCCGCGCACGCCGATACCGCCAACCGAGCCGACCACGCCGACCGAGCCGACCACGCCACGATCGCCCGTGTTCGCGCAGACGCATCCGACCCTGCGCAGCTGCTCGAGGCCGCTGCAGGCTGCGATGTCATCTTCGCCTGCGTTCATGCCCCCTATGACAGCCGAGTCTGGGCACAGGTTCTACCGCAGCTGGAGAAGACGATCATGGATGTCGCCGCGGAACTGGGCATTCCGGTCATCTTCCCCGAATCGGTCTACGCGTTCGCCGGCCTCCCCAGTCCGGTGACGGAGTCCTCTCCATTTGCTCCTGTTGAAGAGAAGGGACGGATCAGGCAGCAGCTCATGGAGGCGAGGCTGGAACACCCGGCCACCTCGGCGAGCGTCGTTGCCGGGGATCTGCTCGGTCGCAGCGCGCAGCCGATGTCCTCTGTAGTGAAGATGTGCATCACCGATCCGATCTCCAAAGGACGTCGGGCCATCGTGCCCGCACGCTCCGATGTCGCCCACGGCATCACCGTGATCGAAGACCTCGCTGCCGCGATGATCCGTGCGGGACAGCTGCTCGAAGACGTCCCCGCGGGGACGCATCGCCTCCTCATCGCCCCCTCGTCGAATCCGACTCTCGCCGAGATCGCGAAGTTCACTCACGAGCATCTGGGCACGAAGCCGAGAGCGCCACTCTCCCTCCCCCGCTGGACGACTCGCGTCGCCGGGATCGTCGAACGCTCAATGTACGAACTCAACCAGCTCGCCCCGATCTGGTACTCCACCTGCGTCATCGAGTCAGGGGCATTCGCTGAGGATCTCGGCGCGACCGACTGGCGCGAAGGCGTGAAGCAGATGCTCTGAAGTCACCTCGGCCTGGGCCGGGCACGTGGGAGATCGGCACGCGCCGAGCTCCGACGGTCCGCCCTTCCCCGACGTCCTACTTGAGGAAGATGCCGTTACCGGGACCCAGCGGCAGGTCGAAGAAGAACCAGATCGCCAGCAGCGCCGCCCAGGCGAGCCAGAATGGGATGACGAACGGGAACATCCGCGAGATGATCGTCCCGAGCCCGGCATTGGGTTCATACCGGCGCACGAGTCCCAGCAGCACGATCATGTACGGGTTGAGCGGGGTGATGACCTGGGTGGCAGAGTCTCCGACGCGGAACCCGGCCTGGATGAACGCCGGCTCATAGCCGAGCAGCGCGAACAGCGGAACGAACACCGCGGCCATGAGCGTCCACATCGACGAACCGGAGACGATGAAGAGGTTGAGCACGCTGGCCAGCAGCATGAAGCCGAGGACCGCGGCGAATCCGGTGAGTCCGATGGCTTCGAGACCGGAGGCACCGGCGACCGCGATCCAGGATCCGATCCCTGTCCAGTTGAACAGGGCGATGAACTGGCCGAGGATGAACGCGAGGATGAGAAAGGACATCATGTCGATGATCGACTGGCTCATCATCCTCACCAGGTCGTTCATCGACCGCACGGTACGCACGACGAAGCCGTAGACCACGCCCATGAGCATGAAGTAGGCGAAGACGATGAAGACGATCGATGACAGCAGGGGCGACTTCGGCAGAAAGCCGCCGTCCTCGTTGCGCCACGGCGAATCAGGGATGAGCACGGCGAAGAGCACCACCGCCGTCAGCAGCAGCGCGGAGCCCACTGCCCACAGCAGCCCCTTCTTCTCCTCAGGCTCCAGTTCGGCCTTGACCTCCTTCTGAGATTCCTCGACCTCTTCGGCGGACACGGAGTTCTCACCGTAGGGGTTGTCCTTCGCCTGGTATTCCTTGGCCAGGCCTGAACCCTTGGCATCCGCGTATTCGCGCGGAACGCCCTTTCGAACCATGTTCGGTTCGATGAGCTTGTCGATGATGAAACCGGCGATGACCGCCAGCACGATCGAAGCGACGATATTGAAGAAGTAGTTCGACACCGGGTTGACGGCCGAATAGTCCGTGTCGGGCAACGTCCCCATCACCGAGGTGGTGATGCCGGCGAACAGTGCATCGAGGCTCGTCGGCACGATCGAGGTCGAATACCCGGCCCCGGTGGCGGCGAATCCGCCGATGAGCCCGGCCATCGGGTGCCGCCCGGCGGCCTTGAACACGAGCGCAGCCAGGGGCGGGATGATGATGAAGGCCGAATCGGCCATAATCGACCCGACGACGCCGACGAATCCGACGGCGTAGGGCAGCAGCCAGCGAGGGCTCTTGCCGAAGGCGATCCGCACGGCCGCGGCGAGCATCCCCGACTTCTCGGCCACGCCCACCGCCAGGAGGATCGGCAGTACGGTCGCCAGCGGGGGGAAGCCGATGTAGTTGTCGCCCATCGTCGTCGTCAGCCACGACATGCCTTCCCCGGTGAACAGTCCCTTGATCGCCACGGTCTCATCGCTGCCGGGAATCTCAACCGACACGTCGGCTATGGCCATGCCGGTTGAGATCGCTCCCGTGATGAGGAACAGACCGAGGAAGAGGGTGAACGGCTCGGGCAGTTTGTTCCCCAGCCGTTCGATCCCGTCCAGCAGACGCTGGCCGATACCGACTTTCGCTGATGTCGTCGTTGACATGTGTCTTCCTTTATCTGGTTGAAGTCGTTCTGTATCTAGTTGAAGTAGTTCTCCACGTCTACCGCTCCTCCGTCACGCTCGAATTCCGCAACCGCCTCGGCGGCCAGTGCATCGTCGACGAGGAAGTCCAACGCAGTACACGCCAGTCCATATCCGGCATCATGGGCGGCATCTTCAGCAGCAGGTGTGATCGAGGCGGCCGCGAACTCGCGGGTGTGCAGCGCCACCTCGGCGTCGGCGGTCTTGATGAGTGGGTGGATGCCCGGTATCCGGTAGGAGACATTGCCGAAGTCGGTCGACGCTGCGATCGACTCATCGAGCACTCCACCTGGCAAAGGTGTTCGCCCCTGCGTCTCCTCGTGCACCGCCCACCGCTGGGTCAGCGCGGAGTTCGAGCGCACCGGCAGCGAGGGCGGATGCTCATCCCATGTCACCTCGACCCCGGTTCCGGTCATGAGCGCCGCTCCCTTCGCCGCATCCTCGACGCGCTCCGAGAGCTCCTTGAGCGTGGCTGGGAACTTCGACCGCACATAGCACTGAACGGTGGCCGATTCGGTGATGATCGAGGGTCTGGTCCCGCCTTCGGCGATGACGGCGTGCAGTCGAGAGATCGGCGGCATCTGCTGCCGGATCAGCCCCAGCCCTTGGTAGAAGAGATTGGCAGCGTCGAGTGCGTTGCGGCCCATGAACGGCTGCGCCGAGGCGTGGGCGGCGACTCCCGTATAGGTGACCTCGAGCAGCCGCCTGCCCAACCACACCTGATCTGCACAGTCGTACCCGTAGCCGTGGACCATGATGGCCGCGTCTATGCCTTCGAAGGCACCCTGGCGAGCCATGACCTCCTTGCCGGAATGCCCCTCCTCCGCGGGCGTGCCCAGCAGCACCACCGTGCCGGGAACTGCTCCAGGATCCTGCTCGCAGAGGGAGTGAAGGGCAAGGAATGCTCCCACCGCCGAGGTGGCGATGAGGTTGTGCCCACAGGCGTGGCCGATCTCGGGCAAGGCGTCGTATTCAGCGAGGATCGCGATCGTGCGTCCCTGCCCGGAACCTGTGGTGGCCCGCAGGGTGGTCTCGACGCCGAAGAGCCCGGTCTCGACCTCGATTCCACGATCACGCAGCACTGCGGCGATGGCGGCGACGGATTCGTGTTCGTCGTAGGCGGTCTCTGCCAGGGAATGGATCGTGTGGAGCAGTCCGTCGAGTTCCGGCTTCGCCTCCGCGAGCCCGGCTGCGATGCTGGCTGCACTCGTTGCAGGGGCTCCGGAGCACGCTGAGGTCCAGGCTCCCACCTGCTCGGCGCGGGCACGGGTCTCGGCAGCGATCTCGTCGACGTAGCTCTCGTCGGGGACGGTGGGACGACTCAGGTCGCGCATCGGGTTCATGGGGACCAAGCATAGAAGATGAGGGGCAAGCGCACATGCCTTTTCCCGCTATCTGGTACCCGACCGAACGGCACGGGCGTGTCGACGCGAACGCTCAGGACTCGGCGAGCTGGAGCGCCATCGAATCCACTCGCTCGACGATGGTCGCATCGGCGGCCAGCGCCGCCTGGAACCGCTTCATCTCCTCGGCCGGAACCTGGGAGCGCACACCCAGCCTGATGCCGACCTCCGGCCCCTCGACGTGCACGCGTGCACTGCCGGGGCTGAGACTGATCTGAGCCACCCACGGAAACTGTTCGGCGATGGCGACGAGCGCCTGCCCCACCTCGGCGTCGGCCCAGGCCGGGGTCCACTCACCGCCCTGAACGAACGCGAACATCGCGGGGCGACGCAGCAGGAACGAGGTCTCGGCTCCCGGGTCGAGGACGACGAGCTGAGAATCGGCTTCGATCGCCCCGAGGACGAGCCGCTCCGATTCGATCGGCACGGGCCGAGCGTCGCGATGCCATGCTGTCAGCGGAGGGATCGAGCAGAATCCGGGGGTGCATTCGCGTCCGTCCTCGGCCTGCAGCCGGACCATCGCCATCTCCGAGGAGTTGTCGACCATCAGCCCGCTCTCGCCGACCTCCTGGTCGACAGCCATCGGAACGATCGGGGCATAGAGACGCGCCTCCGACAGGGCGGTGACGACGTTGCGGTGCAGATTCGGATCCAGGGGGTTCCGGCTCACCGAGGTGAGGGCCTCGAGGAGCCCGGCATCGGCCAGTCCCGAGTCGCCCGAGAACGGATTCGGGCGCAGATCGCGCCCCGACCATGACACTCCCGCCGAGTCGGAGTGGCCGGATGTTTGATGCCTCTCCGGCGACTGGGACCGATCGTCCGGATCCGATGTCACTTCTTCAGCCTCCAGCGACTTCGAGGGCTTCTTCCAAAGTGAACTTTCCGGCGTAAAGGGCCTTGCCCACGATAGCCGAGTCCACACCGAAGGGAACCAGCTCGCGCAGGTTGCGCAGATCGTCGAGGCTTGAGACTCCGCCCGATGCCACGATCGGCTTATCCGTCTTCTCTGCCAGAGACTTCAGCAGCTCCACATTGGGTCCCTGCAGCGTGCCGTCCTTGCGGACGTCGGTGACGACATATCGGGCGCAGCCTGCCTTCTCAAGAGTCGAGAGAACCTCGTAGAGGTCTCCCCCGTCCTTGGTCCAGCCGCGGGCTGCGAGAGTTGTTCCGCGCACATCGAGACCGATGGCGACCTGATCGCCGAAACGAGAGATCATGTCGGCGGTCCAGTCCGGGTTCTCCAACGCGGCAGTGCCGATGTTCACCCGCTCAGCACCGGTGTCCAGTGCGCGCTCGAGGCTCTCGGTGTCGCGGATGCCGCCGGAGAGCTCGACCTTGATGCCGACAGCCTTGACGACCTGGTTGAGCAGATCCGAGTTCGATCCGCGACCGAATGCGGCGTCGAGGTCAACGAGGTGGATCCACTCAGCTCCGCGGCTTTCGAAGTCCTGGGCCGCGTCGATGGGAGAACCGTAATCGGTCTCCGTGCCGGCTTCACCCTGGACGAGGCGAACGGCTTTGCCATCGGCGACGTCAACGGCGGGAAGGAGGACCAACTTGTTGGGGGTTTGAGTCATTGTGACCTTTCTCAAGAGGCTGTCGAGACTGATGTGAACAGATTGGAACAGGTGAAACCAGAGGGTTCGGACAATCCTAGTGGCGAGTCGCGCCCGCTCCGGGGAAAGTGCCGACCCAGTTGCGCAGCAGACGCGCGCCCGCATCGGATGACTTCTCGGGGTGGAACTGGGCTGCCCACGTGGTGCCGTCCTCGACGGCGGCGATGAATCTGCTGCCATGGGTTGCTGTGGTCACCATGGTGTTGGGTGGAGTGTCGGTGGCCGCATATGAGTGGACGAAGTAGAAACGCTCCTCGGCCACACCGTCGAACATCTGTGAGGACCTCGGTGCGCTGACCTGCGACCATCCCATATGTGGAACGACCGGAGCCTCGAGCGCGGTGACGGCGCCGGGCCACAGTCCGATGCCTTCCGTCTTCACCCCGTGCTCCGCTCCGCGGGCGAAGAAGACCTGCAGCCCCACGCAGATGCCGAGCAGAGGCCGCTGGCTTCCGTGCCACGAGCGGATGAGATCATCCCCGCCGACTCGCCTCAGTCCGGCCATCACTGCCGAATAGGCGCCGACGCCGGGAACGAGCAATCCGTCTGCGTCATCGATCATGGCACGGTCTGCTGTGAGCACGACTTCGGCACCGGCCGCTTCCACCGCGCGGACAGCTGAGCGGACGTTTCCTGCCCCATAGTCGAGGACAGCCACCGTGCTCATCTCTTCGCTCCCTTGGTCAGGACGCTGTAGATCCTCCACAGGGAGAAGCCGAGGACGATCGCGCCGAAGGCGGCGACCACCCAGGCCATGGTGTTCCCGCTGAGCCCGATCGTGATGCCGAAGGCGGTGATGAGTCCGGCGAGTACTGCCGCGACGATCCACAGCAGTGCCGTCCGGGCCACGGCGGCCCGGCCAGGAGACATCGTGGCGGCACTGGCCTGCAGCTTCGTCATGGAAGAGGTGGGAATATTGCCCTCGACCTCGTCGGCTGACACGATTTCGAGCAGGAGCTGCTCGAGGACGTCCGGAAGGTTCTTCAGCGCCAAACCTGCCGGCACATCCGATTCGCGGGCACCGTGGCGGAAGTGACCGGCATCGATCTGCTCCTCACTGCGGGCCAAGAGGAGGACCTCATGCTTGCCGGAGAGTTTCGAGATCGCCGCGGCCGCCTCGTTGCCCGCCTGGACATCGGTGTCGGCCAAGACGATCCCGGTGAAGTCCCCGATGGGAACAATGGTTCCCTTGATGTTCGAGAGTACGCATGCAGCGGCCAGCTGCTCGGCAACTCCGAACGGCGTCACGATGACGGTGGTGCTCACAGGACTCCCTTCGTGCTGGGTACCGAGCTATTGCGCTCATCGGGTTCGACTGCCTCACGCAGAGCCCGGGCGAAGGCTTTGAACTCGGCTTCGACGATGTGGTGAGGATCCCGGCCACGCAGCAGGTCGAGGTGCACGGTGAGGCCGGCGTGGAAGGCAATGGATTCGAGGGAGTGCGAGGTCATCGATCCTGTGAAGTGTCCGCCGATGAGGTGGTACTGCTGGCCCTCGGGTTCTCCTTCGTGTACGAAGTACGGGCGACCGGCCACGTCGACGACGCAGCGGGCCAGAGCCTCGTCCAGTGGGACGGCGGCCAGCCCGTAGCGGCGGATGCCGGACTTGTCGCCCAGTGCTTCGCTCAATGCCTGGCCCAGGACGATTGAGGTGTCCTCAACCGTGTGGTGGACGTCGATGTGTGTATCGCCGTCGGCCTTGATCTCCATATCGATGAGTGAGTGCTTCGACAGTGCTGTGAGCATGTGGTCGAAGAAGGGAACACTCGTCGAGATGTCGGACTGACCGGTTCCGTCGAGGTTGATGGAAACGGTGACCGAGGATTCCGAGGTCGTACGGGAGCGTTGTGCCTGCCTCATGAATGGCCTTTCGTAGGAAGGGTGGGTGCCGCCTGAGGACCATTGTCCCCCGACTCGAGCGAAGTGGTGTGACTCAGCGTGCGCATCTCAGCGAAGTCGCCTCAGTTGGAGGACAGCAGAATGCCGGGGTCGGCTGCCAGGATCTCGTCGACTGCGGTGAGGAACGCGGTGGTCTCCTCCTCAGTGCCGGCATTGACCCGTGCGTGGTGGTCGATGCTGATGTCGCGGATGAGTATTCCGCGATCAAGCAGCTTCTGCCACAGTTCATGCGGTGAGGCGATGTTGCCGAACAGGACGAAGTTCGAATCGCTGGGATAGACCCTGAACCCGGCGTTGCTCAGGTGTTCCGAGATTCGGTCGCGAGCGTCGATGAGCCGGTCCACGTTCTCCAGGAGGACGTCTGCGTGTTCCAAAGCGGTGCAGGCCAGCACCTGGGTGATTTCCGAGAGGTGGTAGGGCAGACGCACCAGGCGCAGGACATCGATGAGCTCCGGGGCCGCGATCGCGTAGCCCAGGCGCAGACCTGCGCAGGCGAAGGCCTTGCTCATCGTCCGCGATACGACCAGACGGGGACGACCTTCCAGAAGCGTCATCGCCGAGGCTCGTGCGGGCCTGGAGAACTCGGCGTAGGCCTCATCGACGATGACGATGCCCGAGCAGTTGTCGTAGGCGGCCTCGATGACGTCGAGACCGATCGATGTTCCTGTCGGATTATTCGGTGTGCACAGGAAGACGATGTCTGGATCGGCTTCGGCAACCTCGGCGCCGACGGTTTCTGCATCAAGCGTGAAGTCGTCGCTGCGCGCCGAGGACTGCCAGGTGGCACCGGTGCCCGTAGTGATCAGGGGGTGCATGGAGTAGCTGGGAGTGAATCCAAGGACCGTGCGACCCGGTCCTCCGAAAGCCTGCACGATATGGGAGAGGACTTCGTTCGATCCGTTTGCCGCCCAGATCATGTCGGGACTGAGTTCGACGGTCTGACCGGCTCGGTCGTTGACTCCGTGCAGATAGGTGACCAGATGTTCGCGCAGGTCCTCGAACTCACGGTCGGGGTAGCGGTTGAGTCCGGCGAAGTGACCGTCGACTGCCGACCGCATGCTTTCGACGACCACGCCCGGAATCGGATAGGCGTTCTCGTTTACGTTCAGCTGCACCGGCACATCCAGGTGCGGAGCCCCGTAGGGCTTGAGGCCGACTAGGTCCGAACGCACTGGCAAAGACTCGTTATTTCCCACCGCATCAGTCTAGCGTCGGGGCACATCCAGGGTCTGACCCGGGTGCACCACAGGCGAGGACAGATGGTTGATCTCCACGATCTCGGACACGACATCGCGAGTGTCGCGTTCGATTCCGAGGTTCGACGCGACGGCCCACAGCGACTCACCTTCGCCGACGACGACCGCCTCGGTGTCGATTCCGATGTCCTCTGTCTCTGCTCCGGCGGCGGCCGAGAACGACTGTGTGGCGACGAAGAATGCTCCGCCGATGATGACGAGAGCGCACACCATGGTCCGAAGCAGGCGCATCGCCTGGCGTCCACGAGCAGTGAAACGCAGTTCCTGGTTCTGTGCAGACATCGCTTAACCTCTTCCCTTCGTACGATTCCACCCGTAATAGGTAGAACGTCTGTTCTATTCAACATGCCAATCGAACATATGTCCAGTCCAACTCGAACATTTATGCGACAATGAGAGAGAACCAGCGTTGTTGATTGATCTGAAAGAACCATCTCAGGCGGCACTGACACGAGAATTCTCGACGTGAGGATCCAGCGGTGAGGCCGGCGGGAATAGAACGAAGGGGAACGAGCAATGGTTCAGAACAAACGAGGGAGGGGCCGTCCCCGCAATGAGGACGTCGCCAGCGAGATCGCGGCCGCCCGCAGCGATGACGAGGACGTGTCGATTCCGGAAGGCTCCACCGGCGAGGGCGATTTCCGTCTGACCCCGCGACAGCGACTGGTCCTCGAGACCATCGAACGCGCAGTCGTCACCAACGGCTACCCGCCGAGCATGCGTGAGATCGGCAAAGCCGCCGGACTCGCCTCACTCTCCAGCGTGGCCCACCAACTCTCCCAGCTCGAACGTCTCGGCTATGTCCGCCGAGACCCGAAGCGCCCGCGTGCCATAGAAGTGGTCAATCCCTTCGAAGAGGAAGAGGCAGAGCGCGCCAAGTACGAGGAGCTGGCCAACAACACCGTTCAGGTTCCTGTCGTCGGTCGCATCGCCGCAGGCGGGCCCATTCTGGCCGAACAGGAGATCGACGACGTCTTCTCTCTGCCGACACAGGTCGTGGGCTCGGGTGACATGTTCCTGCTCAAGGTCGTCGGTGACTCGATGATCGACGCAGCCATCTGTCACGATGACTGGGTGGTCGTGCGCAAACAGCACACCGCCGACAACGGTCAGATCGTCGCGGCGCTGCTCGATGGCGAGGCGACCGTGAAGACCCTCAAGCGCAAGGCCGGGCAGCAGTGGCTGCTTCCCCACAACAAGGACTACGAACCGATCGACGGCACCTATGCCCAGATCATGGGTCTCGTCGTCTCGGTCATTCGTCGCCTCTGACATAACCGCCAGGGCCCGAGGATCCTCAGGTCTTTTGACCGCTGAAGTTCCAACGCACTGTGCCCCGTCCGATGTCGGACGGGGCACAGTGCTGTCTGATAGAGCCGAGTGCTGTTAGACGGAGCCAAGTACTGTCGGACGGGGCACAGTGCGTGTCAGACTCCGGTCATTTCTCCGTTGCTGCCAGACGTTTTAGGCTGCTCTTCACGAGTGCCGAATCCGTCGTCGGCCACATCGTCGGCATCGAGTTCACCAGATAGCCGCCGTACCGAGCCGAGCGCAGGCGCGAATCAAGGACCGCGACAACTCCCCTGTCCGAGGTCGACCGGATCAGGCGGCCCGCGCCCTGTGCCAGGCGCAGTGCGGCATGAGTGGCGCTGACGGCCATGAAGCCGTTGACTCCCCGATCGTCGGCGTCTCTCGACCTTGCCTGCATCAATGGGTCATCGGGCCGGGGGAACGGAAGCCTGTCGATGATGACGAGACGATTGGTCCGGCCCGGTACGTCCACTCCCTGCCACAGTGACATGGTGCCGAACAGGCAGGCCTGGTCATCTGCGGTGAACTGAGAGACGAGAGACGGCAGTCCGTCGTCGCCCTGGAGAAGGATCGGAAGGTCCGATTTCGCCCTCAGGTGTTCGGCTGCGGCATTCGCAGCCGCGCGTGAGGAGAACAGCCCCAGCGCACCGCCCTTCGATGCGGTGACCAGTGCCTCAAGCTCATCAAGCGCCTGTTCGCTCAGGCCGCTGCGCCCCGGGCGCGGCAGGTGTGCTGCGACGTAGAGGATGCTCTGCTTGCCATAGTCGAACGGTGATCCCACATCGAGGCTGTCCCATTTGGGTGCGTCGGGACCGAACAGTCCCAGCGACGCTGCGACCGCGTCGAAGTTGCCACCCAGTGACAGAGTCGCCGAGGTGGCCACCACCGTTGACTCTTCGAAGATCCCTGACCGCATGGTGCCGGCAACACTCAACGGCGCGACCACGAGGTTTGTGGTCTCGCGCTCGCGGAAGGTGCTTCGAGACAGCCACACGACGTCGTTCTTGCCCGGGGAGCAGAAGCGCTCGGCGAGTTCGAAGATCTCCTGACAGCGGGCCTTGGCCATCTGACGACCGGCGTCGGAGTCTTCGGTCTTGCCGCCGATGTCGTTGATGATCTGGCGAGCGGAGTCACGAATCTGGGCCAGCGCGAGGGACAGCGCCTCGTTCATGTTCATGATCAGTCCCTCGCCGACACCGCTCTGGGCTCGTTCGAGTGCCGCAGCCGCTGAATCGAGCAGCGCCACGACGCCGTCCTGAACGATGGTGTGCTTGCGCACAGAGCTTGTGGCCGCCGCGAGCATGCTGGTGTTGATCTGACCCGACAGGGCGTTCGTGACCCTGTCCTTGAGCTCATGGGCCTCGTCGATGATGATGACGTCGTGCTCGGGCAGCACCGTGTTCTCGCCGAAGGCGTCGATGGCCAGCAGCGCATGGTTGGTCACGACGATGTCGGCCTCGGCCGCGTTGTTGCGGGCCAGCTCTGCGAAGCATTCCGTGTACAGCGGGCAGTTCGACCCGAGGCAGTCGAAGGCGTTGACAGAGACCTCTGACCACGCCCTGTCGCTGACTCCCGGCAGCAGATCGTCGCGATCTCCGGTGTCCGTGGTCTTCTCCCATGTCCGAATCCGCTGGATCTCCTCGCCCAGGCCCGACCGGTCGCTCTGCTTTCGTCCGGCCTCCGCATCGGCACCGAGGTCGAAGAGCATTCCCTCGCCCTCATCGGGATATCCGCCGGAGAGTTTGTGTTTGCAGACATAGTTGCGTCGGCCCTTGAGCAGGGCGGCCCTCGGCAACGGGTCGAGGGTCTTCTTGACTGCCTTGAACAGTCGCGGCAGATCCCTGTGGATGATCTGTGTCTGCAGGGCCAAGGTGGCCGTGGACACGATGACGCGCTTGCCCGTCCGACTGGAGTACTCGGCCGCGGGCACCAGGTACGCCAAAGATTTTCCTGTGCCCGTGCCGGCCTGAACCAAGAGGTGGATGCCCTTGTCCACCGACGAGGCGACCGCCTCGGCCATCGCTGTCTGACCTTTCCTGGTCGAGCCGCCGATGGCCCCTACGGCGGACTCGAGCAGATCTTCGACGGTGCTCACTCGCCGATGACCAGGTCCGGACGTCGGAAGTCGGCGAGTTCCGCGGCCAGCTCTGCCGGAACCTTCGCCTGCATGGCGGTTCCCTCGGCACCGTGCTCCTCATGCTCGACCGTGCCCAGGGCATAGATCTTCGACACGAGATCGCCCCGTTCATAGGGAACGAGCACTGTGACGTCGATGTTCGGCGAGGGCAGCATCGCCTCGATCGTTTCGACGAGCTCAGCGATTCCTTCTGTGGTCACAGCGGAGACGAATCGCGCTTCCGGGTACTCGGCGTGGAGTCCTGTCACCACTGCTTCATCGGCGATGTCGGCCTTGTTGAAGACGAGGAGTTCGGGAATGTCTCCCGTGTCGACGTCTTTCAGCACTTCCCGGACGGCGTGAATCTGTCCGTGCGGATCGGGGTGCGAGGCATCAACGATGTGCAGAAGCAGATCCGAATCCGAGGCCTCCTCCAATGTCGACCGGAAGGCTTCGACCAATTGGTGCGGAAGGTTCCGGACGAAACCGACGGTGTCTGTGTAGGTGAAGGTGATGCCGTCAGCGGTGCGGGACTGTCTGACGGTCGGATCCAGGGTCGCGAAGAGCGCATTCTGGACCATCACCTCGGCGTCGGTGAGCTGGTTGAGCAGTGAGGACTTGCCGGCGTTGGTGTAGCCGACGATTGCCACCGAGGGGATGTGATTGCGGGCGCGGTTCTTCCGCTTCGTGTCCCTCGACGGGGCCATCCCGGTGATCTGTCGGCGCAGCTTGGACATTCTGGCCCTGATCCGACGACGGTCGAGTTCGATCTTCGTCTCACCGGGACCGCGCGAACCGATTCCGGCACCGCCGGCAACTCGGCCACCCGCCTGTCGGGACAGTGATTCGCCCCAACCGCGCAGGCGCGGCAGGAGGTATTCGAGCTGAGCCAGTTCGACCTGGGCCTTGCCCTCTCGGGACTTCGCGTGCTGAGCGAAGATGTCGAGGATGAGAGCAACACGATCGACGACCTTGACCTTGATGACGTCTTCGAGTCCGCGTCGTTGGCTGGGCGCGAGTTCGGAGTCGATGATCACGGTGTCAGCACCCACGGAGGCAACGATCTCGGCCAGTTCGGCCGCCTTGCCCTTGCCGAGGTAGGTGCCGGGGTCCGGGGTCTCACGTCTCTGGATGATCGCGTCGAGGACCTCTGATCCTGCGGTCTCTGCGAGGGCGGCGAGCTCCCTGATCGAGTTCTCGGCATCGGCCTGCGTCGTATTCCACAGTCCTGCGAGGACGACCTTCTCCAGGCGGACCTGACGGTATTCGACCTCAGTGATGTCTTCGAGTTCGGTGGATAGGCCAGCGACTCGTTTGAGTGCGGCCCTCTCAGCCAGATCGAACTGCGAGGCATCGTCGACGTTTGATTCGTTAGTGCCCAGCGCCTGGGCGCCTCGTGCGAGAACGCGGTCGAGCATCGCGTCCCGACGTTCTTTGTCAGTGGACGTCATTCATTCCTTTGTTCGCTTCCACTCTCTGCGGCACTGCTGCCGCGCGGAGAGTTTCCTCTCGGATCAGAGAGGTGTCCATCAATTCTCCCACAGCCGTCTAGACTGTAACGGTGTCAGAGCACTATTTCACCGAATCGCCCAGCAGCGAGGCCAAAACACGCGAGCTCACACTCGACCTCGCGGGCCGTGAAGTCACGGTCGAGACCGTCTCGGGGACCTTCTCCCCCACCCGCTTGGACCTGGGAACCGCGGTTCTGCTGCGACATCTGCCGGTGCCAGAACCGGGTGACATCCTCGATCTGGGATGCGGCTGGGGCCCCATTTCCTTGGACGCGGCGCTGAGTGCCAAGGACGCCGAGGTCGATGTCCGGGTGTGGGCACTCGACGTCAATTCCCGATCCCTTGAAGCCACTTCCAAAAACGCGAAGCGTCTTGGGCTGAAGTCGGTCCGTCCCGTCACCGCCGAAGAGGTCCCATCCGACCTGCAGTTCAGTGCGATCCGTTCGAATCCGCCGATCAGGGTTGGCAAGGAGGCTCTGCATGAGCTGCTGACCACCTGGCTGCCGCGGCTGGCTCCCGGTGGGCGTGCCGATCTCGTCGTGTCCAAGAACCTCGGTGCGGACTCGCTCCAGAAGTGGCTCATCGAGACTCTGGGAAGTGGATTCAGCGTCGTTCGCACCGGATCATCGAAGGGTTACCGGGTCCTCACCGTCGATCGCGACTGATGGCCGCGTCGGTGTGGCCAGCTGGAGTTCATCGGCGGCTGGCGCGTGTCAGCTGATTGTGCCGCTGGCGACCAGGACTGCCGGACCGGAGAGGGTGACGCTGCCGCGTGTACCATCCTCATTCGGGGTGATGCCGATGCGCAGCTGGCCCCCGGGAACATCCACCCGCCATTGCAGAGGCGATGCTGGACCTGCCCAGTGGTGCGCGGCGATGGCAGCAGCACAGGCTCCTGTGCCGCAGGATCGAGTCTCGCCGACTCCGCGTTCGAACACCCTCATGCGCAGTGCGCCCTCTCCCCCTGCCACATCGCTGCGCGCGGGTTCCATCACGATGTATTCGATGTTCGACCCCTGTGGCGGTACCGGGTCGAGGACGGGTGCGTCCCGCAGCTCAGCGCTTTCGAGCTCAGCCGACTCCGCGAGTGCGACCACGGTGTGAGGGTTTCCTGTCTCGACCCGCATGCCGGGGCGGGGTACTTCGATGCCGGACGTCGAAACCAGAACGTCATCGCTGTCGTCGAGAGACCACTCGCCCATGTCGATCATGTACCAGGCGTCGCCTGCGGAGCCGGGCAACGTCCGCGCTGACGGGGCTGACGGGGCTGACGGGGCTGACGGCGCTGTCGCGATGGAGTCTCCGGCCTGCTTGCCCAATGCCGGGTTGAGGACAGTGCGCACAGTCTTGATGCCATCACGCGTGCCGACGAGGATCTCTCTGGCGTCAGCCGCAACTCGTCCGGTCGTCACGAGCACGTGGGCGAAGACCCGCACTCCGTTGCCGCACATCTCGGAGAGGCTGCCGTCGTGGTTGTAGTAGTCCATGAACCATTCGGCTCCGGCCTCGGCCTGTTCCTGGGCACCGGGAATCCCGCTGCTTGCGGAGCGGACGATGCGGATGACCCCGTCGCTGCCCAGTCCCGACCGACGATCGGCCAGGAGCGCGATCGTCTCCGGATGCATCTCCAGATCGCTGTCATCGTCGGCCAAGAGGACGAAGTCGTTCTGTGTGCCGTGCCCCTTGATGAAGACGGTGTCTGCGATGTCGGCGAATGGTGACTGGGAGGAACTCATGGTCTCATCCTATCGGTGACAGACCCGCACGTGGCACAGTATGCATTCACCTCTCGGGATCTGCCGTGTCTGCGATGGTCGCTGTCGTGTCTGCAAGGACTTCGAGGGCCTTGGCCGCATTGGCCCCATGGTCACCGGCAGTCGCGTCGATCCAAGCGATGCGCGGGTCTCTGCGAAACCACGTGTCCTGTCGGCGGGCGAACTGCCGAGTCCTGATCGTCGTCTGCTCTTGGGCGGCGTCTTTGTCGAGTTCGCCGGCCAGATACTGCTGGATCTGTGCATATCCGATGGCACGGGACGCGGTCCTGCCTTCGGCCAGACCGCAATCGAGGAGATTGCGCACCTCATCGACCCATCCCTGCTCCCACATGGTTCCCACCCGGGTCGCAATCCTTGCGTGCAGCGTCGTGCGCTCGACGCTCAGTCCCAGATGGAGAGTCGGCTCGATAGCCTGGTAGTCGGGTAGCTGAGCGCTGAAGGGGCGTCCGGTCAGCTCGATCACTTCGAGGGCGCGCACGATGCGTCGGGAGTCGTTGGGGGTGATCTTCGCAGCCGCGGCCGGGTCGACCTCCTGCAGATGCCGGTGCCTGCCCCAACGATCGGCTTCGACCTCCGATTCGATCCGCGCCCGCACCTCGGCGTCGGTGCCGGGAAACTCCATCAGATCGGTCGCTGCACGCGCGTACAGTCCTGACCCGCCCACAAGGATGGGCCGTTTCCCCCTGGCACGAATGTCGGCGATGGCCTCACGCGCCTGTCGTTGAAATGTCTGCACATTCGCTTCTTCACGAACGTCGAGGATGTCGATGAGGTGGTGGGCAATCCCGCGACGCTGTCCGACCGGGAGTTTGGCGGTGCCGATGTCCATCCCCCGATAGAACTGCATGGAATCCGTGTTGACGATCTCCCCGCCGAGGTGCTCGGCTAGGTTGAGAGCGAGATCTGATTTGCCTGTGGCTGTGGCTCCGGCAATCGTGATGGTCGGCTGGTCGACTGTACTCAACGCTGGCTCATTTCAGTACGTCCCGGTCCCGCACAGCGAACGAACCTCGTGGACGCGCTCGTCGAACACGGTGGTGAACGAATAGTTGCGACCTCCATGAGCTCGCATGTGCACAACGGCGGCATCGAGGAGGTCGAGATCGGCGTGGACGTCGGCTGCCGCAGCGATCGCAGCAGAGACCGCCCCGATATCTCCGTCTTGGAGTGAGCGAACGATCCTGTCGTCGGCCTCCGCCGCCAGGGGCACGGGGGCCAATGGGGCGTTGTACGAGGCTGCGGCGGACAGGTCGATGGGAACCAGCAGGTCGTCGCTGCTGCCCAGCGGGCCGATTCGAACCCCGGAGGCGTGGGCGTGGAGGAGCGCCACGGCGATGGCAGGATGCGCGGATTCGCAGTCTGCACGGTTGGCAGGGCTGAGTTCGGACACAGCCTGAACCCAGTCCTCGCCTTCGAGCAGCTCATTCGTACGGGTGTCGATGCCTCGATCGATCCCCAGTCCCCCGAGGCCGGCCAAGGGTGGCAGGCCACTTATCGGCAGTGCCCACGACGCCTTGGTCAGCAGAGCGGACTCGATCGACGTTCGCAGCGCCACAGCTGTGGCGGTCTCTGCCAGGTCCACGCCGGCCAGGAGAATCGGGGCCGCCGGGATGATCGCAAAGGAGCGCATCTCAGCTGCGCATGCGGATGGTCGGCATACCTAGGTTGGTTGATCCGCCACTCGTCTGGCCCGGGGCCGGGGCTCCGCAGCTGTCCGCCTGGGCGCGGTCATAGGCATCGCCTGCTCGGGATGATCGCACACCGAAGCCCGAGTCGGCCAAGAGGAAGAAGGGTTTGGCATCTGTCACGGTAGCGGTGACGAAGTCACCGGGACGTGGCATGGACGCTCCTTCGGGGATTCCGACATGGACGAGTCGATTGTCCGCGGATCGGCCGGTCAGTCGTGGTGAGTCATCATGGGGTCTGGTCGTGACGAGGACTTCGACCTCTCGACCGATCTGTGCCCTGTTCTCCTCCCAGGAGATCTCATCCTGGAGGGCCGTCAGTCGTTCGAAGCGTTCCTGCACGATGTGCTTGGGCACCTGATCGTCCATCGTGGCGGCGGGAGTGCCTGGTCGGATGGAGTACTGGAAGGTGAACGCCTGCGAGAAGCGCGCACGGCGGACGATGTCCATGGTTCCCAGGAAGTCCTCTTCGGTCTCTCCGGGGAATCCGACGATGATGTCGGTGGTGATCGCTGCGTGCGGGATCTTCTCGCGCACGGAATCCAGGATGCGCATGAATCTGCTGGTGCGGTAGGACCGGCGCATCGATTTCAGGATCGTGTCGGACCCGGACTGCAGAGGCATGTGGAGCTGCGGCATCACGGTCGGTGTCTCTGCCATGGCATCGATGACATCGTCTGAGAATGACGCAGGATGTGGGCTGGTGAAACGCACCCGTTCGATGCCCTCCACATTGCCCACGGCGCGCAGCAGTTTCGCGAATGCGCCTTTGTCTCTGAATTCTGCGCCGTAGGAGTTCACGTTCTGGCCCAGAAGCGTGACTTCGACGACTCCGTCGGCGACGAGCGCTTCAACCTCGGCCAAGATGTCGCCGGGCCTGCGGTCCTTCTCCTTGCCGCGCAGGCTGGGAACGATGCAGAACGTGCAGGAATTGTTGCATCCGACCGACCGAGATCGACACCCACCCGGAATGCTGCGACTCGCGTCGACTGGGCAGGGTCGAAGGGAAGACGTCGAGGCTCTCGAGGATCTCGACCTGGGCTTCCTGGTTGTGTCGGGCTCGTTCGAGCAGCGCCGGCAGTGATCCCATGTTGTGGGTGCCGAAGACGACGTCGACCCAGGGGGCCTTCTTGACGATCGTGTCCCGGTCCTTCTGCGCCATGCAGCCCCCGACTGCGATCTGGAAATCGGGGTTGCGTTCCTTGACGTGGGCGAGCTGACCGAGGTTTCCGTAGAGGCGATTGTCCGCGTTTTCCCGCACCGCGCAGGTGTTGAAGACGATGACGTCGGCTTGGTCATCGGTGTCTGCAGGAACATAGCCCGCATCATCGAGAAGCCCGGAGAGCCGTTCGGAATCGTGGACATTCATCTGACAGCCGTAGGTCTTCACCTCGTAGCTGCGAGGTGACTTCTCGGTGGAGGCGGGGGCATCAATCAGTTCAGTCATGGCGCAACTATTCTAGCTGTTGTCTGTCATCGGCGTTGTTCAGTCCTCGGTGAGGACTTCGCGTGTCACTTTCAGACAGACTGAGGATGCGAATCCACGTCGGGCGAGCATACCCAGGATTCGACGTTCGCGGACTTCGTAGTCGAGTCCGCGTGTCGATGCCGCCTTCTTCTCAGCTACTTGGCGGGCGAGGTCATCTTCCCCGTCCACATCTTCGACGGCGCCGGAGACGATCTCTGCGGCCAATCCCCTTTTGCTCAGCTCTCGTTTGAGAGCTGACCGGGAGAGCTTGCGTCGTTCCCGGTGAGCGCGCACGTAGCGGTGAGCGAATTCCTCGTCATCAAGGAGCCGGGACTTCTGCAGTTTGGCGATGAGCTCATCGACGGCCGCCGGCAGGAAGTCACGTTTGAGCAGTTTGTCGCGCAGTTCGCCGCTGGCATGGTCGCGCATGGCCAGCATGTTCATGGCCGTCTTCTTCGCCTTCGCGTATGAGGCGTCGAAGTCCTCGGGTTCATCATCATCCTCGAGCGACAGCGCGTCAGCGAATGAAGGAGCATCCGCGGGAGACGTGAGACTCGGGGACAACGAAGAGTCCGGGCCAGAGCTGGCGTCAGCGAAGTACTCCGACTCCCCCTCGGCATGCCGCTGGTCGATCTCGGTGATGGCCTCACGCAGCTTGTCCAGCTTCGCGGTCGGCACATCTGATCTCGCCGAGCTTCCCCCGTGGGGTCTCGACTCGGCGAGATCGCTGCCGCGATCGATCGGGTCAGGAGACTTCGACGTCATCCGATTTCGAGCTCTCTGCTGTGCTGTCTTCAACCTGGTCGGTCTCTGCCCCGGCCTCGGGCTCGGGCTCGTCGACCTTGATCAGACCCATCTTGTGCTTGATCTTGAGTTCGATCTCCTCGGCCAGTCCCGGGTTGTCGCGCAGGAAGTTCCGAACGTTCTCCTTACCCTGACCAAGCTGATCGCCGTCATAGGTGAACCAGGATCCGGACTTGCGGACGATGCCGTTCTCGACACCCATATCGATGAGGCTGCCCTCGCGGGAGATGCCCTGGCCGTAGATGATGTCGAACTCCGCCTGCTTGAACGGCGGAGCGATCTTGTTCTTGACGATCTTGGCACGGGTTCTGTTGCCGACCGCATCCTGGCCTTCCTTCAAGGTCTCGATGCGTCGTACGTCGATGCGCACGGAGGCGTAGAACTTCAGAGCCTTACCACCGGAAGTGGTCTCTGGTGAGCCGAAGAAGACACCGACCTTCTCACGCAGCTGGTTGATGAAGATCGCAGTGGTCTTCGACTGGGACAGTGCGCCCGCGATCTTGCGCAGGGCCTGTGACATCAGGCGCGCTTGGAGACCCACGTGACTGTCGCCCATCTCGCCTTCGATCTCGGCCTTCGGCACGAGGGCCGCGACGGAGTCGATGACGATGACGTCGAGGGCTCCGGAGCGGATGAGCATGTCCGCGATTTCGAGTGCCTGCTCACCGGTGTCCGGCTGAGACACGAGCAGCTGGTCGGTGTCGACTCCGAGCTTCTTCGCGTATTCCGGGTCGAGTGCGTGCTCAGCATCGATGAATGCCGCGATTCCGCCGGTCTTCTGAGCATTGGCGACAGCGTGCAGAGCCACTGTGGTCTTACCCGAGGATTCCGGGCCGTAGATCTCGACGACACGGCCACGGGGCAGGCCCCCGATGCCCAGAGCGATGTCGAGTGCGATGGAACCGGTGGGGATGCAGGCGATCGGTTCGCGAACGCCTTCGCCCAGACGCATGATTGCGCCCTTGCCGTAGTTGCGGTCGATCTGTCCCAGCGCGGCGTCCAGCGCCTTCGACTTATCTCCGCCGGTTGGGATCTGCAGGTTCTTCGGTGTACGAGCCATGGTCTCTCCTAAAAGTTTCGTTTTCCGTTGAGACCAAGGCTAGAAGGTGGCACTGACATAACAACAGAGGAACGAATTCCCCCGTGGATAATCAGCCACTCATGGTCACAGGTCCCGTGATTCATTACCAGCATAACCGACATGGGAACAAGTGTTCTATATGTCGGCGCGTGTCGCACTATTTCGCACCTGGCATCGCTCCGCTCACTGGCCAGTCACCCGGCTCAGGCACCCTGCCCAGGCACCCGCGATATCGCGCTGCGAAGAGGCAGGATTCGAATGATGAGGAACAGTCCTGGCAACGACAGCCCCACGAAAAGACAACCCTAGAAGGGACGTGAACGCGGTTTCTCTTTGCCCAGCCGGTGTGATTCGGGCACACCCGAGGCATCACAGACAGCGATCCAGATGTCGCGGGGTTCGATGCCTGCTCGGAATGCCTCTTCGGCGGTCCGGGAACCCAGGCTGCTCAGCGCGAGGTCCGTGTGCAGCGATGCAGCACGAGCCTCTCCGAACTCCTCGTTCATGAGGACCCAGTAGAGGGTGTGACGCATTAGGGCTTGGCTGCCAGTCGTGGCACCGGGTATCCACCTGGGCGACCGAGGATCTTGTCGGAGAGTTCCTGTGGAATGGTGTCGGGAATCTCGACACCCTCTTCGAGCGCGAAACGATCGGAAACCGATGACAGCAGAGCCGACAACGGCAGATCGAGTGCTTCACAGATCGCGGAGAGGAGCTCCGAGGAGGCTTCTTTCTGTCCGCGTTCGATCTCACTGAGGTAGCCCAGCGATACGCTGGCTCCCGTGGAGACATCGCGCAGGGTCCGCCCCTGGCGCCGACGAACGGAGCGCAGCGCGTCACCGATTTCAACTCTCAGTAGCATTGCGCGTCCCTCCCTTTGTCTCCGTGAACAGTCGTGATGGTGTAGTCAACTTTACAGCCCGGTCGATGCCGAGCGCCAACCTGGGTGCGTGACCTGATGGTTTTGCCAGTCCATTCGAAGGTGCCGGTGCGTATTCTTCTGATTGCCATTACCTGGTCAACTTCGCTGAGGCCGAACTTATTCCGCAGCTGCACCGTCATGATTCTTCGGCGCTGATCGCGTCGGGACCGAACGCCAGCCGGGTGACGAAGTCGTCGAGGTCTGCCACCATGGCCGCGACCGTCTGTGCGCGCACAGTGTCTCGATCCCCGGCGAACTGATGCTCGCTGACCTGTGCTTTTCCGGCGAAGGCTATGGCCGTGTAGACGAGACCGACCGGTTTGTCGTCCTGCGGTTCGGGCCCGGCGACTCCGGTGCAGGCCACCCCGATGTCGGAGACGCATTCCCTGGCCGCACCAGCCGCCATCTGAGCTGCGACGACTTCGTCGACGGGTCCTGTCTCTTCGAGCTGGTCGGCATCGACTCCGGCAAGCCGCGATTTGAGGTCGGTGGCATAGGTGATGAGTCCACCGCGCACCACGGCGGAGGCTCCGGGAACATCGACGAGCGTGGCGACGAAGCGACCGCCGGTCAGTGATTCCGCTCCAGCGACCGAGAGTCCCACCTGCGCACAGGTGGTGATGAGGTGCTGACTTCGGGAGAAGAGTTCGGTCTCGTTCACAGGCTCACTTCGGACTCGGGTCGGAGGCTCCGATCTCGGCAGTCCCGTCTCCCCCGCGCGATTCCTTGGCAAGTTTCGCGGCCTGGAGGCAGTAGTCGATTCCCGTCACGACTGTGACGACGATGGCGGCGACCATGATCAGCCAGGCCAGGATCAGCAATGCGAAGGTCGCGCCTTCCGGGACGATCTGCGCCACGGGGCGAAGGAGGAGGAACAGCCCGATGGCGACGGTCTGCAGCACGGTCTTGATCTTCCCGCCTCTGGATGCGGGCATGACGGCGATGCGGATCATGAAGAACCGCAGCACGGTGATGCCGAGTTCCCGGACGAGGATGATGATAGGAACCCACCAAGGGATCTCAGCAATCGCGGCCAGGCCGATGAGTGCCGCAGCCATCAGAGATTTGTCGGCGATCGGGTCGGCGATCTTGCCGAAGTTCGTGATGAGGTTGTATTTGCGTGCGAGATCTCCGTCGATCTTGTCCGTGGCCATCGCCAGGAGGAAGACGACCAATGCCCACCACCGCATGGTCATGTCCTGGCCTCCGTCGGCCAGGAGGAGGACGAGGAAGACTGGGACGAGCAGGATCCGCAATACGGTCAGGGCGTTGGGAACATTCCACGGGCTGGGCTCTGCCGGTGCGTGTCCCGGGGCGCCGTTCTCTGATCGATCATTCACGTGGCAAGCCTATCGGAGTGATATGTGAATGGCGTGGAGCCGGCCACTCGTTTCAGCGGCCGGCTCCACGCCGTATTCCGATTTTCAGTGCCGTATTCCGAATTTCAGTTCTGCTCTGTCGCTGGAGTCAGCGGCCTGTGAGCGACCAAGCGTCCTCACCGCTGGTCTCGACGACTTCCAACCCCGTCTCGGGGTCGACGTCGCCGACATGCAGGTCTGCGGCATGCCCGACTCCCGTCGCGTAACGATCGTTGGCACCAGAACCTGAAGACCTCGCCGAGGTGTCTGACCCCGAGTCTCCGAAGTCCTCGAACTCCTCGTCGTAGTCTGCCGCTGCCGACTGCGCGCCTGCATCATGCGCCCGGTTGGCACCGTAGCCGGAGCCGTCGTCGTCCGAGCCGTCACCGGCCGATGCCGGGTTCGCGTTCTCGTCCGGCGGGGTCGCCCTTGATGATCGCCAGCGTTCCCGGCAGATCCTCGGGCCGGACGAGCACGTCGCGAGCCTTCGAACCCTCGGAGGGTCCGACGATGCCTCGTGATTCCATGAGGTCCATGAGACGCCCGGCCTTGGCGAAGCCGACGCGCAGCTTGCGCTGCAGCATCGAGGTCGAGCCGAACTGGGTGGTCACAACCTGCTCGGCCGCCTGAAGCAGAAGTTCGAGATCGTCGCCGATCTCCTCGTCGATCTGCTTCGTCGGCTTCTCCACCGCAACGTCTTCACGGTAGTTCGGCTTGAGTTCGCCCTTGACGTGTTCGACGACCTTCTCGATCTCCGACTCGTTGACCCAGGCGCCCTGGACACGCATCGGCTTGGCAGCACCCATGGGCAGGAAGAGTGCATCACCCTGTCCGATGAGCTTCTCCGCGCCCGGCTGGTCGAGCACGACGCGGGAGTCGGCCAGGGATGACGTGGCGAACGCCAGACGTGAAGGCACGTTGGCCTTGATGAGGCCGGTGACGACGTCGACGCTGGGTCGCTGTGTGGCTAGGACCAGGTGGATGCCGGCCGCACGCGCCAGCTGGGTGATGCGCTGGATCGAGGCTTCGACATCGCGTGGGGCGACCATCATCAGGTCGGCAAGCTCGTCGACGACGACCAGCAGGTAAGGGTAGGGCTGGAGCACCCGTTCCGATCCTGCAGGAACCTGGACGCGGCCCTCCCGGACGGCCTTGTTGAACTCGTTGATGTGCTTGAACCCGTAGTTCGCGAGGTCGTCGTAGCGAGCGTCCATTTCGCGCACTACCCATTCGAGCGCCTCGGCGGCCTTCTTGGGGTTCGTGATGATCGGGGTGATCAGGTGCGGGATGCCTTCGTAGATCGTCAGCTCCACGCGCTTGGGGTCGACGAGGATCATGCGCACCTCGTCGGGGGTTGCACGCATCATGATCGAGGTGATCATGGAGTTCACGAAGCTCGACTTACCGGCACCGGTCGCACCCGCGACCAGCAGGTGGGGCATCTTAGCCAGGTCGGCGACGACGAATCCGCCTTCGACATCCTTACCCACACCCATGACCAGGGAATTCTCGGTCTTGCGGGCGGCCTTCGAGCGCAGCACATCGCCGAGGGAGACGTTCTCGCGGTCGGAGTTCGGAATTTCGATGCCGATGGCCTTCTTGCCGGGAATCGGCGAGAGGATGCGGACATCGGCACTGGCCACCGCGTAGGCGATGTTCTTCGACAGCGCCGTGACCTTCTCGACCTTGGTGCCCGATCCCAGCTCCACCTCGTAGCGGGTGACCGTTGGGCCACGTGAGAAGCCGGTGACCTGTGCGTCGATCTTGAACTGCTCGAGCACGTCGCGCAGCGCCTCGACGACACGGTCGTTGGCCTCGGAACGCTCCTTTGCGGGCGGGCCGGGGGTGAGGTTGTCCGAGCTCGGAAGCGTGTAGGTCACGTCCCCGGCCAGAGTGAGCTGCTCGACGCGTTCGGGCAGCTGTTCAGTGGGTGGGGCCACCGGAGCGTTCGTGACAGGCACCGGCGCCGAGGCGTCACCCGGTGTGGCCTTGTTCGTGACCGTGGCGGCATCATCGTCCATGCCGATGGTTTTCTTCAGCGCGGCCGTTTCCCGCTCGGCCTTCGTCGGTCGACGCTCGCCCGGCTTGAATTTCGGCCGTTCGATGACGGTGGTGTCGGCTTCTTCATCGCTGACATCGTTTTCATGGATATAGGCCTTGTCGTAAGCCTTGGTGGTCGTGTCATCGTCGGCACTGCCGCCATCGGCCTCAGAGCCGTCAGTCTTCTTCTTCTTCGACCGGCGCTTTGTACCCATGACTGGTTTGAGGGTGGAGGTGCGCGCGTTCTCAGCGACTAGGTCGGTCGAGTCCTGCCCGTCCTGCTTCTCGGAACTTGGGCGCGCTCCCCCGGTCAGACGCAGGTAGAGATCCATCAGGCGCTTGGGGATCGAACGCACGGGTGTCGCGGTGATGACCAGCAGGGAGAAGAGTCCAAGCAGAATGAGCAGCGGGACAGCTACAAAGTTGGTGGTGGCGACGACCAGAGGCGAGGAGATGACGAAGCCGAGCGCCCCTCCCCCGTTGGCCATGGCCTCACGAGAGTTCGCGAAGGTGGGGTTGCCCGCGGAGATGTGGGCCAGTGCGGATGCGGAGAGCAGCAGGAGGATGATACCGATGAGGATCCGGTTATTGCCCCGATTATCGTCCCCGCGCAGGAACAGTCGAATCGCGTAGCAGGTGAAGATCACCGGCAGCGCGAGTGCCACCCTGCCGAAGGTGCCTTCGACGACGTTGCGGACGACGTCACTGATGGCGCCGGGGATGTTCCACCATTCGAAGGCTGCGATGATGATCGAGAGACCGATGAGGAAGAAGGCAGTGCCGTCTCTCTTGGTCGGTGACTGATCGCTCGGTTCGTCACTGAGGATCTTTCGCGCACGGTTTCCGGCCATGTGGGCCACTCCCCTCCACGCACCGGTGACAACGTTTGTCCCGGGGTCTTCCTTGGTCCCCGCTTGCCCGGTCCGACCAGCAGTTTTGCGCGCTGTGCCTTTTCCTTTACCAGAAGCGGGGGAAGTCGTTCTGGTCGCCATGCCTCTTATCTTAGGGCGATTATGCGCTCCTGCCCAGTAAATCCGCAGGGTTCGGCGCGCCGTCAGCCTGTTTGTGCAGCCGCGCTAGATGGTCGTTCTGGGCTGATCCGCCCGAGGATTTTCAGCCCGGAATGACCACCTAACGCACCTGGTTCAGACTTTCCGCATCCCGCATCCACCGCCGAGGTGGCTCCGCGCTCCGCGACCATCGCCGCATAGGCCTCGAGGTCGTCCCGCTCTGGCCCCTCGGAAACATCGTAGATCGCCGCGCAGCGCGCGTCTTGTAGCTGTCGCTCGTTGTTATTCGGGTGCGTGGCTGCTCGGGTGCATGGCGATGAACAGTCCCCACTGATTGGCTTCCGGCTTCTTACGGCGGGAGCGGAACTCTTCGAAGAGGGCACCGATACGGCCGCGGAACTCCTCAACCTCGTCATCGGTGAGCATCGCCGCCATCCGCCCCATCGTCCGCTCCTCGTAGGGAGCCGCAGTGAATTCGGCGGTGAAGGCCTCGATCATCGGGTTCGTCACGTCGCCGACATCGATGTACCAGCTCTTGCCCGTCGCTAGGTACGGGATCTCCCGCGCACCTCGGCGACCCCGCCTCGACTCCTGCGCTTCGAGGAAACCAGTGTCGGCGAGCATCCGCACATGGTGAAGCGATGTCGCGGGGTTGAGGTCGGCCGCCTCGGCGATCTCGCGATTGCTCAGCGCCTCGTCGAGGCACAGCCGCAGGATGCGAATGCGCAGACTCGAGGCCAAGGCCTTCGCTTCAGCGTCGGTGGCATCACGGCGTTCGACGGCTCGCGCGACGGTCCGCGCTGTATTTTCGGCGCGCTCAGCATTCATACCTCAACGCTAACGAGGGATCGGGAGAAGTCAATTGGTCACCTCGCAGTGATTGACTTAACTCAATCACTCCTGACAGACTTGCGATTGAGAGATCTCAATCACTCCTGATCTGCTCTCCCCCATCAGATCACGACACCCCGACTCAAGGACGAGCCATGGTCACATCCGGCACCGCACGCTCGGGACGCTCACCCCTGTGGACCCATCGCGACTTCATGAAACTGTGGGCGGGCGACACCGTCTCGGTGTTCGGTTCTCAGCTCGTCTTCTTCGCACTACCCCTCATCGCCGTCAGTCTCTTAGACGCGAACGCCTTCCAGATGGGGCTTCTCGCGACGCTGGAATCGGCAGCTTTCCTCCTCATCAGTCTGCCTGCGGGTGCTTGGATCGATCGGCTGCCGAAGAAGATCGTCATCGTCTCCGGCGACATCGTGCGCGCTGCCATCCTGCTGACGATCCCGCTGGCCTGGGCGCTCGGCGCTCTGAGCATGTTCCAGCTCTATCTGGTGGCAGCAGGAGTCGGGATCGTCACCGTCTTCTTCGACATCGCCAATCAGTCGTATCTGCCCGAACTCGTCGATGGCGCATCCATCGGAGACGGCAACGGCAAGCTTCAGGCCAGTCAGCAGACAGCGGGAGTCGTCGGACCGACCTTGACCTCAGGACTCGTCGCCGCCATCGGAGCCCCACTGACAGTGGGCCTGACCAGTGTCTGCATGGGCCTGTCGAGTCTCTTCGTCAGCAGAATCCGCCACCATGAAGCACCGCCGGAACCGGCGACCCGCACCGGCTTCATCTCCGAGATCCGTGAAGGACTCGGCTTCGTGCTCGGGCACAACCTGCTGCGCCGGATCACCGCCTGTACGGGCCTCACGAACTTCGCATCCTCGGGCATCTTCGCCCTTCTGGTGCTGTTCGTGCTGACGACACTGGGACTGAGCCAAGTTCAGCTCGGTATCATCATGTCGGCCAGTGCGATCGGGGGAATCCTCGGTGCCCTCAGTGCCGCCTCGGTGCAGGCACGACTCGGTGAGGGAACGAGCATCTCGGTGTCCGCAATGCTCGGTGGGTTGAGCTTCTTCGGGATGCCTTTGGCCACGTTTCTGCCGGCCTTCCCGACGATGCTCGCAGCCAGTCTTGTCACCGGCTGGGCGGTCGTCGTCTACAACGTCGCCCAGGTCAGCTTCCGCCAGCGCCTGTGCCCGAAGCCGCTGTTGGGACGCATGAACGCTTCGATTCGGTTCCTCGTCTGGGGGCCGATGCCGCTGGGTTCATTGCTCGCCGGGATCCTCGGTGACAGGCTCGGCGTGTCCACGACGATGTGGATCCTCGCGGCCTGTTCGCTTGCCGCGTCGATTTCCGTGCTCGCCTCCCCGCTCCTGCGGATGCGGACTCTGCCGCGCGAGCTGGACCTGCTTGGTGCCGCCGGGGACGACCGGGAATAGCCCAACCAACTTGAATGGTTCGTGATTCCAGAATCCGTTGCGAAACGTGACGACGTCTGACCTGAGTTCGAGCGTGCTGTATGCCGGCACCTCGGTCATCGAGACACCGAGCAACTTTCCTCTCCCGAAATACCGGACACCGACGCCGATCCGGATCCTGATCCTGATTCTGTCGTTCATACTCACACTTTCCTCGGTGGAACGGTCGGGCGTGCGATCGGGACCGCTGACCCCTCAGCCCACACCGTAGAGGTGTTCGGGCCTGCCGGTGCTTCCGTATTGGAGTGAGACGGTGACTGCTCGGGACTCGGCCAGCTTGGCCAGGTGGCGCTGGGCTGTCGCGCGGGAGGTGCCCACGACGTCAGAGACCTCCATCGCCGTCAGCGAACGATCCGCGCCTTCGAGCGCCTCGAGGATCCGACCGCTGGTCGACGACCCCGATCCGCGGGCCGGTGCACTCCCCGGCGAGGAGACGTCATGCAGACTGCGCAGCTGACGTTCGAGCTCCGGCTGGCTGACCTTCTCGCGGTCCCAATAGCGCCGGAAGCGGGCATAGCGCCTGAGGAAGTCCTGCAGTTCCTCGGCAGCGAAGGGTTTGATGATATAGGTCATCGCTCCCGCCCGCAGGGCCGAGCGCACCACGTCGGGATCGGCCACGGCCGAGAGCACGATGGCATCGACATCGGTCTCACGGATGAGTTCGACACCGTTGCCTTCGGGCAGGACGTAGTCGGCCAACAGCAGGTCCACATCTTCCTCGGCGATGATCGTGCGCGCGGAACGCAGATCTCTGACCGGTTCCAGGGCGTGGAATCCGGCAACCTCGTTGATGTACCGGCAGTGGATCTGTCCCACATAGAAGTCGTCGTCGAGAACCAGAACGTTGACCATCATCTCTCCTTGTCGTCCGCGGAACTCTCGTCCGCGGAACTCTCGTCCGTGGAAGTCTCGTGGGCAGGAATGTCGTCTTCGTGATTGCCACCTATGGAGACGTCGTCATCCGCATCTTCACTGAGCACATCGGGCAAGCCCATGGCGAAGCCGGCACCGCCGAGGTCCGGATCGTGACCGCTGAGCAGCCACACTCTGCCGTGGTGTCTCCGAGCGGTCCTTCGGCACAGCGCCAGACCGATGCCGTGGCCATGTTCTGGGTCGAGACCGTCGGCGCTGCTGATCCCCTCGTCGAAGATGGACTCCGCATCATCGTCATCGACTCCCCCACCGGAGTCGGTGACGACGGCATGCAGCTCCGGACCCGAGCCGAGCAGCGTCACCTCGACTCTGCCGAACACCTCGTCGGTTCGAGATGCACCGTCAGCACCGCTGCCGCTTGCATTCGTCACCACCGCTCGCACCGCATTGTCGATGAGATTGCCGAGGATGAGCGTGACGTCCTCGGGCTCCTTCACCCGCCCCAGCACCAAGGAATCCGGGGTGACGGCAAGGGTCACACCCGCCTCGGCGGCGGTGGTCCCCTTCGCCTCGAGCAGCGCACGAAGGTACGGGTCGGTGATCACCTCGATGCCTTCGACGGGGGTCGCGATCGGTCCGGTCCGCAGGATCGTGGCGAGGTAGTTCCGTGCCTCATCGGTGGCACCTGTGTCGACGAGGCCGAGGACAGTGTGCAGCCGGTTGGCGAACTCGTGGCGCTGAGTGCGCAGGGCCCGGGCCATCGATGTCACCGATTCGAGCTGACGGGCCATCGTGAGCACCTGGGTCTCATCGCGCAGGGTGACGACCCCGCCGACCGAGACCCCATCACGGCTCACCCGGACAGCCGTGGCCAACAGGATCCGATCGCCGACGGTGACTCGCCGACGCAGAGCACCGTGATCGGGTGCCTCGAGCATCATGCTCCTGATCACCTCAGGCACGTCCGCCTGCGAGGCGCTCGCCGGTCCGCCCGTGACCGAGGCCGTGGAGTCCTCGCCTGTGTCGACATCGTCCTCGTCGGCATCGACATGGGCGATCCCGAGCAGCTCTTCGGCCGTCGCATTGCTCAGGGTCGGCTCTCCGGATGAGCTGAAGGCCAGGACACCGTCGTCGAGGCCGCGCAGCACTGCGCCCTGATCACGTGCCATCTCCGCGAGTTCTTCGGGACCCACGCCCAGAGTCTCGCGGCGCAGCCTGCGTCCCAGAGCCAGCGAGGCGATCACGCCGATGACCAGGGCGAGGACGGTGACAGAGCCGAGAACGAGGAATTCTCGTCGCAGGTCGGCATCGAGCACCGAGGCGTGAATGCCCACGGAGACCTCCCCGACGACACTCTCGTCATCGGAGGAGGAATAGATCGGCACCTTGGCGCGCACCGTCTCACCGAGGGTGCCTCGCTCATGCGTGACGGACTCCCTGCCCGCCAGCGCTTCATCCGGGGAGGTCGACACCCGTTTGCCGATGTTGTCCCGGTCCGGGTGGGTCAGTCGGATGCCCCGGTCATCGGTGATGACCGCAAACACGATGCCCGAGGAGTCACGCAGGTCATCGGTGATCTCGAGCAGCGGAGTGGTGATCGCCTCCTCGGCTTCCCCCGCAGGCTGTGCCGAGGCCTGGGTCGAACCCTTCCTCACCTCGGGATCGATCGCCAGCGTCCGTGCCGTCGCCAGTGCCTTGGTCTCGGTAACCTCGGTGACCGAGCGCGCACCCATCCACGCGAAGACTCCGGTCACCAGCGCCAGCGTCACCACAATGACCGCGAGCTGGCTGAGCAGCACACGGCGTGAGAAGGATCGGGTGGGACGTCGCACCGACCCACACTAACCACGCATGAGCGAAATGCGCAAAAGGTGCCAAAAAGGCAGAACGTGTTCAGTGCACACAAACGCGCGCCGCGACAGAACGCGATCTAGGGTGTATCGGGCATCACATCCGCCTTCGAAGGAGAAGTTCGTGCTCGTAGTTCTCGGTTTCGCAATGATCATCGTCTTCATGACGCTGATCATGACGAAACGACTCTCACCGATCCTGGCGCTGATCATCGTCCCGACCGTGTTCGGGCTGTTCACGGGCGCAGGCTTGGGAATCGGCGAAATGGTCATGGACGCCATCGCAGACATGTCCTCGACGGCAGCGCTGCTGCTCTTCGCCATCATCTACTTCGGCATCATGATCGACGTCGGACTCTTCGACAAACTCGTCGAGTTCATCCTCAGGGTCGCAGGCCACGATCCCGTCAAAGTCGTCATGGGCACCGCCCTGCTGACCGGGGCGGTCTCCCTCGACGGTGACGGGTCGACGACGTTCATCGTCGTCACCGCCGCAATGCTGCCGATCTACCAGCGCCTGGAGATGTCGCCAGTGGTACTGACCTGTGTCGCGGGTCTGATCAACGGCACACTCAACATCGTCCCCTGGGGCGGTCCGACGGCACGCGCCTCCTCGGCCCTGCAGATCGATGCCAACGAGATCTTCGCTCCGATGGTCCCGGCTCTCGCTGCGGGCCTGCTGATGTGCTTCGTCTTCGCCTACTTCCTCGGCATCTCCGAACGACGCCGCCTTGCCAAGAACGGTGTGGCCTGGGTCGATGAGTCCCGTTCGGGATCGAAGCGCTCCGAGCTCGTCGGTGCCGTGGCCCGCTCGAGCACGGGTTCAGCCTCGGGTTCAGATTCTGGTCCCAGCACCGGGTCGACGTCGGGATCCGATCACGACGCAGCAGCCTCGGCGGGATCATCGCCCGCGGAGACCGCGGGTGCCGATGACGGCTCGGAAGCCAGTTCCGGCTCCGGTTCCGCTCTGACCGACACCGCACTCGACCCCAACCGAGCGACGCTGCGTCCCAAGCTCTTCTGGTTCAACCTGACGCTGACCGTGGCCGTGATGGTCATGCTCATCGCCGACCTGCTGCCCCTGCCCTACCTGTTCATGATCGCCATGGTCATCGCCCTCATGGTCAACTTCCCGAATATCAAGGCACAGCAGGAAGAGCTGGCTTCGCATGCCTCGGCGATCATCGCCGTGGTCGCCATGGTCATGGCCGCCGGCGTGCTCACCGGCATCATGAGCGGAACCGGCATGGTCGACGCCATGGCCGAGTGGCTCGTCGATGTCATTCCGACATCCATGGGCCCCTACATGGCCGTCATCACCGGACTGCTCTCGATCCCGATGACGTTCTTCATGAGCAATGACGCTTTCTACTTCGGCATCCTTCCCGTGTTGGCCGAGACCGCCGGTCACTTCGGCATCTCCGCGGCCGATATGGCCAGAGCCTCCATCACGGGCCAGCCGGTGCACATGCAGTCACCGCTGGTGCCCGCGATCCTGCTCCTCGTCTCACTCTCGGGAGTCGAACTCGGAGACCACCACAAGAAGGTCCTGTGGCGCGCCCTCATCGTGTCCCTGGTGATGCTGACCGTCGGCGTCCTCATCGGCGTCATCGCAATCGGATAGGAATACGACCGACATGACTGATTTCTACTCAGCCCCTCGTCACCGCTTCCCGGCGCCCTCGTTGCGGGCAGCGGCCTCAGCCGGCATCGACGATGCCCAGGCCACGGTCATCCTGGCCTACCGGTCGGACTCCTCCACGGCACTCATCGAGCAGGCGATCGCCGGCGCACGGCGAGAGGATGCGGCTGTACGCGCCGTCCACTTCGAATCGGATACGACGACAGCTCCGTCGACCGGTGCCCTGTCTCAGACGAAGGAGCTGGCCGATCGGCTCGCCGAGGCGGACCTCGAGTTCGAGATCCAACGCGCCGATTCCGATGTGGCCTCCCAGATCATCGACCTCGCCGAGGCGTGGCAGGCGAAGCTCATCGTGTTGCCCTCCAAGCGCCGCTCCCCCGTGGTCAAGCTGCTTCTGGGTTCGAGCACTCAGAGGGTGATCCTCGAGGCCGAGTGCCCGGTGCTCATCGTCAAGTAGAGCCGTGCCTCACCGTGCCAACAGGTCCCCTGCCCCTGCACCCGTGAGTGAGGCGTCGAGGAGTTCGATCGTGTGTGCCGTCGGCAGTGTGGCCTCTCCCTGTCGGCGAAGCGCGTCGGTGACCTGCAGCAGACAGCCGGGATTGCCGGTGACGACGAGATCGGCTCCGGTGGCGGCGATATTCGTGGCCTTCTTGTCTCCCAGTTCGCGGGCCGCCTCTGGGCGCACCAGGTTGTAGATTCCGGCCGAGCCGCAGCAGGTGTCGGCATCCTTGATCGCAGCCAGCTCGACCCCGGGGATCTGACCCAGCAGCTCACGTGGAGGGTTGCGCACACCTTGGGCATGGGAGAGGTGGCAGGCATCGTGGTAGGCCACACGCAGCCCACCGCGGGCCACCGGGTGCCGTGGGGCGCTGGGTCCGAGTTCGACGAGGATCTCGGTCACGTCCCTGACCTTGTCCGCCAGCTCCTTCGCGCGCTGAGCGTAGGCGGGATCATCGGCGAGGATGTCGGCGTACTCCTTCATCGTCGATCCGCAGCCTGCGGAGTTGACGACCAGATAGTCCACGTCCGCCGAGGTGAATGTGTCCACGATTCTGCGTGCGAAGTCCTCGCCCTCTTCGCTGCGCCCGGCGTGGACGGACAGGGCACCGCAGCAGCCCTGTGACTGGGGCACCACGACCTCGCAGCCTTCCATGTTGAGAACACGCACCGTTGCGGCGTTGACCTGGGGGTAGAAGGTTCGCTGCACACATCCCAGCAGCATCCCCACTCGCGACCGGACAGGCAGGCTTTCGCCCTCGGCCGTGCGTGGCGGGTTCGACGCTGGAATGGTGACCGTCTTGGTCACCGGTGGTGCGATGGCCTCCATCGTGGCCAGAGTCGGTGAGAGCTTCTCGAGGATCTTGGACCTGCGGATGACCGATGACAGTCCCGTCCGCTGGTAGAGCTTGAGAGGTGCCAACATGGTCCTCAGACGATCGGGGTACGGGAACAGCTGGAAGATTGCCTCCCGCAGCGCCACCTCGCCGCGACTGCGATGCTGCTTGCCGTTGCGTTCGACCTGTCCGCGGGTGGCTTCGATGAGCTTGTCGTACTGGACTCCGGACGGGCAGGCGCTGACGCAGGCCATGCATCCCAGGCAGGCATCGAAGTGCTCAACCATGGACGCACTCATCGGCCCCTCCTCCAGGCCCTTCTCCATGAGGTAGATGCGTCCGCGCGGTGAGTCCTCCTCATTTCCCCACAGCTGGTAGGTCGGGCAGGCGGGAAGGCAGAAGCCGCAGTGGACGCAGTCGGCGATGAGACTCGGGTCCGGCGGGTTGAAGACGTCGAAGGCCGAGTGGTCCATGGTCGGCGGAGCCATCTCCATCGTTGCCTGACCCCCGGTCGCCATCGTGGCCTCCAACCCCGTCGGTCCAGAAACCTGGCCCGGAACACCACCGCCCTGGCTTGGCGCTCCGCCGCCTTGGCAGCCTCCTGCGCCACCGCAATCGCATGACATCACAGTCCTCCTATTCCACGTCCGGGTGAGAGCAGACCGTTCGGATCGAACTGGTCCTTGATGGTGGCCATGAGCGCGAACCCGGGGATCTCGCCCCAGGCGTCGATCTCGTTCCACACTGCGGGCGGTGCGCACAGCAGCGTCGCGATCAGCTGCCTGCGATCCCAGGTCCGCAGGTGCTCGAGGACCACCCGTGTTGCGATCGCAGGGTCCATGTCGGGTGCGCCGACGCCGAGGTCGAATACTCCCATGGCGCTGCCGCGCAGCTGGATCGGGTAGCCGATGGCGTCTTCGAGTCGGGCGATCTGAGCCACCAGCTCCGGCACCAGCGCCGGTGAGACCGAGGCCCGTATCGTCACGGGGGCCTGAGCCCGCCGTGCCCACCAGCTCGGCTCGATACCCGCCTTCGCACCAGGGTAGGCTGCGATGATCTGCCGGGTTCGGGACTCGACCGACTCCGGGAGTCCCTCGACCATGACGACGGTCGTGGACTCTGCACCCGGCGACCGGTCGATTTCGACTGCCGCCGGCGCGATCTGGGAGCCGAGGACTCCCAGCGCAGCCTCGGCGCCGGGAATCTCGACGTAGCCCTGGGTTTCCGGCTTCGGGTACAGCCGGATCGCTGCGCTGGCGATGATCCCCAGCGTGCCCCAGGACCCGGTCATGAGCTTTGACAGGTCGTAGCCGGCCACGTTCTTCACAACCTTGCCACCGGCCTTCGCGATGGTGCCGTCGGCGAGGACGACGGTGACGCCGAGGACGACCTCACGCAGCGGCAGACGGCCGATTCGCCGTGGCCCCACGGCTCTGGTTGCGATGGCGCCTCCCAGCGTCGACCCGGAGTCGACCCGGTCCGCAGGAAAGTCCGAGAGGAGTTCCTGGGCACCGGTTTCGGCGACGTCCTTGAGAGCAGCGATCGTCGCACCTGCCTCGGCGACGAGAATGAGGTCCCCAGGAGAATGTTCGATCACCCGGTTGAGTCCGCTCATGTCGATGAGGAGACCAGGTGTCTCACCCGGCGGGTGATCATCGAGGGCCGTCCCGCCGCCGTAGACGGCGACGCTGTGTCCGTCCCGGTGTGCATTCGACATGATCTCGGAGAGCTCCTCGACGCTCTCGGGTCGAGCGAATCTGGGAAGTTCCTCGGTCAAAACAGCTCCGCCTTTCCTGCTGCCTGGAGGGGATGTTCCCCCGATGTTCGCCGAGGTGGTTCCCCGCACAGTCGTGGTGTCGGGAAGACCTTTCCCGGGTTCGACAGATAGTCCGGGTCGAAGGCGCAGCGCAGGATCTGCATCGTGTCCAGATCCTCATTCGTGAACATGCGCGGCATGAACTTGGCCTTGTCGGATCCGACCCCGTGTTCGCCTGTGATCGAACCGCCTTCACTCAGGCACAGGTCGAGGATCCGACCCGAGGCGGTCTCGGCCAACTCGGTCTGGCCCTCGATGCTGCCGTCGAAGAGGACGAGCGGATGCAGGTTGCCGTCGCCAGCGTGGAAGACGTTGGCGACGCGCACGCCGCATTCCTCCGCGATCGTCGAGATCGACGCCAGCACGGGCCCGAGCCGCGACCGTGGGATGACTCCGTCCTGGACGATGTAGTCGGGGCTGATCCGACCGACGGCGGCGAAGGCCGATTTCCGGCCCTTCCAGATCAGACCGCGTTCGACATCGTCGACGGCGACGCGAACCTCACCGGCACCGTGGTCCTTCGCCCTGGCGATGACCGTCTCCCGCTCGAGATCGACGTCGATGGCCGGTCCGTCGAGTTCGACGACGAGGACGGCACCTGCACCGTCTGGATAGTTGCAGGCCACGGCCTTCTCTGCGGCCTCGATGGCCAACGCATCCATCATCTCGATGGCGGCGGGCATGATCCCCGCGGAGATGATGTCGCTGACCGCCTCTCCTGCTGCATCGGTGGACTCGAACCCGATGAGCAGCGTCTCCACGGCTTCGGGCAGCCGGGTCAGACGCACGGTCACCTCGGTGACGATCCCCAGCGTCCCCTCTGATCCGCAGAGCACGCCGAGGAGGTCGAAGCCGGGGTATTCGGGGGCCTGTCCTCCGATTTCGACGACGTCGCCCTGGGCGGTGACGAGGGTGAGGCCGGTGACGTGGTTGGTGGTGAAACCGTATTTGAGGCAGTGGGCGCCGCCGGAGTTCTCTGCGACGTTGCCTCCGATCGAGCACACGCTCTGGCTCGAGGGATCCGGGGCGAAGTAGTATCCGTGCGGGTTGGCCTCATTGGAGAGGTTGAGGTTGATGACGCCTGGCTGCACGATCGCGCGCTGGGCGGCAGGGTCGATGTCGAGGATGTCCCTCATCGTCGACATGACGATGAGCACGCCTTCTGCGTGCGGCTGGGCCCCACCGGAGAGCCCGGTGCCCGAACCGCGGGCGACGAAGGGGACGCCGAACTCGTGGCAGGCACGCACGGTCAGGGCCACCTCGGCGGTGGAGGTGACGCGGATGACCAGCGCTGGGACGGTCCTGTGCACGGCCAGACCGTCGCACTCGTAGGTCTTGCGCTCGTTCTCGTCGGTGACGATCGCCCCTGGTGGCAAATGTGGTTCGATCCGTGTGAGGACCGATTCGATTCTGCTCATGTCCACTTCCGCCTCCTTGCGTCGGTGATGTCGAGCTTAGCGAAGAACGCCGCCGAAAATGTGCTCCGCGGCACATTTTCGACGGCGTTCTTACGTGGTGAGACTCCTGACCCGCGCAGACTCAGGGCCTGCACGGACCTGCCTGTCAGGGCATACGTGCGTAGGCCGGCAACGTCAGGAAGTCGACGTACTCGTCTGCGACGGCCACGGACAGGAATGTGTCGGTGGCATCCTTCCAGTCCGACTCCTGACCTGGCAGTTTCGCGACCTCTTCGGTCACGACCTGGCGCACGAAGTCGGCTGTGACGGTGACTCCGGTGTCGAGTTCGACTCCGGCGTCCATCCACTGCCAGACCTGGGACCTGGAGATCTCAGCGGTCGCGGCATCTTCCATGAGTCCGTTGATGGCGACGGCGCCGTTTCCTTCCAACCAGGCGCGCAGGTACTGGATGCCGACGGAGACGTTGGTCCGCAGACCCTGCTCCGTCATCGATCCTGGGGTCGACTTGACGTCGAGGAGCTCGGCTGCGGACACGGAGACGTCATCGCGCTTGTTCTCGATCTGGTTGGCGTTGGCACCCAGCGTCTCGGTGAAGACCTCCTTGCACAGTGCGACCATGCCGGGGTGGGCCACCCAGGAGCCGTCGAAGCCCTTGCCGGCCTCACGGGACTTGTCCTCGCGGACCTTGTTGAATGCGGCCTCGTTCGCCTCCGGGTCCTTCGCCGGCACGAAGGCGCTCATGCCGCCGATGGCGTGCGCGCCGCGCTTGTGGCAGGTGTGCACGAGGAGCTCGGTGTAGGCGCGCATGAACGGCACCGTCATCGTCACGTCAGAACGGTCGGGCAGCAGGAAGTCAGCACCGCGGGCGCGGAAGTTCTTGATCACGGAGAAGATGTAGTCCCAGCGGCCGGCGTTGAGACCTGAGGAGTGCTCGCGCAGTTCGTAGAGGATCTCTTCCATCTCGAAGGCCGCGGGGTAGGTCTCGATGAGCACGGTGGCGCGGATGGTCCCACGGTCCAGACCGAAGGAGTCCTCTGCGTGGTCGAATACCTGGTTCCACAGACGAGCTTCGAGATGGGATTCCATCTTCGGGAGGTAGAAGTACGGGCCCTTGCCCTTCTCGATCTGGAGCTGTCCGGCGGTGGCGAAGTAGAGCGCGAAGTCGACGAGCGAGCCGGATGTCTCCTCGCCGTCGACGAGGATGTGCTTCTCCGGCATGTGCCAGCCGCGGGGACGGACGACGATGGTCGGCAGCTCCTCGTCGGGGGCCAGGGTGTAGCTCTTGCCCTCGGGCGAGGTGAAGTCGATCTCGCGGTTGAGTGCGTCGAGCAGGTTGAGCTGTCCGCCGATGACCGAATCCCACTGTGGGGTGTTCGCATCCTCCTGGTCAGCCAGCCACACCTTGGCTCCGGAGTTCAGGGCGTTGATCGTCATCTTCTTGTACGTCGGTCCGGTCATCTCCACGCGCCGGTCCTCGAGACCTGGTGCCGGTGGTGCGACCTGCCAGCTGGGATCGTTGCGGATCTCGGCGGTCTCGGGGAGGAAGTCGAGGTCAGCGCCGGCGGCAATCTGAGCCTGGCGCTCCTTGCGAGCCTCCAAGCGTTCGAGGCGGGCGCCGTTGAACTTCCGGTTCAGCTCGACGATGAGCTCGAGGGCCTTGGGGGTGAGTACCTTCTCTGCCCCGTCCGGCAGTTCGCCGGTGATCTCCATGCCTTCTGGAATGTCCAGATTCTCGATATGAGCAGTCATCGGTGGTTCTCCTTAGTCGGCACTTTCACTAGTGCATCGCTTATCGCTGGCAACGGGGTTTAGCCTGCGAAACTTTTCACATCGTGAAATTTATTGTTCACACAACGAAAAGAATAGGAGGTGATGCACATCTCGTCAAACGCTTCCCTCGAGGTGAGACAGACGAATCCCTTGACGGTACAACACACCACCAGGCACGATGAACGCAGGTACTTCGTTTGCAGAGTCGGCACCATATCGTCTGCTGGTCAACCGATCAGAGGCACCGGGTCGGGCTCCTCGACCAAGCGGCAACGACGCCGCGGATCGGATTCACGATGGACAACCTCGCTGTCGCAGCGCTTCTGGCGCTCGCCCCCATCCTCCTGGCAGGAATCCTGCTCATCGGATTTCGCTGGCCCGCGAAGTATGCGATGCCTATCGGGCTGGTCGCCGCCGCACTCGTCGCGAACTTCGCGTGGCAGATCGACTGGGTGACGATCAGCGCTTCGGTGGTCCAAGGACTGTTCACCGCCATCGGGCTGCTGTGGATCGTCTTCGGTGCCCTCCTGCTGCTGGCCACCGTCACGCGCTCGGGCGCGATCCAGACGATCCGCGCCGGCTTCGTCTCGATCTCTCCCGACCGACGCGTCCAGGTCATCATCATCGCCTGGCTCTTCGGTTCCTTCATCGAAGGCGCGGCAGGGTTCGGCACTCCCGCCGCGGTGGTTGCACCGCTGCTGCTCGCCCTCGGCTTCCCAGCCATCGCCGCGGTTCTCGCCGGTCTCATCATCCAGTCCACACCGGTGAGCTTCGGCGCTGTGGGAACACCCATGGTCGTCGGAATCGGCACCGGGCTGTCGAAGGAAGACGGCAGCATGTCTGCCGATGTTGCCGCGAGAGCCTCCGAACTCGGTCTCAGCCAGTCGGAATTCATCGCCCACACGGCCACCCAGGTCGCTCTCATGCACGCCGTCTGCGGAATTCTCATCCCGCTGCTGCTGTCCTGCATGCTCACAGGCTTCTTCGGTCGCACCAGGCGCTTCGCCGACGGCCTGGCGATCGCTCCGTTCGCCATCTTCTCGGCCCTGGCCATGATCGTGCCCTACCTCCTGGTGGCAAATCTGCTCGGTCCCGAATTCCCCTCGCTCATCGGCGGTCTCGTCGGATTGGCGATCGTCGTCACCGCCAGCAAGGCCGGTTTCCTCATGCCGAAGAAGACCTGGGACTTCGCCCCACGCGAGATGTGGCCCAAGCACTGGATGGGCACCGTGGACCCGGCCGATGAGGCGGCGGAGCTGACGAAGAAGATGTCGATGATCCGAGCATGGTCGCCCTATCTCATCGTGGTCGCGCTCCTGCTCTTCACTCGCAATGTGCCTCCGGTCAAGGAATTCCTCACCGGGCCCGCCGTCATCAAGATCAAGGAGATCTTCGGCACCGCAATCAGTTCGGATATGGACTTTCTGTGGTCCCCGGGCTTCATCTTCGTCATCGCCTGCCTGTGCACCTACCTGATTCACCGGATGAGCGGTTCGCAGATCGCCGGTTCGTGGAAGATCGCAGGTTCGCAGATCGCCGGTGCCGCAGTGGCGCTGCTGTGCTCACTTCCCTTGGTGCGTGTGTTCATCAACTCCGGCAGCGACTACAATGCCTCCGGCCTGGACTCGATGCCGGTCACCCTGGCTGAGGCGGCCGCGAGCACGGTGGGCAGCGGCTGGCCGCTGTTGGCCCCCTTCGTCGGAGCCCTGGGCGCATTCGTCGCCGGTTCGAACACGGTCTCGAACATCATGTTCTCGCAGTTCCAGTTCTCCACCGGAACGGCGATCGGGGCGGCCAGTCCCGAAACGGTCGTTGCCGCCCAGGCCGTGGGCGGTGCGGCAGGAAATATGGTCGCCGTCCACAATGTCGTGGCCGCCTCTGCCACGGTCGGTCTCATCGGACGCGAGGGCGAACTCATCAGACGCACCTCCATCCCGATGCTCGTCTATTCACTCACCGCCGGTGCCTTGGCATTCATCGGCATCAATGGACTCGGGTTCAATGCCGGAACCGTGGTCTTCGGAGCAGTGCTCGTGGGCCTGATCGCGGCCGTCCTCCTCGTCCGGAGATCGCCGGGCAAGGAGCTCGTGGCGCCGAGCCGCGACAGCGAGAAGCCGACGCCGAAGGCCCAGTCCTCTGAGTCCTGAGGTGTCGGCACGCCGCCATTTCACCGCATCGGCACCCTGAACCTGCAAAAGCTCCCCACATGTGGGGAGCTTTTGCAGGTTCAGGTATCTGAAGAAGACTCGACAGTCGCCGAGGCGGTGCGCGGCGGTCGGTCTGTGGGGGCTTTGTCGAACGAACTCAGACGATGACGACCATGGGGACGATCATCGGCTTGCGACGCAGCTTCGAGGACGCCCAGCGTCCCACAGTGCGGCGCACGACCTGCTGCAGCTGGTACTGGTCGGTGTTGCCGTCCTTGAGCGCATCCTCGACGGCCTTCGTGACCTTCGGCATGATCGAGTCGAAGACAGAATCGGACTCGGCTACACCGCGGGCGTGGATCTCGGGGCCGGCGATGAGGGACTTGGACTGGCTGTTGATGGCCATGAAGATCGTGACGAAGCCTTCGCCGGAGAGCACGAGACGGTCCTTGAGGTCCGCCTCGGTGATCTCACCGACCGAGGAGCCGTCGACGAAGACGAAGTTGCAGTCGACTGCACCCACAACCTCGGCGTGGCCGTCCTTGAGGTCGACCACCCAGCCGTCGTCGGCGAGGACGATGTTGTCCGGGTTCACTCCGGTCGCCTCGGCGTGCCTGGCGTTGGCCAGCATGTGTCGCCATTCGCCGTGAACGGGCATGACGCCGCGGGGCTGGACGATGTTGTAGCAGTAGAGCAGCTCGCCCCCGGAGGCGTGTCCGGACACGTGAATCTTGGCGTCGGCCTTGGAGATGACGTTGGCACCCAGCTTCATCAGTCCGTTGATGACCTTGAACACGGAGTTCTCATTGCCGGGGATGAGCGAGGAGGCGAGGATGACGGTGTCGCCGTCGCCCACCTCGACGCGGTGGCTGCGGTTGGCCATGCGCGACAGGGCAGCCATCGGCTCACCCTGGGAACCGGTGCACATGAGCACGACCTGATCATCGGGCAGCTTGTCGACCTCTTTGATGTCGATGAGCGCACCCTTGGGCACCTCGAGGTACCCGAGATCCTCGGCGATCTTCATGTTGCGCACCATCGAGCGGCCGACGAGTGCGACCTTGCGGCCGTGTGCGTCTGCGGCGTTGAGCACCTGCTGGACGCGGTGGATGTGCGAAGAGAAGGAGGCGACGATGATCCGGCGCTCGGCGTGGCCGAAGAGGTTCTCGAGAACCGGCCCGATGTCCTTCTCCAGAGCGGTGAATCCAGGGACCTCGGCGTTCGTCGAGTCCGTCATGAACAGGTCGACGCCTTCCTCGCCGAGGCGGGCGAAGGCGCGCAGGTCCGTGATCCGGCCATCGAGCGGGAGCTGGTCCATCTTGAAGTCGCCGGTGTGGAGGATGTTGCCCGCGCCGGTGCGGATGAAGACTGCGAGAGCATCGGGAATCGAGTGGTTGACGGCGACGAACTCGAGGTCGAAGGGGCCGAGCTGATCGAGGTCGTTCTCCTTGACCACGCGGGTGATCGGCTTGATCCGGTGTTCCTTGAGCTTGGCCTCGATGAGAGCGATCGTCAGGTTCGAACCGAGGATCGGGATATCGGCCTTGCGACGCAGCAGGTAGGGCACGGCTCCGATGTGGTCTTCGTGGCCGTGGGTGAGCACGAGGCCGACGATGTCGTCGAGGCGATCGTCGAGGTAGGCGAAGTCGGGAAGGATGAGGTCGACGCCTGGCTGGTCCTCTTCCGGGAAGAGGACGCCGCAGTCGACGATGAGCAGCTTGCCGTGGTACTCGAACACGGTCATGTTGCGGCCGACTTCGCCGAGGCCGCCGAGCGCCACGATGCGGACGGCTTCCGGGTCCATCTTCGGCGGAAGCTTCAGTTCTTGAGTCAATGCATTATTCACTGAGGTAACCACTCCTGGTCAATTGGGCGGTCACGAGGGCCATCTGCTCATCATCTGCTGGGAGCAGCGGCATTCGCGTACCGCGGTTGTCAAGTATTCCTTGGGCCTGTAGTGCGGCCTTGGCCGAGATGACTCCCGGCATGTGGTTCATGAGCGCGTCGACCATGTCTGCCGTTTCATGGGCAATCGCGCGAGCGGTGGTGAGGTCGTTGTTCGCCACGGCGTCGACCATGTCGGCGAACCGCGGTGTGCAGACATGGCCCGCCACGGAGACGACACCGAGGGCACCCAGAGCCAGCAGCGGAAGGTTGAGCGCGTCCTCACCCGAGTAGTAGACGAGGGAGCTGCGGTTCATCACCTGCGCCGAGGCGAAGAGGTCGCCCTTGGCGTCCTTGACCGCGAGGATGTTGGGGTGATCGGCCAACTCGAGGAGAGTCTCCGTCCGAATCGGCACTCCCGATCGTCCCGGGATGTCGTAGAGCATGACGGGAAGGTCGGTGGAGTCGGCGGCTGCGCGCATGTGGGCGGCAATGGCCGGCTGTGTCGGCTTCGAATAGTAGGGCGTGACGATGAGGATTCCATCCGCACCGGCCTCGGCCGAGCGCTTGGACAGATCGATGGTGTGCGAGGTGACGTTGTTGCCAGTACCCGCAATGATCTTCGCCCGGTTGCCGATGACACCGCGGACGACCTTGAGCAGTTCGATCTTCTCGTCATCGGTCGTCGTCGGTGATTCGCCGGTGGTACCGGACACCACGAGCATGTTGTTGCCGAGGTCGACAAGGTGGTTCGCAACCTTCTCCACGGCAGGATAATCAATGGTTCCGTCGTCCTTGAACGGCGTCACCATCGCCGTGCCGACCGTACCGAACGCATCAATTGCAGCGGCTGCTGCGCTGTCACCGAGAATCGCCATACGAAAAGGATACCGCGCACAGCTCATGACTGCGGCAGTGGCCTTGCGCGCGCCACCAGTGCATTTCCTCATCGCCTGCTGTCACCCGTGGCCGCATGCCGCTCATCGGCGGTGTGCGAGACAGTCAGCTTGGGCCACTCATGGCGGTGAGGCCACGAGAGACAGATCACACCGACCGGGTTCTGACCCTTGCACCTGCTGCGGCGTTGCCAGTGGTGGCTGCGGCGCTGCCAGTGGTGGCTGCGGCGCTGCCAGTGGTGGCTGCGGCGCTGCCGGCGGTCGCAGCGCCGGCGTCACCGTCACCGGCTGCGACCGTGTCGTCGATGCCCAGCAGCCGTCCGGCAGTGAGTTCGAGGGATGCCGCGATCCGATCGGACGTCGCGGCACTGCGACCAGCGGCCACGCCGACATCGTAGCCGTCGATGACCGCGATGAGTGTGTCGACGATGAGATCCACATCGGCGTGCGGCCGGAAGCTCCCGTCGTCGGTGCCGATGGCGATCAGTCCCCGGAAGTGGGCACTCCATGTGTCGAAGATCGCGTCGACCGAGTCTCGCAGGTACTCGTTGCGGGGCGAGGCGGCGACGAGTTCGATCCACACCCGCGAGCGCCGCTGCAGGTCACCGATCCTCGGGACGGCGCGCAGACTCGACTGCAGCCTTTCCCACGCTGTCCCCTGCTCCTGCGTGAGGCCCACGATGGCGTCGACGACTGTGCTGCTGTGGGTCGAGAATGCGTGGTCGAGCAGGGACTCCCGGGACCCGAAGTAGTACTGCAGAGTACCCACGGACAGCTCCGCCGCCTCGGCGATGTCCTTCATCCGCACGGCTTCCGGACCGTGCTGGGCAATCTGGTCAAGGGCAGATTCGACGATGGCGCTGCGCCTGGATGCGACCTCGACAGCGGAGTGCTGAGGACGCGGGCTCACCGGAATGCCGTTCTCACGATGCTCCCGATGCTCACGAGACGGCCGCCAAACTGCTCGCGGCCTGCAGCCCTTCGAAGACCGCTTCCTCCACCGTCCGCGGCGCCACGGCATCCCCGATGGTGCGAACGCTCGCGGACCCGAAATCGAGATCTGGGATCACGGACTGCGGTGCGCCGGAGACGATGGTGGCTGCCACGCCGTCGACCTCGTGGACGACCTCGCACAGCGTCGACTGCAGGTAGCCGGTCGACGCATCGACTCCGACGAGGCGGGCGTCGTTGAGGAAGTCGACTCCCTCCCGCAGAGCCTGGGACATGAGCAGTGTGCGTGTGTACTGCTGGATTGCGGCTCCGGCGAAGTTCGCCGCGGTCGCCAGTGTCACCGGTACGCGGGCCTGGGCCAGACGCAGGGCGATGCCCAGACCGATCCAGTCGCCCTTCCAGTCGGTCACGAGCACACGGCCTGAAGGCAGACTCGGCTGGGTGCTCAGATAGTCGCGGGCACCGACGACGAAAGCCTCATCGTCGACCTCAAGTCGTGGCATACGCGCCTTGGCCCCCGTCGCGACGATCACGTGATCGGGGGCAACCTCGGCGAGAATCTGCTGGGTCACCGGCGTCGACGTTCGAATGTCGACTCCCGCGCGTCGTGCCTCGGCGCTCAGGTTCGTCGCCGCTCCCCCGAATTCGGACCGGTAGGGCAGCTCCTGTGCCAGCAGCACGGCCCCGCCGAGGTGGGGCTCGCGTTCGCAGAGGACGACGTCATCTCCCTGTTCCGCCGCCACCGCTGCCGCCTTGAGTCCGGCGGGGCCTCCCCCGATGACGAGCACTCGACGTCGGGTTCTCACCCTAGGCCGAGGCAGGAACGTCAGCTCCCGACCCGATTCGGGGTATTGGATGCAGGAGATGGGCACGCCCATCTGGAAGTGCCCGATGCAGGCCTGGTTGCAGCCGATGCAGGCTCGGATCTCGTCCACGGCGTCGTGCTGGGCCTTGTTGGCGATCGCCGGGTCGCAGATCATCGCCCGGGTCATGATCGCCATGTCGGTGCGGCCGTCGGCGATGGCCTTCTCTGCTTCGTGGGGCTGGTTGATCCGGCCGGCGACCATGACCGGTCGGTCGGTGATCTTCTTGACCTGTTCGGACAGGCTCGCGGCATAGGCCGGGTCGATCTGCATCGAGGGGACGATGTGCACCGCTCCCTGCAGGGTCGAGGAGTCTCCGGCGGTGATCGAGAAGTAGTCAAGGCAGTCCATCTGCTCACCGGACCCATTCGCGACCTTCATCGCGTCGAGGTGGCCGATGAGGTCGAGCACCTCGGTGGCGACCAGGCCGTCCTCGGTTTTCTCCTCTCCCGAGATCCTCAGGCCCACCACGACGTCTGGGCCCACTGCTTCGCGAACCCCGGCGACCACCTCGGCGAGGAAACGACGACGATTGGCCGGGCTGCCGCCGTATTCATCGGTGCGCGTGTTCACTCGCGGGTTGAAGAACTGAATGGGCAGGTACCCATGGCTGGCCACGATCTCGACGCCGTCGATGCCGGAGTCGGCGATGCGCTTCGCGGCGCTGGCATACCCGGCGATGATGTCCTTGATCGCGGAGGTGCTCAACGTCTCGGGGACGACCTTGAATCTCTCCTGTGGTTCGTCGCTGGGAGCCACGGCGCGAGGTGCCATGCCGCGCTCGCCGTCCATGACCTCACGGCCGGGGTGGAAGAGCTGGGCGAAGATGGCGGCACCGTGTCGGTGGACCGCCTCGGCGACGGCCCGGTATCCGGGCACCGAGGAATCGTCGGTGGCCATGAGCACATGGTTCGTGTAACGGGCGGTCTCGTGGACGCCTGAGACCTGGAGGACGATGAGACCGCAGCCGCCCCTGGATCGCTCTTCGTGATAGGCGACAAGATCGTCGCCGATCATCCCGTGGTCATCGAGTACGGTGTCGTGGCCGGAGGACACGATGCGGTTGCGAATGGTCTTCGCGCCCAGCGTGATGGGTTCGAAGAGGTGAGGGAACAGTGAAGACATGATCGTCCTTGATGCATGCGGGGTAGGTCCTGACACGTAATTCATATCACGGTATTAATAACGATGGAAGGCCCAAGTGCTCGGTTCAGAACACCCAAGTGCTCGGTTCAGAACAACCGGGATGTGCCTGACCATGTGAGAATCGAGGCATGAGCTCACACCGCTCCCCCACCTCGGCGACTGCTGGCAGCACAACGACTGATGACAGGACAACGGTCCGTGATCGCCTCAGCCCCGCCGGGCGACTCATCGGCCTCGACGCCGCTCGCGGAATCGCCCTGTTCGCGATGATGGTCACGCACATCTTCGCCTTGTCCGATCCCGAGGGCCTCCCGACCTGGGCCGCCGTGTTCGCGGGGCGTGCCTCGGCGCTGTTCGCGGTCCTGGCCGGCTGTTCGCTGGTGCTCTCGACTCGGTCGCGGATGGCAGCTTCGGGACGTCTGCGCGATGCCGTGCCCAGTGTGCTCATCCGGGCGGGAGCGATCGTCATCATCGGACTGTGCCTGGGGTCGATCTCGTCGCTGCTGGCTGTCATCCTCGTCAACTACGGGGTCATGTTCGCGATTGCGATGCTGTTTCTGCGCCTGCGGGCCAGCACACTCTTCGTCATCGCCGGTGCCTGGATGGTCCTCAGTCCTGTGCTCTCGATGCTCGTCCGCAGCCAGTTCGGCCTGGAGCCGATGTATTCGTCGATGTCATGGTTCGATTTCGCGACCCCTGGGACGATGCTCCACGACCTGGTGCTCACCGGCTATTACCCGATTCTGCAGTGGCTGTCCTACATCCTATTGGGGATGGCGGTCGCGAAGGTCGATATCGGCAGGCACCTCATGTCTCTCTTCGCCGCCGGTCTGGGACTGTTTCTCGTCGGCAAGGGAGTCTCCTGGCTGCTCATCAACTTCGCGGGAGGCGGTCCTGTGCTGGTTCGGGTGTCCGAGCTGTATGGGACCGATCTCAATGCGGCGCTGTTCACCGGCAGCTATGGGGTGACGCCGACGACGTCGTGGTGGTGGCTGGCGATCGCGGGCCCGCACTCAGGCACGCCCTTCGACCTGCTGTCCACGGCCGGGACCGCGCTGACGACCATCGTCGTCTGTCAGTCGCTGGCGATGCTGCTGGGGCGCAGCACCTGGGTGCTGGCGCCGTTGACGGCTCCCGGCTCAATGCCCTTGAGCGTGTACTCCGCCCATGTCGTCCTGCTCGAGATCACTCGTCCCTGGATCGAGGCCAATCCGATGCTCGGTGGTGAGGCGATGTCACCGCAGGCCGTCGAGTTCGGTCTGCATGCTCTCGTGTTCATCGGCTTCGCTCTGATGTGGAAGCTGGCGATCGGTGCCCATGGCCCGCTTGAGGGTGGGGTCGCGGCGATCATCCGATCCGCGTCGCCGGTTCCGGGGCCCGGGCCGGCTAGGAATTCTGCTTCACACCCGCCCGATGCATCGTGACGGCCTTGCGCATCGTTGATCGGGCGCGCTTGCGATCTCCGCACGCGTCGTAGGCACAGGAGAGGCGGAACCATGAGCGCCAGTCCTCGGGTGCGGCCTCTGCCTCGGCCTGGTACTGGCCGAAGGCTTCGTCGGCGGATTCGCGGATGATCCTCCCGCCCGGAGTTCGCGGAAGATCATCGACGGGCAGTCCACCCTCTGATTTGAGGATGCGCGCCAACTTCTCGGTCCGTGCACCGAACATGAGTTCGACGATCAGCGTCCAGGCTCCGATGAGGGGCAGGACGAAGAGGGCGATGCCCATCAGTCGTGGAATCAGATCGGGTTCCCTGACTAGAACCCATGCTCGATGCCCCATGAGGACGAAGTAGAAGACGAGCACCACTGAGACGACGATCGCCCCGATTTTGCCTTTGGACATCAGAGGTCGAGCATATTCTCGAGGCCGTGCAGAAGGCCGGTGTAGTCGGAGATCGACCGCACTGCGGTGACGATTCCCGGCATGAACGCCGAGGTGGAATGTGAGTCCGTCCGGATCGTCAGGGCCTCGCCGCTGGAACCGAAGTGGATCTCCTCCGAGGCTGTCATGCCCTGCTGCCGGATCGCGTGCACGTGGATGCCGTCGACGACTGCGCCGCGAGCACCGTTGGGATCGATTTCGGTGGCGTCGGGTACCGGAGGCAGGCCGGCCTCGTTCCGGGCTGCCGCGATTCGCTGCGCGGTGTGGTTCGCCGTTCCCGACGGAGCGTCGAGCTTGCGTGGGTGGTGGATCTCGACCACCTCGGCGGAGTCGAAGTACGGTGCGGCCAGCTCAGCGAAGCGCATGGCCAGAACCGCACCGATCGAGAAGTTCGGGGCGATGAGCACGGCGGTGTCAGCATGCTTGGCCAGGAGCTCTTCGAGACCGGATAGCTTCTCAGCGTCCCAGCCGGTCGTTCCGACCACGGTGTCGATGTCGTGCTCGACGAGGAAGCGCACGTTCGCCTCCGTCGAGGCGGGAACTGTGAGTTCGACCGCAACATCGATGCTCGTCTCGAGCAGGCTCTCCAGGGAGTCTCTGCTGCCCAGGGTCGCAACGAGTTCGAGGCCCTCGGCCTCGGTGATGGCGTCGACAGCTTGGGCGCCCATGCGGCCCTGTGCTCCGATGACGGCTACCCGAATCGCATTCATAAGTTCGTAACTCCTTGCTCGACGATCTCCGCAGGCCAGTCTAACGACTCACGGCGCTGTCACCGTCATCAGGTGGTGGGGTCGAGGAAGCAAGGATCGGCAGCCGAGTACCCGAGACTCGTTGATCGCCGCACAGGCGGGCACACACCACGGTGTCGAACCGGAACCCGTCGTAGAGAAGGCGTTCGCGTTCTCTGCCCTCGACTGCAAATCCTGCGCTCTTGGCGACTCCGCCCGATGCGGGATTGTCCACGCGGTATCCCAGTTCCAGGCGATAGACGTCCAGTTCGTCATGGAGACGGTCAACGAGACTGCGCAATCCGGCCGCGGCCAGTCCGTGACTGCGAACACTGGGATCGAGCCAGTAGGAGATCCAGGCCGTCGAATGGCGCTGCTCGATGGCAGTTGCCATGACATTGCCGACCGGAGTCAGGTCACCGGCCACGATTGCGTAGGCCGCCGCAGTCCCCTCATCCTCGGCACTGCGGATCCTGTCGAGCCATGCCTGCGCACCTGCTGGTGAGCGGTCGTCGGGGATGTTGCTGAGAAGGTCGGTATCGGCTCGGGCATAGATGTCGGCGAGAGCGCCCACATCATCGCGGCGCCAGCGTCTGAGGAATTCGACCATGGCCCCAGCTTAACGAGGGCTCGGGTGCAGCCTGTCACGGTCTGCAGGCCAGTCCCCGGACATGAAAACGACGGCCCCGCCGCGATGGGTCGGAGCCGCCGTCTCAGGGTCTGTACGGCTATCAGCCGAGCAGGAGTCCCCTGGTCTGAGCCACGGCGCGGTCGAAGCGTGCGCCTGCATCTGCCCAGTTCACGATGTTCCACCAGGCCTTGACGTAATCAGGCTTGACGTTCTGGTAGTCGAGGTAGAAGGCGTGCTCCCACATATCGAGCTGGAGAACCGGGGTTCCGCCGAGCTGGATGTCCGACTGCTGGTCCTTGAGCTGTTCGATGAAGAGGTTTCCACCGAGCTGATCGTAGACGAGCACGGCCCAACCGGAGCCCTGGATCGTGGTGGCTGCCGTGGTGAAGTGCTCACGGAACTTGTCGAAGGAGCCGAACTGGTCGTCGATGGCTGCTGCGAGTTCGCCGACGGGCTTGTCGCCGCCGTCTGGAGACATGTTGTTCCAGAAGATCGAGTGGTTGACGTGTCCACCGAGGTTGAACGCGAGATCGCGGGTCAGCTTCGGCACGTTGGCGAGGTTCCCGCTTTCGCGAGCTTCTGCCAGCTGTTCAACAGCGGTGTTGGCACCCTTGACGTAGGTTGCGTGGTGCTTGTCGTGGTGCAGCTCCATGATGCGAGCCGAGATGTGCGGCTCAAGTGCGGAGTAGTCGTAGGGCAGTTCCGGAAGGACGTACTGCTCAGCCATGAAATTCCTCCTGAAGAGAATTGATGTCCGCCAGAGTCGGCGGCTTCATTTCGACCCTATAGCAGGGTCTCATCTCGAACAACACGGTAATCGTGAGGACTATTCCAGATGACGCCAAGTGACCTCGGAAAAGATCGCGGCGCCGCACGAATGCATCCTCACGAAATGACCCACAGGAAGTCACCCACAGTGTCAGGGCAGATTCCGCGAGATGAGCAGCCGCATGATGTCTGAGGTCCCCTCTTCGATCTCTTCCAGCTTGGCATCACGCATCCACTGCTCGACGGGGTGCTCGCGCGAGTAGCCCCATCCACCCAGGGTCTGGACTCCGGCCCAGGTGCAGAACATCGCCGTCTCCGAGGCACCCAGCTTCGCCATGGCCGCCGCGGCGGTGACCTTCTCCCGCGGCACGCCGTCACCGGCATCGATCATCCGGGCCGCATTGAGGACCTGCAGCCAGGCGGCATCGATGCGCGCGGCCATGTCTGCCAGCCGGAAGGCCACGGACTGGTGTTCGATGATCGCTTTGCCGAACTGCGTGCGTTCGCGCGCATAGTCGCGGGCGTATTCGTAGGCTGCTCTGGCTGTGCCCAGTGCCGCGGCGCCGAGGACCACACGAGAGATGTCGAAGGTGCGCATCAGTCCGTAGAAGCCCTGCCCCTCCTCGCCGAGGCGGTTGTGGGTCGGCACGAACGCGTCGGAGAAGAAGATCTCCCTGCACACGATCGCCCGCTGGCCCATCTTCTTCATCGGGGCCCCGAACTCCATACCCTCGGTTTCCCTGGGCAGGAGGAAGGCGGTGACCCCACGTGAGCGCTGCGCAGGATCGGTCTTGGCGAAGACCACATAGCCCTCGGCGAGTCCGGCGTTCGAGATCCAGACCTTCTGCCCGTTGAGCAGGTAACCGCCGTCAACAGCCTCTGCCCTCGTGGTGATCGAGGCGGAGTCGGATCCAGAACCCGGTTCGGTCGTTGCCAGAGCCGTGAAGACCGGGTCTGGTCCGGTCAGGGGACGCAGCCAGGTCTCCTTCTGCTCTTCGGTACCCAGTGCCAGGATCGGATCGGCGAAGAAGCCGTTGGAGCACAGCAGGTTGCCGATGCCTGGGTCCCCGAAGCACAGCTGCTCTTGGACGAGGCATTGGGTGAAGACGTCGGTGAAGCCGCCGCCCCCGTACTGCTCGGGGATCATGAAGTCGGTGATGCCCACGCGTGCCGCCTCGCGGAACAGCTCCACCGGGGACTCGGTGTCCGCTTCGTCGACGCCGGGGCCTGCGGGTCGGATCTTGTCCTTGGCGAAGGTGGCGCAGAGCTCGATGATGTCGTTCTGCTCATCACTCAGCGGCCAGGGTGTATAGCTCATGTCAGGTCCTTCTTCTCGTGCGAACTCTGTGTCGCCTCATGCGAACTCTGTGTCGACTCGTGCGAACTCTGTGCCTGCCGGGCCGCACCCAGCATGTCCGTAGCCGCGCGGGAGTCCTCGGTCATGTGGATGAGGGTGGGTCCGGCGAAGTCCTCGGCCTGCTGCAGTGCCGTCGCCAGCTGCTCCTGGGTCTCGACGTGGAGACCGCGAGCGCCCATCGACTGAGCCAGGGCCGGGAAGTCGGGTCCCAGCAGTTCCACTCCCGCAGGGGTATCGCCGCGGTCGGCCATCTCGTTGCGGATCTCCCCGTACCCGCCGTTGTCGACGATGATGAGTGACAGTGATACTCGCGCCTGCACTGCCGCGGCGAGTTCGGCGATCGTGAACATCGCTCCCCCGTCGCCCTCGATCGCCACGACCCTGGCTGCGGGCACGGCGAGTTTCGCACCGATTCCTGCGGGCAGACCGTACCCCAGGGTTCCGGCGCCTGCCGGGTAGAGGAAGCGATCACCTCGGCGTGCCATCCATCCGGTCTGCACACCGTAGTAACAGCACATCGTGGAATCCGCGGCGACGATGACCGGTGATATCGCCGAGGTGGTGTAGTCGTTGAGCCCGCCGCACAGCTGCGCCCAGGGTGCTCCTTCATCCTTGGCTGCGGCCGTGATCGTGTCCTGCCAGCCGCGCAGCCACTCGACTGCGGCCCGTGAGCGGCTGGTCGACCTGGTCTGGTGCAGTTGGTGCGTCAACGCGATCGTCGCGTCCGTGGCATCGGCTGGGATGGGGTGGGTGACGCGGGCATTGCGCAGCATCTGCACCTCGTCGAGGTCGATGCGCACAACCGTGTGCGGCAGCGGCATCGGTTCGGGCCAGAAATCGCTGGGAGCCAGTTCAGTGCCGATGGCCACCACAGCATCGGCAGCACTGAGCACCTCCGGCAGGACTTCGAGGACTCCGATGGCGCCGAGGTTGTTCTCGAACTCATCGTCGATCGTGCCCTTCGCGTTCGAGGACAGGATGACCCCGGCCCCGAGCACCCGGGAGAGCTCTTCGATCTCGACTCCGGCGCTGCGGGCCCCGGCCCCGACGATGAGGAGGGGACGCTGGGAGTCTGCCAGCGCCTCGGCGGCGGACTTGATTGCCGAGGGCTCGGGGCTCGGATGGGGACGGGCCACCGCAGGGTGGGCCCAACCGGGACCAGTTGCTTCGATGAGGTCGAGGGGGATCTCGATGTAGGCGGGGCGAGCGCGCCCTGTGCGCATGCGCGACAGGGCCTGTCCGATTGCCAGGGACACCTCACCGGGGCTTGTCACCCGATGGCCGTCACCGAGGACTGCTTCGATCGCCTGGCTCTGGTTGCGGACCTCGTGGAGGAGTCCGTTGCCGCGTCCCGGGTGGGTCAGCGGCATGCCGGGGCTGATGAGCAGGACTGGAACCGAATCGGTGAAGGACTGCAGCAGCGCGGTCAGCGCGTTGAACACCGCCGGTCCCGTCGTCGTGACGACGACCTGCACCGCGCCGGTGACGCGGGCAGCACCGTCGGCCATGTACCCGGCTCCCTGTTCGTGGCGAGGTGAGACGATGTCGATGCCCTCGGCCGCCAACTGGGCGAAGATCTCAAGGTTGTGGGTGCCGGGGATTCCGAAGACTCGTGTGATTCCCTCGGCTGTCAGCGCCCGGGCCAGGTGTGCACCGCCCGTGATCTCTGACTGTTCCTCTGTCATCGTGACTCCTTATCGCCATTGCCATCATCGTCGCTGTCGGGGCTGTCAGTGATTCCACTGCTGTCGCTGTCGTCATCGGTGCTGCCATCGTCCTCCTCGTCTCGGTTGGTCACGACGAGTGCATCGACGGCGAGCGCTCCATCGGGGGTGACGCGCACCGGGTTGATCTCGACCTCTTGGATCTCATTGCTGCCAGCGACCAGACGGGAGACCGAGACGATAATCTCGGCCAGTTCGTCAAGGTCCGCCGGACGCCGTCCACGCCACCCTGTGAGCAGCCGATAGCACGTGAGTCGGGACACCATGTCGAGTGCTTCCGCATGCGTCACCGGTGCCAGCTCGAGCCAGGTGTCGCCGTAGAGTTCGGTCTCGGTTCCTCCGGCTCCCACCATCACGATGGGCCCGAAGTTCTCGTCCTGTCGGCCACCCACGAGGATTTCGACGGCCTCACCGCGGGTGTCCATCTCCTCGACGATGTACTCGCCCTCGCCGAGGCGGGCCACCATCTCCGTATAGGCGTGTTCGAGGGCTGTGGCATCGCTGAGGCCCAGCGCGATCGCCTCGAGTTCCGTTTTGTGTGCGGGCCAACCGGCTTTGAGCACGAACGGCGGAGTCAGGTCCGAACCGGCCATCGTCTCGGCGAGTTCGGTTCCGCGCCTCACGGTCAGAGCCTGCGGCACCGGCACCCCAGCTGCCGAGATCGTGTCCCGCGCCGCCGTGTAGCCGGTCCCCCAGGGGGTGACCGGACCCGAGCGTTCCAGAGCTTCGGTGATGCGCCCGGCGTGTGAGGCGTAGAAGCTTGCTCCGGCGACGACGCGCATGACCGATTCGATCGAGGTGTAGACGGGTATCGAGTTCTCCCACAGCGCGGCGACGGCGGGCGAATCGGCGCTCATCGAGTGGACGATGAGCGGCTTGCGGTGCGAGCGTACGGTGTCGCCCAGCTGCCCCACCTCGGCCAGTTCTGCGTCGAGGAGAGAGGGGATGTCCTCGCCGTAGCAGCCGAAGTATCCGCTGAGGATGACTGCGTCGATGGCCTCATCGGCGAGGAGCTCAGCGACGAGACGCGAATGCACCGACAGGTCCGCCTCCCCTGCCCCGTCGAGGTCGATCGGGTTGTCGATGTGCCCGGCCTGCGGCAGGTGTTCTGCGATGCGGTCACTGGTGGCGGCGTCGAGGACGTTGACGCGCAGTCCGTGGGATTCGGCTCGGTCTGCCGCGATCGCGCCCTGTCCGCCGGAGTCGGAGATGATGGCGATCCGCTTCCCTGCAGGCAGCCACGAGGTGCCGAGGAAACCGGCGAGTTCGACCGCCTCACCGGGTGTCGAGAGTCGGATCGCACCGGCGGCGCGGCAGGCGGCATCGACCGTGTCCATCGCCGAGGTGAGTGATCCGGTGTGCGATTTCGCGAGCCTGGCGCCGGCGTCCGATTGGCCCGTGGTGAGGATCATCGTGGGTTTTCCGGCCGCGCGCAGTGCCTGCATGGCCGAGACCAGGGCACTGCCGCCGGTGAAGGATTCGAGGTAGAGAACGACCTGTGTGGTGTCGGCATCGTCGACGAGGGTGTTCAGGATCTCTGCTGCCCGGACGTCGGACTGTCCGCCGATGGAGGCGAAACGTGAGATTCCGAGTCCGCTGCGCGCGGAGAGGGTGGCGATCTCCGTTCCCAATTGACCGCTCTGCGTCACCACGGCCAGAGAGCCTGGGGTGAAGTTCCCCCAGGCCAGAAGGAGGTCGTTGCCCGAATCGACGACGCCCAAGGATGAGGGCCCGATGAGACGTGCCCCCGCAGACACGATGCGCTCTGCCAGGTCGGCGGCGCCGGGAACCCTGGACGAGATGATGAGGAAGGCCGTCACGCCAGCGGCAAGCGCCTCGCCCACCACGGCCGCAACCCCCGTGCCTGGGATCGATATGACCAGAAGTTCCGGGGTCTCCGGCAGGTCAGCGAAACTCGCGAACGTGGGCTCGGACTGGATGGAGGCGACTCGGGAATTGATGAGGTAGACCCGACGCCTGCCGGTGCCTTGCAGCGCACCTGCGGAGAGCCAGAACCCCCATTTCGCCGGGTCGTTCGAGGCTCCGAGGATGGCGACGCTGCCGGGGTCGAAGAACCGGTTCATGGTTCTAGCGATCTGCCATCGAGTCGGCCCGGAGGGCTTCGAGGTTCGCGTCGACCCTCGCCTGCGCTGCCTGCCTGGGGGTGATGTGCTGCCGGCCGGCATCGCCCAGCACTTGTGTCGTGAGTTCGCGCAGAGTCTTCGTCACGAGCGACCTGCTGGTCTCCCAACTGCCATCGACATCGCCGAACGTCACCCACCACCACCATGCATTCGTCGCAGAGTTCGCCAGGAAATCGGGAACAACCGTGACCCCTCGGGCCTGCAGGCGGTCTTCTGCATCAGGCAGGACGGGCATGTTCGCGGCCTCGACGATGAGCCCGGCGGTGATGGTCTCGCAGTTCTCAGGCGTGATCGCGTAGCTGACAGCGGCGGGGACCAGCACATCACAGTCGGCGGCCAGCCAGTCTCCACGGTCACCGTCCAGATCCTCGGGCCGCAGTGCGGCCCGGTCGATGCCGCCGAAGGGATCCCGTGTCGCCAGCAGGGCCTCGACGTCGAGGCCGGCCGGGTTGGACACGAACCCATCGGCATCAGCGATGCCGACGATGGCCACCCCCGCCTCGGCGAGGAACCGGGCGCTCGCGCCGCCCATCGATCCGAATCCTTGGATCACTGCGCTCGAGTTGGCCGGGTCTCTCCCCTCGGCTTCGAGTGCAGCGATCACCGAGGTGGCCACTCCGAGTCCACCGACGAGTTCGTCCTGTCCCACACCGTCGACAATCGTGGAGAAGGCCGTCGCGGCTCGCTCTGTGGCGGCTTGCGGGTCTGTGAGCAGTTTCTCGACGGCTGCCAGCCCGCTTCCGAGCTCACGTTGTGCGAGGATGTCGTCGATATCGCTTTGGCGCACGCCCAGGTCTTCGCCGAGGGCCCAGTAGGCGCGCATGATCGGGTTCATGGCGACGAGGAAGCGTTCGAGGATGTCTCTGGCTCCGGGGGCACGTGGGTCGAAGTCGATGCCGCCCTTCGCACCGCCGACGGGAACGTAGTGCCGGCCCGGCCGCAGATGGATCGCCTCCTTGCGCGTCATCCCCTGAGCCAGTCCCCGCACCTCTTCGAGGGTGCATCCCTGACGCATTCGCAGACCGCCCGAAGCGGTTCCCCTCACCAGCGTGTCGATGACGACGAAACCGTGTGCGCCGGTGACCGGATCCTGCCATGTGATGTCCATGAACATGCTGCTCCCCATAATTTTACTGAACCGCCATTCAGTTAGCTTCAGACCATCAGTCTGACCGTCGGAGGCCTGCCGCGTCAAGAGCGATTCGGGGTAAGTGCGAAGCTCAGTCCAATTCGCGTGCGACGAAGGCATCGACCCAACCGGACAGGGTCGTAGGCGACACGGATCCAGGGTTGATGATGAGTTGGACTGCGAGCCCGTCGAGGTACGCGAGGATCCTCGTGGCGCAGTCATCTGCCAGCTCTGCGACGGTGGCGCCTGTGGGTCCGTTCGCGGACGCTTCCGTAGCCATTCGGACGTGGCTGAATCGGAATTCCTTCGCCTCGAGCCCAGCGACGATGAGCTCGGACAGTATCGTCTTCCACTCTCGGTCGAGGGTGGAGAACGTCGACCTCATCCCATCGTCGAAGAGTCCGGCAGACCACCCGTCGATCCAGATCTTCCAGCTCCTCGTCGAGCCTGTCGGCATGTACCACTGGACGACGTCTCTGAGCCGCTGCGATGCTGGCTTCTGCGTCGCGGCGAGTCGACGGGCGCGATAGAGGTCGTTCTCCCCGGCGTGTGCGAAGGCTGCGGCGACGAGTGCTTCCTTCGTCACGAAGTGGTAGATGACCAGGCTCGGGCTCAGCCCCAGCCGTGCGGCGACATCGGCGACCCGGAGGGTGCGCAGGCCGGTGGCCTCGATCTCCTCCACGGTCGCTGCCAGGATCTCCTCCCGACGCACCGATGCTCTCTTTCGCGGCATGAACCTCTCCCCCACACAGACAGAAATGGCTGTACAACACGAATCTTGTTGTACAGCCATTCTAGATGCTCACGGTTCGGAGCCTGCGGGCATCGCCTCAGGCCGGCGTCATCTCATCCTCAGACCAGCGTCATCTCATCCTCAGCGCAGAACGACGTCAGCCTGCGGTCCCACGAGGGACAGCGACTTCGGGCGACCCATGAGTTCTCCTGCCATTGTCGACACCTGCTCAGCCGTGACCGAGCGGACGCGTTCGATGAGGTCGAGCGGAGATTCGAGTGGGATTCCGAAGATCTCCGAGCGGGCCAGTCGATTCATCCGTGCGGCCGAGGATTCGAGTCCGAGGACCATCGAGCCCGAGAGCTGGGAGACGATCGCGTCAAGTTCGGTGCGACTTGGCACCTCCTGCGCCAGACGGTCCCATTCGGCCAGTGCCAGGTCGACGACAGCCTGGCCGTTCTCCGGTGTGCAGCCGGCGTAGATGCCGAACGTTCCGAAGTCGGTGAACTGGCTTGCCATGCAGTTGACGGCGTAGGCGAGACCGCGTTCTTCTCGCACGCTCTGGAAGAGTCGGGAGGACATTCCTCCGCCGAGCATCGTCAGCAGCACCGAATAGACGAAGCGATCCGGATGGCCCTCTTCGAGACCCTCGCAGCCGAGCAGGATTCCCAGCTGTTCGGTGTCTTTGACCGTGTGTGAGCGGCCTGAATGGAACGTCGGCACCTCACGTGCGCTGCGGTCGGGCACCCGGCCTGCTGTCGCGGCGGGGCTGTCCCAGGTGTGTGAGCCGGTCTGTGAACCGACGCCAGCCTGAACCAATGCGTCATCGACCATGCCCAGGACTTCCTCGTGGGTGGCACCGCCGGCGGCGGCGACGACCAGACGCGGGGGAACATAGGTCGTCGAGTGGTGTTCGAGAAGCGTGTGATGGCCCAGCACGCGGATCTGGTCCTTCGTCGCGCCGACCGGACGTGCCAGAGGGTGGTCGCCGAAGATGAGCTCGTCGAAGTCATCGAAGAGGACGTCGCCGGGGTCGTCGGCGGACATCGCCAGCTCTTCGATGATGACGCCGCGTTCGCGTTCGAACTCCTCGGCGTCCAGGTTCGAGTTCGAGACCATGTCGACGAGCAGCGAGGTGATGTCCGACAGGTCCGTGACCAGGCAGCGCGAGTAGTAGCAGGTGAGTTCCTTGGCCGTGATGGCGTTGGAGTCTCCCCCGGTCCGGTCGAAGGCTGCCGCGATCGTCTTCGCGTCCTTCGTCGGCGTTCCCTTGAAGAGCATGTGTTCGAGGAAATGGGTCGATCCGGCGGTCTCGGTCAATTCGTCGCGCGAACCTGCCGCGACCCAGATGCCGATGGTCTCCGAGGCCAGTCCGGGCATGTGTTCGGTGGTCACTGTCAAACCACCGGGGAGGACAGACCGATCGATTCGGCTGCCCTCCCCGGTGTGAGAATCTCTGAGTATCAGTTGTCTGATTCCTCTTCTGCTTCTTCGTCATCGTCGCTGACAGGCGAGAGTGACAGCTTGCCGCGGTCGTCGATCTTCGTGATCTCGACCTGGACCTTCTGTCCGACCCCGACGACGTCTTCGACGTCCTCGACGCGCTTGCCATCGTTGAGCTTACGCAGCTCGGAGATGTGCAGCAGTCCGTCCTTGCCCGGTGTCAGGGAGACGAATGCGCCGAAGCTCATCGTCTTCACGACGGTTCCGAGGTAACGTTCGCCGACCTCGGGCACCTGCGGGTTGGCGATCGCGTTGATCATCGAGCGGGCGGCATCTGCGGCTGCTCCGTCGGCGGCACCGATGAGGACGGTTCCGTCGTCTTCGATGCTGATGTCAGCGCCGGTGTCTTCCTGCATCTGGTTGATCATCTTGCCCTTGGGTCCGATGACCTCGCCGATCTTGTCGACCGGGATGTTCACCGAGATGATGCGCGGAGCAGTCGGAGCCATCTCTGCCGGAGCATCGATGGCCTCGGCGATGACGTCGAGGATGACCATGCGGGCTTCCTGCGCCTGCTTGAGTGCGGCACCGAGCACCGAGGCGGGAAGGCCGTCGAGCTTGGTGTCGAGCTGGATCGCAGTGATGAAGTCACGCGTACCGGCAACCTTGAAGTCCATGTCGCCGAAGGCGTCTTCGGCACCGAGGATGTCGGTCAGTGCCGCGTATGCGGTCTGGTCACCTGTGTCGGTGGAGATCACGTCGGAGACGAGTCCCATGGCGATGCCTGCGACGGGAGCCTGCAGCGGCACACCAGCCGAGAGCATGGCCAAAGTCGATGCGCAGACCGAACCCATCGAGGTCGAGCCGTTGGATCCGAGTGCCTCTGAGACTTCGCGGATGGCGTAGGGGAAGTCCTCGCGCTTGGGCAGAACAGGCACGAGTGCACGTTCAGCCAGTGCACCGTGTCCGATCTCGCGGCGCTTCGGGCTGCCCACACGACCGGTCTCTCCGACCGAGTAGGGCGGGAAGTTGTAGTGGTGCATGTAACGCTTCGTGGTCACAGGCGACAGAGAGTCGATGTGCTGTTCGAGCTTGAGCATGTTCAGCGTGGTGACACCGAGGATCTGGGTCTCTCCGCGCTCGAAGATGGCCGAGCCGTGAGCGCGTGGGATCACGTTGGTCTCGGCGGTCAGCGGACGGATGTCCTTGAGGCCACGACCGTCGATGCGGATCTGCTCGGTGAGGATGCGCTTGCGCACGACCTGCTTCGTCAGAGCGTTGAGGGCTCCGGCGATTTCCTTCTCGCGGCCGGCGAAGCGTTCGCCGAGCTGGTCGAAGAGCTCAGACAGCAGGACTTCGCCTGCTGCTTCGCGTTCCTGCTTGTCAGCGATCTGGAAATTCTCGGTCTGCTTGGCTTCGGCGAGTTCGCGCACAGCCTCGTAGACGTCGTCCTGGAAGTCCTTGAAGACAGGGAACTCGACGGTGGGCTTGGCTGCACTGTCGGCCAGCTCCTGCTGCGCACGGCAGAGTTCGCTGATGAAGGGCTTCGCGGCTTCGAGTCCCTCGGCCACGACCTCTTCTGTCGGTGCGGTGGCACCGGACTTGATGCGGTCGATGGCGTTGTCGGTGGCTTCTGCCTCGACCATCATGATGGCAACGTCGTCACCGACGACACGGCCGGCGACGACCATGTTGAAGACGGCGTCATCGAGCTGCGAGTGGTTCGGGAAGGCAACCCACTGGCCGTCGATGAGTGCGATGCGCACGCCGCCGATGGGGCCGGAGAAGGGCAGTCCGGAGAGCTGAGTCGACATCGAGGCCGCGTTGATGGCCAGTGCATCGTAGATGTGGTCGGGGTGGATCGACATCACTGTGACGACGACCTGCACCTCGTTGCGCAGTCCCTTCACGAAGGAGGGGCGCAGAGGGCGGTCGATGAGGCGGCAGGTGAGGACCGCGTCGGTCGAGGGGCGTCCTTCACGGCGGAAGAACGAACCGGGGATGCGACCCGCGGCGTACATGCGCTCTTCGACGTCGACGGTCAAAGGGAAGAAATCGAAGCCCTCACGGGGGTTCTTGCCCGCCGAGGTGGCCGAGAACAGCATGGTTTCGTCGTCGAGGTAGGCGACGGCAGAACCGGCGGCCTGCTGTGCAAGCCGTCCTGTTTCGAAGCGGATGGTGTGTGAACCATAGCTGCCATTGTCAATGTGCGCTACGGCGGATTCAGGGTTGAGTCCCACGTATTCTCCTTGTTTGTAACCGGCACGCGGACACCTTCGAAGAATGAAGGCGAAAGAAGCCCGCGTCGATCCGGTGGATATTGGCTCGGACAACCCCATGGATCCAAGCCGGTCATCGATCGGGGCCCACGGAAACAGCATGCACATGCGTGCTGTTCCGGAAGCCACTACCGAGGACCGAAACGTCCATGACATGGTTGTCCACGTTGAAGTCTACCGCAGTTGCCTCTGTGAGCCATTGCCTCGCATTCCACCCGGGCATGCCGGGGATTGAGCTCCCGGAGAACTGAGCCGCCGGGGACGACGAAGAAGCGCCCTGCATGATGCAGGACGCTTCATTTCGTCTGAGGTGTCTCGTTCGAGTCTGTGTCAGTTCGTCCGAGTCGCGCTCAATGTCATGGGGCTGGTCTCAGCGACGCAGGCCCAGGCGCTTGATGAGCGAGCGGTAGCGCTCGATCTCGACGCGCTGCAAGTACTTGAGCATCCGGCGGCGCTGGCCGACGAGGAGCAGCAGGCCACGACGCGAGTGGTGGTCGTGCTTGTGATCCTTGAAGTGTTCGGTGAGCTCGGTGATCCGGCGAGTCAGCAGCGCAACCTGAACCTCGGGAGAACCGGTGTCGCCCTCGTGAGTTGCATATTCCTTGATGACTTCTTGCTTTTCAGCAGTACTGAGAGCCATGGACTTCTCCTTTTGATCGTTGCGCGGCGCCGAAACCTGTCAGTCTCAGCACTATCGAACCGCGGCCGGTGAAAACGGCAAGGTTCAGTTTATCAGGTGTGGAGCACCTCGCGCACATCAGCAATGTCCTCGTGCATCTTCACGACGAGCTCGTCCATGCCGGTGAACGTCACCTGTCCACGGATTCGTGAGACGAACTCGAGAGTCATGTGCCTGCCGTAGACGTCGAATTCGCCGAACTCCTTGTCGAGGACATGCGCCTCGACCCGTCGGACGCTGCCTTCGAACGTGGGGTTGGTACCCACCGAGATGGCTGCGGGGTACGCCTGATCCTCATCGGAGAATGTCGCCCACCCGGCATAGACACCATCGGCGGGAATGAGGCCCTCGGCATCTTCGGACAGGTTCGCAGTCGGGAATCCGAGGTCGCGACCGCGGGCGTCGCCGTGGACGACGGCCCCTTCGACCCGGTGATAGCGACCCAGCTGATCGGCAGCCTCGGCGACATCTCCGCCGATGATCTGCTCCCGGATCCGCGAGGAGGAGTACCGTCCCCCACGTCCGACTTCTTCGATCGTCTCGGTCCGGAATCCGTATTTCTCGCCGAGGTGGCGCAGAGTCTCGATGGTGCCTTCGTTGTCCTTGCCGAACCTCACGTCATCACCGACGACGACGATCTCACAGCCCAGGGCCTCAACGAAGTAGGTGCGCACGAACTCCTCGGGACTCTGGGCCGCGAAGTCGAGATCGTAGTGCTGGACGAACAGGGCGTCGATGCCGGTGTCCGCGATGAAGTCGGCCTTCTGCTCGGTGCTCGTGATCATCAGCGTCGGCTCATCAGAGCGGTGGACCGTGCGAGGGTGCGGGTCGAAGGTCATGGCCACGGAGCGCAGAGAGCGCTCCCTGGCCAGTGCCGCTACGGCTTGGAGAACAGTCTGGTGACCGCGGTGGACCCCATCGAAGTTGCCCAGGGTCACGACGGTGCCGACATCGTCGGTCCCGACCTCATTCAGTCCGTGATAAAGCTCCACTCGACGTTTGCTCCTTCCGTGCACCGACTCAGGTTATCGCAGAGATGTTCTCACGTGCTAACCCACGCACGCCTCAGGAGATGACGGCCCAGCCGATCACGCCGACCAGGGATGCGATCGCGATGGAGAGGAACGTTCCGATGATGAATCGCTCGCCCGCCGCCGCCGAGGATTTGATCTCCGCGAAGCGCCCGAGCCCCTTGACTGCGACGACGACGGCCATGAGTTCGGGCCTGCCCAGCACGATGGCTCCGGCGATGAGGGCGCGCTCGACGATCCCGATCCACATTCCGCCGCGCAGGACTTCGATGTCCTCACTGCCGGTGCGTCTCGGCTTCGAGCCGGGCCCGTCGTGGGTCATCCGCAGGAACAGCGGAACGAGCAGGTAGCCGCCCGCCGCGGACACGATCGCCGCAATGACAGCGATGAGTACGTCAAACCACATGGTCACCTGCCTGAGAGTCGCTGTCCCCGGTCTCTCCTACATGGGCCAGCTCTCCTACATGGGCCAGGTGGAAGGTCGACAGTGCGCAGGCACCCTCGATGAGTTCCACACCGCCCGGGGAGAGCACCCTGGACACAGCCTGTTGGGAGACGTCGAAGTGTTCAGCGATGTCGTGCTGAGTGGAGTCGGGGTGGTCGAGCCTGCGGTCGATGTAGCGCCGAGACTGGGACCGGATGTTCTCGAACGTCCAGACCACCAGGCGCAGAGCGCTTTCAGCCAGGCTCGAATGCACTGTCTCCGGGTCGACGACAAGATGAGCGGGGGCACCCTTTGCGGCCTCGACCGCGCGCCTGGCTGCATAGAAGGCCTCCCCCCTGCCCTCGGCGGTGGAAGCTGGCAATGGGGTGTCGACCGGGCCGACTCCGATTCCGATATGCCACCCGGTCCGTGCGGCCAGCAGACGGACGGCCAGAGTCACCTGCTCGGGTGAGTCGAGAACGCCCTGCACCTCATCGCCGATCGTACGCTCGAAGCCCCGCTGGGTCTCAACGCGGGCCAGAACGTCGAGCAGCCCGGGCACCTCATCAGTGCGCTCACGAGACCCTCGCTGGTCGATGGTCATGACGTACATGACTCAAGTACACCAAAGTCCACCACGATAGACAACCGTTTCAGTTGTATCTATCGAATACAAGCGATTACGTTGTATTTCCCGCATCGTCGTTGCGCTCTTAGGCGAGGTCGATGGCGAAGGCCGTCTGGGATTTCAGCACTCCCCCGGCACGCACCTCGGCGATCGAGACGAGCTCCTCGCCGACGATCACGGCCACCTCATCACCCTGATCCGGGCTCCGATCGGTGCCGATCGTCTTGCCCTGCATCAGGGCCTTGGCCTCCGCGGAATCGACGTGCACGGCCGGAAGCAGGGTCCGGGCCACCTCGGCGAGCGAGGTCAGCGCGGGTGCTTCGGTGTCGAGATCATCGGGGATCGTCACCGCTTCGTCGAGGCTGAAGGCTCCCACTCGAGTGCGCCGCAGAGCGGTGAGATGCCCATAGACGCTGAGGCTGCTCCCGAGGTCTCGCGCCAGTGCACGGACGTAGGTGCCCGACGAGCAGTCGACTTCGACGTCGACATCGATGTGGCCCTGTGCAACGGAGTACCGGGTGGCGAGGATGGTGAAGTCTGAGATCTCGACTCGGCGCGCCTTGAGCTCAACGTCTTCACCGGCACGGACGCGGGCGTAGGAACGTTGGCCGTTGACCTTGATCGCGGAGACCGCGCTGGGAACCTGGTCGATGGAGCCCCTCAAAGCTGAGACGCCGTGGGCGATCCCGTCATCGGTGACTGCCGACAGTGCCGCAGGATCGGCGAAGAGGTCCGGCTCGGAGTCCGCGTCATCGGTCGGCGTGGCCGAGCCGAGACGGATCGTGGCCAGATAGGTCTTGGACACACCGGTGATGTAGCCCAGGAGTTTGGTCCCGCGGCCCAGCCCGAGGACGAGCACGCCCGTGGCCATAGGGTCGAGGGTTCCGGCATGCCCGACCTTGCGGGTGCCGTACCAGCGCCGAATCCGAGAGACGACGCCATGGGAGGTCAGGCCTTGGGGCTTGTCACAGACAAGGACACCCTGTGGGGAAGTATCACTCACGTGTCAGGTTCGATCAGTTGAACGAGGCGTGCACGTGGTCGAAGTGGTTGTCCGTGGGTGAACCACGGTCTTCCATGCTGCTCCAACCGCTGCCTGGGTTCCAGATGCGCTGCTTCCAGATCACGTACTTGACGTTGAGTGCTCCGGAGTTCTGGATCAGGTACTCGGCGATGCGGTCGCCGGTGGCGCCGGTAATCATGATGTCGACGGCCTCGCCGGTGTAGTGGTCCGAGGTGCCGGAGCCCGGCCGAACGCCGCCGTAGGTCTTGACTTCGGGGAACTTCGCACACACGGCGCGGTAGCCGTTGACGGCGTTGGGCTGCAGTCCGGATTCGATCGAGGACGAGACCGAGCACGGTTCGTTCGAGATGCCCTCTGGAGTGTCTCCACCCTCAGACGACTTCTCATCCGAATCGGAGGACTTCTCGTCAGATGACTTCGCACCGCCGGACTCCGTCTGCGCCTTCTCCGTCGTCGGGGACGGCTTGGGCTTGGGAGTCTTGACGTCGAGTGTCGTCTTCGAGGTCTTGTTCTTGTACTTGGGATCGTCCTTGACGTCTTTGAGGTACTCTTCGCCGGCCTTCTCGCGCTGGGCGTCGATCTCATCCTGGCTGACGGCCGAGGGGCTCGACTTCGCCTGCTGCGCAGAGGTGTCAGCGGCCTCGGTCGTGACATTGCCGGCCTCGGGCGGGCTCATGACGACAGTCGAGCCGACGACAGCAGCGGTGGCTGCGGCCGGAACCGCGATCGCGGCAACGACGGGACGCTGCCTGACAGTTGCCAGCACGGAGGTGGCGGTCGACGGTGCTTCCGAGGAGTGCCGACCGGAAGAGCGCTTGCTGGCGGGGGTCAGATCCCGGACCAGCTGCTTAGCAAAGCCAGGCTTTGGCGAAGAGTGCTTACCCAATGCAGAAATCCCTTAACAGAGTCGTAATCATTTCGTTACCAGAAAAAGTCTAAACCAGAAGTGAAAGATTACAAAACTGTTACGTGATGTTTTTCGCGAGAGTGACAGAGATCGCGGTTGCGCGCACGAGGCCCACTGTACTCAGCCGAGCGGACACAGCCGGAGCACTGTCGCATCGGTGCTTCGTTATAGCGCTGTGACCAGTCAGTCTTCCTCGTCGGCCTTCTTGTAGGGGTCTTCGTCTCCCGCGGGCTTCGCGTCCTTGGCCAGTCCGGCAACCCGTGCGTCATCTGCTGCGGCTTTGGCGAGGAGACCGTCCAGGTGAGCGGCGGCCTCCGGCACGGCGTCGGCAATGAATTCGAGGCTGGGAGTCAGTCGGATCGTCAGGCCCTTGCCGACCTCTGACCGGATGAAGCCCTTCGCGGACTCCAGTGCTTTGCCTGTGGCTTCGAGATCCTGCCCGTCGCCGAAGACAGTGTAGAAGATCGAGGCATGCTGCAGATCTCCGGTCACGCGCACATCGGTGACCGTGACGAAACCGAGACGGGGGTCCTTGAGTCTGCGTTCGATCGTGCTGGCGACGATGACCTTGATCTGGTCGGCGATCTTACGCGCCCGAGTTGCATCTGCCATGGTGACTTCCTTCTTCGTCTGAACTGTGACAGTGACTGAGTTCTGTTGGAACTGCCACTTGAGTATCTGTATCTGTGTGTCTGGGGTGTACCTGTGTCTGGGTGAAGCTGCAGCCGTGTGTGTGTATCTGGGTGGAGCTGCGTCCGTGGAGAACTCCCCCGGCACATTCTCTCATCGCCGGGGACGCCAGTGCGCAACAGCGCAGAGGCCTGCGAACCGCAGACCGGGTCCTGCCCGGGAAGTGCGCGGGCGAGTGGACTCATGCCACCCGCTCGCACATTCCCCGTTCAGAACCCGGTATGGGAGAGCGACGTGTCGATCAGTCGCGAGGCTTCTCACGCATCTCGACGGTCTCGATGATGTCGCCGACGCGCAGATCGTTGAAGCTGCCCAGGCCGATGCCGCACTCGAATCCTTCGCGGACCTCGGTGGCATCGTCCTTGAAACGACGCAGGGATTCGATCTTGACCTTGTCCCCGACGACCACTCCATCACGGGTGACGCGAGCAGACGCGTTCCTGGTGATGTGACCATCGCGAACGATGGAGCCGGCGATGTTGCCGAACTTGGAGGACCGGAAGACTTCGCGGATCTCCGCGGTGCCTGTCTGGACCTCTTCGTACTCCGGCTTGAGCATGCCCTTGAGCGAGCTCTCGATGTCGTCGATCGCCTGGTAGATGACCGAGTAGTAGCGGACATCGACGCCTTCGCGCTCGGCCAGGTCGCGAGCCTTCGCCTCCGGACGGACGTTGAAGCCCAGGACGATCGCGTTGTCGACCGTGGCCAGGTTGATGTCGTTCTCCGTGATCGCACCCACACCGCGGTGGATGATGCGCAGGTCGACGTCGTCGCCCACATCGATCTTGAGGAGCGAATCCTCCAGCGCCTCGACAGCACCGGACACGTCGCCCTTGAGGATGAGGTTGAGCATGTCGACCTTGCCCTCGGCCAGTGCCTTGGTGAAGTCCTCGAGGCTGATGCGCTTGCGACCGCGAGCCTGAGCAGCATTGCGCTCGATGGCGTCACGCTTCTCAGCGATCTGACGGGCGGTGCGATCATCATCAGTGGAGATGAAGGTATCGCCTGCACGAGGCACCGACGACAGACCCAGCACCTGGACGGGACGGGACGGTCCCGCCTCCTCGACGAGGTTGCCGTTCTCATCGAACATCGCACGCACACGTCCGTAGGCGGTGCCACACACGATGGCATCTCCCTGACGCAGGGTGCCGGAGTCGACGAGCACGGTCGCAACCGCGCCACGGCCCTTGTCCAGCTTGGCTTCGATCGCGATGCCGCGAGCGGACTTGTCCGGATTGGCCCTCAGGTCCAGCGCAGCATCAGTGGTCAGCAGCACGGATTCGAGCAGCTGGTCGATGCCCTCGCGCTTGAGCGCGGAGATCGGCACGAACATGGTCTCGCCGCCGTATTCCTCGGCAACCAAGTTGTACTCGGTCAGCTGCTGCATGACCTTGGCGGGGTTAGCGCCTTCCTTATCGGTCTTGTTCACTGCGACAACGATCGGAATGTTCGCCGCCTGAGCGTGGTTGAGTGCTTCAACGGTCTGCGGCATCACGCCGTCATCGGCCGCGACCACGAGGATCGCAAGGTCGGTCGACTTCGCACCACGGGCACGCATAGCGGTGAACGCCTCGTGACCTGGGGTATCGAGGAAGGTGATCTTGCGTTCGATGCCTTCGTGTTCGACCTCGGCCTGGTAAGCACCGATGTGCTGGGTGATTCCGCCGGCTTCGCGGGCAGCGACGTTCGCAGAGCGAATGGCGTCGAGCAGCTTGGTCTTACCGTGGTCGACGTGACCCATGACCGTGACGACCGGTGGACGTGCTGCGAGATCCTCGTCGCCCTCATCCGCGGCTTCCGCGTCGAGGTCGAGCCCGAAGGTCCCGAGCAGCTCACGGTCTTCGTCCTCGGGTGAGACGATCTCGATCTTGTAGCCGAGCTCCTCGCCGAGGACCTCGAATGTGCCCTCATCCAGAGACTGGGTGATGGTCGCCATCTCGCCGAGGTGGAAGAGCACCGTCACGAGGTTCGTCGGATCGGTGTTGATCTTCTCAGCGAAATCGGCCAGCGAGGATCCGCGACGCAGACGCAGAGGAGTGTTGCCGTCGCCGCGTGGAACAGAGACGCCACCGACCGACGGTGTCTGCATCTGCTCGAACTCGGCGCGCTTGGCCCGCTTCGACTTGCGTCCCTTCTGACGGGGACCGCCTCCACGGCCGAATGCACCCTGGGTGCTTCCGCGACCGCGACCTGAACCACGACCGCCTGGACCGCCGCCGGGTCCGCGACGACCTGCAGGTGCGCCGCCTGGAGCTGCACCTGGCGCACCGGGTGCACCGCCGCCGGCGGGCGCGTTGCCGCGTCCCCCGCCGCGACCGCGGCCTGGAGCCGGCTTGTTCAGCGCAGAGTTCTTCATCATCGATGGGTTGGGGCGAGGTGCGCCCGGACGTGGTGCCGGACGTGGACCTGCTGCGCCTTCCTCACCGGATGCACGAGGTGGCTTCTGACCTGGCTTCGGCATCCCCTGCGAGTTTGCGAACGGGTTATTGCCCGGGCGCGCACCTGGACCGCCTTGGCCACCCTGGCCGCCGGGACGATTGCCGGACTTGGGTCCGCCGCGTCCTGCCGGTTTGGGCATACCCTGTGCTGGGGCGAAGGGGTTGTTTCCGGGACGGGCCGGCGAGCGACCGCCCGGTTTCGGAGCAGAGCCAGGCTTGGGTGCCGAACCTGGCTTAGGAGCCGCAGCGGGCTTCGCAGCAGCACCAGGCTTCGGCGCGTTCGAACGCGCCGCAGGCTTGGCCTGCTCAGCAGGGGCATCAGCAGACTTGGTGTCTGCAGCGGACGCGTCCGTGTCAGCAGGCTTGGCATCTGCAGCGGGCTTCGCATCTGCAGCAGGCTTCGCATCTGCAGCAGGCTTCGCACCGGCCGGCGTAGCTGCGGGCTTCGCCTCTGCAGGCGTGGATTCAGCTGCTTCGGTCGGTGCCGAAGCTGGCGCCGCGCCGGGCTTGGCTCCTGGCTTGGCCGAAGTCTTTGCACCGGGCTTGGGAGCTCCGGGCTTCGCGGCAGGCTTGGCGCCTGGCTTAGCAGCCGGCTTCGAGTCGGCGGATGCGCCGGATGTCTTGTCGCCGGAGCCGGCCGGACCGGACTCGGCGAATGCTTCCTTCACCTTGCGCACAACGGGTGCTTCGAGGGTCGAGGAAGCAGAGCGAACGAATTCGCCCAGGCCCTGGAGTTTCTCGAGGACGTTCTTACTTGTAGTGCCGAGCTCTTTTGCGAGCTCATGGACACGGGGCTTTGCCACAGTTCTCCTGTCCGGGTTCTTTCCCGGTCAGGAAAGAACCTCATCAATGAAGAGCAGTTCTCATTTCACTGCTCTCTCGAATTCCGATAGCGGTGTCATCGCACGACACTCACAACTTGTCATCCATTCGGGCTACCCGCTCTTCTTGGGTTCGGTATCCATCCTCGGCAGGTCCGAGGCGGTGACCTTCGTTCGAAAGGCTCGAGCGAAGGATGCGGTCGTCAATGCCCTCTTCAGGCATGTGGCGTCCGGGTGCACCCAGGCTCCTCGTCCCGGAAGTGTCGCTGACACGTCATGGACGATGGCTGGATGCTGATCGGGTCGAATCACAAATCGTGTGAGTTCGTCCCGGTCGGCCTTTTGCCTGCAGGCGATGCACGTCCTTCGAGGTGCCGCGCCCACAATCACAGTACATAATTCTACAGCACTTCCATCCCCACCCGTGCCACACCCCGGGTGGTTCAGATCACGCCCGATGCCTATTCGCCTGGGATGATGTCGATCTTCCAGCCGGTGAGCTTGGCCGCCAGGCGCGCGTTCTGCCCTTCCTTGCCGATGGCCAGGGAGAGCTGGTCACGGGGCACGATGGCGCGTGATTCCTGCAGATCGGCATCGAGGATGTCGACCTTCGTCGCCTTGGCTGGTGAGAGTGCATGGCCGATGAACTTGGCCGGGTCGTCGCTGTAGTCGACGATGTCGATCTTCTCCTGGCCCAGCTCGTTCATCACGGCCCGCACGCGGGAACCGAGTTCACCGATGCATGAGCCCTTCGCATTCACGCCGGGCTTCGTGGCGCGAACTGCCAGTTTGGTTCGGTGACCGGCCTCACGAGCCAGGGAGACGATCTCGACAGTGCCGTCGGCGATCTCCGGTGCTTCGTGCGCGAACAGCCGGCGGACGAGGTTCGGGTGCGTACGCGAAACAGTGACCGACGTTCCCTTTGGCCCCTTGTGGACGTCGGCGATGTAGACGCGCAGGCGGGTTCCGTGACGGTATGACTCGCCGGGAGTCTGCTCGTGCGGCGGCAGGACTGCCTCGACATCACCGAGGTCGACCTGCACCATCTGCGGGTCCCGGCCCTGCTGGATGGTGCCGGAGACGATCTCACCCTCGCGGCCCTTGAAGTTGCCGAGCACCGATTCGTCTGCGACATCGCGCAGACGCTGGTGGATGACCTGCCGAGCCGTCTGCGCAGCGATGCGTCCGAAGCCTGTGGGAGTGTCGTCGAATTCGCCGATCGGATTGTCATCATTGTCGAACTCGACGGCAAGGATGCGGACTTCGCCGGAGGTCTTGTCCAGCTCAGCGCGGGAATCCGGCCACGCGCCCTCGGTCTTCTGATAGGCAAGGAAGAGAGCTTGTTCGATGAGTTCGATCAGCGTATCGAGCGGAATCTCCCGCTCTCGCTCGATAATGCGCAGAACACTGAGGTCGATATCCATGGCCTATATCCTCTCCGGCTCCCTCGAGCATTGAATTGTCGGTCTTCATTTATGCAGGCGTGACATTCTATCTCAGATTGCGCTCACCGAAATTTGAGTTCGACCTGTGCCTTGACGATGTCGCCGATCGAGACTGTCCGCTTCTCACGACTGGCGGGATCGATTCCCGAAATTGAGTTCTCGCCCACATCGTCGAGATCGAGCTTGAAGGAGTCCTTCTTCGTGCTGATTTCGAGTCGGCGACCAAGCACCCGTTTGAAGTGCCGCGGGGACTCGAGCTTCCTCGTTGCTCCTGGGCTCGTGACCTCGAGCTGATAGGGCTTGTCGCGGAAGACCTCGACCTCGTCGAGGGTGTCGCCGACGAGTCGGCTGGATTCGGCGATCTTCTCCATCGACATGGGCTCTGTGCTGGACTCATCAAGGTCGACGACGACCGTCAGCGCCCGACGTTGTCCGGCAGCCACGGCCTTCACCGACTCCAGGTAGAACCCAGAGGTCTGCAACGGCTTCCGCAGAAGTTCCTCTATCTGCACCACGTCCTCGTCCATGTGTCCTCCAGTCCCCGTCCCGCCGACGAAGGTGTGCCCCGCGCGGTGACGTCGTTTCTGCCCTGCTGATTGCCTTAGCACCACCCTAAGCGACTCCCCCGTGTGAGGTTAAGCATCCGCTAGGATTGGCCTATGCGTTTTCCCGTCAGCCGCCGCGCTCTTCTCCTCTACGGTGTGAGCGGTGCGAGTCTGAGCCTGCTGTCGGGATGCGGTGTGAGACTCGATACTCCCCCGGACGTGCCGACCCTCGATGAGTCGAACCAGCTGCGCAACCGCATCGCCAGAATCCTCGCCGCCACCACCGCCGGAGACGGCGACCCGGAGACCGCTGGTGAGGACCTGCAGAAACTCCGGGACGCCATCGGTCCCGTGTGGTCGCCACCAACCGAAATGGCCACCGAGCCCCCACCGTCGGAAGAGCCCCGCACCTACATCGAAGCCGCCGAGGTGGTGTCGGATGCCGTCTTCACCGCCGTGCCGACATTGGGCTCGCCCCTCATTCCGGTCCTCGTGGACGTGGCAACCGGTTTGACGCTGACTGCGGGCACCGAGCGCGCCGAGATCATTCGCAGCGCCGACGCGCTGATCCGTGACTCACGCGAATCCCGCGCTGCAGAGGCTTCCGGCTCATCGGGCGCCGCGAGGGCTTCGAACTCACCCGAGTCGCAGCCGCCGACCGCAGACGATTCGACCTCTCCCCCGATGTGGAATGACATCCTCAACCAGGCCAGGGCAGCGACATATGGCTATGAGCGTCTCGCCGTGAACTTCGACACGAAGTCACGCGAGCGCAGCAGTGCCGTGGCGCGACTGGAGTCCCTGGGCTCACTGGCAGGCGAGATGCTCGAAAAGCTCGGTGAGAAGAACGCTGAACCTGATGCTCCCTCGTGGAAACTCGACCCCATCCCAAGTGACCCGGAGACCGCGAAAGAGCTGGCTCTGGCCCTCGAAGACGGTGTTGCAGCAGCGATCCTTCCCTGGCTGCAGAGGGATTCGGGGGCCGCTCTGCGGCTGTGGGAGTCGGCTCGAACCCGCACGGTCTTCGCCAGCCCGCAGGTGCTCCGGTACTCGTATCCCGGGGATTCGGGAGAGGCAGAGGCGCAGCAGTGAAGGTCCCACCGGTCCTGTACAACTCCACTCGCGACATCATCGGCGAGTACCGCACCTCGTCCTGGGTCGCCGCACTGGATTTCATGGCCAATGAGCTCCTCGACCGGTGGAAGCTGAGCTTCGACGAGGTCCCCGGCTCACCCTGGGCCGGCTGCGAAAGCCTCGTCATCCCGGTTCTGACTCAGGAGAACTATCAGGGGGTGCTGCGCTTCGCAGCCCCCACCTCGGCGGCATCTGCTGCCCATGCGCAGGCTCTGCGGGCGCTGAAGATGTGGAACGGGCACGGCGCTGTCCGGGTGATCAGGGACGATCACAGCTTCAGGGTGACCCTCCAGGAACGGTTGCGAACGAAGGACAATCTCTCCGTGCTGCCCCTGGCCGATGTGCCCCCGGTCTGGGGTGCCCTGCAGAAGTCGCTTGAGATTCCCTCGGATTCCGACTTCCTGCGTGTCCAGGATGTGGCCGCAGGATGGCTGAGCACCTTTGACGCCGATGCGGGTCTGCTCAGCGGCTGGACCGAGGCGGGTCCTGGTGATTCTCTCCTGCTCTCCTTCGCACGCAACTGGATGCGCACTCTTGCCGCATCTGAGGAGAATTGGCTCGTCCACGCCGATCTGCACTACTACAACATCCTCGCCGGCAACCCCGACGCCGCGGGCATCTCGACGTGGAAGGCCATCGATCCGCTGCCGCTCTCGGGGCCCACCGCCTACACCTTGGCGCCGGTGCTGTGGAATCGTCTCGTGGAGATTCCGTCCCAGCATCCGCAGGCCCAGGCCGCGTGGCTGCGCGGTTTCGCCACCGACCTCGCGCTGTGCGCGGGCATGGACCCGCAGTACGGGATGGGTGCCGCCGTCGCTCGGGAGGTCACGAACATGTTCTGGTACCTCAGGTCAGCCCGCAGCGGATCGACCGGGGCGCTGGCCGATGCCGCCCGCTCGCTGTGGGTTGCGCGGGCACTGTCGGGAGCAGACGTCGCCGGCGTCAACGCCCACGCGCTCAAACCCATCGGCTGATCCCCTCCCCAACTACCTGGCGACGGCCCAGCAACCTTGCGCGAGGTTGCTGGGCCGCCGCCAGGTAGCAGTAGGGCGGCACGGGAATGACAGCGGTCAGTGGATGAGGCCGGAGATCACGTCGTAGCCGAGTTTGATGATCATCGCGGAGACCACGACGACGAAGATGACTCGCACGAATCCGGATCCCTTCTTCAGGGCCGTGCGCGCACCGAAGATTCCGCCGGCGACATTGCCCACGGCGACGACGAGACCGAGCGCCCATACGACCTGGCCATCGGGGATGAAGAAGACCAGTGCCCCGAAGTTCGTCGCCCAGTTGATGACCTTCGCGGTGGCTGAGGCCTGGAGGAATGAGAATCCGATGACTGTGACGAACGCGATGACGAGGAAGGATCCGGTGCCCGGGCCGAGCACACCGTCGTAGACGCCGATCGTGAGCCCGATCAGCCACGACAGCCCGTGATGACGTTTCGAGGACTCCCCGAAGCGCAGGCTCGCATCGGCGCCGAGGCTGGGGTTGAGGACCGTGAAGAGTCCGACCCCGATGAGAGCGGCGAGGATGATCGGTGTGAAGAGCTCACCAGGGACCAAGGTCGCGAGTTTGGCGCCGAAGACGGCTCCGAGGAATGCCGTGGCAGCGGCAGGGATCGTCGCCGACCTGTCCGGGGTGATCTTGCGCAGATAGGTCACCGCCGAGGCGGTCGTCCCCGCAATCGAGCCCACCTTGTTCGTGGCGACCGCTTGGACCGGTGTCATTCCCGGCACCAGCAGCAACGCCGGCAGCTGGATCAGACCTCCGCCGCCGACGACGGCATCGATCCATCCGGCCAGGACTCCTGCGGCCAAGAGCCACAGAAGCATGCTGAGGGTGACATCGATACCTGCGGTGAGTGCCTCCATCACCTGCGTCGGTTCACCGTGCGGATGATTCCGCGATTGCGGCGTCTGCCGCAGCGGCGGCCGTGGCGTAGGCGTCACGGATCGTGGCCACGGTGGAGGCGACGACCTCGGCGACGGGCTGTTCTGACTTCTCATCGGTCAGACGGTTGCGGACTTCGACGACTCCGTCGGCCAGGCCACGACCGACGACGATCACGGTCGGGATGCCGATGAGTTCGGCGTCGGCGAACTTGAAGCCGGGTGAGACCTTGAGGCGGTCGTCGAGGAGGACGGTCACGCCTTCGGATTCGAGTTCGGTCGTCAGCTTCTCGGCGGCCGCGGCGATGTCCTCACCCTTGCCTGCGGCGATGATGTGCACATCAGCTGGGGCCAGATGCTGAGGCCAGAGGAGACCGGATTCGCTGTGGTATTCCTCCGCGATGCAGGCCATGACGCGGGTGACGCCGAGGCCGTAGGAGCCCATGGTCACGGTCGTGGCCTTGCCGTTCTGGTCAAGGACCTTGAGGTCGAGGGACTCCGCGTACTTGCGGCCGAGCTTGAAGATCTGACCGATCTCGACACCACGGGCCAGCTCGAGCGGGCCCGAACCGTCGGGTGCGGGGTCACCGACGACCACCTCGGCGGCTTCGATGGTGCCATCAGCGGTGAAGTCGCGTCCGGCGACGAGGTCGAAGACGTGCCGGCCGGGTTCGTTGGCGCCGGTGATCCAGCGGGTGCCCTCGACGACACGTGGGTCGAGGAGGAAGCGGAGCTTCGAGGTGCCCTCGAGGCCGAGAACCTGGTTGTCGAGGTCGAGGCCCGGTCCGATGTAGCCTTTGACGAGCTCCGGGTGAGCGACGAGGTCTTCGGTTGTGGCGGCTTCGAGATCGACTTCGCCGTTGCCCAGCATTCCGGTGCCGGCGGCGCGGTCGAGGTCGACGTCACGGTCACCGGGCAGACCGATGACGATGATCTCGCGGGTGCCGTCGGGGTGGGTGACGGCGCAGACGACGTTCTTGAGCGTATCGGCGGCGGTCCAGGCGCGGTCTTCGCGGGGGTGGTCTGCGTTCGCGGCATCGACGAGGGAGTCGATGGTGGGTGTGTCAGGGGTGTCCTCGACGTGAGCTGCAGGTGAGTTCTCGAACGGGATCGTCTCGGGCACGATCGAGGTCACGGCCTCGACGTTGGCGGCGTACCCTCCGGGTGATCGCACGAAGGTGTCCTCACCGACCTCGGAGGGGTAGATGAATTCCTCGGTGCCCGATCCGCCCATGGCTCCGGGGGTGGCCTTGACCGGCAGGCAGGGCACGCCGAGTCGGGCGAAGGCCCGCAGGTAGGCCACGCGCATCGCTTCATAGGAGGCGTCGAGTCCTGCGTCGTCGATGTCGAAGGAGTAGGCGTCCTTCATGATGAACTCGCGTCCGCGCAACAGGCCTGCACGGGGCCTGGCCTCGTCACGGTATTTGGTCTGGACCTGGTAGATCGAGAGCGGGAGGTCCTTGTAGGAGGAGTAGAGATCCTTGACGAGGAGGGTGAAGACCTCTTCGTGGGTGGGGGCGAGGATGTAGTCGTTGTCCCTGCGGTCCTTGAGGTGGAACAGATCGGGGCCGAAGGCCTCCCAGCGTCCGGACTTCCGGTACGGATCGGCGGGCAGCAGTCCAGGGAAATGGACTTCCTGTGATCCGGCTGTGGCCATCTCCTCGCGCACGATCGCTTCGATCTTGCCCAGGACCTTCAGTCCCAGCGGCAGCCATGTGTAGATCCCCGGGGCCGATCGGCGGATGTATCCCGCACGGTGCAGAAGTCTGTGGCTGGCGACCTCGGCTCCGACCGGGTCCTCCTTCTGGGTTCGCACAAACAGGGACGACATGCGCAGGGCCATGGGTGATACTCCTCAACTTGTCAAGACTCAGATCGAACACTATCGCACGCGAGTATCCGCACGGCAATTATGAGGCAGAACCGATCAGACCGGCGAGCGAGAACAGTCATCTGGCAGGTCCGAATCTGCCGCGAGCCGACCATGGATCCGTCGAGTGATGGGCCCGGATTCGTCAGGTGAAGGGCCTGGATTCGTCAGGTGGTGGAAGCGAATTAGACTGGTGGGCACACACGTCCACCAGGGCCTGAGCGATTCAGGCCGATTCGCTTACCCGACCGACTCGCTGACCGATACGAAGAGCATGCCTGATTCCACTCAACTGACGCAGTTCCCGCGGCCCTCGGTCGCGGTCGACACCGCGGTCCTCTGCCCCGTCCCCCGACGTGGCCTGCACGTGCTCCTCACCCATTCCGGCGACGGCGCGTGGCAGCTGCCGGGGTCGATTCTTCGACCCCAGGAGCGACTCGCCGAGGCGGTTGCCCGGTGCCTGCGCGAAAAGGCGCGGCTCATCGACCGCGCCCCAGTCCAGCTCCATGTCTTCGACCAGCCCGATCGTGACGATCGCGGGTGGGTGATCTCGGTGGCACACCTCGACGTGCTGTCGACGAGAGATGTGGGATTCGGAGACGCGAGTTCCCCGGAGACAGAGCCCGACCCGCAGGACGCGCGCCGGCGCAAGCTGGCACCCGTGCATTCGGTCCGTGAGCTCAGCGCAGAGCATCAGGAGATCGTCCGAGTTGCGGTCCACCGCCTGCGTTCGCTGCATGAACGCACGCCCGACCCGTTCGGGCTGCTTCCGGAGGAGTTCTCGCTGCGGCAGCTGCGTGAGCTGCATGAGATCGTCTCGGGAGAGGACCTGCAGGCAGACACTTTCCGCCGCACGATGCTGCCGCTGCTGGCACCCACCGGTCAGGCCGTGTCCCAGGGACGCGGCCGCCCCGCCCAGACATTCACCCGCCGCGCAGAGATCGCCCTGCGTCGCGATGCAGACATCGTGAGCCCGAGCACCGGCGCTGACGACGGTGGACTCTGAGGTAGTGGAGGCTGACTGTGGAGATTGACCGCTCACCCGGCAAGCACGTTCGCGTGGACGTGTGGCTGTGGACGACAAGGATGTTCAAGACCCGAAACCTGGCTACTCAGGCCTGCCGTGGCGGTCATGTCCAAGTCGAGGGTCAGCGTGTCAAGGCAGCGCAGAAGGTCTCCATCGGCCAAGAGGTGCGCGTACGCAAGGCCAGCACCGAGTTCATCTGGAAGATCACCGGCTTCGTACCCACACGTCCGCAGTCATCGATCGCCGTGCAGTGCTATGAGGATCTCACCCCGCCACCGGATCCTGCTCTGCGCGGATTCGTCCCTCGCAGAGACAAAGGCCTGGGTCGGCCGACGAAGAAGGACCGCCGGGAGATGGAGAAGTTCCTGGGCGACATGGCCAAGCCTCGGAACCGAGATCGCCGAGACCCCTGAGATCCCTGAAGCCGTCGCCGAGATCCCTGAAGCCTTCGCTGCAACTCCTCTCGTCTCGTCGCGGCTCCTGCCGTCGCAGCCGTCACTGCGACTGACGTCGTCGAGAGACGATCGCAGCCTCGAAAGCACACTCCCTGAAGTCGGCTCTCCATCCTGAGCTCTGCCCTCGACGCGAAGCTCTGCTCTCGGCGCGGAGCTCTGCCACGCGTTGTCACAAGCCAGAGGCCGGTCCGTGGCCGGTCCGTGGCCGGTCGGAGGCCGGTCGGAGGCCGGTCCGTGGATGGTCGGAGGCCGCCTTGAAGCCGTCGCTGCGGTGGGTCAGTACATGATCGTGGCGAAGGTGCCGACCTGTTCGAAGCCGACACGTGTGTACATGCGCAGGGCCACCTCGTTGTAATCATTGGCGTAGAGGCTCACAGTGGAGTGCCCGGCCGCCCTGGTCTGCGCCACGACTGCCGCCATTCCTGCAGCACCCAGACCCTGCTGCCGTACGTCGGGATGGACCCAGACGCCCTGCACCTGAACGATGCTCGGTGCCCGGATGCCGATGTCTGCTTTGAACAGCACCTGCTCGGACTGATCCGTCGCAGGCCAGCGTCGCACCGGACCACCTTGGGGCAGTGTGTCCGAGATGCGCGCGAAGCAGTTCTTACCCCTGATGATGTTGCGGACACGAGCCAGGTAGCTCGATTGGCCGCCTTCGATCGGAGAGAAGCCCACCTCGTTGGTGAACATGTCGACACTGGCTGAGAACACCGCGGGCAACTGTTCCACCGTGACCAGATGCACCGCCTCGTCGGGTTCGATGAAGGGGTCGGAGCTGATTGCCAGCAGCGGCTGCCGGTCACGGACGCCGCGGGGGCGTCCCCAGTTCAGGCGGCTGTGCAGATCGAGGATGATCTCACGGGAACCGATGAGGGAGCAGGAGTAGCGCCCATCGGCATTGAGCTTCTGCGCCAGTGCCTGGTTCGTTCCCGGGGTCGCAGCCACGGGAATGATGTTGCCGCCCACCCAGTAGGCTGCCACCGGCCGGTCGCCATCGAAGACACCCAGCAGCGAACCGGCGGGCGAGCCCATCTGCGCTGTCCCCGTGACTTCGAGCAGCGCGATGAGGTAGACGTTCTCACAAGGGTTGAGCGCGAGCAGACTCTTCAGCCAACCGGTGTGCTGATGTCCCAGACGAGCGACTCTCAGCACGAGAGAGCCTCCTTGTTCTGATCCTCACACACCGGGCAGCTTTTCGGATAGGTCTGGTATCAGCCGACGACGACGTCAGGAGATCCGGACGGGGCGTCGGACTCCGCTGCGATGCGGTTGGCCTCTTCGATGAGAGTCTCGACGATCAGGGCCTCGGGCACGGTCTTGATGACCTCGCCCTTGACGAAGATCTGGCCCTTGCCGTTGCCGCTGGCCACACCGAGGTCGGCTTCGCGTGCTTCGCCGGGACCGTTGACGACGCAGCCCATGACAGCGACTCGCAGAGGAACTTCCATGCCTTCGAGGCCAGCTGTGACCTTGTCCGCGAGGGTGTAGACGTCGACCTGGGCGCGTCCACAGGACGGGCACGAGACGATTTCGAGTTTGCGAGGTTTGAGGTTGAGGCTCTCCAGGATCTGGTTGCCGACCTTGATCTCCTCCACTGGTGGCGCGGAGAGCGAGACGCGGATCGTGTCGCCGATGCCCTGCGACAGCAGTGAGCCGAAGGCTGTGGCGGATTTGATCGTGCCCTGGAAAGCAGGTCCGGCCTCGGTCACGCCCAGGTGCAGGGGCCAGTCACCGCGCTCGGCGAGCATCTCGTATGCGCGAACCATGACCACAGGGTCGTTGTGCTTGACGGAGATCTTGAAGTCGTGGAAGTCGTGCTCTTCGAACAGGGATGCCTCCCACACAGCGGACTCGACGAGCGCCTCCGGAGTGGCCTTGCCATACTTCTCCATGATCCGCTTGTCCAAGGATCCGGCGTTGACACCGATCCGGATCGAGGTTCCGGCGTCACTTGCCGCCTTCGCGATCTCCTTGACCTGGTCGTCGAACTTGCGGATGTTGCCGGGGTTGACGCGCACAGCGGCACAGCCGGCGTCGATCGCGGCGTAGACGTACTTCGGCTGGAAGTGGATGTCGGCGATGACCGGAATCTGCGACTTCTGCGCGATCGCCGGCAGTGCCGCAGCATCATCGGGCGACGGGCAGGCCACGCGCACGATGTCACAGCCCGAGGCGGTGAGCTCGGCGATCTGCTGCAGGGTGGCGTTGATGTCTGTGGTCTGAGTCGTCGTCATCGACTGGACGCTGACAGGGAAATCGGAACCGACGCCGACCTTTCCGACCTGGATCTGTCTCGTCTTCCGTCGCGGCGAGAGCACAGGAGGTGGTGGAGCAGGCATTCCGAGGTTGACCGATGTCACGAAGACAATCCCTTCATTGACGACTAGTGACCAGACTGATCGTTCGAGTCAATCATATTGTAGGACTTCAAACCGTGTCCGGGCTCCTCGACCACGGTGTGGTCGCTCACCACAGCATCATTTCGCAGGTATTGTGAAGGAAACTTGCCGTCCGGTCAGTAGATCCGAGTAGATCCGAATAGAGGAGATGTCTGTGAGCCGAGGAGCTTCCGTGCCGTTCACCCACCCCGATGTCCAGGCCATCGTCGGTCGCCTCGAGGCTGCAGCCGATGCCCTCGCAGAGCAGGGCGGAACACTCGCCTGGGGTGTCTTTCGCCGAGGCGAGACGGGGATAGCTGCCAAGGGCGACGTTCCGTACCGGATCGCGTCGATGACGAAGTCGTTCACGGCCGCCGCGACCGGTCTGCTCGCCGCCGATGGCCTGGATCTTGACAGCCCGCTGGACCGGATCATCCCCGAACTCGCAGGCACATCGATTGCCGACCGCACCTGTCGGCAGGCGCTGACGATGGGCACCGGGTTCACGAAGGACGACCCGTGGGCCGATCGGGTGGAGGCGATGACGCGCACCGAACTCATCGACTACATCAAGCGCGGAGCCATCCCCATCGCTCCAGCCGACACCGGATACGAGTATTCCAACCTCGGCTACGCACTCCTCGGCCTCGTCACGGAGTCCGTGACCGGGAAGTCGTTCATCGAATTCGTCACCGCCGAGGTGCTGCATCCTTTCGGTCTCAGCCGCACCGGTTTCGACGTCGCCGACTTCCCAGACCTGATGTCCGGCATCCGCATCGACCGCAGCGGCGAGGGTCACCCGGCCGAACTCACCGGCCCAGGTGTCTTCTCCCCCATCGGCGGAGTCATCTCCACGGTCAACGACATCGGCACTTGGATGAATGCCCATATGGACGCCCTGGATGACCTCGACGGCTATGCGCCAGGAGCACTGCCGCGGATCCTGACGGACAACCAGCAGTCGCACCGACTCGTCGAGGTGCAGAGAAGCGAGCACCATACCGAATCCGTGAACTACGGCTTCGGCCTGCAGCCCCGTCTCGACTCCCGCTTCGGTCGCGTCATCTGCCATTCCGGCGGCTACCCCGGGTACGGCTCGCACATGCGCTGGTTCCCGGACCTGGGACTGAGCATAGTCGTGTTCGGCAATACGACGTACTACCCGGCCGAAAGCACCGTCAGAGACGCCATCGACGCAGGGTGGGCCGCGGCCACCGGCGATCCCGGTCTGCGGCTGACACGCACCTCCACCTCGGTGCCGGCACCTCATCACCCAGTCGCACCCGAACAGTCCGCGACCGTGCTGCGGGCAGCGAACCTGGTCATCGACTTCGACGAGAGCGTCGCCGACGAACTCTTCACCATCAACATGGACCTCGACGAGCCCCGTGCCGAACGGCGTGAACGATTCGACGCGTGGAGAGACGAGCTCCAGCTGACTCAGCCCTTCACACCTGACGATGTCACCATGACGACCCCGCTGAAGGGGACCGTGACGGTTCCTGACTCGCGGACCGGAGGCGAATCCGACTCGGCGAACACGCCTGCGACGAACACGACGGCGACGATCACGGTGAGCTTGGACCACCTCGGCGAGGTGCAGACGATCTCGCTGAGCAGCTGAGGGTGCCTCTCCGGAGTCTATCTACCCGGAGTTGAAGATCGCGTCGAGCGTGACGGGTTTGACGAGGTCGACGTAGACGAGCAGCGCCGTCATGCACAGCATCAGACCGATGACGACGTAGGTCAGGGGCAGCAGCCGGGCCGTGTCGAAGGGGCCGATCCTGCCGCGCCCGCGGATCTTGTTGATCTGCCGGCGGGCGCCCTCGTAGAGGCCCACTGCGATGTGTCCGCCGTCGAGCGGCAGCAGCGGGATCATGTTGAAGGCGAACAGGAAGATGTTGAGTGATCCCAACATGCCCAGCCCCACCTGAGCTTTGTCGACGATCTGGAGCTGGTCCGTCGACACGATCTCGCCGGCTATCCGACCGACTCCGACCATCCCGACCAGCCCCTCGGCGTCACGTTCCTTCGAACCGGTGGCCACCTCGGCGATGTCGACGAGCTTGACCGGCAGGGTCACGATGGCGTGGAAGACGCCGCTGACCTGGTCCCAGACTGCACCGGGGAACTCGTTCAGCGGCAGCGCCTGACGCTCTTGGACGGGTCCCACGCCGAAGAACCCCTCGGTCACGGTCTGCGGTGTGCCGTCGGCGTTCATCACGGGCTGTCCGCTGTCATCGACGCGGGCCTGCTCATGGGCGATGATCGGGACGTTGACGTTCTGAGTGTGACCATCGCGGGTGAACTCCACGTCGACCCGCTGGCCGGCATGGTCCTTGATGACGCCGGAGAGTTCGTCCCAGCTGTCGGTGGAGACACCGGCGACCGAGGTGATGTCATCGCCTGGTTTGATTCCGGCTTCCCATGCGGGGGTGAGCGGATCATCGTCCTGACAGCTCTTCTTCTGGTCCGCAGGACGCTCCGCTGCTTCAGAGGCGGGCACCGCGCATTCGACGACGGTCTGCACTGTGGTCGTCGGGGTCATGATACCGATGCCGATGAGTGAGATCGCCATGATGATGATCCCGAGAACGAGGTTGACCAGGGGGCCTGCGAACATCACGACGAGTCGTTTGGGCACGTTCAGGGCGTAGAAGGTCCGGTGCTCCTCTCCCGGTTCGATCTCCTGGTTCGAGAATTCCCGGGCATCGGCCATCGTGTTCTCGAACAGGCGTCCGCGCCGCTGCTTCCGTGGGCGGCTGGGAACATCGGTGGCGAGGTCGGTGTTGGCGATTCCTTCAGCCGCACCATCGCCGAGGTGGTCATCGCCGAGCGCGTCGTCAGCGTGCTGGGCAGCGGCGTCTGAGGTCGAGCCGGCCCGGCGCGTCGTCGCCTTGAGCGGGGGGTACATTCCCGGCATGGCGATGAATCCGCCCAAAGGAAGTGCCTTGATGCCGTATTCCGTCTCGCCGCGGCGGAAGGAGAAGACCGTTGGGCCGAAGCCGACCATGTAATGGGTGACCTTGACTCCGAACTTCTTCGCCGGTGTCAGGTGGCCGAGCTCGTGGAGTCCGATCGAGATCGAGATCCCGATCAGGAACAGGACGATGCCGATGATGTAGAGGACGACTGTCATATCAGGAGCCGCCGAGGGTCTTGCCGTGTGCGGACGCGGTCTGGGATCTCAGGTCCTGGCGGGCGAACTCGCGAGCCCAGGCGTCGGCGGCGAGGACGGTCTCGACCGTATGCTCGGCGAAGGGTTCGTGGGCCTGCAGCGCCCGTTCGATTCCCTGGTCGATTCCGGTGAATGGGATCTCACCGCCGACGAAGGCCTCGACGAGGACCTCGTTGGCGGCATTGAACACCGCGGGGAAGCTCTTTCGCTTCCGTCCTGCTTCAACGGCCAGGCCCAGTGCCGGGAAGGCGATGTGGTTGACGGGTTCGAAGGACCAGTGCATCGGCTGTCCCCAGTTGTTGGCCACCGCCCCGGATGCCAGCCGCCGAGTCTGACCGTCACTCTGAGTGCCGAGGGCATAGGCGATGGGCAGGCGCATGTCCGGCGGGGAGATCTGCGCAATCGTCGAGGCGTCGCTGAACTCGACCATCGAGTGGATCTGGGACTGCGGGTGGACGACGACTTCGATGTGGTCGAAGTCGATGTCGAAGAGCAGATGGGCCTCGATGACTTCAAGGCCCTTGTTGACCAGGGTCGCGGAGTTGATGGTGATCATCGATCCCATCGACCAGGTGGGGTGTTTGAGTGCCTGAGCCGGGGTGACACGGCGCAGCGCATCGCGGGTCATGCCGCGGAACGGTCCGCCGGAGGCTGTGATGACGAGCTTGCTCACCTCGCCGTGGGTGCCCGAGCGCAGGGCCTGGGCGATCGCGGAGTGCTCACTGTCGACGGGGATCAGGGCGGCTCCGGTGCGGGCCGCAGCATCGAGGACGATCGAGCCGCCGATGATGAGAGATTCCTTGTTCGCCAGCGCGACGTCGGTGCCGCGCTCGAGCGCGGCCAGGGTCGCACCGAGTCCGGCGGCTCCGGTCACCGCGTTGAGGACGATGTCGGCAGCTGCCCCGGCGACCACCTCGGCGGCATCGGGGCCCACGTGGATCTCACGGACGGGATCACTGATCCCGCGTTCACCTGCGGCCTCCTCCAGGCGCTGCCGGATCTCACTCGTGCCGCCCTCGGGTGGGCTGGTGAGACCGATGACAGGGACCGAGAAATCGAGAGCTTGGACGACCAGCGCATCGAGTTGGGTTCCGGCAGCGAGCCCGATGACCTCGAAGTCCGCTGCGTTCTCTGTCAGGACGTCGAGGGCCTGGGTGCCGACCGAACCGGTCGAGCCGACTACAATGATTCTACGTTTGCTCACGCCTACCGATAATGCCAAAGTTCTCTGGGAAATGACTCGACATCGGCGTCATCGGCGACGTGAGATATGCAATGCGAATCAATGGCGAGAGAGGTTTTTATGAGTGCAACGCTGAGCCCCGACGACATTCTGGGATTGGATTCGGTCTTCGAGGAAGATGACCTCGAGTTCGCGTCGATCGTGAAGAAATGGCTTGATGAGAACGTTCGCGACAAGATCGGCGACTACTTCCTCGACGCCACGATTCCTGCCCGAGAGCTCGCGGAAGGACTCGGCGAACTCGGCCTCCTCGGCATGCACCTCGATGGCTACGGCTGCGGCGGATCCACCGCCACCCAGTACGGTCTGGCCTGCCGGGAGCTCGAAGCCGTGGACTCGGGTCTGCGCTCGCTCGTATCGGTCCAGGGATCACTGGCCATGTTCGCCATCCACCACTTCGGCTCCGAGGCGCAGAAGAAAGAATGGCTGCCGAAGATGGCGGCAGGCAAGGCCATCGGCTGCTTCGGTCTGACCGAACCGGATGTCGGCTCCGACCCCTCGGGCATGAAGACGACCGCGAAGAAGGACGGATCTGACTGGATCCTCAACGGCGCGAAGATGTGGATCACGAACTCCCCCGTCTCCGATGTCATGGTCGTCTGGGCCAAGACCGAGGAAACCGATTCCAAGGGCAAGCCCGTCGTCCGAGGATTCGTCGTCCCCAGCGACACCGAGGGCGTCCAGACGCCAGAGATCCACCGCAAGATCTCACTGCGTGCCTCGATCACCGGCGAGATCGTCCTCGACAACGTGCGCCTGCCCGAAGACGCCATGCTGCCCAAGGCCAAGGGTCTGAAAGGTCCGCTGTCGTGCCTGTCCGAGGCCCGCTACGGAATCGTCTTCGGCGTCACCGGCGCTGCCCGGGACGCACTGCAGTCCGCGCTGGAATACACCGGGACCCGCATTCAGTTCGACCGTCCGCTGTCTTCGTTCCAGATCAGCCAGCAGAAGCTCGCGAAGGCCTTCGGCCAGTACTCGCAGATCACCCTGCTCGCTGCTCATCTGGGCAAGCTCAAGGACTCGGAGAAGGGCGTGCGTCCCGAGCAGATCAGCCTGGGCAAGATGGTCAACGTCGACTCCGCGATGAACGTGTGCCGTGATCTGCGCGCACTCTTCGGCGGTTCGGGTATCACAAGCGAATACCCACCGCTGCGCCACGCCGTGAACCTCGAGACCGTGCTCACCTATGAGGGCACCCACGAGGTCCACCAGCTCACGCTGGGCCGCAGCCTCACCGGAATCAACGCCTTCGCCAACTGACGCTCAAGCGCTGGGCGCTGGTGCACCAGCGGGTGCGGCAGCGGCAGCACCAGCGCCAGCAGCTGCAGCTGCAGCTACGACCGCGCCGCGCTTGCTCTTAGCGATGAAACAGCAACCGCTTGCCGGAAGTGTGTACGTACAGCACAAATGCTGTACTCCCTCTTTGGCAAGCGGTTGTCGTCGTTGCGCGGGCGCTACTGCCGGGCGTCAGGCGTCGGGCATTACTGTGAGGCGTCGTTGCGCGGGTACAACTGTCGGGCGCAAGTGTCAGGCATCAGTTGAAGTCGTGTGGCCCGCTGGGCCCAGTCGCCGCAGCTCGAGCACCGTGGTCTGCTCGTCATCGCCGAGGATGCAACTGGCGCTGAATCCCCTGACCTCTGCGAAGTCAGCGGCCGTGTGCCGCTGTTCTCGGCCGAGTTCGATGAGCAGCACACCTCCGGGGGCCAACCACTCGCCTGAATCCCGGATGAGGCTGCGCACGAGATCCAAACCGTCGGCTCCCCCGAACAGCGCTGTCAGTGCCTCATGCTCGATCGCCTCTCTGGGGAGGAACTCCGCGGCAGCGTCGGGAACATAGGGCGGGACTGCAGAGATGACGTCGAAGCTGCCCAGCAGAGACTGCGGCAGACCCAACAGACATGCGAGTCGGTGGCGGTTGACACTTGGTCCGACGTTCCTACGTGCACACTCAAGCGCCGTATCGTCATGATCGCCGAGGTGGATCTGCGTTTCCGGGAGTGCCCGGGACACCATGGTGGCCACCGGCCCGACTCCACAGAAAGCTTCGAGGAACCGTGCCCCCGCCCCGGCTGCCTCCACGGCGCGTATCGTCGCCTTCGCCAGCAGCGCGGTTCTCTGCCGGGGCACGAACACGCCGGGTGCGACGTGTAGTCGCTGCCCTGCGAATTCGACCCATCCGACTATCTGCTCGAGAGGTTCGCCGGCAACTCGGCGGGCGATGAGCTCGGCCAGGAGGCTGTTGCTCCTCTCAGCTGCAAGGCCAGGCGAACTCGCCACCTGCCCAGAGGACGCCGCAGCATCGATGAGGATGCGGGCTTCGTCCTCGGCGAAGACGCACCCTGCCGCGCGCAGTCGGGCCACCGCCGCGGGCTGGTCCAGCTGCGCAGATTCGTCTGGAGCGGAGGCGTCAGGCCTCAGCGAAGATCTCCCGGGACAGCCACTCGAGGCTCGATCGTGCGTCGAGGGACTTCTCGTCGGTGTGGATGAGAGTCTGGTCCGGAGTCAATGCGACCACTTCTGTCGGTTCGACTCGTGAGTCTCTCATCGCCTGGTCGAGATTCGCTGTCTCCCCCGCGATCGCGATTCCCACGCCTTCGAAGCGTGAGCGGATGGCCTTGACCGACGCCCGTCCCGATTCGACGGGTGGTGCTTCGATCGGGTGGACGAACACCGATGTGCTGTCGCCGGCGGGTTCCGAGCGCACATCGATGCTCAGTCCGATGCGGACCGCACCGAGGATGCTCAGCGCCCGCGAGATCGGCGGCACATCCTCGGCGATGAGGATCCGTTCACCATCGCCGCCGGTGATCCCCATGGCACGGAGGACTCCGGCGAACTTCGCGCTCCGGTCGAGCACCTCGGCGCGGTCGAGCTCATCAGGTTTCGCCAGTGCTTTGATCAGCCGCGGATCGGTGACCTCGCGGCCATCGACCATTGGTCTGTCCGGAGTCGGACCGGTCAGGACGATGTCATCGGCACCGCCCATGACGATCGGGTAGTCGAGCAGCTCGAACACAGGGTTGAGAGTGCCCGATGAGGTGTCGCTTGGCTGTTCGAAGTAGTGGAAATCAGTCAACGGAGGCCATCACTTCGACGACGCGGTCAATGAAGGCATCGACTTGGTCCTCGTCGTAGGCCTTGTTGCCCTTGGCCGTCTTGAACAGGACACGGCGAACCTGGTCGACGCTCATCGCGACACCCTGCGTGAAGTAGGCATTGACCTTTTCGCACATGTCATCGACCTGTTCGATGTCGTAGCCGATGACGCCGGGGGCCGGATTGTCGAAGTGCTCACCGGGTTCGCGGACCAGGCGTCCCCGCAGCGACGAGGCCACACGTGTCAGTTCAGATACCCAGGCGTCTTGGCCCGACTGTGCGATGAGGCGGTCACGTGCCTGTTTGGCGAAGGCGTCTTCGAGCCGGTCGAGTGCGGCATCGACGACGGCGACGTGGTATCCCTTGCGCACCAGATCGAAGCCGACAGTGCGCACCGCCCGGGAGTCGAGGTCGCCGGGCTGTGGGGTGGGACGTTCGAAGGATTCACGCGCACGTTTGAAGAAGCTGTCGACCTGTTTCGGGTCGTAGCCGTTCTTCCATCCGGACATTCGGGGGAAAGTCGTGTCCGCCATGTTGCCTCCAGAAGCGAATCGTGCGTATTGGTCATTTCCACCATGATAAATGGCGGATGCGGAAAATGCGTGTTCGCGAGTTCTCAGTCGGCGGCGGCGAGCTGTCCGCAGGCTCCGTCGATGTCCGATCCGCGGGTATCGCGGATCGTCGTGGGGATCCCCTGGTCGATGAGCCGGCGCACGAATTCGTCTGCCACCTCCGGCTCCGACGCGGTCCACACGGAGCCCGGAGTCGGGTTGAGCGGAATCGGATTGACGTGGACCCAGCCGCGACCGCGAGCGTTGAGCTTCTTCGCCAGCAGCTCTGCCCGCCAGGGGTGATCGTTCATGTCCTTGATGAGCGCGTATTCGATGCTCACCCGACGTCCCGTCACCTGGTAGTAGTTGTACGCGGCGTCGATGGCCTCATCGGCCTTCCACCGGGTGTTGACCGGGATCATCTCATCGCGCAGCTCATCATCGGGTGCGTGGAGGCTGAGGGCGAAGGTGACGGGGATGTCCTCGGCCGCGAGCTTGTTGATGCCCGGGACCAGACCGACAGTGGAGATGGTGATCCGGCGGGCCGACATTCCCAATCCCTGCGGTGCGGGTTCGACGAACCGGCGCACCGCGTTCATCACTCGCTTGTAGTTGGCCAGGGGCTCACCCATGCCCATGAAGACGATGTTGGAGACCCGCTCGGGTCCCGTCGCCGAGGTGGTCGTGCCCGATGCGTCGACCGTGGCCTCAGAGGTCTCACCCTGGTCCTCATCGGATTCGGCACCGAGCGCTGTCTCCCCCTCCGCCGGCATGTCGCCTGAGGGCGCCGGTGCGAGTTCGCCGGCGGCGATGACCTGGTTGGCGCGGATGACCTGTTCGACGATCTCGGCCGCGGACATATTGCGTGTCAGACCCTGCTGCCCTGTCGCGCAGAAGGGACAGTTCATACCGCAGCCGCACTGGCTGGAGACGCACAGGGTGACGCGGTTGCGATAGCGCATCAGCACCGACTCGACGAGCGCGCCATCGTAGAGGCGCCACAGGAATTTGATCGTGTCGCCGTTCTCGGTTCGCAGACGACGAACCTCGGTCAGGAGGTGGGGGAAGAACCGTTCCTGCAGGTCCGCCCGCAGATCCTTGGGCAGGTCCGTCATGGACTCGACGTCGGTCTGGTAGTGCGAGAAGTAGTGGGTCGAGATCTGCTTCGCACGGAAGGCGGGCAGTCCCATCTCCTTGACCGCGTCGATGCGTTCGTCCATCGTCATGTCGGCCAGATGCTGCTTCGGCTGACTGGCTCGCGGAGATTTGAAATTGAGCAGCGGACGGCCATCACGCGTCGGTGTCTTCGACGTCGTGCCGTCTGCATGTTCGACGACGGGCCGGGTCTGCCTGTTACCTGCTTGAGAACTCACTCGCCCATTGTCTCATGAGACCAATTCTCGTGGGGTGTGTGCGCCGCCACGGCGGATGAGTGAGAGTCACCGGCCTGTGAGAGGCGCCGGTACGAGCATCGACGTGTGAGTGGCGCCGGTACGAGTCGGACCGCGGCGGATCAGAGATAGCCGGGCAGAACCGAGAACATCACCAGAGCAACCGGGGCGGTGGGCAGGATCGAATCGAGTCGGTCCATGACACCGCCGTGTCCTGGCAGCAGAGTTCCCATGTCCTTGAGGTCGAGATCGCGTTTGATCATCGATTCGCTGAAGTCGCCGAGCGTGGCGAAGGCTGGGATGACGACGCCGAAGACCAGCCCGGTCCAGAACGGAGCATCGAAGAGAGTCAGAGCCAGGGTAGTCGCGACTGCTGCTGCGAAGATCACCGAGCCGATGTACCCCTCCCACGACTTCTTCGGGGAGATCCTCGGTGCGATCGGGTGTTTGCCCCAGAGGACGCCGAAGACGTAGCCGCCGGTGTCCGAGGCCACCACGCTGGCGAGGAACAGGATGACGTAGAGATTGCCGTCGGGTTGGGTCAGCAGATACACGACGAAGCAGGCCATGAGTCCGACATAGGTCAGCGCGAACAGGGACAGCGAAACATCCTTGACCGCGTTCTTGCGTCGCTCGACCATCGTGAAGAGCATGACCGCGCCGGCGCTGGCAGCGAAGGTCACCCACAGTGCCTCGCGGCCGCCGACGAAGGTCGCGAGCACCATGCAGGCGGCTGAGACCATGGTCGGTATCCGCGACACGAGTGATCCAGAACGCGACAGCGCGTTGGCCAGCTCCCACATCGCGGCGACGATGGCGATGAGGATGATGAAGAGGAAGGAGATCGGGAAGACGATGAGGGAGGCCAGGACGACTCCGCCGATGAGCAGCCCGATGCCGATCGCAGCCGGCAGGTTCCGTCCGGCCTTGCCGTAGTCCTTCTCTGCCACCTCGGGGACGTCCTGCCCGGTCTCCGCGGCCGGGTTGGTCTCGGGATCTTCCGGTGAGTAGTCCTTGCCGGAGTTGCGCAGGTCTCTGCGCTTCGGGAACGGGGTATCAGGCCCTGACGTATGCGCAACCGGATCCGGCTCCCCGAGGGGAGCCGGATCTGATGCTGGATTGTCTGGCCCAGTCAACGAAATCATCAGACCTCGAGGAGCTCAGCTTCCTTCTGGGAGAGAAGCTTGTCGACACTGTCGACCTTGCTCTTCGTCAGATCGTCGAGTTCGGAGATTCCGCGTGCGACTTCGTCTTCACCGGCGTCGCCGTCCTTCTTGATGCGCTCCAGGGTCTCCTTGGCGTGACGTCGGATGTTGCGAATCGACACTTTGCCGTCTTCGGCCTTGCCCTTGACGATCTTCACGTATTCCTTGCGGCGTTCCTCGGTGAGTTCCGGGAGCACCACACGGATGACGTTGCCGTCGTTGGCGGGGTTGGCGCCGATGTCCGAGTTGCGCAGAGCAGTCTCTATGTCGCCCAGCGCTCCACGGTCGTAGGGAGTCACGAGGATCGTGCGGGCTTCCGGGGTCTGGAATGAGGCCAGCTGCTGCAGCGGCGTCGGCGCGCCGTAGTATTCGATCTCGATGGAAGCGAACAGCGCGGGATTGGCGCGGCCTGTGCGGATGGACGAGAAGTCCTCCTGTGTGAATTCCACGGCCTTGTCCATCTTCTCTCTGGCCTCTGCCAGTGTTTCTTCAATCACGACTCACTCTTTCCGTCGATGGGAGCTTTGGGTTCATTCTATGGGTCATAGCTCGCGAATGCCGCACTCGATTGATCCAGGGAGAGTCCTGGATTTCGTCTGAGGAGGTGTTTCGAGGCGCTGAGTGCCCGGGCAATGCGCCCTGGGGCTCTATTTGACTACGGTGCCGATCTTGTCGCCGACAATTGCCTTGCGCAGATTGCCTTCGCCTTCCATGCCGAAGACGTGCATCGGCAGCTTATTGTCCATGCACAGGGAGAATGCGGTTGCGTCAACGACCTTGAGGCCCTTCTGGAGTGCTTCCTGGTAGGTGATCTCGCTGATCTTCTCTGCGGTGGGGTCGATGTTGGGGTCGGCGGTGTAGACGCCGTCGACGCCGTTCTTGGCGATGAGGACTTCGTCGGCGTGGATTTCCAGCGCACGCTGCGCGGCAACGGTGTCGGTGGAGAAGTACGGCAGTCCGGCTCCGGCGCCGAAGATGACGACTCTGTTCTTCTCCATGTGGCGCATGGCCCGGCGCGGAATGTAGGACTCGGCGACCTGGGACATGGGGATCGCGGTCTGAACTCGGGTATCGACGCCGGTCTGTTCGAGGAAGTCCTGCAGCGCCAGACAGTTCATCACGGTACCGAGCATGCCCATGTAGTCGGCGCGCGTGCGGTCCATGCCCCGCTGGGACAGCTCTGCTCCACGGAAGAAGTTTCCGCCGCCGACGACGATGCTGACCTCCACCTCGTCGACGGTGGGGGCGACTTCTCTGGCGACAGCGGCGACGACATCGGGATCGACCCCGATCTTGCCTCCGCCGAACACCTCACCCGAGAGTTTGAGGAGCACACGGCGGCGATGAGTGCGGACTGGTCTGCTGGCGTAGCCGGATTCGTGAACCGGGGTGGATGTCATTTAGTCCTTCTTCCGTCTGGGCAGGTAGGAGCCCGGATGAGTCGTCGGTGTCAGTGTAGCGAAAACGGGGCCGGACCGAATGGTCCGACCCCGTCAGCCGCTTATGAGTTCACTCTCAAGCGAGACGACTGTTGCGCGGGTCGGAAAACGACTCGCTCAACGGTCAATGGTGCTTCAGGCTCCGACGCGGAAACGCAGGAAACCGGTGGCCTTGACGCCGGCAGCTTCGAGGACCTTGCCCACGGACTGCTTGGGATCCTTGGCGAATCCCTGGTCGAGCAGGCAGTTCTCCTTGAAGAAGCCGTTGACGCGGCCTTCGATGATCTTGGGCAGAGCCTTCTCAGGCTTGCCTTCGTTCTTCGCTGTGTCCTCAGCGATGCGACGTTCGTTCTCCACGAGGTCGGCGGGGACCTCGTCACGGGAGAAGTACTTCGGGCTCATCGCTGCGATGTGCACGGCGACATCGTGTGCGACAGATGCGTCGTCACCTTCGTATGCCAGCAGAACGCCCACCTGAGGGGGCAGATCCTTGTTCGTGCGGTGCAGGTAGGACTCGACGCTTGCGCCTTCGAGACGTCCGACGCGACGAAGGGCAACCTTCTCGCCCAGAGTGGCACCGCTTTCGGTGATGAACTCCGAGACGGGCTTGCCGTCCTTCGTGGACTCGAGAACAGCCTCGGCCGAACCAGCGTTTTCGGCAACGGCCAGGGCCAGAACTTCCTCGGCGAGGGCAACGAAGGGATCGGACTTCGCGACGAAGTCGGTCTCCGAGTTGAGCTCGATCATCGTTCCGACGCCGCCGTCGATCTGTGTGGCCACGAGACCGTCGGAGGTGGAGCGACCTTCACGCTTGGTGGCACCCTTGAGGCCCTTCACACGGAGGAACTCAATGGCCTTCGACTGATCGCCGTCAGCTTCGTCAAGAGCCTTCTTGACATCCATCATTCCGGCGCCGGTCTTCTCGCGCAATGCCTTGATATCAGCGGCAGTGTAGTTTGCCATTCTTTCTCCTAAAAGTTGGTGGAGTTAAAGGAAATCAGGACTCTGTGGACTCGGTGGAGTCTGCAGCAGCTTCTGCGGCAGGTGCTTCGGTCGCCTTGTCAGCGGCCTCGGCAGCAGCCTCAACTGGAGGCTCGTCGGTCGCCTCTTCAGCCGCAGCAGCGGCGTCAGCGGCAGGCTTCTCAGCAGCGGCGTCTGCGGCCGGAGCGGCAGCGTCGGCAGCTGGTGCGGCGGCTTCCTCGGAGGCTGGAGCGTTGCCCTCGAGCAGTTCGCGTTCCCACTCAGGCATCGGTTCGACGGCGGAGACGTTCTTCTCTCCGCTGTCGTCGTCCGAGGAGTGGCGGGCGATGAGGCCCTCTGCCACTGCGTCGGCGATCACGCGGGTCAGCAGGGACACCGAGCGGATGGCGTCGTCGTTGCCCGGGATCGGGTAGTTGACGTCGTCAGGGTCGCAGTTGGTGTCGAGGATCGCGATGACCGGGATGCCCAGCTTGCGTGCTTCGTCGACAGCAAGGTGTTCCTTCTTGGTGTCAACGATCCAGACAGCCGAAGGGGTCCGCTGCATGTCGCGGATACCGCCGAGGGTCTTTTCCAGCTTGTCCTTCTCGCGACGGAGAATGAGCAGTTCCTTCTTGGTGTGCGAAGAACCTGCAACATCATCGAAGTCGATCTCTTCGAGTTCCTTCAGGCGGCGCAGGCGCAGCGAGATGGTCTGGAAGTTGGTGAGCATACCGCCGAGCCAACGCTGGTTGACGTAGGGCTGTCCCACGCGCTTGGCCTGTTCGGCGATCGATTCCTGAGCCTGCTTCTTGGTGCCGACGAAGAGGATCGAGCCACCGTGAGTCACGGTTTCCTTGACGAATTCGAATGCAGAGTCGATGTAGCCCAGCGACTTCTGCAGGTCGATGATGTAGATGCCGTTGCGCTCGGTGAAGATGAAACGCTTCATCTTCGGGTTCCAACGACGGGTCTGGTGTCCAAAGTGAACGCCGCTGTCGAGCAGCTGGCGGATGGTGACGACGGCCATGCCGACGCCCTCCTTTCTCTCGCGCCCGAAGGCGCTTTTACGTCAGTGTCATCCGTCGGCTTTGAGCCGTCGGCAACAGTGACCTTTTCGGTTGATTCCTAGTATTCGGTTCATCCGCCCCACAAATTCGCCCTCGCGGACTATTTGCACCATGGGATGGAGAAGAAATCGAATACGCGTAGTCAGAAGACACGCTTCTGCTGAGGCCATCCTATCCCTGTTGCCCAAGGCTTTTCCAATCGATCCGGCACCTGAGCAATGGGCTGCATCACACCCTGCGCGGCATTTGACCCGCTCTGCGGAGGAGATCTTGTTCGACTCATGTCCGCCGAGGTGTGGATATCTTGATCCCACCTTGGTTCATCTGCGCTGAAGCTGGGCCCGGCTGTTCAGGTTCAGCACCTCAGCACCTGTCTGATCACGCGCTTCGCTCGGGCACTCTCTCGTTGTCTTCTGTGGATCGTCACGCCACTTGTGTGCGTTTCACCTGTGCACGTCAGCGGGTCGTCCACAGGCGCTGTCCGTGCGCCTGACATCTCGAAGCGACCCGGCTTCCATGGGGTCATGGACTTCTTCGTCGATTCTCCTCACACCGCCCGTTCCACCTCAGGCCGATCCGGGCCGGCATCGTCGCGGCTGCGTCTCATTGCGGCAATGACTCTGATGGTCTTCGCCCTCACCTTCGCCGAGGTGGGGGCACCGGTCCAGACGGCAGCTGCCGAACCAGCGTCCGACGCTCAGCCGACGTGGGTCTCGCCCGTCCCGGCGATGGAGATCACTGAGGCTTTCGATCCGCCTTCAGAGGCATGGCTGAAGGGACACCGTGGCATCGATGTGCTCACGGTCAGTGGTGAACCGGTGCGCGCGCCGGCTGCAGGCACAATTCGCTTCCGCGGCTCTGTAGCCGGCACCGCGACCATGAGCATCGAGACGGACTCCGGATACGTCATCTCCCTCCAACCGGCTGAGTCGACGCTGGAGACAGGTGAGACGTTTCCCGCCGGTGCGGAGATAGCAACAGTTGCCGACGGCGGTCATTGCGACGAATCCTGCCTGCATATCGGTGTCTGGAAGTCCGCAGGTGTGAAGAAGTACATCGACCCTGCAGGCTTCTTCGGGCAGGAACAGTCGATCCTCCTGCCGCTGTCACGCAAGCCGGCAGAGGAACACACCGGAGATTCCACGACATCAGGGGCAGGTGCCTGGGGTGGACATCGCAATGGTCGAATCCCCGCCGCTGCAATGTGCGCGTTGAAGTCGGCACCCGGACAGATGCTGCGCTGTGATGCCCAAGCGGCGTTCGACCGTATGTCCCACGCCTATGAAGCCAGATTCTCGACTCCGATCTCCGTGACAGATGCCTACCGTGACTATGACACCCAGGTCATCCTGAAGAGGCGCAAGGGTCGGATGGCAGCGACTCCCGGAACCTCGAATCACGGTTGGGCGCTGGCCGTCGACCTAGGAGGCGGAATCAACTCGTTCGGCACCGCCGAGCACCAGTGGATGCGTGCCAACGCACCGAAGTTCGGATGGATCCATCCCGGTTGGGCCCGCCAGAGCGGTTCGCTGCCTGAGCCGTGGCACTGGGAATTCCGAAAGTGAAGTCCCCAGTGAGTGAGATCAGGCCCGGGGGTGTGCCTGCCGATAGGTCTCCTGCAACCGCTGCATCGAGACATGGGTGTAGATCTGCGTGCTGCTCATCGTCGAGTGCCCCAGCAGCTCCTGGATCTGTCGCAGGTCCGCTCCCCCATCGAGCATGTGCGTAGCCGCCGAGTGCCGCAGCCCGTGCGGGCCGATATCGGGCGCGCTGGGATCATCGGAGCCGTACCGATGAACGAGTTCCCTGACCTGTCTGGCTCCGATTCGTCCGCCTCTCACGCCGAGGAAGAGCGCATCACCGCTGGCGTTCGAGACCAAGGTCTCCCGCAGTGTCAGCCATCGTCGCAATGCCGACTGGGCGGGTTTGCCGAAGGGGACGCGTCGTTCCTTGTTCCCCTTGCCCAGGACAGTGATCATCGAGCGCTGATGGTCAACGTCGCTGCGGTTCAGCCCGGTCAGCTCAGACACGCGCACTGCCGTGGCATAGAGCATCTCCAGGATGGCTGCGTCCCTGGCCCACTTGGCTGCGTCTATGGGATCGCTGCTGTCAGCCTCCGTGTGAGCAGTACGTTCCCGGGACACAAGATCGGCAGCCTGCTGAGGTTTGAGGACGGTGGGAAGACGAGAGTCCTTCTTGGGAGTCCGCAGCCGCGCCGCCGGATTGTTCGTCAGTCCCTGGTGGTTCACGCAGTAGGCGAAGAAGGACTTCACGGCTGCAATCTTCCGGGCCACGGTCGACTTCGCCGCTCCGGCATCGTCGAGGGTGATCAGCCACGAACGCAGATCGTTGAGATCGATGTCGCCAACACTGGGCTCGGAGGTGTCCGCCCGGGTGCGGGCAGCCGTCGAGTGGGCCGCGTGGTCGAAGAAGTCTGTGACATCTGAGACGTAAGCCCGCGAGGTGTGGGCGGAGACGTCGCGTGATCTCAGGTGGTCGGCATAGCCGGATACCACCTCGGCGATGGTCATCGGTTGGGTCACAGCCCCAGGTTACGCGATCGCCCGGGTTGCGCGTTGGACCTTCACTCAGCGGCGACTCCTTATCGACGTCTCATCACTGTCTGCCTCAAAAAGTCATTTCTGTCTGCGCAGTTTGACCCAGCCGGAATCGCGGCGAGCGCTCAAGCCGGCAAGCTCAAGGAGGGCGAGCGCGGAGAGTGTGTTCGGCACTGTCAGTCCGGCCCGAGCCGCCACGGTTCCGACATCCAGCGCCTTGGTCGCCGAGAGCACATTGACGCAGATCTTCTCTCGTTCGGCGAGGTCATCGATCGGATCTGCCGGCGACTGGCTCGGCCCCTCGGAACGGAGGCGCGGTCCCTCGGAACGAAGGGTTGGGCCTTGGGATGGAAGGCGGCCGTCGTTGAACAGCATCGGCTGGGCACCACCGATGAGTTCGATGACGTCTTCGCAGCTGGTCACCAACTCCGCTTCATGGTGTCGGATGAGTCTGTGGGTGCCCGTCGACGACGCCGAATACACGGATCCAGGGAATGCCGCGACTTCACGTGAAAGCTCGAGTGCGTGTCGGGCGGTATTGAGTGCTCCGCTGCGCCAACCTGCCTCGACGATGACGGTGACTTGGGACGAGGCGGCGATCAGACGGTTGCGGAGCAGGAAGCGGTGTCGCATCGGAGTCATCCCGGGAGCGGTTTCGGACACGATCGCGCCACACTCAAGTACTTGGTGGAACAGTTCGGTGTTGGCCGCCGGATAGAACCGGTCGACTCCCCCAGCCATGAAGGCAATCGTGGTGCCGTCGCGGGCGATGGCTGCCCGATGGGCGGCGGCATCGATCCCGAATGCTCCGCCGGAGACGATGGTCAGTCCCCTCGCTGCCAGATCCCAGGCCAGGTCTGAGGCACATTTGGTGCCGTAGTTGCTGGCCGCTCGTGCTCCGACGATAGCGGCTGCCCGTTGCAGCGCCGCGTTCAGTCGCGCCTTGCCCCTGACCCACAGTCCCAGTGGTGCCGCCGGTCCGAGGTCTCTCAGAGCAGGCGGCCATTCGTCGTCGCTGGGGATGACGAGCCGCCCTCCCAGTCTCTGCATTGCCTCGAGGTCACGTTGTCCGTGCGCATCCTCGCCTCGCACGGCCCACCGGTCGAGGGCCTCTCCGAGCTGTCCGCTGCCCGCGAGCGCGTTCACGATCGGCGTCAGGCTGTCGGCGGCCTCGGCTGCTGATGATGTTCCTGCTGCCACTGCCCGGATCAGTGCGAGCACTGCAATCGGACCGACTTCGTCAACGAGTCCAGTGAGCAGTCCGTCGCCGGGTTCGCCGATCCTCAGCAGGGCGGCCACAGCCGCTCGGATGTCTCCGCTCTCGTCGCTCCTTCTGTCGTCGTTCATGAGTCCTGTGTCCTCAGAGCCAGCGCCGTCGTGATCTTGTCCGGTGTCGGCACCTTGGCCCCTTCCAAGTCGGCCAGGGTCGTTGCCACCCTCAGCACCCGGTCGTATCCACGCATGGTGATCCTTCCTGTGTCGAGTGCGCGGTCCAGGTCGCGCAGGCTGTTCGGACTCAGGGAGAAGTGCTCACGCAGCCAGGCCCCGGGCGCGTTCGAGTTCAGCGTCCACTCACAGTCGACGTATCGGTCAGCCTGTCGCTGCCGGGCGAGTCTGACCCGTGCGGCGACGGCAGCGCTGTCCTCCTGTGCCCCACCGAGGCGGATGTCGGCCGGTGAGACTGGAAACAGTTCGAGTTGCAGGTCAACGCGATCCAGCAGAGGACCGGAGAGTCTGTTGCGGTAGCGGCGCTTGTCCATCGGAGTGCATCGGCACGTGGAGTCGGCTCCGCGCATTCCAGCTCCACAGGGGCATGGGTTCGCCGCCATCACCAATTGGAACGATGCTGGAAGCACCATGGAGCCCCAGGCACGATGGATGTGAACCTGTCGAGCTTCCATCGGCTGACGCAGTGCTTCGAGTACATCCCGTGAGAACTCGGGCGCCTCGTCCATGAAGAGGACGCCGCGGTGGGCTCTGCTGAGAATTCCTATCGACCCGGGTCTGCGCCCACCGATGAGCGCCGAGGCGGTGCTGCGGTGGTGGGGCGCTTCGAAAGGAGGTCGATGATCGAGCCCTTCGCCGCTGTGCAGCTCTCCTCGCAGCGAGCGCACCGCCGCCACTTCGACCGCCTGCGGGTCGTCCAACGGTGGAAGGATCCCCGGCAGGCACTGGGCCAGCAGCGTCTTCCCGGCCCCCGGTGTGCCTCGCATCAGCAGATTGTGCCCACCGGCCGCCGCGACTTCGAGTCCGAATCGTGCTTCAGCCTGCCCTTGGACTTCGGAGAGGTCGTGGCGTTCGGAAATCTCCGGGTCGGCAGTTTCGGCGTCAATGACCGGTGGGAGCATCGGGACGTTGAGATCTCCGCCGTAGATGTTGATCAGTTCGGCCAGCGAGGCGATGGCACGGACCCTGGTTCCCCCGAGCAGTGCTGATTCCTGACTGTTGCCCACGGGAACGACGAATCGTTCGAAGCCGGCCTGCAGGCCGCTGTGCAGGCTCGGCAGCACACCGTTGACGGGGCGGATGCGCCCGTCAAGGCCCAGTTCACCGCAGTGGATGATCGATTCTGTGTCGGCTTCGTCGATGATGCCTTGCGCTTTGAGTACGGCCACGGCGATTCCCAGGTCGAATCCGGTGCCGATCTTCGGCACCGTGCCTGGGGTGAGGTTGATCGTCAGATGCTGCGTGGCCACGGGGATTCCCAGATAGGCGAGTGCGGCGCGAAGTCGTTTCCGGGATTCGCTCACGGAGGCGTCGGGCAGACCGACGATGTCGATGCCCGGCAGGCCCGCGCTGACGCAGGCTTCGATGGACACGATCTTCCCCGCCAGCCCCCAGAGAGCCACGGCGGAGGCGCGCCCGATCACGTTGAGCTTCGCTTCTTCGCTCACGAGTCGACCTGCAGGTTGCGGCGATGAGAGTAGTCGGGTTCGGGTTCCATGACGATGCCGAGGGCATCGATGCGGATGGCGGCGAAGAAGTCGCGCTGCCCGCGCAGCCAGATTGCCGACAGCATTCTGATCCGCTTCAGCTTCGCACTGGTCACGGCCTCGAGGGGAGATCCGAGGGCGAGCGTTCTGCGGGTCTTCACCTCAACGAAGACGATGGTCTCACCGTCTCGGGCGATGATGTCGATCTCTCCCCGTGGGCATCTGAAGTTGCGTTCAATGATGACCATGCCCTGTCGCTGCAGGAACTCTGCTGCCAGGTCCTCCCCTGTCTGTCCCAGAGCGCGCTGACGCATTCCCGGTGTGGTTGTGCTGCGTCTGCCAGATGTCGGTCCCATGAGTGACAGACCACCACCGGCGGGGCAGAAGCGACAAGAGCAGACGATCGGCCTGTGGACGGCGCTTCGTCGTCCACAGGCCGATCACGTGCAAGTCAAGGTCCAGTCCACAGGCCTAAGCGTGCGAGTGCCTCTCCAACATCATCCGCTGGCCGCCGTCAGCCCCTGATCGACGTCGGCGGTTCCAGATCGCTCTTGGCGATCTCCTCGATGTTGACGTCTTTGAAGGTCAGCACATGCACTGTCTTGATGAAGCGTGCCGATCGGTAGCTGTCCCACACCCAAGCGTCTCGCAGCGTCAGTTCGAAGTAGACATCTCCGGCGTCGTTGTGGGCCTTGAGATCAACGTGGTTGGCCAAGTAGAAACGACGTTCGGTCTCGACAACGTAGGCGAAGAGTCCCACGACATCGCGATACTCCTTGTAGAGCTGAAGCTCCAGTTGCGCTTCGTAATCGTCCAGATCATCAGTGCTCATGACGATCCCTCCTTCGCATCGTGCGCCGTTAGCAGGCGGAAGCTTCTCCGGTGGTGAATGCTGGGGCCGAAGTCGGCGATGCCCCGACGGTGTCTGATGGTTCCGTACCCGACATTCGACTCCCAACCATACTGGGGATGAGCCTCGGCGAGTGCGATCATCGCCTCATCTCGGTGCACTTTTGCCACAATACTTGCCGCGGCGATGACGGGAACGCTGCCGTCACCTTTGATCACGGTCCGCACTTGGGGCAGTTCCAGGTCTGCTGCGGGCCCGAATATCCCCAGGCAGTCGAGCGTGAGTGGGGCTGAAAGCCAGTCGTGTTTGCCGTCGAGAAGCACCATCGTCGATGGTGGAAGAACCGCTGAGCCGACGAGAGGTATCAGCATGTCAGACAGTGCCCGACGACCGGCCAGGTTCAGTGCCATGGTCATCCCAAGCTCGTCGAGTTCGCTCGGCGTCGTCGACCCTACTGCCGTGGCTCGCGCCCACCCGTTGACGCGATCGGTCGCGGTCTGACGCGACAGCGCGCTCAGCTGCTTCGAATCATGGATGCCCGCCGGCACCTCGACGTCGGTGAGCTCTCTGAGGTCGAAAAGGGCCACGCCCACGCTGACCGGCCCTGCCAGTGCTCCACGACCGACCTCGTCGATGCCGATGACGAACTCGTAGCCTTCTGCGAGCAGAGCGCGCTCACAGCTGAGGTCGTGCAATCCGATCTGTGCCATCAGCTGCCGGTGATTCCTTCAGAATCGGGGACGTCGGCGAAGACTGACTCGGGGGTGGACATCCAACTGAAATGTTTGAAGGGCCAGTTGATGAGGAAGACGGTGCCCACCACGTTGTCCTCGGGCACATAGGGCTGCGTGTCGACGTGGTACCGCGAGTCTGCGGAGTTACTGCGATTATCACCCATCACCCAATAGTGGCCCTCTGGGACGGTGACTTTGAAGTCCACCTCCGACGGTGCGGTGCCGTCGTCGAGGTATGTCTCATCGATGGGTTGGCCGTTGACGAGGATGTGTCCCTGCGCATCGCAGCATTCGACGGTGTCTCCGCCGACGCCGATGACGCGTTTGATCAGCTGCTGGCCCCCGTCAGCGGGAGCCAGTCCGACGAACTCGAGGAGGGGGTTGGGCTCATACTCCGAAACCTCTTCAGGACTGAGCCAATGGTCTGGGTCGTCGAAGACGATGATGTCGCCGCGGTTGGCCGGCCCGAAGTTCGGTGCCAGCTGATTGACAAGGACCCTGTCATCAATCTGCAGGGTCTCCATCATCGATCCCGAAGGGATGTAGAACGAGCGGACGACCCAGGTCTTGAGTGCGGTGGAAATGAGGATGGCGACGAGAATGATCGCTGCGGTCTCGAGCAGGCCACGGAGGAATCTCTTCGAGGCTGAAGGTGGGGAAGCTTCTGATTCGGTTGACATTCGTTCGCTTTCGCATCGGACCACAGGTTCCGCAATGGGACTGAAATGAGCGTACCAGCACCCCGCCGCGACATCTTTCAGGCGGCGATCATCTCAGTCGACCGAGGAACCATGCCCGATCACGGGCCCGATGACACGGTCGAGCGGAATGAATCCGCCTCCTGGCTTGCCCATCAGCGCGCGCGAGTCTGCAGACTTGTTCCGGTTGTCCCCCATCACCCACATGGTGTCGGCGGGGATTTCGATCGAGAATTCAGTGGATGAGGCCGGGTGCGTCGCATAGTCCTCCTCCAGGGGTTCGTCGTTGAGCAGCAGCCGTCCCTGCGCGTCGCAGCATCGGAGTGTGTCACCGCCGACAGCGATGACACGTTTGACGTAGTAGACGTCACGGTTCCCGAGCCCAACCCATGAACCCACCTTCTGCAGCGGGGTCGGCAGAGCATCGTCGACGAAGGAGCCACGGCCGTCGAAGACGACGATGTCTCCGCGTTGGATGTCTGAACTCAGCGCATCGGGACGCCACACGGTGATGTCATCTCCGACGTCGAGAGTCGGCTCCATCGATTCGCTGGGGATCGTGAACCGTTGGATGACGAACCCGCGAACCGATCCGCCGATGACGATGATGAGAATCGCGATGACAGCCACGATCTTCCAGAGGCGGCCCGAATAAAGAAAACGCGACCCGAAGGTCGCGTTTTCTTGGTTATTCGGCACAGCGTGATCATTACCCACAGTGCCAGGCAATAATCAGGCCTTTTCGCGGATGCGTGCAGCCTTGCCGCGCAGTTCGCGCAGGTAGTACAGCTTGGCGCGACGAACGTCACCGCGCGCGAGGACTTCGAGCTTCTCGACGATGGGCGAGTGCACTGGGAAGGTGCGCTCGACTCCGACGCCGAAGCTGATCTTACGAGCGGTGAAGGTCTCGCGGACTCCGTCGCCCTGGCGACGGATGACGATTCCCTTGAACACCTGGATACGCGAACGCGATCCTTCGATCACGCGCACGTGAACGTTGAGGGTGTCGCCTGGGCGGAACTCAGGAACGTCAGACTTCAACGAGGCTGCATCAACAACATCAAGCTTCTGCATTGTGTTTCTCCATGTGTCCCCAGCTTCAGGTCGAGGACACGCATATCGGACCGGTTGAACCGGTGATTGGATCGTCTGTCGGGATCACTCCCCGAAATTCTCCGATGCTGACATCTGAGAACGGTTTTGGGCATCCATCCCCCTGAAGCAGGTGAATGCCAACAAACGCGACGACCTATTCTTTCACGGAATCGTCCCCGGACTCAAACCGTTCCAGAACGGCGCGATCATGCTTGTCGAGACCGTTGAGTCCGGCCAGCAGATCCGGCCTGACTTCGGCTGTGCGTTCGAGCCTGCGGTCTCTGCGCCACCGTGCGATCGCACCGTGGTTTCCGCTGAGCAGGATCTCCGGCACATCCCGGTCTCTCCAGCTGGCGGGCTTGGTGTAGATCGGGTATTCGAGGAGTCCGTCCTCATGGCTTTCCTCTGTCAGCGACTCGGGGTTGCCGATGACTCCGGGGATGAGGCGGCTGACTGCCTCGATCATCACCATAGAGGCGACCTCTCCCCCGTTGAGCACATAGTCTCCGATGCTCATGGGGCGAAGATCGAAATGTTCGCCCGACCAGTCGATGACTCGCTGGTCGATCCCCTCATAACGTCCGCACGCGAACACGAGGTGGTCGGCGTCGGAGAGTTCCTCTGCGATGCGCTGGTTGAACACGGGGCCGGCCGGGCTGGGCACGATGAGGATCGGTCTGCCCGCTGCGGCAGGTTCTTCGTCGCCGGTGTCTGCACCGACCGTGCGCTCGACGCTGGTTGCCCCAACAAGAGATTCCCCGCCGAGGATGTGCTCGAGTGCCAGCGCCCAGGGCTCGGCCTTCATCACCATTCCGGCGCCCCCACCGTACGGTGAGTCGTCGACGGTGTTGTGCCGGTCGAAGGTGAAGTCACGCAGGTCGTGCACGTTCAGGTCGAGCACCCCCTGATCCACGGCCTTGCCGATGAGGGAGAGCTGAAGCCCGGCGAGATACTCCGGGAAGATGGAGACGACGTCGATCTTCATGGCTGGACTCACGAGGCGTCGAAGAGACCAGCCGGCGGCGTGACTCTGACCCATCCGCCTTCGACGTCGACCTCGGGGACGATCTCAGTGACGAAGGGAATGAGCGCCTGGTGTCCGTCGATGTGCTTCATGTGGAGCAGATCCTGTGCGGTGCCGTTGGTGACGTCGACGATCTCCCCGACCTGTGTCTCCCCCTCCAGGACGCGAAGCCCGATGAGGTCTTCGAGGTACCAGGCGTCATCCTCGACCTCGTCCTCGACCTGATCGCTGAGGATGAGGGTGTTGCGGATCTCCTCTGCCCGATTCCGATCGGGGACTTCATCGAAACTCAGCAGCAGACGGTCCCGGTGCCACCTCGCCGATGTCAGAGTCAGCTCACCGATATCGGGATCGGTGGAGTAGGTCTGACCGGGGACGAATCGCTCGTCCGGCCGGTCGGTGCGCACCTCGACGGTGAATTCGCCTTTGATGCCGTGCGGTTTGCCCAACCGGGCGATCACCGTGTCCATACTGCTCCTCGTGTTCATGAAAGCGCTCATTCATGAAAGCGCTCAGATTCGTGCGTGTGAAGATGCGTGTGACCGCAACGATGCCGGTACGCAGTCACTTCCAGCACACAGTTTAGTCCGCTGGCTTCGTCATATCTGCGCCGCATCCGGATTGCAGCGACCATCGTCGCCGACAGCAGTGCGGTGAATAGTCGACACGGTGCAGTGAATACAGGAAAGGGGGACGCGGCGATGACACGCCGCGTCCCCCTTTCCCGATGAAGGTGTTACGCCTCGATGAGGTCCACTCGCACCGACTCACGGCCGGCAAGAGAGTTGATCACGGTGCGCAGAGCCTTTGCGGTTCTCCCCGCGCGACCGATGACACGACCGAGGTCTTCCGGGTGAACCCGGACCTCGAGCGTGGTCCCGCGCTGTGACGAGCGGGATCGAACAGCAACATCGTCGGGATGATCGACGATGCCGCGGACCAGGTGTTCGAGCGAATCAGCCAACATGTCAGGCTTCAGCGCTCTCTTCGGAAGCAGCAGGTGCTGCTTCTTCAGCAGGTGCTTCCGCAGCCTTGTCCGAACCCTTAGGAGTGATAGCCTCCTTGATCACCGATCCGGCAGCGGGAGCCACGTAGGCTTCCTTCTCCGGCTGTGGCTTCACAGTGTTCACTGCTTCGCCGATGCCGGTGTGCTTCTGCCAGTCTCCGGTGAGCTTGAGCAGGGTGCGAACCTGATCGGTCGGCTGAGCGCCGACGGAGAGCCAGTGCTGCGCACGCTCCGAATCGATCTCGATGACCGAAGGGTTGCGTGTCGGGTGGTAGATGCCGATCTGTTCGATGGCCTTACCATCGCGACGTGTGCGCGAATCGGCCACGACGACGCGGTAGTGCGGTGCACGGATTTTGCCCATGCGGGTCAAGCGAATTTTGACTGCCACTTTAGTGGTGTCTCCTTTTGTGTTTTTGTTGCACAGAGGTTCCAGAAGAATCGTGGGGTTGACCTGTTGGAGTCTGTGACCTGGACTATCACCTCAACGTGGAAGAGAGGGCCCACGTCGGAAGCAAAAGTACAAGACTCAATTGTGCCAGAAAGCCCTATTACTTTCCACCTGGGAACATCCCGCCGAAGCCCTTCGGCAGATTCTTCATATCGAAGTCTTCGTCACCGTCGAGATCGACGCCGCCGAAGGCCGAACCGACCGGGTCCTTCGTCTTGCCGGACTTCTTGTCCTCAAGCGCCTGAGCCTGCTGGGCACGCTTGGCGGGGTTGCCCGACTGGCCGCCCTTGCGACCCTTCTTCTTCCCCACAGCCTTCTTCTTGCGATTCGCTCCGCCGCCGGGCATTCCGCCCATTCCAGGCATTCCACCCATACCCGGCATGCCGCCGCCTCCGCCCATTCCGGGCATACCGCCGCCGCGAGTCATCCCGCGCATCATCTTCTGCGCCTGAGTGAATCGTTCCATCAGCTGGTTGACTGCGGTCACTGTGGTGCCGGCACCCTTGGCGATGCGCGCGCGGCGTGACCCGTTGAGGATCTTCGGGTTCGTGCGCTCTGCCGGAGTCATCGACCGAACGATGGCTTCGACGCGATCGACTTCGCGTTCGTCGAAGTTCTCCAGCTGATCTTTGTACTGGCTCATGCCGGGCATCATGCCCAGCATCTTCTTCATCGAGCCCATCTTCTTCAGGCCCGACATCTGCGTCAGGAAGTCATTGAGGTCGAAGTCTTCACCGGCTTCGACCTTCTTCTGGAGCTTCGCAGTCTCCTTCTCATCGAAGTTCTTCTCGGCCTGCTCGATCAGGGTCATGATGTCACCCATATCGAGGATCCGGTCAGCCATCCGATCAGGATGGAACTGTTCGAACTCCTTCATCGACTCACCGGTCGACGCGAACATGATCGGCTTTCCGGTCACCTCGGCGACGGACAGCGCGGCACCGCCGCGTGAGTCACCATCGAGCTTCGAGAGCACGACACCCGTGAAGTCGACGCCTTCGAGGAAGGCCTCGGCCGTCTTCACCGCGTCCTGACCGATCATCGCGTCGATGACGAACAGAACCTCATCCGGGTTGACTGCCGAGCGGATGTCGGCGGCCTGCTGCATGAGCTCCTCGTCGATGCCGAGACGACCGGCGGTGTCGACGATGACGACATCGTGGAGCTTCGACTTAGCGACTTCAAGGGAGTCTGTGGCCACCTGCACCGGGTCACCGACGCCGTTGCCGGGCTCTGGTGCGTAGACGAAGGCGCCCGCACGCTCGCCGACGATCTCGAGCTGGTTGACCGCGTTCGGCCGCTGCAGATCGGCGGCGACGAGCATCGGACGGTGACCTTCGGACTTCAGCCAATAGGCGAGCTTACCGGCCAGGGTGGTCTTACCCGCACCCTGCAGTCCGGCGAGCATGATGACCGTGGGCGGGCGCTTCGCGTAGTTCAGGCGACGAGTCTCCCCGCCGAGGATGCCGACCAGCTCATCGTTGACGACCTTGACGACCTGCTGGCCCGGATTCAGCGCACCCGAGACCTCTTCGGACAGCGCCCGCTCGCGAATGCGTCCGGTGAATGCACGAACGACCGGCAGTGCGACGTCGGCGTCCAAAAGAGCGCGCCGGATCTCGCGGATGGTGCCATCCACATCGGCTTCGGACAGCCGGCCCTTGCCGCGCAGGTTCTTGAACGTCGCGGTGAGCCTGTCGGAGAGAGAATTAAACACGTACAAGCCTTCTTCACGATAATTGGTCGACTCCCTAGCCTAACAACTCACCGGTGTCCGACTGAAACCGAGAAAGCTGGGAAAGCGCCCACAACCGCCTCATCCCAGAATCTGTCGCTGGGCCTCAGATGACCGATCGCCTCGGTGGGGTGGCTGCTTCCACCCCACCGAGGCGATCGGTGAGTACGCTCACGCACTCCCCCTCACCGAGGCGGCCGGTGAGACCGACCGGCCCCCTGGCGGGAGTTTTCGGGATTCATCGGAACGAGTAGGCCTGCTCCGCGTGTTCGAAGGCATCGATGCCCGCCAGCTCGTCTCTGGGGTCGATGCGCAGCCCCATGGTCTTCCGCAGGGCGAGGGCGATCACCAGGGTCACGCCTCCGGCGTAGATCAGGGCCACGACCGTGGCCACGATCTGCGACACGAGGAGCCCGAGTCCTCCACCGTGGAAGAGCCCGGCGGCCGAGTCTGCACTCGGGACCGCGAAGAGTCCGATCATCACAGTGCCGATGACACCGGCGACGAGGTGGACGCCGACGACGTCGAGAGCATCGTCGTAGCGGAGGCGGTTCTTCGCCTCCACAGCGAGCACAGCTCCTGCGCCTGCCGCGATTCCGATGATGATCGCCGCGTACGGTTCGACGTTCGCACAGGCGGGGGTGATGGCGACGAGACCGGCGATCGCGCCGGAGACGCTGCCGATGCTGCTGGGGCGAGTCGCCCGTATCCGCTCGATTGCGATCCAGGTGATCATTCCGGCGGCAGGGGCGGCCAGGGTGTTGACCCAGATCAGTCCGGCCTGCTCGATCGTCGAGGCGGCTCCACCGTTGAATCCGAACCAGCCGAACCACAGCAGCGCGGCACCGAGAACGGTGATCGGAATGTTGTGGGGTTTGTGCGGTGTCGAATAGCGGGCCCGGCGGCCCATGACGACGACGAGCACGAGAGCGGAGATTCCCGCGTTGATATGCACGACCGTTCCGCCCGCGAAGTCGATCGCTGGCCCGAAGGCGCTGCCGATCACACCCGACTCGCTGAGCAGTCCGTCACCCCAGACCATGAAGGCCAGAGGGCAGTACACCACGGTGACCCACAGTCCGGCGAAGACCAGCCAGGTGGAGAACTTCGCCCGATCAGCGACGGCACCGGCGATGAGTGCGATCGCGATCATCGCGAAGGTGGAGCCGTAGCCGATGGAGATGAGCGCTTCGGGTTCGTTGGCGACTGCGTCGGCGAGGCCGATCTGGGACAGCGGGTTGCCGAAGATCCCCAGCACGGAGTCGCCTGAGCTCAGTCCGTATCCGAAGAGGACCCAGACGAGCCCTCCCATCGCCATTGCCGAGAACACCATCATCATCATGTTGATGCTCGAGGTGATTCGGGTCATACCTCCGTAGAAGAAGGCCACACCGGGGGTCATGAGCAGAACCAGGCCGGCCGCGACCATCATCCAAACATTCACTGCGTCGAGTTCCATGTCGTCTCTTTCACGTCTCTGTCGGCTCCGATTAGAACCGAACAATGACAGTGTCCATGACGGATGTCACACCAGTGAGTCGATCATGTTTCCAGCATGTGACACAGGCGCTCTCACGCTGGAGGATACGGTCAGTCGAGCAGTGCGTCGACGAATCCTTCGGCAGTGAATGGCGCCAGATCGTCGGCACCCTCACCGAGGCCGATGAGCTTGACCGGAACCCCGAGCTCACGCTGTACGGCCACGACGATTCCGCCCTTGGCGGTGCCGTCGAGTTTGGTCAGCACGATGCCGGTGATGTTGACCGCCTCGGCGAAGACCTTGGCCTGCTGCATTCCGTTCTGCCCGGTCGTGGCGTCGAGGACGAGGAGCACCTCGTCGATCTCGTGTCCCTCGCCCAGAGGGCGTGTGGCCACTCGCTTGACCTTGCCGAGTTCGTCCATCAGGCCGATCTTGTTCTGCAGGCGTCCGGCCGTATCGATGAGTACGACGTCGGTGCCGTCTTCCTTGCCGCGTTCGACGGCGGAGTAGGCCACGGAGGCAGGGTCGGCCCCCTCCTCGCCGCGGACGGTCTCCACGCCGACGCGACCGCCCCAGGTGGACAGCTGCTCGGCGGCCGCGGCACGGAACGTATCGGCAGCACCCAGCAGCACGCTCTGATCTTCAGCCACGAGCACACGGGCGATCTTGCCCACGGTCGTCGTCTTGCCGGCACCGTTGACTCCGACGACGAGCATCACGGCTGGGTCGCCGTCGGTGCCCGCGGTGGCAAGCCCACGATCCATGGAGGGATCGACGAGTTTGATGAGTTCTTCCCGAAGCAGTCCCCTGACCTCTTCCGGTTCACGGGTGCCGAGGACCTTGACGCGTTCGCGCAGTCTGTCGACGAGTTCGGTGGTCGGATCGACTCCGACATCGGCGAGGATGAGAGTGTCTTCGATCTCTTCCCAGGTCGATTCGTCGAGGTTGTCACGCGAGAGCAGGCTGAGCAGACCGCGGCCCAGTCCGGAGTTGGACTTCGCGAGGCGTTCGCGCAGGCGAACGAGCCGGTTCCCTGGCTCGGTGGGAACCTCGGATCCGCGTGTGGCGGCCTTCTCCTTAGCGACCGCCTCGGAGATGTCGTCGATCTTGAGTTCGCCGGTGACATCGGCGTCGATGCTGCGCTCATCGCGCAGCCCCTTCTTCTTGGCGTTGACGCGCAGGGTGAAGCCCAGCCCGACGACCAGAATGAAGACGATGGCTGCGACGATGAGCAATATGATCGGCTGATCCATTGACGTACGTCCTCCTTTGATTACCTTCCCTGGCCCCACGTTCTCGCGCGGTGACCGCCGGTCAAGGGTGCTGTGCCGGTCGTGTTGTGCACATCGGCGCGAGGCCGTTGTGCGTTCCGGTGGCCCGCACCCCAGCGCCCCGCTGTCTCGGGGCGCGTGTGATGATGTCGTTTGGTCCGGTCAGGAACCTCGACTGCCGAAGAGCAGTCCGGCTGTGGTTCTCCACCCTGTGCCGGATTCAGGGATCTTCCAATGACGGGTGCGCGGCCTCACCGTCAGCAGTGAGGGTGCGGCGTGCCGGCGCGGCTGGGGCCGCAGGACGTAGGAATGGTCCCGGATCGCGGTGACCGCAGCCTGTTCCCGAGTCGCCAGGTGAGAGGTGCCGTCGTCATGACCGAAGAATTCGTGGACCTCGTCGTCGTACCCGGTCCATTGCCCCGGCAGTCGAAACCGCTGCACATCGGAAGAGTACTTCAGGCGACCTTCAGCCCTCAGTCCCGGCAGTGCGACGAGGAGCACGACGATGAGGGCCAGCGCGAACGATACGGCGAGTCCGACAATGACGACGAGTACTGCATTCATGCTCGCGAGTCACCTCGTGATTCAGCCGACTCGGCCATGGACGTCCCGCTCCTCAAGCTTTTCGACAATGCTTCCCTGCGCTCAAGTCTATCGCCCAAATCCACGACATTCGTGTTCGGGGGCCGTGAGCCTGTTGGAGAATTCCCTGGGACTCCCCTGGACATCTCTGCCGAATCGACCTCCCGCGAACGGCTGCCGCTCATGGGATCCGCTGCGAGATGACCTTCGACACGCCATCTCCGTGCATCGTCACCCCGTAGAGTGCATCGGCGATCTCCATCGTTCGCTTCTGGTGGGTGATGACGATGAGCTGAGACGAGTCCTGCAGCTCTTCGAACACGGTCAGCAGGCGGGACAGGTTGAGATCGTCGAGTGCAGCCTCGACCTCGTCCATGACGTAGAACGGGCTGGGCCGGGCCTTGAAGATCGCCACCAGCATGGCCACGGCGACCAGTGACCGTTCACCGCCGGAGAGCAGGGACAGTCGCTTGACCTTCTTGCCCGCGGGCCGGGCGTGGACGTCGACGCCGGTGGTCAGCATGTCGTTGGGGTCGGTCAGGCTCAGGGATCCCTCACCGCCGGGGAACAGGCGGGAGAAGATGTCTTCGAACTCCCGTGCGGTGTCCGCATAGGCCTCGGCGAATACTCGTTCGACGTGCCGATCGACCTCGTCGACGAGCTTCATCAGGTCCTTCCTCGAGGACTCGATGTCGGTGATCTGCTTTTCGAGGAACTGGTGCCTCTCCTTGAGTGCCTCGTATTCCTCGAGTGCCAGGGGGTTGACCGTTCCGATGCGTTTGAGGGCGGCGGTCGCCTGCTTGTGTCGTTTCTCGACCTCGGTCCGCACGTAGGGACGCCCCTCCTCACCTTCGTCGAAGGCAGGGACCGGAATATGAGGGCCATAGAGCTCGACCAGCCGTTCGAGGCCGAGTCCGGTCTCCTCCCCCGCCCGGTTCTCGATCTCTTCGAGTTTGAGGCGGAATCGTTCCTTGGCGAGTTCGGCTTCGGCGGCAGCGTCCTTGAGTCGCTGCAGTTCTGTGCGCGTGGTGCCCAGTTCCTCACCGAGGCGGCTCTTCTCCTCTCGCAGCTGGCCGCGCTCTTCGACGAGGACCTGAATCTGGGAGCCGAGTTCGGACACCGTCGTCTCTGCGGCTGAAGTCGCGTTCTGTGCAATCTCGACGATGAGCAGCGCCGAGGCGGCCGATCTGCTCTTGCGTGCGATCGTCCTCTGGGTCTGCTCGCGTGCGGTCTCCTCTGCTGTGGCCTGGCGCAGCAGGGAGTCGACCCGCTCGGAGAGGAATCGTGCCCGATCCGTGGCCGCCTTGTGGCTGATTCGGGTCTCGATGACGTCTTCGGAGGACTGGGTCACCTTCCGGCTCAGTTCATCGCGTTCGGTGGTGTCGACGACCTCTTCGACGTCGTCTGCCCCGGCGAGTGCGGATTCGGCGGTGCGGGCCTCGCGTTCGGCCGACTCCAGGCGTGTCGCGAGCTCCGCTTCGTTGTCCTTGGACCGCTGCAGGCGAGTCTGGGCTGCAGTGATGTCGCCCGCGATTCGGGAGACCTCTTCCCCGGCGGCCATGATCGCCGCGTCCGAGGAGTGCAGTTTCTCAAGAGCCTCAGCAGCTGCTGCCTTCGCCTCGGCCAGCTTCGCCTCGACCCGGGCGATGTCCGCATCGATTCGGGTCCGGGCCTGCTGCAGTTCGGTGATGGAGGAGCGAGTCTCCTCGAGCGCGGTCTGTGAGGCCAGGCGGGTGCCCGAAGCGGTGCGTGCCCGGCTGACACGCGTTGCGGTGAGGATCTCACCGCCGAGGGTGACCACCGTGAGTTCGGGGCGGGACTCGATGATGGACAGCGCGCTGGCAACATCGTCAACGCACACGACTCTCTCCAGCGCGGAGTTGAGCAGTTCGGTCAGTTCGGGCACGTCGCTGCTGACCACATCGCCTAACCACCGGACCGACGGTGCGCCGTCGCCGGTCCCGCTGAGTTCGGGCAATGTGGTCGCAGAGCTCGCGCTGCTCGCCTGGTTCGCGCCCTTGCCGGCACTTGCACCGGCGTCTGCACCGGCGCCCGCCCTGGCCGTCGCCCCTGCCGGGATCGTGAGGTGGACATTGGTGTCCTCGCCGAGGTGGTCGAGCACTTTCAGTGCCACCTGAGGCGAGTCGACGAGCACACCGGAGACCGTGTTCGACAGGGCTGCCGCCACGGCCATCTCGAACCCGTTGGCCACGGACAGCCGCTCGGTCACGGCCGAGCCGACTCCCGGCAGATCCGCGTTCACGATGTCCTCGAGGTCGGCCTCCAAGGCTGTGCCCAGGGACAGCGCCTCTGCTCGGGCCTCCGCCGAGGCCAGTTCCGATGCGGTCTTCGCCTTCTGCGCCCGGAGTCCCTCGAGGTCGGTCTCCAGCGTGGTCTTGGCCTCCTTGGCCGATTCGTACTCCGTGTCGAGTTCGCTCTCTCCTGCTTCGACCCCTTCGACGGCCGCCTCAGCGGTGCTCAGTTCTTCGCGGCGTTCGGTGATGCGGGTCGACGCGGTGTCGATCTCTGCCCGATTGGATTCGATCCGAGCCGTGAGGTCGCTGATGCGCTCACGCGCCTGGGAGCTCTTCGACTGCAGTGCAGACCTGTTCTTGATCGCCTCGGTGATGGCCAGCTGTGTGGCTTTGACCTCGTCTTCGGCCTTCTTCAGTGCCAGTGCGAGCTCTTCTTTGCGCATCTGACTGCGATCCAGTGCTGCCGCGGATTCCTCCACCGCCTCCTCCGCGGTGCGAAGCTCCTCCTTGTGGTGCTCGGCTTGGGACCTCAGCTCGTCCGGCGACTTCGTCTCCCGACGGCCCAGGCTCGCCACCTCGGAGAGCAGGTGTGAGCGTTTGTCCTCGGCACGCTGGGCTATTCCTTTGGCACGCACGATCTGGGTCTGTGTCCGTGATTCGGCGGTGCGCAGGTCCTCGAGCTCAACATCAAGAGTGCCAAGACGTGCCTCGATCTCCTGCAGTCGCTGCTCAGTGCGGGATCGGCGATGCTCGAGGTCGCCGATGCGGTCGCGGCCGTCCTCGCCCTCAGCGCTCGAGGTGGAGGCCAAGGAAGCCTGCAGCCGCACGGTGTCATCGGCCAGCAGTCGTGCAGCGGAATCGCGCAGGGTGGCTTGGACGGTGGCGGCCTTCTGCGCGGCCTCGGCCTGACGCCCCAGCGGCCCCAGCTGGCGGTTGAGTTCGGTCCGCAGATCGGAGAGGCGATCAAGGTTCGTCTGCAGGCCGGTGAGTTTGCGCACGGCCTTGTCCTTGCGCCTGCGGTGCTTGAGGACGCCCGCTGCCTCTTCGATGAAGCTGCGACGTTCGATCGGATCGGCGTGCAGAATCGCGTCGAGACGCCCCTGCCCCACGATGACATGCATCTCTTTGCCCAGTCCCGAGTCGTTGAGCAGCTCCTGGATGTCAAGGAGTCGTGCCGGCGTCCCGTTGACGGCGTATTCGCTTCCCCCGGTGCGGAAGAGTGTGCGGGAGATGGTGACTTCGGTGTAGTCGACGGGAATGGCTCCGTCGGTGTTGTCGATGGTCAGGGCCACCTCGGCGCGGCCCAATGCCTGACGCTTCGAGGTTCCGGCGAAGATCACGTCGTCCATCTTGCCGCCGCGCAGATTCTTCGCACCCTGTTCGCCCATCACCCAGGACAGCGCGTCGACGACGTTGGACTTGCCGGAGCCGTTGGGGCCGACAACGCAGGTGATGCCCGGCTCGAATCTGAGAGTCGTCGCCGAGGCAAAGGACTTGAATCCTCGCAGGGTCAGGCTTTTGAGATGCATTGTCATCCCAGCATATCCCGAAGGAGTTCCAACAATTCTCGAATCTTTTGATAGAGTATCTCCTCGTGCGCCGAATCCGGTGCCTTTCCTCCGTAGCTCAGTTGGCAGAGCATTCGACTGTTAATCGAAGGGTCGCTGGTTCGAGCCCAGCCGGGGGAGCTGATCTGGGCCCCGTCGTTCGCGGCGGGGCCTTGACCATGCCCGGGAGGAAACTGACAGATCGGGCTAATTTGGAGTGAGCGCCCCACGTCGCCCGATGACAATCAATGCCGTCCATGAACAGGAAGGAGCGCCGATCACGACCGCCTGCAGGACACCTGCGACGCTGCTGACCGGCAAGCATCCCTATGAGCAGTGAAACGACAAAGACTCAGGACCTGATACGGCGCCTGAAGAATCCGACCACGAAACAGAGACCGCTCATCCGCAAGGGCGTCGACAAAGTGGTGTTCTTCTCGGCCGGAGTGCTCGCAGTTGCCTTCGTCATTTGGGGCTTCTTCTCTCCCGAGAGCCTAGGGGCTGTCGCAGGAACCCTGCTGACCGGCGTCATGGACAACTTCGGCTGGCTCTTCGTCATCGCCGCCACGATCTTCACGATCTTCGTCATCATCGTCGCCCTGTCCAAGTTCGGACGCATCCCGCTGGGCAGGGACGATGAGAAGCCTCAGTTCAAGACCTCATCGTGGATCTCGATGATGTTCGCCACCGGCATGGGCATCGGGCTGGTGTTCTCCGCCGTCGGTGAGCCCCTGTTCTTCTACATGTCTCCCCCGCCGAACACGGTCGATGGTTCCACTGCCGAGGCAATGGGCACCTCGATGGGCACCACTCTCTTCCACTGGACCCTCTACCCCTGGGCCATGTACGCGATCGTCGGCCTCGGCGTCGCCTACGGTTCCTTCCGTCTCGGTCGCTCCCAGCTGTTCTCGTCGATGTTCACCCCGCTGTTCGGCGAACGTGCGGTCAACGGTGCCGGCGGCAAGGTCATCAACATCCTCGCGATCCTCGCGACGCTCTTCGGCTCGGCCTGCTCGCTGGGCCTCGGTGCGATCCAGATCGGCGGCGGCATCGAATCAGCGGGCGTCATGTCCGATGTCTCCTCTCCGATTCTCGTCATCATCATCGCGATCCTCACCGCAGCCTTCGTCGCTTCGGCCGTGTCCGGTGTCGAGAAGGGCATCCAGTGGCTGTCGAACATCAACATGGTGCTGGCGATCATCGTCGCACTCATCGTGTTCATCGGCGGGCCGACGCTGTTCATCCTCAACGTCATTCCGTCCTCACTCGGTTCGTTCATCCAAGATCTGCCGCAGATGGCATCCCGGACCGCGGCCAATGGCCAGGACGTCAACACCTGGCTGTCCTCGTGGACCGTCTTCTATTGGGCTTGGTGGGTCTCATGGTCGCCCTTCGTCGGCCTCTTCATCGCCCGCATCTCGCGCGGCCGCACCGTGCGTCAGTTCGTCCTCGGCGTCCTCATCGTTCCTTCGGTCGTCTCGACCATCTGGTTTGCGATCTTCGGTGGCGGAGCCATCGGCATCCAGGAACGCGCCGAGAGCGGCGAAGGCACAGTCAAGGCCCTGGCAAAGATCGTCGACGGTGAACCGGACATCAACATGGATACGATCCTGTTCGATCTCCTCGGCGCTCTGCCTCTGCCCAACGCCATCGCCATCATCTTGATGGTCGTCACGGTCATCCTCATTGCGATCTTCTTCGTCACGGGCGCCGACTCCGCGTCGATCGTCATGGGCACGCTGTCGGCCAACGGTCGAGAAGAGCCCGGCAAGGGCCTCGTCCTCTTCTGGGGTGTGGCTACCGGTGCAGTGGCAGCGGTGATGCTCCTGGCCGGAGGTTCTGATCCCGCCGAGGCCCTCGAAGGTCTGAAGAACATCACGATCGTGGCGGCATTGCCCTTCGTCATCGTCATGCTGCTTCTCTGCGTGGCCGTGTGGAAGGACCTCTCGCGAGATCCGCTGATCATTCAGGGACAGCTGGCCAATCACGTCCTCGAGCAGTCTGTCGCCACGGCCGTCAACGAGTACGACGGAGAGGTCTTCGGTCTCGAGACTTCCGAACTGCCTGTCGAGGACGTCGAAGACGACAAGGAAGACGCCGAGGCGGGTTCGTCGGAGTCGTCTGATCTCAACGATGCAGATCATGAGCACGGCGACACCGTCAAGTAATTCCTTATCGCGGTGCTGACCGCGCGACATCGGTGGAATGCGAGAGGCGGCCGGTGAGACTCGATCAGAGTGTCACCAGCCGCCTCTCGCCTGCCGCATCGGTGTGGAATGCCGACACGGGCCCAGGCGACAGCGTTGCGCAGTCTCGGCGGTGCCCGATCTACCGATACCGCGGCGGGCGCTGGCAGTTCGGGCAGAAGTGGCTGCCTCGTCCGCCGATCGTCATCTTCTCGATCTCGGTGCCGCAGCGCACGCACTCCTGGCCGCCGCGCCCGTAGACGAGCAGGGCACGGTCGAAGTAGCCGGACTCCCCGTTGACGTTGACGTAGAGGGCGTCGAAGCTGGTCCCACCCACGGCCAGCGCATCGCCCATCACCCGCGACGCAGAGTCGAGGACGGTAGCAAGGCGGGACTTGCGAGTGCGAGCGGGGATCGCCAACGGGTGGATACCTGCCCTGAAGAGTGCTTCATCAGCATAGATGTTGCCGATGCCGCTGACCAGGGACTGGTCGAGCAGCGCTGATTTGACCACCGTCCGCTTGCGGGAGAGCTGTTCGAGAGCGAGGCCGGGTTCGAAGGCCGGTTCCAGAGGATCGGCTGCAATGTGATTCGCCGAGGCGGGCACAAGCCGACCATAGGCGTGCACCAGGGGCTGTACGCCGAGATGGCCGAAGATCCGTTGGTCGACGAAACGCAGTTGGAGGCTCTCGCTCCCCCGCTCAAGGCGGAGGATCGCCCGGGTGTGCTTATGGATCTCGTCAACGCCGTTGTGCACGCGCAGCTGTCCGCTCATGCCGAGGTGGACGAGCAGGCTGAGCTCGGGTGCAGCCGGCTCGGCAGCCGGGCCGGCACCGAGGTCCTCCCCCAGGGTCAGCCACATGAACTTGCCGCGACGTTCGGCACCGATGATCCGCCGCCCGGACACCGCTGCGACGAACTCGTCGACTGCGGAAGCATTGATGCGACGCTGGGACGTGGTGCCGAGAATTCGGGGGTCGATCACCTCGGCGCCGGTGATGGTGGTGCCGGCAGTCCATTCGTGGACGCCGAGGCGCACGCTCTCTACCTCAGGAAGCTCGGGCATCAGGAATGCCTCAGCGCGTGTAATCCGGATAGATGGTGCGGATGGCCTTGACAGCGACTTCCGCGGCTGCCGCTTCGGCGTTCTTCTTCGAAGAGCCGTCGCCGGTGCCCCAGCCGTTGTCACCCAGAAGGGCGGTGGCGGTGAAGACCATGGCGTGGTCTGGCCCCGAGGAGACGATCTCGTAGCTCACGGCACCCAGATCAAGATCGGCCGCTGCTTCCTGCAGAGTCGTCTTATAGTCCATTCCGGCACCCAGATTCACAGCATCGGAGAGCATCGAATCAATGAGGCGGTGGACGAAGGCGAAGGCCTCTTCACGTCCGCGGGCGACGAAGGTCGCGCCGATGAGGGCCTCGACGGTGTCGGCAAGGATCGAGTCCTTGTCGCGGCCGCCTGTCAGCTCTTCGCCCTTGCCCAGAAGAATGTGGGGGCCGATCTTGTGTCTGCGCGCGATCGATGCCAAGGCTTTGGTGTTGACCACGGCGGAGCGCATCTTGGCCAGTGAACCTTCGGCCAGATCCGGGTTGTCATAGTACAGCGACTCGGTGGCCACGAGGCCCAGGACGGAGTCGCCGAGGAATTCGAGGCGCTCGTTCGTGGGTATGCCGCCGGCTTCGAAGGCGAAGGAGCGGTGAGTCAGGGCCAGACGAAAAGTCTCGGGATCAATATCGATCCCGAGACTCTTCTGCAGTTCTGCTGTGGTGTCAGTTTCCACAGGTCAGACGTCAGCGACCTTGCGTCCCTTGTATTCAAGGAACAGCGGGGTGCCGGCTGCGTCTTCGACAACTTTGGCCTGGTGAGGGCGCGAGTACACAACGCGACCGTTCTCCACAGTCTTGACCAGGCTGGGAGCCTGTGCCTTCCACTGCGAACGACGGTGGCGGGTGTTGCTGCGCGACAATTTACGCTTTGGAACAGCCACGTCTAGCTCTCTTTCTTCTCATCCAACAAACTCTTCAATGATGCGAACGGCGAATCCGATTCGCTGTCGTCGATCTCAAGGTCCTCACCGAGGGTGAAGCTGAACTCTTCGCTCCGGTCCTTTGACGGACTGAAGGGCAGAGCCATGACAACAGCGTCTCTGATCGCGGGCTCGAGGTCGAGCTGATCGCGGTCGATGAGGTAAGAATCCTCGTCGCCATCGGCCTGCTCATAGACATACATCTCTTGGATGTCGACATCTATAGGCAACTCGATTTCGTCGAGAGTCCTCACATCTTCGCCGCGGGCCGTGGCCGAGACTGTGCCCGACACGTAGATTCCCTCCGACACGCTTTCGAACATCAGCTCGAGTGTCAGTGGTGAACCTTCTGCGACCCCGATCACTTCGATCTTGAGATCCGCTGGAGCAGACAGGGTGGTGTTCACCCGTTCCCATTCACCAGGATGACCGAGCAATCCCATCGACCTGAGATCGTAGACGAACTCAGACTGCTTCTTCATGCTCACTCCTCCTTTACGTGATTGAGGATGCCTACTCCTGCGTTCACACGCGACTCACCATTCTAGTCATCATCGGCGGTCATTACCAATCGAGCCTCGAAGTATGCGCAGGTGTTCCTGGTCACCATTTCTCGTGCTGATTGCGCCAGGTCACCCCGCCGGCGGCCAGGAGCAGCGCCCCGGAGATCGTGAACACGATTCCGGATCCGGCGACGGCAGTGAGCAGGGAGGCTGCCGAGGGGATCGCCACCTGGCTGAGTCGGTTGCCGGCAAGGCGGATCGACAGAACTGCCGCCCGATTGGCCGGATCCGACAGGGTCGAGACCCAGGTCATCGTCAGCGGCTGGGTGAGTCCGAAGCAGAATCCGGCCAGGATCAGCAGGATCGCCAGCATCCACGGCTGAGTGAACACCGGGATGAGGATGATGCAGACGCCTGCCGCCGCCGAGGCCGTCCACAGGAGCGAGAGGCTGCGCCACTTGCGTGTGAGCATCCCGATGATCAGCCGCGAGACCACCGAGGCCAGTGTGCGCAAGGTGAGCAGCCACGTCACAGTCGTCACCGACAGCCCGTTCTGCTGGCCGATAAGCGGGAGGTAAGCAGTCATCAGGTCGACGGCGGCCAGGGTGGTCATCGAAGCGAGGATCGCGGGCTTCATCCCCCGGATCGAGAGCAGGGACCAGGGCGTACGGGCACCCTTGGCCGCCTCGGCGCGGGAGACGTGAGGGGTCCGGCCGCGGAGCATGACGATGACCGCAGCAACCAGTGTCAGCGCGGAGATCCCCGTCATGAACCACAGGGCGCTGACGATCTGCGGGGCACCGTCCGTCGCACCGGCGATGGCTCCTGCCACGGGCAGACCGATCGTCTGCCCGATCGAGACGCCGAGAGTGAGGTAGCCGAACTTCGAGGTCAGCGCCGAGGCGGGGAAGCTCTGTGGTATCAGCGCCTGCGATGCAACGGTCGTCAGCAGCTGTCCCAGGCCCAGGCACATCGTGGCGATGAGGAGCACGCCGAGGTTGGGGGCCATCGCTGCGAGTCCGACGGGCACGATCGACAGGATCGTTCCCGTCCACAGCACAGCGGTGGCGTATCCGCGGTCGACGAGTCGGCCGACGAGGAGTGCCGTGAGCAGCGGCACGAGGGAATAGCAGGCGGTCATGAGACCGAGGACGACTCCGCTGCCGCCGAGTTCCAGGGTCCGGTAGGAGATGAGAACGCGCACGCCGTTGTAGGTGGCATGAGCGACCACGGTGTGGAAGATGAGGCCGAGGAACCACGCCCGAGAGGAGGAAGAGGGAATCGGCATGCGTCAGCGGCTGGCGTTCAGCGCCGACAGCACTGCGCCCGGAACGAGACCTTCGATGTTCCCGCCGCCGGAGTGAACTTCCTTGATGAGCGAGGACGAGACGTGTTCGTACTCGGGGCTGCCGGGGACGAAGATGGTCTCCAACTCGCTCAGATGCTTATTCATCAGTGCCATCGGCAGCTCGTAGGCGAAATCCGTGCCCGAGCGCAGCCCCTTGACCACTGCAGGCGCTCCGATGGAGGCACAGTAGTCGACGAGGAGGCCCCCGGCGACGGTCTCGATGGTGACGTTCTTCGTCTCTCGGGTCCGCTCATCGTCGGCCAGCGAGGCGCGGATGAGATCGGCGCGGACCTCGGGATCGAATCGTCCGGATTTCTTGGGATTGTGCACGACGGCAACGACCACCTCGTCGAAGAGTCGGGCGCTGCGGGCAATGACATCGAGATGACCCATGGTGATCGGGTCATAGGAACCGGGGCAGACAACCTTCATGACCTCATCTTATCTCTCAGCTGCGACCACTGGTCGTCGACGAGCTCGTCCTGATCGTCGGCTCTGACGATGACAGCCCCGGGTTCCGTCAGGGGGTTGTGCAGTCGAGCAGCGGCTCCGGCCATGACCCTGCCCACGACTGCCAGGGACCGTGCTTCGTTCCCGGCTGCGATCGCCTCGTTCAGTTCTCTGTGTGTCTCGATGAGGTCGCACCTGACCTCATATCCGCGCGGGTCGGAGAGTGAGAGCAACCGAGTGTGGACCATCGAAACTTTCATCAGGCCGCTGAGCCTGACCGACCCGGAGCAGGCGACGATCGAGTGATGGAAGTCGAGGTCGGCGTCGCCGATGGTGCGGGCGGTGTTCTCCTCGATCGCGAGCTCGAGTTTGGCCAGCGCCTGGTGGATGCGGGCAATCGGCTTGCCCGAGCGGATGACGATCTTCACCGCCTGCGCCTCGATGGCCTCTCGGACGGCATAGACGTCATCGATGTCGTCGGTCGTCATCCGCTTGACCCAGACGCCTCGGCCGGGCGCGTGTGTCATCACCCCTTCGCTGACGAGTCGCTGCAGAGCCTCCCGCAGTGAGGGCCTGGAGACGACGAGGAGTTCCGCCGTGCGCACCTCGTTGATGGACTGCCCCGGTGCCAGTGAGCCGCTGTAGATGGCGTTCCGAATCTGGTCGGCGATGAGGTCGATCGTCGAGGATCTGATGACCTTGCGCAGGACAGGAAGCTCCGAGGTTGGGGGTTGAGGCATATCACGATCATATAACGTTGTCTGACAGTGTGACATCCGGACAACAAAAGTATTGAATAGTGTTCTTGAGACGCATGTCACGAAGATGTGTCGACGTTCAATGAAAGGGACAGCTATGAAAGCCATCAAGGGGCTTGCCGCCGCGACCTCGATCATCGCCCTGACGCTCACACTGGGAGCATGCGGTGGAAGCGATTCCGATAAGAGCGCTCTCCAGAAGGCCGTCGACGATGGAAAGATCACCGTCGGCTTCGCCGGTGAGGCTCCGTACAGCTTCGAAAAGGACGGCGAGCTCCAGGGAGCCTCCGTGGCTATGGCGAAGGCTGTCTTCAAGGAACTCGGCGTCGACGACGTCGAGGGCGTCAACACCGAATTCGGTTCGCTGATTCCCGGGCTGAACGCCGACCGCTTCGGTGCGATCTCAGCGGGCATGTCCATCCTCCCCGATCGCTGTGAGCAGGCCGCCTTCGGCAACCCGGAGTTCATGTACACCACCGCCCTGATGACCAAGAAGGGCAAGCAGGACGGTATGAAGACCATCGATGATGTGAAGAAGAAGGGTCTCAAGCTCGCGACCATGACTGGCGCAGTGGAGTCAGACTACGCCAAGGACCTCGGCATCGAATCGCAGAAGGTCGGCACTCCGCAGGACGGCATGGACGCCGTGACCACGGGCCGTGCCGATGTCTTCGCGCTGACCGCCATCTCACTCAACTGGATGGCCAAGAACAATAAGGACGCGGGCGTCGAGGTCGGCGATTCCTTCGTCCAGGAGATCAAGGGAGTCCCACAGATCGGTGCCGGTGCCACAGTCTTCCGCACCGATGACACCGAACTCCGCGACAAGTGGAATGAGAAGCTCGACGAGATCGTCGGCGACGAGAAGAAGTACCTCGATGTCGTCGGTGACTTCGGCTTCACGAAGGAAGAGCGCCCTGACGGTGAGATCACGACCGATCAGCTGTGCAAGGGCGAACTGCCCACTGCCAAGTCCTGAACCGGCCCCTAGTCGCTGCCGATCATGACTGACAATGTCACAACGTTGCTGAATTTCCTCCCACAGCTGTGGGAGGGAATTCAGACGACGCTCATCCTCACCATCGCCGGCTCGATCGGCACCATCATCATCGCCCTCATCCTCGGACTCGCGATGACCTCCCCTCACGCGTGGATGCGCATCCCTGCCAGGATCATCGTCGAATTCTTCCGCGGCACTTCGCTGCTGGTCCAGATCTTCTGGCTCTTCTACGTCTTTCCGCTCCTCGGAGTCGAACTCGATCCCCTGATGTGCGGTATCGGTGCCCTATCGCTCAACTACGGTGCCTACTCCGCCGAGGTGGTCCGATCGTCGATCAAAACGGTCAACCCCGGCCAGTGGGAGGCAGCCATCGCGCTCAGTCTCTCACCGACACGGCGCATGATCCGCGTCATCTTCCCTCAGGCGTGGGCCCTGATGATCCCGTCCCTGGCTACCCTGCTCATCCAGCTCCTCAAGGGCACGGCAGTGGTCTTCTTCATCACGCTCAGCGACCTTACGGACAAGATCCAACAGCTGCGCCAGTCAACCGGCGACACCTACTTTGCGTTCACCGTCGGCCTCCTCATCTACTTCGTCATCGCGTGGCTGATCCAGGAGGGCATGAACCTTCTCGAACGCCAAGCCACCAAACGGCTGGGACGCAGACGCCCGAACTCCCGGTCCGATCGACGTGAAGCCCGTCGAGATGCTCGTGTGGAATCGAAGCGCGATCATCTCAAATCTCATGCTGCTGCCAACGACGGGGCCTCCAAGCCAGGTCCTGCCGGTCAAGGAGGTGGCCTGTGATCTGGAACTGGGAATTCGCCGCCGAAGCGCTGCCGATCCTCCTCCGCGGATTCGTCAACACACTCATCGCCACAGTCGTCGGCACCATCATCGCCGCGATTCTGGGCCTCCTCATTGCCGTGGCTATACGCTCACTGCCCCGCTGGATCAATTGGCTGGTCAGACTGCTCGTCGCCTTCGTCCGCAATACGCCGCTGATCGTGCAGCTGATGTTCGTCTACTTTGCGTTCTCGGACCTCCCTGGACTGAAGAGCATTCCGGCGCTCGTCATCGGCTGCATCGTCATCGGCATCCATTATTCGACATACATGTCAGAAAGCTACCGTGCGGGCATCGATTCGGTGCCTCCGGGTCAGCGCGAGGCTGCCACAGCTTTGTCCCTGCCACCGGTGCGCACGTTCACCGCCGTCGTCCTCCCGCAGGCGCTGCGCGCCACGATCCCGTCATTGGGCAACTACGCCGTGGCCATGTTCAAGGACACCCCCTACCTGTTCGCGATCTCGGTGGTCGAACTCGTCAGCTCCGCGAAGGACTTCGGCGGTTCCACGTTCGCCTACACGGAAGCCTTCACCTTAGCCGGGATCATCTTCCTCGCCGCCAGCTACCCGACGTCCCTGCTCATCCAACGATTGGACAAGCGCCTTGCCACCTACTGAGAGCACCTCAACAACGCCGACGGCAGACCCCGCAAGCTCGGCCACACCGGCGATCGAGTTCAAAGAAGTGGAGAAGTCCTTCGGCAAGACCACCGTCCTCAAGGACCTCAACTTCACTGTCGCGCCCGGGGAGCGTGTGACTCTGATCGGACCCAGCGGTTCGGGAAAGACGACGATCCTCCGCCTTGTCATGACCTTGGAGGAGCTGACCGGCGGCTACATCTTCGTCGACGGCGAACCGCTGACGCATACGGAGAAGAACGGCAAGCGAGTCGAGCTGCCGTCGAAGACGACCCGCGCCATGACGACGCGGATCGGAATGGTCTTCCAGCAGTTCAACCTCTTCCCCAATATGACGGTGCTCGAGAACATCATCGAGGCGCCCATCCACGTGCTGGGCAGGTCCAAGGCCGATGCCGTGGCAGAAGCGAAGTCGCTGTTGGACAAGGTCGGACTCGCAGACAAGGCCGATGAGCATCCCACTCGCCTTTCGGGCGGTCAGCAGCAGCGTGTGGCCATCGCACGGGCACTGGCGATGAGTCCGGAGATCCTCCTCCTCGACGAGGTGACCTCGGCTCTCGACCCGGAGCTTGTGGGAGATGTCCTCGGAGTCCTCCGCGATATCGCAGAGACGACCGACATCACGATGCTCCTGGTCACCCACGAGATGCAGTTCGCCCGCGAGGTCTCACACCGGGTGATGATGTTCGACGGCGGCCAGGTCCTCGAAGAAGGTCCGCCGGATCAGATCTTCAACAATCCGCAGCATGAGCGGACGCGTACGTTCCTCTCCAGCGTGCAGTAGTCTCACGATCGATCAGCAGAGGCCCACCGGTGTGCGATTCCGGTGGGCCTCAGCTGCGGATGCGGCGCACGAGCCGCCAGATCCTCACGACGACTGCAATGGCGATGAGTACCATGGCCACCCAGAACAGGATGTCCGAAGGCCCGGCCCAGAACACATCGGAGCGCCTCACCGGGTCCGCTGCGTTCGTGCCCGCGTCGCTCCTGCCTGCACCGGCATCAGTCTCCGACTGACTCGTCAGCCACCTGAGTGCCAACCAGAGGAGCAGCAGACCCACCCCGCAGGCTGCGAACACCCAGGGTGTGCGGTACCAGGGACGGTGAGAGCTCACGCCGACTCGTCTGCTGCCGCTGCACCCGCTGCGCTGGAGACATCCGCTGCCTCTTCAGATTCGGCCTTGAGCTGGACGAAGTACAGTGCGGTCTCACCGAAGGTCTTCGAACGGAAGACCTCCAGGGCGGCCGGCATCGTCGGTTCGGGCGCTCGTGATGCCCGCTCGACCACAACGATGGATTCCATGTCGAGGAGCCCAGCGAGTCGACCCAGGATCTGGGTCACGGCGTCCTCCCCCAACGGGTAGGGCGGATCCATGAACACCAGGTCGAAGATGCGACCCCCATCGTCATCACGATCGCTGCGGGCCTCCAACACCTGGCCGTCCTGAACCTCATCAGGGCCGCTGCAGAGCGATGCTCGCCCTCCGTGCTCCGCTCCCCCTGCGTGGACTTCGGGCTCCGCTCCCCCTGTGTGTCCTTCGGGGCGCCGCTGCACCGACGCATGCTGTCCCGGACCACGCTGGGAGCTGAGGAAGGAGACGACATCCGAGGAATGGATCCGAGTCGAGTGATCGATTCCGAGCTTCTGGGCATTCGACTCGACTGCTCGAGCCGAAGCGCTGGCCGAATCGACGAAATCGACTTCGGCCGCACCCCTGGACATGGCTTCGAATCCCAGTCCGCCGGAGCCGGCGAAGAGGTCGAGGACGTTTGCGGCTTGGAGGACCCCGTAGCCGTCGAGCATGGAGAACAGGGATTCCTTGACCCGGTCTGAGGTCGGGCGGGTATTGGATCCGCCCGGTGCGACGAGCTTGGATCCTTTGAACGCACCAGCGATGATTCTCATTGCGCTTCCTCCTCAGTGGGGTGGTCCGACATCAGCTCGCCTCGATGAAGTGAGCCGATTCGGCGGGCAGGACTCTATTGATGAAGGTACGCAGGGCCGGCAGTGAACTCAGATCGGGGTCGACGGAGATGATCTTCTCCGCAATGGTTCTCGCCTCTTCGACGATCGGCGCGTCGCGCAGAATGGACAGGTGCTTCAGCGACGACCCTCCCCACTGCGAGGCTCCGAGCACATCGCCTTCTCCCCGGGTGCCAAGATCGTACTCGGCCAGGGCGAAGCCGTCGAGGGTGCCAGCGACCTCACTCAGACGCTCGAAGCTCTCATCGGATTCGGACGCCTGGGTGAGCAGGAAGCACATGGCTGCGCTGCCGTCTCGTCCGACACGGCCGCGCAGCTGATGGAGCTGAGCGACACCGAATCGCTCCGCTTCGAAGACGACCATCATGGTCGCCCGCGGCACGTCGACTCCCACCTCGACGACAGTCGTAGAGACCAGGATGTCGGTCTCGCCGGAGACGAAGGCAGCCATCGTCCTGTCCTTCTCCACCGGTGACATCCGCCCATGGAGAAGCTCGATCGAACGAGACCCTAGCTCATCGGAGTTCTGAAGCTTGTCCCGCAGGTCCTCGATTCCCTCTCTGCTGCCGACCACCTCGCCCGTTTCGGGATCTTCGATGTCGGAGGGGTCGATCCGCGGGAAGACCACGAATGTGCCGCGCCCGTCCTCGGTCGCCTCGTCGATGAGTTGGAGGACCCGGCCCAGCCAATTCGGATGGTCCCCCAGTGATACAGCGTGGGTGGTGATGTCCTTGGTTCCGGCGGGCATCTCGTCGAGAGTGGAAACATCGAGGTCGGCGAAGACCGTCATCGCCACGGTCCGCGGGATCGGCGTCGCGGACATCACGAGGGTGTGCGGGACCTTGAGTCCGGCCTTCGCCCGCAGTGCCTCACGTTGTTCGACGCCGAACCGATGCTGCTCGTCAACGACGATGAGGCCCAGTTTGTCGAACATCGTCGTATCCGACATGAGCGCATGCGTGCCGACGACGATGTCGATCTGACCGGTGGCGAGGTCGAGTGCCAGCTGTTTTCGTTCCCTGGCCGGCATCGACCCCGTCAGCAGCGCCACCCGCACCTGATCATCACTCGAGAGCAGAGGACTGAGCGCCATCTGATCGCCGAGGAGGTTCTCAATGGAGCGGAAATGCTGAGTGGCGAGCACTTCTGTGGGCGCGAGCATCGCGGCCTGAGCTCCCGAATCGACGGCAGTGAGCATTGCCCGCAGCGCCACGACGGTCTTACCGGAGCCGACGTCGCCGTGGAGCAGGCGATGCATCGCCGTTCTCCGGCCGATGTCTGCCTCGATCTCCTCTCCGACCCGCAGCTGTGAGGCGGTGAGGTAGAAGGGAAGACTGTTGTCGAACCTCTCGCTTCTGGCTCCGACGTTGAGCAGAGGGGTGGCCTCGAGCTTTTCGTAATCGGCCTTGCGGGAGACGAACTCCGCCTGCAGGGCGAGCGCCTCTTCCCATTTCCAACGCTGTTTGGCCTTCTCCGTGGCCGCTGCTGACCTGGGCCGATGCATGTCGTTGAATGCGGTGCGCAGGTCGGGCAGGTCGAGGTTCTCTCGCATGGCGGTCGGCAGGGGGTCCTCGAACTCGGCAGGGTCAGCGACATCGAGGAGAACCTTGATGGCCTTCCACAGTCGTGTCTGCGCGATGCCCTTGACGCGTGAGTAGACGGGGAACGGTGAGTTGAGGTCCTCCGGGGTCCACTTCTCATCGTGTTCGTCCCGATTGAGCCAGGTGGGCGAGTTCAGGGTCAGCTGCCCGCGGTATTCCTCGACCTTCCCGGCGAAGACGACGGTGAGTCCGGGCACCAGCTGGCTGTCCAGCCAGCGCTGGTTGAAGAAGGCGATCTTCATCGACTGCTGTCCGTCGTGGACGATCACATCGGTGATGGTTCCGCGGCGCTTCTGCATGCGCCGGGTGTCCACGGAGATGACCTCGGCCTGGAGGATCGCGGTCTCCCCCAACGGGAGCCCGCCCAGGGGCGTCTTCTCTCCGGGCACGAGGAATCTGCGCGGGAAGAAGCGGAAGAGATCCGCCACCGAGGTGATTCCTCGCTTCTTGAGTACGCCGCGGTCTCGTGCGGTGAAGTAGTCCTCGAGGCGGGCGCTCATTCGACTCCCATGATGAGGAGCGTCGCCCGGTCCCTCGAGTCGATGTCCTGGAACCTCACCTGAGAGTGTGATTTGCGGATCCAGTCCCGCAGGTGCGAGAGGACATCGGGTGCACACCCGGGACCGTGGACGACGGTGAGGAGCTCTCCCCCGGCGCCCAGGAGACGATCGGCGAGCTTCTCGACCAGTGTCGTGAGTTCGGTACTCTGAGTCTTGACCTTCCCGTCGATGAAGACCCGGTAGAACTGCGAGGGATGGGAGAGCGGAATCCTGCGCATGCCCACCGTGCTGGAGTCGAGCATTGATCCAGGATCCGAACTCGCTCCCGGAACATCGTCGATGACCGGCAGAGCACCTGTAGGCGGATTGAGGGCAAGCTGTTCGGCCGAGACGATGGTGCCCACCCGGGTACCGGCGGCAGCCTCGGTCATATCGGCGAAGATCTCTGCGGACGGGGCGAAGGGATCATGGACCGCGAGCGCCGAGAGCAGAGTGGCGACATTGCGGGAGCGGATCACCTGCCCACCGGAGTCCTGCCCCAGTGCTTTCAGGACGGTCGTCGAGCTGGGGACCACGATGACCGCACGTTCCTCCTCGGCGATGATGTCCCTGGTCATGGCCCGCACGTCACCGGAATCCGGCGTCAGGGCACTTGCCCCGTTGAGCGCGCAGTGCATGAGGAGCCCGGTGCCCGAGACGATGGCCACCAGGTGGGTTTCGCCCTCTTCCTCGTGCAGACGGAGATCTTCCATGTCCAGACGGGCGATGCCGTAGCCGGCGAGGTGGTCGAGAATGGTCACGGCGGTGGCCTCGTCGGCGACGTGGACGTGAACCTTGGGCCCGTTGATGACGATCGATGTCCCGCCGAGGTCATCGAGCGCCTCGGCGAGGGTGTTCCTCGTCTTTTCGGACTCCGTGGATGCCGGATACGTGGCCAGGATGGCAACGATCTCAAGTTCATCGGCACTGGCCTGATGGACGATGCGCGGTGACCTGGTGACTTCGCCGAGCATCGAATCCTGCGGTGTCCGGCCGGTGACCGTGGCGTAGAGGAGATCGAAGAGCTCCACGATCCCCGTCGAACCGGCATCGACGACCTCGGCTTCCCGGAGCACTGGCAGCTGCCCGGTGGTCTCGCGCAGGGCCGAGCGGGAGCGGAGGCGCACCGCGGAGATGAGGTCGATAAGGTTCGCCCCATTCTCGGCCTTCTCTGCTGCCTCCGTAGCCATGGCGTCGAGGACCGTGAGCATGGTGCCGTCGACGGGCCGGGCCACGGACTGCCGGGCCCTGGCCGAGGCGAGTTCGAGGGCTGCGGCCATGGCTTCGGGCGTCGCTACGGTCACGCCGTCGAGCGCATCGGCGACTCCTTGGAGTGCGACTGCGAGGATGAGTCCGGAGTTTCCGCGAGCACCGCGTCCTGCCCCCTCTGCGAGAGCCGCGACGACCTGGGGCAGCGTGACGGGTCCGGTGAGTTCTTCGACGGCCAGATAGGCGGCGCGCAGGGTGTGGTACATGTTCGTGCCGGTGTCGCCGTCGGGTACTGGGAAGACGTTGAGTTCGTCGATTTCGACGCGTTCCTTGCGCAGACGATCAACGGCCCGCCGAGCCCACCTGGCGGCCAGACGCCCGTTGAGGCCGATGGCTTGATTGGGTCCGCTCATGTCACTTCCCGAAATGGCTGAAGCCGCTCGTCGGCACCGGTGCGCCGTCGAGACTGACCCCGCTGCCGACTCTCATCTCTCCGATTCTCCGCCAGCCTACCGGAGGTGTGTCGAACTGCGCCGACGACGCGACGAAGCCATGGTCCTCTCCCCCGTTGAGCACCCAGGCCAACGCCAACTCCTCGGCCCCTGCGGCAGCCTGTGCGGTCTCTTCGACCGACTCAGCACCCTCGATGGCCCCCAGCAGGTGCCGTGCTGCGGGCAGCAGCTCATCGATGAGCTCTTGGAGTGAGGCGCGGTCGATGCGAGCGTGGACTCCCGAGGCCGACGCGATCCGTCCCAAGTCCGTGCTCAGCCCATCGGAGACATCAATCATCGCCGAGGCTGCCCCCATCTGCAGGACGGCCGCATAGTCCGGCTGCGGAGCCAATTGGGTGGTGATGAGTGACGTCAGGCTCTCATCAAGTTCAGGATTCCCGTCGACACCGGCATCCCAGTCGACACCGGCGTCCCCGTCGACACCGGCGAAGAGGAGATCCAATCCGGCTGCGGCGCGTCCGATGGTCCCTGCCAGGTAGATCGAGTCGCACGGCCGCGCACCCGAGCGGGTGATCGCTGCACGATCGGCGACGGTGCCCAAAGCAGTGATCGCGATGACGATGAGGCCCGAGGATGAGAGGTCTCCGCCGATGATCGGAATCTCGCAGCCCAGTTCCTCACCGGCACGCCCCGCCTCGGCGACAATGCCGGCAAAGAGCGCTTCGAGGTCCTCTATCTCCGTCGAGTTCGGCACGGCCAGTGACACCAGCAGCCCATGAGGTCTGGCGCCCATGACGCACACATCGGAGAGGTTCTGTGCTGCGGCTTTGATCCCGAGTCTGCCCCAGTCGAGCCAGGCACGGGTGAAGTCCTCGTTCTCCACGAGCATGTCGGCTGTCGACACCAGGTTGCCGTCGACCGCGGTCACCGCGGCATCGTCTCCGGGTCCGATGATCACCTGCGAACCGCTGCGATTGTGAGAGAGAATGCGTTCGAGCACGTGTGATTCGCCAAGTTCGGACAGTCGGGTCATGGCTCAAGGTTATCGGGAGATACGGTAGTTGTATGAGATCTCGTCGCCTCCGCCCGTCGCCTCGACCTTCGCCTCGGAAGGCGCGCACCATCGCCCTGGCCGCCATCGCCGCTGTGGTGGCCGGTGTCAGCCTGGCAGGGTGTGAGCGCACGGTCGTCGTCGAGCCTGCGCAGGACGCACAGAATCCCGACTGCGCCGACATCATGCTGCGTATGCCCGATGAGATCGCCGGCGAGAAGTCACGCACGACATCCTCCCAGGGCACGAAGGCGTGGGGAGATCCCAACATCGCAGTGGTCCGCTGCGGGGTCACCCCACCCGGACCGACCACCGATCAGTGCGTGAGCGTGAGCAGCGTCGACTGGATCTCGAAAGCCTCCGAGGAGGACGACACCTGGGTGTTCACCAGCTACGGTCGCACGCCGGCAGTCGAGGTCCTCGTCAACCGCAAGACGGAATCGGGCAACAATGTACTCGCAGCGATCTCACCGGCGCTGACTGCTGTGAAGCCTGAAGCCAAGTGTGTGGGAGCCCAAGACCTCGACAGCTGAGTCACCAGCATCACCGACTCTCAGCCATGATGAGTTGTCGTCAAGCGGCCCACTTAGCATCGGCGGGAGACGTTATACGGTAGCCGCTGGGTGAAAAGTAGTCCTCTCGACAGAAGTGACCGAAGCGCCTGTCAACGGCGCGCAATGACTAATGTAATAGTTACATGCTCTTTGCTGTTTTTTAATGGCTTTTGTTGCATTTGATGTCACTTGAGGATCATAATGGCACAATGGTCTCGGTGTTCAGATCCAAGGCACTCCATGACCTCGGATTCACCGAGGCAGACATTCGCGATGCACTGAACTGTTGCCTGCGCAGGATACGTCGCGGGCACTTCGTTTTGAACTCGCTTTGCAACACGACGGACCATATGCCGCTCCACCTACTACACAACACCACTGCCACAGAATACCCGCGACGATATGGAGACATCCGAGACAACTCGGAGTGGCTCAGGGTGCTGATCCGCTCCTATGCCGACGAACTCCCGCCAGGAGCGGTCTTCTCTCACGTGTCCGCAGCACTCATACACGGTCTGGACCCGCCATTTCCGGCAACCGATTCAGCGGAGGTGGTTCGGCCCGGATTTCACCGAGCGAAGAAGACTCTGCGAACCCGTGACCGTTCGCTGAATTCCGAAGAACTCACACATGTCGGCGATTTGCCTGTGACAACCGTCGGCAGAACCCTTGTCGACCTTGCCACTGACTATCCGCTTGAAGTCTCCGTGCCTTTCATCTCTGAGGCACTGCGTCGAGGTCTCGCGTCCCACGAATCACTGCACAGCAGCATCCGATCGGGCACACGAGGCTGCAGGCGGGCAGCCCAAGCCTTCGACTTGGCCAGTCCGGCTCACGAATCCTCGGGTGAGGCGCTATGCGCAGTGAAGTTCTTTCGTTTCAACATCATCGGGATGATTCCGCAGGTGAATACCTACGACGCTGCCGGAGCGTGGATCGCCCGCAATGACTTCCGGCATGACAAGCATCCTCTGATCGTCGAGTTCCATGGAGTGGGAAAGTACTATCTCAATAACGCGGGTCCAGATCGCGCCAGCTCTGAGAACCATAAACGACATATGAAGCTGCTCAACGCCGGATACCGCGTCTTCAACCTCGTTTGGGCAGATCTCTTCCGGGCGAGAGAGTTCGCGAAGATCAGGGCAGTAATCGCTGAATTCGGCTGACAGTCGGAGGCTCAAAAGGACAGCGGCACACTGCGGTCAGTCCGAAACCACCTCGGTGCCCATGCCGCCCCGACACTGAAACGACCCCGCTACCGTCTCGACGCACCTGAGATCGCGCCAAAGCTCGGGAACGCCGTCTGCCATCAGCACCGGCGGGACCACTTATCGACGAGGGGCGAGTTTATAGCGTGGCCCCTCGACGCTAAGTAGTCCGCTCGATGACCAATGGCATAGGCCGCCTGCCTGCCAGGTGTGCTCAGGGTTACAGGTGTGCTCAGGAGCTGCAGACGCCTTCATATCGTGCGTGACTCAGATAGAGCGTGACTCAGATCCAGCTTGGCTCAGATAGAGCGTGGCCCAAATCCGGCGCGTGTCAGCGCATGCGCGACTCGGGACTCAGTGGGTGCGGGCGTGGTCGACCAGGGCGATGGTGATGAGCTCTGAGATGAGCGCCGGGTACTCGATGCCCGAGTTCGACCACATGAACGGGTACGCCGAGGTGGGTGTGAACCCCGGGAGCGTGTTGATCTCGTTGATGAGGACGTCACCGGCGTCTGTGACGAAGGTATCGACTCGTGAGAGTCCTGTGCAGTCGAAGAGCCGGAAGACCTGCGCCGAGAGTTCCTGGATCCGGGCCGTCGTCTTCTCATCGACGCGTGCCGGGCAGGTCAGCTGCGCATCGGCGAGGTTGAGGTATTTGGCCTCGAAGTCATAGAACGAGTGCTCGCCTGAGACCTCGATCTCTCCGGGGAACGAGACGCGGACCTCACGGTCATGAACCGAGCCGAGCACCGCGCACTCGATCTCACGGCCGACGACCTGTGGTTCGACGATGACCTTGGAGTCATGCTCGAAGGCAGAGCGCAGCGCCTGATCCAGCCCCTCGGCGGACTCCACGCGGCTGACTCCCATGGACGATCCTGCCCGTGCCGGTTTGACGAATACGGGCAGACCGAGTTCGGTGATTCGAGCCTCGGCGGCGGCCTGCTCTGATTCCCACATGGTTTCGGTCACGAGCTCCCAGGGACACGTCGGAATTCCTGCGTGGGCCATGAGGGACTTCGTGTAGTGCTTGTCCATGCTCGCCGCCGAAGCGAAGACCCCGGAGCCGACGTAGGCCGTGTCGCTGAGTTCGAACAGGCCCTGCAAGGTCCCGTCCTCACCGTACCGGCCGTGCAGGAGAGGGAAGTAGACATCGACGGATCCGAGTTCGGTGTACTGCCCCTCGGCGTCGCGCTGCAGCAGAGGTGAGCCCTGCGCGGAGATCGGCGGGATGACCTCGGTTCCGTTGTCAACGACCTCGGGCATGTCAGCCGGGTCGAAGGCCATCGTCGACCAGTCTTCGACGATGCGCCACACACCGGCCTTCGTGATGCCGATCGGCAGAACACGGTAGGCGTCGGTGTCGATGGCCTGGATGACCCCGGCAGCAGTGACGCAGCTGACGGCGTGTTCGCTCGATCGTCCGCCGAAGAGGACTGCGACGAGTGGCCGGTGATCAGATTCAGGCATAGAAATCCTTGGTCGTTAGCGCGCGTGACCGTTTGTACGGACTGGAAAACTCTAGCTCACTTGAGCTCGAACGTGCATTCCAGGGATGCACGGGCGATGCCTTTGAAGAACATGTTGAACCCGGCGAATGCCGGTGAGGCGGATTCGTCGAGGCCAAGCGGCTCCGCCAGTGCTGTGACGATGAAGAAGTAACGGTGCGGTCCGTGGCCCTGTGGTGGGGCGGCACCGACGAAGCGAGGTTCGCCCGCATCGTTGCGCAGGGTCACTGTTCCGGCAGGCAGAAGGTCCGCCGAGGGATCGCCGGCGTTGGCGGGCAGGCTGGTTGTCGACGCGTCGAGGTCGGTCACGACCCAGTGCCAGAAACCGGAGCCGGTGGGTGCGTCCGGGTCGTAGCATGTCACGGCGAAGGCCTTGGTCTCTTCGGGGAATCCCGACCAGGACAGCTGCGGAGAGACGTCCTGGCCGCCGTCGACGCCCATCGCGCCCGAGAGCTGCGGTCCGCTCAGTTCGCCCCCGTTCTCGATGTCCGTGCTGGTGAGAGTGAAGGTCGGAACTTCGGAAAGGTTGTAGAACGGTGAGTTGACGCTCATGTCTGCTCCTTGTCGTGCGAAATGATGCAGTGGACGATGCTGAGAGTGGCTCGGATCCTCAAGCGGACCAAACCCTTGAGGTCCTTAGGCGGGTGGTCCCTCATGCTTACGCTTCCGAGACAACAGCAAACCGGCGAGTTCGTCAACCCTCAGCTGTCCTCCGAGGACTGCACACACGGCTTCGGTGATCGGCAGGTCTACTGAGTACCTGCGTCCCAGGGCGAGGATGGCGGGCGCCGATTTCACTCCCTCAGCGGTCTGCGAGGTGTGGGCGATGACATCATCCAGGCTCATGCCCTCGCCGAGGTGGCGCCCGAATGTCCTGTTCCGCGACAGTGGCGACGCGCAGGTGGCGACGAGGTCACCGAGTCCGGCCAGCCCCGAGAGGGTGTGCTGCTGGGCGCCCATGGCAGCGGCCAGACGAGAGGTCTCGGCCAGGCCGCGGGTGATGATCGAGGCCTTCGAGTTGTCACCGAGCTTCTGACCGTCGGCGATGCCGACTGCCAGAGCGATGACGTTCTTGACGGCACCACCCATCTCGACGCCGACGACGTCGGTGTTGGTATAGGGCCGGAAATAGCCGTTCGCGCTGATCTCAGCGACCACCTCGGCGGTCTCGATGCTCTCCGAGGCCACGACGGTGGCTGTGGGCTGACGATCGGCGATCTCACGGGCCAGGTTCGGGCCGGAGACGACCGCGATCTGGGTGGAGTCCACCCCGGCGACCTCGGCGATGACCTCGGACATGCGTTTGCCCGTGTCGACCTCGATGCCCTTCATCAGGCTCACGAGCTTCACTCCTGGGCGCAGGTGCGGCTTCCACCGGCTCAGGTTCTCCCGCAGGGTCTGCGCGGGAACGGCGAGGATGATGACCTCGGCGTCTGTCACGGCGGCGATGTCATCGGCGGTCGCGCTCAGCAGCTCGGGCAGAACCCGGTCGCCCAGGTACCGTTCGTTGGTGTGTGAGGAGGTGATCTCCTCGGCGACCTCGGACCGGCGAGCCCAGAGGGTGACGGGGAATCCGGCATCGGCGACGACGGCGGCATAGGTAGTCCCCCATGAACCGGCGCCCAGCACTGCGGTCTTCTCGACGCTCATTCGCCGACCTCCTTGTTGTGGAATCTCGCCGGCAGCTCACGGCTCGAAAGCTCGCCGACCATCGCTGCAATGGTGTTGGTCAGACGGTGGGTGAGCACCGTCTTGGCCCTCTTGTCCTCGCGGTGCGGCCACAGATCCTCGTAGTCGAGGGAAGGCCCGAATCTGACGACGCAGCTGTGGCTCAGAGGTTTGAACCTCGGCAGCCGAGATCCGCGCGGATAGATTCCGTTGAGCCCCCAGTGGGCGACGGGAATGATCGGTGCCCCTGTTTCAAGGGCGAGCCGGGCAGTGCCGGACTTGAAGTGCTGGGGCCAGAAGTCCGGGTCCTTGGTCAAGGTCCCTTCGGGGTAGATGACCACGGTTTGGCCATTGGCCAAAGCATCTTTCGCGTATTCGAGCGAGTCCCCGGCCTGTCCCGAGGATCGCAGCACGGGGATCTGGCCGATCGTCTTGAGGATGGTTCCGAGAACGCCGGAGAACAGAGACGACTTCGCCAGGAAGTGCGGCATCCGACCGTGACGTTTGAGGGCCAGGCCCACGAGGATCGGGTCAAGGTGGTTCGCATGGTAGGCGGCGATGATGGCGCCCCTGCCCGGCGGCGGCAGATGCTCGGCCCCCGTCACCGTCATCTTCGTGGCCGTGCGCATGAGCCCGAAGGCAGCGGTGGCGGCGATGGTGCCAGCCCGGTTCTGCGCACGCACTGAGGCGGGATCGAAGGAGACGAGGTCGTGGTCATTCGAGTCCGGCTCGGTCACCGCACTCATGCGGCTACCTCGGCCCCGAGACCGAGAAGCTTATCGAGGAAGTTCTCGTATCCGCGGTTGATGAGCTCGATGCCGTGGACCTGGCTGGTGCCGCGTGCTGCCAGGGCTGCGATGAGGTGGCTGAAGCCACCGCGCAGGTCGGGCACGTCGATGCGTGTTCCGGTGAGTTCGGTAGGCCCGGAGACCACGGCCGAATGCTGGTAGTTGCGACGCCCGAATCGGCAGGGTGTGCCGCCGAGGCATTCGCGGTAGAGCTGAATCTGGGCGCCCATCTCACCGAGTGCGTGGGTGAAGCCGAAGCGGTTCTCGTACACGGTCTCGTGGATGATCGACAGGCCCTCGGCCTGGGTCATGGCAACGACGAGCGGCTGCTGCCAATCGGTCATGAAGCCCGGGTGTACGTCGGTCTCCAGCGCGAAGGACGTGAGCTTGCCGCCGGGGTGGCGGAAGCGGATCCCGGTCTCCTCGACCTCGAATTCGCCGCCGATGCGGCGGAAGACGTTGAGGAAGGTGATGAGCTCGGGCTGGGAGGCACCTTCGACGAAGATGTCTCCGCCGGTGGCCAACGCGGCAGAGGCCCACGATGCGGTCTCATTGCGGTCCGGCAGCGCGCGGTGGATGAAGCCGCGCAGGGTCTCCACACCTTCGATGCGCACCACACGGTCGGTGTCGACGGTGATGATGGCACCCATCTTCTGCAGCAGGGCGATGAGATCCATGATCTCGGGTTCGATGGCCGCATTGCGCAGCTCGGTCACACCTTCGGCGCGGACCGCGGTCAGCAGAACCTGCTCTGTGGCACCCACAGAGGGGAAGGGCAGTTCGACCTTCGTGCCCTGAAGTCGTCCCCGGGTGGTGAGCATGATGCCGCCGGAGGTCTTGTCGACCTCGGCACCGAACTTTCGCAGCACATCGAGGTGGAAGTTGATGGGACGATCGCCGATGTGGCAGCCGCCCAGGTCCGGAATGAACGCTTGGCCCAGGCTGTGCAGGAGGGGTCCGCAGAAGAGGATCGGGATCCGTGAGGAACCGGCGTGTGCGTCGATGTCGACGATCGATCCCTGTGCCATATCGGAGGGGTCCAGGTGAAGTTCACCGTCGGACAGCTGTCCATCGGCCCCGGGCGTGACCCGGACCCCGTGGAGTTCGAGCAGACCGGTGACGATCTCAACGTCCCTGATCTGCGGCACCCCGCGCAGCACGGAGGGCGTCTCTCCCAACAATGAGGCGACCATGGCCTTGGGGACCAAGTTCTTGGCACCTCTGACCTGGACGGTTCCACCTAACGGATTACCGCCGCGAACTTCGAGCATGTTCCTCCCTGCGTCACACTTGCACCCGGTAGGATCCGGACGTGGCCCAGACTAGTCCGGACTCGTCCAAGACTAACGCAGACGCGGCGTGGGTCCCCTGTGGCACGGCTCTCAGACCGTCGAGTTCGACGATTCGAGCCTTCGCTGAGAAAGGCTCAGACCTTCGCGGGCAGAGTCGTCGGCTTGAACGTCGCTCGCTTGGACTCGAAATCGGAGATCTCGGATTCCTTGGCCAGGGTCAGACTGATGTCGTCATGGCCCTCGAGGAGGCGCCAGCGCGTGTAGTCATCGATCTGGAACGTCACCGTGACCGAATCGCAGGTCACGGTCTTCGCGTTCAGGTCCACGGTGATCGGGGTGCCCGGATGGTTCTCGAGGATCTTCCAGATCAATTCGATGTCGTCCTGTTCCAGCTGAGCCGCCAGGAGGCCCTCTTTGCCGGAGTTGCCGCGGAAGATGTCGCCGAAGCGCGAGGAGAGGACGACGCGGAAACCGTAGTCCTTCAGTGCCCACACGGCGTGTTCACGCGATGAGCCGGTGCCGAAGTCGGGTCCGGCCACGAGGACGGAGCCGGCCGAGAAGTCGGGGTCGTTGAGGACGAAGTCCTCGTTCGTCCGCCACCGGTAGAACAGCGCGTCTTCGAACCCGGTGCGGGTGACCCGCTTGAGGAACTTCGCCGGGATGATCTGGTCGGTGTCGATGTTGGCGCGACGCAGCGGGACGCCGATGCCGGTGTGTGTGCTGAAAGCTTCCATCAGTTGGACTCCTTAAGCGTTCGCCGAGGTGGGGGTGGGTGTCAGTGTCAAGGTGGGTTTATCGTCCGTCCACGCCACCGGTTCGGCGTCGCGTGGGAGATCCTTGACGTCACCGGGTGAGGACAGCGTCCCACGCACGGCGGTGGCCGCGGCCACGAGCGGGGACACGAGGTGGGTGCGCCCGCCCTTGCCCTGACGACCCTCGAAGTTGCGGTTCGAGGTCGAGGCACAGCGTTCACCGTCGGCCAGCTGGTCCGGGTTCATGCCCAGGCACATCGAGCAGCCGGCGAAGCGCCACTCACCTCCGAAGTCCTTGAAGATCACGTCGAGGCCCTCGTCCTCGGCCTGCAGGCGGACCTTCGCCGATCCGGGAACGACCATGAAGCGGACGTTCTCGGCCTTCTTCCGGCCGCGGACCACCTCGGCGGCGGCTCGCAGGTCTTCGATGCGTGAGTTCGTGCACGAACCCAGGAACACGGTGTCGACTTCGATCTCACGCAGCGGGGTGCCCGGCGTCAGACCCATGTAGGCCAGAGCGTTGGCGGCCGATGCCTTGTCGTTCTCGTCGGCGAAATCATCGGGTGAGGGCACGGAGGCCGACAGCGGCAGTCCCTGACCCGGGTTGGTTCCCCAGGTCACGAACGGCTCGATGTCCTTGGCCTCGAGGACGACCTCATGGTCGAAGGTGGCGCCCTCGTCGGTGTACAGGGTCTTCCAGTACTCGACCGCGGCGTCCCAGTCTTCGCCCTCGGGTGCGTGCGGACGGCCCTTGACGTAGTCGAAGGTGGTCTCGTCCGGGGCGACCATGCCGGCACGGGCTCCGGCCTCGATCGACATGTTGCAGATGGTCATCCGTGCTTCCATCGACAGCGCGCGAATCGCCGAACCGCGGTATTCGAGCACGTAGCCCTGCCCGCCGCCGGTTCCGATCTTCGCGATGATGGCGAGGATGATGTCCTTGGCGCTCGAGCCTTCGGGCAGTTCGCCGTCGACGGTGATCGACATCGTCTTGAATGCCTTGAGGCTCAGCGTTTGGGTGGCGAGCACATGTTCGACCTCTGAGGTGCCGATGCCCAGTGCCAGCGCACCGAAGGCGCCATGAGTTGAGGTGTGCGAGTCACCGCAGACGACGGTGGTGCCCGGCTGGGTCAGGCCCAGCTGTGGGCCCACGACGTGGACGATTCCCTGGTCGGCATCGCCGAGGCTGTGCAGACGGATCCCGAATTCCTGCGTATTCTGCCGCAGAGTCTCGATCTGCGTGGCGGAGGTGGGCTCGGCGATGGGCTTGTCGATGTCCCAGGTCGGAGTGTTGTGATCCTCCGTGGCGATGGTCAGGTCGGGGCGGCGCACGGGGCGCCCGGCGAGTCGGAGACCGTCGAATGCCTGCGGGCTGGTGACCTCGTGGACAAGGTGGAGGTCGATGTAGATGAGGTCGGGCGCACCGTCTTCGCCCAGGGATACGACGTGATCGGCCCAGACCTTCTCGGCCAAAGTGCGTGGCATGATTCCTCCCGCTGGTACAGGGATTGCCTGTACGTGCTTACTGCTGTGACGGCCCGCGTTCGGGCGTGGGTGACATTCGATTTGACCACTCGGCGAGTGCGCGATGTGCGCTCAACGAGTTCGTACAGGAAACCTACTCGCCCGTATCGCATTTCGAACTTGCATCTCGCCCACTGAGACGCGCACAATAGTGTCTATGACAAGCAATGGTAGCGGCGTCGGAGTCATCGACAAGGCCGCAATGGTTCTCTCCGCCCTTGAGGCTGGACCCGCATCACTGGCCGAACTGGTCTCACTGACCGGACTCGCCCGACCCACTGCCCACCGTCTGGCCGTTGCGCTCGAATTCCATCGCATCGTCGGACGTGATCTGCAGGGTCGCTTCGTCCTCGGCCCACGTCTGGCCGAACTTTCCTCGGCCGCCGGCGAGGACCGCCTGCTCGCCGCGGCCGGACCGGTGCTCGGCCAGCTGCGCGACCAGACCGGCGAGTCCGCCCAGCTCTTCCGCCGCCAGGGCGACCTGCGCCTGTGCGTGGCCGCCGCCGAACGCCCCGTCGGCCTGCGCGATTCGGTGCCGATCGGCGCCACCCTGAGCATGCGCGCGGGTTCCGCCGCCCAAGTCCTCCTGGCGTGGGAGGAACCCGACCGCCTGCACACCGGCCTGCGCGGTGCCCGCTTCTCCGCCACCATGCTCTCCGGTGTCCGTCGCCGAGGCTGGGCGCAGTCGATAGCCGAACGTGAGCGAGGCGTCGCCTCCGTCTCGGCCCCGGTGCGCGGACCCAGCAATCGCGTCGTGGCCGCCGTGTCGATCTCCGGCCCCGTGGACCGCCTGACACGTCAACCGGGACGTCTGCACGCGAAGTCCATCATCGAAGCGGCCCGAACCTTGAGCGAAGCTCTCATCAGAGGCTGAGGACAATCCCATGATCGCCGCCCAAAGACGAAACGTGATCATCGAGACGATCGAACGAGACGGCGCGGTCTCCATCGCCGCCCTTTCGGATCTGCTGAGCACCTCAGCGGTGACGGTCCGTCGCGATCTCGATCAGCTCGCCGATGAAGGACGCCTGACCCGCACCCACGGAGGCGCGGTCGCCTTCTCAAGCGCCCGCGAATCGACGTATGCAGAGAAGCTCGAGCAGGCACTGGCTGAGAAGACCGCGATTGCGCGGGCCGCAGCCAAGCATGTGCGCAACGGCGACGTCGTCGCCCTGGGTCCCGGCACCACGACCGAGCTGCTGGCCAAGGAGCTCAGCGATCGCTCGGGCATCCGCATCGTCACCAACTCCCTCCTCGTCGCCGAGGCGATGGTCTCCTCCCCCGACGTCGAAGTCATCGTCGTCGGGGGAATTCTGCGGCACTCGATCCGAGCCTTCGTCGGCGGCGGCACGGTCTCACAGCTGAGCGGCCTGAGAGCGGACACCGTATTCCTCTCGGGCAACGGGCTGGCCGCGGACTTCGGTCTCTCCACTCCCGCATTTCCCGTGGCCGACACCGACCGAGCCATGGCCGCCGGAGCTGGAAAGGTCACCGCGCTCGTCGACCACACGAAGGTCGGCGTGCGCTCCTCGGTGCTCACGGTCCCTACGGAGGAGATCGACCAGCTGATCACGGACTCCGGCAGCGACGGCTCCGAGCTGGATGCGCTGCGCACCGCCGGCGTCGATGTCGAGGTCACCACCACCTCGGCGTGACAGCCTCGACTGCCACCTCGGCGCACTTTCTCCTCTCGATCTGATGACGATCCGGTGTCACTTCTTGATTGTTTTGTTGTGATTCTGATAACTTCTGATCAATCGCGGCGATGGCGCCGTGCTGGACAGAAGAGGTACCTATGAAAACCGCACCATCGCGTTCAGTCCTCCAGGCCACTGCGTTCCGAGTGTCCGCAGTCGCGGCAGCAGGAGTCCTCCTGCTGTCCGGCTGCACGAACGAAGGTTCGACGTCCGAGCCGACGAGCAGCGGCGAGGCCGCGCAGGCAGCCGACAGCGCAGGCTCTTCGGGCCCCACCTGCACCATGGACGACTACGGAGTCGACAAGATCGACCTCAAAGGGGCCAAGATCGGCTTCTCCCAGTCCGAACCGGACTCGGCGAGCTTCAGAGCCGCAGAGACGAAGTCGCTCAAAGACGCAGCCAAAGAGGCGGGATCAGATCTCGTGGTCACCAATGCCAACAATGAACTGCCCAAGCAGATCAGCGACATCGAGAATCTGCTCAGCCAGGACATCAAGGCACTGGTCATCGCCCCGGTCAACTCCGACGGTCTGGACTCTGCACTCAAGGCGGCCAAAGAGAAGAAGGTTCCAGTGGTCACCATCGACCGCAAGGTGACCAACAAATCCTGCGATGACTACCTCACGTTCATCGGCTCGGACTTCGTCAAACAGGGGGAGCGCGCCGCCGACGCCCTGGCGAAGGCCACAGACGAAAAGGCCAAGGTCGCGGTTCTGCTCGGACCCTCGGGCAACAACGTCACCGATGGTCGTCAGAAGGGCTTCAAGGACCAGGTCAAGGCCGAGTATCCCGACATCGAGATCGTCGCGGAGCAGACAGCCAATGCCTCACGGTCGGAGGGCCAGGAAGTCACGGCTCAGCTGCTCCAGTCGAACCCCGACATCGACGCCGTCTACGCCTTCAACGACGAAGAGGGCTTGGGCGCGATGGCTGCGATCCAGGAAGCGGGCAAGACACCGGGTGACGAGGTCAAGATCGTGTCCATCGACGGCACCAAGAATGCGGTGGAGGCCATCGTCGACGGCAAGTACAACGCGGTCATCGAATCCAACCCTCGATTCGGTCCGCTGGTGTTCGACACCCTCACGAAGTTCTACGACGGTGAGAAGATCCCTGAGGACATCATCATCAAGGACGGCGAATACACCCCCGACAATGCGCAGCAGCAGGTCGGACAGGCATTCTGAGGTGGAGGAGCCCGGATCTCCCTCGGCCGCGGCTCAGCCTGCATCGGCCGCGGCTCAGCCGGCATCGGCAACCCAGCCTGTGCTGTCTGCGCGTGGACTGAACAAGTCCTTCTCCGGTGTGCATGTGCTCCGCGATGTCGACTTCGTGCTCGGCTCCGGGACCATCCACACGATTGTGGGTGAGAACGGGGCTGGGAAGTCGACCCTGATCAAGTCGCTGACCGCGGTCTATCAGGCGGATTCCGGCAGCATCGAACTTGCCGGGACCCCGGTGTCGTTCAACCATCCGTCTCAGGCTCAGGATGCGGGGATCTCGACCGTCTACCAGGAGGTCAACCTCGTCCCGCTGCTCTCGGTCGCGCGCAACATCTTCCTCGGCCGTGAGCCTCGCACACGCCTGGGACTCATCGACCTCAAAGCACTGAACTCGCGTGCCGCCGAGGTGGTGGCCGACCTGGGCATCGACGTCGACGTGACTGCCGAGCTGGGTGCGCTGGGGTTGGGGGTCCAGCAGATGATCGCGCTGGCGCGGGCGGTGACCACCGAGGCGAAGGTCATCATCATGGACGAGCCGACCTCCTCACTCGAACGACGCGAGGTCGACGTCCTCTTCGGAGTCGCACGTCGGCTCCGGGATCAGGGTGCCGGGATCGTCTTCGTCTCCCACCGTCTCGACGAGCTGTGGGAACTCTGCGATGAGGTCACGATCCTGCGCGATGGTGAGGTCGTCCACACCGGAGCGATGGCTGACCTTGATCGCCGATCCCTCATCTCGGCCATGCTGGGCCGCGACATCGCCGAGCACGGAGTGACATCGTTTGCTGAGGATTCTCCCTCTTCTGCAGACGACTCCCCCGCCGCCGAGGTGGTGCTCGAGGCCATCGGACTCAATGCTCCGGGACGTCTGCACGACGTGGATGTCGAGGTTCGGGCCGGTGAGATCATCGGCCTGGCCGGACTGCTGGGGTCAGGGCGCAGCGAAACCGTCAAGGCGATCTACGGCGCCCTCGACACGAGCGCCGGTTCGATCGCCGTCAAAGGTGCACCCATTCGACGACAATCGGTGCCTGCGGCGCTGAAGGCCGGCATCGCACTGCTCTCCGAAGACCGCAAATCCGAAGGCATCGTGCCCGAACTCTCCGTCCGCGACAACATCGTCCTCGGCATCCTGCCCCGGGTGTCCACCGGCGGAGTGCTGTCGCGGAAGAAGATCGACGAACTCGTCGACACCTACATCGACCGTCTGGGAATCAAGGTGGCTTCGCCCAGGCAGCTCGTTTCGGAGCTCTCGGGTGGCAACCAGCAGAAGGTCCTCATCGCCAGATGGCTGGCCACCCAGCCGTCGGTCTTCCTCCTCGACGAACCCACCCGCGGAATAGATGTCGGAGCCAAGCAGGAGGTCCAGGCACTCATCGACGAACTCGCCGATCGAGGGATGGCCGTCGTCCTCATCTCCTCGGAGACAGAGGAACTCGTGGCCGGATCCGAATCCGTCATCGTACTGCGTGACGGTGAGATCAGCGAGATACTCACCGGCGACGAGGTCGACAATACGCGCCTCCTGCAGTCTCTGGTCTCGGGAGGTCAGGAATGACGAGTGCCGCAGCCACCACCTCGGCGCCGGTGAAGCGCTCGACCTCGGTGCGCACATGGATCGCCGCCTACGGTGTCTACCTCGCTCTTGCCCTGCTCGTCGTCGTCAACGTCATCATCACCCCGCACTTCCTCACCCTGTCCAACCTGCGCCTGCAGCTGATCCAGACCGCGCCGGTACTCATCGTCGCCCTGGGGATGGCGATGGTCATCGGCACGAAGGGCATCGATCTCTCCGTCGGCAGCGTCATGGCCCTGTCGGCCGCGGTCATGCCGCTCTACATCGGGTATGGGACGATGCCGGCGATCATCGTCGGCATCGTCGCCGGTGGGCTCAGTGGGCTGATGATCGGCCTCCTCGTCTCCCATTTCGGGCTCCAACCGATCGTCGCCACTCTCGCCGTCCTCATCGGCGGACGGGGTTTGGCCAATGTCATCGGCGGTGAGATCAAGAATCTCTCCGATCCCGGCCTCGCGGTCCTGGGCACCGGCTCCCTGTTGGGCGTGCCCTATTCGGTGCTCAGCGCGATCGTGTTCGTCATCGTGGTCGGCTTCATCATGCGCCGGACCTCGTTCGGGGTCATGATCGAGGCGATCGGCGGCAACAAACGTGCAGCTGAGCTCGCCGGCATTCGGATCAAGTCGGTGCTCGTCACCGTCTATGTCCTCTCGGGCCTGCTCGCGGCCTTCGCCGGGATTCTCGTCGCCGCCCGGTCGCAGGCCAGCGACCCGCGCACCTTAGGTCTGCTCATGGAACTCTCCGCCATCGCAGCCGTGGTCATCGGCGGCACGTCGCTGAACGGCGGCCGCGTCAGAGTCCTCGGCACCGTCGGAGGCGCACTGCTCATGCAGCTCATCGTCTCCACCTTGGTCTCCCACAATGTTGCGGACTCCATCTCGCAGATGGTCCAGGCCGTCGTGATCGTCGTCGCGGTCGCACTCCAAGTCGGAAGGAGGAGAACATGACGAACCAGGATCCCGTCGATGTGGTCTCTGCCAACCAGACCAATCGCTCACGCATCGAGATGCTGGCCAGACTCACCCAGCGCAACGGCGCCCTGGCCATTCTGCTCGGACTCGTGGTGATCACGTCAATCGCGTTTCCGTCATTCGCCTCGGCGGGGAATCTGACTCAGATCGCCCTGCAGTCCGCGTTCCTCGCTCCCCTGGCCCTGGGGCTGACCTTCGTCATCTTCACCGGCGGAATCGATCTGTCCGTCGGATCGGTCTTCGCCCTCGGCGGCGTGCTTGCGGCTTGGGCCTCGCAGTACGGCTTCCTGGCCGCGGTGCTCCTCCCTCTCATCGTGTGCACACTCATCGGGCTCATCCAAGGGGCCATCATCGCCGGGACGTCGATTCCGGCGTTCATCGTCACCCTGGCCGGACTGCTGTTCGCCCGGGGGCTGCTGCTGGCGCTGACCCAGGAGGGTTCTGAAACGTACAAGGTGCCCGCCGAGGCGGCGTTCCTCCAGCTCAGCCGCGGCTCGTTTCTGGGATTGGGCTATCCCGTCTGGATCGTCGTGGTCCTCTTCGCCATCGGCGTCCTCATCCTGCATCGGACCTCCTATGGCTCCACCCTGCTGGCGATCGGAGGCCAACCGGATGCCGCTCGGCTGATGGGTCTGCCCGTTCTGCGCTCGACACTCATCGTCTATGCGGTCAGCGGCACGATGGCGGGTCTGGCCGGTGCCTTGACGGCCTCATACACGGCCTCCGGTGTCACGACTCTGGGTGTGGGCCTTGAGCTCACCGCCATCGCCGCGGTGGTCTTGGGCGGGACCCTGCTCACCGGCGGTGCCGGCACGGTCGTCGGTTCGCTGGTCGGCGTCACGCTGCTGCAGGTAGTCGCCAATCTCATCAACCGCCTCGGGCTGACGAATTCGAACTGGCAGGCCGTCGTCAACGGCGCCGTCCTCCTCGTCGTCGCGGTCGCACAGGTCCTCCTCTCCCGGGTCCAGGCGAAGGAGCGGGAGCGCAGACGCGGAGGTGAGACCGACGGCGAAGGTACCGGCGCAGGCGAGGTCGTGGGTGCCTCCGACACGCCGAGGGCGGAGAGAGAATCCCCGCTCACAGGCGAGCGATCATAAACAATCAAAACTTTTCATGTTCGATCACTGGAGATCGGTCGATCTGTCCTCTAGAGTATCCGTTTGAGGTGGCTTTGATCACAAGGAGCCATTCACCGAAGACGTTGGAGGAACCTTGGAAGACATCCGGCTAGACGCCCAGTGGATCGACTATCTGCTGATCGCGATCTACTTCGTATTCGTCCTCGGAATCGGCTGGTTCGCCAAGCGCGGCATCTCCTCGAGCATCGAATTCCTTCTCTCCGGGCGCAGCCTTCCGGCGTGGGTGACAGCCTTGGCCTTCGTCTCAGCGAACCTCGGTGCCGTAGAGATCATGGGCATGTCGGCCACCGGCGCCCAGTACGGCATGCCGACGATGCACTACTTCTGGATCGGCGCGGTCCCGGCGATGCTCTTCCTCGGTGTGGTCATGATGCCCTTCTACTACGGTTCGAAGGTCCGGTCCGTTCCCGAGTTCATGCGCAGACGTTTCGGCACCGGCGCCCACCTCGTCAACGCGCTGTCCTTCGCCGTCGCTCAGATCCTCATCGCCGGCGTCAACCTCTTCCTCCTCGGCACGATCGTCAATCGTCTCCTCGGTTGGCCGCTGTGGATCGCCCTGGTCGTCGCTGCCGCCATCGTCCTGTCATACATCACGCTCGGCGGGCTGACCGCTGCCATCTACAATGAGGTGCTTCAGTTCTTCGTCATCGTCGCGGCCCTGCTGCCGCTGACGATCATCGGCCTCAATCGCGTGGGCGGTTGGGACGGTCTCGTGGCGAAGGTCAGCAATGACGGCATGCTCGGGGCCGAGCAGCTGAGCAGCTGGCCGGGTGAGCAGCTCTCCGGGTTCTCCAACCCGGTGCTCTCGGTGGTCGGGATCGTGTTCGGGCTCGGCTTTGTGCTCTCCTTCGGCTACTGGACGACGAACTTCGTCGAGGTCCAACGTGCCATGGCGTCGAAGAGCATCAATGCCGCACGACTGACTCCGATCCTCGGCGCCTTCCCGAAGATGCTCATCCCGTTCATCGTCATCATCCCCGGAATGATCTCGGCGGTCCTCGTGACCCAGATGACGAAGTTCAAACAGATCGCGTCCAGCGTCGATGAGGCGACCGCCCAGTCCCAGACCGGAGTGACCTACAACGATGCGCTCCTGCTGCTCATGCGCGAGGTTCTGCCCAACGGTCTCCTCGGCGTGGCCATCGCCGGCCTGCTCGCCGCGTTCATGGCCGGCATGGCCGCCAACATCTCCGCGTTCAACACCGTCTTCAGCTATGACCTGTGGCAGCAGTACGTGGTCAAGGACCGCGATGACGCCTACTACCTCAAGGTCGGCCGCTACGCCACGGTCGGCGCCTGCATCGTCGCGATCTTCACCGCCCTCATCGCCGGCAACTTCGCCAACCTCATGGACTACCTGCAGACTCTGTTCGGCTTCTTCAACGCACCGCTGTTCGCCACCTTCATCCTCGGTATGTTCTGGAAGCGCATGAGCCCGACCGCCGGCTGGGTCGGCCTGGTCGGCGGCACCCTCTCGGCCGTCGCGGTATTCGTCCTCAGCGAGACCGGCGTGTTCGACCTGCCCGGTCAGGGCGCAGCGTTCCTCGCCGCCAGCACGGCGTTCGTCGTCGATATCGTCCTCTCGGTGATCGTCACCTTCAGGACCACACCGAAGCCTGCCCATGAACTGCGAGGGCTCGTCTATTCGGAGACGCCGAAGACCGACTTCGAAGATCTCAATGAACCGAAGCCCCCGATCTGGAAACGCCCGGTGCCCGTTGCGGGAGTCGCGCTGGTCCTCGTCATCATCCTCAACGTGGCCTTCGGCTGAAGGAGCAAGTGAGAACAATGAGCAAAGCCAACGAACTGACCAAGACCGCAGGTGCCTTCGACATCCGAAATTTCATCGGCGTGCTGCTGGGGATCTTCGGAGTCATCCTCGCCATCGCAGGGGTTGTCGACTACACCCCCGACGAGGCGGAGCGGACCGGCGGAATCGATGCCAACCTCTGGACGGGAATCGGCCTCATCCTCGCTGCGATCTTCTTCATCGCCTGGGCCAGGCTGCGCCCGATTCGCATCATCGCCGATGAGTCGACCGAGGTGTCCGAGACCGGCGATACCCGCCCCTAGCCCGGACAGGCGATTCCGCTGCCTGGCCGGCCCATTCTCCTGCGGGGTCAGGCGATTCTGCCCGCGCCCTTTCCCGGGCTGACTGCGAAGATGTCGGGCCTGCGGAATCCGTGGTCGGCGAACGTCGCGCGGATGGCCTCGCCCACCTGGTCGACACTCGCCGTGTCGACGAGTGCGATCGCCGAACCCCCGAAGCCGCCGCCGGTCATCCGCGCTCCGATCGCACCGGCCGACATGGCGGCCGCGACAGCGGTGTCGAGTTCGGTGCACGAAACCTCATAGTCGTGGACGAGGGAGTCGTGGGAGGCAAGCAGGAGCTCGCCGATTCCGCGAATGCTGCGGCTCTCATCGCCGCCGCCCTCTAAGAGTTCGACGGTGGCCCGGACCCGGGCGTTCTCACTGAAGACGTGCCGCACCCGCTTCTTCTGCTCCTCGTTGAGCGGGCCAAGGTCCAAGCTCTCATCCAGTTCGCGCAGACTCGCAGTTCCGAGGATCCTGGCGGCCTCCTCGCAGGTGCGCCGCCGGTCGCCGTATCCGCTCTCGCTGTGGGAGTGGGACACGCGGGTATCAATGACGAGCAGCCGCAGCCCTTCGGCTTCGAGATCGAAGGGGATCTGTCGAGTCCGAAGGTCCCGACAGTCGAGGAAGAGTGCATGCCCGGCCTCGGTCATGATCGAGGCCGCCTGATCGACGATTCCGGTGGGAGCGCCGACGAAGTCGTTCTCGGCGCGCTGGGTCAGCAGCGCCTTCTCTCGATCGTCGAGTCCGAGCCCGAAGATCTCGTCGAGGGCGATGAGGACCGCCACCTCGAGGGCATGGGAGGAAGACAGACCGGCTCCTACGGGCACTGTCGATTCGATGTAGAGGTCGATGCCGCCGACGATCGTGCCCGTCGTCTTGGCGATCTCATCGACAACACCCGCCGGGTGGCTGAGCCAGCTCGGCAGAGCTCCGGGTACGAGCTCTTCGGCCGCGAACTGGCCTGCGAGCCTCTCGCCCGACTCGTCTCGATGGTCGGAGACGATCCGGATGCTCTCCTGGCGCCGAGGTGGTGCCGCAGTTCCGTGTTCATGAGGCTCCGATCGGCCCTGAGGACGCCGGCCGATGGCCACGTGGACTGCCCTGTCAATGGCGATGGGAAGGACGAATCCGTTGTTGTAGTCTGTGTGTTCTCCGATGAGATTCACGCGCCCGGGAGCACGGAAGCAGTCATCCGGCGGATAGCCGAACACCGCTTCGAACTCGCGGCGCAGGCTAGGGGCCGTCGGAGCGGTGGCCGCGCTCATCTGCGACCGTCTTCGAGCGCAGGCGACGCCGCACGCAGCCGTGCAGCGGTCTCCTCGGCGGAGACGTCGCCGACGAAGGCGCCCATGGCCGCTTCGGATCCAGCGAGGAACTTCAGCTTGTTCTCGGCACGTCTGGGGCTGGTGATCTCGAGATGCATCCACTCTGCCGAGTGGTCCGCGCAGTTGACCGGCGCCTGATGCCACGCTGCAATGTATGGGGTGGGAGTCGAATAGAGATTGTCGATCCTTCGCAGCACCTCGGGGTAGAGGCCAGCGAGGTCGTCGCGTTCGGCATCGTCGAGTTCGTCGAGTCCCAGCACCTGCCGATGCGGGACGATGTGGACTTCGACCGGCCACCGAGCTGCAAAGGGCACGAAAGCAGAGAAGTATGCCGACTCAAGGATCATCCGCTCCCCCGAGCCGCGTTCGAAGTCGAGGACGTCGCCCAGCAGCGGCCTGCCCGTCTCACGTTTGTGCTGCACCGCTCGAGCCGAGGTGATCACGGTGTGCGGGGTGACGAACGGATAGGCATAGATCTGGCCGTGCGGGTGGTTCATCGTCACACCGATCTCCTCGCCCCGATTCTCGAACACGAAGACCTGCTCGATCCCCTCTTGTGCGGCGAGCTCGCTGCTCCGGTTCGCCCAGGCGTCGATGACCGTGCGGGCACGTGCCGGGTCGAGGTCGGCGAACGATCCGTTGTGCTCGGAGGAGAAGACGACGACCTCACAGCGCCCATGGGCCGGGGCGGTCAGTGCGGCTTCGGAGGCCGCCTCGGCGAATTTCTGCCTCGGATCGGCAGGCACCGCTCCGAGTGATGGCCCCAGCGAAGGGAACCTGTTCTCGAAGACGACGACGTCGTAGTCGGCAACAGGGATCTCTGTGGGGCGTCCGGGCACCGAGGGGCAGAGGGGACATTCGGCGGCTGCAGGAAGATGAGTCCGCGACTGGCGATGCGTGGCCACGGCCACCCACTCGCCGGTGAGCAGGTCGAAGCGCAGCTGTCCGCCGGTAGGACGCGGCTCTGCCGGGCGATGGTCCTCAGCAGGTGGTGCCGCCGTCGAATCTGCGTCCTGGAAGAACAGGATGTCTCTGCCATCGGCAAGCGTGTTCCGACGAACCTGTGTGCTCAACGGACACCTACGAGTTCAATGGCTCGTCGGTGGAATTGAGAAACGCTACACTGACCCATCAGACCTCCCAAAAGTGATCATTTTCGATCATAATGCTAACATCTGCATGGGAGAGATCCCATATCTCGCGTAGAATTCTGGGACACCGGAATATCCGCTCACCACCTGCTCAGGAGTCGCATGACCGATCTCATCGAGCTCGCCCTGGGCGACGACAGCGCGGTCGTCTCCACAAGCGGAGCAGCTCTGCTCGACTACACCGTCGGGGATCGTCCCGTCGTCGTCCAGATGTCCGCCTTCGATGGCGCCGTCCTGGCACCGTGGCCGAACCGAATCGCCGATGGACGCTATGACTTCAACGGCCGCTCCCACCAGCTGCCCATCACCGAGGCCTCACGCGGAACGTCTCTGCATGGTCTTGTGGCCGAGACCGACTGGAAGGTGAGTGAACGCAACAACGCCTCGGTGCGGCTCGAAACGGACATCTCCGGCCCGCCGGGGTATCCCTTTGAATTGTCCCTTGAGGTGACCTACACCCTCGTCGCGCGTGAAGACGAGGACGAATGTGCGAATGACTGCGAGGGCAGCGGCGAGCTCCAGGTCTTGGCTCTCGCGCGAAACATCGGGCAGGAGCCCGCTCCCTTCGGTTTCGGCTTTCATCCCTGGATCCACCCAGGCGCACAACGAGTTGATCGGGCACAGCTCCTCATTCCGGCAGAGACCTGGTTCGAGACCGATGACAGACTCATCCCCCAGACGATCAGGCATTTCGACACCGGATCGTACATTCCCGCCGATCACGGGCCCGAAGAAGCATCCTGCCTCCTCTGCAAAGACTTCCGCGCTCTGCGCACCCTTGGCCCGGCGATCCTCGATGACGCCTTCGGCACCCCGCAGCGCGGTGAAGACGGGTGGTCACGAGTGAGGTTGAGAGGAGCCGACGACAGGACGGTCACCATCGGAATGGATGAGAGCTTCCGGGCCTGGCAGTTGTGCACCGGAGACGAGCTCGACCAGCCGCTTCGCCGCAGCGCCATCGCCATCGAACCGATGACGTGTCCACCTAACGCCTTCGCCTCAGGTTCGGACTTCGATGTCATAGAAGCGCAAAGCGAACTCAGCGTGGAATGGACCATCTCCTTACGTTAAGAGTTCTGGCTGCAAAGTCAGCTTGCACTGATAAGTTGCGACTATCGGCTTCAACTCGTGCGAAGGAAGATTATGTCGACACCACAGAACCCGTACTCCGGTTCGGATGCAGAGAACAATCAGAACATCCCGGGCGATCAGCCTGATCCTGACCTCAACCAGCCGCAGGAACCCGCGGCCGGGGAACAGACGGCTCACGAGCCCACTGTTCACGAGCCCGCTGTCGGCGAACAGCCAGATGACCCCCAGTCTCTTGCTGGCACTGCCCAGTATGGCCAAGGCTCACAGTTCAGTCAGAGCGAGCAGTACAACCAGGTAGATCAGTTCGGTCAGAGCGAGCAGTACAGCAGCCAGCAGAGCCAGTTCGGTCAGCAGCAGCAATTTGGCCAAGGCGGCCAGTACACGCCTCAGGATCAATACGACCAAGGCGGCCAGTACGACCCACAGAATCAGTACGGTCAATACGGGCAGCCAGCCCAGCAGGGTCAGTACTATCAGGATGCTGACTACGCCGCATACAACCAAGGAAATTACGCCGGCTCCCAGCACGCCCCGGTGGGTAATTTCCAGCAGCAGGCAGCGCAGCAGAAGCCTGGCGGAAGCGGCGGTTTCTTCAAGTCGCTCTTCGACTTCCGCTTCGATAATCTCATCGCCGTGCGATGGGCGGGATTCATCTACATCATCGCCATCGTTGTGGCTGCATTGTCCTGGTTGGGATCGATCATCGGCGGAATCGTCACGGGTGCGGCAGCAGGAGCGGCGACCAGCTATCTGAGCGATGGCCCGAGCTTCAGTCCGTGGCCGCTGCTGCTGGCGATCATCTTCGGCTGGATCATCCCCGCCCTCTGGGTGATCTTCGTCCGATTGGCCCTCGAGCTCATCGTGGCCAACGTCAAGACGGCGGAGAACACGAAGAGGATCGCGGACTCCCTCGGACGCTGAATCGCCTCAGCGTTCTCTCTGAGTGCATTCGCTCTGAGCTCACTTGCTCTGAGTTGCAGTGATCGGCTTCGAAGCCGGGCTCTGTGACTCAGAGCGAGCTGCTTCAGAGACATCCGGACCGGCGACGCTCAATGGGGCTCGCGCATCTGCAAACATAACCGTTGCAGAAGAATGACCGTGAATTAGAGCGAGCCCCACACCGATTCCTCGATGCGGGACTCAACCGTACCCCCGAGCAGGTTCGAACTGCCGTTTCCGCCTTGAGAGGGCAGCGTCCTAGGCCACTAGACGACGGGGGCCAATAAACAGCTCAGAGTCATACTCCCGATGCTGTTCGCTGGGGTACCAGGACTTGAACCTAGACTAAATGTACCAGAAACACTCGTGCTGCCAATTACACCATACCCCAATGTCATTCAGGCTCATCCCCGGAGGAATTTCCCTGAGCAACGAGATATAACTCTACACAAACCCCCCGCTCGACTCCAAATCATCGGGGCTCATTTTCGGTGTGACCTTCTTAACACCACTTCCCGCGAGAACGATTTGCCTCTGGCTCGAACGATGTGCCACCTACACGAACGAATTCACTCCCGCGCCAGGGAGATGAGGCGATCGAGCACCCGGTATCCGTCGGCACGCAGTCCGTTGTGCTCGTACTCGTTCGTCACCCATGGCTTCACTCCGTCGAGGAGGTCCGCTGTGGCCAGTGAGTACTCCGGAGGAATGTAGGCATCCTCGAAGTACACTGCTGCGCCTCCGCGCACGTTTGAGGACCGCAGCGCATCAACGTCGTAGAGCCTGGGCCATTCGTGCTGTGCCACGAGCTGGGCCACCTCGGCGAAGGGGGCAAGCTCCGGATCCTCGGCAAGTGACTCGGGCCCGGCGTGCTCGCCGGCCAAAAGGGTCGGATCGGCTTCGACGTCCGCAGGCATTGCCCGCCGAGCTGCCCAGTTGGTGACCGCACCGTCGGCCCAGCAGGACTCGTGGACCACGGCGTAGAGCGGATTTCTTCCCGAGAACGGCAGTGCGGCAGCCAGATCATGACGGAATGCCGCCGAGGCGGGGTCCAGGTCCAGCAGGTAGTGCAGCTTCTCGGGTCCGTCGGAGGCTCCGAGGAAGTGCCCGAGGAGCCGGATGCGTTCCGTCGTGGCGCGCGCTCCGCCGGGCAGTGCGATGCCCCCATCCGCCTCGGCGAGGTCGATGATCCGGGCGAGCTTGTCGCGGTCACCGGGGAATGCTCGGTAGAACTGCTCCGACTTCCGCTTCATGCCTTCCCACGTCGTGGCGTACACGGTGGCGGGGTCGGTGCCGATCGCCGGCAGTCCGCCGGTGAAGTAGACCTCGTTCAGCGTTTCCGAATGCGCGGAGACATACCGCAGGGCGGTGAATCCTCCGAACGACTGGCCCAGCAGCGACCAGGAGTCGACTCCCAGCCCGCGGCGCAGGATCTCAGCGTCCTCGACGATCGAATCGGCACGGTAGTGGCTCAGCGCCGCAGCGATGTCTGCGGGAGCCTCGCCGAGCCCGTCGAGACCGGTGATGCGTCCGCCCACGGAGCCGATGGGGCTCGATCTCCCGGTTCCGCGCTGGTCGAGCATGACGACTTGGAAGTCCTCGAGTGCTCGCGCCAACCAGGTGGACTCGCCGACGGGGGTGGTGGGCCTGGGTGCTTCGACACCCGGACCGCCCTGCAGAAACACGAGGTACGGCTTGGTGCTGTCCGCCTCGGTCGCGGTGATCCGGGCGAAGACCTCGATGTGCGCCGAGGCGGCCGCGGACAGTCCCGCTCCCCCACCGAAGTGGTCGAGCGGGGCTTCGAAGGTCACGTCCTTCAGGTGCAGTCCCCCACGCGTCCAGGCCGCCTGATTGAGCATCGTCACAGCTGGGCTGCCAGCGCCCGCAGGCGAGTCAGTGACGAGTCCTTGCCGAGGATCTCCATGGACTCGAACAGAGGTGGTGAGACCTTGCGTCCGGACACGGCCACGCGCAGCGGGCCGAAGGCCAGTCGAGGCTTGATCTCCATCTCGGTGACCAGTTTGACCTGAAGCGTTTCGTGCAGCGTGTCCGTCGTCCAGTCCTCGACTCCTTCGAGGACCTCGATCGAGGCGGCGAGCACCTCGGGAGCCGAATCCTTCAGGGTCTTCAGACCGTCCTCGGCCATGGTCAGCTCGGAATCGGGAGTGAACAGGAATGCCAGCAGGTCAGGTGCTTCGCCGAGGAGGTTCATCCTCGTCTGCACAAGCGGAGCCGCCTGGCTGAGGATCTCCAGCTGAGCCTCCGATGGCTTCTCCGGGAGCACCTCGGCGGCCTGGAGATAGGGCACCAGACGGTCACGGAAGTCGCTGACGTCGAGGAGCCGGATGTGGTCGGCGTTGATCGACGTCGCCTTCTTCACATCGAAACGGGCAGGGTTGGGCAGAACATCGTGGATGTCGAAGGCCTCAACGAATTCCTTGACGCTGAAGACGTCTCGGTCGGGTCCGATCGACCAGCCGAGCAGGGCCAGGTAGTTGATGATGCCTTCGGGGATGAAACCGTTGTCGCGGTGGAGGAACAGATTGGATTCCGGATCGCGCTTGGACAGTTTCTTGTTGCCATCGCCCATCACGTAGGGCAGGTGACCGAACTCGGGGGTCGCCTCGGCGACGCCGATGTCCTTGAGCGCTTCGTAGAGCACGACCTGACGTGGGGTCGAGGACAGCAGGTCCTCACCGCGCAGCACATGGGTGATGCCCATGAGGGCGTCGTCGACGGGGTTGACCAGGGTGTACAGCGGCTGGCCGTTCGCTCGGACGACGACGTAGTCGGGAATGGTGCCTGCACGGAAGGTGATCTCTCCGCGCACCAGGTCGGTGAAGGTGACGTCCTCGGCCGGCATGCGCACACGCCAGACGGGTTCGCGGCCTTCGGCCTTGAAGCCGGCGATCTGCTCGGCGGTGAGGTCCCGGTCGTAGCCGTCGTAGCCGAGCTTGGGGTCGCGGCCTGCGGCCTTGTGCCTGGCTTCGACCTCTTCGTTGGTCGAGTAGGACTGATAGATGTGTCCGGCGGCCTTGAGCTTCTCGATCACGCCGGCGTAGATGTCGCCGCGCTGGGACTGGCGGTAGGGTCCGTCGGGTCCGCCGACGTCGATGCCTTCATCCCAGTCGAGGCCGAGCCACTTCATGGCCTCGAGGACCTGGCCGAAGCTCTCCTCGGTGTCACGGGCGGCGTCGGTGTCCTCGATGCGGAAGACGAACTTTCCGCCGGTGTGCTTCGCATACGCCCAGTTGAACAGGGCGGTGCGGACCATACCGACGTGCGGGGTGCCGGTGGGTGATGGGCAGAAACGAACTTTGACGCTCACTGTGATCCTTCGGTCTCTGGTGCTGCGAGTTGTGGGGCTGCTGCGTGGTGGGGCTTGAGCTGGTGATGTGTGCTGGTCTCAGGCGTCCATGACCATGTTGGTGAGGACTCCGAGACCGTCGATCGCGATATCGACACGGTTTCCGGCGACGATCTGACCCACACCGGCGGGAGTGCCGGTGAGGAGGACGTCTCCGGGCAGCAAGGTGATCGTTTCGGACAGGTGCTCGATGATCGTCGGGATATCGAAGATGAAGTCGGCGGTTGTGCCGTCCTGCTTCAGATCCCCGTCGACCCAGGACCGGATGGAGAGGTCATCGACGTCGAGTTCGGTTTCGATCCATGGTCCAAGTGGGCTCGAGGTGTCGAAGCCCTTCGCCCGGGTCCACTGATTGTCCGACTTCTGGATGTCCCGCAGTGTGACATCGTTGCTCGCGGTGTAGCCGAGGACGTAGTCGAAGGCGTTCTCTGCCTTCACGCCTTTGGCGACGCGACCGATGATGACGGCCAGCTCTGCTTCGTAGGACACGTATTCGCTGATGGCGGGCAGACGGATCGGGTCTCCGGGTCCGATGACCGAGGTGTTGGGCTTGAAGAAGGTCAGCGGGCTGACGGGCACCTCATTGCCGAGCTCGGCGGCATGGTCGGCGAAGTTGCGGCCGACGCCGATGACCTTCGACCGCGGCAGGATCGGGCTGAGCAGACGAACATCGTCGAACTTCAGCCGCTCCCCCGTCGACTGGGCCGGAGCGAAGAACGGGTCCTGGTCGAGAACGGCGAGGCTGAGGCCGGACGTGTCCCACGTGCCGTCCTCAATCTGCGGCACGTCGCCTTCGACGACTCCGTATTTGGGTTCATCCTGGTGCACAAATCTGGCAATACGCATGTGCCCCAGTCTAGTCAGTCGCTTGAGTGCCTGGCACACGGGCTTTCCGGCTTTCGGCTGAGACACTGGGGACATGCCCGATTCTCGACGCCTCGACCTGCAGACCATCTCTGCGGGCCTGCCCGCTGCTGCGCTCATCGACCAGTTGGCGCACTCCTCTGTCGGTACCTTCCCCCGTCTGGTCGTCGAGGCCCCGCCCGGAACCGGCAAGACCACCTTGGTGCCGCCGCTCATCGCCGAGCATCTGACCAGAAGCCTGACAGTGCCCGCTGATTCACCCGCTGACCTGGGGCGCATCATCGTCACTCAGCCAAGGCGCATGGCGGCTCGAGCAGCGGCCAGGCGACTGGCGACGCTGACGGGGACCCGCCTCGGCGAGGACATCGGGTTCACGGTTCGCGGCGAATCGCGGACCTCGGCGCGCACGAGGATCGAGTTCGTGACCACGGGAGTGCTGCTGAGCAGGCTTCTGCGCGATCCCGAGTTGGCAGGAGTCTCAGCGGTCATCCTCGATGAAGTGCACGAACGGCAGCTGGACACCGATCTGACGTTCGCGCTGTGCCGAGAGCTCATCGATCTGCGTGAGGACCTTGGTCTCGTCGTCATGTCGGCCACCCTTGACGCCAGGATGTGGGCGAGACGCTTGGGCTCCGGAGACAGCACTGTCGGAGACTTCTCTGACGGGATCTCCTCCGACAGCGGTGGGGAGCCTGCCGTGCTGCTCTCGGTCGCCGCCGAGGTCCATCCCCTCGACGTCAGATGGGCACCGGCGAAGCAGCGACCTCTGGAGGCACGCGGGGTGACCTGGGACTTCCTCGATCACGTGGCGCGAACGACCGTCGATGCCCTGTCTCGGCACGAGCGTGGCGACGTGCTCGTGTTCGCCCCCGGCGCCCGGGAAGTCGAGGAGATCGCGTCACGGATCACCCGGTCGCTTCACACCGGCGCGGGAACACAAGTCCACACTCTGCTCGGTCGCACTCCGGCCAAGGACCAGGATGCGATCCTGCGCCCACATCCCGCCGAGGCTGGCCACCGTCGCGTGATCGTGTCGACCTCGGTCGCGGAGTCGGCTCTGACGGTTCCCGGAGTGAGCATCGTCGTCGACTCGGGGCTGGCCAGAGGACCGCGGTTGGACACTCGTCGTGGAATGTCGGGGCTGGTCACTACCCGTGAGTCCAAGGCCTCGGGAACTCAGCGTGGTGGTCGTGCCTCACGGCTGGGCCCGGGCACGGTCTATCGCTGCCTGTCCGAACCGGATTGGGCGAGTCTGCCCGAGCACACGCCTGCGGAGATTGCGACCTCAGATCTCACCTCTGCGGTGCTGACCCTCGCCGTGTGGGGCGGCGACACGGACCTGCTGCCGGATCCGATGCCAGAGGGCCCGCACCGCCTGGCCATAGAGAATCTCGTGGCCCTCGGCGCGATCGAGGTCGCAGAATCCGGGGAGACGGCAGAATCCGGGGAAGCGGCGGGCAGTGAGGACAGGGCGAGCGCCGAGTCTGGGGCGCTCGAGGACGCCGCTGTCACCGTGACGGAGCTGGGGCGGGCCATCGCCCGGATTCCTGCCTCCGTGTGGTCGGCGCGAGGTCTCTTCGACGGAGCCGCAATGCTGTCCCCGACCGCGGCAGCCGAGGCGATCGCTGTGATCGAATCCGAGCACCGTGCTCCTGGCGCCGATCTTGTGGCCACCCTGCGCGAGCTGCGGCGCAGCAAGGACCGGCGGTTCACCCAAGATGTGAAGCGTTTCGCGGGCCTGGCCGCGGAGTTCTCGGATCCGCCTGGCGCTGCTCCACGAGACTCTGCCGCACGCGACGCTGCCGGGCACGACACAGCCGCACGCGAGGCAGCAGTCCACCAAGCGCAAGGCCACAGCTCAATTCGAGGTGGTTCTCTGCGCCCCGATGATCTGGGGCTCGTGGTGGCGCTTGCCCACCCGCTGCAGATCGGACGGCTGCGCAGTTCCTCTGCTTCCGAGTATCTGCTGGCATCCGGCACGGCGGCGTCCCTGCCCCGGAACTCGTCTCTGCAGGGCAGCCCGTGGTTGGCGATCTCCGATGTCGGGCTCTCGGGCGGTCGCGCCGTGATCAGGGCCGCTGTGGTCATCGACGAGGACACCGCTGAACTTGCAGGCGCCGGACTGATGGCGACCGAGGAGACTGCGACCTTCGATCAGGGGAAGGTGCGCGCGGTGCGCCGGACCCGCCTCGGCGGCATCGAACTCACTGCCACGCCGATCAAGGCGAGTCCTGATCTGGCTCGGTCGGCGATCGCAGCGTCTGTGCGCCAGCGCGGGGCCCGCGAGATTCTGCGACCCAGCGAGGCATTCGAAGAGCTGCGGTCACGGTTGGGGCTGCTGCATGCCGTCTATGGGTTTCCGTGGCCGGACGTGCGCTGGTCGCGGCTGTCCCAAACCCTGATCGACTGGTGCCCGGCAGCCCTGGATCGGATCGCACGTGGAGCGGACCCGGGCAAGGTCGATCTGGTGTCGGCGCTGCGCACACTCCTGCCCTGGCCGCAGGCGGCTCGCCTCGAGGAGTTGGTGCCAGTGAGCATCGAGGTGCCCAGCGGTTCACGGATCCGCCTCGACTACCCCGATCCCGACCTGGTGGATACGGATTCCGAGTCCGAGCAGGGGCCGGTGCTCGCGGTCAGGCTCCAGGAGTGCTTCGGTTGGCAGACGGCTCCGAGCGTGTGTGAGGGCCGGGTGCCCGTGGTGGTCCACCTGCTGTCCCCCGCCCGCCGCCCGTTGGCGGTCACCAGCGATCTAGCTTCCTTCTGGGCAAATGCGTATTCCCACGTCAGAGCGGAGAACCGCGGCCGGTATCCGAAGCATTCATGGCCGGAGGATCCGCTGACGGCACCCCCGCTGCGCGGGACCAAGCGGTCTGGGACAATGAAGGGGTGACCTCCACCGCCTCGCTGACAGCCGACAGCACCGACTTACTCGGTGCTGCCAATGGTGCTGCCGGAGGTACTGCCGATGGTGCTGCAGGAACCGCCGGTGCTGCGATCAGCGCGTCCAGGTGGCGCGGCCTGCGTGATCATCACGCAACGCGGATCGCAGAGAGGACCGATGCGCACCTCGCCCGCCGTCTCAAGGGCGAGAAGCACCCGGTCGAGGACTTCCTGTTCACCTACTATCCGTTCAAAGCGGGTCAGCTGGCCAAATGGAACCCCGGCCCCGGGGTGCGGCTCGAACTGGCCGCTGAAGCCGATCAGTCCTATTTCGACCGTCGCTGGTACCAAACGAACCCCGCCGGCACGGTCGCCGAGGTCGATGTCGAAGCCTGGCGCGAAGACCGGGGCGATGGGGCGAAGTTCATCGCCTCCCTGCTCCAGTCGACCCTCCATCGTGAGGCGAACTTCGGGTGCTTCGGCATCCACGAATGGGCAATGGTCTACAAGCTCAGCGAAGAACAGCGCCGCCACCAGCAGGTGCCGCTGCGCCTGAGCCATGAGGCCACCGATGCCGTCGTCGAGAGCCACCGGATCCAGTGCTCGCACCACGACGCGTTCCGCTTCTTCACCGAACCCGCCCGGCCCCGCAACACCCTTCAGCCCACCCGCGAGTCCATGGTGGCCAACGAGCAGCCCGGCTGTCTGCACGCGGGAATGGACCTGTACAAATGGGCGATGAAGATCGGCCCCATCGCCCCCTCCGACCTCGTCGTCGACTGCTTCGATCTGGCGCTCGACATCCGCACCCTCGATATGGAGGCCTCGCCCTACGATCTGCGTGGCTGGGGCTACGGTGTCGTCGCCATCGAAACCGCCGCGGGCAAGGCCGAGTATATGGACCGGCAGAAGGCCTTCTCCGAACGTGCGCAGGCTCTGCGGCAGCGACTGCTCGACGCTCTGAGCCACGTGGGAATCCACGCCCGGTAGAGTTCGCCGGCCAGCACACAGTGTGGACCGCGCTGTGCAGCAGGAACGCCTCTGCATAGGATCGGCGTGTGCGCGCAATCGTCTATGAAGAATTCTCTGTCCTCCCTCAGTTGAGAGACATCGAGCCTCCCTCCACCCCCAGTTCTGGTGTCGTCATCGACGTCGAAGCCACCGGAGTGTGCCGCAGCGACCATCACGCCTGGTCAGGCCACGATTCGACGATCACACTGCCCCACGTGCCCGGGCACGAGCTGGTCGGACGCATCGCCTCGGAGGGGCCCCAAGTCACGAAATTCCACACCGGCCAGCGTGTGACCGTGCCATTCGTGTGCGGCTGCGGTCGCTGCCGGTGGTGCTTGAGCGGCAACGCACAGGTGTGTCCCGATCAGACTCAGCCCGGGTTCACCCACTTCGGCTCCTGGGCGGATCAGGTGGTCATCCACAACGCCGATGCCAACCTCATCGCTGTTCCGGACGATCTCCCTGCCTCGGCGATGGTGGGACTCGGTTGCCGATTCGCCACAGCCTTCCACGGACTGCGTGTGCGGGCGAACCTTCACGAGGGTGAGACGGTTGCCGTCTTCGGCTGCGGCGGAGTCGGGCTGTCGGCGATCATGATCGCCCAGGCCATCGGCGCGAAGGTCATCGCGATCGATGTCAGCGATGCTGCGCTTGACCGGGCGCGTGAGCATGGAGCCGGCCACACGGTCAACGCCACCGGTAAGAACCCGGACGAACTGTCCGCCGAGGTGATCGCGCAGTTCTCGGATCAATGCCCCGATGGTGTGGCGGTGAGCGTGGATGCCCTCGGCCGTGAGGACACGATCACTGCCGCGATCGCTTCGCTGGCACCCTTGGGTCGGCACGTGCAGATCGGACTGTTGGCCGCGCCTCCTGTCGTCGACGTGGGACGTGTCATCGGTCTCGAGCTCAGCGTGCTGGGTTCCCACGGGATGGCCGCGGCCGAATACCCGGAGATGCTGGACCTCGTCGTCGACGGCAAGTTGCGCCCGCAGGATCTGGTCACGAGCGTCATCGGACTCGAGGACGCGCGAGCAGCCATGGAGGCTCTGGGCTCGAACACCGGTTCGGGGATGACGATCATCGACCTCAAGCGGTGAAATCGGGTCGCTGAGTTGGCTCAGCGATCCTCCAGCGCCGACCTCATCGACGCCGCCAGGTCCTCGATGATCTCGGCGTCACCGCGGACACCGGGTGCGAACGGCAGCCTGAGCCGGTCCTTGCCCTTGTCGCGGTAGCGCGGGATGACGTGCATATGGAAGTGGAAGACCGACTGCCAGGCGTCCTTGCCGCAGCAGTTGAGCAGGTTGACTCCATCGGCGCCCCACACGTCGAAGACCTGCTTCGCGATGCGCTGCGATTCGATCGCCACATCGGCGAGGTCAGCGGGCGGGATGTCGCGCAGATCGGTGCTGTGACTTTTCGGGACGACGAGCAGATGCCCGTCGGAGCCCGGCTGGATGTCCATGAACGCAAAGGTCGTATCCGTCTCAGCGACCTTCGCGCTCGGCACGTCACCTGCGACGATCCCGCAGAACAGGCAGTCCTGACTCATCGGCGCATCAGCCCGTCACACCATGACGGCGAGGACGACCGCGGACTCCTGACCCGACCAGCGGCCCAAGAGCAGTCCCGCGTCAGATCCCTCAGCCGGAGAGTCGAGGTTGAGCTCATACAGCACCTGCACGTCTTCGGCACCGGCCAGCGGACCCGTGCCCCAGGCATGAGCCACATCGGTGATCTCTTCGATCCTGTTGCCCTCATCGTCGACGCGGTACTGCTTCGCAGATGTTCCAGCGGTGGCGATCGTGTGGTCCAGTCGCTGCCGGAATAGAGGATCGCCCATCCCGGCGTAGACCCAGCGCTTGCCGAGGATGGAATGTTCTATGGTGGCGATCAGGTGCTTGTCGGCACCTGCCAACTCTGCGCCGCGGTAGGTCAGGGGCACCTGGAAGACACGGTCACCGGCGGCGACGATGTGGATCTCGGCTCCAACCTTGCCTTCCGGATCATCTAACCGGTAGGAAGTGACCTTCTGCAGCGAGTCCGGAGCCACGTCGGCCTCGGCTGCCCACGCCTGCTTAGTCAGCCAGGCAGAGATGACGTCGAGTTTTCCGGGGTTGAGTTCGGCCTTGTAGATGTCTGCCATGTCATGCCTTTCGGGTTCCGGGGATCCATTCCCCGTCGACGACTTCGTAGTCGGAGAATACTGCTGGGGCCTCTTCGAGCATGGCCTCACCGATCTTGTTGAACACCAGTCGGATCTCTTCCTCAGCGCCCTTGGCGGTGCGCATCTCGATGACGTGACGCAGGGAGCGGAGGTTGGCGGTGTAGACGATGCCAGTAGCCAGACCCTCGGGAGCGAAGCGACGCATGAAGGAAGTCATGTGCTTCTTATGGGAGAACTTGGTGCTGGCTTCGTCGAGTTCGAAGTGCTCGGTCATCCACTTCTGGTGCTCTTCGAGCGTGTCGAGGACCTTGAGGGAGCGTTCCATGAGTTCCGAGTCCTCACGTGCCCATTCAGGGAACCAGAACGGAATGTCGGCCAGGCGGACGTAGCGCAGGGATTCCTGTGAGAACGCCGATCCTGCACGGTGGCGGATCAGTTCGTGGGTGAGCACTCGCGAGACGTTGTGCAGCACGAAGGTGAAGTTCGCGTGTTCGAGCACCGAACCGTGGTGGGATTTGATGACATTGCCCAGGTACTGGGCCGAATCCGTGCGCACGCGGGACACGTTCGGGTTCAGTCCCGGCTCCCATGAGCGGTAGCACATGCGTCCGGAGAACTCCACGATGTCCTCAGCGTCCGGGGACTCGGCCTCTTCGACACGATCCGCCCAGGTAGTTCCGCCCACCTCGTCGAGGTATGTCCTCATCGATTCCCAGTCGATGCTGGGTTTTGCGAGCAGTTCTACGGACGGTTCGACCTGGCGCATGGCTCTCCTTGTGCAGGGTATGGCTTGATTGATTCCCAATCCTACAGACCAGATCGCCGAGGTGGTCCGACGGTCCGTGCCGAATGTTTCCAGATACCTCGAACGCGCGTGAAAAAGTGAACGCTCAGGAGGGCCGCTCCGCCGCCGAGGAAGGGTACGCGGCGCCGACCGGGGAAGGGTATGCGGCGCCGCGCTGCTGCCGCTGGGCAAAGGCGAGTGCCTCCCGCAGCTGCTCGTCGTTCATCGCAGCACCTGCCTGGGGACAGTGCCGGCGTGGGTGTCGGGGCCGGTCACAGGATCGCTGTCGACGCCGCTGTCGCCACCGGCGTCGAGTCGTGTTTCGCCTCGGCCGTCAACGACGTAGGCGTGTGCCTCGGATTTCTCCGCAATCACCGAGGTGGCTCTGAAGTTCTCGAAGACGACGCCAGCATGGTCATCGATGGCAAGTCCGGGTCCCGGAAGCTGGCCGGCCTCGATCCATGTTCGGAAGGTCTCGACCCGACCGGGTTCACCGTGATAGTGCGGACAGGCGCTTCCGGGGATGAGTCCGAAGCCGTCGTTCAGCGGAGCCAGGGGCCCGAACGAATCTGTCGACGAGGCCTCGAACCAGCAGTTGGCACCGGCAATGATTCCGGCCAGGATGGTGCCCCGCGAAGCGGCGAGCGCCATGAGGTCATCGACTCCGTGGTCACGCCACAGCGTCAGCAGGTTGGCGGTTGATCCACCACCGACGTAGATGAGGTCCATATTCAGAAGCAGCTTCGGGTCCTGGTAGCCCCAGGGGCTCTGTCCGAACAACGAGAGCACGGATGTTTCGGCCAGTCCGGCGAACGCGGCCTCGAATCGGTGGATGTAATCGGGATTGTCTCCCGATGCCGTCGGGACGAAGCACACGCGAGGGAGCTCGCCACCACCTCGGCGGCGGTTGACTTCTGTGCTGCGTCTGCTGTGCACAGTGCGTCTGCTGTGCACAGTGTCAGCCAGCTGAAGCAGGTAGTCATCGATCGCTGATGTCCCGGACTCCGACATCGAGAACCCGCCACCGCCGAGAGCGACGATCGTCGACGGTTTCAGAGCATCATCCTTCATCGTCCGGTGGGCACGTGAGGTCGTCTGTTCTGCCATTGGTCTCGGGCTTTCCGCCCCGTTCGGCCAGCCTTCACCAATGCCACGACGGCGCCGACTCCGAGGAACAGGAAGCCGATTGCTGCGACGACGAGCACCACGATCTGGTTACCGCTCGCCCCATAGGTCAGGGCTGATAAGAGTGTGAAGATGAACAGCAGTCCCATCCCGAGCCCCATCAGCAGCGCCACCCACAGTGTGAGCACGAAGGTGGTCCGGGAATTGGGACCCCTGCGCATCAGGATGCCAGCGAATAGACAGGCACCGAAGAAGACCAGACATACCAGGCCGATCAGGCGGAGAGTGCCGATGAACATACATAGCATCGAGACCGCCACGAACACGGCCGAGACGATGATGAGTGCGGTTCCCTGCCGTCGCTCCAGGCGTTGTGCTTCCGCGGCCAGGGCCAGAGCTTGAGCCTGCCACCAGGTGCCTTGATCGTCTGGGGACATACTCACGGCACCCGGTGTGTCCACTTCTCGGTGCCGAACTTCTCGTCAACCAAGGCCTGAGCCTTTTCCAGTTCGTCGGCGGTGAAGGTGTCGAAGCTTGCCCCATAACGGTCGGCGAAGGTGTTGGCCATGACGTCGATGATGTCTTTGCGGGCTTCACCGGTCTGGCTGCGGAGGGGGTCGACGCGCTTCTTGGCACTCGAGACTCCCTTGTCAGAGATCTTCGCCTCACCGATGCGCAGGACTTCGACCATCTTGTCGGCGTCGATGTCGTAGCTCATCGTCGCGTGATGGAGCAGAGTGCCATCGCGCAGTCTCTTCTGTGCCGCTCCGCCGATCTTGCCTCCGGTCGAGGAGATGTCGTTGATCGGTTTGTAGAAGGCTTCGACGCCGAGGCTCTTCAGCGCTGCCAGCACCCATTGGTCGAGGAAGACATATGACTCCTCGTAATCGAGGCCGGCGACCAGCGAGGGCGGCACGAACATCGAATAGGTGATGCAGTTCCCGCCTTCCATGAACATCGCTCCCCCGCCGGAGATGCGACGCACAACTTGCACGCCGTACTTCTCGACACCTTCCGGACGGAGTTCGTTGACATAGGACTGGAAGGCTCCGATGACCGTCGCGGTGTCGTCCCACTCCCAGAATCGCAGCGTCGGTTTCCGACGTCCCGCCGCCACCTCCTCCAGCAGAACTTGGTCTAGTGCGACATTGACCTGTGTGGGCAGCACCTGGCCGCGGATGACCTGCCAGTCGAAGTCGGTGAAGTTCGCCGCCGACCCCAGAGCACGACGAACGACGGTGGCGATGTCCGAGGTGGAGAATCCGTGCATCGCCAGTTCAGAGCCGTACCCGGCGAGTGCCGCATCGAGGCGCTGCCGCAGATTCGCGTTGTCGGCGATGACGCTGGCGCCCACAAGAGCGGGGGCGAGGTCGAAATAGGCCTCTTCGGGTTCGAGGAAGAAGTCACCGGAGATCTTGACCTCGGTGATGTGCTTCCCGTCGGTCTCCACATCGGCGACCACAAGCTTCCCGCCGATGACCTTGTATTCGGCGTGAAAACGCTCGGGTTCGTGCATATCGTTCTTCATGTTTCCAAACCTACTCTCGGGGCCCTCACCGAGGCTGTGAACTTGCTCACTCGCCGGTCAGCGAGTTCCACAGGAACCGGTAGCTCAGTGCACGAGTGAAGGCTGCCTGCTTGTTGTCCGAGGCTGCGGAGTGTCCGCCTTCCGTATCTTCGAAGAACCACACATCGTCAATGCCGCGGTTCTGCATTCGAGCAGCCATCTTGCGTGCCTGCACTGGTCCGACACGATCATCAGAGGTTGCCGTCCAGAACAGCACGGGCGGATAGTCTGTGCCGTCTTCGAGCAGGTGATAGGGCGAGAATTTCTGGATGAACTCCCAGTCCTCGGCCACATCTGGGTCGCCGTATTCGGCCTTCCACGAATAGCCTGCGCTGAGTCTGGTGTAGCGGCGCATGTCCAGAAGAGGCACTCCGCACGAGATCGCGCCGAAGAGCTCGGGGTGCTGCGTGAGCATGTTCCCCACCAGCAGCCCACCGTTCGATCCGCCGGCGCAGGCCAGTTTCGACGGGCTCGTCACCCCACGTGTGATCAGGTCCCGGGCAACGGCAGCATAGTCCTCATAGGCTCGCATCCGGTTCTCCCGCATCGCCGAGGTGTGCCACCGTGGCCCGTATTCTCCACCGCCGCGGATGTTGGCGAGAACATAGACCCCGCGACGTCCTACGGGAATCGGTGCCTCGGCAGTCTCATCGGCCTGTCGATCGGCGGGAACTTTTCGGGTTTCAGCCGTCGTGCGACCCAACCAGCCGATGCCCATCACCGGGGAGTACACGGGAGTCCGGCTGACTTCGAAACCGCCGTAACCGTCCAGGAGGGTCGGATTGCTCCCATCGAGGACCAGCGTGCTGTCGGCGATCTGGAAGTAGGGGATCTTCGTCCCGTCCTCGCTGGTGGCGAAGTGCTGTTCCACGCTGAATCCATCGCTGGGGAAGAGTGCTGGTGCCGACTTGATGACGACGGGCTCACTGTCGCCTTTCGACGATTCCAGGCTCCCGTACGACAGGGTCGATGGAGTCAGAAACCCCGTGCTCACCAGCCAATAGTCGTTGGCGCTCGCGTCATCATGCTTGTCGACGGCTCCCAACCCGACCATGTGATTGGCGGGGACTCCTGGCAGGGAGGACGACGAGAATTCGTCGTTCGGGTCAAGAACGCTCAGTTGTGACTGCACATCGGTCAGCAGTTCGAGGATCAGGTAGTCCCGTGTCCACGTCCATGACTGCAGGGCCGTGTGCTCATCCGGGGTGAAGATGACGGTCGGTGTGATTGTTCTGGCCTTCACCTCGGCGATGTCAGCGACGGCCAGACCTCCGGCCGGGACCGAGTAATCCTCGTGAATCCACTCAGATTGGGGACGGAAGAGGACGTTGTCCCTTTCGAACCCGACTTCCACATCGGTCGGCACCTCGACGACGGTCCAGCTGTTCTCCCACGCCGAGGCGACGGTTGAGACGGACCCCGACTCATCGGTGACTGCGTCGAGGTCGATGAAGCTGAGCTGCGTATTGAAGAAGTCGATGGCATCGATGGCGAACGCTCTGTCGGTGGCATCGGCTGCTGCCGCTCCCACATCGCTGCCCACGAAGATGGCGACATGCTCGCGGGGCACTTCGGCCACGATCGGGGCATCGGAGATGGCCTGTCCGCGTGTGAGGACACGTGCCTGGCGCGGATAGGACGATGTGGTCAGTGAGTCTTCGCCGGTATCGGTGGCGACGATGAGCGTGTCATCGTCCAACCACGCGAAGCGAGTCTTCGCCGAGGGCAGGTCGAATCCGCCGTCGACGAAGGTCTTGGTCACCAGGTCGAATTCGCGCACCCGGTGGGCGTCGCCACCGTCGGGAGAAAGTGAGACGAGTGCTCGGGAATCGTCCGAACGACGCACCGAGGCTCCGGCCCATACCCAAGGCGTCTCCTCAGCTGCGCCGAGTTCGTCGAGGTCGATGAGGATCTCCCACTCGGGGGAATCTGAGACGTAGCTGTCCCATGTGGTTCGTCTCCACAGGCCTTTGGGGTTCGTGGAGTCACGCCAGAAGTTGAAGTAGTGCTCACCACGTTTGGCCACCATCGGGATCTTGCCCTCGGAGTCCAACGCTGTCCGAATCTCTCCGGCGATGGAGTCAAACAGGTCGTCCTGGAACCGGGAGATGGTCTTCGCGTTCTGGTCCTTGACCCAGCCCATCGGTTCGTCACCGTGGATGTCTTCGAGCCACAGGTTCTCGTCGTGTGGCATCGGGGCAGTGTTCTGCGACTCTGTGGCCGTGGTGGAGGTTTCGGTCTTCTGATTGTCTGCCGGAGCTTCTTTGCGCATGCCACCATCCTAGTGAACGGTTCGGCTCAGGCCGCTGGTCTGAACATCACCAGCCCCGGTTGGCCGTTGGGTGCCTGCGGCCCATGACCGAGCGTGAAGAAGCCGAGGCTCTCATAGAGTCGGCGGGCGGGGCTGTCGATGTCACTTGTCTGCAGCCAGCAGCTGTATCCGCTGATTCCGGCCAGCCACGTCTGCAGAGTAGCCCGTCCGAGACCGGAACTGCGCAGATTTGGGTCACGTGCCAACAGGTTGAGCGCGAACGACCATTCGATTGTCTGAGCGGCGTCTCCGAGAGCCGAGCGGAGCTCATGTGCCCAGTCGTAATCCTGTTCCAGCCACGACCAGAAATGTCCGTAGGCGATCGATCTTAAGCGCCCGTCGGATCGCCCTGCCACGACGAGGACCTGACCATTTCGGACCGAGAGGTCGTAGAGGTTTGCGAACAGTGACGCGTGCGTCGGATCTTCGCTCAAAGGCGGTTCGGCTGCCGCCGTTGCGTAGAGTTCTTCGACCTCGTGGGGAGGAGGCAGCATTCCCGGGATTCCGGCTGCGGAGCCGACGGGTTCCCAGCTTTGGCCCAGCCCACCTGGTAGACCCCACACGAGTTCGACGTTGAGCTCTGCAGGTGAAGTTCCGAGAACCTCACACTCGGCATATTCGTCCATGCTCCCAGCCTAGCCACGTCGGCAGTCGCGCAGTTGAACTCAGTGGGAATTCTCGCTGCGCGGCCGAGGACATGATGCTCTGCCGGGTGCATCAGAGTGCCGAGAGCCTGGTGCATCAGACTGCAGAGACGAATTCGGCCAGTTGTCCGACAAGGCACATTTCCACCTCGCTCGGCAGCTCTTCACGACGGTGCCACATATCTACCTTGAGGGATTCGAATCTTCCCTCCTCGGCGCTTCGACCTTTCGAAATGGAGGAATCCTCACAGTGAAGGTGTTGGGGTTGCTGGCTTCATCCAACGACCGTTCGTTGGCGAGGTTGGAGCGAGGAAGCTCACTGGAATTCTTCGTCGGGGTCCCGAGCGGTCTGGTGCCGATCTGATATCTGTGCCCGGTGGGAGTTCGTACGACCAGCTCTTCTGCTGTGGCCTAGTGTCGCCAACCTGGCAGCTCCTTGAGGAAGTTGCAGGCAGCGCAGAGTCCCGATGCATTGTCCCAGTCGGTCTCACCACCGGCGGCGAATGTCTGCGAGTGGTCTGCGTGTTTGATCTGGGCATCGCACCACGGTGATCGGCAGACGTCATCGCGGATCACCACCATGCGTCGAAGCAGTCCGGAGAACTCACGTCGCTTCGAGTCCATCCGGACCAGCTGTCCGTCGGACGGACGCGTGTACAACCTCCGGATGAAGACTGAGAATTCGTTCTGGGCGATGAATTCGCGCGCCGTCTTTGCCGGAATCGGGCCGAAGCCGGGAAACCATGCTGGAGTCTCGCCTGGGTCGAAGAGGCTGTTTTCGTTCATCACCACGTGGACTTCGGTAGGAATGGCCTCAGCACTGTCTTGGCCTGTGGTCCTCTCGACCAAGAGATCGGCCATGACCTGTCCTTGAGTTCGCCCTTCGGATTGTCCTGTCCCGACGATGGACTGTGCCGATCTCGACAGGTTGGCATACGCTGCCACAGACTGCGACAGGGGCAGGAGCGCTGTCAGATAGGCCATGCCTCCTGGTGCAGGACGCACCGTGACGGCGCGTCCTTCCACACATCTGTCGAGGTGTTCGACGGCTGCTTTCTGGCCGAGCTGCTGAGCCAGAGCGCGAACCTCGTTGCCCAGTCGACCAACACCCACCTCGGCGAGGCGGTCGGCCATCCGGTCATCGACCTGGTGACGCTTGTCTCTGGGGAACCAATCGGTCTCCTTCGCAACAACTCGCGCCTTCTCCTCTGAGATGTCTCCGCTCTTCAATGAGGCATAGGTCTTCGGCAGATCCAACAACAGGGACCGGGCGAAGCCGAGCAGTTTGCTGCCTCTGGCCCGCGACACCTTCCGAGCCAAGCCGAGGTCGTCAATTATGCCGACAATTCTGTCGAGGCAAAGCTCGCCGACGGCCATCGACACACGCTCATCGCTGCTTTCGGGGAAGCGTGTTGATGTCAGGCAGCATCCGGCACCACACGAGATTCCACCCTGGCTACCACCCAGTAAATTAACACCACCAACTACCGGCTCCGAGGTGAAAGCCCAACGCCTTAAGCGCTGGCACCCCGACAAGTTCAAGCGCAATTGTCTCCCGTCAGCCGGAGGCGAGGAGTCGCTGTTGCCGAAACTTCCGAGGATGATTGGACCGGATATTTCTTGGGATTCATTGCCAAGGACGAGAACGTCGGCGAGGCGAGCGGGGGGCGATTTTGCCGTCGGTGATCGCCTGGCGAATGATTTGCTCGACCATCCGCTATTCACCACGCTATTCGACCGCCACGCTCGCACAATTTCGAGCTGTGCAGCCTTCTAGGTCACTGGCGCCTCTGCTCCACCATCCGCAATAGAGCGCGGACGATTGCTTCATGGCGCACTTGTGCGTCTACATTCTTTGGCATTGTCAGCTCCGCCCGTTCCATGTCATGTGTCATAATGCTTGTGATTTGGAACAAGGTCACAGGGAGCGACATGGGACACGAGCCAGGCTGTCCTCGGGTTCAGACGACAGAGGGCATGGTCGAAGGTCGATGGCGTTCGCAGATGGCGGAGTTCCGGGGACTTCCCTATGCCCGTCCTCCCGTGGGCAACCTCAGGTTCGTCTCCCCCGCACCTCCCGCGCGCTGGGAAGGTACGCGGGAGGCCATCGAATTCGGGCCGCCGCCCCCGCAGTCCGGGCCCGTCCAGACTGAGTCAGTGCAGCAGACCGAATGGCTGACGCTGAATGTCTCCACCCCGGACCCGGGGTCGGCGGGGTTGCCGGTGATAGTTTGGATCCCCGGAGGTGCCTACATCACGGGAGTGGGCAGCGATCCTGCCTACGATGCCACGAGACTATGCCGAACCGGGGTGGTCGTGGTGACGATCAACTACCGCGTCGGCGTCGAAGGGTTCGCCCATTTGGAAGGGGCTCCGGCAAACCGCGGTCTTCTCGACCAGATCGCCGCACTGGAATGGGTGCAACGCAACATCGGCTGGTTCGGCGGCGACCCCTCCCAAGTGACCGTTGCGGGCCAGTCGGCCGGAGCTGGATCGATCGCCGCCCTGCTAGCGATGAGCTCGGCGCGCGAATTGTTCCAGCAGGCCACCGCCCACTCGGTCCCAGGTAGCCACATCACTCCCGCGCTGGCCGAGCAGGTGACGTCCGAGTTGGCACAGAGACTCGGAGTGTCACCTACCGCTGATGCGATGGGCGATGTCGATCCCTGGCGACTGGCCGACGCGCTCACCGCGTTCAACGGCGAACTCGCGGTCGACCCCGCGCGCTGGGGCCGACTCGCCCAGATGGGAGTGGCAGTCTGCCCGGTGATCGACGGCCAGGTTCTGCCCGAAGATCCGTGGTCTGCGTTGCACAGTGGCCGCGCGGACGGCATAGATCTTGTCGTCGGGCACACTCGCGACGAGTTCCGGCTCTTCTCGGTGATGGCGGGCCGGGCGGGGACCTTCACCGACGCCGAGACTCGAGCCGCCCTCGACGTTTGGGCTCCGAAGCCACATGGAGCGGCTGACTACCGGTCGGCCTTCTGCGAAGCCGCTGCCAGCGAGTTGCTGGAGACGGTGGAGTCTGACGCACTGTTTCGGATGCCGTCACTTCACCTGGCCAAGGCAAACACGGCTGCTGGTGGCACGTCATATCTGTTCGAACTATGCCTGACCGCGACCGCGCTTGATGGCATATTGGGAGCCTGTCACAGTCTCGACGTCCCACTCGCCTTTGGCACTTTGGACAGCCCAACCGGTAAGGGAGTGTTTGGTGCTGCGCCAAGCCCCGCAGCCCGCCGCGTCTCCCAGGAGATCGGTGAGGCATGGGCCCGGTTCGTCGCCATCGGCGATCCTGGGTGGCCCGTCTATCGAGACGAGCAACGTCTCACCCGCGTCCTGGATGCGATGTCGGCGACCGTGCCATACCCGGAGGAGTTCTCTCGTCAGATCTGGGAGAACAGCCCGCCGACCCCGTTTGATATCACCGGCTGAGTCGAAGATACCGATCGCGGTGAAGGAAGCTTCAGCATCGTGGACGGCCCTTTCCGCATTTTCCCGCAATATGTTGAGGCCGCCCGGGCAATGTAAGCGCTGTTCGCAAGACTGGGGCAAACGGTTGCGCGTCATCTGCTGGGTCGTCGCGAACGTCCCAGCGTCAGACATCGCAGCAGCCAGGTGCCTCTGTACGGAACTTCTCAACCTGGGGATGAGGAGGGCAACCTGGAATAGGAGGCCTGGTCGATCTCGGCGAATATGGCTGAGAGGCACGACACCAACCTGCTCTCACAGGCGCTCGCGATTTTTGAGCCGCAAGACGTAAGTCGCTGGGGTCTCATCACGTGGTGTACGTAGGGCGCGTGCATTCCCACAGCGTCGCCAACAAGGCATTGACTCGTTCCGATTGCTGGGTGTGGGGGTAGTATCCCGGAACGCGCACCAATTCCGCGTCGATGATCTGCGACAGACTCTCCGCGCACTCCATCAACGCCTCACCGGCGTATTTCCTATACATTTCAGGTGCGTCCTCCCACGTTCCGGCTATCACGAGTTTCGGCCAATTGGAGTTGCGCAGTGCCTCAGTCGGGACCTCCGCCTCCCAGACTGGCCGTTCACGCATCGATGTCGCGACAGCGCGGAGCCTGTCGTGGGTAGGTTCGGGCATAGTCATGCCGAGTCCCTCTGTAGATCCGCGCAGATAGTCTTCGGCAGTGACGTGGTCAGGTACCGAGACGTCCTCAACGCGTTTTAGCAGCTGTCGTACAGCCGGGGCATCCGCAGCAGCTCGGAAAGTCGGTGGCTGGATGACTGCGAGAGAATGCACGAGGTCTGGGCGTTTGGCTGCAACGAGTAGTGATGCGAGGCCGCCGTTGGAATGGCCAACGAGATGAGCGCCGTCGAGGGATTCCAATAGGTGCTCGATGTCGGCCGCATCGATGTCGAAATCACCGCGGAGAGTGTCGGGACTGGACCCGTATCCGCGACGATCCATCATCAGCAATCGGTACCGGCGGGCGAGCGGTCGCTGCTTCGCGAATCCGTACTCCTCATCCGTTGCCCACGTGAAGATCCCGTGTGTGAAGACCACTGGCGGCCCTCTGCCTTCCGTCTCGTCCCACACGGTAACTGAGACAGAGTCCATCGCTCTTCTCCAATTGAAGACGCGATCGTCGGTCACCGCGTTTCGGTAGGTTAAGTCTCATCCAAGTACGCGAAAATTCTAGCAATCATCGCCAACCTTGGCCATGGCTTGGTCAGCACCATGCCTAACAATCGCGGCGTGCCCTTCTCAACGGCATCCCGTCCATTTCAATGCGCAGACCCAGTGGACACCGAGTTCTAATCCTTCACTTGCGAACTGTGGGCTGGCGAAGACAGACCTCTGTGCACAGCGGACAAGCTGGTCTCGTCTTCGGAGACAGCAATTTTCGCGAAGATACGATACCTTCTAGTGTTGCGTGTCTTTAGTGCCTGAATGGTCGGCTGGTTGTTTGAGAGAATTGGGTTATGGCGAATTCTCCCACTCCAGCACTGATCCTGCATGGAGACGATGAGTCCATCCTGCGGGAAGGGGTGCGAGCGTCAACGATCAAGGCCGGCCTCGCCCGGCGAGCACGGATCGTGCTCTTGGCCGCCGACGGTCTTCCGACCACACGCATAGCTGACCTGACGGGCTCGTCAGTGGTGACCGTGCTGAAATGGCGGGAACGCTTCGCCGAAGCAGGCATCGCCGGACTCGGCGATGACCCACGCTCGGGTCGACCGAAGCAGCTCGACCACTTCGATATCGTCACCACCACTCTGGTCCCGCCACCGAAGAAATACGGAGCCACGCACTGGTCCTCGCGCCTGCTGGGCAAACACCTCAAAGTCGGCAACGCGACTGTCGCCAGAGCGTGGCGCGAGTACGGGGTCCAACCGTGGAAGGCAGAGATATTCAAGTTCTACACCGACTCTGAGTTGGACGCGAAAGTCACCGATGTCATCGGCCTCTACTTGGCACCGCCGGATAACGCCGTCGTGTTGAGTGTCGATGAAAATTCTCAGATCCAGGCTCTCGATCGCACCGCACCGTTGCCGCCAATGCGCATGGGCGATGCCGAGAAGCGCACCCGTGACTACCACCGGCGCAGAACACCAACGCAGTTCGTGGCTTTGGACGTCGCCACGGGCCAGGTCACCGGGGCAGTCAAACCCAGGCATCAGTTCCTCAACGTCTCTCTGGCCTGAGCTGCCGCACTCGCTGAGGTCAGTTCTTCCAACGCAGTGATTCTGTCGATCGCTTCGTCCTCCGTCTGCGCCGGAGGCAGATCGGACAGCACTTCGCGCCACCGATGAATTTCGGTGATCACGTCTGAAACCGACTCCGCTTCCATACCAATGACAGTAGCGGTCGGTCCTGACACGAGATTTTCGATATGTGTCAGCCCAGGTCAGAGGTGAAACCGAGCGGGCGGTACCTCAACCGAGCGCTTCGCCTGTGGTCTCTCGCGCGAGCAGACCCATCAGCACCACCGCCACGACCACGAGCAGTCCCGTGAGGATGAAGGTCACTGTCAGTCCGAGGACTGGCCACATGAATGCACCGAAGACCAGCGGAGCGATACCGGTTGCAATGCGTGAGGCCGCAGATGCCCAGCCGAACCCCGAACCTCGCAGACGGGTCGGGTACAGCTCCGACACGTAGGTGTAGAGAGTGGGAATCGCGATCTGGACGACGAACCCGAATCCGATGATGCTGGCCTTGGCGGCGAAGGTCAGCTCTGAGCCCGAGGCCTCGATGAACACTGCAGCGCCGACCAATAGGAGGGCGGAGACGATCGAGGTCACGCCGAGCACCCATTTTCGACCCACGCGTTCGACGATCAGAGCCGAGACGATGACGCCGAGGATGCCCACCGCGGTCATCGACCCGGTGACCATGAATGCTGCTTGATCACCCATGCCCTGTTTCTTCAGGATGCCCGGCAGCCACGTCAGTGCCGCGTAGTAGACAAGGAGAACGGACACGAACAGCGACCAGGAGACGAGAGTCGTCTTCGCCGAGTACTGCCAGAGCTGGACCAGCTGGCCGCTGGCCGCACGAAGCTGTTTGTTGACGGAAGTCACCGTTCCAGCCGAGTCCGATGTCTTCACCGGCGCCTGGGCCGCGCCGGCTACGTCGCCAGTGCCGGTGGCCCGGGCTGCGGTCGTGCCGGCGGCACCGGAAGTGTCGGTCGTGCCGCTGGCACCGGAAGCGTCGGTCGCGCCCGCGGTGGGGACATCGTGGGTCCACGTCGTCACTTCGGCGCCGGTGCGCTCAACGAGCCGGGAGATGATGGCGTCGGCTTCGGCGTACCGTCCGACGGAAGCAAGGTAGAGGGGGGATTCGGGAATTCCGAAACGCACGGCAACCGTCAGCAGCGCGGGCACGATCATGACGAGCATGATGAGGCGCCAATCCCCCACGTCCAGCAGCGTTGCAGAGACGAAGGCGCACAGCGAGGCGCCGATCGGCCACCAACCGTCCATTGCGGTCAGGACTCGACCACGGTGCTTCTTGGGGGTGAATTCTCCGACGAGGGCATAGTCGACGGGGATGCATCCGCCGAGCCCGAATCCAGCGAGGAATCGGAAGAGGATGAACCAGCTGAACGCTGGAGAGAAGGCGCCAGCGACGGTGAAGATCGAAAACACGAGGAGTGTGAGTGTGAAGGCCTTCTTGCGGCCGATGACATCAGCGATGCCGCCCCAGATGAAGGCGCCCAACGCCATGCCGATGAGGTTGGCCGTAGCGATCCAGGCTGCCTGGCCTACGCTCAGGCTCCAGTAGTCGCTGAGCAGTGGGATGAGGAACCCGTTGAGGGCGACGTCCCAAGCGTCGAACATGAACCCGAGGCCGCCGATGATGAAGATGGCACCTTGGGTTCGCCACCGCCACGGAAGGTTGGCGACGACTTCGGAAGCGGTCGGCGTGGACGCCGAGGTTGCAGTAGACACGAGGCCACAATACCTCTTTAACGCATTTGTGAGTAAAATTGTTCGCATCTCGTCGCTGCACCTTACGCAGCCGGACAGAAGCCGAAGGAATCAGCGCGCGGAATCTTCTTCGTCGGCACGGCGCCGTGGCCGAGAATCGCGCTTCTCCTCATACCTGAGCCACGTCTGCCGAATCGCACCTGCTGACCCATGTCTGCTGAGTCCAGCGCTGGAACTGCCGAAATCCACATGGCACGCTAAGAGGGTCGGGTGCCGCGATCGAAATCGCAGCAGCCGCCCCTCTCAATGTGGGACGACCTGAGCCGCCTCGTCTGAGCAGTCCTCAGCACTCAAGTCCTCAGCACTCAAGTCCTCAGCGCTCAGGCCCTCAAGCCCCAGACTTCAGGCCAGACGAACCATCCAGTTGTTCTTGTCCTCGGCGCGGCCGTACTGGATGTCGAGCAGAGTCTTACGGAACTCCATGGTCTTCTCACCGGGCTCTTCACCGTGGTCGATCGTGAATTCGCTGCCGATGACACGGCCGATCGGAGTCACGACTGCGGCGGTGCCACAGGCGAAGGCTTCGACGATGTCGCCATTGGCAGCTCCCTCACGCCATTCCTCGACGGAGATCTTGCGCTCTTCCGGCTTCAGGCCCAGCTGCGGGGCAAGGTCGAGCAGGGACTGGCGAGTGACACCGTCGAGGATGGAATCACCGAGCTCCGGAGTGAGCAGGCGGCCATCCTTGGTCACGAGCATGAGGTTCATTCCGCCGAGCTCATCGACGTATTTGTTCTCTGCCGCATCGGTGAACAGCACCTGCTGGCAGCCCTGGGCTGCGGCTTCATTCTGCGCTGCCAGCGAGCCCGCGTAGTTGCCGCCGCACTTGGCGAATCCGGTGCCACCGGCGCCGGCGCGGTTGAAGTTCTGCGACAGCCAGATCGAGACGGGCTTGATGCCGCCGGAGAAGTAGGGCCCGGCGGGGCTGGCGATGACGTAGTAGTCGACCTCATGGCTGGAGCGCACGCCCAGGAACCGTTCGGTGGCGATCATGAAGGGGCGCAGGTACAGGCTCGACTCGTCGGCTTCGGATTCAGGGGTGGGAACCCACTCCTGATCGAGTGAGACCAGCGCCTTGATCGATTCGATGAAGTCGGATTCCGAGATCTGCGGCAGCGCAAGACGCTCGGCGGACTTGTTGATGCGCGCAGCGTTGCGCTCGGGACGGAAGGTCCAGACGGAGCCGTCTGCGTGGCGGTAGACCTTCATGCCTTCGAAGATCTCTTGCGCGTAGTGGAACACTGCAGCAGCAGGATCGAGCACCAGCGGGCCGTACGGCTTCACCTCGTGAGCGTGCCAACCATCGTCAAGGGTGTACCTGACGTGGGCCATGTGGTCGGTGAAGTAGAGCCCGAATCCGGGATCCTTCTTGATGTTCTCTCGCACCAGCTCGGGTTGCGGCTGGACATTCTTGAGAACGGCAAACTTGGTCATAAGAACTCTTTTCTCATTTGTGATGAGTGACACTGTCAGGGTAGTCCATCACCCCGGTGCGCGTCGCACCGGGGTGATGGCTCACGAATCGTCCAGTCGGCCCTCGCCACGCCGAGGTGGTCGTGCCCACCTCGGCCCCTGCAGGCCGCGTCAGCTCAGGCGGGCAGCGATCGCGTCGCCCACCTCGGCGGTGGAGCGCTTGGTTCCGTCGCGGTCGGCCAGATCGGCTTCGACAGCGGTCTCGATCGACTTCGCCACGACGTCGAGTCCCAGGTGCGAGGCCATGAGCGCACCGGAGAGGATCGAGGCGGTCGGATCGGCGATCTGCTGTCCGGCGATGTCCGGTGCCGATCCGTGGATGGGCTCGAACAGGCTCGGTCCCGTGCCTTCGACGTTGAGGTTGCCCGAGGCGGCCAGACCGATGCCGCCGGTGACAGCCGCGGCGAGGTCGGTGAGGATGTCACCGAAGAGGTTGTCGGTGACGATCACGTCATAGCGGCCGGGGTCGGTGACCATGTAGATCGTGCACGCGTCCGTGTGCTCGTAGTTGAATGTCACCTCTGGGTATTCTGCGCCGACCTTCTCGACGACGCGACGCCATAGGTGACCCGCGTGGACCATGACGTTGTGCTTGTGGACGTAGGTGAGCTTCTTGTTCCTGGCCTGCGCACGTTCGAACGCATCGCGGACTGCCCGCTCCACGCCGTACCAGGTGTTGATCGAGACCTCGGTCGCGACCTCATAGGGGGTATCGGTGCGCACCGAGCCGCCCATTCCGGTGTAGGAGCCTTCGGTGCCTTCGCGGACGACGACGAAGTCGATTTCGCCGGGGTCGGCCAACGGGCTGGTGACTCCGGCGAAGAGCTTCGAGGGACGCAGGTTGACTGCGTGGCTCAGACCGAAGCGCATCTTGAGGATCACACCTCGCTCGAGCACGCCCGACGGCACGCTCGGGTCACCGCAGGCGCCGAAGAAGATGGCATCGTGGGAACGCAGCGATTCCAGCTCCTCGTCCGTGAGTGTCTCGCCGGTCTCGTGCCAGCGCTTGGCACCGACTTCATAGTCCGTGAGATCGAGTTCCACGGGCTCGCCGGACACCTCGATGGCGCGCTTGAGGACCTTGAGGCCTTCGGGGACGACCTCGTTGCCGATACCGTCGCCGGGCATGACTGCAATTGAGAACTTCATGGTCTCAGACTAGAACTCATCTCAGCATGCAACTTGTTCGTCCTACTATTCGGACACATTTCGACCGCCGGGTTCAGCGAATCCCGTCATCCACAATTTCATGTCTCAAACTTCGTTCCCGACTACAATTTCGCGGCTCGAGCGTCGAAGATGGGAGGAACACCCCGAAACCCCCAGAGAAAGTCGATCATTGACAGAAACGATCCGCAACGCCCGAGCCGCCGCACTTCCCGCCAAGCTCTCCCGCTCCTGGCTGTTGGTCAACGCGGCCAAGGAGGAGATCTTCACCGAGGCGCAGATCTCCGAATCGGATTCCGTCATCTTCGACCTCGAGGCCTCGGTCTCCGACGACAAGAAGCTCGCCGCCCGCGACAATGTCGTACGAGCTCTTGAAGGCGGCATGTCCGCATGGGTCCGGATCAACAAGATGGACTCTGAGTTCTGGGACGACGACCTTGCCTCCATCGCCATGCTCCCCGGCCTGCGCGGAGTGATGCTGCCCGAGACGGAACGTCCCGAGCAGGTCTCCTACACCGCGATGCGCGCGAAGGCAGGACTCCCGGTCATCGCTCTGCTCGAATCTGCGATGGGTGTGGAGAACGCGACCAAGATCGCCGAGGCGCCGGGCACATTCCGCCTTGCCTTCGGAACGAACGACTTCCGCAAGGACACCGGCTTCTCCGGCGATCCGATGGCACTGGCCTATGCCCGCTCACGACTGACCATCGCCTCGCGCATGGGTGGACTGCCCGGCGCGATCGACGGCCCTTCAGCAGCCACTGCCAGCGATGAGCAGGTCCGCACGGATGCCGAGGTCACCCACATGATGGGCATGACCGGAAAGCTCGTGCTCAACGTCGATCAGGTCGTGACGCTCAACGAATCGATGAGCCCGAGCGAAGACGAGCGCGACTGGGCCCGCCAGCTGCTCGAGGCTGCCGAGGGCGGCTCCGAGATCACGGACGGCTCGTACCTGCCACGTCTGGCACGCGCAAAGAAGATCGCCTCCCTGGCGTCGACCTACGGGCTCTGGAACGCCTGAGCCTGATCTTGAGTCTGAGTCTGAGTCCGAGCCCTCAATAGTGTCGGTCCGTCAACCCTCGTGGATTCTGTGGTCCACCCTGCCGGTGGTCCTCCTCGTCGTTGCCTTCGGCCTGTGGCTGAGAGTCGATGTCTCCGGGCCCACGACGGTTGACCAGGACTGGCTGAATCTCGTCGGGCTTGAGCCCGACACCTCCGGGTACTGGCTGGCGGTCATCCTCGCCGAGGTGGGCGGGGGCACGGGGGCCGTGATCTGCACCGGCCTGCTGGCTGCGCTCTTCATCCTCCTGCGACGGTTCCGCTCCGCGGGCGTCCTCGTGACCACCATGCTCATGGGAATCGTCCTGTCCGAGCTGCTCAAGGCCGTGGTCACCCGGGTCCGCCCCAGTGAGCAGCTCTATGACTCCCTGGGCTATTCCTATCCTTCAGGCCATTCCATGGGCGCGGCCGCACTGGCCTTGGGGCTGGCATTCATTGCCTCCCGTGCGCACATGCTCCGGCTGGCCGGGGTGGGCGCAGTTCCCCCGTTGGCAATCCCACCGGAGAACAAGACCGAGCCTGTCCCTACTGACACCGAGACTGCCCCCACCGAAACCGCAGCCGTTCCGACCGAGATCACTGCCCCGCTCGAACCGGTGCGCCTGCGGTTCCACTGGTCCATGCTCCTGGCCTTCGCGTGGATCCTGCTGATGATGTGGTCGCGCACCGCGCTGCAGGTGCACTGGCTCTCCGACACGATCGCCGGAGCCCTCATCGGCATCTCGGCAGCTGTGCTCGCCGACGAGCTCTGGACCTGGGCGACGATAAGGTCCCGTTCACCTCATCGTCAGGGGTGAACGGGACCCGTTCGGTCTGCTGTTTCCTGTGGAGGTCAGTCCTCGCTCAGTGAGACCCGCTGAACGCTGATGCGTTGACGGCCCCGGCCACTGCCTTGACGACTTCCTCGGATACTGCCGAGTCGACGGCCAGCACGGAGAGTGCATCGTTGTCGGTCGCCGAGGGCGAGACCTGCATACCGGCGATGTTGATGTCATTGGCACCCAGGGCCTGGCCCAGCTGACCGATGATGCCGGGACGGTCCTCATAACGGAAGATGAGCAGGTTGTCGGTGAGCTCGATCTCCAGGTCGAAGTCGTTGACCTCGGTGAGCTTCTGCACGAGCTTCGGTCCGGTCACGGTGCCCGAGACCGAAATCCGCTGCCCTTCGCTCGTCGTCGCGGTCAACCGGGTGACGTTGCGGAAGGATTCGCAGTACGGATCGGTGACCAGTTCGACGCCGATGCCGCGCTCCTCAGCCAGCAGCGGTGCGTTGACGTAGGAGACCTGATCGGATACGACGTCCTTGAACAGTCCCTTGAGCGCGGAGAGCTTGAGGACGGACACGTCCTTGTCTGCGATCTCGCCGTTGACCTCGACCTTGAAGTGAGTGACAGAGGAGTTCGCCAGCGAG
>NZ_JACBOT010000025.1 GCF_021532275.1 Brevibacterium sp. UCMA 11754
CCAACCGTCCATTGCGGTCAGGACTCGACCACGGTGCTTCTTGGGGGTGAATTCTCCGACGAGGGCATAGTCGACGGGGATGCATCCGCCGAGCCCGAATCCAGCGAGGAATCGGAAGAGGATGAACCAGCTGAACGCTGGAGAGAAGGCGCCAGCGACGGTGAAGATCGAAAACACGAGGAGTGTGAGTGTGAAGGCCTTCTTGCGGCCGATGACATCAGCGATGCCGCCCCAGATGAAGGCGCCCAACGCCATGCCGATGAGGTTGGCCGTAGCGATCCAGGCTGCCTGGCCTACGCTCAGGCTCCAGTAGTCGCTGAGCAGTGGGATGAGGAACCCGTTGAGGGCGACGTCCCAAGCGTCGAACATGAACCCGAGGCCGCCGATGATGAAAGATGGCACCTTGGGTTCGCCACCGCCACGGAAGGTTGGCGACGACTTCGGAAGCGGTCGGCGTGGACGCCGAGGTTGCAGTAGACACGAGGCCACAATACCTCTTTAACGCATTTGTGAGTAAAATTGTTCGCATCTCGTCGCTGCACCTTACGCAGCCGGACAGAAGCCGAAGGAATCAGCGCGCGGAATCTTCTTCGTCGGCACGGCGCCGTGGCCGAGAATCGCGCTTCTCCTCATACCTGAGCCACGTCTGCCGAATCGCACCTGCTGACCCATGTCTGCTGAGTCCAGCGCTGGAACTGCCGAAATCCACATGGCACGCTAAGAGGGTCGGGTGCCGCGATCGAAATCGCAGCAGCCGCCCCTCTCAATGTGGGACGACCTGAGCCGCCTCGTCTGAGCAGTCCTCAGCACTCAAGTCCTCAGCACTCAAGTCCTCAGCGCTCAGGCCCTCAAGCCCCAGACTTCAGGCCAGACGAACCATCCAGTTGTTCTTGTCCTCGGCGCGGCCGTACTGGATGTCGAGCAGAGTCTTACGGAACTCCATGGTCTTCTCACCGGGCTCTTCACCGTGGTCGATCGTGAATTCGCTGCCGATGACACGGCCGATCGGAGTCACGACTGCGGCGGTGCCACAGGCGAAGGCTTCGACGATGTCGCCATTGGCAGCTCCCTCACGCCATTCCTCGACGGAGATCTTGCGCTCTTCCGGCTTCAGGCCCAGCTGCGGGGCAAGGTCGAGCAGGGACTGGCGAGTGACACCGTCGAGGATGGAATCACCGAGCTCCGGAGTGAGCAGGCGGCCATCCTTGGTCACGAGCATGAGGTTCATTCCGCCGAGCTCATCGACGTATTTGTTCTCTGCCGCATCGGTGAACAGCACCTGCTGGCAGCCCTGGGCTGCGGCTTCATTCTGCGCTGCCAGCGAGCCCGCGTAGTTGCCGCCGCACTTGGCGAATCCGGTGCCACCGGCGCCGGCGCGGTTGAAGTTCTGCGACAGCCAGATCGAGACGGGCTTGATGCCGCCGGAGAAGTAGGGCCCGGCGGGGCTGGCGATGACGTAGTAGTCGACCTCATGGCTGGAGCGCACGCCCAGGAACCGTTCGGTGGCGATCATGAAGGGGCGCAGGTACAGGCTCGACTCGTCGGCTTCGGATTCAGGGGTGGGAACCCACTCCTGATCGAGTGAGACCAGCGCCTTGATCGATTCGATGAAGTCGGATTCCGAGATCTGCGGCAGCGCAAGACGCTCGGCGGACTTGTTGATGCGCGCAGCGTTGCGCTCGGGACGGAAGGTCCAGACGGAGCCGTCTGCGTGGCGGTAGACCTTCATGCCTTCGAAGATCTCTTGCGCGTAGTGGAACACTGCAGCAGCAGGATCGAGCACCAGCGGGCCGTACGGCTTCACCTCGTGAGCGTGCCAACCATCGTCAAGGGTGTACCTGACGTGGGCCATGTGGTCGGTGAAGTAGAGCCCGAATCCGGGATCCTTCTTGATGTTCTCTCGCACCAGCTCGGGTTGCGGCTGGACATTCTTGAGAACGGCAAACTTGGTCATAAGAACTCTTTTCTCATTTGTGATGAGTGACACTGTCAGGGTAGTCCATCACCCCGGTGCGCGTCGCACCGGGGTGATGGCTCACGAATCGTCCAGTCGGCCCTCGCCACGCCGAGGTGGTCGTGCCCACCTCGGCCCCTGCAGGCCGCGTCAGCTCAGGCGGGCAGCGATCGCGTCGCCCACCTCGGCGGTGGAGCGCTTGGTTCCGTCGCGGTCGGCCAGATCGGCTTCGACAGCGGTCTCGATCGACTTCGCCACGACGTCGAGTCCCAGGTGCGAGGCCATGAGCGCACCGGAGAGGATCGAGGCGGTCGGATCGGCGATCTGCTGTCCGGCGATGTCCGGTGCCGATCCGTGGATGGGCTCGAACAGGCTCGGTCCCGTGCCTTCGACGTTGAGGTTGCCCGAGGCGGCCAGACCGATGCCGCCGGTGACAGCCGCGGCGAGGTCGGTGAGGATGTCACCGAAGAGGTTGTCGGTGACGATCACGTCATAGCGGCCGGGGTCGGTGACCATGTAGATCGTGCACGCGTCCGTGTGCTCGTAGTTGAATGTCACCTCTGGGTATTCTGCGCCGACCTTCTCGACGACGCGACGCCATAGGTGACCCGCGTGGACCATGACGTTGTGCTTGTGGACGTAGGTGAGCTTCTTGTTCCTGGCCTGCGCACGTTCGAACGCATCGCGGACTGCCCGCTCCACGCCGTACCAGGTGTTGATCGAGACCTCGGTCGCGACCTCATAGGGGGTATCGGTGCGCACCGAGCCGCCCATTCCGGTGTAGGAGCCTTCGGTGCCTTCGCGGACGACGACGAAGTCGATTTCGCCGGGGTCGGCCAACGGGCTGGTGACTCCGGCGAAGAGCTTCGAGGGACGCAGGTTGACTGCGTGGCTCAGACCGAAGCGCATCTTGAGGATCACACCTCGCTCGAGCACGCCCGACGGCACGCTCGGGTCACCGCAGGCGCCGAAGAAGATGGCATCGTGGGAACGCAGCGATTCCAGCTCCTCGTCCGTGAGTGTCTCGCCGGTCTCGTGCCAGCGCTTGGCACCGACTTCATAGTCCGTGAGATCGAGTTCCACGGGCTCGCCGGACACCTCGATGGCGCGCTTGAGGACCTTGAGGCCTTCGGGGACGACCTCGTTGCCGATACCGTCGCCGGGCATGACTGCAATTGAGAACTTCATGGTCTCAGACTAGAACTCATCTCAGCATGCAACTTGTTCGTCCTACTATTCGGACACATTTCGACCGCCGGGTTCAGCGAATCCCGTCATCCACAATTTCATGTCTCAAACTTCGTTCCCGACTACAATTTCGCGGCTCGAGCGTCGAAGATGGGAGGAACACCCCGAAACCCCCAGAGAAAGTCGATCATTGACAGAAACGATCCGCAACGCCCGAGCCGCCGCACTTCCCGCCAAGCTCTCCCGCTCCTGGCTGTTGGTCAACGCGGCCAAGGAGGAGATCTTCACCGAGGCGCAGATCTCCGAATCGGATTCCGTCATCTTCGACCTCGAGGCCTCGGTCTCCGACGACAAGAAGCTCGCCGCCCGCGACAATGTCGTACGAGCTCTTGAAGGCGGCATGTCCGCATGGGTCCGGATCAACAAGATGGACTCTGAGTTCTGGGACGACGACCTTGCCTCCATCGCCATGCTCCCCGGCCTGCGCGGAGTGATGCTGCCCGAGACGGAACGTCCCGAGCAGGTCTCCTACACCGCGATGCGCGCGAAGGCAGGACTCCCGGTCATCGCTCTGCTCGAATCTGCGATGGGTGTGGAGAACGCGACCAAGATCGCCGAGGCGCCGGGCACATTCCGCCTTGCCTTCGGAACGAACGACTTCCGCAAGGACACCGGCTTCTCCGGCGATCCGATGGCACTGGCCTATGCCCGCTCACGACTGACCATCGCCTCGCGCATGGGTGGACTGCCCGGCGCGATCGACGGCCCTTCAGCAGCCACTGCCAGCGATGAGCAGGTCCGCACGGATGCCGAGGTCACCCACATGATGGGCATGACCGGAAAGCTCGTGCTCAACGTCGATCAGGTCGTGACGCTCAACGAATCGATGAGCCCGAGCGAAGACGAGCGCGACTGGGCCCGCCAGCTGCTCGAGGCTGCCGAGGGCGGCTCCGAGATCACGGACGGCTCGTACCTGCCACGTCTGGCACGCGCAAAGAAGATCGCCTCCCTGGCGTCGACCTACGGGCTCTGGAACGCCTGAGCCTGATCTTGAGTCTGAGTCTGAGTCCGAGCCCTCAATAGTGTCGGTCCGTCAACCCTCGTGGATTCTGTGGTCCACCCTGCCGGTGGTCCTCCTCGTCGTTGCCTTCGGCCTGTGGCTGAGAGTCGATGTCTCCGGGCCCACGACGGTTGACCAGGACTGGCTGAATCTCGTCGGGCTTGAGCCCGACACCTCCGGGTACTGGCTGGCGGTCATCCTCGCCGAGGTGGGCGGGGGCACGGGGGCCGTGATCTGCACCGGCCTGCTGGCTGCGCTCTTCATCCTCCTGCGACGGTTCCGCTCCGCGGGCGTCCTCGTGACCACCATGCTCATGGGAATCGTCCTGTCCGAGCTGCTCAAGGCCGTGGTCACCCGGGTCCGCCCCAGTGAGCAGCTCTATGACTCCCTGGGCTATTCCTATCCTTCAGGCCATTCCATGGGCGCGGCCGCACTGGCCTTGGGGCTGGCATTCATTGCCTCCCGTGCGCACATGCTCCGGCTGGCCGGGGTGGGCGCAGTTCCCCCGTTGGCAATCCCACCGGAGAACAAGACCGAGCCTGTCCCTACTGACACCGAGACTGCCCCCACCGAAACCGCAGCCGTTCCGACCGAGATCACTGCCCCGCTCGAACCGGTGCGCCTGCGGTTCCACTGGTCCATGCTCCTGGCCTTCGCGTGGATCCTGCTGATGATGTGGTCGCGCACCGCGCTGCAGGTGCACTGGCTCTCCGACACGATCGCCGGAGCCCTCATCGGCATCTCGGCAGCTGTGCTCGCCGACGAGCTCTGGACCTGGGCGACGATAAGGTCCCGTTCACCTCATCGTCAGGGGTGAACGGGACCCGTTCGGTCTGCTGTTTCCTGTGGAGGTCAGTCCTCGCTCAGTGAGACCCCGCTGAACGCTGATGCGTTGACGGCCCCGGCCACTGCCTTGACGACTTCCTCGGATACTGCCGAGTCGACGGCCAGCACGGAGAGTGCATCGTTGTCGGTCGCCGAGGGCGAGACCTGCATACCGGCGATGTTGATGTCATTGGCACCCAGGGCCTGGCCCAGCTGACCGATGATGCCGGGACGGTCCTCATAACGGAAGATGAGCAGGTTGTCGGTGAGCTCGATCTCCAGGTCGAAGTCGTTGACCTCGGTGAGCTTCTGCACGAGCTTCGGTCCGGTCACGGTGCCCGAGACCGAAATCCGCTGCCCTTCGCTCGTCGTCGCGGTCAACCGGGTGACGTTGCGGAAGGATTCGCAGTACGGATCGGTGACCAGTTCGACGCCGATGCCGCGCTCCTCAGCCAGCAGCGGTGCGTTGACGTAGGAGACCTGATCGGATACGACGTCCTTGAACAGTCCCTTGAGCGCGGAGAGCTTGAGGACGGACACGTCCTTGTCTGCGATCTCGCCGTTGACCTCGACCTTGAAGTGAGTGACAGAGGAGTTCGCCAGCGAGTTGACGACTCGGCCGAGTCGTTCGGCCAGGGGAATGCCCGGGCGCACGTCCTCATGGATGGCTCCGCCGGCAACGTTGACCGCGTCGGGAACGAGCTCCCCGGCCAGGGCCTTGCGCACGGACTTGGCCACGGCGACGCCGGCCTTCTCCTGTGCTTCAGCGGTCGATGCGCCGAGGTGGGGCGTGACGTTGACGGCGTCGAGTTCCATCAGCGCCGAGTGCTCCGGAGGTTCGGTGTTCCACACGTCGATGCCGGCACCTCCGACCTCACCTGCGGCGATCGCCTCGGCGAGGGCGTCCTCGTCGATGATGCCGCCGCGAGCCACATTGATGAACCGTGCGCCTGACTTCGCGGCCTTGAACTCCTCGGTGCTGATCATGCCGATCGTCTCAGGAGTCTTGGGCATGTGGACGGTGACGAAGTCGGACACGGCCAAGAGCCCGGGCAGGTCGACGACCTCGACGCCCATCTGCGCGGCGCGTGCCTGCGTGATGTAGGGGTCGTAGCCGACCAGACGCATGCCGAATGCCTTCGCACGCTCGGCCACGAGACTGCCGATGCGGCCGAGTCCGACGATGCCAAGAGTCTTCTCGTAGAGCTCCACGCCCGTGTACTTCGAACGCTTCCACTCCCCCGCCTTGAGCGAGGTGTTGCCGGCGCCGAAGTAGCGTGCGGACCCGAGGATGTGGGCCATGGTGAGCTCAGCCGCGGAGATGATGTTCGAGGTCGGAGCGTTGACGACCATGACACCCGCCGAGGTGGCCGCCGGGACGTCGACATTGTCGAGTCCGACGCCGGCACGGGCGATGACCTTGAGACCCTTCGCCGCACCGATCGCCTCGGCATCGACCTGAGTGGCGGAGCGGACGAGGATCGCGTCGGCATCGACGATGTCGCTGAGGAGCTGAGAGCGGTCAGCGCCTTCGGTGTAACGGATCTCGAAGTCGCCTCCGAGGGCATCGATGGTGGCCGGTGACAGATTTTCGGCGATGAGCACGATGGGCTTGGGCACTGAGTTCCTCCTGTTGCGTCCGGGACGCGTCCATCCTATGAGACTTTGTGAATGCTTTCACAAAGTCTCAAACTCTGGGAAGGAAGTTCAGAACCCGTTGGGTGAGTACGGCATCCGTCCCAGGTTGAACATCGAGCTGGCGCGTACGGCAGCACCCGGCACGTTTTCGTCGATGCGTCCTGCGCGGGCGAGGATGACAGGGTCGGCGCCGCCGAAGTAGAGGGAGCCGAGTTCCGCGATGCCCATGCTCAGATCGGCAGGAGCCGAATCGGGAGCGGTTTCGACGACGGCGTTCTCGCCGTCGGAGGTGATCGTGTAGCGGCCGCCAGCCAGATCGAGTGAGTCATCGATCTCGAGCACCAATGTGCCGGGCACGTACCAGGGCCTGGCTTCGAGTGCTGCCTTGACATCGAGGATCCGGATCCAGATGTTGTCCTCTGTGGACACGGTCCGAACGCGGCGGGAGTCGGTGAGCAACCAGGGCAGCGGCGAGTCCTCGGCGGATTCTCCGAATGTCACTCTCGTCGACAGATCGATGGCGGCCAGGAACGACCAGAGTGAGGCATAGGCGGCGTCGGTGACTGCGACGAAATCGATGAGATCGATCGTCGGCGGATTCTTCGACCAGCCGGCGAACTTATAGGACACGTAGCCGTCGGCTTCTCCCTGCTCGTTGAAGTGCAGGGCGGCACGCACACCGCGGTCGGCTTCGCCTGTATCGGTGTTCAATGCACCGGTGGCGCGCTCGATGTAGGTCTGCTGGCGTTCCATCGCACCGGGCGAGGTGCGCATGAACTCCCCGTAGATCCTCGGAGCCAGTTCACGCAGCTCGCTGGGCAGGCACATCTCGACTCGGCGGTCGGGTTCGTGGACCATCTTGAAACCGGGTGAGGTGTCGACCTCGATGGAGTGGGCCCAGGTGGCGACGCCGAAGCCGAAGCGGGAGTAGATCCCACCTTCGGTCGCTGTCAGTGCGGCGAACGGGTATCCGTCGGCCTTCGCCTCGGCGAGGTCTGTCGTCATCAGTGACCGCAGCAGTCCGCGCCGGCGGTGCGTCGGGCGCACTGTCACCCATGTGATCAGGTGACCGGGCACCAGACGCCCACCGCCCACGTTGACCAGCTTCTCGAACCACGCGAAGGTCGCGACGGGAACGCTGGTGTCGAGGGCGTGCTCGTATTCCTGCTTCGCATAGACGGCGGTGAGATTCCGTCCGTCGGCGATGGCGCGCTCGACACGGTTCTTCAGCGCATCATCGGTGGACCGGGCGTCATGGAATCCCACACTCGTCGACGCGAAGTATCCCTGCGTGCGTTCATCGGGGGCACCGGTGGACTCGTCGAAGGCGGGCTTGAAGTTCTCGAACCTGTAATTCGTCACGATTCCAACAGTAGTTCACATCACCAGGATTGAGGGTCCGCAATGAGTGGAAATAGTCGTGTACCACCGGGAGCGGGTACGACGAAGCCCCGGAGGCCAAGCGGCCTTCCGGGGCTTCGTGGTGTGACGATCAGCGAGCGGCAGTGCCCTCGGTGTAGTCGTCATCGGAGTCCTTGAGCCACGCGAACATCTTGCGCAGTTCGCGGCCTGTGGTCTCGATCGGGTGCGTCTCTTCCTTCGAGCGCAGTTCCTTGAACTCGGCCGCACCGTTCTTCTGGTCGTTCATGAAGCGCTCGGCGAACTTGCCGTTCTGGATGTCCGCGAGGACGGCTTCCATGTTCTTCTTCACGTCCGGGGTGATGACGCGAGGTCCGGAGACGTAGTCGCCGTACTCAGCGGTGTCGGAGATCGACCAACGCTGCTTGGCGATTCCGCCCTCGACCATGAGATCGACGATGAGCTTGAGCTCGTGGAGAACCTCGAAGTAGGCGATCTCCGGCTGGTAGCCGGCTTCGGTGAGGACCTCGAAGCCGTACTGCACGAGGTGCGAGGTGCCACCGCAGAGAACGGTCTGCTCGCCGAAGAGATCCGACTCGGTCTCCTCGGTGAAGGTGGTCTTGATGCCACCGGCACGCAGTCCGCCGATGCCCTTGGCGTAGGAGAGCACGAGATCCCAGGCACTGCCGGTGGCGTCTGCTTCGACTGCCACGAGAACGGGGACGCCGCGTCCATCGACGTATTCGCGACGCACAACGTGTCCGGGGCCCTTGGGTGCGACCATGATGACGTCGACGCCCTCTGGCGGCTGGATGTAGTCGAAGCGGATGTTGAAGCCGTGGGCGAAGAGCAGAGCGTTGCCGGGCGACAGGTTAGGAGCGATCTCAGCGTTGTAGATCTCGGCCTGAACCTGGTCAGGAGCGAGGATCACAACGAGGTCGGCCCATTCGGAGACCTCGGCGGGGGTGCCGACCTCGAGGCCTTCGGCTGCGGCCTTGTCGCGGCTGGCGGAGCCTTCCTTGAGGCCGATGCGGACCTCGACACCGGAATCGCGCAGGCTCAGTGAGTGCGCGTGGCCCTGGCTGCCGTAGCCGATGACGGCGACCTTCTTGCCCTGGATGACGGACAGATCTGCGTTGTCGTCGTAATAGCGTTCTGCTGCCATAGTTCTCTTGCTCCTTCAGAGGTTTGGGGTACTCCCCCATTGTTTCACAGTTCGGTACTGCTGTTCACTTATTGAGATGGTTGACGTTCCACGAAGTGGAACGTGAAGACGTCACCTGCGCAGGGCCCTGAGAGCCAGTCGCGCAGTGTCACAGGATCAGCTGCGCAGGGCGCGGTCGGTGATCGACTTCGATCCGCGGCCGATGGCCACGGTGCCCGATTGGACGATCTCCTTGATCCCGAACGGCTCGAGGACTTCGCGCAGGGCCTCGACCTTGCCCAGTTCGCCGGTGGCTTCGACGCTGACGGAGTCGGGTCCCACGTCGACGATCTTGGCACGGAACATCTCCACTGCCGCAGCGACCTGCGGACGGGTGGTGGCGTTGGCCTTGACCTTGTAGATGATGTGGGCTCGACGCACCGAGGTAGCCGGTTCGAGCTCGACGATCTTGATCACGTTGACCAGCTTGTTGAGCTGCTTGGTCACCTGCTCCAGCGGCACGTCCTTGACGTCGACGACGACCGTGATGCGCGAGAGCTCATCATGTTCGGTCACGCCCACGGCGAGGCTGTGGATGTTGAACCCGCGGCGGGCGATGAGGCCGGTGAAGCGAGTGAGCACGCCGGGCTTGTTCTCGACCAGGACTGAGAGTGTGTGCCGGTTGTTCATTCCAGGCCTCCTTCGATCTGTGCCACGGAGCGAACCGTGCCGTCTTCTTCCGTGCCTGCGTCCGCGATCTGGCTCTCGGCCTGTTCGTCGCCTTCGCCGTCGAACTCGGGGCGAATGCCGCGTGCGTATTCGATCTCGTCGTTGGAGACTCCAGCGGCGACCATCGGCCACACCATAGCGTCCGGTGGGACCGTGAAGTCGAGGACCACGGGACGGTCGTTGGTCTCCAGCGCCGTCTTGATCGCAGCATCGACATCGTCGTTGCTGTCCACGCGCAGAGCCAGGCAGCCGTAAGCCTCGGCGAGTTTGACGAAGTCCGGGATCCGGATCGTCTCATGGCCGGTGTTGAGATCGGTGTTGGAGTACCGGCCGTCATAGAACAGGGTCTGCCACTGACGAACCATGCCCAGTGACGAGTTGTTGATGATCGCGACCTTGATCGGGATGTCGTTGAGCGCGCAGGTCGCGAGCTCCTGGTTGGTCATCTGGAAGCATCCGTCGCCGTCGATGGCCCAGACCACCCGGTCCGGTTCGGCGACCTTCGCCCCCATCGCCGCAGGCACCGAGTAACCCATGGTGCCGAGGCCACCGGAGTTCAGCCATGACTTGGGGCGCTCGAACTCGACGAACTGGGCGGCCCACATCTGGTGCTGGCCGACACCGGCAGCGTAGACCGCCTCGGGTCCGGTCAGGGCCGAGATCCGCGAGATCACATACTGCGGATCGCAGAGTTCATCCTGTGTGTCATAGCCCAGCGGGTAGGTCGTCTTGAGGCGATTGAGGAAGCGCCACCAGGGCTCGCGCTGACGCTCGAGAGCCTTGGGGAACTTGCCGCGCATCTCGGTGAGCATCTCCGCAAGCACCTCGCGGGCATCACCGACGATGGCGACGTCGACGTCACGATTCTTCCCGATCTCCGCCGGGTCGATGTCGGCGTGGATGACCTGCGCATTCGGTGCGAAGGAATCGAGGTTGCCGGTGACTCGATCATCGAACCTGGCACCGATGGTGATCAGGAGGTCGGATTTCTGGAAGGCGGTCACGGCGGGCACGCTGCCGTGCATACCCGGCATTCCCAGGTGCAGCTGGTGCGAATCGGGGAACGCGCCACGGGCCATCAGGGTCGTGGCGACGGGAATGTTGGTCGCCTCGGCGAGCTTGAGCAGCTCCTTCTCCGCCTGGGAACGGATGACACCTCCGCCGATGTAGAACACGGGACGCTGAGCATCCGAGATGAGCCGGACGGCTTCGCGGATCTGCTTCGCATGCGGCTTGAGGATGGGACGGTATCCGGGCAGCTGCGGCTCCTCGGGCCAGATGAAGGGAGCGGTGCCCGTCTGGGCGTCCTTGGTGACGTCGACAAGGACCGGACCCGGCCGGCCGGTGGTCGCGATGTGATGGGCGTTCAGTATCGCCGAGGGAATGTCCTCGGGCTTGGTCACGAGGAAGCTGTGCTTGGTCACCGGCATCGTCATTCCCACGATGTCAGCTTCTTGGAAGGCATCGGTGCCCAGCAGCTTCGAGCTCTGCTGACCGGTGATGGCCAGTATCGGGACGGAATCCATGTGGGCGTCGGCGAGCGCCGTGATGAGGTTCGTCGCACCCGGACCCGAGGTTGCGATGCACACGCCCAGCTTGCCCGATGCTGCGGCATAGCCTTCGGCCGCGTGCCCGGCTCCCTGCTCGTGACGAACGAGGATGTGGCGGATCTTGTCGGTCTCGAACAGCGGGTCGTATGTCGGAAGGATGGTACCGCCGGGAAGGCCGAAGACCGTCTCGACCTCGAGGAGCTCGAGGCTGCGGACGATCGCCTGCGCTCCGGTGAGGACCTCAGGGGTCGAGTTGCGTCGAATGCTTGACGGGGTCGCGGTCACCGGGGCTGGGCTGGGCGCAGTGCCAGTTCCCGCTGACTGGGCCGAGGGCGTGGCTGCCATCGTTTCGTATCCTTCCTAGTGATCCATCTTGTCTCCGCATGAAAAAAGCCCCTCCGGTTTCGGTAGGGGCGCGCGGAACGTGTCGTGTTGACAGGCTACGGAAGATCCGCGCGCTGGTGAATAACGACGACAAGAAGGTGAGTCATGGCTCAATAGTTCACCGCTGGCAATAAGCGTGTCAAACGTCGCATTGGATCGTCTCGAAATTTGGGACTGGCTTCGACTGAAGGGTGAGACCGTAGGCCGGGGTCCGCAAACGCGCCCTTGCAGCCGCCCACGGAGCAAGGGAAGGTTCGATTGTGAGAGCCATGGACTACGACACGCGCCCCGACTAGGCTCTCAAAGGTGCGTCCCCTCTTACGTTTCTGGCCCGATCTGCGTTCTCGCATCGGCGTGTACATCGCCGTACTCGCCCTCACGCTCCTGGCCAACGGCATCCAACTGATCATCCCCCTGATCACCGGTCACATCATCGACGGCCCCATCGCCCACCGTGATCTCTCGGGTCTGTGGCTGCCCGTGCTCGGGGTCCTCTTCATCGGCATCGCCGAGGCGGTGGCACTGTGGGGTCGCAGACTCCTCGTCGCTCCCGTCGTCGCCCAATGGGAGATCACCTGGCGGTCACGTCTCTTCGACCGACTCCAGTACACCTCGGTGGCCATCCACGATTCGTGGGAGTCGGGGCAGCTGCTCTCGCGCGCGATCAATGATCTCTCCCAGCTGCGACGGTTCTTCGCCTTCGGGATCCCCTTCCTCGTGACGACCCCGTTGATCATCATCATCGGCACCATCATCCTCACCTTCCTGCAGCCGGTCTTCGGTCTGATCATGCTGATCATGGCCATACCGACGATTGCGACGGTCACGGTCTTCGAGAAGCGGTACCGAGAGGCCTCCCGGCTCTCCCAGGACACCGTCGGTGAGATCACCACCGAGGTCGAGGAGTCGATTCAGGGGATCCGGATCCTCAAGTCCTTCGGCCGCTCCCCCTGGGCGGCACAGCGGTTCTCTCTTCTGTCACGGAAGTTCCAAGGCATCGAAGTGCGCAAGGCGAAGCTCGACTCCTGGTTCTGGAGTGTGCTGATCCTCCTGCCCACACTCGCCCAGGCAGCCATCGTGGCGGTGGGCACCTGGGGCGTCGTGCAGGGGTGGACGACGATCGGCACCGTCGTCGCCGGCGTGACCATCTCGATGGTGATGCGGATGCCGATCGAGATGCTCGGCTTCCTCCTCGCCGATGCCCTCATGGCGCTGACCGCCGCGGCCAGGTACTGGGAGGTCATCGACATCCGGCACGACATCACCGACGCCGACGGTCGGATCGCCGATGCCCCCGATGTAGGTCGCTACAAGGGTGAGCTGGATTTCGAGGATGTCGACTTCCACTTCGCCGACACCGACCGCGAGACCCTGAAGAACCTCAATCTGCATATCGAGCCGGGCCAGACCCTTGCCATCGTCGGTGCGACCGGGTCGGGCAAGACGACTTTGGCCTCCCTCGTCCCACGCCTGCAGGACGTCACCGGCGGTGCCGTGCGCGTGGACGGCACCGATATTCGCGATCTGCCCGTCAACGAGGTGCGCAACCTGGTGTCCGTGTCCTTCGAGGACCCGATCCTGTTCTCCACCTCGGTGGCTGAGAACGTGAGCATGGGTGCGCCCGGGGTCGACGACGACGCGATCTGGCAGGCCTTGGAGATCACGGCCGCGAAGGACTTCGTCGAGCGACTGCCGGAGGGACTCGATACGCAGGTCGGCGAGCAGGGCCTGTCTCTGTCCGGTGGGCAGCGACAGCGCCTGGCCTTGGCGCGTGCGGTGATCGGTGCGCCCCGCATCCTCGTCCTCGACGACCCGCTGTCCGCGGTCGACGTCGATACCGAGGATCGAGTGCAGCGGGCGCTGCGGGAGATCCTGCCCGATTCGACGACGCTGATCATCGCCCACCGTCCGTCCACCTCGGCGCTGGCAGATGCCGTTGCCGTCCTCGACGAGGGTCGCATCGTCGCGCTGGGCACCCATGACGAGCTGCTGGGATCCTCACCGCTCTACCGTGAGCTCATGGGTGCGGCGGCTGCGGGCGATCATGCGACGGCGGAGCACGCGACAGCCCAGCACCCTGCGACAGAGCACTCCTCGGAATGGGGCACGCGATGAGCATTCCCCGTCTCAATGAGGACGAGTTCGAGCAGCTTCCGCCGGACATCGCGAAGAAGGCCCGCGCGCTGCTGCTCTCACTGGTCCGCCCGCATCTGCCGATGGTGATCTTCCTGTTCGTCATCGTCGTGCTCACCGCACTGTTCCTCGTCATCGGTCCGATCTTCATCGCCGATGCGCTCGACAACGGTGTCCCGAAAGCTGTCGAGGGAGATCCGGGGCCGCTGATTCGGGCTGTCTCCGCCTTCGTCATCTCCGCCATCGCCTCGGCGGTGCTCGCTTTCGCCTCGACGAGGCTGGTTGGCATCACTGCGCAGAAGGTCGTCTACACTCTCCGCTCCCGCCTGTTCGGACACATCCAGCGTCTCGACCTGGGCTACCACGAGCGGTCGACCTCGGGCCGGCTGGTGTCACGACAGACCTCCGACATGGAGTCGGTGCAGCAGTTCCTCACCTATTCGCTCTTCGACACGGCGCTGGCCCTGTTCGAGATGACGTTCATCGCCGTCACTCTCATCGTCCTCGACGTGCCCCTGGCCATCGTGGTCTTCCTCGGGTTCATCCCGCTGTTCTTCATCACCAAGTCCGCCCACACATCACAGCGCAACGCCTACCGCCGGACTCGGACCTCGATCGCCAAGGTCATCGTCCACTTCGTCGAAACCATGGGCGGGATCCGTGCTGTTCAGGCCTACCGCCGGCAGCCCGATCGCCGCGGCACGCTCAAGGACGAGGACACTGCGTACCGCGACGCCAACACCGATGCCCTGCGCGGCGTGGCCTGGTTCGCGGGCTGGACTCGGCTGGTCGGCAATGTCACGCAGACGGTCATCATCATCGTCGGCGCGTGGCTCGTCATCGAGGATTGGACCCAGATCGGCGTGCTCGCGGCGTTCATCCTCTACCTGCGCCGGTTCTACGGCCCACTTGATGAACTGGTTCAGTCATTCAACCTCTATCAGTCCGCCTCGGCGGCGCTGGAGAAGATGGCCGCCGTCCTCGACACCGATCCCGAGGTGGTGGCACCGACGAGCCCGAAGGCCCTGCCCGCGCACAGTTCCAACCAGACCTCAGGCACCACCTCGGCGGCGGAGGAGCTGGCTTCGAAGCCCAGCGGGCGCTCGATCGATCTCAACCATGTCCGCTTCTCCTACGGCGACGGTCTTGATGTCCTCCCCCGGTTCGACCTGCGCATCCCAGCGGGAGAGATCGTGGCCCTCGTGGGCGCCACAGGCGCGGGCAAGTCGACCTTGGTCAAGTTGGTCACGCGGTTCTACGATCCCAGTGAAGGTCGGATCACCATCGACGAGGTGGACCTGCGTGATCTTGACGATGCCCAGCTGCGTCAGAGCGTCGTTATGGTCACCCAGGAGTCGTTCCTGTTCGCGGGCACGATCGCCGACAATATTCGCATCGGCAATCCCGATGCCGGTGATGACGAGGTGATCGCTGCGGCCACAGCTGTCGGCCTGGACCCCTATATCCGCAATCTGCCCGAGGACTACGACACGGATGTGAAGAAGCGCGGCGGTCGGCTGAGTTCAGGACAGCGCCAGCTCGTGTCCTTCGCCCGCGTGTTCTTGGCGAACCCGGACATCGTCGTCCTCGATGAGGCGACCGCCCATCTCGACATCCCCTCCGAACGGCTTGTGCAGAAGGCGCTGGCGACAGTTCTCGAGGGACGCACCGCGATCATCATCGCCCACCGGCTGTCGACCGTGGAGATCGCCGACCGTGTCCTCGTCATGGACTCCGGGCGAATCATCGAAGACGGCACGCCCGATGGGCTGATCTCCGGGGCAGGCAAGTTCGCCCAGCTGCACAAAGCGTGGAGAGACTCTCTGGTGTAGGGCTGTGGCGGTCGAGGGCCTCATGAGCACGATCTCAGTCGTCGATCAGCGGGACGAACCGGTAGAGCCCGTGTGCTGAGGTGAGAAGAGTGCGGGATCAGATGACTTCAGCTACCCCAACCAGCGAAACGACTCCACCTGCACGGTGCTTTTGCGGCTTCACGTATCCGATGCCTGCGCGACTCGCGCATTGACCAATCGGGCAAGCTCCGTGAACCTCCGCTGCCGGAAGAGATCCTTCCAGAAGACCCTCACCACGTGGTAGCCGAGTTCGCGAAGCTGCCGCTCACGTTCGCGCTCTCTGTCAAAAGCCGTTCTGTGGTCACGATCATTGAGGAAATATTTGGCTCGCCCATCGAACTCGACGATGATCATCGCCTGCCGATGGAGGAAGTCAACGCGGGCCACGAATCTCCCCTGAGCATCACGAACGTCGACTTGCGGCAGGAAGCCGAGGATCTGGTTTTCGAAGAACCGCACCGCGACCATCGACTCGGCCGGTGACTCCCTGAGCGGATCCATCAAATCGATCGCAGTGATCAAACGATTCTTGTTCCTCACCTCGTTGGCCGTGTCTACGACGCTGAGGAGCTCCCCGTTGGTCACAAGGTTCCGGCGCAGTGCATTGTCGAGCATCGGAACACTGACATCCAAGCTGTAGTCACGAGCGATGTCAATGAGCGTCCTCGCGAGGGAAGTGACGGCGACATCCCCGATTCTCTCGACGTGTCCAGGCGGGAGCTTCCGCTTCCGAACGAGCAGATTGGTATGACGCCGACTGATTTCCGGCCGCACCACCTCAACACGTTCGTCGACCGGACGAGAGACCTCCAACTCCCAGAGGAGGGCTGCGGAGATGTGAGAGAAGACTTCACAGTGCAAATTGCCACTAGCTACCTGCTGCAGGCTGTTGATTCTGTCGGCTCGTGCCCTGATGAGAATCTTCAGCCTTTCGAGTACGTCACGGAAGTCGTTCTTCAGCTCAAGCAGGTTCGAATCATCTTGGTCTATTGATTCCCAAATTCGTCGGTGGCGTTCGTCTTCACACCTGCGCCGGACTGCAAATCGACCGCGAGCCACGCGCTCCAAGCAGCAGGCGGCCGCCCTGCGAACCTCACGATCGGAAAATCCCAGCCTGAGCAAGCTTGCCGTGTCAAACACTTGGTACATGCGTCAATATTGCACCTAATGGCATCAAATAACAATAAACATCATTCGACGGGTTTGCATCGAATACCTCAACCTGCAAGACAACTCCACCTGCACGGTGCTTTTGCAGGTTCGGGTGGCCGACGACTGCCCCGGCTCGTGGGAGCCTTCATTCTCGGACCAATGGGACGAAACGGTACCGGCCGTGCCGTGTGATGGTGACATCGTCCTCTTCGGCACCAGAGCGCTCGACCTTGAGCATCTCACCCTGGACCGGGATGACCATGACGCCTCCCAGCGCCAGCTGGTCAACGAGCTCCCGCGGCAGTATCTCTGCACCGGCCGAGACGAGGATACGGTCGAAGGGCGCTTCATCAGGCAGACCCAGGACGCCTGCGGTCGCGGCCATGATCTCAACAGTGTCCAAGTCGCCAATGTCCGCTCTGGCCAAGCTCAGTGACTTCCGGGCACGCTCAATGAGCTTCTCGTGTCGTTCAACACCTGTCACATGGCCATTGGGACCGACGAGAACGCCGAGGAGAGCCGTCGTCCATCCCGAACCTGACCCCACGTCGAGGACCCGATCACCGAGTTGCGGCTCCAGCAGCCTGAGCATGTCAGCGACCGTACTCGGCTGGGAATTCGTCTGCCCGTCTCCGATCGACAGCGGTAGGTTGCTGGAGGCGGAGTCTCGCTCCTCCTCTGGCAGAAACAACTCGCGGGGCACTTGGGAAAAGGCCTCTGTGATCGAGACCGGTGGGTGTTTGGGTTCCACGGCGACCTCCAATGCGGTGGCTTCTACGTTACTCCCCACCGCGTATCGCGATTCCCCACCGCGTATCGCTACTCCCCACCGAGTATCGTTGTCCCGTGACGAATACCGATCTCGAACGAGCACAGACCCTGATCACCTCGATTCCCGACTACCCGCACCCGGGGGTGAACTTTCGCGATATCTCACCGCTCATCGCTGATGGTCCTGCACTGCGTGCCGTCACCGAGGCGCTCATCGCACCTTTCGAGAGCCAGTTCGACATCGTCGGCGGCCTTGAAGCTCGAGGCTTCCTCTTCGCCGGAACGATTGCGGCGATGACAGGAGTCGGGATTCTGCCCATTCGCAAGGCGGGCAAGCTGCCTCGCCCGGCCGCAGCGGTCTCCTACTCACTCGAATACGGAACTGCGACCATCGAAGGGCCCGATGTACTCAAGAAGGGCGAGCGCGTGCTCCTCGTCGATGACATCCTGGCCACAGGCGGAACCTTGTCCGCTGCTCAAGCTCTCGTGAAGGAGCTCGGGGCTGAGGTGGTCGGCTCGGCAGTCGTCCTCGAGCTCAAGGATCTCGGCGGTCGGTCGCTGACCGGGGATGTGCACACCGTCTTCGCCGACTGATGGGGAACGACGGCCGACGGATGGAAAACGGCCGCCGGCTGACCCGCTCCCCCACACCAAGGCGGTTCATTCTCCGGGTTCGCTCGTCCTCCGGGTTCGCTCGTCGACAGAGCACCGAGACACGGATCACTCAAGTCGGGTTCGGCAGTCAGGAATGCATGGACACCATCGTCACGTTATAAGCTCGCAGAGGCACCGCCACCGCGGTGCCTGGCACTGGCATCACAGCAGACCACCAATCCGTGACGAAAGGCGGCACCTTGACGGTTCCAACACTCACACTCAATGACGGCAAGACCATTCCCCAGCTGGGCTTCGGCGTCTTCAAGGTCGATCCCGAGGAGACCGAGCGCATCGTCACCGACGCCCTCGAGGTCGGCTACCGCCACATCGACACGGCTGCCGTCTACGGCAATGAAGAAGGCGTCGGTCGAGCCATTGCGAACTCCGGCATTGCCCGCGATGAGCTCTTCGTGACCACCAAACTCTGGAACGACCGCCACGGTGCCGAGGAATCGAAGCGCGCCCTGGGCGAAAGCCTCGAGAAGCTGGGCCTCGACCATGTCGACCTCTACCTCATCCACTGGCCGACACCTGAGAACAACAACTCGGTCGAGACCTGGGAGGCCTTCCCCTCCTACCGCGATCAGGGTCTGACCACCTCGATCGGTGTCTCGAACTTCGACCACCGCTACCTGCCGCAGATCCTTGGGACCGGGATCATCCCGGCCGTCGACCAGATCGAGTGCCACCCGCAGTTCCAGCAGATCGAGACCCGTCCGCTGCTGACCGAGCACGACATCAAGGTCGAAGCTTGGGGACCGCTGGGACAGGGCAAGGTCGACTATGCCGACACCGTCATCGGTGAGATTGCGTCGACCCACGGCAAGTCCTGGGCGCAGACCATCATCCGGTGGCACCTGCAGCGCGGACATGTCGTCTTCCCGAAGTCGAACAACCGCGACCGCATGGGCCAGAACTTCGATGTCTTCGACTTCGAACTCACCTCCGCCGAGGTGGCCGCCATCGACTCGCTGGAAAACGGCGGTCGCGTGTCCGGTGATCCCGCCGACGTGAACTGAGCCAGTCGCGTCGGCTTCGCGCCGAAGAACTGCAGTCAGGGCCCGCCTGGAGCATCATCGCTCCGGGTGGGCCTTTTCCTTGCGCCCGGCTCAGGTGAGCTGACGGATCGGCTCCCCCTCCAGCCATGCAGCGATGTCCTCGACTGCCTGGGTGAAGAAGATTCGGTACGTGTCCTCAGTGACGTAGCCCAGGTGCGGGGTCAGCACGGTCCTCGGAGTGTTGCGCAGAGGATGGTCGGCTGGCAGCGGTTCGGTGTCATACACGTCGATCCCCGCGCCGCGAATGCGACCTTCTGCCAATGCCTCCTGAAGTGCTTCCATGTCGACAAGACCCGCCCGTGAAGTATTGATGAAGATGCTGCTCGGCTTCATCAGCGACAGCTCCGCGGCAGAGACGAGCCCGCGGCTGCGCTCGCTGAGCTTGTAGTGCAGGGTCAGCACGTCGGAGGTGGCGAAGAGCTCCTCCTTGCTCACCGCATGTGCCCCGACATCGGCCGCCCGCTCCTCATCGAGGTTCTGACTCCAGGCCACAACGTCCATGCCGAAAGCGGCACCGACACGGGCGATCTGGGTGCCCAGTCTGCCCAATCCGATGACCCCGAGCCTGTGTCCGAAGAGGTCACCGCCCACGGTGGACTGCCAGCCGCCGGAGTGCATGGCAGTATCTTCGGTGGGGATGCTGCGCAGCACGGAAAGGATGAGTCCCCAGGTCAGCTCCGGAGTCGCCGAGGTGGTGGATTCTGTTCCGCAGACCGCGATCGCCTGCGCGCGGGCGGCGTCCAGATCGATGGAGGCGTTGACTCGGCCCGTGGTCACCAGCAACTTCAGATCGCGAAGGCGCGACAAACGGTCGGCAGAGAAGAGGGTGCGCTCACGCATGGCAACGACAACCTCGGCGCCGGCCACTGTCTGCACGAGATCCTCGGTGTCACGGATCGGGCGGGAGACGAAGTCGATCTCAGCCCCAAGCGCCTCCCAATTCGCGAAAGCTGCCGCCACGTTCTGGTAGTCGTCGAGCACAACGATGTGCATGCCTGTCCCTCTCGTCTTGGTCGGTCCCTGATGCTCCCCGAGGCGGTGCGAACATAGGTCCGCACCGCCTCGGCGATGGATGGCTCTCCCCCACACAGCACCGGATCGCTCCCCTGCTGCTGTGGAATCACACGTCGATGATCAGATCATCGGGTGTTCCCTGCTCAGAAGCAGACGGCCCCGGTGGAGGCCGACTGCACGAGCTTGGCGTACTTGCCGAGCACACCGGTGAGGCGGTGGTTCTCTGGGATCGTCCAGGTCTTGCGACGCTCGGCGAGGACCGATTCCTCGACGTGGAGTTCGATCGAGCGGGCCGCGATGTCGACGGTGATCTTGTCGCCGTCCTCGACGAGGGCGATCGGTCCGCCATCGACGGCCTCGGGTGCGACGTGGCCGATGCACAGGCCGGTCGAGCCCCCGGAGAACCTGCCGTCGGTGATGAGCAGAACGTCCTTACCGATGCCTGCGCCCTTGATCGCACCGGTGATGGCGAGCATCTCGCGCATACCCGGTCCGCCCTTGGGCCCCTCGTAGCGGATGACGACGACGTCGCCCTTCTTCAGCTCACCATTGAGCACGGCATCCATGGCCGGCTTCTCCTGGTTGAACACGCGAGCAGTGCCTTCGAAGACATCGGCATCGAAGCCAGCGGACTTCACGACCGCGCCCTCGGGAGCCATCGAGCCCTTGAGCACGGTGAGGCCGCCGGTGGCGTGAATCGGGTTGTTCATTGCGCGCAGGATCTTGCCGTCGGGATCCGGCGGATTGATGCTCTCGAGGTTCTCGGCCACGGTCTTGCCGGTCACCGTCATACAGTCACCGTTGAGCATGCCGTTGTCGAGGAGAGCCTTCATGATCACCGGCACGCCGCCGATCTTGAAGACATCGTTCATCACGTACTGGCCGAAGGGCTTGACGTTGCCCAGGTGCGGGACCTTGTCGCCGATCTCGTTGAAATCATCGAGCTTGAGCTCGACACCGGCCTCGTGAGCGATGGCCAGGAGGTGGAGGACGGCATTCGTCGAGCCACCGAAGGCCATGACCACGGCGATCGCGTTGTGCAGCGATTCGCGGGTGATGATGTCCTTCGTCGTGATTCCCTGACGCAGCAGGTTGACCACAGCGTCACCGGACTTGCGGGCGAACATGGTGCGATCACGGTGGATAGCCGGCGGTGCGGCCGATCCCGGCAGGGACATGCCCATCGCCTCAGCGGCCGAGGCCATCGTGTTCGCGGTGTACATGCCACCACAGGCGCCTTCACCCGGGCAGACGGCGCGCTCGATGGAGTCGACGTCTTTTCGGCTGATGGTTCCGGCACGGCAGGCGCCGACTGCTTCGAAGGCGTCGATGAGGGTGACTTCCTTCTCGGTGCCGTCCTCCATCTTCGCGGTGCCCGGCATGATCGAACCGTTGTAGAGGAAGACGCTGGACAGTCCGAGACGGGCCGATGCCATGAGCATGCCCGGGATCGACTTATCGCAACCGGCCATGAGGACGGATCCGTCGAGACGCTCGGCGCTCATCACCGTCTCGACGGAGTCGGTGATGACCTCGCGTGAGACCAGCGAGTAGTGCATGCCCTCGTGGCCCATGGAGATGCCGTCGGAGACGGAGATCGTGCCGAATTCGAGAGGGAAGCCGCCTGATTCGTGGACGCCTTCCTTGGCGGCCGCGCCGAGACGCTGCAGAGACATGTTGCACGGGGTGATCTCGTTCCACGAGGTCGCGATGGCGATCTGCGGCTTCACCCAGTCGTCATCGCCCATGCCGACTGCCCTCAGCATGCCGCGTGCGGCAGTGGCTTCGAGTCCGTCGGTGACGTCGCGAGATCGGGGTTTGATGTCCGGGGTGGTGGAGTTCGTATCAATGCTCATGCAGGCACTCTACGCCCGAGTCCATCATGCATATGCCAAGTTCTCGCATGTTGGAACTTGTTTTGAGCAGGTCGGCAGGAACTGCTGGGCAGCTCGGCAAGAACTGCTGAGCGGTACAGCGAGAGCTGCTCCGATCACTCCGTGGAGACGAGGTTGAGCGGCGCTTCGCCGTCGTTGAGACGACGGACCTGCTCGGCCAGGATCTTCACCACCCGAGGCTCGAACGCCGAGGTATCGCCTCCCTCATGAGGTGTGATGAGCGTGTTCGGGGTCCCCCACAGCGGATGGTTCTCCGGCAGCGGTTCGGGATCCATCACGTCGAGGGCGGCATGGAGACGACCGGTGCTCAATTCGGCGACCAGCGCGTCGGTGTCGACGACCTTGCCTCGAGCGACGTTGACGATGAGAGCGTTGTCGGGCAGCTGGGCCAGGAAGTCCTTGTCGACAAGTTTGTTCGTCGAGTCGGTCAGAGGCGTGATGAGGACGACCACCTCGGTGTGGGGAAGCAGCGTCGGCAGCTCCTCGACGCTGTGGATCTTCCCGCGATCGTCTTCGCGTGCCCTCGTCGCGACCCGAGTGAGGTCGACTTCGAAGGGTTCGAATCGATCGGCGATCGCCGACCCGATCTCACCGGCGCCGATGATCATGACGCGACGGTCCTGCAGGGAACGGTTGCGCTTGTGGTTCCAGATCCTTGCACTCTGCGCGCGCACGGCATCATCGATGCCGCGCAGGCTGGCCAAGGTCAGAGTCAGGGCGAGCTCGGCCGTTCCGCCGGTGTGCACGCCCGAGGCGGTCGCCACCTGGATGCCGCGCTCGGGCAGGTGCGCGACTGGGTCGTAGCCCGTGGTCTGGGTGACGACCAGGCTCAGGTTCGGCAGCTCGTCGAGCAGTTCGATGGTCGGTCCCGAATCGAGGTACGGAAGCACGACGACATCGACATCGTCTCGGCTCAGCTTCGCCGACTTCTCGACATCCGAATAGACGACCAGGTCGACGTTGGCGCGCTGGTGCGCCGGAATCCGGGCGATGACGCGGTTGCGGAGTTCAGAATCTGGGAAGGCAATGGTCTTGATCGACATAGACACATTGTCCCATGAACAGCCTCACTCGGGCAGGGCCCAACCAAGGAGATCCTATTCGGGCAGCGCCTTGCCGATCCTTGCGAATACTCGCTCGATGACCTCGAGTTCCTCATCGTCGACGTGGGAGAGGAACACCTCGTCGATGTTCTCCCGGTGCTGACGTCCCGCGCTGAGGAAGGCCTGCGCCCCAACCTCGGTGAGGCCGACGTTGTGCGCCCGCTTGTCCTCAGCGCATTCCGTCTTCGTCACCAGACCGGCGTCTTCCAACACCTTGATCCGGTAGTTGAGCCGTGAGGGTGAGAACACCAACTTCCTGGCCAGCACACTCATCGTCAGCAGGTGGGTCGGCTCCTCCCACAGCAGCAGCAGCGTGTTGTAGTCGCTGACCGTCAGACCCGCCCGGTCCTTGAGGTTGCCCTCGAGGTTCTGCCGGATGCGCTGCGAGGTCTCGAAGTACAACCGCCACGACCTCTGCGCGAGCGCGTCACGACCCCGGCCGAGCTTGATCTCGACCATTGTCAACCCTCGAGCAGCTGGGCGAAGGGGGTGATGAGATCGGGATTGAACTCGTTATCGATGCTCGGATTCCGCCGCGCGCCGCGCCGGCCGAACTCGCCGGTCGTCGTGGACGCAGAGTCGGCGTCGGCATCCTCGTCTGCAGGGCCTGCGCTCGAACCGGCATCGACACCGTTCAGGCTCGCCGCCAATCCGATCAGCTCCTCGCTGGCCTGGGTGATCCGGGCGTTGAGGCTGCGGCCGCCCTCGATGCTGCCCCAGTCATCGGTCGCGGCGAAGACCGTCGTCGGCACGACGATGCCCTTGAGGTAGGACAGCATCGGACGCAGCACGTTCTCCCCTGCCAGTGAGTGCCGCGGTGTGCCGCCGGTCGAGCCGATGAGCACGGGCTTGTTCGCCAGTGCCTTTTCGTCGATGAGCTGCCAGAACAAGGTGTGCAGGCCCACCGGTGCGACCTTGTACACGGGTGCGACGGTGACGATCACGTCCGCCTCGGCGACCTGTGCGAATGCCGCTTCGAGGTTCTCCGAACGGAACCCGGTCAGGGCCATATCGGTGAGGTCCGAGCTCAGGTTCCGCACGTTGACGTGGTCGGCCTCCGCACTCAGACCCGCAGCTTCTGCCGCCGAGGTGGCCGCCGCGATGATCTTGTTCGACAGTTTCAGTGTGGTCGAGTCCTCGCTCAGCGAGGTCGTGATGCTGAGGATGCGCATCATCGATCAGCTCCTTGGGTGTCGTTCTTCTCTGCGGCCTTGGCCTGACGGTCGGCATAGGCGCGCGATCCGGGACCGCCGCCGGGGATGGGATCCCGGCCTTCGCGGTGACGGATGACGAGTGATTCGTGTGTCGGTGCGTCGGGAACATCGGCCGGACGGTCCTTCGCGAATTCCTTCCGCAGGACCGGGACGACTTCCTCACCGAGGATATCGAGCTGTTCCAGCACCGTCTTCTGCGGCAGTCCCGCGTGGTCGATGAGGAAGAGCTGGCGCTGGTAGTCCCCGGCCCAGTCGCGGAAGCTCAGGGTGCGTTCGATGACCTGCTGGGGCGATCCGACGGTCAAGGGGGTCTGCGTCGAGAAGTCCTCGAGGCTGGGGCCGTGGCCGTAGACCGGTGCGTTGTCGAAGTAGGGACGGAACTCCTTGACGGCGTCCTGCGAGTTCTTGCGCATGAACACCTGACCGCCGAGTCCGACGATCGCCTGGTGCGCAGCTCCGTGGCCGTAGTACTCATAGCGCTGACGGTAGAGCTGAACCATGCGGGCAGTGTGCGACACCGGCCAGAAGATGTTGTTGTGGAAATACCCGTCGCCGTAGTAGGCGGCCTGTTCAGCGATTTCGGGGCTGCGGATCGATCCGTGCCACACGAACGGCGGGACATCGTCCAGTGGTGTCGGGGTGACGGTGAACCCGTTGAGAGGCGTACGGAACTTGCCTTCCCAGTCGATGTTCTTCTCGCGCCAGAGGCGGTAGAGCAGGTTGTAGTTCTCGACTGCCAACGGAATGCCCGAACGGATGTCCTTGCCGAACCAGGGGTAGACGGGTCCGGTGTTGCCGCGCCCCATGACCAGGCTGATGCGTCCCTCGGAGAGGTGCTGAGCATAGGCATAGTCTTCGGCGATGCGCACCGGGTCAGTCGTCGTGATCAGGGTGGTGGCCGTTGACAGATGCAGCCTCTTTGTCTGTGCCGCGATGTTTGCAAGCAGGACCGGCGGGTTCGCGGGTGCGACGAACGGCGGGTTGTGGTGCTGACCGGTGGCGAAGACGTCGAGGCCTACCTCTTCGGCCTTCTTGGCGATCTCGACCGTGTTCTTGATGCGCTGATTCTCAGACACCGTCGTCCCATTGGTGGGATCGGTGGTGACGTCTCCGATGGTGAAGATTCCGAGTTCCATGTCTGCTCCTTCTGCTCGCTGCTCGCGAACTCTCCTTGAACTGAATAGCTTCAGTTTTGAAGTAACTAGTTGAAAGTTTAACAGACACTGCCGGGTAAGTATTCCCGAGCTTCGTCACACAGCGATCACGCGGCACGCTTGGACGCTGTGAGACAGCAATCGCCGGGCCCTCCGGGTCGAGATCCCTCAGGGATGCCGACGGGGTGGGCCCGGCGATGATTGTGCTGCTGAGTGAGGCAGAAGACTGTGCTGCTGGGTCAGGCGGTTGAGCAAGCCTCTCGCTCAGATCTGGTCGGTGCTCAGATGCAGATAGCGCTCAGATCTATGTGGCACTCAGATCCAGATGGCGGGGTCGATGAGTTCGAAGTCAGCGTACGTGGACCGTCCGCCATCGGCATCTGTCGTGGCCGTCTCGGAGCCGGTTGGCTTCTTATAGGGCCTGACCTTTGCCGGGATTCCGACTGCACTCGAGTCGGCGGCGACGTCCTTGACGACGACCGCATTCGCGCCGACTGAGGAATTGTCGCCGACGACGACAGGTCCGAGGATCTTCGCACCGGCCCCCACGAGGACGTGATTGCCGATGGTCGGGTGGCGCTTCGTCTGCTCCATTGACGTTCCACCCAGGGTGACCTGGTGGTAGAGCATCACGTCGTCACCGATCTCAGAGGTCTCGCCGATGACGACTCCGTTGGCGTGGTCGATGAAGAAGCGTCGCCCGATCTGGGCGCCGGGATGAATCTCGACGCCAGTCAGAGTTCGCACAGCCTGGGACATCAACCTGGCCGGTACCTTGGTGGTGTCGTTCTGCCATAGTCGGTGCAGCCCGCGGTGCGCCCAGATCGCATGCATGCCCGGGTAGGAGACCAGCGAGACGAAGTCGTTCCTCGCCGCAGGATCGCGTCTGCGAACTGTATCGAGGTCTTCGCGCAGAGCCGCGCGCACTTCGGGTCGGCTCAGTCCGTAGGCGGCTGCGCCGATCGCCCCAGCCGCCAGAGTCCACAGTGCCTTCATCTCAACAGTCCTTCACGCTCGTGATCGTCAATCCTCAATGCGGTGAGGGCGCCAAACGTGTGTTTGACGCCCTCATCGGTCAGACCTGCATCTGCCTCAGGCCGTGCTCGGCCGAAGTTCCTCTGCTCAGTCCATGTACTCGGCGAACAGCGGAGTCGACAGGTAACGCTCGCCGAAGTCAGGCAGAATGACGACGATACGCTTGCCAGCGTTCTCAGGGCGTGCACCCAGCTGCTCTGCGGCGATGAGCGCGGCACCTGACGAGATTCCGACGAGCAGTCCCTCTTCCTTCGCGACCTCGCGGGCGCGGGTGAAGGATTCCTCGTTCTCGATGGTGATGACCTCATCGTAGATCTTGGTGTTGAGCACGCCGGGGACGAAGTTGGCACCGAGTCCCTGGATCATGTGCGGTCCGGCGTCTCCACCGGAGAGCAGCGGGGAGGCTGCAGGCTCGACAGCGACGATCTTGACGTCCGGGTTGGCCTCACGCAGTGCGGCGCCGGCTCCCGTGATGGTTCCGCCGGTGCCGATGCCCGAGACGAAGATGTCGACCTTGCCATCGGTGTCGGCCAGGATCTCCGGGCCGGTCGTGGCGCGGTGGATGTCGGCATTGGCCTGGTTCTCGAACTGGCGGACGAGGACCGCCCCTTCAGCGGCAAGCTCTTCTGCCTTCTCGACGGCACCCTTCATACCCTTGGCCTTTTCGGTGAGCACGAGTTCGGCACCGAAGGCGCGCAGAAGTGCACGACGTTCCTTCGACATCGACTCCGGCATGGTCAGCAGGACTTTGTATCCACGCGAGGTGCCCACCATGGCCAATGCGATGCCGGTGTTGCCGGAGGTCGCTTCAACGATGGTTCCGCCCGACTTGAGTTCACCCGAGGCCTCGGCGGCGTCGATCATCGCGACACCGATGCGGTCCTTGACCGAGTTGGCGGGATTGTAGGATTCGAGCTTAGCGACGATCTCTGCGCCGGAACGTTCGCTGGCCTTGTTCACGCGAATGAGCGGAGTGCGGCCGACCAGTTCGGAAACATTGTTGAAGATGGTCAAGACATGTCCTTTCAAGCTTGTTTGTTCGCCCGGTGCTGAGGGCTGTGACGAATCAGTCACGCGACCATCAGCCGAAGGCTTCAGCTGCTGATCTCGTCTCGTGGACCGAGACGGTTCATCACCATCATAACCACGGCTCATTCAAGGTTGTTCCCCATGCGGTTGCTCAACAATCCATGTTCGCTTCGAGCGAAATATCATGTCATCGCGAGTCATAGTCAATGAAGAACCCGTTTCTGATCGCGGCGAAGAGCACTTGATCCTAGAAAACCGCTGAACAATCAGGGCTGCGTATGTCGATTTCGTCTCGCCCTGACGCTCCAACCTCGGTACTCGAACCACGGTTTCGGCACCTCCGGAGGAGTGCGAATCTGAGACGCCGAGACGACCGTGGATCTGCGACTGTCCTGGCAGAGCGCCGAGCGAAAGGGCAGGCGCAATGCCGTGGGGAAAGCCGATACGATTGTCCTCATGCCTATTCATTCCATCGTCATCTATGGCGAGCCTGTGCTGCACCGACGTGCGGAGAAGATCACCGACTTCGACGACGAGCTCGCCACCCTGATCGCCGATATGCATGAGACCCTCGATGCCAGCAACGGTGTCGGCCTGGCCGCTCCGCAGATCGGCGTGGCTAAGCGCATCTTCGTCTTCAACGCCGAGGATGACGCGGGAGTCCGCAGACGCGGCACTTTCATCAACCCCCTGCTCATCGCCTCGAAGATCCCCGACACCCGGCCGGATCCCGATGAGGAGACCGAAGGGTGCCTCTCGGTGCCCAGTCTCGACTTTCCGCTCAAGCGCGCAGATCGTGTCACGGTCAACGGTGTCGATGAGACCGGCAAGTCGGTGTCTCTGACCGCTGAAGGTTGGTTCGCCCGCATCATGCAGCACGAATACGATCATCTGCAGGGCACGCTCTATGTGGACCGACTCGACAAGCGCTGGTCGAAGAAGTGGAAGAAGGAGCAGGCTGCCAACGGGTACAACGTTCCCGGGCGTTCATGGACGCCGGGTGTCGATCCCGATCCCTTCGGTCACTGATCCCGACGCCACTGGCCCGGTTCCGCTGACCTCGATGCCGCAGAGCCCGAAACCGCCGATCCGGAACCCGCCGATCAGTAGACCGCCGGCCGCGACGTCTGCATTCGGATTACTCCAGGCGACGGTCCTGCTCCGGTGAGGGCGTGGGTTCGAGTGCATCGATCGACTCCTGGGCAGCCGCCAGTCGTGTGTCGAAATCGTCGAAGTCGTCTGCGGTCTGGTCGAGCTCGGCAACCAGGCCCGAGATGATCGAGGACTGTGACTCAGCGTCGATCCGCAGTTCCCTGAACTGCCAGTCCGCAGAGTCGTCGGCGGCTGTCCGGGACAGAACGTCGAGGACGCGGTCGCCGAGTTCACGCGAGCGTTCGGAATTGTGAAGCAGCATGAGCTGCTCATCGAGAGCGATGAGATGCTCATAGTACTCGTGCATCGACAGCACACGGTTGGCCATCGAGGTGAAGGCCACGGCGAGTTTCGACAGGTACGTCTCCACCGACTTCGCGGTGCCCGCGTCCCTGATGCTCTCGATCTCCTCGCGCAGCCGGACCAGTTCGGCCAGTCGCACTCCGATCGAGGCGACAGCATGGTCGAGGTCGACACGTGAGACGTGGTCACGCAGGATGGGGTGGGTCCAGGCGCGTGTCCGGACGATCTTTCGCGCGATCGTCACGGCGAGGTGGAACAATCGCTGTTCGTCGGTGTCGCGGCCCTCTTTGCGGCCAGGTTGGAACCCCAGGGAAGCGGGCGTGATCCACTGTGCCTGTCCGACCTGCTGACGGTTCTTCCGGCTCAGCCGTTTGGGATCACGGAAGTACTTCGGTCCGGTGACTGCGGCGAACACACCGGTACCCACTGCGGTCGCTCCTCCGAGAGCTCCGAATGTCAGCGCGGCGTCGGCCATTCCGGCCAGCAGCGCCAGACCGCCCGGCGCGGCGAAGCCCGCAGTCACGGCGGCTCCGGTTCCTGTGCCGCCCTTGAACAGCATGCTGGAGCGGAAGAAGTTCCGACGCATTGCCCCGGTGAGCATGATCGCGCTTGGTGCTCCGGCGGTGTAGCGGTACCCGCGAGCGTTCCACGCCTTCACGATGCCCTGATTGACGCTTTCGGGCACGAGGATGCGATAGATCGGGATCGACTTCCCGCATTCGCTCTTCCACAACGACTTCCATGACTGAGACACCGCATTCACCTCCACGTACGGATGGCACCCTCACGCCTGATCCTCCGGATCCTGGTCCGGCGGAGTCGGCGTCTGGCCCGTGAGAATGCGAACAGCCACACCCTCCGGACTTCTTTGGTATCCGAGTCTAGAGGGTGTGGCTGGATCAATCCTGAGTTCTGTTCAGTCGCCTGCTGAAGCCGCCGTCTGAGAGATCAGCCGTTGATCTTGGCCAGGATCAGGTCCTTGGCCTTTCCGGCATCGGCCTGACCGCGGGTGGCCTTCATGATCGGTCCCATCAGGGCACCGATGGCCTGCATCTTCCCGCCCTTGATCTTCTCGACCACGTCGGGGTTCGCAGCGATGGCTTCCTCAACGGCTGCCTCGAGCGCACCGGTGTCTTCGACGATCTCGAGACCACGGGCACTCATCACCTCGGCCGGTTCGCCTTCTCCGTCGGCAACGGCTGTGAGGACGTCCTTCGCGAGCTTGTCATTGAGCTTGCCCTCGTTGATCAGTCCGATCAGAGCTGCGATCTGCGTCGGTGTGACGAGTTCGGCGGTGAGCTGATCCTTCTGGTTGGCCAGCCTGGCGACCTCACCGGTCCACCATTTGCGCGCTGCTGCAGGCTTCACGCCGGCGTTCACCGTCTCCTCGATGACTTCGAGCAGACCGGCGTTGACGATGTCACGCAACTCCAGATCGGAGAAGCCCCACACGCCTGCAAGCCGGCGGCGCTTCTGCGCAGGCAGTTCAGGCAGAGTCGCCCGCAGTTCCTCGACCCATTCGCGGCTGGGAACGAGAGGCACCAGATCGGGCTCCGGGAAGTAACGGTAGTCATCGGCGTCGGACTTCGGGCGCCCCGAAGAGGTCTCCCCCGTACCTTCATGGAAGTGACGGGTCTCCTGCACGATCTTCTCTCCGGCTTCGAGCCGGGTCGCCTGGCGGGCGATCTCGTAGCGGACCGCGCGTTCGATCGAGCGGAAGGAGTTGACGTTCTTCGTCTCTGTGCGGGTACCCAGTGGAGCATCGGGGCTCTCGCGCAGGGACACGTTGACATCGGCACGGACGTTGCCCTGTTCCATGCGTGCTTCGGAGACGTCGAGGGCGCGGAAGATGTCGCGCAGTGTGCGCACGTAGGTGGAGGCCACCTCGGCGGCCCGATCCCCGGTCCCGGTGATCGGGTGGGTCACGATCTCGACCAGGGGCACACCGGCGCGGTTGTAGTCGACCAGGGAATGGTCGGCTCCGTGGATGCGGCCGGTGGCGCCGCCGATATGAGTGTTCTTGCCCGCGTCCTCTTCCATATGGGCGCGCTCGACGGGGATGGTGAACATCGTTCCGTCTTCGAGCTCGATCTCGACCTCGCCCTCCGCGGCGATGGGCTCATCGGACTGGCTGGTCTGGAAGTCCTTGGGAACGTCCGGGTAGAAGTAGTTCTTCCGGGCGAAGCGGCAGGTCTCTGCGATCTCACAGCCCAGTGCCAGGCCGATCTTGATCGCGTACTCCACACCCTTCTCGTTGACGACAGGGAGGGAGCCGGGCAGTCCCAGCGAGGTGGGGGTGATGTTGGTGTTCGGTCCCCCGCCGAAGGTGTTGGGTGCGGCGTCGAACATCTTGGTCGCGGTGCCGAGCTCGACGTGGACCTCGATGCCGATGACCGGATCGTACTTCTTGATCGCGTCTTCGTATTTCACTTGGTGGTCAGTCCTTCCGCGAGAGTATCGAGCACCCGAGCCCCGGAGGCTTCCAAGGCGGCTTCGAGCGGGCCGGCCACCTCGTACAGCTTCACGTCCTCACGTGCCGGGGCGAGGATCTGGAATCCGACGGGCAGCCCGTCGGCCAGCCCTGCGGGCAGTGACAGTCCCGGTATTCCGGCGAGGTTGGCCGGGATAGTCGCGACGTCGCCGAGGTAGAGGGCCATCGGGTCGGATGCCGCCTCGGCGCCGAACTTCAGTGCGGTCGTCGGTGCCGTCGGCGAGACGAGGACGTCGCAGCTTGCGAAGGCCTTCGCGAAATCGTTCTGCACCAGGGTGCGGATCTTCTGTGCCGACCCGTAGTAGGCGTCGTAGTAACCGGCGGAGAGTGCGTAGGTGCCGAGGATGATGCGGCGCTTGACCTCATTGCCGAAACCGGCTGCGCGGGTGGCTGCCATGACCGTCTCAGCGGTGACCGGGCCCGACTCGGGGTCGATCCGCAGCCCGTAGCGCATGCCGTCGTAGCGGGCCAGGTTCGATGACACCTCGGAAGGCATGATGAGGTAGTAGGCGTCGAGCGCGTATGAGATCGACGGGCAGTCGACCTCGACGATCTCGGCTCCGGCAGCAGCGGCGACATCGAGGGCGGCGGAGAAGGCATCGCGGACGCCGTCCTGGTAGCCCTCACCGCGCAGCTGCTTGATGACGCCGAGCTTCTTGCCCCCCAGATCCGAAGTCTGCGCCGCGGAGACGAAACCTGCCACCGGGTCCGGCAACGAGGTCGAATCGAGCGGGTCGTGCCCGGCCAGCAGTTCGTGCAGAGCCGCGGCATCGGCGACATTGCGGCCCATCGGACCGACCTGATCGAGGCTCGAGGCCATGGCGATGATGCCGAAACGTGAGATCGAACCGTAGGTCGGCTTCACACCGACGGTGCCGGTGAACGCGGCGGGCTGTCGCACCGATCCGCCGGTGTCCGTGCCGACCGACAGCGGAGCCTGGAAACCGGCGAGGGCTGCTGCAGCGCCGCCGGAGGAACCACCGGGGACGTGCTCGAGGTTCCACGGGTTGCGGGTGGTGCCGAAGGCCGAGTGCTCGGTCGTCGATCCCATCGCGAACTCGTCGAGGTTGGTCTTACCCAGGACCGGGAGTCCGGCGGCCTTGACCTTGTTGTGCACGGTGGATTCGTAGGGTGGAACCCAGTTCTCGAGCATCTTCGAGCCCGCTGTCGTGCGCACGCCTTCGGTGACGACGAGGTCCTTGAGCGCCACGGGCACTCCGGCCAGGGCGTGGACGTCTCCACCAGCGCTGCGTTCGGCATCGACTGCTTTCGCCGTCTCCAGCGCGAGATCGTCGGTGACGGTGATGAATGAGCCGAAGTCGGCTTCGGTGGCGTGGATGCGATCCAGGTGAGCCTGGGTCACCTCGACGGAGGAGAACTCGCCGGCTTTCAATCCTGCGGCGAGTTCAAGGGCACTCCTATTGATCAGTTCGCTCATCATTCCTCCCCCAGGATCTGTGGGACGAGGAATTTGTCATCGGCGGACGCCGGGGCCGAGGCCAGAGCCTGCTCGCTGGTCAGGGTCTCACCCACGACATCGGGGCGCAGCACATTCGACAGTGCGATCGGATGGCTGGTCGCTGGTACGTCATCGCCGGCCACTTCGTTGACCCTGGCGACATTGCTCAAAATGGTGCTCAGGTCACCGGCGAGCGATTTCAGCTCGTCTTCGCCCATGGCGATCCGAGACAGCGAGGCCAAATGCTCGACTTGCTCGGGGGTGATTGCGGAGGACTCCGTCATTCCCTGCCTTTCATCGTCTCTGTTTACTCGTCAGCAAGTCTAGTCTCTTTGCCGGACCGGTTCAGATTCGATCGCTGTGAGGTTCGCCGAGCTTCACTGCCCAGCTTCGCCGAGGTGCACGAGTGTCGCCAGGCAGGGTTCCGGTTTCAGGCAGGGTTCCGGTTTCAGGCAGGGTTCCGGTTTCAGGCAGGGTTCCGGACTCAGGCCCCGACGCGCTCTGGCCAGGTGCGTTCGCCCTTGATGTAGCTCGAGAGCTCACTGAGCACCCTGTCTGCGTCTACCTGGGTGTACTCACCGGCGTCAACACCGGTCTGCAGGTCCTTCGCAAGATCGAAGACACGAGATTGGGCGTCGGCAGCGGTGTGTGCGACCAAGCCCGCCGAATCCCCGGCCCGCACGGCGAAGTCACTGGCCTGCGATCCCGTGTCGGCTGCTTCTCTGGGACCTGCGTGCAGACGGTACGAATCGCTCGGCTGCTCACCGTCGGACCCTGTGCCGTGAGAGGTTTCGTCATCGACATCGTCGCGGTCTTCGCCACGAGACCTCACCGGCACCGGAAGCTCCGTGGTCGAACCGGAGAGCGCAGGGGCTGCGCGTTTGATCGGCGGCTGTCCCGGGTTGAGGACGAAGTCGGCGATGCCAGCTGTCACCGGCGCAGTGGTGAGTACAGCGGCGAGGACGACAGCAGTGCCAGCGACCAACCGGGGGATTGATTTCATGCCTTCACTCTTTCAGACTGAGCTGTTTCCTCACTTCAATATGCCTGTGACGATCCTGAGATTCGATGGCCGATCAGTCCACACTGCCGGTCTCCAGGAGCGTGCGGAATGTGTCCTCGTCGAGGACCCTGACTCCCAGTGATTCGGCTTTGTCCAGCTTCGATCCTGCGTTCTCACCTGCCACCACATAGTCGGTCTTCTTCGACACGGAACTGACCGCCTTGCCGCCGGCGGAGAGGATCGCCTCCTTGATCCCGTCACGCGTGAATGTGCTCAGAGAGCCGGTGGCCACGATCGTGAGACCTTCCAGGGTCTGTGCGCCTGCTTCCTGTGCCTCGTCCTCCATCCGGACTCCGGCGGCAGCCCAAGCTTCGACGATCTCGATATGCCAGTCAACGGCGAACCAGTCGCGGATGCTCGCCGCGATCGTCGATCCGATGCCGTCCACGGCTGAGAGCTCTTCGAGCTCAGCGGCACGGATCGCTTCGAGTGTCCGGAAGTGTGCGGCCAGAGTGCGTGCTGCGGTCGGACCGACGTGCCTGATGGAGAGTGCGACGAGGACTCGCCACAGTTCCTGATCTTTGGCTTTGTCGAGTTCCTCGAAGAGCTTTGTCGTATTGGCGCTCGGGGCACTCGGCTTCTTCGCGGCAGCTCGCGTGTAGAAGTAGGGCACGAGTTCACGCTCCCCTGTCTCCACCCCTTTGACCTTCTTGTTCCGCCAGATCTTCACATCGGCCAAGTCTTCGGCAGTGAGGTCGAAGAGGAATGCCTCAGACGTCAGCGGCGGCTGCTCGGGCTCGGCCGGAGCGGTCAGTGCCAGCGCCGCCTCTTCGCCCAGGGCTTCGATGTCGAAGGCGGCGCGGGATGCCAGGTAGAAGATTCGGTTGGCGAGCTGTGCGGGGCATGACCGGGAGTTCGGGCAGCGTTTGTCCTTGTCCCCTGCCTTCTGCTCCCCCAGCTCGGTTCCGCATGAAGGGCAGTGAGTGGGCATGACGAACTCGTATTCGCTGCCGTCGCGCTGTGCGACCACCGGGCCGAGGACCTCTGGGATGACATCACCGGCCTTGCGCAGGGTGACCGTGTCGCCGATGAGCACACCCTTGCGGGTGACCTCGTAGCCGTTGTGCAGAGTCGCTCGTTCCACCGTGGATCCGGCGACGGTGACCGGCTCCATCACCGCGAACGGAGTGACTCGACCGGTCCTGCCCACCTGGACCTGAATGTCGAGCAGCTTCGTGGTGACCTCTTCGGGCGGGTATTTGAAGGCCGTCGCCCAACGTGGCGCACGTGAGGTGTAGCCCAGGGTCTCCTGGACGGCGATGTCGTCGATCTTGATGACGATGCCGTCGATCTCGTGGGTGACATCGTGGCGGTGCTCGCCGTAGTAGGTGATGAAGTCTTCGATCTCATGGACCGTGTCAAGCACCTTGAAGTACTCGCTGATGGGCAGCCCCCATGACCGGAACTGCTCATAGACCTCGGATTGGTGAGCAGGTTCAGGATGCGAATCATCGGCTGGGGTCCATACGGCGATGCCGTGGACGAGCATGTGCAGCGGTCGCACAGCGGTGACGGCTGGGTCCTTCTGGCGCAGGGATCCCGCAGCCGAGTTGCGGGGGTTCGCAAACGGAGCCTTGCCCTCCTCGACGAGGGCGGCATTGAGCTCGGTGAACTTCTCCAGCGGGAAGAACACCTCACCGCGGATCTCGACCTCGGCGGGTGGGAAGTCGGTGTCGAGGTGATCGGGGATATCGGAGATGGTGCGGACATTGGCGGTGATGTCCTCTCCGATGCGGCCGTCGCCGCGGGTGGCGGCGCGAACGAGTTCGCCGTTGCGGTAGAGGAGGTTGACGGCGAGTCCGTCGATCTTGAGTTCGCAGAGGAACTTCGACCTCGCCGAGGTGGCCGCGCGGACCCGGTCGTACCATCCCCTCAGCTCCTCGAAGTCGAAGACATTGTCGAGGCTGTACATCCGACCGATGTGCTCGACCGGATCGAAGGTCGAGGTGTCGACGCTGCCGCCGACGGTCTGCGTCGGTGACGAGTCTGTGACGAGTTCGGGGAACTTCTCCTCGAGGTCTTCGAGCCTGTGGACGAGTTCGTCGTATTCAGCGTCGGAGACGAGCAGGGAATCCTGGTAGTAGGCGGCGCGCTGGGCTTCGATCTTCTCAACGAGATCAGCATGAGCCTGAGCACGGGCGGTGGCATCCGACAGGTCTGAGTTCGCGGTGGCCCCTGAACTCGCGGAACGGTCGGACTTGTCGGGCGTTGCGGTCATTCGATCTCCTCAAAGGCACGCCGCAGGCCTGCGGCGATCATCATCGTTCCCCTGCTGATGTTCTTCGCACCGTCCCCTTCGACCGAGGTCAGCAGGGGCGGATAGGTCATCGGAAGCTCTTCGCCTGTGAGGACTCCGAAATCGCGCAGACTCTTCGCACTCATGCCGATGCGGTTCCACGGCGTCATGATCCGATTCAGCCAGTGCTTCACCTCCTGCGGTCTCGAACCTGCGGCAGGTGGCAGCCCCATCCAGGTCCCGATCCCGGCTTCGGAGATCATGGCCAGCTGTTCCCAACCCTGTGCCTTCAGGGTAGCCAACGGAACTGACACGGCGGTGGCACCGGAGTTGCGGACCACCTCGGCGGCGGTGATCTCCTTGCCTTGCAGCTGCAGGGGGTCGAAATCGGGGAGGCTGAGCAGCACCGGAGGCAGGTGGCGCAGCGTCGACTGCAGGGCAGCGTAGACCTGGGTCTCGTTGACCGCGGGCAGGGTGGCCCAGCCGGAGACCGTGGGCCACGTGCCCGTGAGCACCGGATGCAGGCGGGTCTCGACGAGACGCATCACCGGCTGCATGCCGAGTGTCGAGAGTTTATCGGCGAAGGCGGCAAGACCGAAGGCATAGGCCTGGATGACATCGCGGCGTGCGCCGAGGTCGCCGAGCACAGGAGCCCCGGATGTCAGGCTCAGCGCGGTGACCAGGGTCCAGGGTCCAGGCAGGGAGATCTGGACCCCACCGGTGTAGCCGTCCCCGTATTCGGCGATGGCGTCGAAGGCCTCGCTCAGTGCCGAGGACTCGAGTCGTTCGTCTCTCCCCGCTGCGCTCGTCAGTCGCCAGCCGAAGGAGGCCCGGTCGACGTGGAGGTCGGTCAGCAGCCCGACTGCACGACCGATCGCGTCGGCACCCCACCGGTCCTCGGCTCGGTGGGCGCTCAGCGGCACCGGTGGCAGCTGCTCACCGAGGTGGGTGAAGGCCGCCGCGGCCGCCTCACGAACAGGGCTGTTCGCGATGTATCCAGAAGCACCGGACATGGAGCCGGGCCCGGTCTCTGCTCTGGGGCCTGGGATCCAGACTCCGGTGGTCGTACCTGCCGGGCCGAGGGTGGTTGGAGTCTCGACCGGTTCAGCCATGGTTGCGGCTGCGTGGGATTCCGAAGACGTCGGCATAGAACCCGAACTCGCTTTCCAGGGAATCGATGATGGTTTCGGCGCGGACGAATCCGTGGGATTCACCCTTGTACAGACGGTAAATGTACTCCACTCCGGTCAGTTCCAACATATCGACGAATTCTTGGGCCTGACTGGGCGGGACGATCGGGTCCCGATCGCCTTGCATGATGGCCACCGGAACGTTGATCTGACTCGTCCGTCGAATCGGTGACCGAGTGATGTAGGCGTCCTGTGCCTCCGGCCATGGGCCGACCAGACCGTCGATGTAATGCCTCTCGAAGTCGTGGGTGTCGACGACGAAGCGCATCAGGTCGGTGACCCCGAAATAGGAGGTGCCGCAGGCGAAAGCCTCTGATGAGGCCAGCGCCGACAGCACGGTCCATCCACCGGACGAGGCCCCGGAGATCGCGATGCGGTGAGGGTCGGCCAGCCCCTCGGCCACAAGAGCCTCGAGAGCGGCGAGGGTATCGGAGACGTCGACGATTCCCCACTGTCCGCGCAGGCGGTCGCGCCATCTGCGCCCGTATCCGGTCGAGCCGCCGTAGTTGACCTCCATCACGCCGATTCCTCGGGAGGTGAAGTAGCTGGACCGGGCCGACATGTCAGGGGTCGCCTGACCTGTCGGTCCGCCGTGGATGGAGATCACATAGGGCGGAAGTTCACGGTCGAGGGCGGTGAATCGCGGGTTGTGCGGTGGGTGGATGACGACGGGGACGCCGCCGAGCTCCCGGGTGCGGGGGCGAGAATAGTAGTCCTGATGAGCATCGAGGCGTTCCTGGGCGATCTCGATGAAGGTGCCGCTGGCCCGGTCCACGGCATACAGGGCTCCGGTCGAGTCCGCGGACTTCCCGGTCAGGAGAACATGGCTGCGGCTCAGGTCATGGAGTTCGAGGCTGCCGAACCGCTCCCCCTGCGGTCTGATCTCCTCGGCCTCACCGTCGTGCCTGGCCCTGATCAGGGAGGCGGTCGCGGATTGGGAGTGGGCCCAGATCTCCTCATCGTCGCTCAGATGCCAGTTGGTGCCCAGCTGCCACAGCGGGCCGCCGATCTCGCCGCCGGTGTCGAGGACCGGTCTCAGCGCGGAGATGTCGAGTTCCTCACCGGCGTCGATCTCCTGCTCGGAGTCCTTCGCAGCCACACGTCTGTCGCGAACAAGACAGTCGATCGGTTCGAAGTCCAATGAGTACAGCGCCCAGTGACCGTTGTGGTCGGAGCTGACGATGAGCGAGGAGTCCGAGGTGAAACCGGGCTGCAGGAGCGAAACGTCATGTCCGTGCATGACCGCGGCGACGGGAGTGTCCCGGGTGCGAACGTCGATGAGCCACAGGCTCGTCGAGTCCCAGGGCATGTTGGGGTGCTCCCAACCGATGAACGCCAGTGTGGAGCCGTCCGGGGACAGCCGGGGCCAGGCCATGAAGTGGGAATGGCGCGAGAGCACATTCGTCGTTCCGTGCCTGGTGATGAGGACGATGGCTCGTTCCCTGCGCGTAGACCGGCAGTCCTCACGTACGCACAGCAGGCCCCAACTGGTCATCGTCAGGTCCCCGTACCGGATGCGGCCCGAGGTGTCCGGGGTCAGCGCATGCGGGGCTCTGCCCGGAATGATCTGCCAGATCCGCTGGTCGGAGGCATTGACGAAGTAGATGACCTCGCTGCTGGGGTCCAAGGCCCAGGCGCCTCCCCCGTATTCGTGCACGGAGGACCTGATGTTGAACTCCGCGGGCAGCACCTGCTCCTTCAGCCCCGGATGCGACGGTGAGGTCCGGATCAGGCCGGTGCGGGAATTCTCCGCTGGAACCTTCGTGGAGAAGTAGATGTGCTCACCGCGGAACGCGGCATCGAAGATCGGTGCGGAGCCGGCAGCCACCTCCGCAGCGCTCAGCGGAGATGACCAGGTTCCGAAAGGTGCCGTGACGACATCTTGGGGAAATTCCTTCATACCCCCAGGTTAACGCAGGGGCGACAAGCACAGCCCGGACGCCGAGGCGGTCCTTGTCCTCAGACTCCGAGACGGTCCGTATCCTCAGACGCCGAGGCGGTCCTTGGCTGTCACATCGATGGTGGCCTGCCCGAGAACCCGGGTCCCGCGGTAGATGACCATGGTCTGCCCGGGTGCGACGCCGGAGAGTTCCTCGTCGACATCGATGTGCATGAGCTGTCCGGCGGGTCGTGCGGCCGGCACGTCGACCTCGTCGACGATCGGGTTCACTTCGTGCTCGGGTGCCTCGGAGATGTAGTCACCCAGCCAGGCCCGGGCCGGGACCGGGTCGCTGTGGGCCCGGATCTGGACCTCACAGTCGATGGCGGTCGCCGGTTCGCTGCCGATGTCTGCCGGTGCCGGTCCGGCCCATGTGGTCCGGATCCCGGTCAGGTGGGAGACCCCGAGATCGCTGCGGGAGCCCACCGTGACGGTGTTCGAGGCCGGGTCGAGGCCGGTGACGAAGCGCGGCTGACCATCGGCGGCGGGCTTCTCGATGCCCAGGCCCTTGCGCTGGCCGATGGTGTAGGTCATCGCACCGTCGTGTTCGCCCAGGGTCTCACCCTCGGCGTCTTTGATGAGGCCCGGGCGCATAGGGATCTTGTCCGCCAGCCACGCCTTCGTGTCGCCATCGGGGATGAAGCAGATGTCGTAGGAATCAGGCTTGTTGGCCACGGAGAATCCGCGCTCGGCAGCCTCGGCGCGGACTTCTGCCTTCGACGCGGTCGCGCCGATCGGAAAGTAGCAGTGCTCGAGCTGATCGCCGGAGAGCACACCGAGGACGTAGGACTGGTCCTTCGCGAGATCCTCGCCTCGGTGGAGTTCCGGTCGCCCGTCCTCGTCGCGCAGCACCTCGGCGTAATGGCCTGTGGCGATGGCGTCGAAGCCCAGTGCCAGGGCACGGTCGAGGAGGGCCGCGAACTTGATGCGCTCATTGCAGCGCATGCACGGATTGGGTGTGCGTCCGGCCGCATACTCGGCGATGAAGTCATCGACGATGTCCTCTTTGAACCGTTCGGAGAAATCCCACACATAGAACGGGATATCGAGCATCCCGGCCACACGGTGGGCGTCCCTGGAGTCTTCGATGGTGCAGCAGCCGCGTGAACCTGTACGCAGGGTACCGGGCATGCGGGACAGGGCGAGGTGGACGCCGACGACTTCGTGGCCGGCGTCGACGGCACGTGCCGCGGCGACTGACGAATCGACTCCGCCGGACATGGCGACGAGAATTTTCATGATGCTCCTTGCATCCAGCGCGGAGTGGCCGAGACCATTCCGGCCTGGTGTGCTTGTTCGACGACCTCGGGCAGAACCGCGAGAAGACGATCGACCTCTTCTTCGGTCGAGTCGTGGCCGAGGCTGAATCGTTGGGCTGATCTGGCGACGTCTTCCTCCATGCCGCAGGCCAGCAGCACATGGGAGGGACGTGAGACCCCGGCCGAGCAGGCCGAACCCGTCGAGGTCGCCAGTCCTCTCGCATCGAGGCCGAAGAGCAGGGAGTCGCCCTCACATCCGGAGAACGTGAAGTGCGCGTTCGCGGGAAGCCTGCCCCCACCTCGGCGACCGGACAGGGTGGCGTTGGGGATGGTGTCCTCAATGCCAGCGATGAGCCGGTCGCGCAGGAATGAGAAGCGGGCCGCTCGTGCCTCGATGTCGGCGGTGGCGAGTTCGACGACCTTGGCGAAGGCCACGGCACCGGCGACGTCAAGTGTGCCCGAGCGGACGCCGCGTTCCTGTCCCCCACCGTGGAGGATCGGTGCGGGGGCGGCACCGCGGTCGAGCAGCAGTGCACCGATGCCCACGGGTCCGCCGATCTTGTGAGCGGTGATCGACATGGCGGTGGCACCGAGGTCGGCGAAGTTCAGCGGAATCTGGCCCAAAGCCTGCACTGCATCGATGTGGAAGGGAACACCGAGCTCCTTGGCGACTGCACCGATTTCGGCGATCGGCTGGACGGTGCCGATCTCATTGTTCGCGGCCATGATGGAGATGAGTGCCGTGCTCTCTGGGGCGCGGCGCAGTTCGGCCAAGGCCGCGTCGAGGTCGAGGCGTCCTTCTTCGTCGACGTCGAGGTAGACGATCTCGGCACCCTGACTGGCCAGCCATTCCACGGAGTCGAGGATCGCATGATGTTCGATCGTCGTGGTGAGCACGCGAGGGCGAACCGGTGCCTCGAAGGTGGAGTCGTTACGCGAGAGGTAGAGACCCTTGAGTGCGAAGTTGTCGGCTTCAGTGCCGCCGGAGGTGAAGATGACCTCGGATGATGTTGCGGCTCCGACACCACGGGCGATGTCCTCGCGGGCGGTCTCGATGCGCATCCGTGCGGCTTGACCTACGGCATGCAGGGCCGAGGGATTGGCCCGTCGGCTCAGCTCAGCGGTGTAGACGTCGAGCACCTCTGCCGGCATCGGCGAGGTGGCTGCGTGGTCAAGATAAATCGGCACTCTCCCTATTTTAGGCCGTGAAGGGCACTTCGGCCAGGATCAGTGCCGCATCTCACCCGATACCGGGCCGCCGGCGGGCACCTGAAGTTCCGGGGCCATGTCCACGCCGACTAAACTGGGCCGGGTGTTCACCGTTTTCACCATCGTGCTCTATGCCGTCTCCGCCGTCCTGGCCATCTGGTCGATCATCGAGACCATTCGCAACCGACCCGCCGGCAAACTGCTGCTCGGTGCGACCGCTGTGCTTCTGCTGCTGCTCATCGTGCAGCTGGTTCTCTCGATCGTCACGTTCGGGTCGACCCACGGCATCGATCCGCTCCTGTACTTCGGCTACGTCATCACCGCGATCCTCGTCATCGCTCTGGCCGGCTTCTGGGCGTTCGCGGAACTGAGTCGCTGGGGGCCGGGAGTGCTCGCGGCAGCAGGACTGACGGTGATCGTCATGATCGAGAGATTGGACCAGATTTGGCAGTGAAGAAGCGAAACGACGATGGCGGTGCCCGCTCAGCGGCTGCCTTGGCGAAGAAGGAACGGGCCGCGAAGCGCAACAGCTCACCGTTCTCGGCGATGCACACCGGCCCTGGCCGGGCTCTGACGGCCGTCTACGGGGTCTTCGCGCTCTCGGCGACGGCACGCGCCGGCTACCAGGTCATCCGCGAGTTCGACGTGGCCCCGGTCGCGTACTCGCTGTCCGTGATCGCCGCCGTCATCTACATCGTGGCCACGATCTGCCTGGTCATCGGCAACCGTGCCTCGCACCGGATCGCGATCGGTGCCTGCCTCGTCGAGTTCGTGGGCGTCATCGTCGTCGGCATCCTCAGCTTCACCCATCCGGAGGACTTCGCCAAGCCCTCCGTGTGGTCATCCTTCGGCAGCGGCTACGGCTTCATCCCGCTCATCCTGCCCCTCGTCGGATTGTGGTGGCTCTACCTCGTGGGGCGCAGAATCCGCACCAGCTGAGAAGTCAGGCCCCACCTCGGCGGGGCCTGACCAGTTCTGTCACTCGCTGCGTGCAGAGACCTGCGGTCACTCGATGCGTGAGGACAGCACATTCCAGTCGGTGGACACGGCGCTCAGCTCATCGCCGGTCTTCATCAGCACATACGGGTGGGCGGTGTCGACCTTGACGGTGTTTCCATCCTTGTCGTTGGTTTTCACCGCTTCGATGGTGTCGCCCAGATCGACCGAATAGTCGTCGGGGACCTCGATCGTCAGGGTGCAGCGGACCTCGCCCATTCCGATGGCGCCGTGCTCGGTGCTCAGGGTCATCGAGTTGAAGTCGAGCTTCTCATAGGGCTTGCAGGAGATATCGACCTTGTCAAATCCCGAGTCCTTGCCCCGCAGGTCACCCAGGTAGCCCCTGAAGTCCTTGAACCCGCCTTCCTTGAGCCCTTCGGCATCCGCGGCGTCGGCCTTGCCGTCGACGAGGAACTTCGAGACCTGGTCCGCGGTCGTCGTCATCTCCTTGTCGAATCCCTTTGGGCCGGGCTTGACGGCCCCGTTCCCGTCGGCCATCAGCGTCGGCATCTGATCGCTCGGGATGTAGGAGGCAGTGCGCACGATCGGCTCGGTCGAGGCGGATTCTCGGGTTGCCAGCTGGACCTGTGTGAGCTTCGCGTCCCCTTTTGCGGTGCCGAATGCGTAGAACCACATCGGGTACTCGGTGAAGCTCGGGCTGCCGGCGACGACCTCGCTGAAGTTCGGTGCCCGCAGCTTCTGCTTCGCCTTCTTCGCGATCTGCATCTGTGCGCGGGTCCGATCGATCAGGGGCTCGCCCTGAATCTTTTCGAGATCGTTGCCTCCATCGTTGAGGATCTCATCGAGTGATTCGGTGTAGCCGGTCATGAATTCCCCGGCCTCACCCGGGCGCATCGCCGCGCGCTCATAGGGCGTGATGTCTGGGCTGTGCGGCTGCGCCACCGGCAGCGCGGTGCATCCGCTCAATGCCAGCCCGGTAGTCAGCGACGCGGCCGTGACGATGCGCAGCGATCGTCTGCCCCGTGAGTTCGCCCGCCGAGGTGGCTGCGCACTCGCGCCGCCAGGGTTCTTCACGAGACGCGAGCTCCGCACCCTGCCGGTATTCGTCATAGGCCCGTGGGGGTCAGTCCCAGCGCCGGGGCCCGGGCCGGCACCGGGCCCTGGGCCTGGGCCTGGACCGCGACCGGTCTTTCGGGCGACCGACCGCTTCTTCTCGGGTCGGATGCGTCCGTTGAACCAGCGCAGGAAGAAGTAGGCGCCGAATCCGGCCAAGATGATGCCCAGGGCGATTCCGACCAGGCTCAAAGCCAGGACTCCCTCCACCCGCATCCTCAGCGAGACCGTGGTTCCATCAAGATTTTCGCCCTCGTCCGCGGCGGCGATGACCAGGACCTGCGGGTCGGCGTCGAGGTCGAAGGTCTTCGCCACCTTCTCTCCTGTGTCCTTGCTGGTCCACCAGTCCCTGTCGGTGAGCGTCACCTCGGGAGCGGCGTCACCGGGGATGAACCGGTGCTCGACGGTGTTGGGGAACTCGACGTTGCTGATCTGCTCCTGCGCCACCCCGTCGAGGATGCTGTCGGTATCGACGCCGTTGGCCGTGCCGACGAACAGTTTCTTGCCATCAGCGTTCGCGGCCTCAACGGTCACGTTGGAGCCCGAATAGGGAACGATCGCCTCGTCGAGGACGACAGCGTGGGCGCCGTCCTTGACCGTGAAGTCCTTGGTCTCCGTGACCTCGTCGGTGCCGACGACGGACAGCGCGGAGATGACCAGTACTGCCACGATCACCGCTGCGAACGCGAACAGTATGGCTGTGGTGAGACGGATTCTCTGGATCAGAACAAGGCCCTCATCAATGCTGTGCGTGCCTTGGTCACGGCCGGATCATCCGCACCCAGGACTTCGAAGAGTTCGAGAACCCGCAGTCGCAGCGCTTCCTTCTCGTCGCCCGCGCTGACGCGGATCAGCGAGATCAGTCGGTTGAAGGCACTGCTCGGGTTGCCTCCGACGATCTCTGCGTCGGCAGCCGCCTTGGCCGCCTCGGCGTCCTTCGGGTTCGCATCTGCGGTGGCGATGAGCTGCTGCGGATCGGCGTCGATGAGGCGGCGGCCCAGCCCGGCTCTGGCCAGACCGAACTTGGCTTCCTCATCGGCCGGTGACGCGGCCAGAGCTGTCTTGAACAGGGATTCGGCGGTGTCGAAGTCTCCCCGGCTCAGCGCCTCTTCGGCCTCCGGGTGGGCAGGGCCTGCTGGTTCCTGCTCGGCACCGGCGACGACGGCGTGTCCGGTGACGCCGTTCTCCCCGGCGAGCTTGAGCAGCTCATCGAAGTAGGCCTTCACCTGCTGCTCGGGCAGTGCACTCTGGAACAGAGGGACAGGCTGACCTTTGACAATGGCGATGATGTTCGGGATCGACTCGACGCCGAAGGCCTGCTGGAGTCGCGGATTGGCATCGACGTCGACCCGAGCCAGGACCAGTCGGCCGCCGAAGGATTCGACGACCCGCTGGACGATCGGCGAGAGCTGCTTGGCTGCTTCGCTCCGGTCCGCCCACAGGTCGATGACGACGGGAACCCGATCCGACATTGCGACGACCTCGGTGAAGCTGGCCTCGTCGACGTCGAAGGTCAGCGCCGGCACGGCAACCGCATTCGGGTCAGCAGGTCCGCCGGCGGCCTGTCCTTGTCCACCGCCCTGCTCCTCATGGGGCAGGTTTCTGCTGCGCACCGCGGACAGATCGAGTCCTTGGTTGGGCTGCGTGTTGTCCTGCGAGGGATCCATTGACACGTGGTCTCCTTTGTTGCGGGAAGTGCGAATTTCTAGGGTGGGCGTCCGTCGGGAGCTCCCCGGTCCAGACGTTAGTCGGGGACTCTCAAGCTCGGACGGTGCTGATGACATCCAGCATAGAACGTATCAACACCCCCGGGCCTGCGACTATTCTTCCGGTTCGGACTATTCCAGTTCGGCTCCGCTGAGAGTCTCCAGTCCGCCGATGAGGCGCGCCTTGCCGTCCTTGGGCACGAGGAACGTCAGGGCCTGAGTCGTCTTCGTCGTCACCGGCTGCTGGGTGCTGTCGGATCCGGTCAGCTCCTTCTGTGGGCTCGAGAGCGTCAGGGTTCCGGTGCGTCCGTCGACGGATTCCGGAGAGATCGTGGACTCAGCCTCGATGACTCCGGTGACGACAGCGGCATCGCCTGCAGTTCCCTGCGCGACGATCTCCTTGCCGGGGGTGTACTTGTACTTGACTTCGGCCTTGCCGTCTTCTGCACTCTGCTTCTGCGCCTGCTGGTTCTTCCAGATCGACTTCGAGAAGTCATCGGACTCGAACTTCTTCGCTTCCTTCGAGTCCTTTCCCGAGCCCAGTGCCTTGGCGTAGTCGGACACTGCCTTCTCCGGTGTCATCGCGAAGTCCTTGGTCTTGGGATCAAGGAGCTGCGAGCCCTGCCTGGCATCGGGGATCTCCGGCAGTTCTGTGCCCGGGACCAGCTGGGTCTGCGACCACAGCTTGTAATCGGAGCGCGGATCTTCCTGAGTCAGCACGAGCAGCTGGGTGTCTTTGCCCGCCGAGGTGATGAGGCTGGTCATGCGCGGCCAGGAGTCGGTGGCCGCGGTGTAGTTGACGACGACCTTCTCATTGGCCACTGCCGGCGGCAGCTTCTGATCCTTGACCTTCTTCTTCACCTTGTAGGCGTCCTCGCGCTGCTGCAGGGCAGGCCCTGTGGCGCTCTTCTTCAGCTCGGTGCTGTCTGTGCCCTTGTCGGCTGCCTTGATGTCTTCGGCCACGGAGTCGAGGATCCGTTTGGCCTGGTCGTCATTGACTCCGGCTGCGGCAGAGCTCGGGGCCTCCGAAGGCTCAGGCTTGGGCAGCTCTTCAGGCCCGCAGGCGCTGAGAGCCAGAACCGGAACGATCGCGAATGCGGTTCCGTATTCCGCCAGCTTGCGACGGCGCTCCTGACGGGCCGTGCGCCGGGTCTTCTCCTTCTTCGCGCTGTTGCGGTTGAAGAAGAGGACGACGATGCCGCCGACGAACAGCGCACCGCCGATGATCATCAGCGGAATTGCCCACGGGGTCTCCGCATGGTTGGGCCAAGAGATGGTGACGGTCTTGACGTCGCCTGGCTCGCCGCTGCCGGCGATGAGGAAGCCTGTCCGGTTCGCGTCGTCGGTCCAATCAAGGGTCACGGAGTCGGTTCCGGTGACTTCGGAGGTCCAGAGGTCCGCCCCGGCCGGGTTGGGCACCTTGGCCTTGCCGTCCTGGGCCTTCACCGTCAGTTTGCCCTCGGGTGCCAGACCGGTCACATGCGCCGAGGCTGAGTCGCCCACCCAGGCATCGACGTTCTCGGCGGGCGCCTGAGCGATCGTGAGATCTCCCGAGCCCTTGACTTCGAGTGTTGCGGGGGTTTCGTAGAGATTGAGCATGCCGGGGTCGATGACGACGGCCGGTGTGTCTGCATCGATCTCTGTGGTCGCGGTGATCTGGTCGTCCGGCGCCCACAGGGTCTTCTGCAGAATACCGAGGCCTCCGACAACGACACCCACCACCATGAGAATCACAGCAAGTGTGTAGCGCACGTACGAACCCTTCCCTCAACAAAGTGTCTTCTGGCCCCACGTTGACTCGTGAGACAGTCCAAGTTTAAGTCACTGCGCGCGTATTGGTTTTGTGCGTGTACTCAGCGTGTGTCGGTGCGCACAGCCGGACGGAATGCTCAGAGCCGCCACTCTGCCTTAAGCTGGGCTGGTGAGCAACGACAAAATTGTGTGGATCGACTGTGAAATGACCGGCCTCGACGAAGTCAGGGACGAGCTCATCGAAGTGGCGGCTGTCGTCACCGACTTCGACCTCAACCCCCTCGACGAGGGCATCGACGTCGTCATCAAGCCCTCGGCCGCGGCCCTGGAGAACATGAACGACTTCGTCACCCAGATGCACACGAACTCCGGACTCATCACCGAACTCGATGCCGGCACGACCGTCACCGAGGCGCAGACCCAGGTGCTCGAGTACATCAAGAAGCACGTCCCGGAGTCGGGCAAGGCACCGCTGGGCGGCAACTCGGTGGGCACCGACAAGGTCTTCCTCACGAAGCAGATGCCCGAGCTCGTCGATCACCTCCACTACCGGATCATCGACGTGTCCTCGATCAAGGAACTGAGCAAGCAGTGGTTCCCCCGCGCCTACTTCCAGTCCCCAGAGAAGCATGGCGGCCATCGCGCACTCGGCGACATCCTCGACTCGATCGTGGAGCTCCAGTACTACCGCCGGGCCGTCTTCTCCGCCGAAGGACCCACATCGGACGAGGCGAAGTCCATCGCCGCCGAGGTGAGCTCGCACATCTCCCGCTGAATCAGCCTGAGATCCATTCGCCGCTTCAGGCAATCATGTGAAATGATGATTTCATCATGCCACTAAGTCATCTGCAGCGCCCCCTCTATGAGGTCAAGGCGAACCTGTTCAAAGGGTTGGCCCACCCCTATCGGATTCGGATCCTCGAGCTCCTTGCCGGTGCTCCCGAGGTCAGTGTCACCGACCTGCAGTCCGAGACCGAGCTCGAAGCCTCCCACCTGTCTCAGCACCTCGCCGTTCTGCGCCGACACCGCCTGGTCGAATCCGAGCGGCGGGCCAGTCATGTCTACTACCGTCTGGCCGACCGACGCACCGCCGAGCTGCTCTCCGTGGCCCGGTCACTGCTGCTGTCGATGCTCGAATACGACGAGGGTCGTCTGGCCGAGGCCCAGACGCTGCCGCAGATTCCAGGCGGCCCCGCGTCCGCCGGCGAGTCCGCTTCATGAGTTCGTCCCCCACCGCCTCGGCGGCCGTACTCAGCGGCCTGAGACGGGCACGCTCACTGCTGCCTGGCGTCTCTGACTACGGCGAGACCCGCCGGTCGTGGCCGAAGGACCTCGTCGCCGGCGTCACCGTCGGCATCGTCGCACTTCCGCTGGCGCTCGGCTTCGGTGTGAGCTCAGGACTCACCGCGGAGCAGGGCCTGATCACTGCAATCGTGGCGGGCCTCCTCGCTGCGGTCTTCGGCGGTTCGCATGTTCAGATCTCAGGGCCGACCGGCGCCATGGCCGTCGTGCTCGTGCCCATCGTCGCCACCCAGGGCGCCGAGGCTGTGGTGACGGTGACGCTCATCGCCGGGATCATCGTCGTCGCCGCCGGACTGCTGCGTCTGGGACGTGCGGTCTCTTTCATCCCCTGGCCCGTGATCGAGGGATTCACCCTGGGAATCGCGGCCATCATCTTCTTGCAGCAGATCCCATTCGTCACGACTGCGACCGATGCGCAGCCTGGTGAGCACAGCACGAATGCACTTGTCGCGGCCGGTCAGCTCATCGGCGAGGCCGACTGGTCCTATCTGCCCTACTCGCTGACGGCGGTCGCGATCGTCGTCGCATGCATGGTCATCGCGCCGAAGATCCATCCCTCGATCCCCGGATCGCTCGTCGGCATCATCATCGTCACGGTCCTTGCCGCACTCCTCCCCAACCCCCTCGCGACCATCGGAGAGATTCCACGATCGCTGCCGCTGCCCAGCATCCCCGACATCGACCTCGGCGCCATCGGCGGGCTGCTGCCGGCCGCGGGAACGATCGCCGCGCTGGCCGCCATCGAATCGCTGCTCTCTGCCCGTGTGGCCTCTTCCATGTCGGCCTCCGGTGCCTGCCGTCCCGACCGGGAGCTCGTCGGACAGGGAATCGCGTCGATCGGCTCTTCGCTCTTCGGCGGCATGCCCGCCACCGGCGCGATCGCCCGCACCTCTGTCAATATCCGTGCCGGTGGTCGCACCAGGCTGGCATCGATCGTGCACGCCCTCGTCCTGCTCGCCATCGTCCTCGCCGCAGCCGCACCGGTGGGGCAGATTCCCCTCGCGGCTCTGGGCGGAGTCCTCTTCGTCACCGCCGTGCGGATGGTTCACCTGACCACGGTCCGAGCCATCATGCGCTCGACGCGCTCAGACGCAGTCGGCTTCATCGTCACCGCGCTGATCACGATCTCCTTCGACCTCATCATCGCCGTCGGAATCGGAATGGCCGTGGCTGCCGCTTTTGCTCTGCGCAACCTCTCTCGGACGACCGGAGTCACGATCGAAGAAGTCTCCGCCGGAGCCTCCGCACATCCTGGCGATGACTCGATCACGATCGTGCGCTTCTATGGGCCGCTGTTCTTCGCCTCATCCGACCGCATCTTCGACGAAGTCATGGAGCTGGACGGAAACGCGGTGGTGATTCTGCGGATGTCCCAGCTCGAACTCGTCGATGCCTCCGGCGCCCGCATCCTCGCCGAGGTGGTGCACGCCTTCGAAAGCCGCGGGATCACGGTGCTCATCAAGGGGGTCAAGGACTCCCACGTCGATCTGTTCCGGCACGTCGGGGTCCTTCGCGCACTCAGGGACAACAGGCATCTCTTCGATGATCTGCCCAGTGCGATCGAGCATGCCCGCTCACATGTGGAGCGGGCATCGGCTCGAAGCTGAACCGCGCCTCAGCTGGTCTTCTTCGCCGGCTGGGCGAAGACCGAGGACGGGAAGGCCCCTGACTGCGCCAGCACCTTGATCAGACTGCGGCTGGGAGACACGAGTGCCTCGATCTCCTCATCGGTCAATGCTGACCAGGCGGCGGCCACGGTGCCGTCGGTGAGCTGTTCGACCTGTTCCTTCAGGTCACGTCCTGCATCGGTGATGGCAGGCAGGTCGAAGCCGCGTTCGTCTTCACCGACGGTGAGGAGACCGGCTTCGGCCAGGCGTGCCTGCGCAGCCTTCCATTCCTCATCGGTGTATCCGCGGGTCTTCTGTGCCGCACGCGGTTTGAAGGAGGCACCCGTGGCGACGTCGAGCATAAGTGCGTCGATGCCCGGAACACCCGCAGTCACGAGCGAGGCGACATGACCGTCGCCGCGGAATTCCCTGGCGATGGTGGCCACGTTCCACAGCTGCTCGAATGCGGTCTTCGGCTGATGCGCGGCCAGTGCGTCTGCCGTGGCCTGGGCCAGTGCCCTGCCCGAGAAATCCATGTTCGCCAGCACCGGGGCCATGGCCGTAGCCAGGTCCGTGGCCGCCTCGGTGAGCAGTGCGATGTCCTCGCGAGCGTCGATGAGCTCGGCCATGAAGGCGGTCACTGCATCGAAGCGCACCTGCACCATTGTCTCGGGAGAGACCTTGTCCCACAGCTTCGGGAACTGGGTTGAGAGGTAGGAATGTGAGTAGTTGTAGTAGGCGGCGCTGACGACGCCGGCGTTCACACGACCCAACGGGGCAGATCGTGCCACCAGATTCCCTTCGACCCCGGGCTCGAGTCCGTGCTTGGCATATTCCCGGCCCACGGTCTCGGAGAAGTACATGGCCGAGTGGAATGAGTTGAGGCGGGAGGAGACGGTCCTGATGTTCTGCGTGCGCTGCGAGTTCATGGTGCCAATCCTAAGGTCAGGTGGTCGCATCTTCCGGTCAACGATCAGCTGCGTCGATGCCTGTGGTCGTGGCGAACCAGTGGATGTGGGCCGCGCATTCGCGCCGGGCCCGGTCGGCATCGCCGACGAGAATGCTGTCGAGGAGACCGGCGTGTTGCCTCGTGAGTTCGGCCTGCACCCAGGGCCAGTCGTCGGTGGCGTCGGCAGCCGCGGAGACATAGTCGAGGATACTGCTCGACAGTGAGGCGAGGATGATGTCGGTGACCGGATTTCCTGCCGCGGCACACAGTTCACGATGGAATCTGGCGTCGAGATCATGGAAGCGCTCTTTGTCGATGCCGGGGTCGCGCATCTCGGCCAGGAGTTCACCGGCTCGCCTGAGGTTGACATCGCTGGGTCCAGGTGCCCGTGCATTCGGACCGGCCTCGTCTTGGGCGACGGCCTTCGCGGCGCTGGCGACTGCTTCGGATTCGAGGACGACGCGCGTCGTCAGCACGTCTGCGGGGACGATATGCCGGGCCGAGACATGAAGCTTCAGTGCCCGTGACAGGCCCACCGCAGGTTCGGAGACGATGACCGATCCGGCTCCTGGTCCCGATCCGACAGCGGAGCGGATGAGGCCGACGGCGTCGAGGATGCGGATGGCCTCTCGCACACTCGACCGGGAGACGTCGAAGCGCTCGGCCAGACTCCTCTCCCCCGGCAGCCGATCTCCGAGGGTGAGGCTGCCGTCGAGGAATGCACGCTCGATTCCGGCAAGGACAATTTCATAAGCCCTATTCATCGTAATTGCCCTTTCACCGTCCGCGAGTTCGGCAGCACGCCCGGTATCTGCGCGGTCGTCGACGGCATCAGCGCCGAGGTCTTTGCTGGGACATCCCCCTATGTTATGGTCTGACCACATTTGTGACAAGAACCACTTCCGTCGCATTCGAGCGGTCCCCGCTCAGGGATCATGCCCCGGATCCGATTCTTGGCACTGCAGGCAACTCGGCTTGGAGGTCAGATGAAGATCGCACTGTTCGCCACGTGCATCATCGATGCCATGTATCCGGAGGTCGCGCAGGCGACTGTGACGATTCTGCGCAGGCTGGGTCATGAGGTGATCTTCCCCGAGGGTCAGACCTGCTGCGGCCAGATGCACATCAACTCGGGAAAGTTCGCGCAGGCCGAACCCGTGATCGCCGCCCACGCCCGCGCCTTCTCCAGCACCGAATGGGATCTCGCCGTCGCACCCTCGGCCTCCTGCGTGGCCTCCCTGGGACATCAGCAGCCCATGGTCGCCAGGCGGATGGGCAATGAGGCTCTGGCCACGGAGGCTGCCGACATCGCTGGACGCACCTACGAACTCTCCCAGCTGCTCACCGATGTCTTAGGAATCGTCGATGCCGCCACTGATCTGGGATCGTATTTCCCGCACCGGGTGACCTACCACCCTTCGTGTCACGGGATGCGCCTGCTGCGCCTCGGCGACCGGCAGAGCGATCTGCTGCGTTCGGTGGAGGGGATCGACTACGTCGAACTTCCCCTGGCCGACGCCTGCTGCGGATTCGGTGGGACATTCTCGGTGAAGAACCCCGAAGTGTCCTCGGCGATGCTCGCAGACAAGATTCGGACCGTCCAGTCCACCGGCGCCGAGGTGTGCACCGGCGGAGACGCGTCCTGTTTGCTCCACATGGGCGGCGGAATCTCCCGATTCCAACGCACGGGGAACTTCGAGGGCACCCCCGACGTCACTGCGGTGCATGTGAAGCAGACGAGCGGCAGAGTGGGAGCCGATGACACCACCGATGGCCTCACCGCGGTCGTCGGAGCCGATGACGACGACCATCGTGTCCCCGGCGAACAGGGCACGCGGCCGCAGGAACCGAGCCTGCAGCAGTCGGGCCTGAGAGTCGGACAGTCGACGGTCCACCTGGCCCGGATCCTGGCGTCGACGAAGGAGGACCCGCTTCGGGTCCAGAGTGAAGGAGCAACCGTGAGCGGAGGGAGTCTGCGATGACTTTTCTGGGAATGCCGCTGCTGCGGTCCACACGTCACGACGACCAGGAGATCCCGGGCGGACAGGGCAACATCGTCGAAGACGAGTCCTTCGCGAAGGTCTCGCACCAGCACCTGTCGAATCAGCAGCTGCGCAACAACATCGGACATGCGACCGCCACGATCCGCGACAAACGCTCCGAGGTCGTCGCCGAACTCGACGATTGGGAGGCCCTGCGCGAAGCAGGCTCTCGGGCAAAGAACCAGGTGATGGAGAACCTGCCCGAGTATCTGGCGCAGTTCGAGAAGAACTTCACCGCTGCCGGCGGAGTCATCCACTGGGCCCGGGACGCCGATGAGGCCAACGCCATCGTCACCGAGCTCGTCGAGGCCAACGCTCCTGTGCTCGAGTCCGGCCGTCGCGAGGTGATCAAGGTGAAGTCAATGGCGACCCAGGAGATCGGACTCAATGAGCACCTCGAGACCCAGGACATCGACGCCTTCGAAACCGACCTGGCCGAACTCATCGTCCAGCTCGGCGACGATCAGCCCAGCCACATCCTGGTGCCCGCCATCCACCGCAACCGTGACGAGATCCGCGACATCTTCATGGAGAAGATGCCCGATGCAGGAGAACTGACGAATGAGCCCGCGGTCCTCGCGGAGGCGGCCCGGAGGCATCTGCGACACAAGTTCCTGACCACGAAGGTCGCGATCTCCGGAGCGAACTTCGGCATCGCCGACACCGGGACGCTCGGCGTCGTCGAATCAGAGGGCAACGGCCGCATGTGCCTGACCCTGCCGGAGACGCTGATCACGGTGATGGGCATCGAGAAGCTGCTGCCCAGCTTCGACGATCTCGAAGTCTTCCTGCAGCTGCTGCCACGCTCCTCGACCGGGGAGCGGATGAACCCCTACACCTCGTTCTGGACGGGAACTACCCCCGGCGATGGCCCCCAGAACGTCCATCTCGTCCTCCTCGACAACGGACGCACCCGTGCCCTGGCCGATGAGCACGGGCGCAGCGCGCTGAACTGCATCCGATGCTCGGCCTGCATGAACGTCTGCCCCGTGTATGAGCGCACCGGCGGGCATGCCTACGGGTCGACGTATCCGGGTCCGATCGGTGCGATCCTCTCGCCGCTGATGACCGGCGTCGAAGCCGAGGAGAACGGCTCGCTGCCCTATGCCTCGAGTCTGTGCGGGGCCTGCTACGACGTATGCCCGGTCAAGATCAACATCCCGGAGATCCTCGTCCACCTGCGCGGCGAGGACGTCGAGGCCAACCACTCCCCCGTCTCCTCCCAACTCGACGCGGCACTCACCGGTGCCTCATGGATGATGAGCGATGGCAAGAGGATGGCCGCAGCCGAATCCGGTCTGCCGATCGCCCACGCGGTGGCCGGGGACAAGCAGATCAACTCTCTGCCCGGAATCGCCGGGGCATGGACCTCGAGCCGCGATATCCCCGCCCTGCCGGAGAAGAGCTTCAGACAGCTGTGGGCCGAGGATGAGGCCCGCGCAGAGGGAGAGGACGACGAGAGATGACGGACACCGCACGCGAAGAGATCCTGGGCCGCATCAATCAGGCCCTCGGTCGCCGAGGTGGGGGCGAGTACGTCTCGTCTGCTTCCGGGACCGTCCCCGCAGCTTCGTCCTCAGCCACCGGACACGCCGGCTCGCACGAAGGCACCGAGGAGAACACGGACCCGGGGGCTCCCGTTGCCGGCGGCGGCACCGTCAATCAGAGTGCGGACTATCTCCGCACGGGCACGCATGAGGGTGAGGAACTCGTCGAACTCCTCGTGGACCGGTTGGAGGACTACAAGGCCAACGTCCACCGCGTCAGCGGGGATCCTGCCGCAACCATCGCGGGACTCCTCGACTCGGGGTCGAACATCGTCGTCCCACGCGGGCTCGACGATTCCTGGCTGCAGTCATTCACCGGTGACATCTCGGTCGATTCTCCCGGTCAGGAACTGTCCATCCCCGAACTCGACGCACAGGCGGCAGTGGTGACCGCCTCGGCGGTGGCGATCGCACAGACGGGAACCATCGTCCTCGACGGATCGGCGGAGTGTGGCAGGAGGGCGATCACGCTCGTGCCCGATCATCACGTGTGCGTCGTCCGCGTCGCCGATATCGTCGACATCGTCCCCGAGGGGGTCGCACGTCTGACTCCGGATGCGGCTCTGACGTTCATCTCCGGGCCCTCGGCGACGAGCGACATCGAACTCAAACGTGTCGAAGGCGTCCACGGTCCGCGCACCCTCGACGTGGTCATCGTCGATACGTGAGTCGGCCCCGGCACGACACAGGCAATCGCTGTACGGGAGAATGGGGTCCATGATGACGGCGCCAACTCTTGAGTACCCGCACGAACCGCCTCGACGGAGATCTCGCCGGACGACGCTCATCGTCACCGCGGTCATCGTCGTGGCCACCCTCCTTGTCGGCTTCATCGCCGCCGACCGGGTGGTCGACTTCACCACCGAACAGAAGATCGCCGCCGGACTCGAGCCCTACGGCGATGCCGATGTGAACGTCGAGGGCTTCCCTGTGCTGACGCAGATGGCCGGGGGAACTCTCGACACCGTTCATGTCACTGCTGATCGGGCGCAGTATGAGAACGTCGACTTCACCGACGTCGATGCCAAAGCCTTCGACGTTCCCGTCGACACCTCACGTCCGATCGGCACGGTTGAGGCGAGCGCGGTGATTCCGCTGTCGACGATCGACTCGCTGGCCACCGAACACGCCTCGCTGCCCGAGGGCATGTCATTCACCACGATCGACGGCGGGCTCTACCTCAAAGGTTCGCTGCTCGGACAGGATCTGCTCATCGGCATCGAAACGAAGGCTGAGTCACGGCGGGTCGTGGTCAATGCCACGACGATCAGACTCGGATCCGCCGAGGTCGACATCGACTCGCTCCCCTCGTTTCTGACCTCGTCGATCTCAGACATCGTCATCGACCTCGATTTCCTGCCCGCCGGCCTCGAGCTCACTGACATCGAGGCCGCTGATGCCGGTCTGAAGATCAGCCTCCACGGCACCGGCGTCTCCGTGAACTGAGCCGGGGACGACTCGGAGCAGACTCTGAATGAATGTGCGAGACCATCCTGTTTTCGCATAGACTGACCGTGATGACTCCCACGATGCTCGGCGCCGTCTTCACACCGAAAGTGTGGGTCCTGGGACACCCGGGCACCAACGGCTACATCACGTCGTGGGGCATGATGCTGTCGGGGACAGCTCCACTTCTGGTCGGAGAACGACTCCGGCCCACCTTCTGAGCAGACCGTCAAAAGCACGACCGCCTCGGCGCTTGATCACTGATCGCTCTGACAGAGCACCCGCACACATTTCGGGCCGGAGAAGCACATCTTCCGGCAACGAAATGGAATCACCGTGACTTCACCATCTCCAGCACCTGCCACCGGCTTTCGCCTGTTCGCGTCTCTGCGCAGGGACACCGTCGGCGGCGGACTCCTCATCATCGCCGCCGTCGTGGCCCTCATCTGGGCGAACTCTCCCCTCGCGGACTCATACTTCGCTCTCAGAGGCGTCGAGGTCGGCCCCGCCGCCTGGCACTTGCAGCTGAGCCTGGGAACCTGGGCTGCCGACGGCCTGCTCGCGATCTTCTTCTTCCTCGTCGGGGTGGAGCTGAAGACCGAATTCACCCACGGCGATCTGCGCAGCTTCCGCACTGCCATCGTCCCGATCACCGCCGCAGCCGGCGGCGTCATCGTCCCTGCCCTCATCTACACAGCTCTCCTGATCTCCCACCCGGAGACGCTGCGCGGGTGGGCGATTCCCACGGCCACGGACATCGCATTCGCCGTCGCGATCCTCGCGATCATCGGCTCCCATCTGCCCAAGGCTCTGCGCATCTTCCTCCTCACCCTCGCCGCCGTCGATGACCTGCTGGCGATCGGCATCATCGCCGTCTTCTACACCGATACGATCTCCCTCGTTCCACTCCTGGCAGCTGTCGCGGTCATCGTCGTCTACGGTCTCATCGCCGCTCGCTTCAGAACGTTCTTCGTCGACCGAGCCCGGGCTGCGTGGATGATTCTGCTGCCCATCGGGCTCATCGCCTGGGCGCTCATGCACGCCTCCGGTGTCCATGCGACGATTGCCGGTGTGCTGCTCGGGTTCATGATCCCCGCCCTGGCCAGCCGCCGGCGCAGAGGTCAGGATCGGCAGGCAGATGACGATCACCGCCCGAACCTCGCCGAGGTGCTCGAACACCGCCTGCGGCCACTGTCCGCGGGATTCGCGGTGCCCGTGTTCGCATTCTTCGCCGCGGGTGTGGCTGTGGGCGGACTCGAGGGTCTGGCCACTGCGTTCTCCCAGCCGTTGACCTTTGCAATCATCGCGGCCCTGGTCCTCGGCAAACCGTTGGGGATCCTGGCGTCGACGTGGCTGGTCACCAGATTCACCTCGGCGGGCGTGGACCCGAATCTGAAGTGGCCGGATCTGGCCGGTGTCGGTCTGCTCGCCGGAATCGGGTTCACGGTCTCCCTCCTCGTCGCCGAGCTCAGCTTCATCCCCGGCTCCCCCGAACACGATTATGCGAAGGTCGCAATCCTCAGCGCCTCGGTCATCGCCGCCCTGTCGGCCATGCTGGTCTTGGGCAGCAGGAACTCTCGGTACCGCAAGGCTGAGGGCGCTACCCTGGGTGTGGTCCACCGCTGAGGACCGCACACCACCGCCACTGACGGCACCACCAGAAAGGCTCAACGATGAGCACGATCACCCCCGTAGGCGAACGTTTCGGCTCCGAACTCGCCGAACTCGCAACCCTCGTCGATTCCGAGCGTCCGGGCTGGACGAGGCGGGCGCTGAGCGAATTCGACATCGCCGGACGCGACTATGCCCGCACCCTGATGAAGCAGGCAGGGCTGGCGACCCGAGTCGACGGGGCGGGAAACGTCATCGGGGTGCTGGCCGGTCGCCTCGGCGGGCAGGAGATCATGCTCGGGTCCCATACCGACACCGTTGACGGCGGAGGCCGTTTCGATGGGATCACCGGTGTCCTCGGTGCCATCGAGGTTGTGCGGCTGCTGCGGGAGAACAACGTTCGACTCGACCATGACCTTGTGATCGTGGTCTTCTTCAATGAAGAGCCCAACGACTTCGGCTTCTTCTGCGTCGGCTCCCGGGCGATGACCGGGCTCGTCGACCGCACCACCCTGGCCGCCACCGACACCACCGGCCGCAGCCTCGCTGCTGCTCTGCCGGACTCCGGCATCGACCCTGAAGCCTTCTTGGACGCACGCTACGACTTCTCGAAGGTCACCGCCTTCCTCGAACTCCACATCGAGCAGGGACCCGAGCTGGAGCGGATCGGCAATCGGATCGGCGTCGTTGAGACGATCACCGGCATCAACCACTTCAAGGCGCTCTTCACCGGCCGCCAGGACCATGCCGGCACGACCCCGATGGATGTCCGTGCCGACCCAGGGTGTGCCGCTGCCGGCACGGTGCTCGCCGTCGAATCGATCGCTGAGTCGGGGACGAACACCCGCGGCACGAGTGGTCAGATCCAGTTCACTCCGGAAGCCGTGAACGTCGTCTCGGCCAATGCCAGCGTCGAGGGCGAGTTCCGCGGCCCCGACGGTTCTTGGCTGCATGAGGCACAGCGCAGGCTCACCGATGCTGCCGGGGAGAATGCTGATAAGCGCGGCGTGCGTGTGGAGATGGAGTGGACGACGGACGATGCGCCCGTGCCCCTGCACGAACCGATCACTTCGACCATCGCCGAGGTGGCCGATGACCTTGGTCATTCCAGGGCCACAATGTTCTCCGGTGCCGGCCACGACGCGGGAATCATCGCCGCCAAGACGCAGGTGGGCATGATCTTCGTTCCCTCCCATGATGGCCGCAGCCACTGTCCCGAGGAATTCACCGAACTCGATGACATCCTGCCGGGAATCGAGGTCCTGCTCGAGACCGTGCTGCGCCTCGACGGAGCTGCGCCTGCAGGCGGGCCTGCAGCTTCCGGTGGGGCCGCGCGGTCAGGTGGAGCACAGTCGATATGACTAAGATCGGTGGTGACAGGACCGTCTGCTGAGAAGGGCTACACCATGCCATTCGACAAGTTCATCAACAAGGCCAAGAACCTAGCCAACGACCCGAAGGTCCGCGAAAAGCTCAACTCCGAAAAGGGAGAGAAGACCACTGATTCGATTCTCGACAAGGCCGCAGGTGTCGCCGAATCACTGACCAACGGCAAGCACACCGAGAAGATCCAGAAGGCCCGAGACGCCGCCGACCGCGCCGTCGGCAGTGATGGCAAGTCGGAGGACAACCAGCCCGATGGCCAGCGTCCGGCCAGCGAACAGCGACCCGATGTGAATCGTCGCAACGACGAGGGCGAAACTCACCCCTGAGGATTCTCACTTCGGGGGTCAGCGCCTGTTCGGGATAACTGGCCCGATCCGGCGGCATATCGGGGATGCGGGTGGTGGGCCTCTGCGACGACTGCGACAGCCCAGTTCTCTGCCCCGTGTTGGACTCCTCACCAGCACGGGGTGTGTGAGAATAGCAGTCGGGCGACTGCGGTCCGCAACACAGCCAGCCCATTCTCTTCCCACGATCTTCACCACACTGCAGGAGGTGCAATGCGATCCCCTATCCCTGATTTCTTGGACGAGACGCTCGATCGTCACAGGTCAGACCGGTCTGGTGCGAACGCGGACTACATTCCGGATCTGGCGTCGGCCGACCCCGAGAAGCTGGGCATCTGCATCTCCACACTCGACGGGATCGAATACACCTCCGGAGATTCGGAGTTCGAGTTCTCCATCCAGTCGATGTCGAAGCCCTTCATCTACGGCATGGCGATCGAGCAGGAAGGGCTGGCCGCAGTCCTCGACATGGTCGGTGTCGAACCCAGCGGGGAGGCCTTCAACGAACTCTCCTTGGACAAGATGTCCGGCAAACCGCTCAACCCGATGATCAATGCCGGTGCCATGGTCATCCATTCGCTCCTGGGCGAACCGGGAACCTCGCTGGCCGAACGAATCGAAATCGTGCGAACCGGCCTGTCCGAGTTCGCCGGCCGCCAGCTGCGCGTCGACGACTCGGTGGCTGAAGGCGAATGGGGTGAGGCCTACCGCAATGTCGCGATCGCCAATATGCTCCGGTCCTATGGTGTCTACACAGACCAGCCCGACGAAGTGGTCCAGGGGTATATCGCCCAGTGCTCGATCCTCATCACCACCAAAGATCTGGGAATCATGGCCGCCACTTTGGCCGCGGGCGGACTCAACCCGGTCACCGGTAAACAGGTGCTCTCACCTCGCGTGAACCGTCAGGTTCTCGGCGTCATGATGACGTGTGGCATGTACGACGCTGCCGGTGACTGGATGACAGAGGTCGGCGTACCCGCCAAATCCGGAGTCTCCGGCGGAGTCTTTGGGGTCCTGCCCGGGCAGGTCGGCATCGCCACCTTCTCTCCGCGCTTGGACAAGCACGGGACGAGCGTTCGCGGAGCCAACATCTTCAGGACTCTCTCGCGCGAGCTGAGTCTTCACATCATGGACGCGCCCGAGCCCGCACGCTCGATCATTCGCCGTGACAGGCGCTTCGTGGACTCTCAGGGTGTTATGGTGCGCATCTGCAGCCTGCAGGGTCTCATCCAGTGGAGCGGTGCCGAAAACGTCATCCGGACGATGGACGCCCCCGAATCCAATGTTGAGGCCTTCGTCCTCGACCTGCGTCGGGTCAATGAGATCAATGGGGTGGCCAGGCGCATGCTCACCGAGGCGATGAGTCGCCTCGAGGAGGACGGAAAGCGAATAGCGCTCATGGACCCCGAAGACATGCTCCTGTGCAAGAGCCCGAGTTCCGCGTTGCCAGACGTCGAATACGTCGACTCCCCCAAGGCGCTCAAGGGCCTGCGTCGGCTGCGTGAAGACTGGTCACAGAGAGCCGTATGACGTCGCCGAGACGTGGGTGCCCGATGTGAGTGCCCACCACCGGCGTTTGCTAAGGTTAGGCTAACTAACCTGATCAAGCAGGCGCAGTTTGAGGCCCTCGCCGAGGCGGCCCATAAGAACAGCCCGGCGCAATCGCATACCCGGAAGGTTCTCCATGTCGGCTGCTCCCAATACGCAGAACAACTCAGCTCGTCCGCCCCGCCCGCAAGCCATCCTCACCGTCCAAGACGTCACCTCGATCACTCCGAACCTGATTCGGATCAGGGTCGGCGGCGAGGGCTTCGACGCCCTGTCCATCAACGAGGCGACCGACAAATACGTCAAGCTCATGTTCGCCGATCCCCGGCACGGCCTCGTCCCGCCCTATGATCTGACAGAACTGCGGGAGAACACCCCCGAGCAGCTGCCCCGCAACCGCACCTATACCGTGCGGGAGGTCAACGAGGACGAGAAATGGCTGACACTGGACTTCGTCATCCATGGCGATGAGGGCGTTGCGGGCCCGTGGGCCACATCGGCACAGCCAGGCGACACCCTCGTCATGGTGGGTGCCGGCGGCAAATACCGGCCCAGCCCTGATTCCCCCTGGCACCTGCTCATCGCCGACCACACCGCGATCCCGGCCGTGAGCACAGCGCTTGAGGCCATGGACGCCGAGGCGAGAGGCATCGTCATCGCCGCCGCCCCGGATGAGGCAGACCGACTGCTGCCCGAGGCACCGGACGGCATCACAGTGACCTGGGTCGACAATGACGATGAGCTCATCGCAGCAGTCCGCGGCCTCGACTGGCCGGAGGACATCCCGCAGGTCTTCGCCCACGGTGAGCGGGAGACGATCAAGACGATCCGCAAGGCCCTCAAGGAACACGGTGTTCCGCGGGAGTCCTTGTCGATCTCAGCCTATTGGGCACGCGGTCGTGCCGAGGACCAGTTCCAGGCCGAGAAGCGCGAACCCATCGGCAAGATCGATTGACGCAGCGTCAACTCGACTGACGTCGCGTCAGCGGTCAGTCCCAGCTGGCTGAGCCGAGGTCCTCGGTGATCGATCCTGCCGAACCGGTTCGCTCGCCTCGGCGGCGCTGGCCGCGGCGACGTGTGAGGAAGACGGCCAGGACGCCGAAGCCGATGAGAGCCAGCGCGATTCCGCCCAGAATGAGGTACTGGCCCAGATCAGCACCGGTGCGCGGGAGCGAGCCCGCGTTGTCGTCAGCCGCGTCTGTTCCATCGGACGAACCTGCGTCGCCCTTCGCCCCCGATTTCGAGGCATTAGATGATGCCGAGGCGTTTGCCGCAGACAATTCCGAGCCCTTCGACGATGAACCCGAGTTCGCGTCGTTTCCAGTGTCTGAGTTGGCTTCGTCTCCGGTGTCTGAGTCGGCAGTGGTCGATGCCACCGTGGACTCTGTCCCAACGGAGTCCGCGGTGGCATCTTCGGCTGCACCATCGGAATCGACCGAAGCGTCTGAGTCGGCCGAAGCACCTGCATCCGCCGAGTCATCGGAATCCGCACCCGCGCCGTCGTCGTTGAGATCGGTGACAGAGTACAGGCTGGTGGTGCCTGAGACTTCGTTGCCGACGACGAGGGCCGCTTCGCCTGTCGGAGACTCATCAGCGCCCAGGAAGGCAATTCCTTCCGGACCAAGGTCGCCGGCTTTGGAGAGCAGGGCTTCGGGATCGGAGGCATCCTCGATCTCGTCTTCAACGGAGACCGAGAAGTCACGGTTGTTGAAGTAGGTGACGAATCTCGGGTTCGTGGGGTCGCTGAGGTCGAAGGCGGCGATTCCGCCAACCCGTTCGAAGCCGACGAAAACGTAGGTGGTCTCCCCCACTTCACCGACGGTCAGGGCCTCAGGCTCTGGGCCCTTGTCATCGCTGCGTCCCTCACGATTCGACTCCGAGTGGTTGGAGTTGAAGAAGTCGGGAATCGCCTCGGCGGTCAGCTGTTCGAAGCTGTCGCCCGAGTCGGCCACGAGTGCGCCATCGGTCGTCCACACGGAGAAGGAGCGGGTGCCGAATGCGTAGAGTTCCTCGTAGCAGTCACCGCTCTCGTTCAGCCCCAGGTCGGTGATGATGTTGAGCCTGCCCAGGGCCTCGTCACCGAGCTGGCCAGCCAGCGGAGAGTTCTCGCACACGGGTGCCAGATCGTCCTCGCCGAGGTCCTTTACCCTGGCCGCGTCGACGAAGTCGCCCCATTCCCTTGAGTCTCCTTCATTGGCGGTGACCAGGTAGTCGGTTCCTCCAGATGAGAACGAGGAGATCGTGTCGGGCATGTAGACGCCCTTCAGTCCCGGGTGCTCTGCAATGTTCGTCTCCGGCGCGTCTTCTGGGTCGCTGTCTGAGGCGTCGAGCCCGTTCCCTGCCTGCCCATGATCTTTGAAGCCCAGCGGAAGAACGTCGGTGACCTCGGCTGTGGCGATGTCGACGACGGCGATCGCGTTCGCCTCCTGCAGGGTCGCGTAGGCCTTGTCGCCTGCGACGGTGATGTATTCGGGTTCGAGATTGCGAGAGATCGGCAGATCCTCGTGCGGCTTGGGCCCGAACACGCGAACCTCGTCGTGCAGGGTCTTCGAGCCGCCTTCTTCGAAGTCGCGGAAGTCAGCGGTGTGCACGTCCGACTCCTTCGGCGCGGCCACCTCGGCGGGCAGGTCGACCACAGCTACGGATCCTTCGGGATCCGTGGCGAAGTCCTCGGACGGCTCCCCTTCGTTGGCCACGAACGCGTGCGCACCCTCGGGGGTCAGCGCCACCATGTCCGGCAGCGATCCGACCGGGACCGTTCCCAGCACCGTCGCCGACGTGGTGGTGGCGTCGAAGAACATCAGTGATCCCGGTGCGGTCTTGTCCTCGTTCTCAAGCGCAATGACGCCGAGTCCATCATCGCGGACGGCGATGGAGTTCGCGACGCCGGAGCCGGTGATGGCACCTGTCTTCTCAGGTTTCGCCGGATCCGAGATGTCGATGATGTCGACTGTCGCGGCCTCGGCATTGACGGTGAATGCGGTGTCGCCGTGAACAGCGGTGATCTCCGCGGCGGACTCGTCGAACTGACCGGTCCCATGGGAGCCGAGGAACCCAAGATCCAGGCTCGCATCCGGAGCGGAATGGCTGATCGGTTCCGCCACCTCTGCCGCCGATGCCTCACCGAAGCCGAGAACCGTCGCGATCGTGCTCAGGCCCGTGGTCAGCAGCAGTGCAGTCAGTGCGGCCGTGATTGAGCGCGAAGTGGATGGATGCGTCATCGGTTCTCCGGAGTCGAGGTGGTCGAGAGGGCGAAACTGCCCGCAACCACTCATATATAGGCACACGGCCTGTCTCTGCCTCGAACTCTGGGTGGATTCCGGATGAACTGTCCTGCTTCGGAGGAACCCACGTGGGGCCGGTCAGTCGAGATTGAGGGTCTCGACCACCTCGGCGACCTTCGCCTTCTGGTCAGCGGTGAGACCGAGGATCGGCAGTGGCAGGGAGTGTGGGGCGACCAACCCCAGATGTTCGGCGATCGCGGCTGTGATTCGGAGGCTGCCGCCGAATTCGGCGAAGAGATCCCACAGCGGCTGGAGTTCGGCGGAGAGCTCCAACGCCCGGTCCGCTTCGCCGTTCTGAGCGGCTCGTGTGATCGCGAGCATCGGAGTCGGCAGGGTTCCGCCGACTGCCGTGTACCAGGCTTCGCAGCCGGCGTTGAGGACGGCAGCTCCGAAAGCGTCGCCTGAGATCCCGATCGTCACCTGGTTGCCGGTGGCGGCACGGATCCGCTCGACATGTGCGCTGAAGTCCGGTGGCGACATCGCCTGTCCGGGAATCTTGATCGAGGCCACGCCCTCAAGTTCGGCCAGCCGTGCGTAGAGATCAAGGGTGAAAGTGAAGTGTGTGGTGCCCGGATTGTCGTAGACGACGATGGGAAGATCGGTCGCTGAGGTGACCGTCCGGAAGAGTTCGAACACATCGTCGGCGCTCAGCTGCTGGTAGCTGACGGGGGCGAGCAGGAGACCCTGGGCGCCAGCAGCTTCCGCCGAGCGGACATTGGCCATGACCTCACGCGTGCGCAGGGCGCCGATGCCCACGAACACGGGGACCCCGGCGGCATGTTCGACGGTCAGCCGTGCGACTCGAGCACGTTCTTCAGTGGTGAGGTAGGCGTACGACCCGGTCGAGCCCAGGGCAGTGATCGAATCGACGCCGGCCGTGACGAGACGCCGGATCAGCCCCACGTAGGCAGCCTCGTCGATCTCCTCGTCGCGGATCGGGGTGAGGGGGAAGGCGCTCAGGCCCGTGAACAGTGTCATGTCTCAGTCTCCGTGGATGTCGTCGATGGCAGGTAGTGCTCGAGTGGGTGAAATTCTGGTTGGGCCGCAGGGTCCATAACGGCATCGGCACCGACGGCGTTGGCCACCGCCAGTGCTTGGTCGTGGGAGTACCCCGAGGCCAGCGCGATCGTCAGTGCGGCACAGAAGGCGTCTCCTGCACCGACAGTGCTGATCGGACGGCGCGGCAGAGCGTTCGCGAAGGCAACCTGCCGACCGCGTTCGAATAGAGCAGATCCCTTCGCACCATAGGTGATGGCCACGAGCCGTGCCTCGCGCAGCTGCGGGAGCAGATCGTATTCGGTTTCATTGACGATGATGAGATCGGCCCGCTCGACCACCTCGGCGGGCAGGGGCAGTGCCGGGGCTGCGTTGACGACGAACCGCCCTTCGACGGAATGTGACAATTCTGTTATCAAGTCAAGGGAGATCTCGAGCTGAGTGAGCACAGTCTCCTGCGTCGGGAACCTGCGACCGGCGATGCTCACGTGTGCGTTCGCGCCTTCGCAGACCGCGATCTGATTCTCGCCGCGTGCATCGACCATGATGAGAGCGGTTCCGGTCTCCGAATCGACGACGGCAACGTCATCGGTCCCGACGCCGGCGCCCTGCAGGGCCGCTCTCATCGCCGTGCCCGAGGCATCGGAGCCGACGGCGCCGACCATCCTCGTCCGTGCGCCCAGCTGTGCCGCGGCCGCAGCCTGGTTGGCGCCCTTGCCTCCAGGACTGTGGATGAGGCGCCCGCCGCCGACCGTCTCACCTGCTTCGGGCAGGCGGTGCGTGAGCGCGGTGATATCGGCGTTGATGCTGCCGACGACGGTGAGATCAAGGTCAATGCTCATGTGGTCGTCCATAACCCATGTCGGCACCCGAGAGATGCATCTCTCGGGTGCCGACATGGTCAGAAGCTGATGGTCAGGAGCCGTTGACGACGAGCTCGACCGGGATGTTTCCGCGAGTGGCCTTCGAGTAGGGGCACAGCTCGTGGGTACGATCGACGACCTTCTGAGCGGTGTCCTGATCGACGCCGGGGATGGTCACGGTGAGCTTGACGCTGATGCCGAAGCTCTCCCCCTCCTTGCCGATTCCGACTTCGGAGTTGACGACGGACTTCGAGGTGTCGACCCCGAGCTCCTTGCCGGCCAGGCCCATCGCGCCCTGGAAGCAGGCTCCGTATCCGACAGCGAAAAGCTGTTCCGGATTCGCTCCTCCACCGGGTCCGCCCATCTCCTTGGGGGTGCGCAGGTCGACGTCGACTGCCTTGTCATCGGTAGCGCCGTGACCGTCGCGGCCTCCGGTGATCTCGGCCTTTGCGGTGTAGGCAATGCTCTCTGGGGTATTCATAAACCGTCTCCTGTTGGTCGAATCATGATTCACAGATCGGGTCCTTCACGAAGAAGGTACCTGAGACCGAGTATTGTCACTTCACCGATGGAAGTCCAGGGGGCGGCCCTACGATCAGCTGAAAGAGGAACGGGGATGAGAAAAGCCCCGGAATCCTTGATTTCTCTCGGACTCCGGGGCTTGTCTGCTCGGGGTGAGTAACGGGACTTGAACCCGCGACATCCGCGACCACAACGCGGCGCTCTACCAGCTGAGCTATACCCACCACATCCGCTGCACCTTGGCGCAGACAGCAAGATATATCCTAACCTCACTCCGGCACCCGGGCAAACTCACAGCCCATATGGTGCACAATGAGACACAGATCTCCTGACGTGCAACGATTCAGTAGCGATGTATAACGGTTTCGGAAAAACGGTAGGAGCACCCGATCGTATTCAATAGTATTGTCACGGTCCCACCCTCAATTTTATTCAAGGAACCCTGTACATGGCTCGTGCGCTGATCTCCGTCTCTCAGGACGGGTTCACCTATCTCACCCTCAACGGGGCGACGAGTCGCTACTCCGACACCGGACAGGCCATGACCTACCTTGGCGACTATGCCAGGGAGACAGCGACCCAAGTGCCTGTGACCATCGACGATGGCAAGCAGGAAGTCGACGTCCTCCTCGACGAGACCGGCAAGATCGCCCCCGCCGCTTCAGCATCCCCGGCACCTCCGCCCCCTCAGGAGTCTTCTTCCTCGGCGGCACCTGCGGACTCGAACGGGGACACATCGGCAGATGAGGTCACGACCACCTCGGCGATGGACACCACCTCTGCTGAGGCACAGACAGCACATCAGCAACAGTCGAAGACCGACGCCGAGGCGGGCGGTGGGGACGACTACCCCCTGGGCACCCCATTCTCGGGACCGGCTGCCCCCAGCACTCCGACGGTCAAGCGCACTCGGGTGCGCAAGCATGCACCACAGCACAGAAGCTCACCGCAGAGCCGACCCCAACGCCTGAAGAAGATCACCGTGCCCGGCCTCGTGCTCATCGGCATCGTGATCCTGATGATCGGGGCTTTCGTCATTCCGAACATCGTCCCGACCGGTTCCCAGGACTCGCCGCAGACGATCCAATCCGAAAAGCAGATCAATCCGGCTTCCGAACTCTCGGTCAACAAGACTGAAGACGTCGTCCCCGGCTTCGACAACTCACCGAAGTGGGAGACGAAGATCCCTAAGGACGCCTCGGTGACAGCCTCAGATCGTGGTGTGCTCGTCGTTGACGAGGGCAAGCTCAAGGTTCTCGACTCCAGCACAGGAAAGACCCGCTACTCGGGAAAGACCAGCGAAGCCCCGACGTTCGCAGTCGACACGATGATCGACGGCAAGCCCGCACTGCTGTGGCAGGCCGGCAATACTGCTGAGGCGCTCATCGACGGTGAGGACAAGCCCAAGACCTACCAGCTGCCGGAGAATGCTCGCATCACATCTGCTGGCAAAAGCGTCCTCGTCAAGTCCGGCAACCGACTGTCGACGTTCGGCGCTGACGGGCTCGAGAACGTCCCGACACCCGACTCAGGGTCGACGCCAATGGCGATCGAGAACGACGAGCTCTTCAGCTCCGACTGGAACGGTCCCGTCAAGGCGAAGGACATCAAGTCCGGTGACGAACGTTCCATCAAGCTCGAAGCACCCGCCGATGAGCTCCAGATCATCAAATGGGTCTCTGCAGGCCACGGCAAAGCAGTCACCCTGTGGGGTGAGCAGGGGGCATCGACGAACTCCGGCCACCGCATCCAACTCGTCGTCCACTCCTTGGAGGACGGTTCCATCCTGTCGACTGTCACCACCACAACCGACATCGTCGGCGAGATGTCATGGGTGCGCGGGCAGGGCGGAAAGCGGGCATACATCGGCCCGTACCTCTTCGATCTGGAAAACGGGCTGCTGCTCATGGATACCTCCAGCAAGGACATCCACCTGTCTGAACCGCGGGGCACAATCGTCCCCTGCACCGTCGACAACGACGACTCCTGTCTGATGGCGGGCAAACACGCCTACCGCACAGACACCAACCTGTTGGCACTGACAAACGACGGCGGAACTGCCATCGTCGACGGCGCCGATTCGACGATTCGCGCTTATGACAAGACGTCCGAACCGAGCGAGAAATAGATTCTGACTTTCTCACCCTGGACGTAGCCATTAGGATGGACAGCGACGTGCCTGTCTGTCATGTCCCCTTGTATGTTTGATGCCGGAGCCCCCACTGCTAAGGAACACAGTGCCAGTTACACACGAGCTCAGCCGCGCAGCGGCCGCCCTCGGCACTGCTCTTGCCCTGATCCTCCTGCCGATCACAGGCACAATCGCTCCTGCGAATGCGAGTCTCACAGACTCCGGCCAGACCAGCTCATCAAGCTCGGGGAACACAACTTCCGATCCTGACGGATCCCCCGAAGGTGCAACAGCGTTGGACCCAGGCGAGGCGATCGATCCCCCCACGGCTGATTCCGATTCTGGAAGCTCCAAGGCCAGCGACACCGATGGAGACGACCCCGAAGCACCCAAAGACGACCCCGCCTGCGACGCACCCAGTGATGGTGGCGACACCAGCGCACCGTGTGAGGTCGAAGACCCGATCGACTCGACCTGGAACCAGTCCGCGCAGACTATGCAGGTCTCCGGCATGCCCAGAAGCTGGGAGGGTAAGGAATTCGACGGCCCGGTGGAAAAAGACGAAGCCAAACGCTGGCCAACCCAGAACTCTTCGACTTCTGGCAATGACTCCGATTCTGCGGCAGATGGGGCCGAGCCTGACAGCGCCACCGACGACAGTGGAAACTCCGTGCCCGAAGCAACGGATAATGCACCGGAGAAGTATTCGTTCGATGAGGACGGCTACGTTCTTGATGCCGAAACAGGCGAACGGATGGTATTCACGGATTTCGAAGATCCGCCGAGCCCCGAATGGACATTCGTTTCAAACGGAAAAGACATCACCGTCGAAGATGGCGAGCCTTACCCACCGCCAAGCGACGAGGCTGAAAGCGAAGCGAGTTCGAACAGCTCCAACGAGGTTGAGGGCACCGCTGACGGTGCCGACCGTGGTGCGAAGGACAACGACGCAGACCTGAGTGCCTCCACCGATTCGGAGTCGGGCACCGACGGCACAGACGTCGAGTCCTCCGCCGGCGACAACTCGGACTCCAACACCTCATCGGATTCGGAGAGCGAGTCCTCGTCCGACACGTCCTCCGACTCCGAATCCTCAGACTCCGCGAAAGCTGATTCCAAGGAATCCGACACCTCGTCATCATCCGACGCCGATTCGTCCAAGCAGAATTCTGATTCGAACTCCTCATCGATATCCGACGGCTCCGATTCCGGCAGCTCCGATAACAAAGGCAACTCGGACAAGGAAGGCGGCAAGGACGACAAAGGCTCCGCAGACAAGGACGGGTCCGGAACAACCTCCAGCGGTAGCGATGGCGGGCCAGTCGGCGATGACTCCACCCCAGACCCTGCGACCGGCAACGGTTCCTCGGACACACGCGATGAGATTCCCGGGGACGTCGGCGACGATTGGATGCCTGGAAACGGCGACTCCCCACCTCCGGACTACTCGGATCCCGTCCCGCAGAACCCTGACACTCCCGTGCCGGATGATGACAAGGACCTCATCACCGGAGGGGAAACTCCAAAGCCTCGCAGCGACAAACCACCATCGACCTCGTTCGGTGAGTCGATTGCATCAACGATTGCGAGTTCGTGGCCGATCTTTATCCTCGCAGCCTCAGGTATGGCCGCCGTCGGCTTCATCATCTGGATCGTCGGCCGCCGCAATAAACGGAATTGAGCCGCCTCAGAACTGAGCCCACCTCACAGGTCCATGCTGCTCTAAGATCACAGCATGGATCTCTACGACTCAGAACTCCAGGTGATCGCCGTCGCCGAATCTCTGGCAGCCACACTCGGTGCCGATGAGAATCACACGGTGGCGGCCGCCGTCATGGACACTCACGGTCGCATCCACACCGGCGTCAATGTCCACCACTTCACCGGTGGTCCCTGCGCTGAGCTCGTCGCCATCGGCAATGCGGCAGCCGCCGGAGCAGGTCCGCTGGTCACGATCGCAGCCGCCGGAGATGGCGGCCGTGGCCTCCTATCCCCCTGCGGACGCTGCCGTCAGGTAATTCTCGATCTGCACCCCGACGCATTCGTCGCAGTCCCCAGATCGGGTTCTGCCGGGCCCGCCAGCTCTGCCGGGTCTGCCGCGATTGCTCCGATCTCCGCGCTCGTCCCCCATTACTACCGTCCACCGGATTCGGCGCCCCAACGCCTCCTGAGGTTCCACCCTCGCTATTACGAGGCGACCACCTCGGGGAGGAAGAGCCTGACCGTACGGTGGAAGGAATCCCACTCGCCAGGCCCTGCCTTGGCCTATTTCGAACACACCAAGCACGGGCCGGTGCCCGTTGACATCACCTCGGTGAATACCCATCGGCTGAGCGAGCTGACGCCGCAGATTCTGCATTTGCAGGCTGGGTCGAGCATCGAGGGATATGTGACCAATCTGCGCGATCACTATCCGACCATGCCTGAAGACGCGGACGTCGATGTCGTGACTTTTCGGCTCTCCGCAGTCAATATCTGACACTGAGAGAATCAAGCGGTTAAGCTTGACACGAGGCACCGTGGCACCCCGTCACGTGCATGTTTGTATTCTCGACCCGGAGGACCTGCCCCGATGACTGACAATGTCTACACCTCAGATGTGACCGTCGACTCAGCGTCACCCAGCCAGCTGGCGGAATCTATTCGCCTGCGCGAAGAGCGCATCGCGGACAACATCGATGAACTTGTGGGCCGTGTCCACCCGAAGGTCCTTGCGACTCGCGCCGCCAACAAGGCGAAGTCCGGCGTCGTCGATGAAGAGAGCGGCTCGGTCAAGCCCGAAGTGGTTGCGCTCGGCGTCGGCGCCGTCCTCGGCGTGGCCGCACTGATCGTGGGCCTCTCCGGCCGCAGCAAGCGTGGCTGAAGCCTCTCTGCCGATCCGCATGCTGCATGACCGGATCCTTCTGGATCCGGGTGAGGAAGCCGGGGAGCGCAAATCCTCGGCCGGGATCGTGATCCCGGCAACCGCAAGCATGGGGAAACGTCTCGTGTGGGGCAAGGTCGTCGCGGCCGGCCCACACGTGAGGCAGGCCAACCTCGGCGATACCGTCCTCTATGACCCTGAGGAACTCGCCGAGGTGGAGCTCGAGGGGAGCGCGTATGTGCTCCTGCGTGAGCGCGACGTCCACGCGATCTCGGAACCACCGGAACAATCGAGATCCGGTATGTACCTCTGACCTGCAGGTATGCGAGCTACCTCACAAAACCTCAAATGAGTGGTTCTCAGTTTGCAAGAACCCTGGCAACCTGAGTAATATTAATTCTCGTTGCGCGGCAAGCGCAGCTCGCACCTCTAGCTCAATTGGTAGAGCAACTGACTCTTAATCAGTGGGTTCCGGGTTCAAGTCCCGGGGGGTGCACAGCAAAGAAGGCCCCTCACCAGGCATAACGTCCGGTGAGGGGCTTTCGTCATTTCGATACGGAGTCAGCGACCCCACGGTTACCCATCTTTTTCGTTCGGACTCCTGCCGAATTGATCGAGGATCGAGGACATATCAGGTGCGGTTGCCGCCTTCGCCACATAGTGCGCCGAGGTAACACCGGTGCCCGAATGTCCGAGGACCGCGGCCGCCGCCTCGAGGGTGGCCTCAGCGTCGATGAGCGTGGCGACGGACTTGCGGAAGACGTGCGGGGTGATCGTCGTCGTGGTCTCGAGATCTTTGAGCGCAGCGCGCAGTGTGCGCCGATAGTTGTTCGGCCACTTCCACGTACCGGCGCCGGATGGGAACACCGCGTTCGTCTCGGTCGGGATCACCTCGACGCTACGCCGCAGGAGCACGTCGACGACGAACGCCGGTAGGGTGAGCACTCGATAGCCGCTGGCCGTCTTGGTGTGCGACTGCCGCCTCAGCCCTTTGTCCTTGATCGGGACGATCGTGCCCGACACCGTGAGGCTCGGATGGTCACCGAGGTCCACGTCGGACCAGCGTAGTGCCAGCACCTCACCGATGCGCATTCCGGTTCCTAGCATCACGTCCACGACGTCGAGGATCTCGGAGGACCGGCGCGGCCCCATGACACCTTCGGCGCCCTGCCACTTGCGCAGCCCCTCGCGGAGCTCGCCCACCTCGTCGATCGTCAGCGCCTTCACCGGCTTCCGCTTCCGCGCAGGCAGGCGCACCTCGCGCACCGGGTTCGTGCGCAGCGCGTCGTGGCGCACGGCCAGGTCGAACATGCTCGTCAGCACTGACTTGGTGGTCTTGGCCCTGCCCGGGGTTTTGTCCGCCAGTGCGCGCAGGAACTGGTCGACCCGCGAGACTGTGGCCTCGATGATGAGGTACTCCCCCAGTGCCGGACCGATGATCTTCTCGACGATGGACTCATAGCGTTCGAGGGTCTGCTCGGTGTGGTCGTCGGATCCGCGCAGGCTATCGGTCCAGATCTTGCCGAGGTTGGTCACGGTGGTGTTGCCGGTGATCGTGTCGCCGGCTGACTCGACCCGGGCGCGGAGGTTGGCGAGCAGCTTCCTCTCGGCCTTGGCGCCGGAAGGTCCATACGCCTCGACCTGCTTCGTCTTGCCGGTGAAATCACGGAAGCGTGCACGCGCCCGCCACTTGCCCTCTGAGATCTCGGTCCTGGTGATCTTGCCCCAGGTGCCGAGCTCGAGCCGCGGTCTAGACATCTTCCTCACCCTCCTGGTCTTCTACGTAGACGTGACCCTTGAAGTCGTCGGCTATGCCGACCGTCATTCCTCCGGCATTCTGCGTAATCGTCAATCCGATGTCCCGGAGACCGTCGATATGACGTTCGCCCTCTTGCCTTATCTCAGCGGGGATTCGAGGTTCAACACCATGGACGGCCTCTAGTGTTCGAGCGGCGAAGACAGCGTTCATCGAATTGGCCCTCATCCGCTCACCTGCGCCTGCGAATCCATCCTGATCGCTGAACTTCCTGTAGCTGCGCACAGATTCGTCAATCGTTCGCATCAATCCGACGATTTCTCCCGTACGCTTCGCCTGCTCATTGTCTTGTCCGTCGATGATGTCGACCGTGTGTTCACCGGCCCACCACTGCCACGCTTCCCACGCAGACTTCTTCGTTCCGCCGACTATCTCAACCTCGTCCGCAGACGACAGATCCATGAGCAACGACAGCGGAGCCGCGCCAATTGCGGTCGCGATTGCAGCGATCTCGGCGACGTTCACACTCTTCCTCAGTCCAGCCTCAAGGTTGTTCAGCGAAGTCCTATTGAGCTTGTACCCCAGCTCGTGAGTGCAGATGTCAGCGACCGACTGCACCCTCATGCCAGAGGCTTCGCGAAGGACTCTGACGCGCTCTCCAATCGCCTTCGCCTGACGTTCCGGCCAATCCGATCTCAACTCTTCTGTCATGGAAAATGACAATACTCATCTTTTCGTCATTTGTCACTTGCCCCCGTCTTGCGATGACGCTACAGTGTTAATTGTCATCCTCAATGAAACGGAGAACAATATGTCATCTAGAGTGAACGGCGGTAGCCAGGAGCCCCCGGCGTCTCCCGCGGCCCACTTGACAGCCCGCCAGCTCGCGGAGCGTGAAGGCGTTCCATTGCAGACGGTCTACATCTGGAACACGAACGGCACCGGCCCCCGTCGAATGAAGATCGGCAAGCACGTGCGTTACCGTCTGGCCGATGTCCTCGAGTGGGAAGAGCAGCAGCTCGACCCCCGGCCAGCAGCGTGAGGTGGTCGACGTGAACGATGAACGACCCTCGCGTCTGACCGATCAACGATTCGCAGAGCTACGGGCCCTGGCCGACAGCCTCGGTCTTGTCGTAGCCACGCGCTGCCACTACTGCGGTTCGCCTCTCTGGGCACCCGCATCACTCGAAGCCGGCATAGGGCCGGTATGCGCCACCAAGCACAAGAGCGGCGTCGGGATCCTCGACCAAGATTCCCCGACGCCGCCTAGATCATCCAGATAGGAACTGTAATGACCATTTACCAGTCTATTGCTCAGTCTACTGCTGACGACCGACGCGGGGCCGAATGCCGCTGTCCCGACGACCGGTGCGCCGGATATCACCACGAAGTCGGAGAGACGTGCTGGTGCGCGATCTTCACCGGCCAGCCCACCGAGGACGGTGAGCGGCGATGACCGCAACGGTATTCGCCGGATACGACCCCGACGGTGAGCTCGCCCCGCGATTCTTCCCCCTCGGCCAGACCGCCGACACCTCGGACACCATCACCGACCGCGCCTATGACCTTGGTGTACGGATGAAGAAGGGCCGGATGATGCGCGAGATCGTCAGCATGTCCGGCGACACCGTGCTGATCCACTTCGGAACCATCATCCGGTTCCCTAAGTCTGACAAGCCCAAGGTCAAGACAATAGCCAGGTACGCGGTAGGTGCCACCGAAGCCGAGAAGGACGCTCTGGTCCGAGTGGCCGAGATAGCCGCGCTCGATCCCGGCTTTATGGCAGGCATGTGGGAACACCTTAAAGCGAGTCGACACCCGAGAGAAGGGGATCTACTGCCCGAACAGGACCACCTGCACATCGCCCTCGTCACCGACCTACTCAACCCCGGCCGGTACGCCGCCACCGCGATCGACCAGGGGGCCACAGCATGAACTGCGACAAGCACCTCGGCTTCCTCGCCGGCTGCCCACGATGCTCCAAAGACCGAATCAGCGAGCTCGAATGGCTGGCCCACCTTGGCGAAACGTGGACATGCCTCACCGTGCGCAGAGCGGGCTACCCGTCGATCGACGCTGCCGAGCGATCCCTGCTCAGGGCAGGCCGCGGGGATCTCGTGGCTCGACTGAGGGCGAACGCCCACGACCTAGGAGTGGTGGCCTATGCCTGACACACGCGCCTACTGCTCACAGTGCGGTCTCCGCATCCGCCACGACCTCATCGGGTGGCTTATCCGCTTCGAGACCAATGGCGCGATCTACACCTGCCCACGCTGCCGCCCAGACAACTCACCCTCAACTTCCAAAGGACCACGACCATGAGCACAATAATCGACGTCATCGACGGCCACGAAATCCACGAATCCGACCTTATGCCGATCAGTGAGCGGGTGAACCCCGACATCATCGCAGCCGGCCACCTGGTCGAGTACGAACTCGTCTTCGAGGGCAAAGTCAGGCACGCGGTGTTCTTCACCCGCACCGGCATCCAGTTCGCCTCCACACTGCTCGACCACGGAGGCGACGATGCCATTCGATGAAGGACCACCCGCTCAATGGGCAGACGTGTCTTTCGGCATCACGTCCGGCTTCCTCGAGGGATACCAGCGCGGCCACCGCGACGGCCACCGGGCAGGGTGGCAGGCGGGACTCCAAGCCGGCGCTCTTCGTGACGAGACGTTCATCCGGGCACTGACCGACGAGATCCGGCGCCGCGACCTCGAGGACGAGCAGATGGACACCAGCGGAGTCCGGCAGTGGATCAAGTCCTTGATCGAAGGTCTTGACGCCAAGGCTCGGCGAGACGCCTTCGGGCAGCGCGTCCGCCATGACCGCGAACAACGACAGACCAATCCCCAGACCCAGCCCAGGAGGGCAGCGTGACCTACTCAGACGACCATCCCGCCGATACTCTCCGCGAGTGGCTGAGCACCTACATCAGCACCATGCACGAAGAGGATCTGGACATCCTGACCCTGTGGACTCTCCACACTCACTTCATGCCGGTGTTGCACACGACCGGAAGACTACTGCTCGACAGTCCGGTCCCCGAGTCGGGAAAGACGACGGTGCTCGATCACATGTCGCACCTGGCGCTCGATCCATTGCAGACTTCCTCGGTGTCGTCGGGCGCACTGATCCCGCGGCTGCTCAATGAACGTCTTCGGACCATCCTGATCGACGAAGCCGATCGCGCATTGAACCCCGACAACCCGAACAACAACGAGATCATCTCCACCGTCAATTCCGGGTACAGGCGTGGCGGCACGCGCACTGTGCTCGTCCCCGGTGCGGACGGCCAGTGGAAAGCCGAAGAGATGTCGACCTTCGGAGCCGTCGCAATGGCCGGGAACAATCCCGACTTGGCCGACGACACCCGTTCGCGCACCATCCGAGTCCTTCTGCTGCCCGATAAGGAAGGGCGAGTGGAGGACTCCGAGTGGGAGTTCATCGAAGCCCCGGCGAAGGACTTGCAGGAGAACATTTCTCAATGGGCCGAGACCAATCGAGATCGGATCATAGAGATTCGCCCCGAGATGCCCGGAGGCGTCCGAGGGCGGTTCAAAGAGTGCTGGGCTCCACTGGTCCGCGTCGCTGCCCTGTGCGGCCCCGAGTGGCTTGAGAGGGGTATGCACCTGGCCGAGCGTGCACTAGCTCTGAGACAAGCAGAGATCGACTCAGGGCTTGTCTCCGACCCGCCCCGAATCCTCATGCTCAGGGCAATGTATGAGAACTGGCCCGAGGGTCAGGAGAGGTGGAAGACGGCAGACATCATCCCGATGCTGGCCGCTGAGAACCCGGCCCTGTGGGAAGAGGACGTCATCAAGAGCAGGAAGAGAGTCACTGCTCAGGCTGTCGGATACACGCTGGGGAAGGTGTTCGGTCTGCACACCAGGCAGGGAACCACTCGAGATGACAGGAGCTATGCGTACCACCGATCAGACTTTGATCCGGTGTTCGTTCGCATGGGGATAGCCCCTCCCGAGAAACTGTTCACACCGTTCACAGGGAGTACATCAAGTACGGATTCCGACGCTGACACCGCCAGCAACGTGCAAGGTGTGGGCAATGTGCATTGTGTGAACGGTTTACCTGAGGGGGTAGGGGTAACCGAGCATGACGACCCCGAGCCTCCAAGCATGGTCTGGGGTCAGCGCCCCGAACCCGTGGACCCGGGCCCTGATCTCTTCGGCAATACTCCACCCGCCAAGCGGCCCATCCACCGCGTTCGTATACTCGCGTACCTAGCCGAGCACGGCTCAGCCAATCGGGGTGCCATTGCCGAGGCCACCGGCGAGGGACGTGAGGCCACGTCGTCGAACCTATCCAGGCTCAAGGCCGACGGCGAGGTCGAACAGCCCGAAGAGCGCGGCCCCTACACCATCTCCGAGGCTGGACACACAGCCCTGGCCGAAGCTACGGAAAGGAAAGCGTCGTGAGAGTCAGATGCAATGAAGTCATCGAACAGGATGATGGCACCCTGATCCCAGATCTCGATCTCTGGTGCGCCGTCTGCTACCAACCCGTCTGGTCACTCGGCTGGAAGTCCGACCTGTGCCCCTGGTGCGAGCAGACCGTCACCGATGACCAGTTCCAACGCGCAGCCGACTTCATGGGATTCGAGATGCGCCGCTACACCCACACCCGCCGTCATGTGTACCCCCGCGGTCTGAGGAGAGAACTATGACCAGGACTACGACACCCACCACCACCGTCGAAGGCGCCGAAGCCGTCGCGCAGATCGTCGCACTGCAGGCTCAAAGGCTTGTGCGGATCGAGGCCACCCTCCGTCGCATCGAGACCATGCTCGAGCAGTCCGACCCCATGAAGCCGCAGGAAGGCACGTAAGCCCATGAAAGACCGATGCAATGCCCGAACCCGTTCCGGTGGGAACTGTCGCCGCTGGCCGCTTGCTGGGGGTACCCGGTGCAAGCTCCACGGCGGTGCCAGCCCGAGAGCCAAGGCCGCGGCCCAGCGTCGTCTAGTGGAGGCCGACGCACGCGCCGCTCTCGCCCATGAAGGTCTTCGACCTCTCGGTGATCCGATCATCGAGCTCGGCAAGCTGGCGACCGAAGTCAGTGCCATGAAGGATGCTCTCGCCGCGAGGGTGAACGCGCTGGACGGTCCTACGTTCACCGATGCGTTCGGATCAGAACAGGTCCATGCGGAAGTCCGTCTCTACTCGGATGCCCTCGACCGGACGATCAAGGTGCTCGACCTGCTCGGCAAGCACGACTTGGATGCTCGCCTCGTCCGCGTCCAAGAGGACCAGGGCCGGCTGTTCCAGTACCTCGTCGCCGGCGTCGTCTCCGAGCTGGCACTCACCCCCGAGCAGACTGCATTCGTGCCCGAAGTCATGACGAAGTGGCTGCGCAAGACCGCTGAAGGGGTGAGGTCCAATGAGCTACCGGCCGCCTAAGAAGTCTGCTCTCGTCGCTCCGGTATCACAGCGCGTGGCCGTCGTCCTCGCCGCGTGGCTACCCGACGATCAGGTGTTCCGCCGCACTGCCACGATGCCGGAGGATCTTCGCCTCGAGGTGCTGAACGCGATCGATGGGATCAAGGCCGCTGCCCTCGCACACCGGCAAACATTCGAGAGTGCCGAGGTCGGCAATCGGACGGCGGCAATCACCCCTGAGCCGGAATCATTGAAGGTGGAAGGTACGCCTCCTCGTCTTGACCCGGCTGGTGTGGTCCTTCCGTTGGTGGATGCTGCCGGGCTCTTATCTCTCAGTGAGACCAGGGTCCGGCAGCTCTGTCGTTCAGGGCAGCTCGACGCCGTGAAGGTCGGGATTGCTTGGACGATCAGCCGAGATGCGATTGACAGATACCTAGCAACCCGAAAGGCGGCATGATGCCGAAGAACACAGACCAGCGGATCGTGGAGGCCCTCACCGGCACCGCCGAAGATCCCCACGCGAAGCGAGTGCAGGAAGCCCTCTCTGGCGGAGAGTACCTTTGGGGGCTCAAGCCACCTGAGAACGAAGACGCTGTGCGCGTGTGGGCGGCGAAAGAGAGCTTGAAGGGTGCCGCCGAACGGTATGCGCACGCTGGCACCACTCGGCTCTCGGACCTGCATATGGAGCAGATCGTGGGCGAGGTGTGGGAGGCGACCAATCCTGACTGGCCGGATGTCGACCGGATGGAGCGTACCGCCGTGATCCTCAATCGCCAGGCCGCTCGATTCGAGGAGATGGACAAGCGCCGATGAACCTCGAGGACTACGACGACGATGCCGATGACTTCCTCGGTGCTGTGGAAGGCCGTCGCCGGCACCAGAACCGACCCAAGCGCCGCCCCACCACCCAGACCGTACTGATCCAGGAGGACGAAGAGCAGTGAGCACACCGACCCAGACCGCAGACCAGACCATCCCGAACGCCGTGGCGAAGGCCCAGGCCGTCGTCGACAAGTGGACTGAGAAGGCATCCGCCGCCCGTGAGGAAGCTCAGCGGGTCGATCGGGAATCCGGCGCCCAGATCCTCGAGAACCCCGCCGCGGCAGAGAAGATCACCACCAAGGTGCTCACCCTCGAAAGGCAGGCCCGAGCCTATGATTCGGCTGCGACCGAGGCGAAGGCTCAGGTGCGTAAGGCGTGGCAGGATGCGATCGCGGCCGAGGCGAAGGAACTGGACAAGTCCGCGGTGTCGATGCGCCGGGAGGCGGAGAAGATCGAGGCCGATGCTGTGAAGCTGATCGACAAGCTCGAGCAGTTGCAGGGCGTCCGGTACGTGCCGAAGGTCGGTCAGGCCACGCACGTCGATGCCGGCAATGTGTACCGTCCTGATGATGGTGCTGCGCGTGAGACGCGCTCTCAGGATCTCGAGGCACGTGCTGCCGGTGCTGAGTCGCAGGCTAAGCTCGCCCGGTGGGTGCTCGAGACGGGCTCGGCATCGTCCTTCCCCGGACAGCCCACCCTCGGCTACCTCACGACCCTGCCGATCACTCAGGCGGCATTGAACAGCGGTCTGCTGTGAGCAAGCCGGACGTCACCGAGTGGACGTACTGGGCGCTGCTGTTCACCTCGATCAGCCAGCTCGATACGATCGTAGCGAAGATCGAGAAGTCCGGTGACGTCGACGAGCAGGACGTGCACAACCTCACCGAGCTCGTCTCCGCATTCAAAAGTCTCAAGCCTGACAGGGACTAACTCAGCCCGCATCTGAAATGCGCGGTGCCCTCGACGGTCTAAGGACTGCCGGGGGCACCGTTGAATCTGCGGTTGGAGAATATCGCGCCTGCCCGGTGACCCACCGTGTCCGCGTATCGAGCACGCCATCGACAGGTACGCGCTCGTGCTCGTGAGAATGGCGGATTCTGCCAGGGCCTACAGGTGCGCCCTGGAAGTGTTAAGCGGGTCGCGCGGTTGCTGGCGGTATGGTTCGCGTTCGAGTGACGGCGCGCACGATGGAAGGACTGCTAGAGGTGGTCGAAACGCCGAGACGCGGGAAAGGGGATCCCAACCTGACAGCTCACAGGTTGGGATCCCCTCTTCTCAGTTCTCAGAGTCCGCGCAGTTAGCGGCCTAGGTTGCTTAGGTAACTACGTGTTCAACCAGCAAGATTACGCTGCCCGTCCTAGGTGATTTCGCTTATCTAGGAAGTAAGCGATAGTCTCCCAGACCGCGAAGACCAATACTCCCCCAACTAGGAGCAAGATTGGGAGCGGCAACAGGAACTGAGTCTCCGCCCCACCAAGAGCCCATAGCACTGCAGCCGCGAGGGCGACGATTGAGGAGTTGATGAGGAACCATTTGACTCGCCTGGTCTTGATTTCTGACACGGTCGGATTCGCAGTCAGTTCGTCACTTACACGCATTTGATCTCCTTAAGTGCTCCATCAACTGTCCCGGTGACTCTGAGCGTCTTTCCGCTCTTGCAGATTCCGTCGTCCTCGATGAAGGACGCGATGGAACCGAGTGCGGTCGTACCAAGGAATTTCGTGATCAGCTTGCCTTTAAGCACGACACCGAGCGCGGTGAAGGCCGCCTTACCGACCTTCTTAATCTTCTTCTGGTCCGATTGGTTGAAGTACAGGATCGGCTCACCCTTGCTGTTCATCTTGCCACTTAGTTGAGCAGAGATTCCAGAGCGCGGTTTCGGGACTGTGATCGAAATGCCTTCACCGAGGTCGAATTCGGTGGCCGCTGCACCGTCGATCTTGACATCTTCCGAGGGGAGTCCTGATGCCTTGAGTTCGTCATAGAACTCTTGATGCGTTGTTGGCTGGGACTTGATGCCTACTGACTCCGAGGAGTCTGGTTCAGCTGGGGCCGCTTGCGCAACGCCGCCTGCGCCGAATGTGAGTGAGAGTGCCAGTGCAGCTGCAACTCCGATGTTGGTCGCTTTAGGGATTCTCATGGTGTCATCTTTCTATCTGGGGATATGACGTCAGTCACGCTATCGACGACTTTCAAGAGTCGCAACTGTTTTTTCTTGCAACGTTGGAGGTTTCAATTAGGTAAAAATTCCGCGAAAAATCGTCATCCCCAGTTAGTCGGCCGACACGGCCGTTACTCAGCTGAATCCGAGGGTAACTGTTGCGTCTATGTAACGAAAATGATGAAGGTCTGCCGAATAAGGCGTGTCCATCACGGGCCCGAGAGCATCGTTGAACTCGTCGTCGGTGATCGCGTAGATGCCAGTGCCGTGCGGATTTCTCAGCTCGGTCTTGCCAGACACGAAGTCAGAGGGGCTTGATTTGGAGGTGGTGTCCATGACATCCGCTCCACTTCGGTACTGGTTTCCGCGAAGGGGCTGAGTACCGACACCGCTAATCTTCCCCTCGGCCTGCCCAGTGCGGATCGCCACTCCGAGTGACCGTTCTGCGCGACGGACCATGACCTGACTTCAACCGATCGGTGAAAGTGATACTGAGTGTGCGATCCCAGATCCGACCCCCTGCCGTACTTCTGGACATTCTTGGCCGAAAGCCGTTGAGGGTCCGCCCTCAGCGTGTACCCCTGTCGGGACTCGACTCACCCCACGCTTACCCACCTAATTGGACGGAACCCCACGGAAACCAATGGAATGATTGAGGGCCGAGTCGACCACGCGTTCCCCGGATTCTCAGGGCAGACGGCACCCCACGGAAACTCACGAAATCAATGAACCCGAATCAGTGGGTTCCGGGTTCAAGTCCCGGGGGGTGCACCACAGCAGAGAAACCGCCGTTCGGATCATCCGAACGGCGGTTTCCTGTTTGTCTTCTATGGCACGCAGCTGCCCGAGTGTGGCCGCTAGCGCTGGCGTCGAGCCGGCACCTTAGCCGCAGATCGGACCGGTGCCCTGCCTGCTGGTCGGGCCCTGCCATTCATTCGGGTTCTATACGGCTTGAGAGCGTTCTCCGAAACTCCGCAGCCGTCTGCGCACTCAAGCATGGGGTTCAAGTTGCCTCCGTCACCGGGATCCGCAGCAGCGGCTGTGTCGATGAGACGGCCGTAGCAGTCGGGACAGAGATATGGTGCATACTTCATTGCGCACTCCTTGCAGATCGACCACTGTCTGATCTGCCGTTAGACATGCAGGCCCTGGGCCGACATGGGCGTATGCAATCTGCACAAACACGTCGCTCTCAGTCTAGCAGTCGGGCCCGGGCGGGCCCTGTGCTGACATGAGCGTGCTCAGGCCTGGCCGGCGCGCGCGTATGCACCGAGGACCTGACGCTCGGAGTCACCGAGGTAGGCACCGAGTTTCGCGGCCGCACCCCTCGGGCTCTCATTGAGGTAGGCGTCAAGGACCTCTTGGTTGCGTTCGACGAACGGCGCATGAAGGAAGTCGAGGACCTCGACCTTGAGGAATGCCAGGCGCAGCTCGGCCAGCACGTTCCCGAATGAGCGCATCAGGCGCGAGCTGTCCGACAACGAGACCACGGCATTGTGGAAGGACATATTCAGTGTCCCCACCTGCAGCCAATCATCGGCGGCCGCGGCCGTGTGCGCAGCCTCGACGGCCCGGCGCATCTCCTCGGCGCCCGGGTGGTTCTTCGGAGCGTTCTCGAGCACAGAGCATTCGATGTGCCGCCGCACCCGGTAGATATCGATGACGTCCGAAGTGTTCGGTGAGGCCACCGAGACCCCACGATGGGGGATGTGATTGACCAGCCCCTGCTCCCCCAATACACGGAAGGCTTCGCGCAGCGTGTTCCGGGAGACATCGAACTCCTTCGCCAAGGCAGCTTCGGACAAACGGGCACCGGGGCGAAGCTCGCCGGCGATGAGGCGGTCGGTGAGCTGATTGACCAGGGACGATTCGTGATTCACAGTTCCATCCTAGTGATCGGGGCAACAAATAGCCCAGAATCGTGAGGACAATTCCAGAACTGAAATGTGACTCAGATCTATTCTTGTTGAACAATCCATGCTAGATTGTCTAACGCTTCTTCGATAGTGATGCGGACCACCACCGTGGCTGGCCCCTATCGCATCGGGAGGCGGACCACATTCCAGGCAACTTGGAGACCCCATGTCACAGCCACAAGAACAGACGCCGCACAACCAGGCGCCCGATGACCAGGCGGCGAAGTCCTCGGTCAAGGTCAGTCGCAGCGCGATCCTCGGCGCGATCTTCCTCATGGCCACCTCGGCGATCGGCCCGGGATTCATTACCCAGACGGCGACCTTCACCGCCCAGATGGGCGCGGCCTTCGCCTTCGCCATCTTCATCTCGATCCTCATCGACATCGCCATCCAGCTCAATGTGTGGCGCATGATCACGTCCTCGGGCAAGCGGGCCGCCCAGCTCGCCTCGAGCGCCATCCCGGGCACGGGCATCCTCCTGTCGATCCTCATCGTCATCGGCGGTCTGGCCTTCAACATCGGCAACATCGCGGGCGGCGGGCTGGGACTCAACGCCCTCCTCGGCGTCGACCCGAAGCTCGGCGGTCTGCTCACCGGTGTGCTGGCCATCGGCATCTTCCTGTTCAAACGCGCAGGCAAGGTCGTCGACACCGTCGTCATGGTCCTCGGCGTCGGAATGATCGTCCTCACCGTCATCGTCGCGATCGCCTCCAACCCACCGGTCGGCGAAGCGATCAAGCAGAGCTTCCTGCCCGACACCATCAACTTCGCCACCATCACGACCATCGTGGGAGGAACTGTCGGCGGCTACATCACCTACTCGGGAGCCCACCGCTACCTCGACTCGGGCAAGACCGGACCGGAGCATGCTCCCTCAGTGATGCGCTCGGCACTCACAGGCATCCTCGTCACCGGCGTCATGCGCTACGTCCTGTTTCTGGCCATCCTCGGCGTCGTCGCCTCGGGAGTCGCCCTCGATCTCAGCGGTCAGGCCGCCAACCCTGCCGGTCAGGCGTTCGCAGCCGTCCTCGGCGATGCCGGAATGCGCATCTTCGGTGCCATCTTCTGGGCCGCGGCACTGAGCTCGGTGATCGGGGCCGCCTACACCTCGGCGACATTCCTGTCCGCGTTCTCCACGCGCCTCGGCAAGGGATGGCCGCTGCAGCTGGCCACGGTCGCGTTCATCACCGTCTCCCTCATCATCTACCTCATCGTCGGAACAGCACCGGCGACCCTGCTCGTCTTCGTCGGCGGATTCAACGGACTCATCCTGCCGATCGGCCTGACGATCTTCATGTACATCGGCTGGTTCAGGCCACGCCTGCTGCGAGTCGACAAGTATCCCAAGTGGTTGCTGATCATCGGCACCGCGGCAACACTGGTGATGTGGTACACGGCCGTCGGATCGGTCGGCCCCATCTTCGCAATGATCGGAATCGGAGGGTGACAATGACCGCCACAGATACGAACGCCACCAGCTCGGTGAGCATCGACCTCAACTCGGACCTCGGGGAGAACGTTCCCGACCGCGTCGTCAGCGACGATGCGGCGATGCTGGGCCTGGTCTCCAGCGCCAACGTCTCGTGCGGGTTCCACGCCGGCAGCCCCGAGGGCATCCGGGCGACTCTGGCAGCGGCGACGAAGGGCGGGGTCGTCATCGGCGCCCACCCCGGCTATGACGATTACGAGGGATTCGGTCGTCGTCCCCTCGACGTTCCGGCAGCGACCCTGCAGGCACAGGTCGAATACCAGATCGGTGCCCTCCTGGGTTTGACCGCAGCCGTCGGCGGCTCGGTCGCCTACGTCAAACCCCATGGCGGCCTCTACAACGCCATTGTTCGTGACGAGGCTCAGGCCAAGGTCGTCGTCGACGCGGTCAAGGCCGTTGACTCCTCCCTGGTCTTCCTCGGTCTGGCCGGCAGCGTGGCCAACCGCGTCGCCGCCGAGTCGGGGCTGAAGGTTGCGGCCGAGGCCTTCGCCGATCGCTCCTACAACCCCGACGGTTCGCTGGTCGCTCGCACAGAACCCAATGCAGTGCTGCATGACCCGCAAGCCGTGGCCGCACGCGTGCTCAGGCTCGTCCAGACCGGACAGGTCGAGGCCATCGACGGCAGCCTCGTCGATGTCGACGCCCAGTCGATCTGCTTCCACGGCGACAGCCAGGGTTCGATCGATATGGCCCGCGCCGCACGAGAGCTCCTCGAGCCCTCGGGTGTGACGATCGCTGCGTTCGCCGGTGCCGGTCGATGAGCAGCGCACGGCTTTCCACTGGGGCACAGAAATCGGCTGGGGCACAGAAATCGGCTGGAGCGCAGGCTCGCGAGGGCATCCGGGCCGGGTCCACTGAGCCGACTTCGGGTCTGGCTCCCGGCCTGGTTCAGGCCAACCTCATCGCGGTTCCGGCCGATTGGGCCTTCGACATGCTGCTCTTCGCCCAACGCAATCCGAAGCCGTGCCCGGTCATCGACGTCCTAGAGCCTGGGCAGGTCGAATCAGCCCTGGCCCCGGGCAGTGACCTGCGCACAGACATTCCCGGCTACAGACTGTGGGAGAACGGGTCCCTCGTCGGCGAGGTCGACGACGCCAGTGCTGCCTGGTCCCAGCATCCCGACCTCGTGTCCTTCCTCATCGGGTGCAGCTTCACCTTCGAGACCGGGCTGTTGGACGCGGGCATCCCGATCCGCCACCAGGATGCCGGCCGCAATGTCTCCATGTACTCCACCTCGATCGCCTGCCAGCCCGCCGGTCGGATCCACGGCAACATGGTCGTGTCCATGCGCCCCATCCCTGCCCATCAGGTCGCCGAGGCGGTGCGCATCACCGACCGCTTCCCCGCCGTCCACGGTGGCCCCGTCCACATCGGAGAACCCGAACAGATCGGCGTCACGGACCTCCACTCCCCCGACTTCGGCGATGCCCCGGCAATCCAGGACGGCGACATCCCCGTGTTCTGGGCCTGCGGAGTCACGCCTCAGCTCGCCATCCAAGTCTCGGCCCCACCGTTCGCGATCACGCACTCCCCGGGCCGGATGTTCATCACCGATGCACCGGAAGGCAACTACCGCCAATGATCGACAGCCTCGACTTCCACACCGCCTCTCGCCGCCATCTCCTCGTCGAATGCCCGAACCTGGCCTCGACGATGCACCTGCACCAAGCGCTGGAGGCAGCCGAGCTCGACGGCGTCGACGAACTGGTCCCCGCCGCCCGAACCGTGCTCATCCGCTTCAACCCGGCCCGGACCTCGGCGCCGGTGCTTGCCGACCGGATCCGCAGTCTCGAGCACACAGAGACGGACTCGACCGAGCCCCGTGAGGTCACGATCGACGTCCACTACGACGGTGAGGACCTCACCGAGGTGGCTGATCTTCTGTCGCTGTCGACCGCCGAGGTCATCACCCGGCATCAGCGCGCAACCTGGCAGGTCGCGTTCTCCGGATTCGCCCCCGGATTCGGCTACCTGGCCGGTGACGATCCGATCTTCAACGTCCCCCGCCGGTCCTCACCGCGCACCCGTGTGCCCGTCGGAGCTGTGGCCCTGGCCGGGGAATTCACCGGTGTCTACCCTCGTGCTTCCCCCGGCGGCTGGCAGCTCATCGGGCGCACCGACGCCACACTCTGGGACCTCGATCGTGAACCGCCGGCCCTGTTCGTCCCCGGGACCATCGTGACCTTCCGCGAGGCCAGCCGGGACTCGGTCACGGTCGCTGAGGCGAGCGCGGAATCCCTGTCGTCGCAGGAGGATGCGCCTGCGCAACCGGAGTCATCGCCGCACCCGGTTTCATCGTCACAGCCGGGCAAAGTCGCATCGGCGCATGCCTTCACGGTCATTCGTCCCGGACTTCAGCTGCTCATCCAGGACCTCGGACGGCCCGGATTCGCCGCCATGGGCGTCTCAAGCGCCGGAGCCGCCGACCGTTCGGCGCTGCAGGCCGCCAACCGCCTAGTCGGCAATGCCGAGACCACGGCCGGGCTGGAGAGCCTCGGCGGTGGGGCGAAGCTGGCCATCACCGGTGCAGGTGTGGCCGCTGTGACCGGGGCGTATGCCGCGATCACCGTGACATCTGCCGACGGTGCCGTGTTCCGGCACCACCTCGGCGAGGCCTTCTCGCTGGACGACGGGGACGAACTCGAACTCGGCATGACCGAGCGCGGGACCCGGGCCTATGTCGCCTTCCGGGGCGGGATCGAAACGGAGACCGCACTGGGCAGCGCCTCGGCCGATACCCTGGCCCATCTCGGTCCGGCACACCTGGAACCGGACACCACGGTTGCCCTCGGCCGACCGGAGTCGGCACCTCACCTCGTCGAGCCGGTCCGTGGCTCAGGCCACGAGCGGCACCTGCCCGCACCGGGAGAGACCATCGAGATGTCGGTGACCTTGGGACCGCGTGATGGCTGGTTCACCTCGGCGGGAGTCGAGACTCTGCTGGGCCAGGATTGGACGGTCACCCACGAATCCGATCGCGTCGGACTCAGACTCGCCGGTGATGTCCCACTGGAACGCACCCGCACCGGTGAGCTGCCCAGCGAGGGAGCCGTCACCGGGGCACTGCAGGTCCCGCCCAAAGGACAGCCGGTGCTCTTCGGCCCCGACCACCCGCTGACCGGGGGCTATCCGATCATCGCCAGCGTCGATGACACGGACCTGGCCGCGCAGCTGGCTCCCGGGGTCAAAATCCGCTTCGTCACCGAAGACGACCCTCGACAGACCGACGCCGACCACACCCACCACTCACCGGAGAACGGACACTGAATCATGCCGAAGATCCTCATTGCCAACCGCGGCGAAATCGCCGTCCGCGTCATCCGCGCCTGCTCCCACTACGGCCACACCTCGGTTGCCGTCTACGCCGACCAGGACCTCGAAGCCATGCACACACAGCTGGCCGATGAGGCCTACTCCCTGCCGGGAGCCAGCGCGGCCGAGACCTACCTCAACATCGACGCGATCATCGCCGCGGCCAAGAAGTCGGGGGCCGATGCCGTTCATCCCGGGTACGGCTTCCTGTCCGAGAACGCCGAATTCGCTGCCGCGGTCGAAGCCGCCGGCCTCATCTGGATCGGGCCGACCGCGGACACGATCACCGCGCTCGGGGACAAGGTCACCGCACGCCAATTGGCCCAGAAGGTCGGCGCCCCGCTGGCCCCGGGCATCGACCGACCGCTCAAGGACGCCGGCGAGGTTGAGGCTTTCGCCGCCGAACACGGACTGCCGATCATCATCAAGGCAGCCCATGGTGGGGGTGGGCGCGGAATGAAGATCGTCCACGAACTCGCCGAGGTCGCCGACGCCTTCGAATCGGCCACCCGTGAGGCCGTGGAAGCCTTCGGACGCTCCGAGTGCTTCGTTGAGAAGTTCCTCGAACGCCCCCGCCACGTGGAGGTCCAGATCGTCGGCGACGGCCAGGGACGCGTCGTAGCCGTCGGCGACCGCGACTGCTCTGCCCAGCGCCGCAACCAGAAGCTCATCGAGGAAGCACCCGCCCCCGGGCTCAGCGCTGATCAGCGAGAGCGCCTACACCGTTCGGCCGAGGCCATCTGCGCCGAGGTGAACTACAGGGGTGCCGGCACCGTCGAGTTCCTGCTCGCCGCCGATTCCACGATGACCTTCCTCGAGGTCAACACCCGCCTGCAGGTCGAACATCCCGTCACCGAGGCAGTCTCCGGGGTTGATCTCGTCGCCGAACAGTTCCGCATCGCCTTCGGTCAGGGACTGTCGCTGTCTTCGACTCCCGAAGCCAGTGGGCATGCCATCGAACTGCGCATCAACGCCGAAGACCCGGGACGCGGCTTCCTGCCCACACCGGGGCGCATCGATGTCCTGACCGCGCCGGGTGGTGCTGGAGTGCGCTGGGACGCTGGTGTGCGGGCCGGTGACAGCGTGCAGCCTGCCTTCGACTCCCTGTTCGCCAAGCTCATCGTCCACGGGCCCAACCGTGATTCTGCGATCGCGCGCACGGTCACTGCCGCCAAGGAACTGCACGTGGAAGGGCCTGCCACGGTGCTTCCCTGCTCGCTTGAGATTCTCACGGATCCGGCGTTCACCGGAGCCGAACTGGGCATCCACACCCAGTGGATCGAATCCGAGCTCCTCCCCCGCATGACGACGCAGGACCGGCCGGCACCGCTGCCCGAGTCATCGCTGCAGCGCATGGACATCGAGATCGACGGCAAACTCACCCGGCTCGGACTGCCGGCTGCGCTGCTGGCTGGACTGGGCGCCGCCGGTGGCGCTGGCAACGGTTCTGCCAGTGGTATCGGATCGGACGGATCTGAGGCTGGCGCTGCGGATGCGGGGGCCGTGAGCGCTCCTGTGCCCGGCAACCTCGTCGACTATCTTATCGCCGACGGCGCCGAGGTGGCCGAGGGTGACGATGTCGCCGTGCTGTCGGCGATGAAGATGGAGACCCGAGTTCAGGCTCCGGCGGCAGGCGCCCTGAAGCAGGTGGCGAAGGTCGGCGACATGGTGGCTGTCGGTGAGGTCATCGCTCGCATCGGGTGAGGCTGATGTGTGTCCTGGTCTCGGACTAGAGTGGTCTGTGAACTGAGAATTTCGGAGAAGGTCCGAACGAGAAGAGGAGACACTATGCCACGTCTGTCAGTCGGCGACACAGCACCGGATTTCACCCTGTCCAATCAGGACGGGAAGTCCGTGACCCTCAGCGAATTCAAGGGACAGCGGGTTGTCGTCTACTTCTACCCCGCTGCCATGACTCCCGGCTGCACGACCGAGGCCTGCGATTTCCGAGATTCGCTCTCGGCTCTGTCCGCTGCCGGTCTCGTCGTGTTGGGCATCTCCCCTGACAAGCCGGAGAAGCTGAAGAAGTTCGCGGAGAAGGAAGGGTTGAACTTCGACCTTCTCTCCGACCCCGACAAGTCCATGATGGAAGAGTGGGGCGCATTCGGGGAGAAGAAGAACTACGGCAAGGTCGTCCAGGGCGTCATCCGCTCGACGCTCGTCATCGACGCCGAGGGCGCTGTGGAACTGGCCCAGTACAACGTCAAGGCCACCGGCCACGTTGCACGTGTGCGCAAGGCCTTGGGCATCGACGCCGCCTGACCTCCTGCGTTATCTGATCGTTTCAGCATCGCGCCCTCGTCCTGCTAATCTTGGGGACGTCGCGCGCGAGTGGCGGAATTGGTAGACGCGCTGGATTTAGGTTCCAGTGTCTGCGGACGTGGGGGTTCAAGTCCCCCCTCGCGTACACAGCGGAAAACGGCCTCTGGTTCGGGAAACATCCTCCCGGCCAGGGGCTTTTTCACATACTCTTGCAGTACATGTCGCCTTTCAGCGCTCACATGTCACCCCGCAGAACCATGAGGAAAGGTACGGACAGTCATGGCAGAGTCGTCGACCACTTCCGTTCGCCCTGTTGAATCGACAGACGAGACTCGCTGGCGCGAGCTCTTCCGCGGCTACCGCGAATTCTATCACCTGCCGGAATCCGAGGACGTCGTCTCCCGGGTGTGGGGCTGGCTCATGGATATAGCACACGAATGCCAAGGCCTGGTCGCCGAGGCGGATGGCCGCATCGTCGCAATCGCGGACTTCCGGAGATTCTCGCGTCCGTCGACCGGCACGGTCGGTCTCTGGCTCGATGACCTCTTCACCGATCCCGGGGCTCGCGGAACGGGATCCGGACGTGCGCTCATCGCCCGTCTCCAGGAGATCGCCGCGGACGAGGGGCGTTCGGTCGTCCGCTGGATCACTGCCGAGGACAATGCTCAAGCTCAGGTCCTCTATGACAAGGTGGCGACGAAGACCAACTGGCTCACCTACGACGCGAAGCCGACGGACACATGAGCGCCGAGACAGAAATTCTACTCTGCTGCCTGCTGTGGGCTCACGAGGGGTGCGGTGCCTCGCTCAGCGCCTATGAAGATGGAGTGCTCGCGCTTCTCACCGAACACGGCGGAGAAGTCGTCGACCGCGCCAAAAGCGACGGAAAGGACGGACACCCCGATGAGGTGCAGTTCTACCGCTTCGCTTCACCGGACGCACTTGACTCCTACCTGAACGAACCTCGGCGACAGCAGCAGGCAGCTGAGCGCGATCGTGTCATCGCAAGAACTGAACTTTTCCCGATCAGCTTCCTCCCTGCTGTGTGATTTGACCGGCGAAGTGCTCTTGAGCAAAGTGCTGCTGAGCCAGGAGAACCAGCGCCTCGAGAAGCGGACGTCGCAGGACGCTGCCCAGCACAACGCCGCGTACCTTCTCCTCCAGCCCTTCAACCTCATCGATGGTCTCGAGGTCGATTCGCCCCACACGTTCCGCTGACTCTGCGTAGTCACCGAGGCGATCGAGGATGGCAGTGAGCCCTTCTTGGTCAAGCTCCTGTACGGCATTCACCGTCGCACGATAGGCTGGCGAGGACCGTTCGCAACGCCATCCTCGTTCGGCGATCACGCGATCGAGCAATTCTGAGGTCTTGACATCTGCCTGTGTGGCTTCCTCTTGCGCACCATCGCCGAGGAGAACGTCCTGAGCCACGGCCATGGCGTCGATGACCGTCGGTTCTCCGCTCACTGCTTCCACCACCTCACCAACCTTTGACAGCGGCAGTCCGGCCACCGCGGTCAGGGCACGGACCAAGCGAAGTCTTTCCAGATGAGCATCGCTGTAGACCGCCTGATTCACACTGGTGCGTCTGCCCTGCTGTAACAGCCCCTCCCTCAGGTAGTACTTGATCGTGGGCACGCTCAGCTCCGAACGTCGCGCCAGTTCGGCCATGCGCATCTCGTTCGCTTCCGCCATACGAATCTCCTTCGGGGTATTGCACTTCCAGTACAGATACTACTACTATCCATTATAGATAGTTCCACTACCCATTAGGAGATATCGTGGACATCATCGAAATCGCGGCCATCCTGGTCATCGGATTCGTCGGTTCGGCAGAATTCGGCTCAGCAACCCTCGTCCACCCGGTCATTCGCAGACTGGAAACCGAAGACCAGCTGACGTTCGAAAAGGGGCTGCTCAAGACCTTCGGACGCGTCATGCCCATCGGGATGACAATTGCAACCGCCCTCGGCATCATCGTCGCGACCAACGACCCTTCGGCATGGCTCGTCTTCGCGGCCGTCAGCCTTAGCATCGCGCTCATCGTCACGATCATCGGAAATGTTCCGATCAACCTGCGCACCGGTCGCATCACCGAGAAGACGGCACCGAAGGGGTTCATCGCCATGCGACGTCGCTGGGACGTCTTCCAGATCGTGCGATCGTCACTGCAGCTTATCGGATTCATTCTCGCCGTGATCGGCATCGTCGGTGGCGCGTGATTGGAAAGCGGCCGAGTGCTCAGCTCATGCGATGACGCAGCTCCTCGGCGTCCTCGGACTCGAGCGACAGACCATTGACAAGTGTTCTGCTGTTGACCGCGAAATCTTTTTGCGCGAAGTAGCGAGCGACCTCCAGACGCGCCGCCCGCTCAGGGACGAGAGTCAGCCCTCGCGGCTCAGCGATGTCCTGGCCGTGGACTATCACCTCGCCGAGGCATGCCGGATAGTCCTTTGTCGGAGCAATCGTGAGAGTGGTCGAGTCACGGAAGTTCGCGAGAGTCTCTTCCGGGGGTGCGCCCCTGCTATCGCGACAGCAGGCGAGCATTGTGCTCAGCCGGGTTGAATCCGGCGGCGACGATGCTGCGAATCCATGCCCACCTGCCGGTATTCGCAGCGGCACTGAGATGAGCAACCACCTGCTCGACACTCCAATCGGAACACAGCGACTGAGCCTGCAACTGGTCTGCGGCGAGGCCGTCAAGGAGACTCACGAGGCGAGCGCGTTCGGCGTGGATGAGCGTCCAATGGTCTGATTGCCTCACAGCGGGTGCCTCACATTCATGGTCAGTGGCCGAGGCCGACGAACATCTCTCGACGCAGTGCGTCGACGTGAACGCGTGCGATATCGACGGCCGCCATCGGATCGTGGGCGCGAAAGGCTGCAACGAGCCGGGCATGATGATCGCGTCCCTCATCGAGCTGTTCCTGCGGATAGGGAACAAAGTACTTGGTCAGCGCCTCATAGCAGGCGAGATAAGTAGGCACTTCCGGAAGGCTGCTGATCTCGGCGCACAGGCGGTGGAAGCGAGTGTCGGGAATGTGGTGCTCGTGCCAATCGGCGGCGTTCTTCGACTGCCGAATGAGGTCGTCGAGTTCATCGCACTGCGCCGCCGTCGCTCGCTGTGCGGCTGCAACGACAATCGCACTCTCCATCAGGCTGCGCTGATCGATGAGCCGGAGAATGGATTGCTCGTCGGCCCGATACGCCGTGACCGAGGAGTCATTGAGCGCCGGCGGATCGTCGGCGACGAAGGTTCCGCCCCCGCGCCCTCGACGGCGGACTAGGACTCCATCGTCGACCAGGCTCTCCAGGGCACGGCGCGCGGTGATGTGACTGACTTCGAGGCCCCCTGCGATGAGCTCAGTGCGGGGAAGCTTGCTTCCCGGCGCCAGCAGTGCATGCTCGATCGACAGAAGAACTCGAGCTCGGACAGTGTCGACGGCTGAGAGCCGTGTGACCGCCGCAGATCCCGGAGCCGTGAACAGGGCCTGGTCGACCTCATGGGTCTCCCGGTTCGAGGCACGCGAATTATTTCCCGCCATGTGTTGAGTCTATCGGCTCACAAGTTTATAGTGTTCAAAATGAACACTTATGTTGAGCAAAGGAGCTGCCGGTGCCTCAGAGAGAACTGAGCGTCGGACTTGCTCAACGTGCTCCGCTCCACGGCCCGAATGCGCTGGCCGAGCTGCACGCGGACGTCGAACGCACGCTTACACGGCACCCTGAACTCGACATGCTCGTCTATCCGGAGCTCCACCTCCAGGGAGTCGATCACCTGCCGAATGATGAACAGCCGGCCGCGCTGTCACAGATGGCAATGTCTCTCGATGACCCCTTTGTGGCGAAGATCGGCGAAGTGGCCGCAGCATTCGGCATCTGGCTGTGCCCGGGAAGCATCGGCGAGTCGACCAACACGAACGCGCAGTTCAACACCCAGCTCCTCTTCTCCCCCGACGGGACGCTGGCCGCCAGCTATCGCAAGATGTTCCCGTGGCGGCCATTTGAGCCCCACCTCCCCGGAACGGAATTCGTCGTCGCCCCGATCGATGGCCACGGCGTCCTCGGTCTGTCGAACTGCTATGACGCCTGGTTCCCCGAACACTCCCGGCACCTCGCGTGGATGGGCGCCGATGCGATCATCAACATCGTCAAGACGACCAGCCAGGACCGCGATCAGGAGCTCGTCCTCGCCCGAGCCAATGCGATCGTCAACCAGGTCTACATGCTCAGCGTCAACTGCGCCGAACCCATCGGTCGCGGTCGCAGCATCGCCGTCGATCCCGAAGGTCATATCTTCGCCGAGGCTGGGGCCAGTGAGGACACCCTTGTCGTTCGGGTGGACTCCGGCCAGATCCAACGAGTGCGAGCTCAGGGCACCGCTGGGACCAACCGAATCTGGTCGCAGTTCACCCCAGAAGACGCACCGATCCCACTGCCGCTCTACGGCGGACGGATCGACCCCGCACAATGGTCACCCCACTATAGCGGGCACGACTGAGCCGAACGTCGACCGCAGCGCAGATTCCCAACTCACCGCCGCACCACCTCGGCGACTCTGCTCTGCTTCACCGCCGCCATGTCATCACTGAGAACAATGGAGTAATCATGTCAGACACGCTCACGCTCAAACGGACGCTCACGCTGCCCTCGCTCGTCATCTTCGGCCTCGCCTATCTCACGCCGCTGATCGTCCTGGGGATCTTCGGCGTCATCGCCTCCGAAACCGGAGGCGCAAGTGCCAGCGCCTATCTGCTGGCGCTCATCGCGATGCTCTTCACTGCCAACAGCTATGGGCGTATGGCTGCTGCCTTTCCGGTCGCTGGGTCCGCCTACACCTACGTTCGGAAGACCATCGATGGGCGAGTCGGGTTCCTCGTCGGCTGGGCGACCATGCTTGACTACCTGTTCCTGCCGATGGTCATCTGGCTCATCGGCGGTTCCTACCTGCAGGCACAGTTCCCCGGGGTGCCGATGGCCGTGTGGATCATCGGGTTCATCATCCTCACCACTGTGCTCAACATCGTAGGGATCAAGGTCGCCGATCGCGTCAATCTCATCCTCATGTCATTCCAGATCCTCATCATCGCCTTCTTCGTCGTCCTGTCTCTGGCCGACGTCTTCGGCACTCATGGCGCGAGCGGTCTCTTCAGCACCACCCCGTTCACGGGCGTCAACTCGAGCCTCGTTGCGATCGGCGGCGGTGCAGCGATCGCCGCGTATTCATTCCTCGGCTTCGACGCGGTGACCACGTTCACCGAGGAGACAATCGACCCCCGGCGCACCGTTCCGAAGGCAATTCTGCTCATCGCGGTCATCGGCGGCGGCATCTTCGTCGTCGTCGCCTACGCGGTGCAGCTGGTCCATCCCGGTGGAGTATTCGAGAACTCCGACGCCGCAGCGTTCGAGATAGCGCGCAGGATCGGCGGGCACCTCTTCGGCGCGATCTTCCTCGCAGCCCTCGTCATCGCGCAGTTCACCTCAGGCATCGCGGCACAGGCGGCAGGAAGCCGTCTGCTCTATGCGATGGGTCGTGACGGAGTCCTGCCTCGGCGCTTCTTCGGCAAGCTCAGCCCGCGCTTCCACACTCCTGTGCTCTCACTGCTGGCGATTGCGGTGATCGGGCTGATCGCGATCTTCATGAACGTCGCGACTTCGACGTCGTTCATCAACTTCGGCGCCTTCCTCGCATTCATCATGGTCAACGTCTCGGTCATCGTCTTCTGGATCAAAGAGCGTCGCGCCGGGCGCCATCATGGGGTTCTGCTCTATCTGGCCTGTCCGATCGTGGGAGTGCTCGTCATCGGCTTCCTCGTCTCCCAGCTCGATGTCCACGCCATCACGATCGGGTCGATCTGGCTTGTCATCGGTGCCGTGATCCTCGCCGTCACGACCAGGGGCTTTCGGACTCAGCCGTCCGAACTGGCCATCGGCGAGGTGGAGGCGGGCTGATCGGGACAGTGTCGGGCTAGACTCGGCCCTCAGACGGCGAAGACCAACTCAAATCGCTCGCACACCACCGGCATGTCAGAAGAGAAGGCACGGCTGCTCTGCCCGTAGCGCCGCCAGAACTGTTCGTGGACCTCTCGCCATTCCTTCAGAGTGCGGTCTCCCTCGCCCTCTGAATGGGCATGGGCGGCATTGACTGCCGAAAAGGCGACGATCTCGACGGCCGTGGTGACGATGACCGCCCGAGGACGATTGCGGCCGTCGAGGATCATGCTGGCCTCCCCCACCTGAGGAATGGGTTCATCCTCGGATTCGATGTCCCACAGCGCCGAGGCGGTTGCGGTCTTCGTCCCGTCGAGGACGAGAGCGAGGAGTTCGTCTGCATGATCCGGAATTGCGCCGAACTGCCAGGGGTCGGGCATACGGATCGGAAGAGCGGGGACAGCCTCCCGTGCGGCCGACCAGAACTTCTCGAGTGCTGAGCGTGTCACGTGGCAACCTTCTCCAACTGAAGTCGCAGTCCATCGATGAGCGCACGCAGACCCAGTTCGAACGCGGCCGTCGCCGACGAGGTGTCGGCGCAGAGTGGATCGAGGGCAGTACGAATCTCGGAGAACCGTTCGTCGGCTGAGTCCTGGGAAATGAGGTCGGCAGGGGCGATGATATCGAGGGCAGAGCCGAGGACGTGGGCTTCGACGGTGCGCATGACCGCCACCGTCCGCGACCTGGGCCAGCCGCCTCGGCGCAGACCCGCGACCACAGTGTCGTACATCTGGTAGGTCGAGAGGTCGCCGATCGACGTCGTCGCAAGCAATCGGATGAGATTCGGATGCGCGGCGAAGGCACGCAGGTACGACCGGGCCCAGGATTCGAGCGCCTCGTCCCAGCATTCCGAACGCTCGACTTGGCCGACTCGGGCAAACGCCGCCACATCTATGTCGGCGACGATTCGAGCCCGCATGAGTTCAATGAGTTCACTGCGCCCGGACACGTGGTTATACAGGGAGGACACCTGACGGTCGACTCGTGCCGCGAGGATGCGCATCGACAGGGCCTCGGCCCCTTCTACGTCAACGAGGTCAAGCGCAGCGTCGACGAGCCGGTCACTGTTGAGCCTCATCTCGATTTCATCCCCCTTCCCCTGATTCCATACGAAGTGTATCGTGTTCTCAGTCACAATAACGAACAGTGTTCGTACGCGACGACGGGGTCAGCGGCGACACGCAGTGAGACAGAGGACGGCCGAATTGGCATCGACGTACTTCCACAACGGCACCATCTGGCGAGGCACAGGAGTCGACACCGCGGATGCCCTCCTCGTCCACGACGGAGTCGTCGCAGCTGTGGGATCTGTCGATGCGGACCGGCACTTGGCCGCTCTCGACACCGCACCTGACTCCGACGACGCCCTCGACCAGGTCGACCTCGACGGCGGTTTCCTCATGCCGTCCTTCGGCGATGGTCACGCCCATCCCATCTTCGGAGGACTCGAGGCGGAGGGACCGCAGGTGCGAACGTGTTCCAGCGTCGACGAAATCGTGGCCGAGGTGCGTCGCTTTGCCCAGACCCACCCCGAGATCGAGTGGATCACCGGCGCCTCCTATGACGGCAGCCTTGTCGGCGGTGGACTTTTCGACGCGCGCTGGCTCGACGAGGCAGTCGCGGACCGACCTGTGGTGCTGCGTGCTTGGGACTATCACACGGTCTGGTGCAATTCCCGGGCCCTCGAACTCGCAGGCATCACCGCGGAGACTCCCGAGCCTGAACTGGGCGAGATCCCCCGCCGAGGAGACGGCTCGCCCCTGGGAACACTGCGGGAATGGGGTGCCGTCGATCTCGTCGACGCAGTGCGTCCGCCGCTGGACGAAACCGTGCAGCTGCACGCGCTCGAACGAGCAGCAGACTACTACCTCGAGCGAGGGGTCACGTGGGTACAGGATGCCTGGGTCGAACCGGCCGATGTCGAAACCTATCTGGCAGCCTCGGATCAGAGCCGGCTCAAGGTCCGGTTCAATCTCGCCCTCTATGCAGATCCACGTCACTTCACCGAGCAGCTGCCTGCCATGGTCGAGGCCAGGAGGCGCGTCGAGAAGCGCGGTGATCCGCTGCTGAGTGCCCGGACCGTGAAGTTCTTCGCCGACGGCGTCGTCGAGAACGAAACCGGGTCGCTGCTCGAACCGTACTGCTCGTCGCTGCACAATCACGGCCTGCGAGTGTGGGAAGGCGAAACCTTGGCCGAAGCGGTTCGTGCCGTTGACGCCGCTGGCTTCCAGGTCCACATCCATGCCATCGGCGACGCGGCTGTCCGCCAAGCCCTTGATGCCATCGAGTCCGCCATCGCGGCCAACGGCCCACGCGACCGCCGTCCGGTCATCGCCCATGCGCAGCTCGTCGATGCCGACGACCTCTCACGATTCGCCGAGCTCGGGGTGATCGCGAACATGCAGCCGCTGTGGGCGCAGCTCGATGACCTCATGACCGTGCTCACTGTCCCCCGCCTCGGCGAGGAGAGGGCCGGTCATCAGTACCGGATGCGGACCATCCTCGAACGTGGTGGACGCCTGTCGTTCGGTTCGGACTGGCCGTGCACCTCGGGTACCCCCGTCGAGGGCCTGGCGATCGGCACCAGCCGACAGAACGATGCGGGCGAACCAGCCGGGGGTTGGACACCGGACGAGATCGTCGACATCGACCGTGCCCTCGACTGCTATTCGACCGCAGTGGCCCACCAGGCCTTCGCCGATAACTCCCCGGCAGTTTGGGGCGAAATCCGCCCCGGGGCGAGTGCAGACCTCATCCGATTCGACCACGACCCTCGGGACTTGACACCGCAGGAACTCGCGAATATGCCCGTTCGCACCACCTACCTCGGCGGCGTGGCCGTGCATTCATCGACCTGAGCGAAAGGACCACCATGTCCGACTCACACGACACCAGCGCGTTCCAAGGTGGCAGAGAACACCACGATGGCGGCGAAGGGCACCTCAAGCGTGCTCTCGGGGTCCCGTCTCTTGTGTTCTTCGGCCTCGTCTATATGGTGCCGCTGACCATCTTCACGACCTACGGCATCGTCACTCAGGTCACCGGAGGCCGGGTGCCGCTTGCCTACGTGATCACTCTCCTCGCGATGGTCTTCACTGCCAGGTCCTATGCGAAGATGGCCCACGAGCTGCCCTTCGCCGGGTCCGCCTACACATACACGCAGAAGAGCTTCGGGGCTGGTATCGGGTTCGTGGCAGGGTGGGCGCTGCTGCTCGACTACCTGTTCCTGCCGATGATCAACTACCTCGTCATCGGCATCTATCTGTCTGCAGCGTTCCCGATGATCCCCGCCTGGGTGTTCGTGCTCACGGCGATCGTTCTCGTCACGGCGCTCAATGTCATCGGCATTGTATCCGTGGCACGAGCGAACATCGTCATCATCGCGGCCCAGGCGATCTTCATCCTCACCTTCGCCGCGCTCGGCATTGCGTCGATGTCGGGTTCGGGCACGGTCGATCTCATGGCACCGTTCACCGGTGACGGCAGTGCACCCGGCTTCGGCAACGTCATGGCAGGTGCCGCAATCCTGTGCCTGTCGTTCCTCGGCTTCGACGCGGTCTCGACTCTGTCCGAGGAGGCCAAGGACGCCAAGCGCAGCGTTCCTCGTGCCATTGTCATCGCGACCGTCACGGGCGGACTCATCTACATCGTGCTCTCGTTCCTCGCTCAGCTCGTCTACCCGTCGAATGACTTCGCCGACGTCGATTCGGGAGCCCTCGATGTCATGGGTGCTGCGGGCGGAGAGTTCCTCACGATCTTCTTCACCGCCGCCTATGTCGCTGGGGCCTGCGGATCCGCGCTGACGTCTCAGGCCTCGGTCTCGCGTATCCTCTTCGCGATGGGCCGCGACGGCGTTCTGCCGAAGCGCTTCTTCGGGCGTCTCTCGCCACGCTTCCACACTCCGATCCTCGCGACGCTCTCCGTCGGAGTGGTATCGCTGTTCGCCTTGGCCGTCGACCTCAGCTTCATCTCCGAGATGGTCAGTTTCGGTGCACTCATCGCGTTCTCGGCCGTCAACCTCTCGGTCATCAAGCACTTCATCATCGATGGGAATCAGCGCGGATCGCGCGCGATCATCAACTACATCGTGCTGCCCGGCATCGGCTTCTGCCTCACCCTGTGGCTGTGGACGAGCTTGTCACCTAGAACGCTGCTCATCGGGGCAATCTGGCTGGTCCTCGGCATAGGCTACCTCGCCTTCGTCACTCGTGGCTTCCGCCGCCCGACTCCGACGCTGGACCTGGCCGACTAGAGGACGGGCATGCGGTGTAGTAAGCCCGCAGCGTGGTAAGCCGGACTTGCGGTCACCAGAGTCGGCGGCCGAGGATGCATGATTGCCGACTCCACAAATATCCATAGGTACAAGCTGCTATTTGTGCTAACCTGGTTGCATCCAAGCCAAGGGAGGCAGTCGATGAGTGCTGAAATCAACCTCGACCGGTCCTTGCGCGCATTGGCCGATGGCAATCGCAGGGCGATCTTGAACACAATCCGCACCGCACCGCTTCCAGTCGGAGTCATCGCCGAGGCGGTCGGGCTGTCCCAGCAGACGACATCGCACCACCTCGGTGTGCTTCGCACGGCCGGACTGACCGTCCGATCACGGGAGGGAACACGCCACCTGTTCGCGATCGAAACCGATGGCCTTGCGGCAGTACGCTCCTACCTCGATGGCTTCTGGCCGCATAAGCTCTCCGAGCTCAAGGCGGCCATCGAGGCTCAGGACGAACCTGGCACCGGCCGAAGCGAGCGCCATGGCTGAATTCCGAGACTCCATCGACATCGCAGCTTCGCCGGACACGATATTCGAGTACCTGACGACGAACTCAGGCATGACAGCGTGGATGGGGCAGTACGCCGATCTCGAGGCGACTGCTGGCGGTCGGTTTGCCGTCGAAATCGCGGGCCACCCCGTCCGAGGCGAATTCCTCGAGGTCGTTCGCCCACATCGAGTTGTCATGTCATGGGGATTCGCTGGCAGCGAGGAACTTCCCCCAGGGGCATCCAGGGTCGAATTCACCCTCACCGCCATCGCTACTGGAACGAGAGTCGACCTGTGCCACTCGCACCTGCCAGACACCGAGCTGCGCGGTCACGCCCAGGGGTGGGCGCACTTCCTCCCGCGTCTGATCATCGCGGGCCCAGGCGGCGATCCTGGAACCGACGACTGGCAGCCGCCCAGCGACTAGACCGCACTCAGCCAGCATCCGCACGCACGCGAAGTCACACTCACAGGAAACAACCGAGCACGGAGGAGCTTCTCATGACAAGCGAATCAGCCCAGGACATCGTCTTCCGATACCACCGCGCCTGGACCGGCGGTGACGTCGATCAGGCCATGGACCTCATCGACGATGACATCACCTGTCGAGCCCCAGGAGTCGACGTCGAAGGCAAGGAGGCGTACAGGTCGTTCATCGGCGGATTCGCGCCGATGCTCACCGGCATCAGCGACATTGCCGCTTTCGCTGAGGCCGACAGGGTCGCACTGTTCTACTACCCCGAGACAGCAGCGACAACGACTGCACCAGCCGCCGAATTCTTCATTGTTCGCGAAGGACTCATCAGCGAGAGCGTGCTCATCTTCGACCGCCTCTCCTATGGCCCTCCGGATCCGGACCGAGGTGCGCAATGACGATGACGTCCGCGCAGAGGTCACTTGCAGAACGCATCCGCACCTCAATCGCCGATGAACCCATTCAACGTGAGGTCTCGATGTTCGGCGGTCGCTCGTTCATGGTCAACGAGAAGATGATCGTCAGTGCCGGCAAGGACGGCTCCCTGCTGGTCAGGATCGCCGCTGAAGACCACGACCGGCTGCTGCTCGAACAACCCGGTGCTGAACAGGCCGAGATGGGAACGGGACGAACTATGGGACCAGGCTGGATCACCGTCGCCGCCGACCACCTCGTCGACGAGGCCTCCCTGGCACTGTGGCTCTCATTTGCGCTCGACTACAACCGAGCACCTAGGTGAGGCCCTGTGAGGCTCGACCACCTGGTCAGCACCCGCCGCTTCACACCACAGGCATCCGGTCCCGCTCATAGGTGATCGATGAATAGCCGTGAGGGTCCGGCTGCCCCGTCTCCCCTACGCTGACGAAGACGATTCTGTCGATGCTCAGAATGGACTTGCGCGTGATCATATTGCGCACCTGAGCTCGCATCGTCAGTGATGTTTTGCCGAAACGAGTTGCGACGAGGCCCATCTCGATGAGATCCCCTTGGCGAGCCGAAGCTACGAAGTTGATCTCGGAGATGAGCTTCGTGACCACGCTGTGGCTGCCGAGCTGAATGATCGCGTAGATCGCAGCTTCCTCGTCGATCCACTTCAGCAGGCTTCCTCCGAAGAGTGAGCCGTTCGCATTGAGGTCCTCCGGGCGAACCCACTTGCGTGTATAGAAGTTCATTCCATCGACTCGATGAGTCGTATTCGCCGAGGTCATTGCCGATTCGCTCATCGCCATCCCTATCGCAGTTCTCTCGCTCTTGAGCACAGGCTCGCCGAGGGATATTTCGCCTGGATTTCAGGCAAGGCGCAAACATTTCGGGCTGGTTTCACCTCGGCGCTCATGCAGATGTCCTGACGCGCTGATGCCCTGATGCCCTGATGCCAGACTATGTACTGCCTATTGCATTAGTGTGTGTCACACACTATTGTGTGAAACATGAACGAGGATGAAGAACAGTCACTGGCGACACACGAACAAGAGCTGAGACGAGGCACCGTCGTCTTCGCCAGTCTCGTTGCCTGCCGTCAGCCTCAGTACGGGTACTCCCTGCTGACGACTCTCACCGAAGCCGGCATCGCCACAGAAGCCAACACTCTCTACCCCCTGCTGCGAAGACTTGAGAAACAAGGGCTGCTCAGCGCCGAGTGGAACACCGAACAAGCGCGTCCGCGCAAGTACTACAGCGTCACCACCAGCGGGGCCGAAGTCGCCGCAGCACTCCACTCCCAATGGCTGGAACTCAACACCAGCATCACGAAACTCTGGAAAGAAGGAACACCATGAGTACGCTCATCACCATCTACGTCGACAATGTGGTCGGCCATCTCCCGCAGGACTCCCGAGGTGACATCGCGGCCGAGATCAAGGCCACAATCGACGATATGGTCGAAGACCGCCTCGGCGGCCTGGAACATCCTGCAGACGAGCAGACCGCGGCCGCCGAGCGCGAGGTACTCGAAGAGCTCGGCGATCCGGCCCAGCTCTCCCGGGAGTACACGAACTCGCCACAGCATCTCATCGGGCCGAAGTCCTACCCGGTCTTCATCTGGGCGATACGCTGGGTGCTTCCGCTCGTCGCCGTGGCCGCGACCGTGACGAACTCAATCGCGTTCATCGCCACCAACGATGAGGTCCAGATCGGGGCGCTCATCGGTCAGCTCGTCGGCAATACGATCGTCGCACTGCTCACGGCCTTCGCCGCAATCACGATCATCTTCGCCCTCGGCGACAGGGATATGAGCGAAGGTGCGGCAGATAAGATCGCCGGCACGAAGAAGGGCTGGTCAGTCGATCAGCTGCGCGCGACGGATGCGAAGGCGAACCAGATCCGCGCCGAGGCGGTCCTGAACCTGATCTTCCTCGTCCTTCTGGCGCTGATCCCGCTCATCCCGACCTCGCTGGTCTACGTCGGGCATCTCAACAACGGCGAGACATTCATCAATCCCGACCTGGGATCAGGATGGCTGCTCGGCTACTGGGGCTTCCTGGCCCTCATGGCCGTCATCGAAGTCATCAAGCTGGTCCGTTCTTCGACCAGTGCCGCGCTGATCATCACCGGTGTGGTCCTCGACGTGGCGATGGCCGTCTTCCTCACCATCGCTCTGCTGACGCAGCAGGTGCTGCACCCGGACCTCACATCCGCTTCGGGCGCCGAGGTGCAGCAGATCATCACCGTCATCGCAATCTGGGCCATCGTCATCTGGGATCAGATCAGCACGTGGCGCGCTCACCGAGCGAACCGCTGACCGCGTAGCCTGGTCCGGGTGCAGCTTCATCGCTGCACCCGGACGAGAGGAAATGGGCACATCATGACCGAAGAGATCGGCGTCGTCGGCGCTCGCGAGCACAACCTGTCCGGTTTCTCCGTCTCTCTGCCGCACAGGCAGCTCATCGGCATCTGTGGTGTATCGGGCTCGGGCAAGTCGTCGTTGGCCTTCGACACCATCTACGCCGAAGCTCAGCGCCGCTACCTCGAATCGGTCTCCCCTTTCACCCGTCACCTCCTCGGCGCGGTTTCCGCGCCCCAGGTCGACCGGATCACGGGCCTTCCTGCCGCAATTGCAGTCAAACAGCTTGTGTCGACTCCCCCGGAGAATTCGAGCGTGGGCACCCTGTCACAGGTCTCTGATCTGCTGCGGGTGCTGTTCTCCCGCTTCGGCGACTACCCGGCGAACCAGGGTCGTCTGCTTGCTTCTGCTTTCTCCCCCAACACCGTCGAGGGCGCCTGCCCGACGTGCGCGGCGAAGGGCAGCATCCATGACCTCGACCTCAACGCAGCCGTACCCGACGAATCACTGACCATTCGCGAGGGTGCCATCGCCGCGTGGCCGGGAGGCTGGCTGGGACGGAACTTCAAACACCTCGTCGAGGCACTGGGAATCGACGTCGACATTCCCTGGAAGCGCCTGCCCGCTGACACCCGCACCTGGCTGCTGACCACGGAAGACACACCATCGGTGACCGTCGAGCCGGAGAAGATACTCGACCACGTCGCCCGCGAATACACGGGCAAGTTCCGCAGCGCCCGCAGATATCTGCTCGACACGATGATCACGACCGGCAGCGAGACGGTGAGGGCACGCACGGAGGAGTACCTCAGCAACGAACTCTGCCCCGACTGCAACGGCAGCCGCATCAATCCCGCAGCTCTGTCGGTGACGATCGGTGGCGCCAACATCGCCGAGGTGGGCGACCACAGCCTCACAGACCTAGCCGTGACGATCAACGCCGCCATCGCCGCCGACCTCGAACGCGGCCCCAGCGAATCGAAGCGATTCTCCGCAGCCACAGATGAGGCCGCCCACGTCCTCCTCGACGAACTCGACAAGCGCACCGACGTGATCGAGCGCCTCGGCGTCGGCTACCTTCCGCCCAAACGGTCAGCGGCCACCCTCTCCCCCGGTGAGCTGCAGCGACTGCGCTTGGCAGCCCATCTGCACAGCGGCCTTCACGGCATGGTCTATGTCTTCGACGAACTCTCCACCGGTCTGCACCCGAAGGACACTGATCACCTCTTCACCCACATCGAGGCTCTGCGCGATGCGGGCAATACGGTCATCCTCGTCGAACACGATATGGAGATCGTGCGCCGCTGTGATTGGGTGATCGAGCTCGGTCCCGGCGGAGGTGCACGTGGAGGCCAGCTCATGTTCTCCGGACCCGTCGCCGAGGCACTCGACGGGGAGAGCTCGACCGCTGTCCGCCTGCGCAATGAGGCTCCTAGCGAACCTTGGCGAGCACCCCAGGAATTCGAAGATTGGGCTCGGTGCACCAGCCTGTCGGCGAACAACCTCCGCGGACTGGCACTGGCCTTTCCCATCGGCGGTCTCACCACTCTGACTGGAGTCTCCGGAGCGGGCAAGAGCTCGGTGCTGCGGTCGGTGGCGACACTGGCCAGGAGCGCTGGAGCCTCCCCGTTCGATGGTGAGGAGGAACCGCCGACGATATCCCGGCGCAGTGGCAGCGGTGGTGAGGGAGGAGATCTTGCCGAGGCCGATGCTGCCGGGCTCGAGGTCTTCGACCGGGTGGTCAGCTTCGATCAGTCCACCATCGGCCGGTCCCCGCGATCAGTCATCGGCACCTACCTGGGCATCTTCGATAAGATCCGCAGCCTGTTCGCGAAGACCGATCTGGCGCGCAGTCGTGGCTTCACCGCCTCACAGTTCTCCTTCAACACCGCCCGGGGACGCTGCCCCCGCTGTGAGGGCCTGGGCATCATCACCATCGATCTCGTCCACCTGCCGGCCTCCAGCGGCACCTGCCCCGAATGCGAGGGCCGCCGATTCATAGAGGAGACACTCGAGGTCACAGTCGAGGAGCTGACCATCGCGGATGTCCTCGATCTGTCGATCGATGCGGCGGCGACGGTGTTCGCCGAACGCCTCGGTCTCGTCGCCCATTTCGAGGTCCTGCAGAGGGTCGGCCTCGGTGGTCTGCTGCTCGGACAGTCCTCGGCGACGCTGTCCGGCGGTGAGGCGCAGCGGCTGCGGCTAGCCGCGGTGATGCGGGCCAGGAAGCGACGTGAGCGCTCACTATTCATCCTTGATGAGCCGGCCAACGGCCTGCACCCCAGTGATGCTCGGGTCCTGGGGAGGCTCTTCCGCCAGATCGTGGACGAAGGCGATACGATCCTCATCGCCGATCACAATATGGAGCTGGCCGCCGGCTCGGATTGGCTCATCGACATGGGCCCTGGACCTGGCCCCCAGGGCGGTCACATCGTCGCCTCCGGCCGGCCGGACGAGGTCGCCACGGCAGGCGTCGGTGCCACGGCCGAAGTGCTGTCGGCGCGGTTCGGCACCTCTGTCAGCTAGCGGCGGCTGAGACTCTCAGCCGCGTCTGAGGCTGCGGACGACGGTGAACTTGCTGGTGCGAGCGACCTGTTCGCTGGGCCCGATGACGCGTTCCAGAGTCTCGCGGTAGTGCAGGTGTGAGTTGTAGACCGTGAAGATTCGTCCCTCGGGTGCCAGCAGCTCGGCCGCTGTGCGCATGAGTCCGGCAGCGGTGTCAGTTTCGATGGTCGTGCCCTGATGGAACGGCGGGTTGAGCAGAATGAGGTCCTGCCCGCCAGTGCGCACCGAAGAGTCTGCGCCTGTCAGAGCCTGCACATCCGTGGCATCGGCGAGGATGGTCTCGACATCGAGTCCGTTCGCCTCCGCAGTCTCCCTCGCCGAGGCGACCGCCGCCTTCGACACGTCCACACCGGCACCCTTGTCCGCCGCCGTCACCTGCATCGCTGCAGCCAGCAGCCATCCGTTCCCGCACCCGAGGTCGAGGACCGAGTTCGGGGAACCAGGACCCGCCTCGGCGGTCTGGACACCAGCAGTTCTGGTTTCAGCGGCCTGAATATCGGCGGCCTGAGTATCAGCGGCCAGAGCCGTGAGCAGCGCGGCCGAGCCTTCATCGCTTTTGACCCCGGAGAAGCAGGCTCCGTGGGCTCTGACCTGCAGCGGACCTGTGGCCGGATGATCGATTCTGCTGTGCTTGGGAAAGCTCGGTAGGCTCGGCGACGACAGCGGGCGGCTGCCGATGATCATGCGGTGCTTGCCGACGCCTGGCGAGACATCGACGCGGGCGAAACCACGCGCCAATTCCTTGTTCACGGCTCGGCTCATCGAATCGCTGCGGCCGATGACGATGATCGTGGTCACGTGCGCCTGGACGGCGGCGATCGTCTCGGCCAACGCTTGGGTGGCCTTCGGTGCGTTGACGATCGCCCAGACTTCTTGCGCTTCCGGGGCGAAGACAGCGAGATCGTCGATGGCACTGGCCTGATCTGCCACCTCGGCGACGGTGCGCGCTTCGTCCACCCGATCGTTGTAGGTGCGCACGGGTACGATCTCGCTCAACAGCCGCGACTGCAGTCCCTGGCCGTCATCGACGATGAGGACCTCGTGCGGAAGCCCGGCAACCGCCTCGGCGTCCACGAATGTTCCTTCCGTCGCACGCCCGGAGACGTCGAGCTCTCCGCTGCGTCTCCCCAGGACATACTCGGTGAGGATCCTGGCCTGTGGGAATCCCGGAACTGCAGCGAGCTCGGGAAACTGTTCCAGCAGCTCCTGACTGCGGTGGCGGGCAGAAGAATCCGGCGACAGGAGGGTAGAAGGCATTAGAACAGTCTAGTCGGACTGAGCCCCTGCTTCAGTCGCGGATGCGCCACCACCAGGAACGACCGATTCACACAGATCTGCGGTGCAGCTTGAGACTGATTTGCGTGCAGGTTGGGGCGGACTGAGGAGCGTCGCAGCACGCAGATGTGCTACTAATTGAGGGAGCTTCGTCCAGTGTCGTATCAGGAGAGATCATGACAATTCTCGTCGGTTATTCCCCCTCACCCGAAGGCAAGGCTGCCGTCACGTTCGGCATCGACCAGGCGAGGGCCTTCGATGACACCGTGATCGTGCTCAATGCCGGCATCGGAGAGACCCCCGACGAACGCGGTGTCGCGACGAATCAGGACATGGACGAGCTCAAAGAGGCGCTGCGCTCATCCGAGGTCTCCCATGAGATCCTGCAGTTCCTGCGCGGCAATGACCCTGTTGAGGAACTCCTCGCCCTCGCCGAGGCGACCGAAGACACCCGCATGATCGTGATCGGATCGCGTCGCCGCTCCCCCGTCGGCAAACTCATCATGGGCTCAACCGCTCAGCGCATCATCCTCGACGCCGACGTTCCTGTCGTCTCTGTCAAGGCCGACAAGAAGAAGTAGTGCGCTGGGGAGGACTCACTCCCACGCAGCACATACCTACCGTGGAGCACGCTGTAGCTTAGGCCTCGACGATGGCTGCGATGAGGTCGTCGACGTCCTCGGCGGTGGTGTCGAAGGCGCACATGAGGCGCACGACATTCTTGGCCATGGGCCAGTCGGCAAAGGCGAATTTCTGCCGAGCTCGTGCTGCGACCTCCTCAGGCATGTGCACGAAGACGACGTTGGATTCGGTCTTCGCCACGATCGAGATATCGGGTGCACGGCCGGTGGCGGCCGCCTCGGCGAGGCCATCTGCCAATCGTTGGGCCATGGTGTTGGCGTGACTCGCGGAGGTGCGCCACAGCTCGCCATCGTAGAGGGCGCCCAGCTGGGCGGAGAGGAATCGCATCTTCGATGACAGCTGCAGGTTCATCTTCCGCAGGAACTTCATCCCCTGGCCGATGTCGGGGTTGAGGACGACGATCGCTTCTGCGCCGAGGAGTCCGTTCTTCGTCCCACCAAGGCTGATGATGTCGACGCCGGTCGCCGTCGTCAGCGATCCGAGCTCAGTGTTCAAATAGGCCGCGGCATTGCCAAGACGCGAACCGTCAACATGCAGGATCATATCGAGCCTGTGAGCCGTGTCGGCGATCTGGCGAATCTCCTCCGGCGTGTATGTCGTGCCCCACTCGGTCGATTCCGAGATGCTCACGGCCAAGGGCTGAGCGTTATGTTCGTTGCCGCGGCCGAGGACCGCGCCTTCGATGATCTCGGGAGTCAGCTTCCCGTCGGGGGTAGCTGCGCCAATGATCTTGAGTCCGCCGACCTTTTCCGGTGCGCCGGTTTCGTCATAGTTGATGTGGGCGGAGGCTGCGGTGATGACGGCCGCCCAGCGGGGCAGCGCCGACTGCAGCGCGAGGACGTTGGCGCCGGTGCCGTTGAAGACCGGGAACGCCTGGGCGGAGGGGCCGAAGTGGCCCTTCATCACCTCGCCGAGGCGCGCGGTCCAGGGGTCGCCCCCGTATCCGGGAGTGTGTCCGACATTGGCGTCCGTGATTGCGGCGATGACTTCCGGGTGGGCACCGGCCCAATTGTCGGAGCCGAAGTTGCGCGGGTGAGCCGAAGGCGAGGTGTCGACGGGCTGCGGGTCGAGGGGCTGCGGGTCGAGGGGCGTCGCCTGGCCGAGGGGCATCGCCTGGCCGGGTGGCGTCGCCTGGCCGGCCGGTATGTTCTGGGACAGCGGTGTCTGATCATTCACACGTTCAGATTAGCCTCCCGCGCCGGCCCCGCACAGTCCGTTCCACAACCACCCGTTGCAACGGGGTGATTTGATGCTGGCGGGATGGGTTGCTGAACCAACTGGAGGGAAAGCGAGCCCGGGTGTGAATTGCTGCTCCCGGTGCGTGACGCATCGGTACGCGCCGCCGCCAGCCGCTCACTTTCCTGCGGACACGCAAAAGCGCGGTCAAGGTGCAGTTGCCTAGCGTGTGTGCTGAGCGGTCGCACCCTGACCGCGCTGTTGTCGAGCGGGACGACTCAGGCGAGGAGTTCGCGCATGAGGTCGGCGGTTTCGGTCGGGGTCTTGCCGACCTTCACGCCTGCAGCCTCAAGGGCTTCCTTCTTCGCCGCAGCGGTTCCTGAGGAGCCGGAGACGATGGCGCCGGCGTGGCCCATGGTCTTGCCCTCGGGAGCTGTGAAGCCTGCAACGTAGCCGACGACCGGCTTCGTCACGTTGTCCTTGATGTAGGCAGCGGCACGCTCTTCAGCGTCTCCGCCGATCTCGCCGATCATGACGATGGCTTCGGTCTCAGGATCGTTCTCGAACGCTTCGAGCGCATCGATGTGCGTGGTGCCGATGACCGGGTCACCACCGATTCCGATGGCAGTGGAGAAGCCGAGGTCACGCAGTTCGTACATCATCTGGTAGGTCAGCGTGCCGGACTTGGAGACCAGTCCGAGCTTGCCCTTCTTGGTGATGTTGGCAGGGATGATGCCTGCCAGCGATGCCTCTGGCGAGATGATGCCCGGGCAGTTGGGTCCGATGATGCGGGTCGCATTGCCTGCGGCCTGAGCACGTGCCCAGACTTCGGCGGCGTCCTGGACCGGGATGCCCTCGGTGATGATGACGAGCAGACCGATCTTGGCGTCAACGGCTTCGATGGCCGCATCCTTGGAGAATGCAGGCGGCACGAAGGCCACGGAGACGTCGGCACCGGTGGCTTCCATTGCCTCGGCGACTGATCCGAAGACGGGCAGCTCAACTTCGTTGCCGTCTTTGTCGTTGTGCTTGACGGTGGTGCCGGCCTTGCGGGCGTTGACACCGCCGACGACGTTGGATCCGGCTGCGAGCATGCGCGCAGTGTGCTTGGTTCCTTCGCCGCCGGTGATGCCCTGGACGATGATCTTCGAATCGGAATTCAGGAAGATAGACATTTATGTAAAGACCTTTCCTTACTTGGCAGCAGCCAGTTCGGCGGCCTTATCGGCTCCACCGTCCATGGTGTCGGTCAGAGTGACGAGTGGGTTCGCGGCTTCCTTGAGGATCGCACGTCCTTCTTCGACGTTGTTTCCGTCGAGGCGGACGACGAGCGGCTTGGTGGCCTGGTCGCCGAGGATCTCGAGGGCCTTGACGATGCCGTCGGCCACTGCGTCACAGGCGGTGATTCCGCCGAAGACGTTGACGAAGACTGACTTGACCTGCTCATCGCCGAGGATGACCTCGAGACCGTTGGCCATCACCTCAGCAGAGGCTCCGCCTCCGATGTCGAGGAAGTTGGCAGGCTTGACGTTGCTGTGCTTCTCACCGGCGTAGGCGACGACGTCGAGGGTCGACATGACGAGTCCGGCACCGTTTCCGATGATTCCGACTTCGCCGTCGAGCTTGACGTAGTTGAGGTCGAGCTTCTTGGCCTTGAGCTCGAGTGGGTTCTCTGCGCTGTCGTCGCGCAGCTCCTCGTGCTCAGGCTGGCGGAAGTCGGCGTTCTCATCGAGAGACACCTTTCCGTCGAGCGCGATGATGTCACCGGCACCGGTCTTGACCAGCGGGTTGACCTCAACGAGGGATGCGTCTTCCTTCTCGAAGACGGTCCACAGGGACATCAGCACGGGGGCCACCTTAGCGGCGGTCTCCGCGTCGAAGCCTGCTTCCTTGGCGATCTCTTCGGCCTTCGCAGCATCGATTCCGTCGATGGCAGAGACTGGTATCTTGGCGAGAGCTTCCGGGCGTTCCTCAGCGAGCTGCTCGATCTCAACTCCGCCTTCCTTGGAGCACATGGCCAAGTAGGTGCGGTTGGACCGATCGAGGAGGACCGAGAAGTAGTACTCTTCAGCGATGTCTGCGCCTTCGGCGATCATCACCTTTTCGGTGATGTGGCCCTTGATGTCGAGACCCAGGATGTCCTTGGCGCGAGCTTCGGCTTCTTCAGGATTCTTCGCAACTTTGACGCCGCCGGCCTTGCCGCGGCCGCCCATCTTGACCTGAGACTTGACGACGACTACTCCGCCGCCGAGGTCTTCGGCTGCCTTCTTCGCTGCTTCTGGTGTCGTCGCGACCTGAGCCTTGAGCACGGGCACTCCGTGCTTCTCAAACAGGTCACGTGCTTGATACTCGAAAAGATCCACGTGTATTCCTTCGTTTCTACTGCCGGGTCTTTTGGCCCCGCAGGTGCGTTGACGGATGCAACAACCATGACCACTTTATTCCCAAGTGGCCCCGTCCATCCAAACGTGCAGGCCAAATCAGCCAATGAGTAAGAAATGTCTCGCTAAAAAGTATCTTTGGTCCAAAGAATCTTGATCTGGACGTAAAATCGGAACATGGACGAGGTTGATCGGATTGTCGCGGCATGGCGCCACGAGCGCCCGGATCTCGACGTGTCACCGATGGAGATACTCTCCCGCGTCTCACGGCTGGCCCGCCAACTGGATTTGGCACGGAAGTCCAGCTTCAGCGACTACGGCATCGAGGGGTGGGCCTTCGACGTGCTCTCCGCCCTGCGCCGTTCCGGTGAGCCCTATCAGCTCTCCCCCTCAACTCTGCTGCAGGAGACATTGGTCACCAGCGGCACCATGACCAACCGCATCGATCGACTCGTCACCGCCGGCTGGGTCGAACGACTGCCAGACCCCGGAGATCGCCGAGGTGTGCTCGTGCGGCTGACGGCCGCTGGCCGCGCCACGGTCGACTCCGCTCTTGCCGACCTGCTGGTCAAGGAGCGCGAGATCCTCAGCGACCTGACTCCGGCAGGACGTCGCAAGCTCGCCTCACTGCTGCGGCAGCTCTCGACCGGATTCGACGCCGACGAGAGCTGAGCACCTGTCACAGGGTGCACTCGGGCAGACCCAGTCCGACGGAAGGAAGAGTTCAATGACGAACGAGAAGGAGATGTCATGACCGACGCGAACCTCACCGACTGGACCGGGGTCAAGCCACCTCGGCGGGAGACGATCCACGGTCGCTATGTCGACCTCGAGCCCCTCGACCCCCAGCTCCATGCGGATTCACTCTTCGCAGCAGCCTCGGCGGACGGATCGGATGAGCGTTTCCGGTACCTGCCGCAGATGCCGCAGACCGCACGCTCGGACTTCGACGAGTGGATTCGCACAGCGTCCGAATCGACCGATCCGCTGTTCTTCGCCGTGGTCGACCGCAGCTCCGGGCGGGCCGAGGGTCGACAGGCGCTGATGCGCATCGATGCGAACAACGGCGTCATCGAGATCGGCAACATCCTGTGGGGACCGGCCCTGTCACAGACTCGAGGAGCCACCGAGGCATTCTTCCTCTTCGCCGACCTTGCCTTCGCCAGCGGGTACAGGCGCTTCGAATGGAAGTGCGACAACGACAATGCGCCGTCGAGGAAGGCAGCGACGCGTTTCGGCTTCACCTTCGAAGGTCTGTTCCGACAGCACCTCGTCATCAAGGGCCGCAACCGCGACACCGCATGGTTCTCCATCATCGACACCGAATGGCCCAGTCTGCGCGCGGCCTATGTGCGGTGGCTCGATGAGGACAACTTCGACGAGGCCGGAGCGCAGAAGGTCAGCCTGAGCGATCTCATGCCGAACCGAGCACAGTAGACAGCAGACAACGCACGAGCTCGATGCAAGCCGAGCAGTCGGACCCCAGCAATCGGGCCCAGGCCAGCGCGTCCACCGGTGCGAGCGCGACCTCTCGGATTAGGCTGGAAGGCGAGACCGGGCCCTGGGTCCGGCACCGCCACGACGACCACCTCACGAGGAACCATGCGAATTCGCTCTCTTGCCCTCCTGACCACCGCCGCAGTGCTGGCCACGATGACAGCCTGCGTTCCCACCTCGGAGGAGACCCGCCCCGAACCGCGTCCCTCCGTCAGCGAGGAGGAGGTCATTCCGGTCGAGACCCCCGATGACGCTCCGAAGGTCTCCATCGTCGACTCCTCTCCCGGAGGTGCGAAGGACGCTGATCCCCTGTGGCAGGGCCTCGCCGAGGCGGCCGCGAACAAGTCCGAGGCCTACCTCAAGGTCTATGTCCACACCGGCAACCCCGACGTTCCCGATTCGGGTGAGGCCACCGTCACCGCCGACACTCCGGACAGTGTCAGTGTCACCGTCGATGCCGAGAACGTCGATACGAAGAAGTCACCGTTCCTGCTCGTTCAGGGGACCTTCACCGTTGAGGAGATCGGCGGGTCCGCGTACACCCTGAAGGCGAAGAACTCCGATGACATACCGGAGCTCGACCCGAAGGGCCCCGATGATGAGGCTCGGTGCACGGCCGAGGACGCTCAGGACCGAATCTCGCTGGCCGCTCAAGATCTGGCCGATGACCCCGATAAGCGTGAGGACTTCCGTCAGCAGTGGGGCGCCTCTCCCCAGGTCTGGTGGGGCATTCAGAAGACCGCAGCCAGCCTCAACCAAGAGGGTGGAGTCGCCGGTGACTTCCTCACCGAGGCCTGCGGGGAGTACCTTCAGCAGTAAGGCAGACACCTCAGAACTCGCACGAGAGAACCACACCCCATGAAGATCGCGATCGTTGGAGCCGGCATCGGCGGACTCTCAGCCGCCGTCGGCCTGCAGAAGGCCGGCGCACAGGTCACCGTGTTCGAAAGGGCCGCCGAGGTGCGCGCCGGGGGTTCAGGTCTGTCCGTCTTCGCCAATGGGCTCAGGGCCCTCCAATCCCTGGGCCTCGGCCCTCAGTTCGCAGCGATCACTGACAAGAAGGCAGAGTCCTTCGCTGCGGGCCAACGACGCCCCGACGGACGCTGGATCGCACGCCTTCCCACCGACAGCGTCGGAGAGCTGCGGATCGTCGACCGAGCCGACCTGCATCGGATACTGCTCGATGCCCTCGATGAGGGAACCGTGCGCACCAACGCCTTCGTCACCTCGGCGAGCATCGCTGGAACGGTGACGGTCGGACCCGGTCCCCAGGAAAACTTCGATCTCGTCATCGGTGCCGATGGTCTCAACAGCCAGGTGAGAGAGACCATCAAGTCCGGAATCGGACCTCGCTATTCGGGATATTCGAGTTGGCGTGGAATCACCGAACGCCCGGTCGACCTCGATGGAGCCGCTGGCGAGACCGTGGGTCGGGGCCTGCGCTTCGGCATCGCTCCACTCAAGGACGAGCGCGTGTACTGGTTCGCGGTGGCGAACATGCCCCAGCACGCGAGTTTCGCCGATGAGAAGGCGGCTGTGCGGGACCTGTTCTCCTCCTGGCACGCACCGATCGCTGAGCTCATAGCCACGACACCGAGTGACCGAATCCGGCGGACCGCGATTTCAGACCTCGCCGCTCCCCTGCCGACCTACCACCGGGGACGCGTCGTCCTCCTCGGCGATGCGGCCCATGCGATGACCCCGAATCTGGGTCAGGGCGGCGGTCAGGCCCTCGAGGATGCAGCGACACTGACCGCGTTGCTGGCACCGGTCATCGCGGACTCGTCGGGCCCAGTGTCCCCAGCGGACTCGGTGAGCTCAGCGGGTACGTCGACGTCAGCAGGAGGAGTCGACGTTCAGCTGCGGCGTTACGACCGGCTGCGCAAGAGGCGCAGTCAGTCGATTGCAGCGAAGTCTCGAATTCTCGGTGCCGTCTTCCAGATGCAGTCACCGTTCCTGTCCGGAATCCGAGATGCGATCTTCTCTGCTGCGCCTGCCAAGGTCACGGCGGCCCAAGCCGCCAGCGTACAGAAGTGGCACCCGCCGAGCGCCTGAGCTGGCGGCTGGCGGCTGGCGGCAGGCGGCTGGCGGCAGGCGGCTGGCGGCTGGCGGCTGGCAGAGCTTGTTCGCCCGATGTGTCACATCACGGGCGAGGCACGTCAGGGAATCCCGTCCATTGCAGCGGGGGCGGCAGATGCCCTCGTCGCCCGGATGCTCAACGCAACCATCGACTGGCAGATCAGGCCCACGGCCGATGAAGCCTTCGCGACCAACGATCATTCCGACGCCGGCTGGGACGCACAAGTCCTCGATGAGTTCGAGGCGCTAGTTGTCGAACTCGCGCCGCTGGCTCAGCGGCTGACGAACGTCCTGACACGATTCGAGGGAATGCGGCACCGAGGTCCGAGGCCTCAGCCTTCGAGTGCCCGGTTGTAGGCGTCGACGACCGAGGGCAGGAAATACCCCAGAAGCACAGCAAGCGCCGTGACCAGACAGGCCAGCCCGAGCCACAGGGTTCCGGCGATGACGCTGAAGGCGAAGACGATGACGAGCAGTTCGAAGGCGATCGCCGCCGGCCGGGCCCAACGATGCAGTTTCCATGATCCGCGCGCCGCAGCGGCCACGCCGGCAGCGAAGATGAGGAACATGACGGCCAGCCCCAGCAGCGAACCTGCAAGAGCACCTGCACTGAGAGCGGTGAGGATGAATGACAGGGCGGACCCCAGCAGGGCCAGCACCTGAATCCCGAGAACCACAACGACCAGCAGCATCGCTCGTGGGGTGGGAACACCGTGACCGTCAGGCTCGGCCGAACCACCCGACGGCGAGGAGCCGTCGGGTATGTTCGAACGCTTGTCCCGTGAACTCAAATATTCACCCGGGCGAACCCTGGAATGAGGATCTCGTCGAGCATGCGCTCGCGCACATCGAGTGGCAGGAACGCCGCGGTGACAGCGTTGACGGTCGCCCACTCGAGGTCGGTCTGAGTCCAGCCGGCCTCATCGACGAGCAGACGCATCTCACGCGTGACCGACGTCGCTGACATCAGGCGGTTGTCCGGGTTGATGGTGACGGCGAAGCCCAAGTCTTTGAGTCCGGTGATCGGATGGGAGGCGATGGAGCCGCCGATGTCGGTCTGCAGATTCGAACTGGGGCACAGCTCGAGCGGAATCTGCTGATCGAGAACCCAAGCAGCCAGGCTGCCCAGCTGACCTTCGCCCTCGACGATGTCCATGTCCTCGACGATGCGGGCACCGTGGCCGATGCGCTGGGCATGGCAGATGGTGAGAGCTTCGTGGATCGAGTCCTTGCCGGCAGCCTCACCGGCGTGGATCGTCACGGGCACATATGCCTGGTGGAGTGCGTTGAACGCGGACAGGTGCGCCGAGGGCGGGAAGCCGTTCTCAGGACCGGCGATGTCGAAGCCGACGACTCCGGATTCGGATCCCTTCTCGCGGTGCCTGATGGCCAGTTCTGCGATGGCCATGGAATTGTCCGCCTGGCGCATGGCTGTGATGATCTGACCGACGCGGATGAACTTGCCGTCCGAGGAGGCTTCGATGACTCCGGCTTCGAGTCCTTCCTGAACGGCTTCGACGACCTCGTCGAGTTCGAGTCCGCCTTCCAGGTGCTGCTCCGGAGCCCAGCGGGCCTCAGCGTAGAACACACCGTCGGCGACCTGGTCGAGGACCCATTCCTTGGCCACTCGCATCAGGCCCTCACGACTCTGCATCACGGCTGCCGTGTGAGAGAAGGTCTCGAGGTAGCGGACCAGATCACCGGAGCTCGCGGAATCGTGGTACCACTGGGCCAGCGCATCGGGTTCGGTGGCGGGCAGTTCGTGGCCGACAGAGGCAGCCAGTTCGATCAGCGTGGCGGGGCGCAGGCCACCGTCGAGGTGATCATGGAGGGAGACTTTGGGCAACTGCAGGATCGGGTCGTCTGCTGCGACACCAGCGGGATTATTCAACACCCGCACAGCTTATCGGATCAGCGTGGAAGAACTCTGAATGAATCGGTCGGCACCAGCGGTGTCACAATCGAGCAGTTCAGGACTTCCTTGGGTCGATGTCCCCGCTCTTGATCCGTTCCCGCAGATCGGCGATGCTGCGCCCTGCGTCGGACGTCTGGCTGAGGAAACCGTCCTCGGCGGCGATCCTCACGCCGCCGTTGTCGATCGTGCCCTTGTAGCGGCGGTCGGCAACAAGGAATCCACCCATCTCGGTGGGGTCCTCCTTCGAGGCTTCGGCCACCTCGTCGGGATTCTTGCTCTGCGGCCATTCGGCAAACATGCTCCGCAGTCCACGGCGGATGTTCGGCTCGATCGTCGCGATGATCGTGTCGCTGAAGGCCCCGGACGCTCCATACCAGATGACCTTCGGCAGAATCGGGTCTTCGCCCTTGTCTTCCGGCTTGGGCTCTTCGGTGGTCAGAGCCTGCTGCTTCTCGGTGGCCGCGGTGACCACTCCCATCGCTGCCGACGACCCGAAGGGGACGACGACGTCGACGTCCGAATCATGGGCTGCGTCGAAGAAGTCCTTCCCCGCATCGCTGGTGTCGGCCACGGTCCGATCATCGACCGCTTCCTCCCGGAAGGACTTCACGTGCTCGACGTCCTCATCGGCTTCGTCGTTGTAGAGGTCGACGCCGGCGTCGAAGGCGTCGAGTATCTTCTTCGCCTGCGGGAACCCTCGTGACACGACCGTGCCGACCTCACCCGATTCACTCGCCGTGGCCGCAATGTACCCGGCGATGAAGGCCGGCGGCACGAGGTCGAAGTCAATGCTGAGCACATTGTCCGGGAAGTCATCGTGACCACTGGCCACACCCAGGTAGAGGCCCTTGGAGTGGGCTCTGGCCTGGTCTGCCAGTTCGTCGGCGCCCCCGGGCCCGAGCACTGTCGTCAGCGCGCAGTCCTTATCGTTCATCCTCTTCAGAGCCGCCGAGGTGGCCGATGAGTTGGTCACCCGCTGGCTCGATGTCGCGGAGAACAGTCCCTGAGACCGTGCCAGCTCCGTCTCCGCCAGAGTGAGAGCCCCAGCAGAGTGGTCGTCGAATCCTGCCGGAGCCGAGATCATGCACCCGAGTGTGGCATCTTCGACTGGCTCGGGAGCCGTCATCGAGCATGCGCTCAGTGCCACCAGGCTCAATGCGCTGAAGCCGGCGCCCAGCGCCGTGCTCATGACCTTCACTCTCATGTCTCCAAGATTATCGGTTCCACCTGAGTCCCCGGTGGAGCCGGGGCACCTAACCACTTCGACGTTCACGTTTACGAGGAGCCGAAGACGCGGAAAATGCCAGCTGTCGAACGATGAATGATATTGGATTTTCAACAAGACCGCTTGTTAATGAAACCTCGCGGCGAGTAACGTGATTACTATCTGCCCAATGGAGCGAGAAAGGCACTAGCCAATGCTTCAGAAGCACGTACACGGCCTCGCAATCAAGCTGCTTATGGCGTTCATGGTCGCTATTGGTCTGCTTGCATCAATCGCCGCCGCACGGGAGACCGAAGCCGTAAGTCCAATGTGTGGTGGCCAGTGAGCGCTGAATCAACGAGCGAAGTCGTTCGACGACTTCAGAAGGATGCTGATCAACGGCGCGCGTGGGTCGCAGAGTGGGCGCGCGGGGTGGAAGCCGGAGTTGAGCAGGCAGACTTCGATCGACTGTGGAGAAGCGTCCTCTCGCTCTGTGATCCACGTAATATCGTGGCGTGCAACCGGGTGCGCGTGGATCCCAGGCGTTCGGTAGTGCTTGCGTTGGTGTTCGATCCGCACCGGACGCGCAGCGAGATCCAAGAGCTCGATCTGGCGCACCACGTCTGTGTCCGGCGGTCGAAGTGGAACCGAGCGACACTGGACGATGCACACAGCCTTATCGAAGACCTCGGGGATCATAATGTGAAGGAGATACGTGAGTCGATCACCCCTACCGGGGATCTCCGATTCGACATAAAACTGACCTCGCCGCCGATAAGACAGACGATGACGCGAATAGCAGAATATCCTGATGGCTTGTTCGTCATTGAACAGCCTCATGATTTCGCGGATTAGGGCGTGACTCCCTTGTTGGCGAAGCCATGTCAAGGAGCTATGCTCTAGTCCTTTTCCAGGACCTTCAGCGCGGTCGCAGTGAAGATGCGGGCGGCGATCTCGACGCTGTCCTCGTCGATGAGCAAGTCACCCTGGTGAATGTCGTATGTCGTTCCCCCAGGGGTGCGGGTGCCCATACGGACGAGCGCCCCGGGGCAATGCGTGAGATACCAAGCGAAGTCTTCACCGCCCATGGACTGCGGGGTCAGCTGGACGGAGTTCTCGCCGAGTTCACCGCGAACGGCGGACTCGATGAGCGCGACCTGGTCTTCGGTGTTGACCACCGGCGGGACACCTCGGCGGTGATCGAGGTCGACGGTGACCCCGTACGGGCCGGCGATGCGCTCGACCAGCTCAGGGAGCACCTCGGCGACCTGGTTCCAGCCGTCGACGTCGAGGCAACGCAGAGTTCCGCGCAGAATCCCCTCGCTGGGCACCACATTGGCCGCGTGACCGGCGCTGATCTCGCCCCATACGAGGGAGATCGCGTGGCGCGGATCGATGAGACGGCCCAGCGTCGAAGGCAGGTCAGTGGCGAGTTTGCCCAACGCGTAGACAAGGTCTTCGGTCAGATGGGGCCGTGAGGTGTGCCCGCCGTGGCCTGAGAGACGGATGATGACGGTATCGCCGGCCGCGGTGATGGCTCCGATGCGCGAACCGATCCGACCGACGTCGACATTGGGGTCGCAGTGGACGGCGTAGACCTCGGGCACATCGTCGAGGACACCCTGGGAGATGACGCGCAGCGCCCCGCCGGGGGTGACTTCCTCGCCGGGCTGGAAGATGAGTCGCACCCGTCCGCCGAGCCCGCCGGGTCTGGATTCGTGGAGTCGCTGCAGGGCGATGGCTGCGCCGACGAGTCCGGTCAGGTGCACGTCGTGACCGCAGGCGTGTGCCACACCGGTCACCGTCGAGGCGAAGTCCTCGTCGATGAGGTCATCGATGGGCAACGCGTCGATGTCAGCTCGAAGCCCTAGGGCGATCGGACCCTCGCCGACTTCGCAGACGACGCCTGTGCCCTCGAGTCGCCGAGGTGACAGACCGGCCGCTTCAAGACGTCGGATGATCTTGTCCGTGGTGTCGAACTCCTGGAAGGACAGTTCCGGGTGCGCATGGATGTCGCGGCGGAAATCGATGAGCTCTGCACCGATCTCAGCAATTGTCGAGCTGATCACGTCTGGTCCTTCTGGGAGCGCGACGCCGCCTGGGCGCGGTTCGGATATCTGAGACATTGACTGCAATGCTAAGCATTCAGCGTCACATTTGGGCGCACTGCGACCAATTTCGACATACTCCGCCTGCGACTCCGGCCTGGGAGACCGGATACAGCACTTGCCTACAGCAGATCGTCGAGACCGCGCTCACCGGCGGCCGAGACTGCCTTCTTCACATCCTGGGCGTGGGAGCGGGAGGTGATCAGCAGGACGTCCTCGGTGTCGACGACGACGAGATCGTCGAGGCCGACGATCGCGACCGTGCGCGGCTTCTTGGACTCGGAGAAGACGACCCCTGAGGCGTCGATCTCGAGGAGGTCGCAGTTCTGACCGATCGAGATGACTCCCGCGGGCTCACCGGGCACCGGCTGGCGCAGGCGTGCCACGGAGTCGAAGTCGCCGACGTCGTCCCAGCCGAAGTCGCCGGGGATGACGATGACACGGCCGGCCGCGGCAGCGGGCTCGGCGACGACGTAATCGATGGCGCGCTTCTCCAGCCCGGGCCACACCTCGGCGAGCACCTCGGCCTGAGCATCGGAGCCCCACGCTTGCGCAATCCGAGACAGCCCCGCAAACAGAGTCGGATCCTCAGTTTCGAGGACCTCGAGGAGGGCGGAGGCCTTGGCAATGAACATGCCGGCGTTCCAGCGGTAGCGGCCGGAGTTGACGTAGGCGCGGGCCGTGCTCGCAGCCGGCTTCTCGGCGAAGGCCATGGCTCGCCGCGCAGTCGGTGCGCCGTCGAGGCCAAGCAGGTCACCGGTCTCGATGTAGCCATAGGCGGTGGCGGGGTTGCGGGGCATGATGCCGACGGTGACGATGTCACCGGTCTCGGCGGCAGCGCAGGCCTGGTCGATGACCAGCCGGAACTCGTCGACGTTGGTGATTGAATGGTCTGCGGAGAACGAGCCGACGATCGCGTCCGGGTCCTCCTGTGCGATGAGCATGGTCGCGAGACCGATCGCGGCTGCCGAATCCTTCGGCGACGGCTCGGCGAGGATCTTGTGCACCGCGATCTCGGGAAGCTGCTCGGCGACCTGATCACGGTGGCTCTCCCCCGTCACGACCCACACGTTCTCGGGTCCGACGAGGGGTGCGACACGATCCCAAGTTGACTGGATCAGGCTCCGGCCCGTACCCAACACGTCATGGAGGAACTTCGGCGATGCCTTGCGGGAGAGCGGCCAGAGCCGGGTTCCGGATCCGCCGGCGGGGATGATGGCGTGGAAGTGTGTGTTCACACCATCAGTGTCTCAAAGTTCGGGCACTCTCTGACCGATGTTGTCCGCCGTGTCGGGGTGAGGAGAACCGTAACCGGACTGGCTCAAACCCGGAAAGGATTCCGACTCACCAGGTCAGCCCGGCGGCCAGAATCATTAGCACATACAGCCGTGATGTAATTGAATTTCAACGCATCCGAGAATGACCGCTGTGAGGGAACTGCCAGGAACTTAATGTGATCCACCACGCTCAGGCGCAGCTCGACTGGCAACCAGGCGGCGTTCGGCGTAGTTTCTTGATGTACACAGTCGATTAATCCAAGATGGAGGATGCTCCGTGGCCAAAGCGTCTACGGGCACTCTGTACCGAGGAAATGAAGGAATGTGGTCCTGGGTCGCGCATCGCGTCACAGGCGTCGGAATCTTCTTCTTTCTGTTGGTCCACGTGCTCGATACTGCACTCGTTCGCGTCTCACCCGAGGCATATAACGCCGTGATCGGAACCTACAAGACTCCGGTCATGGCATTCGGTGAGATCGCACTCGTCGCCGCGATCGCATTCCATGCGTTCAACGGTCTTCGCGTCATTCTCGTCGACTTCTCGAAGAGCGGACCGAAAAATCAGAAGAAACTGTTCTGGGGAGTCATCATCGTATGGCTCATCATTATGATCGCCTTCATCCCCCGCCAGCTGATGCACACGTTCGGAGGATGACATGAGCACAACATCGATCCCGGCTCCGCGCACCGGCTACTCGCGCCACAAATCAACACGTTCGAAGTTCGAGATGTTCGCATGGCTGTTCATGCGCATCTCCGGCGTCGTCCTCATCATCCTCATCTTCGGTCACCTCTTCGTGAACCTGTGGGCCGGAGAAGGCGTCCAGGCCATCGACTTCGGGTTCGTGGCCGGCAAATGGGCCAGCCCGTTCTGGCAGATCTGGGATCTGCTGATGCTGTGGCTGGCAATGCTGCACGGCACCAACGGCCTGCGCACCATCATCATGGACTATGCCGAGAAGCCCGGCACCCGCATGGCTCTGCAGATGATCCTCTACATCGCTTCGGTCATCGTCATCGTGCTCGGCACGCTCGTCATCTTCACATTCGATCCCTGCCCGGCCGGAGCCGACCCAGCATTGCTGGCGTCGTTCTGCTCGGCCGCATAGAAGGAGAAACATGCAGGTACATCAATACGACGTCATCATCGTCGGTGCCGGTGGCGCCGGGATGCGTGCAGCGATCGAATCGGGCCAGCGTGCCCGGACCGCAGTCCTGACCAAGCTCTACCCCACGCGTTCGCACACCGGTGCGGCCCAGGGCGGCATGTGCGCCGCATTGGCGAATGTGGAAGAGGACAACTGGGAGTGGCACACCTTCGACACGGTCAAGGGCGGTGACTACCTCGTCGACCAGGATGCCGCCGAGGTCATGGCCAAGGAAGCCATCGATGCCGTCCTCGATCTCGAGAAGATGGGGCTGCCCTTCAACAGGACCCCCGAAGGCAAGATCGATCAGCGTCGCTTCGGTGGTCACACCCGTGACCACGGCAAGTCCCCGGTCCGTCGCTCCTGCTACGCAGCCGACCGCACCGGTCACATGATCCTCCAGACTCTGTACCAGAACTGCGTCAAGCACGGCGTCGAGTTCTACAACGAGTTCTACGTCCTCGACCTGGCCATGACCGAGGTCGACGGAGTCCGCCGTCCGGCGGGCGTCGTCGCCTACGAACTGGCCACCGGCGAGATCCACCTGTTCCAGGCCAAGTCGGTCGTCTTCGCAACCGGCGGCGTGGGCAAGGTCTTCAAGACCACCTCAAATGCACACACTCTGACCGGTGACGGCATGGCCGTGGCCTACAACCGGGGCATCCCGCTCGAGGACATGGAGTTCTTCCAGTTCCACCCGACCGGTCTGGCCGGTCTGGGCATCCTGCTCTCCGAGGCGGCTCGCGGTGAGGGTGCGATCCTGCGCAACTCCGACGGTGAGCGCTTCATGGAACGCTACGCCCCGACGATCAAGGACCTCGCTCCTCGTGACATCGTGGCCCGTTCCATGGCCAATGAGGTGCGCGAAGGCCGCGGCTGCGGTCCGAACAAGGACTACGTCCTGCTCGACCTCACCCACCTCGAGCCCGCGCACATCGATGCGAAGCTGCCCGACATCACCGAGTTCGCCCGCACCTACCTCGGTGTGGAGCCCTACACGGAGCCGGTGCCGGTCTTCCCGACCGCGCACTACGCCATGGGCGGCATTCCGACCAATGTCGGCGCCGAGGTGCTCGCGGACAATGACAACGTCATCCCCGGCCTCTACGCCGCTGGTGAGGTTGCCTGCGTGTCCGTGCACGGTTCGAACCGCCTGGGCACGAACTCGCTGCTCGACATCAACGTCTTCGGCAAGCGCGCCGGCATCGCCGCCGCGGAATATGCGAAGACTGCTGACTTCGTCGAGCTGCCGGAAGGCGCTGAGGGCGATACCGTCGCACTTCTCGAGAAGATGCGGACCTCCGACGGCACCGAACGCATCGGCGCCATTCGCAAGGATCTGCAGGAGCTCATGGACGCCAACGTCCAGGTCTTCCGCACTGACGAGACTCTGCGCGAAGCGCTTGATGAGATCGCGAAACTGCGTGAACGTTATAACAACGTCGGCATTCAGGACCGCGGCAAGCGCTTCAACCTCGACCTCCTCGAGGCCGTCGAGCTGAACTTCCTGCTCGAACTCGCCGAGGTCATCTCCGTCGCCGCCATCCACCGTAAGGAATCACGCGGTGGGCACTTCCGAGAGGACTTCCCGGATCGTGACGACGAAGGATTCATGCATCACACGATGACGTACCTCGATCCTGATTCCGAGACCGACGGCATCAAGGGCATGCGTCTGGAGACGAAGCCCGTCATCGTCACCCGTTACCAGCCGATGGAGCGTAAGTACTGATGAGCACCGATACCTCAACTGAAACCCCGGAGCCGGCCTCGAAGATCGACCTGCCCGACCATGTGGCAGGCGACAGCGGTTCGATCCCGTCGTTCGACTGCACCTTCCAGATCGCACGCTTCGATCCCGAACAGGACGAAGAGGCGCACTGGGAGGAGTACAAGGTCACCATGTACGGCACCGACCGTGTCCTGGACGCCCTGCACAAGATCAAGTGGGAGGAGGACGGCTCGCTGTCCTTCCGCCGTTCCTGTGCCCACGGCGTGTGCGGCTCCGATGCCATGCGCATCAACGGCCGTAACCGTCTGGCCTGCAAGACCCTGCTGAAGGATCTTGACACGTCCAAGACGATCACCGTCGAGGCGATCAAGGGTCTGCCTCTGGAGAAGGACCTCATCGTCGACATGGAGCCCTTCTTCCAGTCCTACCGTGAGGTCATGCCGTTCCTCATCACGTCCGGTCACGAGCCGACGCGTGAGCGTCTGCAGTCGGCCGAGCAGCGTGAGGCATTCGATGACACCACCAAGTGCATTCTCTGCGCCGCATGCACCTCGTCGTGCCCCGTGTTCTGGACCGATGGCCAGTACTTCGGCCCAGCTGCCATCGTCAACGCGCACCGTTTCATCTTCGATTCGCGTGACGAAGGCGGAGACATGCGCCTGGAGATCCTCAACGACAAGGAAGGCGTGTGGCGCTGCCGCACCACCTTCAACTGCACCGAGGCCTGCCCTCGTGGCATCGAAATAACCAAGGCCATCGCCGAGGTGAAGCAGGCAGTCCTGCAGCGCGCATTCTGATCTGAACATCTGAATCGCCGAGGCGGTCGTGCACTTTTCGTGCACGGCCGCCTTTCGCGTCCACGCGGTTGCATCACCTGTGCTGTATCGCACCGGGTTTCCTGACAGCTCTCAATTCTCCACGGTCGTAGACTGGTGCGCATGCGTTCTCACCATCCTTCTTCTCTGACGCGTGCTGCGGCCCTCCCCCGTTCACTTCCCTCAGGACTTCGTCTCATCGTCAGCGCCGTACTCGCATTGCTGCTGATCGGGGCGCAGTTGGTCCTCTCCCCCGGCGCCTCGCACGGTTTGGGCCAACCGGGTGAGAAGCAGGAGAAGGTCTACGAATCGCCGGCCGACCTCGGCGATGGAGCGAAGCCGCCGCAGCCGGTGGGCACGTCGTGGCTGGTGGGAGACCTCGACACGGGAGAAGTTCAGGCGGCGCACGATATCGACAAGAAGCACGCACCTGCCTCGACGATCAAGCTCCTGACCGCTCTGGCTCTTGTCGACGTGCTCGACGATCCCAAACAGAAGGTCGAGGCAGAGTTCGAGGACATGGAGATCGACGGCACCAAGGTCGGTCTCATGCAGAAGAACGAATACACCGTCGATCTGCTCTTCCACGCGATGCTGATGTCGAGTGCCAATGATGCCGCGAACGCCCTCGGTCGGGCCGCCGGCGGCCAGGAAAAGGCCGTGGCACTCATGAACAAGAAGGCCGAAGAGCTGGGGATGACGAACACTCACGCAGCCAACACCTCAGGCCTCGACGACCCGAAACAGCACATGACGGCCTCAGACATGATGAAGCTGGCGTGGGCGGTGTGTGAGAACGACTACCTGATGGACGTCATCAGCACCGAGACGTACAAATTCCCGGGTGGCAAGAACCCGGATACCAAGGAGAAGTTCAAGGGCTACGAAATTCAGAACCACACGAAGATCGTCGGCCAGGTCGACGGCGGGTTGGGCCTGAAGAACGGATTCACCCGCCAAGCCAAGGGTGCCTATATCGCCGTTGCCGAACGCGACGGCCACCGTGTGGTTTCGACGATGCTCGGCATCGACAACAACTCCCGCCAAGCCGCGGTCGACCTGCTCGAATGGGACTTCGCCCAGAATGACCCGAAGTCTCTTCAGACAGTCCCTGTCGGCGAGTCGATGACGCCGAGTGCCGATGCGACTGCTTCGGAGAGCGGCAGTGATGCCGGCGGCGCCGACGCCGCTTCGGTCGGGACCGAGATGGACTCAGGCGATGGTGCAGAGGCGACTGAGTCCAAGGCCTCGGCGAAGATCCTCGGCGTCTCGGATGAAACGCTGCTCCCCGTCGGAATGCTGGTCGTCGCGGCTGCGCTTCTGATCACCGCGCTCATCATCTTGCTGAGTCTGCGTCGGGGCAAGACCTTCCGCTGATCAACCGCTGTTTTGACTTATCGTTTCCTATGCGGTTAAACTGATGTCTTGCGTTCGGAGTCGTCCGGCTTCATTGAACCATCTGATCCGCTGAGCACGATGACACGTCGCTCATGAGCGAGTAATCAGATCCAGGTTCGACATTGCAAATGATTCGCCACGGACACTGTCTCACTTCGAATCGCAGATCCCCCACCGTGAAGGATCAACCCACACCACGGTGACATTTCAGCAGGCCAGCATCCGATTCGCTCCGGTACTCGGCCAGCACCTCGGCGACTGCCCCGTCGCCACCACGAAAACAATGAGAACGATATGCGTTGATGCATGCCGTTCGACGAAGTAGCTAAGAAAGGAGGGAACGATGACTCAGTTCCCACAGTGGGTCCAGCGTGCCATTGAGCATGCAGGACTGATTGATCCTAAGATCAGCACCCGCAACGGCAAAGTCACGATCAGTGACATGACCGGCCGCGTCGTGCTGTTCACCGGTTCATCGCTGCGTGAGATCACGCCGCTGGCGGCCTGAACACCGCCGTCTGTCAGGTTTTCCTTCGCACTGCTGGGTTTTAAGCAGAGCGAGAACCACGACAGTCTGAGCTCTGCCCGACATTTCGCAGGTTTCATCTGCAGGAATGTCGGGCATTTTCATTCCCCGCCGACTGCTCCTCACCCATGCCGGTCACGTACCATATATGCCTTGTAGGGTGATAACTCCATGCACTCTGTCCGAAAGGACGCCCATTGCAGCAGAACTCGCGACACCAGCTATCGCTTCTGGCCAGACGCCCCGACGTCGTCACCGACATTCTGCAGGTCGTCAAGACTGTGATCGCGGCCACCGGCGCTTGGTGGCTGTCTGATAATGTCCTGAACTCCCAGATGCCGTTCCTGGCTCCGTGGGCGGCGCTGCTGACAGTCCATGCCACAGTCCACCGCTCGCTGTCTCGCGGAGCGCAGTCGACGATCGCCTCAACCCTCGGTGTTGCCTTGTCCTTCGTCATCGGCAACTACCTGGGGGTGAGCGTCTGGACTTTTGCTCTCGCGCTCCTGGTCGGCCTCGCTGCTGCGCGGCTGCCGTGGATCCGCGATGAAGGTATTGCGATTGCAACAACTGGAATCTTCGTCCTCGGCAGCGGCTTCGACAGTCAGCAACCCTTTCTCGGCGAGCGGATCTTGGAGCTCTGCATAGGCGTCGCCGTCGGCATCGTCGTCAACCTTCTGGTGATTCCGCCTCTGCGGGATCAGCAGGCAGCACGGTACGTCGACAGCATCAACCGGCGCATGGGTGACATGTTGGTCGACATGGCAGATGAACTGGATGACGGCTGGGAGACCGCCGAAGCCGATGGTTGGTTCAAGGAGACCGAATCGATGAGCCACGAGTTGAACTCGGCATGGCAGTCGGTCAGATTCGCGCGTGAGAGCCAAAAGGCGAATCCACGTGATCGCCTTCGCCGCAAGCGCATTCCATCGGGCGAAGCTCAGGACTCCCAAACGTCTTCTGAAGATGCCAGCTACGAGAACATCCTGCAGCGCGTGGATGAAGGCATCTCCCATTTGCGCCATCTGACGCGAACTCTGCGCGAAGGGTCTTATGAGAACGGCCAATGGGACACGCGGTTCCGTGAGCAATGGACCTCCGTCGTCCGGGATGCGGGACGGGCGATCGCCGACCCCGACGCGGAGGTCGAACCGATCTACCAGCGGCTCGAAGAGCTGTCTGTGAGAATGGCTGAGGACAAAGGGCTCCCGGAGCGTTCTTGGCCCCTCTATGGGTCGCTGATCGCAAGCATGCAGCATATCGCTGTCATCGTCGACGACGTCGCCTCGGCACGATCGGCTCGCGAATCTGGCTGACGCCCTTGAGCTGACCGCTTCGAGGAGCCACACATGTCGGGCGAGCATGCCGACAAGAGGATCGATAGTTTCACCTGGATCGCACGGGGAAGCTCGCGTGGCGAAAACTGGATCTACCTTCTGGCTACTCGTTGCTCTAGTCTCTCACCCCATCAGTGTGATCCTCATTGCGACTGACCGACGCACTGTTGCCGTAACAGCGGATGTCCTGCCGTCGACTCGGTGAAAGTCGTCCAGAACATGCTCGGACACAATCAAGAGGACGTCTCCTTGAATCTGCACGCCGACTTGTTGGACACATAGGTCGACGATGTAGGTTGGCGAGTCGACGAAGCCCGAAGTTGGCTGTGCCTAGAATCGGAGACAGAAACATCCGGTAAGTGAATACACGAAAGCGGCCTACCCAAGGATATTGACTCGGGTAGGCCGTTGACCTTGTGTTTCAGAAGTCCCAGTCGTCGTCTTCCGTGTTCTCGGCCTTGCCGATGACATAGGAGGAGCCGGACCCGGAGAAGAAGTCGTGGTTCGTTCTTGCTTCCTGGTCAGGGGGCCGACCGTTGAATTCTAGGCGGAGTTTGCGGGTTTCCACCTGGGTCTACTGGGGATGATCGTGGGCAAGATTTGGGCAAATTCTGGGCACTCGCTTCCCTTCCCACCGCACATCGTCCGGATGCAACCACATCGCGACAGTCTTCTGTTGCTCGCCAAGGGAGTACTCACGGCCACAGCCGCATGGTTCACCGCCAACGACCCCCTGGGAGAACCCTCGCCAACTGTACTTCCCCGCAACGACGCTTGAGAGTAGTGTGAATTCATGTTGAACGACTCCCACGACTCCATGGAGAGAAATCGGGACGACCCTATTCCCGAAGGATTGAAGCTCGGAGCTCGTTTCACCGGCTACCTACTGGTCATCGTCGCGGGGATCACCGTTGCGGGATTCCTGGCATTGCAAATGGCAGAAATCGTCATCCCCTTTCTGGCGGGACTGATACTTTCGGCCCTCCTGGTCCCATTGTCGTCGTTCCTGCAGCGGCATCGGTGGCCAAAATGGCTGGCCGTGGTCACCGTCTGGGTCGTCGTCCTCGGCCTGCTGGCCGGACTCGTCCTCCTCATCACCTTCCAGATCAGAAGCGAGATCCCTGCGATCCAGAAACAGGTGGCGACGTCTCTGGACGCGACGAAGCAGTTCCTGGCGACGCAGCCGCTCGGGCTGACCGAAGCCAAGCTCAACGACCTCGTCACCTCCTCGGGGCAGTGGTTGCAAGACAATGCTGCCGGACTCGGCTCAGGTGCCGCCGAAGTCGGCACTACAGCGGCTCACATCGTCGAAGGCGTCATCATCGTCTTGTTCGTGACGCTATTCGCATTGATCGACGGGAAAGGAATCTGGACCTGGGCAGTACAGATATGGCCCCGGAAGTCCCATCAGCGAATCATTGCAGCTGGAGACGCCGGCTGGAAGACCCTGTCGAGCTTCATTCGAATCCAACTCGTCGTCGCCGCCACCGATGCGGTCGGAATCGGCCTCGGTGCGCTGATTCTAGGAGTGCCGCTGGCCGTACCGATCGCGACCGTTGTGTTTTTAGGAGCGTTCGTCCCGTTTGTCGGAGCGATCATCGGCGGAGCGTTCGCGGTAGGTCTCTCACTCCTGTTTAACGGATGGATCCACGCCGTCATCATGCTTGGCATCGTGATCCTCGTTCAACAAATCGAAAGCCACGTTCTTCAGCCCTGGTTGACCGGCTCACGAGTCAAAATTCACCCCTTAGCAGTGATCCTGGGCGTCACCGCGGGGGCTGCCCTTGCGGGCATTGCTGGGGCATTCTTCGCTGTTCCTGTCATCGCTACTCTCAATTCAATGTTCAGAGCCGCGAAGAATCCGCTTACCGATCAGTCAGCGGCGAGTGCCCATCACACGGTCAGCGATGCTGAAATGACCAACGACAGCGCAGGGAACGATCTCGAGCCGAACGAAGACCGGTGAAGTCTGAGCCGATAACTCCGGGTTCACTTCCCTTCCACCACACGTCATCCGGGTGCAACCACACCCCGAGCGTCGAGCATCAGCGGTCCTTGAGCTCAACGAAGATCGCACCGTCGAAGCCCTGTCGGGTCGCCACGCCGTCGACGCCCTCCACGCCGTCACGCTCCCACTCGATGCGGGCACGCACTGGCATGGGTGGTCGGTCCTGGTACGAGCCGCGGGCGCCGGCAGTGTTGCGGATCTGCTGCCAGTAACGCCAGGTGGCTGTGCCGTAGTCCTCGGTCATGGGTCGATCATGCACTTAGGTGCGGACATTAGAATCCAATGTCTCCCAATGTCATCCATATGGGGGCGCTGGCCGTGTGCTTCTGCTCGTAGTGAGGCGGCATATCGGTGCCAGAAGACGTGTTCCATGTCCTCCACCTATGCACCTCCATCCAGCCTCCGTTATGGAACGGGCTGGCGTAGAAGAACATGATCTGTGCATCATCCACATTCCAGTCTTCCAGCCTACCGAGCGGAACGGAGACGGAAGACTTCGCCCCACATTGCCGCCTCGGTGGGTGTCAACGAATCGACGTTGGGCAAGTGGTTCAGGGAATGGGGTGTGCGGCCGGCGGCCGGTAAGCACGGTCGGTCGTTGGCGCCGAACCGTTGGAAGCGGTGGACGCGGGAAGATGCTGTGGTCGCGTAGACGCGCACGGACCTGCCAATCGCTGAGCTTGCTGCGATGCTCGGACGCTCATACACTGCCGTGGCCGGGTTCGTCCGCAGCTACCGGCAACGATCGAGCGACCCATACGGAATCAAGTAGGAACGACTCCAGGCGACAGCTTCCACTTTGGCGGTACACTCCAATCCCGACGCCGATCAGCATTGAAGGCTAAGTCTCATGGCTATTCCACGTGATCTGGTCAAACTAACTATTGCTCTCACTGTCGCAGTGGCGGTGGCGGCTGGAATCACCACCATTGTCACTTGGTTCCGATCGCATAGGATCGAGGAATCGAACGGGCACCACCTTGGGACCACACGGTTGGCCCCTCCAACGTCGCCGAGTAGTCCTCACGACGTGCTGAAAAGCACAGGGGCACCCGGTATAGTTGGTAACCTATTTAACTGCAGGGGCGAATCATGGAACTGATTCAGAACAACCGAGAAGAATGCACTCTCCGCAACGATGACGGCGCTGTCGCATATCACGTTGAAATCAGCGGAGACGTGAACAGAGACATCAACGTGCCCGAGGTTGAACCAAGCCAAGAGGTACAGTTCGAGCTCGCCCCACCCTCCCGACGGCGCACGGGACAGTTGCGAGTTACCTGGGAGACTCACCTGGGTGAGAAGCAAGTGCTCACTCAGCATCTTCACTGAGCACACAGCACGGCCTCGACACCACTGTGATGGTGGGTCAGAAAATAGTGCAAGGCACTACAAGCAACGATCCAGGTAGAGCTCAAATCTCGTACTTACGTGCGATGTGAGTCTGTAAAACAAGATCTATTGTTGTTTTCGCCACGTAACCTCACGAAAGGTATCAGCGATGAACAGCAAATGATTCAAGCTCAACGGCACTACCCGAAAAATGACCGCCATCGCACTTTCAGCAGCACTCCTCGCAGGATCCACTGCCGTCGTGACAACGGCAGACCCTGCTACCGCGGCCTGCAAAGGCAGCAACGCTCGCAAGGCAGTGGGGGCCGGCGGGGGTGGAATGAACCCCGTTGACAAATACGAGGTCAAAATGGACTCATGCGCGGCCAGCAAGCTTGTCGACGGATTCGACGATGCTACTAGCGCCTCGGGTCTCATCGACGTCTTGGGAGCGAAGTGGTGGCCGGTGTCATTTTCCACGGCGCCTATCATCGCCTGGGCATGGAAGAACAAGACCGCAGTGAGGACCTGTGAAAAGTCCGGGAAGGGAATCAAGTTCACTGAGTCGAACGGTATGATCACGAACTGCAAGTCACAATGATCCCCTAGCTCAGTGTTCGAGCGCGTTCCAGACCATCGACAGCCAGAGGTGGACGACTAAAATGAGTCCACAACGTAAGGCATCGATAGTCCGATGGATCCTTGTGGGAATAGGCGCGCTGATAGTCTGCGCGCTAATCTTCGCCCGGTCGCAAGGCGTGATCAGCTTTGGAGCTCAGGTAATCAGCACTTTGATTTTGATTGCTGCCATCACAGCTGCTGGCATTTGGGTTGGATGCGCAGGACGCACACAGAATCATTCCAGATCCAATAGCTAAGATCTTTGAACACGAAACAGCCTCGGCCTCACATCGCGGTGGGCCGGGGCCTTCGTGTTTCCGAGGTCAGTGCCGGGGCTCGTACCCCCCGGGCGGAGCCGTGTCGTCGAGTTCACATCTACCCGGAGTTCGGCGCCCTCGCCGTCATTCGCGTACAACGGTCCCAAGTCCGCCATTGGGTGTCTGCGCTGTCGGAGAAGCGGAAGGCTCGCACCGTCCGACGGACGCACTATGTCCTGCAGGCGGTCCTGCAAATCGCAGTTGACGATTACCGGATCTCCCGTAATCCAGCCAGCGGGATCTAGAACCTTCCCACACTGTCGCACCGGAAGAACGTATACCTCACCTATGAGCAGGTCGAGAAGGTGGCGCGAGCGGCCGATGAGCATCACTTGAAGCAAACACAGCGTGGCCGGTATAGTTTCGTCGTCTATATCGCCGCCTACATGGGATTACGGTGGAGTGAGATCGCTACCCTGCGCCCGGACGATGTTGACCTCAAAGCTCGCCGTGTGAGGATCCGCACCGAGGAGTCGAAAAACGGCCGTGAGCGGTCTGTGGGATATCCGCGGTTCATGCATGATCGGTTCCGGGCGCTTACTTTGAAAGCAGACCCGGACGGACTGTTGATGCCGGATCTTGCTGAGCCGAAAAATCAGGAGTCGTGGTTCCTCACGGTGCGGCGGAAAGCGGGGCTCAATGAGGGTTTTGTGTTCCACGACCTGCGGCCTCGTTCGCCGTGTCCGCCGGCGCCTCGGTGAAGCTGGTTCAGAACATGCTCGGGCACTCGTCGGCGGCCATGACGTTGGATGTGTATTCGGATCTGTTCGACACGGACGTGGATGCTGTTGCCGAAAGGATTGATGCAGCTCGCAGTGCGCGGCTCGCGTGAAGCCTTCACCATAGATAGAGTGGCCGTGAGAACGAAGTGCAAATTCGTTCTCACGCCCGGATGGGGATCCTGCAGACGGATCAGTACTTACTTCTTCTTGGGCTTATGAACGACGGTCGTCCGCGGATTGCGGGCGGCCGTCGACATCTTCACAAAGCGTCCAGTGATAGCACTGCGCGCATGTCCTTTCTTAGCCAATCACAATTCACCTCCCCTCGAGCTGAAATGTGGGCAAAAGTTGGGCAGACCGTTCTCGCCCAGCCCAAGTCTTCGCATACAGTGCGAGCCTGCCTACCTCTCAAACCGAGGCGAGCAGGCCCGTCACCAGCAGTTTCAGAAGTCCCAGTCGTCGTCTTCCGTGTTCTCGGCCTTGCCGATGACGTAGGAGGATCCGGATCCGGAGAAGAAGTCGTGATTCTCGTCGCTGTTGGGCGAGAGAGCCGCGAGGATCGCGGGGTTGACCTCGGTGACCTCCTTCGGGAACATCGCTTCGTACCCGAGGTTCATCAGGGCCTTGTTGGCGTTGTAGTGGAGGAACATCTTGCAGTCCTCAGCCAGACCCACCGAGTCGTAGAGGTCATGAGTGTAAGCGACCTCGTTCTCGTAGAGCTCGAACATGAGGTTCATTGTGTAGTCCTTGAGCTCCTGCTTGCGCTCTTCAGACTGTGACTCCAGGCCCTTCTGGTACTTGTAGCCGATGTAGTAGCCGTGAACAGCCTCGTCGCGGATGATGAGGCGGATGAGGTCCGCGGTGTTCGTCAGCTTCGCATGTGCAGACCAGTACATGGGCAGGTAGAAGCCCGAGTAGAAGAGGAAAGATTCCAGCAGTGTTGAGGCAACCTTGCGCTTGAGCGGGTCATCGCCTCGGTAGTAGCTGAGGATGATGTCAGCCTTGGACTGCAGGTAGGTGTTCTCCCGCGACCAACGGAACGCCTCGTCGATCTCCTTCGTCGAGCACAGGGTCGAGAAGATCGAAGAATATGACTTCGCATGCACGCTCTCCATGAACGCGATGTTCGTCATCACTGCTTCCTCATGCGGTGTGACCGCATCGGGAATCAAGGAGATCGCACCCACGGTGCCCTGAATGGTATCGAGCAGTGTCAGACCGGTGAAGACGCGCATCGTCAGCGTCTTCTCCTCCTCCGTGAGTGTCGCCCACGAGGGGATGTCGTTGCTCAGCGGCACCTTCTCAGGCAGCCAGAAGTTTCCGGTGAGGCGATCCCAGACGTCATCATCGACGGGATCGATGACACGGTTCCAGTTGATGGCGTCGACATGCGACGCCAAAGTCAGGTTCTCCAACGTTTCCATCTCTCTTCCAAGTTGCAGGTACGTCGTGCGTACGTGTGGTCTGCTCAGCAGACTGAGAATGCTTTCTGCCCGGTTTCGCGAGTTGTGCGAACTTCAGGTCCGCACAACTCGCGGAATCTGGGTCATGGGTTCAGCGGGCCGGTTCACACCGACCCGCTGAACTCATCGGTCACAGCATGCAGGATACGCAGCCATCGACCTCGGTGCCCTCCAGCGCGAGCTGGCGCAACCGGATGTAGTAGATGGTCTTGATGCCCTTGCGCCACGCGTAGATCTGCGCCTTGTTGATGTCACGAGTCGTCGCGGTGTCCATGAAGAACAAGGTCAGCGACAGCCCCTGGTCCACGTGCTTCGTGGCCTCGGCGTAGGTGTCGATGATCTTCTCATAGCCGATCTCGTAGGCATCCTGGTAGTACTTGAGGTTGTTATTGTCCATGAAGGGCGCCGGGTAGTACACACGCCCGATCTTGCCCTCCTTGCGAATCTCGACCTTCGAGGCCACAGGGTGGATCGACGACGTCGAGTTGTTGATGTAGGAGATCGATCCGGTAGGTGGAACGGCCTGCAGGTTCTGGTTGTAGATGCCGTGCTCGGCAACTGCGGCCTTGAGCTCACGCCAATCATCCTGAGTAGGGATATGCACGCCGGCTTCGGTGAACATCTCGGCCACACGCTGGGTGCGTGGTTCCCACGCTTCCTCGGTGTACTTGTCGAAGTATTCACCGGTTGCGTACTTCGACCTCTCAAATCCGGCGAAGGCGGCTTTACGTTCCTTCGCGATCTCCATCGACGCCCGCACACAGTGGTAGGCGACGGTGTAGAAATACATGTTCGTGAAGTCGAGGCCCTCATCCGAACCGTAGTAGATGTGCTCCCGGGCAAGGTAGCCGTGAAGGTTCATCTGACCGAGTCCGATGGCATGCGACATGTCATTGCCGCGAGCGATCGAAGGAACCGACTGGATGTCAGAGGTCTCAGCGACAGCGGTCAGTCCGCGGATCGCGGTCTCGATTGTCCGCCCGAAGTTCTGGGAATCCATCGTCAGTGCGATGTTGAGGGAACCGAGGTTGCAGGAGATGTCCTTGCCGACGACGTCGTATCCGAGATCGGAGTCGTACTTGCTGGGCTCGGAGACCTGAAGGATCTCCGAACACAGGTTCGACATGATGATCTTGCCGTCGATCGGGTTCGCCTTGTTCACCGTGTCTTCGAACATGACATAGGGGTAACCGGACTCGAACTGGATCTCTGCCAAGGTCTGGAAGAACTCGCGTGCGTTGATCTTGTTCTTCTTGATGGCTGCGTTGTCGACCATCTCCTCGTACTTCTCTGTCACGTTGACGTCAGAGAAGGGCATGCCGTAGACGCGCTCGACATCGTAGGGGCTGAAGAGGTACATGTCCTCGTTGCGCTTGGCCAATTCAAACGTGATGTCCGGAATGACCACGCCCAATGACAGAGTCTTGATCCGGATCTTCTCATCGGCGTTCTCGCGCTTGGTGTCGAGGAACTTGTAGATGTCGGGGTGGTGAGCGTGCAGGTACACAGCTCCGGCGCCCTGTCGTGCACCCAGCTGGTTGGCGTAGGAGAAGGAGTCTTCGAGCAGCTTCATGACGGGGATGACACCCGAGGACTGGTTCTCGATCTTCTTGATCGGTGCACCGGACTCGCGGATATTGGTCAGGGCAAAGGCCACGCCGCCGCCGCGCTTCGACAGCTGCAGTGCGGAGTTGATGGAGCGGCCGATGGACTCCATATTGTCTTCGATGCGCAGCAGGAAGCAGGAGACGAGCTCGCCGCGCTGCTTCTTGCCCGCGTTGAGGAAAGTCGGGGTGGCCGGCTGGAAGCGGCCGTGGATGATCTCGTCAACGAGCTGCTTAGCCAGAATCTCGTCGCCGCGAGCGAGGAACAGTGCGACCATGACGACGCGATCTTCGAAGCGTTCGAGGTAGCGCTTTCCGTCGAAGGTCTTCAGCGTGTAGGAGGTGTAGAACTTGAAAGCACCGAGGAAGGTCTGGAACCGGAACTTAGCCGAATAGGCGTGCTTCGAAAGCTCCTCGATGAAGTTGAAGGAGTACTGATCGAGGACTTCGGGCTCGTAGTATTCCTTCTCGACGAGGTAGTCGAGCTTCTCCTTGAGGTCGTGGAAGAAGACGGTGTTGTTGTTGACATGCTGCAGGAAGTACTGCCTGGCAGCCTGTTTGTCACGCTCGAACTGGATGCGACCGTCCTGGTCATACAGATTCAGCATGGCGTTGAGCGCATGGTAGTCAAGATCCGTCTCTTCGCGGATGATGTCTTCTACATTGCGGTCTTCAGCGAGCTCACGCACAGTTTGTCCAATCCTAAATTCACTGCTTCGACGTCCTCTGGGGTTCCGAGGAGTTCGACACGGTACAGCACGGGTACATTGCATTTCGCGGCCACTTTGCGTGCCGCGCGACAGTATTCTTCGCCGAAGTTCGTATTTCCGGCGCCGATGACGCCGACGAGGTGGCGGCGATTCGATTCGATGTTGAGGAACTTGATCACTTGCTTGGGGACGGCGCCTCTGTTGGGCCCGGCTCCGTAGGTGGGAGTCACAAGGACGAACGGTTCGTCGATCGCCAGCGTCTCATCTTTTGTCAGCAGGGGAAGTCGGCGTGAGGGGTGCCGCAGCTTGCTGACGAATCGGTCGGTGTACTCAGAGCTGCTCGAGTAGTAGACCAGGAGCATGTCAGGCTACAACGGAAACCGAGGTCTGCTCTCCGGCCAGAGTGGCGATCTTGTCCGGACGGAAACCTGACCAGTGGTCGTTATCAGTGACAACGACGGGAGCCTGCATGTAGCCCATGGCCTTGACGACGTCCAAGGCATTCTCATCGACACTGAGATCGACCGATTTGTACTTCAGCCCTTTGGCATCGAGCGCACGGTACGTGGCGTTGCACTGGACGCAAGCTGGCTTGGTGTACACGGTGATCATCGCGACTCCTCATTTCTGCACTTCGGCTTAGACTTCACGTTATTTCCACCGGGTTCATGACCTTGACAATGACGAATATCACGCAGATCATGCCCGAGTGTGACCACTAGATGTTGTGTTCGTGGTCGACTCTACCCCTATATCCAGTGTTACACCAGTGTTCTTTTGACCATCCACAACCTGTGTTCAAACCGTCCACAGTCATCCACAAGTCACGAATGACACCGATGTAGTTCGATCACCTGCGAGGACACTGGCCGATGGGGCCAAAAAGTCATATTCAGACACCTCGCCCGGGACCGTTTTCCACACCTGTCCACAGATAAAATTTTCCCCTGTGGGTACTTCCTCGGCGTGTCACATTCGATTCCCTCTCCGAACGCCCGGCGTCCCATTTCGCGGCCGTTTCCACCCGTTTGAACGGGCGTTCCCATCCCAATTCCACGGTCGCTCCGACCTCCTTCCCACGGTCAGCCCCGCTTCTTTCGCGCCGTCCTTCACACTTGCGTGTCGGTCTTCAAATGGTATGTGTCGGTACTGACACGAAAGAGTCCAGTCCGGTGTCAGGGTCAACCCATATGCTTGTTCTGTCAGCCAGTTGAGATTCGAGAGGCACCACCATGACGGCAACGGCACCCGCCAACACTCAAGAGATCGCACACGCTCAATCGATCCTGGGCGGTCTGGAATCCTATCTGGACCATTTCGTCGTCGGACAGCAGCGCCTGCGTGAGAGTCTGCTCATCGGTCTCCTCTCCAGCGGCCACCTTCTCCTGGAGAGTGTTCCCGGGCTTGCCAAGACAACTGCGGCGGCGGCGCTGGCCAATGCCGTGGATGGAAAGTTCTCCCGCATCCAGTGCACGCCCGACCTGCTGCCTGCAGACATCATCGGCTCGCAGATCTACAACGCCCACGAAGGCTCTTTCAATACAGTCCTGGGCCCTGTGCACGCCAACATCGTCCTCCTCGATGAGATCAACCGCTCGTCGGCGAAGACGCAGAGCGCCATGCTCGAGGCGATGCAGGAGAAGCAGACGACGATCGGCGGCCAGCGGTTCGAACTTCCCCGTCCTTTCCTGGTCATGGCCACACAGAACCCGATCGAACAGGAGGGCACCTACCAGCTGCCCGAAGCTCAACTCGATCGGTTCATGATCAAAGACCTCCTGACCCACCCGAACCCCAATGAGGAGATGGAGATTCTGTCGCGACTCGATTCGGGTGTCTTCGATCGCGACTCTGTCCCGAAGCCGTCCTGCAACCTCGAAGATGTGGAGACGCTGCAGCAATATGCACGCACCATTTACGTCGACCCGTCGATCACCCGATACCTTGTCGAACTCGTCCATGCGACGAGGAACACCACGAAGTATCTGGGTCGCCTGGCTCCCTTCATCGAATATGGCGCCAGCCCCCGCGCCTCGATCGCCTTCACCAACGCGGGACGGGCTCTGGCGATGATCCGTGGCCGCAACTACGTCATCCCCGAAGACATCAAGGATCTGGCCCACCGAATCCTCGCTCACCGCATCCAACTCAACTTCGAAGCCGCAGCGGAGAACATCACGAGCGCACAGGTCGTCGATGCCCTCCTCATGGCCGTCCCCACTCCCTGATCGGGTGCATCGATGACTGCTCTGCTCAATCGGATCAAAGCGCGGATGACCATCCACGCGCACCGTCGAACCCGCAGGCTCCTCGACGGGGACTATTCCTCTGTCTTCCACGGGTACAGCCTCGACTTCGACGACCTGCGCGACTACATTCCCGGCGACGAGATCCGCGACATCGACTGGAAGGCCACGGCCCGACACTCGAACCCACTGGTCAAACGCTATGTCGCCCACCGCAGGCACATTCTCGCGCTCGTCGTCGACTCGTCCCGGAACTTCGACGCCGTGACTTCGGCCGGAGTCGACAAGCGACAGCTCGCGATCCTCATGGCCGGCATGACCGGATACCTCGCCGTCCGCCATGGTGATGACGTGATGCTCATCCACGGCAGCGCACAGCGCACCACCGCGTCCCCCCGAAAGGGCAGCGAAGCCCATTTGGAGAACCTTCTGCAGCAGATCCTCGCCGAGGCGGGCACCGACGGAGACGGTTCGATCGATGAGCAGCTGCAGTGGATCGCCTCGCACATCAACCACCGGATGCTTGTGGTCGTCATCTCCGACCAGGCTCCGCTCGGCGCGAAGGAGGAAGCCACAATCAAACGTCTGCGTGCCCAGCACGAGATCCTGTGGATCACGATCACCGACGCGGACCTTGCACAGCTGCCGACCGCCTCGGCGCCGTTCGACATCTCCCGCCCTGATGTCGGTCTGCCCACCTCCGTGATGGCCAACCCGAACGTACGCAATGAATTCCTCGCTGCGGAAGCAAGCCGCAAGCAGCACCGAATCGACCTGCTCTCGAAGCTCGGAATCTCACACACCGAAATCGCCCATCCGGACCAAGCCCTGGGCAACCTCCACACTCTTCTGCTGAGGCACCGCCGTGGGCCCCGCTGAGCTCGTCGGCCCCCTACAGATCTCGGTCTGGTGGTATGTCGCCGCCGCCGTGGTTCTGCTGGCCGCCGTCCTCAACCTGTTCGCTCCTCTGCTGCGCGCGGCGGCGGGATCAGGGATAAAGTCCCGACCGCGGATTCCCATTCCTGTCCGCAGCACCTACATGTCTCGGATCGCCGCGGTCGAGTCGAAACTGGATGCGGGCGAAGCCGATGTCCGCGATTCGGCTCGGGAACTGGCGAAGATCGTGCGCGAGTTCGCCCATCACGCATGGGGCGTCAAGGCCGAACACCTCACTTACAGAGATGCGGCTGTGGCCGGTCTCGACGACCTCGCGGAGTCCTTGTCCGGCCTCTACGAAGCAGAGTTCGCCGAGGACGATGCCAATGATCTGGCACCCCAGATCGCCGGCGCCAGAAAGCTGGTGACCCGATGGTCCTGATGTTCTGGTGGCTGGCCCTCATCCTCCTCGTGCTTGCTGCGGCAGCAGTCTTCTTCTTCCGCAGACCCAAGGCCACCGCGTCGTCACTGGCCGTGGCGCACAGCGGTCGTATGACATGCCTGCCCAGCTTCCGCAAAGCCATGCGGACCCGTCTGATGACAACCGTTGCCTTCCTCGCCGTCATCGCCCTCACCGGTCTCTCCACCCTCGCAGGGATCTCTCGCCCCGCTTGGGTCGAGACCGTCAACCCGGAGAAGAAGCTGCGAGATGTCATGCTCTGCCTCGACGTGTCGGGTTCGATGCTCGGCTATGACGCCGACCTCCTTGAGGCCTACCAGGAGCTCGTCGACCGATTCGACGGTGAACGCATCGGAATGACCGTGTTCAACTCGACCGCTGTCTCCGCCTTCCCGCTCACCGATGACTACGACATGGTCCAGAACTATCTCGAGGAAGCCGAGGAGGGCTTCCGCACCTGGGGCTCTGAAGGCACCGATTACTCCTGGTCGACCTCGCCTCCCAACATCGGCGGTTCCTCCCTCATCGGAGACGGGCTCGTCTCCTGCGTGGACAATTTCGACCGTCAGGACGAAGATCGGTCTCGTTCGATCATCTTCGCCACCGACAACATGCTTGCCGGTGACCCTCTGTTCGACCTCGACGAAGCCACCGACATCGCTGTGGACTCCGAGGTCAGGGTCTACAGCCTCTCTCCCCCGTCGGTGCTCACGAACCCGCAGACCAAGGAACTGGAGTCGGTCTCCGATCGCACCGGCGGCAAACAGTTCGACATGGGTTCGGCCTCGACGATCGATCGGATCGTCGCAGAGATCCAGAGTCAGGAGGCCGAGAACACTCCGGGCCGTTCCTACACCGTCGTCCATGACATGCCCGCAGTTCCCCTCGGAATCGCGGTCTTCGGCCTCGCTGGTGTCTTCGTTCTGGCTTGGAGGACGAAATCATGATCTTCGATCCCGTCTTCACCTGGTTCGGATGGGGCTTCCTCGTCCTCGCCCTGCTGACCGTGTGCATCATCCCCGCAGTGCGCGGGGATGGACCTCGCTGGAAATGGTTCGCACGCATGGGCATCGTCGCCGTGCTCGCCCTCGCCCTGGCCCGACCGGGCATTCCCATCAAATCCTCGACCGAGGAATACGAGGCAGCCGCCGACGTCTACTTCCTCGTCGATACGACGACCTCGATGGCCGCCGAGGACTATGACGGTGACAAGACCCGACTGGAAGGGGTGAAGAAGGACATGTTGGAGCTGGCAGAGCAGTTCCCCGGCACCAGGATGAGCATCATCTCCTTCGCCTCGACCGCATCCACGGTCATGCCCCTGACGACCGACCATTCGGCGTTCGCCTCGGCCGTGGACGTCCTCAGTCCGGAGATGTCAGTGAACTCGAACGGATCCTCCATCACCGAGGCGGGTGCTGAGCTGGACAAGCGGATGAAGTCCAATCAGGAAGATCGTCCGGACAACAAGAGCCTCGTCTTCTACTTCGGCGACGGCGAGCAGACCGCCGAGTCCCCCGTCGACTCGTGGTCATCCTTCTCCTCCCGCATCGACAGCGGCGCGGTGTTCGGATACGGAACGTCTCAGGGCGGAAAGATGAAGGAGTCCCAGCCCTTCGGCTACGGTGCGGATCAAGGCGGGAGCCCCGGACTCGGTGATCCTGGTGACAACGGCGGGGCCGGAGATGGTGACGGGTCCGCAGGAACGGACGGCGAGTACATCCTCGACGGACAGGGCAATCCTGGGATCTCAACGATCGACGAGACGAACCTCAGACAGATCGCAGACGACCTCGGTGTGAAGTACCACCACCGTGACGGCGGAGCCTCGATGTCGAGCGTGTACACAGCACCGAAGTACGACCAGACGCTGGTCAAGAAGGATGGGCGGGTCACCGTCGACGAATACTTCTGGGTCCCCCTGCTTCTCGTGTTCGCATGGATCGCGGTCGAAATGGTCTTCGGCGTCCGCGAGCTGCTGCGGCTGCGCACGATTGCGCCCAAACCACGAGGAGCGCGGTCATGAACCGGATCACTCGCGGTTGGTCGACGATGCGCAGGCTCTCTCGCGTCAACCTCATCATCGGATCCGTCCTCCTCCTCGTGTTCGGCTATGTGGCTGTGACCCTCTACTTCGGCGCAGCATCTCAGGTTCGCTACGCGTCGAATGATTTCCCTGGAGCGAAGAAGGCCTCGACTGCGTTCCTCACACTCAGCCCGATCCAACGCCATATCGGCTACTACAACCGCGGCACCGCAGAGGCAGCCGTCGGCGATTTCGAACCGGCGCAGGCAGACCTCGAATCCGCCCTAGAGATCACCCCTGCCCGCGACGAATGTGCCGTGAGGATCAACCTGTCCTACGTGTATGAGAAGCTCGCCGACGAGGTCGCGGACCAAGATCCAGGACAGTCGGACGAACTCTACGACCAGTCGCTGCAGACCTTGGAAGATGCTCCGAAGGAATGCCAGCCCAAGAAGAGCGAAGAGAAGCAGAAGAGCGACGAAGCGAAGAAACGCGTCGAGGACAAGAAAGACGGAGAGAAGTCGAAGCAGGAAGGCACCGAGAGCGACGACTCCGAGGGCTCCGAGGGCGAGGATCCGAAGAACGGCGACTCCGGAGACGACTCGAAGAAGAAGGACGAGGATCAGAACTCCGGCGAAGGCGAGGAGAAATCCGACGACTCGGAAAGCAAGTCCGAAGAGGAGGAGAAGCGCGACAAGCTGAAGGAGCGCGGCGAGGATTCGGAACGTCAGCAGCGCCAGCAGGGGCCTGGCGGAGACGGGGGCCGGTCCGCCCCGGACAAACCGTGGTGAGGCACCTGTGAAATCATGAGTCCATGAACTCTCCGGACACCTCTGCTGGCAGCACTTCGACCCCGCGGCTGCGGGCCTCGCTGAAGACATTCCCGCCGTACGTTCCGGGGAAGGCGCCCAAGCGAATCGATGGTGTCTCCTCATTCAAGCTGTCCTCGAACGAAAACTACCTCGAGCCGCTGCCGGCGGTCACCGACGCCATGGTCGCTCACGCGAAGAACCCCGCTCTTTACCCCGATGACGGAGCACTGGCGCTGCGCACCGAGCTGGCCGAGCGCCTCGGTGTGAGCATCGATGAACTCGTCGTGACCACTGGCGCCAGCGAACTGCTCGTGGCACTGACCCAGATCACTTCGGATGCCACCACGGAGGCGATCTATCCCTGGCCGTCATTCGAAATGTATCCCCAGACGACAGGGCTGGCCGGGTCGAAACGGATAGAGGTGCCGGTACGCGACGATGGTCGACACGATCTGGACGCCATGGCGGCGGCGATCACCGATCGAACCAGTCTCATCATTCTCTGCTCCCCGAACAATCCGACGGGACCAGCACTTCGCGACGATGAGGTCCGCCGGTTCCTCACACAGGTTCCAGACCATGTGCTTGTCGCCCTCGACGAGGCCTATTGGGAGTTCGCCACCGCTGAGGGCGTCGTCAATGGCGTCGACCTAGTCGCCGATCATCCCAATGTCGTCCTGGTCAGGACCTTCTCCAAGGCTCATGCCTTGGCAGGCCTGCGCGTCGGATACGCCCTCGCCCACACAGCCGTGATCCAAGGGCTGCTGAAAGCCGTCATCCCCTTCGGTGTCACCGATATCAGCCAGGCGGCCGCACTGGAATCACTGCGCCACAGCGAGGAAGTCGACGTCCGAGCCAAGGAGATCGCTGCCGTTCGCGACGACTTCGCCCACGCGCTGCGCGACCAGGGGTGGGACGTGCCTGAGGCGCAGGGGAACTTCGTGTGGCTGCCCCTTGGCCAACTGTCGGCAGCCTTTGAAGATGCCTGCGTCGAGCAGGCCGTTGCGGTGCGCAACCTCGGCGACGGGGTGCGTATCAGCATCGGCGAACGAGAAGGGCTCGACCGTGTCCTCGCGGTCGCCGCAGCCTTCTACTCCGAGCACTTCGGCTGAGCACATCGAGCTGGCCGGGCCGGCCCGGGGCACCTCTCAGAGCTCTGCAAGCTCAAGGGCCAAGGCCACGGCTTGGACCGATTCCGCCCGGTTCAGGTCGCGGCCCAACAGCGTCTCGATCTTCGCCATCCGTGCACGCACTGTGTGGCGGTGGATGCCGAGTTCAGCGGCGATCGCATCCCGCACTCCTCCTGCTGCGATGAAGGCTCGCAGCGTCAGCAGCAGGTCCTGTTCGTCGCGTGAAGCGAGGAGCGTGCCCAGCACTCGGTCGACGAATCTCTGCGCCGCTGACTCATCGATCGACGACAGCAGTGCCCGCACATCCGAGGTCGCGCTTTCGTGCTGTGTTCGCCACACGGTCCAGGTGTGGTGGACCTGGGTCAGTGGGATCATCTTCGCAAACAGCCTGTCGAGTCCGGTGACCTCCGCAACCTGATCGACCGTACTCTCATGATCCGTTGCCAGTTCGGCCGTATCGAGGCGGCCCGGGTCCGCACTCTGAGTACCGGGTTCGATGACCCCGAGCATCGAACCGGCGCGGACCAGGAGTGTTCCATCACCCAGATCACCCAGCAGCGTCTCTCGGACCCCGCCACGCACATTGCCGAAGACCGTGAACTTCACTCGCGAGACCGGAGCCAGGCCAGTCTCACGCACCCACTCGGCCCGAGCCTCTCCCGCCGTCAAGGGAGTCGTGAAGAGCTCTGAATCCGATCGCCGAGGCGGGACCTCTGTGATGCTCAGACTCAGCAGTGCCGCTGCAGTGGACAGCAGCAGGCCACGGGTGCGCGGATTGCCGGTCACCTCGGCGGGGGCGAGGATCCATCCTCGAACCTGCTCGTCTCCGACCGGAACGGCTTCGACGATTCCCAGCTCAGTACGCAGAAGACGTGGGGCCATCGAGGGTTTGAGAGCTTCGGCAATCAGGTCATGACGCACAAGGTTCTCGGCATCGGTGCCGGTCAGTCCCCTGCCTGTGGGTGAGACGAACCGAACGTCCGTGCCCAAAGTGCTGGCCAGATCGGCGACAAGCGCGGCGGGCCCCTGGTGCGCGAGGTCGGTGGCGAACCGCCGCCCCGCACTGCTGGCCCGGGTGAGCTCTCGATTCGTCTCCTCCTCACGCATTCTCGTGAAGGCATCGACGACTGCGACGAAAGGAACAGGTTCGGGGACCCCGAACAGTGGAAGCTCCTGAGCTTCTGCGTGCTCGATCAGTGCCGGCGGAAGCGCCTGCCACGGCAAAGCGGAACCCAGGCCGATGCCGAGTGCAAGGACACCCACACGCTTGAGGCGCCCGACATAGTCACCCACGCCCTCGCCGCCGAGGTCCTGGCCGACGCCGATCGTGAGCAGGACCTCTCCCCCAGCTAACCATTCGTCGACCGCGGGCAGCTCCGAGGAGTGCACGATCGTGACGTCGGCCGAGCCGGCGCTCGGCGAATCGACGACGACGTCGAGCGCGAGTTCCTGACGTGCCCAGAGCTGACCCAATGTGACCATGGGATCCATACTATCCGCAATGGATATCCACTTTTACAAAAACTCCATGATGGATATTCGCGTTGTGTGAGCCACGTCCTAGGCTGATGGCAATCACGCACCACCGAGAGCATTCACGATTTCAAAGGAGAGCCGATGTCGACTCAGCCCATTGGACCAGCCGATTACAGCAAGACACCACGTTTCGCGGGGCCACCGACCTTCGGCCTGCTCCCGCGCATCGACGAGGTCGAAGCACAGCGACCGGGTGAGAAGATCGACGTCAAGATCCTCGGAGTCCCCTTCGACGCCGGCGTCAGCTACCGTCCGGGCGCACGATTCGGCCCCGCCCACATCCGCCAGTCCTCCAAGCTGCTGCGCCCCTACAACCAGGCAACGAACGTCCACGCGTTCACCTGGCAGCAGGTCGCCGACTGTGGTGACCTGGGCGTCAACCCCTTCGACATCGAGGAGGCCATCACTGAAGTCGAACGGACAGCCGATGAGATGCGCGCTGATGGGGCCAAGCTGCTCACACTCGGCGGCGACCACACGCTGGCCCTGCCGAACCTGCGTTCCCTGCACAAGACGCACGGCAAGATCGCGGTCCTTCACTTCGACGCCCACCTCGACACCTGGGACACCTACTTCGGTGCCCCGTACACGCACGGCACCCCGTTCCGCCGCGCCAGCGAAGAAGGTCTGCTCGACCTCGAGTCCTGCATGCATGTCGGCATCCGCGGACCGCTCTACGGCGAAAAGGACCTGGAAGACGATGCTGTGCTCGGATTCCAGATCATCCGCAGCGACGACTACCAGTTCACGTCCGTCCAGGAAGTCGTGGCTCGGATGCGCAGACGACTCGGCGATGCACCCGTCTACCTGTCCGTCGACATCGACGTCCTCGACCCTGCTGCCGCCCCCGGCACAGGCACCCCCGAGGCCGGCGGCATGACGAGCCGCGAACTGCTCAACTCGATTCGCGGACTGCAGGGGCTCAATGTCGTCGGAGCCGAGATCGTCGAAGTGGCGCCCGCCTATGACCATGCCGAGATCACCGGACTCGCCGCCGCCCATGTCGGCTACGAAATGCTCTCCCTGTGGGCTGCCGAGACCAATGGTCTCACCGGTCCTTCGGGCCCCAGCGGCGAAGCCCTCGGAGTCTGACGATGGCAGATGACAAGGACACCATGCCCGTCGAGGAGTTCCGCAACGGCGGCCGGGCCGTCATCGCGACCCTGGCCGCGCACGGCGTCGACACGATCTTCGGAATTCCCGGCACACACAACCTCGAGTTCTACCGACACCTGAGCGAATTCGGCATCCGTGCCATCACACCACGCCACGAACAGGGTGCCGGCTACGGTGCCGACGGATACTTCCTCGTCTCCGGCAAACCCGGAGTCGTCATCACCACCTCGGGTCCAGGGCTGACGAATGTCATCACGGCCGCGGCGACCGCCTATGCGGAGTCGCGCCCGATGCTCATCCTCTCCCCCGGTGTTCCGACCGGGCTCGAGCGCGCCGATGTCGGAATGCTCCATGAGACAAAGGACTCCTCCGGGGCGCTGAACCGCCTGCTGGTCTCCTCTCAGCGCACCCGCACGGCCGAGGGTGCTGCGCAGGTCGTCGCCGAAGCGTTCGCCATGTTCTCCTCATCACGCCCGGGCCCCGTGCACATCGAGGTTCCCCTCGACGTGCTCGAGGGCGTCTGGAACGGCAGTGTGCCGACGCAGATCCCTGGCCGCCGTCCGGGTCTGGACCCGCGAGTCATCTCCCGTGCCGCCGAGGCGGTGGCCGGTGCCACTCGTCCGCTCATCGTCGCCGGTGGCGGGGCCCGCAAGGCGAGCGCCGAGGTCAGGGCCTTCGCGGAGGAACTCGATGCCCCTGTGGCCACAACCGCCAATGGCAAGGGCATCGTCTCCGAGGAGCACCCGCTGTCCTTGGGCTCCAACGTTCGCTTCCCCAGTGTTCAAGCCGAGTCCGCGGCAGCCGATGTGCTCATCGTCCTCGGCTCCGAACTCGCCGACTCCGACCTCTGGGGCGGGCTCATCGGCGCCCAGACTTCGGCCGGCATCCGCGACGAGGCCTCCTCACAGGTCGTCATCCGCTGCGATATCGACCCCGACCAGCTGGGCAAGAACCTCGGCGGAGACATCCTCGCCTGCGCCGATGCGGGGGAATTCCTCACCGCGCTGATGACCGAGCTGAACCAGAACGCGCGCACGACCACCTCGGCGAGCGAAATCACCTCCACCGGAAGCGGAGCCGAACGCGTTCAGGAGATCCGAGCCTCCTGGGGTTCGGACTTCGACTTCGAGTCCATCGGCGCTCGTGTCACTCGCCTCGTCGAACAGGGCGCGGGGCCTTCTGTGGTCGTCGCCGGGGACTCGTCCCAGGTCACCTACGACGGGTCGGTGCACGCGCTGACGGCCAGCACACCCGATCAGCTGCTCTACATGCCCGGTTTTGCGACCTTGGGCTACGGAATTCCTGCGGCCATCGGGGCAAAGCTGGCCGACGATGCGCGCCCCGTGGCCTGCATCCTCGGCGACGGAGCCGCCATGTTCTCCATCCAGGAGCTGATGACGGCGGGCGAACTGGGGTTGGGGATTCCCTTCGTCATCGTCGACAACGGCGGGTACGCCGAAATCGAGGCTCAGATGGTCGACCGGACGATCGAGCCGTTCGCGGTCAGACTTGCCCGTCCCGACTTCGCTGCCCTGGGCCAGTCCATGGGTGGGTCAGGGGTGACGATCGCTGAGTCCGAAATCGATGAGCTGCTCCCGGCCGCCGTCGCCGAGGCGATGGAACGGACCGTTCCCACCACCATTCACATCACACTCGGGTGCTGAAGCACCCTTTGAGCCGACTGCTCATGCAGCCAAATAAGAAAGGGTCGACGTGGACTCTCTAGTCGTCATCATCTATCTCGCCGCCATGGTGGGGTTCGGAATCTGGGGCCGGTACAAGGCGAAGAATCAGGACGATTTCCTCGTCGCGGGCCGCCGCCTGGGAGGGTGGCTGTACACGGGTACGATGTCCGCGGTCGTCCTCGGCGGTGCCTCGACTATCGGCGGCGTCGGCCTCGGCTACACCTCGGGGCTGTCGGGGATGTGGCTGGTCTTCAGCATCGGCCTGGGCATCATCGCACTCTCGCTGTTCTTCGCCCCGCGGATTCAGAAGTTGGAGATCTACACGGTCTCACAGATGCTGGAGCTGCGCTACGGAAAAGGCTCCCGCCTGGTGTCGGGCGCGATCATGACCGCCTACGGGCTGATGATCTCCACGACGTCGACGGTCGCCTATGCGACGATCTTCCACGCGCTCTTCGACATCAATAAGTTCTGGTCTGTGCTCATCGGTGGTGGAATCGTCATCCTCTACTCGATGCTCGGCGGAATGTGGTCGATCACGCTGACCGACTTCGTGCAGTTCTTCATCCAGACCATCGGCATCTTCCTCATCATGCTGCCGATCGTGCTGAGCAAATCCGGTGGCATCGGAGAGCTGTTCTCATCGCTCCCGGCCGAGCAGACCAGCCCGGTGGGCATCGGCTGGCAGGCAATTCTCGGCTACATCCTCATCTACACTCTGGGCCTCCTCATCGGTCAGGACATCTGGCAGCGGGTGTTCACAGCGCGCAGCCCGGGCGTGGCCAGGTGGGGCGGGCTGTCGGCAGGCATCTACTGCCTGCTCTACGCCGTGGCCGGTGCGCTCATCGGCATGGCCGCCACGAAGATCGTTCCCGGGATCGAAGTCCAAGACGATGTGTTCGTCGCCGTCGTCGATGCTGCGATGTCGCCCCTGCTGGGCGGATTCGTCCTCGCCGCGGCACTGGCGGCAATGATGTCAACGGCCTCCGGCTCGCTCATGGCTGCTGCGACGGTGTGCCGCCAGGACATCGTCGAGCCCCTGCTTGCTCGCAAGGACATCGTTCCGGTGACTGCTGAATCAGCCGGTGACGCCGATCCGGTGCACGGCGACGATTCTCCTCTCAGCTCCGGCGGGGCGACGAAGTCGACGCTGGTGAAATCGCTGGTCCGCGAGACCGGAGACGAGATCCGTGATTCTCGCATCTACCTCATCGGACTCGGCGTAGTCACCCTCATCCTCGCGATGATCATGCCCAGTGTCGTCGAGGCACTGACGGTCGCCTACAACCTGCTGGTGGCCGGACTCTTCATCCCCATCCTCGGTGGGCTGATCTTCAAACGCGGAAACATCATCGGCGTCATGGCGGGCATGATCCTGGGTTCACTCACCACGATCGTCATCATGATCACAATGGGCATCTACTCGAACGAGGCCATCTACCTGGGTCTCATCGCCTCACTGCTCGGCTACGTCATCGGCTCCCTGGTATCGAAGCCGACACCACCAGAGGTCATGGCCGCATGGAAGGAACGCCTGAACAGATAGCAGGCACCCAGCCACCAGCAGTCCCACAGCTGGCTGCGCTGCGGACCCGCCATCGAAAAACGCACGCTGCGTCGAATCTCTCATGCGCGCGTGCGTTTTTCGACGCTCGTCCCGTTTCGCGGTCCAGCTGGGTCCATGCCGTCCAGGCGAACTTTGCCGACCGGCCTGCCGTGATCTATATTCGAATGGTCAGGCCGGTGCCAACGTCGAATCCGGTTGCTGCCGAACAGCCGGCGCTCGAAAAAGGAGCGCGAAGCCGCGGAATTCGCGTGTGAGACATATATGGATCGTTCTTTTCCATATCTCTCATCCGCGAAAGGCCCCTGATGGCTCACACTTCGGCACACGTCGCCCACACTCTGGCCCACCACATCGATGAAGTCTTCGGACTCATGGGCAACGGCAACGCCTACTTCCTCGATGCTCTGCTGACCTCCACCTCGGCGACCTACACTGCCGTTCGACACGAAGCCGGCGCCGTCGTCGCCGCCGATGCGCACTTCCGCACCTCCGGCAGAATCGCCGCGGCCACCACAACCTACGGCGCCGGGTTCACGAACACCCTCACTGCGCTGGCCGAAGCCGCGCAGGCCAAGGTTCCCCTCGTCCTTGTCGTCGGTGACGAACCCACGTCCGGACCCCGCCCGTGGGATGTCGACCAGATCGCTATGGCCTCGGCGGTGGGTGTGCGCACCTATACCGTCGGTCGCGTCGATGCGGCCGCCGCGACTGTCACCGCAATCGAGCACGCACTGACGTACCAAGTGCCCGTTGTCCTCGCGATCCCCTACGACGTCGCAACCCTCGACATCGGTGAGATTCCCTCGGTTCCAGGACCCGGACGACCTACTCCCCTGGCGCCCTCGTCCGAATTCTCACAGACCTCGCTCGATCGTCTGACGGCTGCCCTCGCCGAGGCGGAACGACCGATCCTGCTGGCCGGCCGAGGTGCGTGGTTGGCAGGTGCAGAGGCCGAGCTCGGCGCCCTGGCAGATGCCACAGGGGCGTTGACTACGACGACTGCCCTTGGCCGCAATGTCTTCCCAGATGCCGATTATGACCTCGGCGTGGCCGGAGGCTTCGGCGCCCCTGAGGCCATGGAGCGAATCCGTGAGGCGGACCTCGCCGTCGTCTTCGGGGCTTCGCTCAATCAGTTCACGATGCGCTTCGGCGAGCTGTTCCACCCGTCGACTGCGGTCTGGCAGATCGACACCGATGATCGGGCCACGAATGCCCGGGTCGGCGGTTTCATCCGCGGCGATGTGAAGCTTACTGCGGGCGAGCTGGTCACACGACTGGAGGCCTCGGGTGCGGTAGCTAGCGGGTGGCGCAAGACCGTGGATACGGCCGCTGACCGGGCCTACGAAATGGGTACGGAATTCGCCGAGGATGGTCGCCTGGACCCACGTGCTGCGGCAGCACGCCTCGGTGAGCTGCTGCCCGAGGACCGAGTTGTCGTCTCCGATGGAGGTCACTTCATCGCGTGGGCGAACATGTTCTGGGAGCCCAGTGCACCCGACCGTCTGGCGATGGTCGGCACGGCGTTCCAGTCGATCGGCCTCGGCTGGCACAGCGTGGCAGGAGCAGCACGCGCCAATCAGGATTCGACCATCGTTCTCACCACAGGCGACGGGGGCGGCGCCATGGCCCTGTCAGACCTCGACACCGCAGTCCGTTCAGCCGGAGGCCGCGGCATGGCCGTCGTCTTCAACGATGCCGCTTATGGCGCAGAGGTGAATCTGTACGGACTCAAGGGCCTGAATAGGGCACCGATGCTCATCGATGAGATCGACTTCGCGGCGCTGGGCAGCGCCGCAGGAGGGCACGGTGTTGCCGTCCACTCGCTGGCCGACCTCGACATCGTCAACGAATGGAAGGCAACTCCGGTCGACGAACGGAAGTTCCTGGTGCTCGACCTGCGGATCTCGGGTGCTGTCATTGCGCCGTATCAGGAGGAAGTCATCCGTGTGAACTCGTAGAGATCAATGCTGACGTATCCAGGCTCTGGCCACTCAGACATCTGAATTGCCGGGGTCGTTCAGTCCTGATCATTCGTGTTCTGAACGTCGAGGAGAGACGACTCCCTGGAACAAGGGTGCCGGGAACCAACAGAAAAAGCCCTGGGTTCACGAGGAACCCAGGGCTTTGAAGTGGAGATGGCGGGAATCGAACCCGCGTCCGTCGGCAGATTGTCAGGACTTCTCCGGGCGCAGTTCGTGAAGTAGTTTCTTAGGTTCTGGCCCTCACACGAACATGTGGACCAACGAACGGAGTTGAGTAAAAGTCCCTCAGATACCCTCAACGAATATCTGAAGCAGTGGCTCCCTAAGCGACGCCAGGACCTAGAGCGGAAGCAACTCTAGACTGACGGATTCGCAGCTCGGCCTAATCAGGCAGCGAGGGCGAAATCGGTGCGGTTATTAGACTTAGCACCTATTGTTTGCAGAGGACATTAACGAGATGACTCTACATTCTCGGCCCGCTTCTCCCGTCGCAGTGTCCGACGTCGAAACCGATCATCCCCATATTCTTTTACCAAATCTGCCCAGCGCATCCACCTGCACAAACAGGCTCATGCGCCGACCAGAATAACCAGCATACTCCCACAACACCACACGACCCAATTGCATTCCCGCGGACGGGAAATCAGTCAGATCTTTGGTGTCAGTGGAGCAGATTCAGAGGAACTGCTTGGACTTGATCGCCCGCTCTGCCTCACGCTTGTCCTGCGCTTCACGCAGGGCCTGACGCTTGTCCCATTCACGCTTGCCCTTGGCCAACGCGATCTCGACCTTGACGCGCGAACCGTCGAAGTACAGCTCCAGCGGAACGAGGGTGCGCCCCGACTCCTTGACCTTCTGCGACAGCCGGAGAATCTCCTCGCGGTGCAGCAGCAGCTTCCGGCGTCGGCGAGCCGTGTGGTTCGTCCATGTCCCCTGTGCGTATTCGGGAATGTAGACACCCTCAAGCCACGCTTCGTTCTGGAAGATCAGCGCGAACCCGTCGGTCAGCGACGCCCTGCCCTCTCGCAGTGACTTCACTTCGGTTCCGCTCAGCACGAGACCGGCCTCCCACGTATCTTCGATGAGATAGTCGTGGCGCGCCTTGCGGTTCCTCGCGATGACTTTCTTGCCAGTTTCCTTCGGCATGACCGGCCTCCTTCCTATGTCTCGGATCAGTGTGTCCGACCGCGGCTATCAGTCTCGGAAGACTGCTCAACCGCGTAGACACGCAGACCAACAACTCTAGCTCAATGATATCGCGGACGAAAGGCCACGCTGACGCCTACCGAAGGCCCACCTCGGCGAGGCCGCGCTCAATCGGCTGCAGTCAGGAGATATAGGGCATCGGATCGACGTATCCGCCGTTCTTCATGACCTCGAAGTGCAGGTGGCAGCCGGTGGATGCGCCGGTCGTACCCGAATCCGAGATGACCTGGCCCTTCTTCACCTTCTGCCCATCGTGGACCTTGAGGTCCGTGTTGTGGTTGTACGTCGAGGCGATCGAGTCGCCCTTGATCTTTCCGTGGGAGATGACGACGCGGTTGCCGTAGCCGCCAGTCCATCCCGAGGTCACGACGATGCCGTCGCCGGCGGCCCGGATCGGGGTGCCGCAGGGGACGCCGAAGTCGGTTCCCGAGTGCAGCTTCTTGGCACCGGTGATCGGGTGGATGCGGTAGCCGAAGGGCGAGGTGATGGGATAGCCCTCAGCCGGATTGGCCAGCTCGCCGTCTCCATAGACGAACTTGCCCTTCTTCTCCTGCTCCTTCTCCCACTCGCGAACCTTCTTCGCCAGCCGGTCCTGCTCGTCTTGTTCCTTCTTCAGCTGTTCCTCGGTCGTGGCTTTGTTGTCAGAGATCGTCTTCTCCGCATCGTCCTTCGCGGAGATGATGTCGTTGAGGCTGTCGGACTTCTTCTTCGCATCGATCTGTGCGGCCTCTTTGGCCAGCACCGCCTCAGCGGCTTCGTCCTTGAGGTCCGAGATCTCATCGGTGACACCCGAGAGGCGCTCTTCGTTGTTCTTATTGACCGCTCGCTGCTCGGAGAGGTTGTCGATCGTGCGCTGCTGTGACCGGACGGCGGAGTCCACGCGCCCGATTCCACCGTCGGCGCTTGTCCCCTCGGCCATCTGCAGCAGCATCGCCAGGTCAGAGGTGATGCCCGAGTTCTGATACGCCTGACGCCCGATGCGCGCGGCCGAGGTCTTGTGCTTGTCGATCTCCTCCGCGCCGTCCTTGATCGAGGTCTTGAGATCCGACTGTGCATTCTCCGCCGAGGTGAGTCGCGCGGCCATGGCGTCATCCTTCTCGATGGCCTCACTCAGAGCATCGTCGGCCTTCTTCGACGCGGCCTCAGCGTCGGGCAGCTTCTCTTCCGCCGCGTCGCGTTCGGCGATGACTCGGGCCAGGTCCTCGTCGAGTCCCTCGAACTCCTGTTGGAGCTCCTTGACCCGGTCATCGACTTTGCTCTTGTCATCGCGGGGATTAGCCCCCGCCGAGCTCACGGGCAGGATGACAGCCAGCACCGCTGCCGTCACCGCTAAGCCGAGTCTGCGTTTCATGTCAGACCTTCGTGTACTTATTCAAAGTGATCAGGGATGATGCACCGGCCATGATCACACCGATGGCGATGAGGATCGGGGCAACGATGAGGACGTTGACTCCGGAGATCAGACTGAAGCCCGTCGCCTGCCCTTCCAACCAGCCGCTGACGCCGAAGTGGACGAGGAGCCCCAGCGCACCGGCGGACATGGTCGCACCGATCGCCGAGGCGATGACGCCTTCGAGCAGGAACGGGAGTTGGATGAAGGTGTTCGACGCACCCACCAGGCGCATGATTCCGGTCTCGCGTCTCCTTGAGAACGCGGAGAGTCGGATGGTCGTGGCGATGAGCAGCATGGCGCACAGCAGCATGATTCCGGCAATCGCGACAGCGACGACGGTGGCGATATTGAGGACGCTGAACAGGCGGTCGAGGAGCTGGTTCTGGTCAACGACCTCCTCGACGCCCTGGGTCGAGGAGAACGATTCTTTGATGATGTCGTACTTCTCGGCGTCCTGGAGCTTGACCCTGAACGACTCGTTCATCTCGTCTTCGGGAACGGTGCCTTCGAGGCTGGTGCCCTTGAACTGGTCCTGGAAGTGCTCGAAGGCCTCACCCTTGTCTTCGAAGTAGACCTCGTCGACGTAGGGGGCAAGCTCTGAGCTGTTCAGCTGGTCTTCGATGTTCTTCTTCTGCGTATCGGTGGCTTCGCCTTCGACGCAGTTGGTGGCTTCGGAGTCGGGTGGGCACAGGAAGACGGAGACCTGGACGCGGTCGTACCAGTAGTCCTTCATCTGCCCCACCTGCATCTGCAGCAGGATCGCGGCGCCGACGAAGAGCAGGGACACAAAGGTCACGAGCACCACGGACAGGACCATGGAGACGTTCTTGCGCAGCCCTGACCAGACCTCGGAGAGGATGAATCCGGCCCTCATGAGGCGACTCCGTACGTGCCCTCTTCGACGTCGCGGACGATTGTCCCCTCGGAGAGTTCGATGACTCGTTTTCGCATCCGGTTGACGATCTCTCCGTCGTGAGTGGCCATGAGCACTGTGGTTCCGTTGCGGTTGATCTTCTCAAGCACCGACATGATGTCGGCGCTGGTGGTCGGGTCGAGGTTGCCTGTGGGCTCATCGGCGAGCAGGATACCCGGCTTGTTGACGACGGCACGGGCAATGGCCACGCGCTGCTGCTCACCACCGGAGAGTTCGTTGGGGTAGCGCTTCTCTTTGCCGGCCAGTCCGACGGTCTCGAGGACGTCGGGGACCAGGGTCGACATGGACGCCCGGGATTTGCCGATGACCTGGAGGGCGAAGGCGACGTTGGCGAAGACGGTCTTGTTCGGCAGCAGACGGAAGTCCTGGAAGACTGTGCCGATCCCCCGCCGCAGGTAGGGCACCTTCCAGCTGGGCATCTTCACGACCGATTTTCCGGCGATGTGGATGCGCCCGGTGCTGGGGACCTCTTCGCGCAGGATGAGGCGAATGACCGTGGACTTACCCGAGCCCGAAGCTCCGACGAGGAACACAAACTCTCCACGCTCGGCCTCGAACGAGATGTCGTCGAGTGCTCTGCGGGAGCGTGCGTCGTAGGACTTCGAAACTGAGTCGAATTTGATCAAGAGGGTCTTCAATCATGTCGCGGATGGCTCGGCCGCTTCCACTGTACGTAACAGCTCCGTCATGTTCCGGGAGGCTTAAGGGCGTGTGTTGCGCATTGGAGGAAGTTCACAGCCGCCGAGGCGGTCGCCGGCCCCGCTGGAGGCTGAGCTTTCGTCGGCCCCGCTGGAGGCGGAGCTTTCGACGGCAGCTTTCGACGGCAGTTGAGTGTGGGCTTACGTTCGAATTCCTCGAGAAAAACGAACGCAAGCCCACACTCAACCCTGTATTCAACGCTGTCAGTCACGCAATCGTCACTGAAATCCGCATGCCGCGGCTGAATTCCGCCTGTTGTGGCTGAGGGTCAGCCTGCTGTGGCCAGAAGTCAGGAGGCCTCTTCGGCCATCTCCTGCTCCTTGCGCCAGCGGATTCCGGCTTCGATGAGGCCGTCGAGGTCACCGTCGAAGACGTTCGAGGGGTTGTTGACTTCGTAGCCTGTGCGCAGGTCCTTGACCATCTGGTACGGGTGGGTGACGTAGGAGCGCATCTGGTCACCCCAGCTGGCCTTGATGTCACCGGCCAGTTCCTTCTTCTGCGCTGCTTCTTCCTTGCGCTTAAGGTCAAGGAGGCGTGACTGCAGCACGCGCATCGCGGCTTCGCGGTTCTGGATCTGGGACTTCTCATTCTGCATGCTCACGACAACACCGGTGGGCTCGTGCGTGATGCGCACGGCCGAGTCGGTCGTGTTCACGGACTGACCGCCGGGACCCGATGACCGATAGACGTCGATGCGCAGGTCGTTCTCATCGATTTCGACGTGGTCGGTGGATTCGATGAGGGGCACAACCTCGACAGCGGCGAAGGAGGTCTGGCGACGTCCCTGGTTGTCGAAGGGACTGATGCGCACAAGACGGTGGGTGCCTGCCTCAACGGACAAGGTTCCATAAGCGTAGGGAGCATTGACCTGGATGGTTGCGGACTTGATGCCCGCGCCCTCAGCGTAGGAGGTGTCGAGCTGCTGCACGTTGTACCCGCGGTTCTCGCCCCAGCGGATGTACATCCGGATGAGCATCTGCGCCCAGTCGGTGGCGTCGTCGCCGCCGGCGCCGGAGCGCACGGTCACGACGGCCGAACGCTCGTCGTATTCGTGGTTGAGCAGCGTCGAGATCTCGAGCTCGGCCAACTGGTCGTGAAGCTTCTTGAGGTCACGCTCGGCTTCGACCTTCGAGTCCTCATCGCCCTCGTCCTCGGACATCTCGATGAGCAGCTCGGCATCGTCGATGCGTTCACCGAACTTCTCGAGCTTCTCCAGGGTTCCCTGCTTGTGCGAGAGCGTGGCCGAGATCTTCTGCGCCGAGTCCGGATCGTCCCAGAAAGACGGCGCCGATGCCTGCTCCGTCATCTCGGCGACCTCGGAGCGAAGGTTGTCCAGATCAGACACGTCCAGGATCGCCTTGTAGGTCTGACGGAGGTTGGCGATTTCAGCAGAATAATCAATGGCCATAATGAGTCAAGCCTAGTGCATCGCGGCCCTCAGGCTTGAATCCTCGCCCCTGACCCCAGCGACGACCGGCGCCAATGTCGCACCACCTCGGCGCGGGATCGGGTGGGCACCGGCACAATTTAGCGCCACCGGCAGGAGATCAAGTCATCCCGCCGGTGACGCGGTCCGTAGTGCGCGAGGCTTGAGCGGAAAGCCACTGCAACAGTGATGAGAATCTATACCCGATTGCGGGAATGTGCAATGCGAATGCAGTGGCGAGTCGACCCGGAATCTTCGTGCTGAAACTACAGGTATGACATTTTCCCATCATGAAGAGAGTTATCCACAGATTCGAGGAATCACTGGATTCTTGATTCGACTACATATAGGTTAAAAACAAATCCAGCTGTTGGAAATATGATTCGTATTCTGGACGCCAGGGGTTCAATGTGGAAGCCACCGAGGTCATCAAGAGCGAAGTTCATAAGAGGATCAGAGACCTCGATGTGGACCCTCGCGCCGATATGCAACGCTCACGAGAGGTCATTCGCACCGTCATCTCTGAGTACGACGAACGCAGCCTGGTCGCGGATCTTCCGCCCTTGGAAGACAAGGAAGCCACGTTTCGCTCCATCGACAACCAGCTTTCGGGCTTCGGTGCGCTGCAGGACTATTTCGATGATCCCCGGGTCGAAGAGATCTGGGTCAACTCCCCCAGCGAAGTCTTCATCGCCATCGACGGGCTCCATCAGCTGACGACGACGAAACTGACCGCAGGTGAACTCGACGATCTCATCGAGAGAATGCTGCGCACCTCGGGTCGCAGGGTCGACTTATCACAGCCATTCGTCGATGCCATGCTTCCCGACGGCTCCCGACTCCATGTCGTCCTGCCCGATATCACCCGTTCCTTTCCTGCGGTCAACATTCGCAAATTCATTCAGCGCCCGCGGAACCTCGCCGGCCTCGTCGCCCAGGGATCCCTGACCCCGGCGGCCGCCAGATTCCTTGATGCGGCAGTAGCCAGCGGTGCGAATATCTTAGTCTCCGGGGCAACTCAGGCTGGCAAGACCACCATGCTCAATGCTCTGGCCGGTTCCATTCCCGCCCGAGAGCGCATCATCTCCTGTGAAGAGGTCTTCGAACTCAACCTGCCCAGCCGCGACTGGGTTCCGATGCAGTGTCGCCAACCGTCTCTTGAGGGTACCGGCGAGGTCACCCTACGCTCTCTGGTCAAGGAGGCTCTGCGCATGCGACCGACCCGCATGATCGTCGGGGAGGTCCGTGAGGCCGAGAGCCTCGACCTGCTCGTGGCCTTGAATTCGGGGCTGCCCGGCATGGGAACGATCCACGCGAACTCTGCCCGCGCCGCGATCACGAAGATCTGCACTCTGCCGCTTCTGGCCGGGGCCAACATCTCCTCGTCTTTTGTCGTCCCCACCGTGGCGGTGAGCATCGACGTGGTCGTCCACCTGCGACGTGATGCGAATGGGACCCGTCTCGTCAGTGAGATCTGCGCCGTCCCCGGTGGCGTCGAAGGCGACGTCGTCGAACTCGACACGATCTTCCATTCGCCGCAGGGACAGCTGGTTCGCGGACAGGGGTTCGGCCACCTCGGCGAACGGTTCTCCGCCATCGGCAAGGATCTCCATTCCATTCTGGAAGCCGCATGAGCTATTCCCAGTTCAGTCTTCTCATCGGCGCGTGCTTCGGCGCCGGTCTCTTCCTGCTGTGGATGTCGCTGTGGCAGAGACAGTCGAAGAGACGGGTGCAGCGACGATGGGTACGCGAACTCGACGATATGCTCACCGGGGCCGGCTTCCCACGGCTGCACCCGGGCCACATCATCCTCATCTCCGTGTCCGTCTTCATCGTCGTTGTCGTCGTCGCCACCGTCCTCACCGGCTCATGGGCCATCGCCTCGTGCTTCGGTCTCTTCGCCTCATGGTTGCCGCACAGACTGCTCCAACATCGTGCTCGGAGCAAACAGGTGATGCGCCGCGAACTGTGGCCCGAGACCCTCGACCATCTCAATTCCGGTGTGCGCGCCGGCCTGTCGCTGCCCGAGGCTCTGAGTTCGCTGGCCCACCGGGGGCCCGAACCCCTGCGACCGCTGTTCGAGGTCTTCGCCGAGGAATATCGAGCCAGCGGTTCATTCGCCATCGCACTCGAACGCTTCCGCCAGGTCAGCGCCGACCCTGTGGCGGACCGGATCGTCGTCGCGCTCAGCGTGACCAGGCAGGTCGGCGGAAGTGACCTCGGCACGATGCTGCGAGCACTCGCCCAATTCGTCCGCGACGATGCACGCACCCGCAATGAACTCTCCGCCCGGCAGCAGTGGACCGTCAACGGTGCCCGTCTGGCGGTGGCCGCTCCCTGGGTGGTGCTCGCGTTCCTGTCGACCCGGCCAGAGACAGCGGCTGCCTACAACTCCCAGACCGGTCTGCTTCTCCTCGCCTCCGGATTCGTCGTCTCGCTGCTGGCATATCAGGCGATGAAGCGGATCGGCAGGCTCCCGCAAGAGCCCCGTGTCATCGAAGGATCGTCCCTGTCCTCCTCGTCGTTCCGCCGTTCGGCCGAGGGCAGTGAGGTGCTGTGAGCGCGCTGACCGATCCGCTCACGATCCTTGCCCTCGGGGCTTTCAACGGGCTCGCACTCTGTGTCTTCGTCCTCTCCCTGCCGCCTCTGCGCCGACCAACGCTGTCATCTCGCATCGCACCGTATCTGCGAGACCAGGAATCACTGGTCGACATCTACGCTCCGCCGACTCCCCGCAAGGAGGGGCTGCTGGGACTGCTCAAGTCCGCCACGTTCGGCGCCACCATGTGGGTGACATCCCGGATCACCACCGACGCAACATTGAACCTGCGGATCAACCGCCTCGGCGGGGGTGCGTCTCTGGAACGCTTCCGAATCAATCAGGTTCTGAGCATTCTGGCAGGAATGATCGCCGCCGGATGCGTGGCCGGACTGCTCTCGGCACAACGCGGCTTCTCCCCCGTTGTCACCGTCGTTCTCATCATCAGCGGGGGCATCGCCGGACACATCGCCAACGACTGGCGCCTGAGCCAAGCCATCGCCCGTCACGAGTCGCGTGTCCTCGCAGAGTTCCCCACCGTCGCCGAACTCCTTGCACTGTCCATCACCGCTGGTGAGGGAATCGTCGAAGCACTCGAACGAGTGTGCCGCACCTGTTCGGGAGACCTGATCGATGAGCTGCGCACAGCCCTGGCGACGACGAGAACCGGGACACCACTCGTCGATGCGCTCGACTCGATGGCCACCAGGATCGCCATCCCCGAGATCGTTCAGTTCGTCGACGGTCTGGCCGTGTCGATGACCCGCGGAACCCCGCTGGCGGAGGTCCTCCGTGCCCAAGCTGCCGATGTGCGGGAACAGTCACGCCGCCGTCTGCTCGAGCTGTCGGGAAAGAAGGAGATCGGAATGTTGGTGCCGGTCGTCGTATTTGTACTCCCGGTGACCGTCATCTTCGCTGTCTTTCCCTCACTCACCGTCCTCGACCTGAGCCCATGACCTGAGTCCATGACCTGAGCAGACGCGCTCTCAGCCCGGTCCCGTCACCGTCTGATCGCCTCACCATCTGATCACCCCGCAAACCGATTGCACCGCAGAAGGAGACACCATGTTCCACCACCTGATGAACCGATTCGCTGTGTTCGTCGTCGGCCTCTCAACTGATGACCCAGCCCGCCGAGGTGAGCGCCGAGGCGACCGACCCGACCGCGGTGACGTTCCCGGCTGGGTCCTCATCACGCTGATGACGGCAGGTTTGGTCGTCGCCTTGTGGGCATTGGCCGGCGAAGCCTTCACCTCGATGTTCCAGGACGCGATGAACAAGGTCAGGGGCGCCGGGTGAGTCACCAGGAGCGCGAAGCTCGGGCTGATTCCGGTTCCGCGATCGCCGAGTTCGCCCTCATCGGTTCGCTCCTGGCCCTTGTGCTGGCCGGGACCCTGCAGATCGGTCTGGTCATCCACGTCCGCAACACCGTCATCGATTCGGCCATCGCCGGTGCCCGCCAAGCCAGCCTCGCTGATCAGTCAATGGCAGACGGCAAACGCCTGGCTTCCGAGCTCATCACCGTGTCCGTGGGCGAGCGCTACGCTCAGTCGATCACCGTCACAACGGTGAAGCGCGGGGAGGTCGACGTCGTCGAGGTCCGAGTGGCGACGCCGTTGCCCGTCCTCGGCCTGTGGGGCCCCGCCGAGGTGTGGGATCTGAGCGGACGGTCCATCGCTGAGGACGTCGACAGTGACTGAGACTGACGAGCAGATGCCGGAGGAGCACCCCGATGCGGGAACCGCCGTCATCGAATTCATCTTCGCCTCGATCGTGCTGCTCATCCCCGTCGTCTATCTCATGCTCGCGATCTCCCAGCTACAGGCCGCCAGCTATGCCACCACGTCGACGGCGATCTCGGCCTCCCGGATCGCCGCCCGCGATGCCGACCCCTCCGAACGCAGGGCCCACCAGGTTGCCGACATGCATTTCACCGATTTCGGACTCACCGGTGTCCCCATCACCATCGACTACTCATGCTCTGGACCCTGTGGACAGGCAGGTTCCCTCATCACCGCACGGGTCGAGACGAAGGTGTCTCTGCCCGGGTTCCCGCTCATCTTCGGCACCAATCATTCCCCGCACATCACTCTTCGTGCCACTCACACGGATGTCGTCGCCACCGCGGGTGAGGCCTGAGATGGCGCAAAAGCAGCACCGGGGCCACGCCGATGAAGGGTCGATCACTCCATTGGCGATCGGCTTCGTCGTCATCGCCCTGCTGCTGGCCTTCCTCATCGCAGCGCTGACGGATCTCCACATGACCAGACGGGAATTGCAGAGCGTGGCGGATTCTGCGGCGCTGGCCGCCTCCGACTCGTTCGAACCGGCTCCCGGCAGTGAGCCCGGCCTCGTGTTCTCACCCCCTGCGGCGAAACGGGCCGCCAGTCGCTATGTCGCCGCGGTGCCGACCCCGCAGGGGCTGCACAATGTGGAGCTCAGCGCCGATGCGGACGGGCAGCATTCGGTCGTGATCCGTCTGCATGCCGACTACACGCCCGCGCTGCTGTCACGTTTCGTCCCCGACCTCATCGAGCTGCAGGCCACCGCATACGCTCGTGGTTCGCTGCGCATTTCGTGAGGCTCCAATCCAACGACTCCGACGTGTTCTCCTGTTGATGTCTCCCCCACTTCTGCTCGAATAGCCTGTGGACACAGGCTTCTTGTCCACAGGGGCGTGAGAACTCCTTGCCCGGTGCGGCACAGCTCGTGATCCTGAGAGCATGAACACGCTCGGCCTCATTCATCGCATCGACGCAAACGCGAACATTCGCACCGATGTGATCGAGGCAGACTCTGAGCTGCCAGTCCTTGAGGTATTTCGCACCGTCTTCGGTCCTGTCCTGACCTCGGCCGACCTCGTCGCAGGCAACCGACTGCCGAGGGACTCCGGAACACGAGAGAACCCGGAGACCATGGTGAGATCCATGGCTTGGGGGCGGTGGCAGTCGCTGAACCCTGTCACAGTTCTCGGAGTGTTCCCTCTCTGTCGCGGATCCGGATCTGCTTCCGTCTCAGTGCTCGCGGGGCCCGATTCGGGGTTCACGATCGGCATCGACCCCCGCTCCCCTCTGCTCAGCCGCATCAGCCATCCCGACTGTCTGACCATCGTCGACCCCTGCATGTCCCGCCAGCCGGCGCGACTGGAGCTGGGTCCTGCCAGAGAGCAGCCGTTCTCGTCGTTGGGCACCACGATCTTCGCACCAACCTCCCCTGCCAGAACCCAGGCCAGTGAAGCCCGCTCACGACCTCCCCTTCCTCGAGCCTCCACCAGCACCGGGCGCGAGCCCACACACGTGGCGCCCGCGGCCATCGACGACCCTCGCCCCGCGAAACCTCCCCAATGGTGGGCGTTCCTCATCCCCATCGCCATCGGCGGAGTACTCGCGCTCGTCACCGAAATGTGGTGGTTCCTCCTCTTCAGCGTCTCCGCACCCATCTCCGGATACGTCGCCTATGTCATGGAGAAACGTCGGTACGTCCGCGATTGCGCCCGATGTGTCATCGACCGACGAGCAGCGGTCGAGACAGCACGGCAGAGGTTGGACACTGTGGTCGCCGAACACAGACTCTGGCTGCAGACCAGTTCGGGTCTGTGCCTCGGCTTCGGATCTGCTCGCAGCCCCATCACGATTGCCGATGAACTCCGCGAGGGCACCAACCATTTCGATGGAGCGGTCATCATCGACGATGTGCCGCTTCGCATCGACCCGCGCACAACCTCGGTGACTGTCACAGGCGATCACGAACAGCTGCGTCGCATGGCCCTGTCCTGGTTGGCCGACTCCAGCTACGACTGGCGCCCCTCTCCTGAACTGCTACGACTGCCGGAACTGCAGGGAAGCCGCTTCGACCACAATGACCAAAGCGAGTCGACGATCGGCGTGCGGTTATCCGACCAGAATCCGACGACGCTGCAGCTGCACGCACCTGCGCCCACCGCATCGATCTCGCTGTCCCTGGGCAGTCTGGCCCAGGCACGCACCGACGACTCATCGGCAGCAGACGGCCCAGTGCCGGGCAGAACGCTCATCGCCGCACTCATGCCACCCGGCCGGTACCTCACCCTCGACCAACGGCAGGTGAGCAGAACCGGGGCCGAGAGGCTGCCGAACCACGGCCTCGGCGACCTCTACGATGACGGGCGACAAGCCATTCGCCACCGCTGGGCACGAACTCCTCCCGGGCCGGTGACGATCGGACGCGGAGACGACGGGGACGTCACCCTCGACCTCTTCAACGACGGTCCCCACGCCCTCGTGGCGGGCACGACCGGCAGCGGGAAATCCATTCTGCTCCAGACCTGGCTGCTTGCAATGGCCCTGGAACACCCACCTCGGCGGCTGACGTTCGTCCTCATCGATTTCAAGGGTGGGGCGACATTTGCCCCGTTGGAGGATCTGCCGCACACGGACAGCGTCCTCGATGATTTCGATTCGGCAGCGGCCTTCCGCGCATTGGTCTCCGTCCGGGCCGAGATCACCCGACGCGAACGGCTCTTGGCCGATCACGGATGCTCCGATGTCCTCGAACTCTACGATCCCCCGCCGAGGCTGGTTGTCGTCATCGACGAATTCCACGCACTCATGGCGACCCATCCGAAGGCAGCTGATCTGCTGGAGCACCTGACAGCGCTGGGCCGGTCCTTGGGAGTGCATCTGATCCTCGCCACGCAGCGCCCGCTCGGCGTCGTCACCGGACAGATGAAAGCCAATATCAACATCAGGGTGTGCCTGCGCGTGCGCGAGGACGCCGATTCCTTCGACGTCATCGGAGTCAACGATGCCGCACATCTGCCGCCGGACAGACCGGGAGCGGCGTGCCTCGACTCGGGTTCGTCGGTCGTCGAGTTCCGGGTCGCGGTCCCCACCTCCACTTCTGCCTCCGCCGAGGTGCGTCATCGGCCTCGTCTCCGACCGTGGGAGCCCGGCCGAGGTCTTCCCACCCAACACAGCGTCAACGGAATCCGTGTCGGCAATCTCCAACAGGCCCATCGTGAGGCCGGCGACCGATCGCAGCTCTCGCCTCATCAACTTCGTCCTGTGGTTCTCCCACCACTGCCCGATCCTGAGAATGTCCCTGTGCTGCTCTCATCGTGGGCTGGTGAGGGTGGCTCAGAAGAGAATGTTCCGGGGGTGATGGGCACGACGGTGACCGGGATCGTGGACATTCCTAGCCACCAGAAGCAGAGCACCTGGTCATATTCTCCTGCTGTCGATGGCTCGACCATCATCGTCGGCACCGATCCTGATGTCATCACGTCAGTCATGCGACAAATGGCGTCCAGTGCCGCTGCGACTCACCGCATCGTGGCGCTGGGACGCATTGCAGCGTCTATGGGTTGGGCCGAAGTCACCTGCGGAATGGACACCGGATGGCGGTTCCACACGATCCTCGACCATCTGCACCGTACTCCTGCAGGAGGAGACGGTCCCACCGGCGCAGACCTGCCGGCCACGATCATTGTCTGCAGCAACTGGAATGAGTTCATCGACTCCATGGACCACCAGATGGCCGCCGAGACGGAACGGCTGCTCAAACACGGATCTGGGTTGGGGTTGACGTTCCTGTTGGCCGGATGCCGTACGTCTACGAGCACAAGCGCGGCCTTCACATCACAGGTGATCTTCCCGCCCGGTGCAGGAGGTGATGGACTCAGCGTCGGACTGTCTCGGCAGCGGTTCGTCGGAACATGGCCCGAATACAGGGCAGTGCTCGTCGGCCCCAGTGCGCAGGAAGCCAGCGGTGACGGCGCCGATGTGCAGCTGGTGCCGCACCGGCAGAATATCGCCCGGGCGGACGACGCCGATGACGGGCGCGAAAGCTTCGGACCACGCTGGCGCGGACTCACGGCGGCACCAGGACACGTGGCGGCACCGGGACTCACGGAGGCGCCGGGACACGTGGCCGCGCGACTGGATCCGGCGAGCACGGGGATCCCGCTGGGAGTCGACCCCTTCGGGACGCTCGTCGTGTGGAATCCGGTCCGTGACGGAGAGGTTCTCAGTGTCAGAGGATCACCGCAGTCTGGCAAGAGTGCGACCGCAGACATGCTGCAGCAGACATGCTCCGCTGCAGCAACAGCCAGCAGTCAGGCGCTCACGGTCCATGACGACGCGCATCTGGAGACGAAACCGGACGCCTTCGATCTCCTCGACGGTGGCCTGCATGTCGTGACGATGCCGGTGCGCTTCGCTCCCGGCTACGGTTCCCCTCTGGCTAAGGTGCAGGGCCTGGGGCCGATGCTGATCCTCGGGGCCCACAGTAGGCAGGACCTCAGCAATCTGGGTCTGCTCAGGCTGCCGCCACTCGACGGGGATCCGGGGACAGCGTGGCTCGTCACCGAGCAGCGAACTCAGGCAGTGAGGCTCTTCTCAGCGGAGAGAACCGCTGATCTCACGGTGGAGTTCGCCTGACCGATCGCGATTCGAGCTGACGGTCAGTCAGCACTCTCGTTGTGCCCGCCTGCGAATAGCGGCTCGGTGTGATCGATGAGCTGGTAGGGTCGGCGGCCCTCACCCCGGACGAAGGCGAAATAGCACAGCCACAGCGCCCCGACCCAGAGAACACCCACCCACAGTGCCGGACGGGAATCGGGCACGATTCCGACCATGACGATGACGAAGAGGATGAATGCCACCGTGACCCAGGACCCCACGGGCCACAGCGGCATCGGGAACTCACTGCGCAGTCGGTTCTCCTGGACCAGCACCCGTTTCATCCGAAGATGAGCCGCGAGGATGACCAGCCACACCAATACCGTCGCAAACGTCGCCAATGCGCCGAGCAGGAACAGGGCCTGGTCGGGGTAGAGGTAGTTGAGGAGCACGCCGACGAGCAGGGCCACGATCATCGTGATCACTGTCATCACCGGCACTCCGTTGCGGGTGGTGTGGGCGAAGGAACGCGGTGCCTGCCCCTGTTCCGCCAGACCGTGGAGCATCCGACCGGCACCGAAGATATCGGCATTGATGGCCGAGAGCGCCGCCGTGATGAGCACAACCTGGAGAATGGCGGCTGCCGCGTTGAAGCCGACGGAGTCGAAGATCGCGACGAAGGGGCTGATCTCCGAGGTGACCTGGTTCCAGGGCAGGATGCACATGATCACGCCGAGGGTGAGCACATAGAAGAGCAGGATGCGCACCGGCACCGAGTTGATGGCGGCCGGCAGCACCTTCTTCGGGTTCTGCGCCTCGCCGGCGGTGACTCCGATGATCTCGATGCCGCCGAAGGCGAACATCACGATCGTGAATGATGAGAGGAGACCCCAGAGTCCGTGCGGGAACACACCCCCGTGGTCGAACAGTGCACGCGGACCCATCTGATTGTGGTCGGCGATGCCGAAACCGAAGATGATGATGGCCACGCCGGCCGCGATGAGGGCGATGATCGCGACGATTTTGATCAGCGCGAACCAGAACTCCAGCTCACCGAAGACCTTGACGCCGATCATGTTAATGGCGGCAATGAAGAGCACGACGGCCAGCACCCAGGTCCAGCGCGGAACTCCAGGGAACCAGAAGCCCATGTACACGCCGATGGCGGTGGCGTCGAAGACTGCGACAAGGATCATCTCGAAGACGAAGGTCCAGCCGACGAGAAAACCGGCGAATGGGTGCAGATAGTGCGATGCGAACTGGCCGAAGGATCCCGAGACGGGGTGGCGGACCAGCATTTCGCCCAGCGCACGCATCACCATGAAGACGGCGGCACCGCCGATGATGTAGGCCACCAGCACGGGCGGACCTGCGGCCTGGATCGACTCCGAGGACCCCATGAACAGCCCCGTGCCGATGGCCGAACCCAAAGCCATGAAGCGGATGTGCCGGGCGGTCAATCCCCTGCGCAGACCCACGTTCTCTGTGAGATTGTCACGGGTGATCGACTCTCTGCTCCCACTGTCAGCCGAAGACACAGGTGTCCTACCTTCTCTCAGATTCTCCCGGCAGCAGTCTCGACTCAACGAGGGTCGGCAGGAGGACCCGTGAGTGTTTCGTAGCGGTAGAGTTCGCTCGCCTGGCCGGCTTCGACGAGTCGGTCGGCCAATGCGGAGACCACCGGCATGCCACTTGTGACTTCGAGGACGACGTCGGCATCGACAGAGAGTCGGGCGAGGAGAAGCTCGGCGTCAGCGATCGCTGCCCTGAACAGCTCGCTCGTGGTGTCGGCGGCTTCCTCGCGGGTTTCGAACATCGACCCGATGATGAGTTCAGTGGGGGCCTCTTCGTCATCGCCTGGTGCCGGCATGGCATCCGTGATCTCGACACCAGTCTGGTCGGCTTCGCGAGCGTAGGAGACGGCGAAGGCGCTGAGTCCAGAGTCGTCGGACGAGCCGGCTTCACCGTTGAGCAGTGCGGCACCATGGGCACCAGCGGCTTCGGAGAGGAACGCGTTGTTGACCTGACCGATCGTCAGCGGACCGACAGCGTCGTCCTTGTTCACGGCGGTGTACCACGCGAGGAAGGCCTTCGTGAGCTTGACTGATCCGGTGGCCACGATCTCAAGGTCTTCGGCACGTCCACCTCCGCTGGGCGGCAGCGCACCGGCGGCGACCTTGATCACCCGTGTCGTCGTCAGCGGTGCGAAGCCGAGGGCCTGTGCGAATCCCACACCTGGGCTCCCGGCCTGTACACGTGTGCGCAGGTCAAGTCCTTCCAGGGCAGTCCCGACGGTGTCGGCACACACTGCTTCGAAGAGTTCTCGTCCCTGACCGTGGCCCTGTTCCTCGCTGGCGACCTCGACGTGGGCCCACGCCCGGTAGGGGTGAAGCGGGGACTGTGCGATCGCGGCAGCACCGACGGGCACCTCGGGCACCACCTCGGCGATGACGGATCGCAGCAGGGGTGAATCCGAGGAGGGACGGAACAGGGACCTGGCCATATGAGCGGCCGGCGTATCGGCGTCGGCGAACACCTCGTTCAACCGCAGGTCGTCACCATCGGTCAGGTCTCTGATCGGCATTGTGTGCGCTCCTTGAACGGGTCGAGAACTTGATAATCTTGGCGTCATGACTGACTTAAGCGATCCTACCGCCGCCGCCCGCGCCGCGGCCACGACCATCAACTCCAAAGCCGGCATCGAGGCCCATGACATTGCTCTCGTTCTCGGTTCGGGATGGGGCGGAGCAGCGGAGCTCCTCGGCGAGACGATCAGCGAGATCTCGGCCGCCGAAGTTCCCGGCTTCCACGCGCCCGCAGTTGAGGGCCACGGCGCCACCCTGCGCACGATTCGGATCGAAGCCAGCGGCAAGCACGCTCTCGTCCTCGGTTCCCGCACCCACTACTACGAGGGCAAGGGCGTGCGCGCTGTGGCCCACGGAGTCCGCACCGCCGCTGCCGCCGGCTGCGAGAACCTGGTGCTCACCAACGGCTGCGGAGGGCTCAATCGCAATTGGGCCGCCGGCACCCCGGTCCTCATCTCCGACCACCTCAACCTCACCGGCACCTCCCCCATCGAAGGTGCGAACTTCGTCGACCTCACCGACCTGTACTCCCCGCGCATGCGCGCCATCGCCAAGGAGATCGACCCCAGCCTCGACGAAGGCGTCTACGCTCAGTTCCGCGGGCCCCACTACGAAACTCCCGCCGAGGTGCGCATGGCCGGAGTCCTCGGCGCGCACCTCGTCGGAATGTCCACCTCGTTGGAGGCCATCGCCGCACGTCAGGCCGGTCTGGAACTCATGGGAATCTCCCTGGTGACGAACCTGGCAGCCGGCATCCAGGAGACCCCGCTCTCCCATGCCGAGGTCATCGAGGCCGGCGTCGCCGCCGCCCCGCGGATCTCGCAGCTGCTCGCCGACATCGTCTCGAAGCTCTGAGCGACATCTGCCGCGCTGAGTGAACCGACCAGCGCTCCCCCGACGCGACAGCACAGCTCTTGCCACCCGCATTCCCCTCCCCGACAGCACTGGACAAGGACAGATATGACCGAAGTAGCCGATCGCTTCACCAACGGCTTCGACGCCGACATCGTTGAGGCGTGGATTGCCGATGACCCCGATCAGAAGACAGCGACCACGCTGAGAAACATCCTTGGCGCGGCGAAGGCCGGTGATGCGGCGGCGATAGCCGACCTCGAGGATCGTTTCGCAGGACCCCTGGCCTTCGGCACCGCAGGCCTGCGTGGAGAGATCGCGGCCGGACCCAACCGGATGAACCGTGCTGTCGTCATCCGAGCCGCAGCAGGTCTCTCCCGTTTCCTCCTGAACACGGTGGGCGAGGGATTCACTGTCGTCATCGGATGCGATGCCCGCTACAAGTCCTCAGACTTCGCGACCGACACAGCCGCAGTCGTCACGGCGGCCGGCGGTACCGCCATCCAGCTGCCCGATCAGCTGCCGACACCGCTGCTGGCATTCGCGCTGTCTCATCTGCAGGCCGACGCCGGAGTCATGGTCACCGCCAGTCACAACCCGCCCGCCGACAACGGCTACAAGGTCTACCTCGGTCAGCGTCCGCTGCAGGCCATCGAGTCCGACCCTTCCGCCGCTGAGGCAGGTGCCGGTGCTCAGATCGTCAGTCCCGCCGATGCTCTCATCGCCGAGCAGATCACGGCAGTCGAATCTGTGGCCTCGGTGCCTCGTGCCGAATCCGGGTGGGAGCACCTGGATGCGACGATCGTCGAGACCTACCTGGCTCGCATCGGTGCCCTGGGTGTGCATTCGAGCGCCGACCTGACCATCGTGCACACCTCCTTGCACGGTGTCGGAGCCTCCGTCGCCGAGGCGGCCCTGGCTCGTACCGGTTTCACGAACGTGCATCCGGTGCCCTCGCAACAGGCACCCGACCCGGACTTCCCGACGGTCACGTTCCCGAACCCGGAAGAGGCCGGAGCCCTCGATGAGTCGTATGCCTTGGCCAAGGAGGTCGGCGCCGACCTCATCATCGCCAACGACCCCGATGCCGACAGGTTCTCAGCGGCCATCCCGGATGCCTCGCTGGCAGCCGGTTTCCGCCAGCTCTCCGGCGACGAGGTGGGCCTCCTCCTCGGCGAAGACATCGCGACTCGTCTGGCCCGGGACACTCACCATTCGAGGCAGCAGGTGGCCGAGGACTCTGCAGGAGCAGGCGCCGCTGCTGATGTCTCCTCACCGGTGTTCGCGAACTCGATCGTCTCCTCCCGGGGTCTGGCTGCCGCGGCCGAAAGCCATGGATTCACCGCGACCAACACCCTCACGGGTTTCAAGTGGATCTCCCGTGTCCCCGACCTGGTCTTCGGCTACGAAGAGGCCTTGGGCTACTGCGTCGACCCGGGTGCGGTCAGGGATAAGGATGGAATCTCAACTGCCGTGACCTTTGCGGCCCTGGCCTCACGCCTCAAAGAGGCGGGTTCGAGCATCGATGCCGAACTCGATCGGATCCGCAACCGCGACGGATACTTCGCAACGGCTCCGCTGAGCTTCCGCCTCGACGACGTCAGCCTCATCGCAGCGGCCATGTCGAAGCTGCGGGAGAACCCGCCGGCGACGTTGGCCGGCTCCCCTGTCACCGAGGTTCATGATCTGTCGCAGGGTTATGATGGGCTGCCTCCCACCGATGGCATTCTGCTGCTCTCCGAGGCGAACTCACGCGTGATCGTCCGTCCTTCGGGTACCGAACCGAAGCTCAAATGCTATCTCGAGGTCGTCGCCGACCCTGAAGGACTCGCAGCCGCTGCCGCCGCCGATCAGCGCGCGGTCGCTGCTGCAGGGCTGAGGGTCACGACCGCCTCGGCGAGTGCAGCACTCCAGCCTGCGCTCAAGGAGCGCCTGACAACCATCAGCACCGAACTCAAGACCTTCTTCGGACTCTGATGGTTCCGAGCCGTGGCCGGGAAGCATACAGTCGAGGTCAGATTGAGTGGGTTGCAGAGGCTGTTGCCGAATATGTGGGGGTGGGCCTCAATGGTTACGAGCAGGAAGCAAACATCGGTGCGTAGTAGTCATCCCCGTCCTAGCCTCGACGATCGCGGGCTTTCAGTGACTTACCTTACTCATTTGGTGTGGTGATCCCAGCTCCGGTGGGTAAGAGACCACTGACAGTCCGAATCTATGCAGTCCGCAGCCTCGCGGGAAGATCAGCCCGCGGGCAGTGCTCCTGCCTGGCGGCTGTGCAACCTCAAGATATTGATGACCGCGGCGATGAGTTTGACCTCGCCAATAGCTTTCACGTGCCCGCGCATACTCAATCGCCGCATCCCTAACCATTCTTTAACCCAGGCATTGATCGTCTCGACCAACGCTGCCCGCCGCCGATACAACTGCATATTTTCCTCAGTCGCTAATTTCTCGCGCATGGCCTGCACCAGCGGATACTGCGACGTCTCACTCACTACACCCGCGGCGAGTATGCGTGCCTTGCGGTCAGAAATCAATCGGTCGGGACCATCTACAGCAAGGTTCTCTTTCGAGTGATATCCCGCATCAGCTAACACCACACCGACCGAACCCTGACCACCGGTCGCAGCCTTCAGCTCCCGGTCTGTGGCTCGAAGCATCGGTTCAAACAAATGAACATCAACCGCGTCGGTAAAGACCTCAGCCGCGACGATAACGTGGTCATCTGATACCGCGAACTGCGTGTTATAGCCCTGCACGAATCCTGTCCGGGCCTTCATCAACCGTGACTGCGGATCAGTGAGATTACGTCGGCTTGCCTGTCCCGTTCGCTGCGCAAACGTCTTGTCCTTCAGCGCTTGTATCCGTGTTTTGCTTTCCTCGATGACGGCCCATCGTTTCTTCAACAGCATCAGTTCATCCGGATGCATGCACGGCTTGCGACGATCACGATCGGGACTGGCACGCCAACCTTCGTACTTCTTCAACTGCTGGTCATACATGCGTTGGTAGCGGTGCTGGCGCCTGTCGAGGACGTCTTCAGCTCGTCGAATGGGCGTGCTGGTGACATTGTCCTTGCCTTCGTCGAATGACTCAACGCACTCCTTTGCCCGGTCTAACCGCGACGCGTTGTAGATCACCGCTTTCCGTGCGGTTTCATCATCGTCGTCATCGTCGCCAAGCAGGGCATCGTCATTGTCGGCAGCTTCGGCCTCGTCCGTGATCTCGTCAATGAGACGACGAAGGTAGGGCTCTTTCCGGTTCGCATCGATCGAGGCATTCGCCGCGATCTTCGTACCATCGATGGCGATGACTCCGACGTTGCCCATCCCCGCGCGCACGCACTCGGCCAATACCTGCGCAAACAGATCGGAAAATGCTTCAATATTGTCAGCACGAAACCGTGAAATCACGGTGTGATCAGGGATGTCACCAGCACAGGCGACTCGGAACGCGATGTCAGTCCCGCACAGTTTCTCGATACCCCTCGAAGACCGTTGGCCAACACTGTAGGCGTAGAGCAACAGCACGAGGAGCATATCCGGGTCATAGCCTGGCTGGCCAGCACGCGATGCTGTAGTGGCGCGGCGTCGACGTTTCGTGAATGCGCTCGTCTCTAGGTCACCCACCAGTGCCTCGATGACCCACACCAAATGGTGCTCGGGGAGCCATTCGCGCATGTCCGGGGGCAGGAGGAACTGCTGATCACGGGACGGTATCGAGTTGCCATGGTTCATTGTCTCAATACCGGCCCGCGCCGCCGTTGACATACACGCACCACATATTCGGCAACAGCCTCTGCAACCAACTCAATCTGACCTCGACTGTAGGAAAAGCGCCCTAGGAGTCTGAACTGCTCCCAGACTCCCCAGAGAAGGACTCTCTCAGGACAGCCCGCCAAGAATCGCAGCGGATCCGGACAGTCCGAGACGTGAGGCTCCTGCAGCGATCATCTCTTCTGTAGCGTCGACGGTGCGGATTCCGCCGGAGGCCTTGACGCCGAGGCGATCACCCACGGTTTCGCGCATCAGTGAGACCGCGTGTGCGCTGGCTCCGCCTGCGGGATGGAAGCCTGTGGAGGTCTTGACGAAGCCTGCCCCTGCAGCCTCGGCGCGGCGGCTGGCTTCGACGATCTGGTCGTCGCTGAGCGCTGCAGATTCGATGATGACCTTGACCAGGGCGCTGCCGCTGGCGTCGACGACCCCGCGGATATCGGCCTCCATCGCATCGAAGTCACCAGCAATGGCCTGGCCGATATTGATGACCATGTCGACTTCGTCGGCACCATCGGAGACGGCCTGGGCAGCCTCGGCGGCCTTGATCTCAGGCTTGACCTGACCGCTGGGGAAACCGACGACGGTGGCCACGACCAGCTCACCGGGATCGGTGACGGGAAGCATCGACGGGGAGACGCAGATCGCGAGCACGCCGAGGTCCTTCGCCTCTGTCACGAGTGCCTCCACATCAGCAGGAGTGGCTTCGGGCTTGAGCAGTGTGTGATCGATGATCGCTGCGACTTCGGCTCTGCTGGTCATGGTAATCCTCCAAGGTGGATGGTGCTGTGTGAGTTTGGGTTGCGTGAGTTGGTACTGCGGTGATGCAACGAATCGGTGCTTCAGGTGATCTTCTCTAGCACGATCGACGCGGAGACCGTGCCGAGGTCGTCTCCGATTTCGACAGCGTCCTCGAGAGATTCGATCGCTCGGGCGAAGCGTTCAGGAGTCGCTGTGTGCAGAGTCATCAGCGGCTGGCCTTCGGCAACGGTGTCACCAGGCTTGGCGTGGAGTTCGATGCCGGCCACGTCCTGGACCGGGTCCTCCTTACGTGCTCGTCCGGCACCGAGGCGCCAGGAGGCGACTCCCACGGACAACGCATCGAGCCGACTGAGGACGCCGGACGCAGGCGCAGTGATGACTTCAGTGTTCTCGGCGACGGGCAGCGCGGCGTCAGGGTCACCGTTCTGGGCCCGGATCATCTTCTTCCACACGTCCATCGCCCGGCCGTCGCCCAAGGCGGCACGCACATCGACGTCGGTCTTGCCTGCCAGACGCAGCATCTCCTCGGCCAGGGCCACAGTCAGGTCCACGACGTCGGAGGGTCCGCCGCCGGCGAGGACCTCGACGGACTCACGGACCTCGAGGGCGTTGCCGACCGTGAGTCCCAGCGGGGTGGACATGTCGGTGAGCAGCGCCGAGGTCTCGACCCCGGCTGCCTTGCCCAGATCGACCATGGTCCGAGCCAGCTTCTGGGCCTTGGCCAGGTCCTTCATGAATGCCCCGGAACCGACCTTGACGTCGAGGACAAGTCCTTCGGTGCCTTCTGCGATCTTCTTCGACATGATCGATGAGGCGATGAGCGGAATGCAGTCAACCGTCGAGGTGGTGTCGCGCAGTGCATAGAGCTTCTTGTCCGCCGGAGCCAAGCCGGAGCCTGCGGCGCAGATGACCGCGCCGAGGTCCTCGAGCTGGTCGAGGATGGCCTCATTGCTCAGACCCGCCTGCCAGCCCGGAATGGACTCGAGCTTGTCCAGGGTTCCGCCGGTATGGCCGAGGCCGCGACCCGAGAGCTGTGGGACGGCGACGTCGAATACGGCGACGAGCGGGGCCAGAGGCAGGGTGATCTTGTCCCCGACTCCCCCTGTCGAATGCTTGTCCGAGGTCGGGCGGGACAGGGATGAGAAGTCCATCCGCTCGCCCGATGCGATCATCGCCTGCGTCCAGTCCGCGATCTCGCGAGGTTCCATGTCGTTGATGAAGATCGCCATGGCCAGTGCGGCCATCTGCTCATCGGCGACAACACCGCGAGTGTAGGCATCGATCACCCATTCGATCTGTTCTCTGCTCAGGGTGCGGCCATCGCGTTTCGCGGCGATGACGTCGACGGCATCGAATGCCTCTACGCTCACGGTGTCAGTCCTTCGTTCTCGGGGTGTGGCCGATGACCCGGCCACTGGAGTGACCATTGACCAGCCATTGGTGCGGCCGAGGTCCGGCCACTGGGATGACCGTTCTGGTGGTCACCATCGATCGCCGAGGTGGCGCTGGGATCGCGGGGCCACCTCGGCGATATCGGGGTCAGTGTTTGGCGGAGCCTGCACCCGGCGCATCACCGCTCAGATGATCTGGTCCGAAGGCATCGGGCAGCACAACTGACATGGGAGCCCTGCCGCTGGGCATGTTGAGCATCATCTCGGTGCCGCCGTGTTCGAACAGGAGCTGCCGGCAGCGTCCGCACGGGGCCAGGGTCGCTCCCGCACCATCGACGCAGTCGAATGCCACGATCCGGCCTCCGCCGGACATGAACAGATCGGAGACGAGTGAGCATTCTGCACACAGCGTCACCCCGAACGAGGCATTCTCAATATTGGCGCCGCTGACGATTCGACCGTCATCGACGAGTGCTGCCGCGCCCACGGGATAGGACGAATACGGAACGTATGCGTGACGCATCGCTCTCATCGCCTCATCTCGCAGCAGCGACCAGGTGTCCTCGCTCAGGTCGTCGACCGAAACGGGGGTGGGTTCCACGCTCCACACGTGTTCAGAGGCTTCGACATCTGCAGAAGTCATAGGGGATACCTCTCTCTTCAGGGTTGGGTTATTTCACGTACGGCACGCCTTCGGCCGCCGGTGGGCGAACCCGGCCGACGAAACCGGCAACGGCGAGGACCGTGACGATATAGGGAAGCATGAGCAGCAGCTCGTTGGCCACCGGAGTTCCGATGGACTGCAGAGTGTTGCCCAAGCTCTTGGAGAAGCCGAACAGCAGGGCAGCAAGCAGGGCGCCCTTCGGGTTCCACTTGCCCAGGATCATCGCCGCAAGGGCGATGTATCCCTGTCCGGCCGACATCTCTTTGCCGAATGCCAGGCCTGAGCCGACGGTGAAGAAGGCACCGCCGAGGCCTGCGATGGCACCGGCCATGAGGGTGTTGCGCACACGCGTGAAGTTGACCTTGATGCCCACGGTGTCGGCTGCCTTCGGGTGTTCGCCCACGGCCCGCATCCGCAGCCCCCACTTCGAACGGAACACGAAGATCTGGAGGGCGATGACGACGACGTACATGATGTAGACGAGGATGTTCTGGTCGAAGAGCACCCGTCCCAGGATGGGGATGTCCGACAGCAGCGGGACCGGCAGGTTGGGAAGCTGCTGCCGGGAGTTCCACAGGCCCGGGTTCTGTGTGAGGACCGTCGAGTAGAGGAAGCTGGTGACACCGACGACGAGGACGTTGAGCACGACGCCGATGATGATCTGGTTGACCCAGTACTTCACCGCGAAGAATGTGAGAACCACAGCCACCAGCGCGCCGGCGATCGGGGCTGCCAGCAGACCTGCATAGGGGTTCTTGGCCACCGAGGCGACGACTGCGGCGAGGAAGGCACCGGCCAGCAGCTGACCTTCGATGGCGATGTTGATGATGCCGGAGCGTTCGCCGACGAGCCCGCACATGGCGCCGAAGATCAGCGGCACGGACAGTGCCAGTGCGCCAGCCAGCAGCGTGGTCAGGGGGATCACGCCGCCGCTGCCGCCGCCGGCCCAGGCCAGGAAGGACACGACGAAGAGGATGCCGAAGACCATCGGGAACCATCCGGCCAGGGTGATCCGCTTCAGGGCGAGGTAGATCGAGGCCGCGGCCATGATCACGAGGATGAGCGAGAGGACCAGTCCGGCTACGGTCGAGGACACGACGACATCGGGAATGGCGAAGAGGTCTCCGCCGGTCGCGATCCGGAATGTCGTCTCTCCGTCACGGCCGATGAGGCCGAAGAAGATGAGCGAGACGAGGGCCAGGATCGAGTAGGTGATCGGGAACTTCCACGCGATCGGGGTCAGTGCCTTGGACTGTGCCGAGGACTTCGCTGCCAGTGTCGCAGCGGCGGTGTTCTGAGCGCTCATGTCAGGCCTCCTTCCGCTTGAGCACCGGTGTGGGCAACCGGAAGATCGACCTCACGAGTGGTGGGGCCGCGATGAGCAGGACGATGACGGACTGGACGACGAGGACGATGTCGATGGGCGTCCCGGTTTGGGACTGCATGAGGTAGCCGCCGGCCTTGAAAGCGCCGAACAGGAGACCTGCGAGGAACGTCCCCAAGGGCTTGGACCGCCCCAGCAGAGCCACGGTGATGGCGTCGAAGCCGATCGAACCGCTGATTCCGCCGGTGAGTTTGAATTCCGTGCCGAGCACCTGGGCCGCTCCGCCGAGTCCGGCGAGGGCTCCCGCGACGATCATCACGAGAATCGTCACCTTCGACACGGAGATGCCTGCCGTGCGCGCCGCGTGCGGGTTGGCACCGACGGCCTTGAACTCGAAGCCGATCGTCGAGCGTTCGAGCAGCCACCACACGAAGATCGTTGCCAGGATAGCGATGATGAATCCGAAATGCAGACGGAACGGCGAGGGCAGCAGCAGGAACATCTGCGACGAATCGTCAAGCGTCCGCGACTGCGGGTTCGCCGAGTCGGTGTGGGTGAACCAACTCTGCTTGAGCAGGTAGCCCAACAGGTAGCCGGCGATGGAGTTGAGCATGATCGTCACGATCACCTCGTTGGCTCCGGTGCGTGCCTTGAGCACACCCGCGATGCCGGCCCAGATCGCACCGCCGATCATGCCGCCGATGGCTGCGATGAGCATATGCACGACGGGTGGCAGGTGGAGGGCATAGCCGAGGTAACCGGCGATGGTGGCACCGAGGATGACCTGGCCCTGGCCGCCTATGTTGAACAGTCCCGAGCGGAATGCCAGGGCGATGCCCAGGCCTGTGAGGATGAGTGGGGTGCCGCTGACCAGGGATTCGGTCAGGGGGCGGATGGCGCGCTCGGTGGTCCGGGCGTCCCAGTCGAAGATCGCACCGCGAAACAGTGCGGAGTAGGCGTCGCCGACGGTGGAGAACAGGGTCGAGAAGAAGACCCCGGGGGCTGCGAAGATGTTCATCGCCGCTTCGACGACTTCGGCGTTGGACACGGCGATGAGGACACCACCGAGGAGAAGGGCGACGACGATGGCCAGCACCGAAACCAACCAGGAACCGGACAGGATGTCCTGCAGCAGATTCGGTTCCTTGCCCGGTTCCGCTTCGGTGCTCGGAGGTGGAGCCGGCGATGGTGCCGCCGGGGAGATGTCAGTTGTCATTTCGTCTCCTCCGCCGAGGTGGTGGCTGAGTTCTCTTCAGGTGCCGCGGTGGCGGTTGAGTTCTCTTCGGGCGCCGCGGTGGCGGCGAGGGCTTCGTCGGCAGGGACGCCGGCCATCATCAGACCCAGTGCTTCGCGTGAAGTGTCAGCATCGACGATGCCGACGATGCGGCCCGAGTACATGACCGCGATCCGATCGGCGAGTCCGTAGACCTCGTCGAGTTCCGTCGAGACGATGAGGCATGGTGTGCCGGCATCGCGTTCGGCGATGACACGTTTGTGGACGAATTCGATCGAACCGACGTCGAGGCCACGGGTGGGCTGGCTGGCGATGAAGAGGCGCAGCTCGCGGCCGAGCTCCCGGGAGAGGACGACCTTCTGCTGGTTGCCTCCCGACAGCGTCGCGATCGGGTCGACGACGCTGCCGAGGCGGATGTCGAACTCCTCGACCTTCTTCTTCGCCTCGTCGTTGATGACAGCAGACTTGAGATTGAGGCCTTTGGCATAGGGAGGACGGTCGTAGACGTCGAGGATCATGTTCTCGCGGATCGTGAACTCGGCGATGATGCCGTCGGTGGACCGATCCTCAGGAACGAATCCGATGCCAGAACCCAGACGGTCTTTGACGGACTTGCCGACGAGGTCCTTCCCATCAAGGGTGATCGAACCCAACCTGGGATCTGTCAACCCGATGATCGTTTCGGCCAACTCCGTCTGACCATTGCCCTGGACGCCGGCGACGGCGAGGATCTCACCACGGCGGACGTCGAAGCTGACATCGTCGACGACGACGTTCTCGGCCTTGTCGACGACGGTCAGGCCGCGGACTTGGAAGGTGGCATCACCGGGATCGGCGTCATCCTTCTCTGTCGTCAGGGACACCTGGCGACCGACCATCTGGCTGGCCAGCTCCGCCTCGGTGGAATCAGGGGAGGCAACGCCTGTGATCTTGCCGCGGCGGATGACTGTGATGGAGTCCGCGATTGCCCGGACCTCACGCAGTTTGTGGGTGATGAACACGATCGAGGTGCCCTGCTCCTTGAGCTGGCGCATGATCGAGATGAGCTCATCGGTCTCCTGCGGGGTGAGCACCGCGGTCGGCTCATCGAGGATGAGGATCTTCGCGTTGCGCGACAGGGCCTTGATGATCTCCACTCGCTGCTGGGCACCGACCGGGAGGTCCTCGATGAGGGCGTCGGGGTCGATGTTGAAGTTGAAGCGCGAAGAGATCTCCCTGACCTTCTTCCGTGCCTCGGCGAGGTCGATGAGTCCCAGGGACTTCGTCGGCTCATAGCCCAACGCCACCGACTCGGCGACAGTGAACACGGGCACAAGCATGAAGTGCTGATGGACCATGCCGATCCCAGCAGCCACAGCATCACCCGGACCGGCGAAGGTCACAGGCTTGTCGTCGAGGAGGATCTCTCCCCCGTCGGCGTCGTAGAGTCCATAGAGGACGTTCATCATGGTGGATTTTCCGGCGCCGTTCTCACCCAACAAGGCGTGGATCTCGCCCGGTTCGATGGTGAGATCGATGTGGTCGTTGGCCACGAACGATCCGAACACCTTCGTCATCCCGCGAAGCTCGAGTTTCACTGCTTCCGGTACTCCTCACAAATTCGAAAACTGCAGGGCCGAAACCACTCGGCCCTGCAGTTTAACCTATTCGCTTATTTGGGTGTGCTCTCGGATTCCACGGTCAGCGATCCGTCGATGATCTGCTTTTTGAGCTCTTCGACCTTCTTCTTCACGTCCTCTGGAACCTTGTCATCGAAGTCGTGGTAGGGAGCAAGTCCGACGCCTTCGTTCTCGAGAGTGCCGACGTAGGGCTCGGAGCTGAAGTTCTCCTTCTGGGCTTCGGCGACCGTGTCCTCGACTGCGTTGGCGATCTGCTTGACCACTGAGGTGAGGATGATGTCACCGTATTCTGTGGACTCGTATCCGTCGGAGTCGACCCAGACGAGCTTGACGTCCTTGGCTTCCTTCGCAGCCGCGGCTGCACCCAGTCCCACAGGACCGGCGACGGGCATGATGACGTCGGCGCCCTGAGAGATAAGCTGCTTGGTCAGCGCCTGGCCCTGACCCTGATTGTCGAAGTCGCCGGAAAAGGATCCGTCCTGCTTCTCCTTGTTCCAGCCGAGGAGCTTGACGTCCTTCTTGTTCTCTTTGTTGAACTTCTTCACGCCGTCAGCGAATCCGTCCATGAAGATGGTCACCGAGGGGATCTGGATGCCGCCGAAGGTGCCGACCTTGCCGGACTCGGACGTAGCCGCAGCCACATAGCCAGCGAGGTAAGCAGCCTCGGCGGTGTTGAAGACGAGAGGTTTGGCGTTGTCCAGCGTCACCGGTTTGCCGTCAGCATCGGAGAAGGTGGAGTCGATGAGAGCGAAGTTGAGGTCCGTGTTGGCCTCAGCAGCCTCCTGGATCGCGTCCTCGAGCAGGAAGCCGACGCCGAAGGTGAGGTTGCAGCCCTGCTGGATCATGTTGTCCACGTTGGGCTTGAAGTCTGCGTCACCCTGCGACTCCGCCAGCGACTCATCTATGCCGAGGTTCTTCTTCGCGTTCGTCAGGCCCTCACGGCCCGACTGATTGAACGACTGGTCATCCCAGCCGCCGGCGTCTGACACCATGCAGCCGAGGAAGTCTTCAGCTTTGGAGTCCCCGCTGTCTTCGGATCCGCAGGCGGAGAGAACGAGGGCAGATGCGGCGACAATCGACACCGCAGATACGAGCTTCTTCACGTTTACTCTTTTCTCAAGTTGCTCACTTCCAGCACTGGCGTCGATCGGGCGCAGAGTCCTCCGCCGAATTTGTGAAACCACTGGATGATCACTCATATTTCAATGAATTTTCCGTCAGTCTAATTCACCTCAGACCCATAACAGGGTCCACTAGCATCCGAATCGTCGACACCGATATGAAAACGCAACATATCTTCATGTTGCCTTCAGCCCACCCCGACACTCGACCGCGACGGACACCAGCTTCCGCTCCGGCCCCCCGGCTGCCTGCTCGGTACCCGCGCATGCTGGTCCCAGGCACCTTGTGCACTAAACTGGAAGGCGATATGGCACATCTTCTCGGGGCTGAAGCCCTGCACCTCGAATACCCCACCCGCATCGTCTTCGACTCCGTCACGCTCGGCGTCGACGCCGGAGACATGATCGGCATCGTCGGCCGCAATGGCGACGGCAAGTCCAGCCTGCTGGGCATGCTCGCCGGCACCATCGAACCCGATTCCGGCCGCGTGACCTACCGCGGCGGAATGCGCCTGGGCATGCTCAGCCAACGCGACACCATGGACTCCGACGCGACCGTCGGCTATTCCGTCGTCGGCGACATGGACGACCACGAATGGGCCCGCGACTCCAAAGCCCGCGACATCATCTCCGGTCTCATCGCCGACCTGGACTGGAACGCCACAGTCGGCAGCCTCTCCGGAGGCCAGCGCCGACGAGTGGCTCTGGCGGCACTGCTCATCGAAGACTGGGACTTGCTCATCCTCGATGAGCCCACCAACCACCTCGATGTCGACGGCATCTCGTGGCTGGCCAAGCACATCAGGAACCGCTGGTCGAAGAACTCCGGGGCGCTGCTGCTGGTGACTCACGACCGGTGGTTCCTCGATGAGGTCTGCAACAAGACGTGGGAGGTCCACGACCAGATCGTCGAACCATTCGAGGGCGGATACGCCGCCTATGTCCTCCAACGCGTCGAACGCGACCGGATCGCTGCCGCAACCGAGCAGAAGCGCCAGAACCTCATGCGCAAGGAATTGGCATGGCTGCGCCGAGGTGCGCCCGCCCGGACTTCGAAGCCGAAGTTCCGGATCGAGGCGGCAAACCAGCTCATCGCCGATGTCCCGGAGGTGCGCAATCCGATCGAACTGAAGAAGATGGCGACGGCCCGACTCGGTAAGGACGTCGTCGACCTCCTCGATGTGTCACTGAGCTTCGGGGATCAGCAGATCCTTGACAATGTCACCTGGCGCATCGGCCCCGGCGAACGCACCGGAATCCTGGGGCCCAACGGTGCCGGCAAGTCGACCCTGCTCAGCCTCATCTCCGGTGAACTCGAACCGGATGAGGGCAGGGTCAAGCGCGGGAAAACCGTGAAGGTCGGAGTCCTCGACCAGCAGTTCAAGGAACTCGACGCCATCGCCGGACAGAAGGTCCGCGAGGTGCTGTCGGAGTCGAAGACGAGCTTCAACATCGAAGGCAAGGACTACACTCCGGCACAGCTGCTGGAGCGCCTCGGCTTCGCCAAAGAGCACCTCTCGGCCCGAGTCAAGGAACTCTCCGGAGGACAGAAGCGCCGCCTGCAGCTCTTGATGCTGCTCATGTCCGAGCCCAATGTCATCATCCTCGATGAGCCGACCAACGACGTCGACTCCGATATGTTGGCGGCGATGGAGGACCTCCTCGACTCCTGGCCGGCGACCTTGATCGTCGTCTCCCACGATAGGTACCTGCTCGAACGCGTCACCGATCAGCAATACGCGATCCTCGATCACGGTCTGCGGCATGTGCCCGGCGGCGTCGACGAATATCTGACGCTGCGTGCCGAGGCCGCCAAGTCCGGCGGATCGAAGGGAACTGTCACCGGTCGAGGTGCAGGGAACTCCGGCTCCGGCAATGAGAATTCGTCGGCTGATTCGGGCGCAGACGCACTGTCTGGAGCCGAGGCCCGAGCAGCCAAGAAGGAAGTCTCTTCGATCGAGCGTCGTATGGACAAGCTGAGCAAGCGCATCGCCCGTGCCCACGATGAGATGGCCGACCACGACCAGACCGACTTCGAAGGGCTGCAGAAGCTCACCTCTTCCCTGCAGGAGCTCAAGGACGAAATGACCGAGTTGGAGGAGCGCTGGCTCGAAGCCAACGAGGCTCTCGACGCCTGACGATGAACGGCGAGGAGGGCTGATGGCCGATTCGGATCGAGTGCGGGAGCTTCTGCATGCAGAAGATGCCGCGACCAGGCGGCTCATCGCCACACTGTCCTCGGATATCAAGGATCTGACGGCCGCACGCGAGGGCGACAACAGCGACGACGAGCACGACCCCGAGGGATCGACTCTCGCCTTCGAACGATCACAGGCGGACACCTTGCTGCGCCAGTCCGAGGAGCGCCTGCTCGCCATCGCCGAGGCGGAGCAGAGGCTTGAGCGCGGCACCTTCGGAATCTGCACGAACTGCGGAAACCCCATCCCCGAGGTGCGGTTAGAGATTCGGCCCTACGCGCCGACCTGCGTCGCCTGCGCAAGCTGAAGAGAAGACGTCTTTCAAGCTGAACACCCCCTGGTTCCTCGCTTGGAGCGGTATGAAATCTTTAGGTTTCGTGGCCCAGCGCGCTATCGTGGCGTGGTGCCCATACGAGATCACCGACTGGACCGTGCCAAAGGCATCCTCATCTTCACTGTCGTCCTCGGCCACCTGCTGGCCAGGACATCACCGTGGGGTGACGATGTCCTTCGTGCGCCGATGTACCTCATCTATTCGTTCCACATGCCGGCCTTCGTCTTCCTGGCCGGCATCACAGCGAAGTCGACGAAGCTGCCCGAACGTGTCCTGACCTTCCTGGTCCTGCTGTTCACCGTGCTGCCCCTGATGTGGGGATGGATGTGGGTCTTCGACCTCAATCCCGACTACAGTTTCCTCACCCCGTTCTGGTACACATGGTTCCTGCTGTCGATGGCGTGCTGGATCATCACCGTGCCGTTCATCGAGCGATTCCCTCGAACGCTCCTTGTCACCTCGGTAGTGGTGGGACTCTTCGGCGGCATTCTGCCGATCCTCGACACGGAGCTCTCGGCGTCACGGTCCATGATCTTCTGGCCCTTCTTCGTCATCGGCAAGCTCTACGGCAAGCAGATTCTCAACTGGGCCGGCAGCCTGCGCATCTGGCAGAAGCTGTTCTTCACGGCGACGGCCTTCGGCGCGATCGGCTACTTCTACCTCGATGAGGTCTACTACAAGTGGTTCTACGGCAGCCTCAACTTCGCCCACTTCGAAGTCAGCATTCCCGAGGGCGTCGGCATCCGCCTCATCGTCGACATCGGCGCGCTGCTCATGACATTGGCGCTGCTCATGTGGGTCGGCGACAAAGACACCATCATCGCGAAGATCGGCCGGAACAGCCTGGCTGTATATGTCCTCCACGGGTTCGTCGTCCGCGGTCTCCAACCTTTCCTCGGTGACATCGAGGACGTGATCAGCGCCCCGCTGATCTTCGTCCTCTGCCTCGCAGTGGCACTTCTGACCACATATGTGCTGTCGTGGGCACCGTTCGAGAAGGCACTGCGCTGGTATTCCTCCACCGTGACTCGATTGCTGCTCGCACCGTTTGCACCATTGCGTCCGAAGCCCGGCAGACACTCGGATAGAACCTCCGGCTGAGGCTAGGAAAAGGCTTCTTCCCACGCTCTTCCCCTAACGGAACGAATCCTCTAGTCTGGCGAGAACCTCGGAGTCGCTGAAAATGACTCCGACCGTCATATGACTGAATTATGTCAATGTGACGTCGGTAACTTTTCCAAAGATGGTTGTATGCGTAGAGTTCGGGCCATCAACCTGAGCGAGCTCAACCGCCTGTCCTCTACCTTCCGTACGGAGAGCACTCATGACTCAGTCCAACCCGTTGACCCAACGCCTCGATGCCGGACCAGTGATCTGCGCTGAGGGGTTCCTGTTCGAACTCGAGAAGCGCGGCTACCTGTCCGCCGGAGAATTCGTGCCCGAGGTCGCCCTCGAGTTCCCCGATGCTCTGCGGTCCCTGCACGTGGATTTCCAACGTGCCGGTTCGGACATCGTCGAGGCCTTCACCTACAACGGACACCGCGAGAAGATGCGGGTCATCGGCAAGGAGGATCTGCTCGAACCTCTCAACCGCTCCGCCCTGCAGATCGCCCGCAGCGTTGCAGATGCCAAGCCCGGCAACTTCATGGCCGGAAACATCTCGAACTCCAACATCTGGGATCCCGAGAGCACCGATCGCCAGGCCGAGGTCCGTGCCATGTTCACCGAGATGGTGGGCTGGGCCGTGGACGAAGGCGCCGATCTCATCATCGGTGAGACCTTCTATTTCGCCGGCGAAGCCATTGCTGCAGCCGAAATCGCCAAGGCCAGCGGGCTGCCCGTCGTTCTCACCCTCGCCCCCATGGCCTTCCAGGAGATGGCCGATGGCGTCGGCATCGTCGAGACCGCGCAGAAGCTTGAACAGTTGGGCGTCGACGTCGTCGGCCTCAACTGCTTCCGCGGACCCGCGACGATGCTGCCGTGGCTGAAGGAGATCCGCGCGGCAGTGTCCTGTCACGTCGGCGCCCTGCCCATCCCCTACCGCACGACACAGGATGAGCCCACCTTCTTCAACCTCTCCGACCCCCGCGCCGAGGTGGCTTCCCCGCACGGTCGCACCTTCCCCACGGCTCTCGATCCGCTGCAGACGAATCGCTACGAGATCGGTGCCTTCGCGAAGGAAGTCTACGACCTGGGCGTCAACTACATCGGTGTGTGCTGCGGCGCGACTCCGATGCACATCCGTGAGGTCGCCGAGGCGGTCGGACTGACCACCGATGCCAGCCGGTTCTCGGAGAACATGAAGAACCACTTCATGTACGGCGACAACGAACGCCTCGCCGACAACGTCGTCGCGCTCGGCTCCACCGCCTGAGGCCAACCGTCGATGCCGGTGACGAGGGGCCAGTCAGCAGCACCGCGCACCTGCACCACCAAAAGGCCCCTGTGCAACGGGACGTTTTTGTGCTCAGAGTGTGCAGTGAAACTGCGGGTAGGAATGGTGGCTGCGGGTAGGAACAAGCGTATCCCCGGTGCGGTGGCCATCGCGCGCTGAGAGCGCCAAAACTTCCCTGTGCAACGGGAGGTTTTGGCGCTCTCAGTGTGAGGCGAGGCTCTCGCGGCGTCGCGAAGTTGACGATGCGGACGTCAACCCCGCCGCAGCAGAACCCTGAGGCTTCAGCGTCAGGCGTCAACCCTGCGACGTCACGCCGACCGAGTCGAGTGCGGCTTCGAGGCGGGAGATCGTGCCGTCGATGTCGTCGAGTTTGTCGAGGCCGAACAGGCCGATCCGGAAGGTGGAGAAGTCCTCGGGCTCGTCGCACTGCAGGGGCACGCCGGCAGCGATCTGAACGCCGGCTTCCTTGAACTGAGCGCCGGTGGCCAGCTGCGGGTTGTCCGTGTGGACGACGACCACGCTGGGCGAAGCGAATTCCGGTGCCGCAACCGAAGGCAGCCCGCGATCGGCGAAGACCTTGCGGACCCGGTCGCCGAGTTCGAACTGTGCGGCGGCGAGCTTGTCGAAGCCGCGTTCCTTCGTCTCGAGCATGATGGCGGCATTGTGCGCGAGCGAGTCGGTGGGCATGGTCGCGTGGTACGGCGCCCGGCCCGCCTCGTATTCGTCGGCGATGAACAGCCACTTCTTCAGGTCCATGGCGAAGCTCGTCGAAGTGGACTCGTCGACGGCGGCGCGGCCGGCTTCGCTGAGCATGACATAGCCGGCGCAGGGCGAACCGCTCCAGCCCTTCTGCGGCGCGCTGATGAGGACGTCGACGCCCAGCTTCTCCTGTGAGGCCCAGACCGCACCCGAGGCGATGCAGTCGAGGACGAAGACACCCCCCACGCTGTGGACCGCGTCGCTGACCTGGCGCACGTAGTCGTCCGGCAGAAGCATGCCGGAGGCGGTTTCGATGTGAGGAGCGAACACGACGGTCGGGCGCTCGCGCTCGATGGCGGCGACCACCTCGGCGATGGGGGCAGGAGCCCAGGCCGACTGGTGCTCGTCACTGAGAGGGGACGCCTTGAGCACGGTCGTCTCGCTGGCGATGGATCCTGCGTCGAGGATCTGTGACCAGCGGAAGGAGAACAGGCCGTTGCGGACCACAAGGCACTTCTTGCCCGTCGCGATCTGTCTGGCCACTGATTCCATGGCATAGCTGCCACCACCGGGGACGATGGCGACGCTGTGGGCGTCGTAGGCCTCGCGCAGGATGCGGTTGATGTCCTGCATGACGGACACGAACCGACCCGACATGTGGTTGAGTGATCGGTCGGTGAAGACCACCGAGTATTCGAGCAGGCCGTCTGGATCGATATCTTCATGTGGCAGAGTCATGTCACCAACATTGCCACGTTCGGCGATTTTGGGCCACTGCCGCTCAGTTGCAGAGACGTCGCCGCGGAAGAGTCGTTCCAGCGGCAGAGGCCCCGGCGATCACAGCTGCACCTCGCTGCGGTCACCCGACCACAGTGTATGGAAGGTTCCCGGTCGATCTGTGCGCCCGTAGGTGTGGGATCCGAAGAAGTCCCGCTGGCCCTGCACCAGCGCCGCCGATGCCCTCGAGGTGCGGATGCCGTCGAAATACGACAGCGCCGAGGCCAGGGCCGGAATCGGCACGCCAGAGGAGGCGGCATCGGCGACCGTATCCCGCAGAGCCTGCTGCCCGGAGTTGAGCGAATCCCGGAAATACGGAGCGGCCAGCAGTGAGCTCAGATTCGGATCGGCGTCGAAGGCCTCCGTGATCCGGTCGAGGAATCTGGCCCGGATGATGCAACCCGCCCTCCAGATCCTGGCAACCTCACCGAGTTCCGTGTTCCAGCCGTGCTCCTGCGCTCCCGCGGCGATCTCGTGGAAGCCCTGCACGTAGGCGAGGATCTTTCCCGTGAACAGCGCTTTCCGCACGGTCTCGATGACCGTGTCACGGTCGACCGGCGCCGAGGTGGGGGCATCGTCGAGCGCCGATTCGCGGGCTTCCTCGAGCGCCGATTCGCGGGCTTCCTCGAGCGCCGAGGTGACCGTCGAAGGACCGACCAACGCCGCGCCGGAGGAACGAAGCACGGAGGCCGCGGACAGGGACCTGGCCGAGACCGCCTCGGCGATGGTGGCGACAGGCACGCCAAGGTCGAGGCCGGTCTTCACCGTCCAGCCGCCGGTGCCCTTGGCACCGGCGGAATCGGCGATGATGTCGACGAACGGCTCGCCTGTGGCAGCATCGGTGTGGTCGAGGACCTCGGCGGTGATTTCGATGAGATAGGACTCGAGATCTCCTCGGTTCCATTCTCTGAAGACCTCCGCGATCTCAGGAGGGGTGAGACCGAGCCTGCTCCTCAGCAGTGCGAAGGCCTCAGCAATGAGCTGCATGTCAGCGTACTCGATCCCATTGTGGATCATCTTGACGAAGTGGCCGGCCCCGTCGGTGCCCACATGGGCGATGCACGATTCCGGGTCCGCCTGTGCGCTTCGCCCGTCGCCGGGTTCGGCACGAGCCGCGATAGGTTCGGCACGAGCGGCGATGGGTTCGGCATGCGCGGCGATGGGTTCGAGAATGGGCCGCAGTCTTGACCACGCGGATTCGGTGCCGCCGACCATCATCGATGGCCCCTCAAGCGCACCGACCTCTCCCCCGGAGATGCCGACCCCGACGAACTCGATGCCGGCCTTGGCCGCGTTCTCGCCGCGGGCGATCGTGTCCGTGAACAGTGAGTTTCCGCCGTCGACGATGATGTCTCCGGGTTCGAACACCTGCAGCAGGTCGCCTATCGCCGAGTCCGTGGCCGGGCCAGCATTGACCATGAGGATCGCTACGCGCGGGCCCGACAGCTTGCTGGCCAGATCCGCCGGCGAAGAGGCGACGAGGAAATCCGCTTCGTGATGGTCGGCCGCCAGAGCTCGAGCTCGGTCGATGTCGCGGTCGTAGATGGCGACTCGCGCTCCGGTTCGGCCAGTCAGATTCCGTGCGAGGTTTCGTGCGAGGTTCGAGCCCATCACTCCGGTGCCGATCACGCCCACTTCCGCGGTCATACCCAATCCTCTTCCTCGTGGCTACTAGTCACGGCTGACAGTTACGGCGAATTGTCGCAGCTGACAGGTTCTCGCAGCGGTTGACAGTTTCACCCGTCTCATTTAGATTTCTATAAATCTGATTTAATGAGTGCAGTTTAGCAATGTCATCATATTTTTACGAGAGGCCAACTGAGATGGATCTTCCCCCGCTTGTCATCATGGGGGTGTCCGGCACGGGGAAGACACTGATCGGTCGCCGCTTGGCTGCCGAGCTCGGAGCCGCGTTCGTCGACGCCGACGATCTCCACAGCCAGGACAACAAGTCCAAGATGCGTGCTGGAGTCCCCCTCGACGATGAGGACCGGTGGCCGTGGCTGCAGTCCGTGGCCAGTGAGCTGACCTCGACTCCACCTCCCATCGTCGCCTGTTCCGCGCTGCGACGCAGCTATCGCGACTACCTGAGGGCACAGGCACCAGCAACCTTCTTCGTCCATCTCACCGGGAACCGCGAGATCATCGTCGAGCATCTCGCACGGCGTTCACACGAATTCATGTCACCAACGCTTGTCGACTCCCAGCTGGAGACGCTGGAACCGCTCACCGTCGAGGAAGCACATTTCCTCGCTCCCATCGATCTCTCCCCCGCCGAGGTGAGTCGATACATCATCGAGCGTCTCCCCCACACCACCTGACCACTGCCCAACGCCACCTGACCACGACCGAACCTCAAGGAAGAGGAAATTGTGACCGAGATCGAACTCAACTGGACGCTGTCGGCCCCGGCCCTGCTCGGCATCGCCGCAGCAGCCATCGCGGTGCTGCTCATCCTCATCATCCGCTTCAGGCTTCACGCCTTCATCGCGCTCGTCGTGGTCAGTGTGGTCACCGCCCTGGCCGCGGGAATCGCCCCCGGCGATCTGGTCCCCGTCATGTACGACGGCTTCGGGTCCACCCTTGCCAGCGTCGCACTCCTCGTGGGGCTCGGTGCCATGCTCGGGAGGATGCTTGAACTCTCGGGTGGGGCACAGGTGCTCACGGATGCGCTCATCAAGGCTTTCGGAGAGAAGCGGGCGCCCCTGGCTTTGGGCCTGACCTCGCTGCTGTTCGGCTTCCCGATCTTCTTCGATGCCGGTCTGGTCGTCATGCTGCCGATCATCTTCACGGTGGCCAAACGCCTCGGCGGATCTCTGCTTCTCTACGCCATGCCATCGGCGATCGCGTTCTCGGCCATGCACATCTTCGTCCCTCCGCATCCCGGGCCTGTGGCCGCATCCGGACTTCTGGGCGCGAACGTCGGACTCGTCCTCATCTGCGGCCTGATCATCGCCGTGCCGGCCTGGTACCTGTGCGGGTATCTGTTCGGGCTCTTCATCGGCAAGCGAATCGAGGTCTCGGTTCCCTCGCTCCTGGCCCACGATCCAGCCGAGGAGTTCGCCGACTTCAGGTCCTCACCCAAACTCTCAACGGTTCTCGTCCTGCTTGCCCTGCCGCTTGTGCTCATCTTCCTCAACACCGGCCTCGACTTCGCCGGTGAGGCCGGCTGGGTCGACGCCGAGTCCACTCTGGTCACTTCGCTGCGCATGCTCGGTGAGACTCCGATCGCCCTGCTCATCACGGTAGTGGCGGCCATGTGGCTGCTGGGGTGGAGGAAGAAGAAGGGCAGAAGCATGGTCGAGAACATCGTCGACTCGGCTCTGGGCCCAGTCTGCTCGATCATCCTCATCACCGGAGCCGGCGGCATGTTCGGCGGTGTGCTGCGAACCAGCGGGATCGGTGACTCCATCGCCGATTCCCTGGCAGCCCTGGGTCTGCCGGTCATCGTGGCCGGATTCGTCATCGCCGCGATCGTGCGCATCGCCCAAGGTTCAGCCACGGTCGCGCTCACAACTGCGGCGGCACTCATGCAGCCGGTCGTCGTCGGCAACCCGGACTTCTCGAGCCTGCAGGTCGTGGCCATCGTGCTGTCCCTGGCCGCAGGCTCCGTGGTCGCCAGCCACGTCAACGATTCGGGCTTCTGGCTGGTCTCCCGGTTCTTCGGCATGGACACGAAGACCACTCTGAAGACCTGGACCGTGGCTCAGACCATCCTCGGTCTGGTCGGCTTCGCCCTCAGCCTCGCCCTCTACGGTGTCGTCAGCGCGTTCTGACCAGCCAGTCCTGAGGGTCGTCAGCCTGTCCTGAGAGTCGTTCAGCCTAGCCTGTCCGGAGACCCGTCAGTCCGTCTTGAGGCGCGGCTGGCCCGCCCAGGCATCTTCCATCTCGGCGAAGGCTCCATCCATCATCTTCGTCATCGCGGCATGAGCACGATCGGGGTCCCCATTGCCGATGGCATCGGCGACGTCGAAGTGCCATTGCAGCGCCTCTGGATGGGGAAACTTCGGCATCAGCCCGGCGTGCGTTCGACCGCGCAGGATCTCGGCGACGACCGAGTCGAAGGAAGCGAAGAGTTCGTTGCCGCCGGCCCTCAGAACTGCCCGATGATAGGCGATATCGACCTCCAGCACCGCCTCAACATCGCCCTTGCGTCCGCTGGTGCGCATTCTGGCGGCCAATCCCATGATCTCCTCGGCCGCCTCGGCCGAGGCATGGACGGCGGCCAAGTGTGCCGCCTGAGGTTCGATCGCGACTCTCAGTTCGGTCAGGGAACGCAGTTGGACTGCCGGGGTTGCGGCCATTCGCCACCGCACCACCAGAGGGTCGAGTATGGTCCATTCCCGCATGGACAGAATCACCAGCCCCAAGCGGCGGATCGGCTTGACCATCCCCAGGGACTCCAGAACACGCACCACTTCGCGCACCACCGAGAGCGAGACTTCGTACCTCACACGCAGCTCCTCGGCCCGGACGACCGTTCCCGCTTCCAGGTCACCGGTGACGATGTCAGTGCCGATCGAATTGAGAAGACTTTCGTGGAGGTTGCCGCTATCCTTCGCTTCGGCCATCAGTGCTCGATGATGTGGGCGCCGGGGGCAGGTCCCGTGGTCCGCAGCGCTTCCTTGACTCCGCGGGTGGCCTGGAGCAGGACCGCGAGGTCAAGGGCGTGATGTGCGTCGCGGGCGAGGAAACCGATCGTCGGGCCTGAGCCGCTGAGCAGGGGCAGGAGGGCACCGGCTGCACGCCCCGCCTCCATCACCTCGGCGAGTTCGGGCATGGCCGATATCGCGGCATCGGTGAGGTCGTTGGCGGCCGCTGTGGCCAGAGTGTCCGGGTCGCCGGCGGCGAGCGCCGTGAGCACCTCGGCGGGCACGACCGCTGGTTCGGGGTTCGGGGTGAGTTCGTCGAATCGTGAGTACATCGCTGGTGTCGACAGCTGCCCCGCCGAGGTGGCCATGACCCAGTGGAATGATCCGCGGGTGAGGACGGGGGTGAGTTTCTCGCCACGTCCGTGGCCGATGGCTGTTCCTCCGTGGAGGAGGAAGGCGACATCGGCGCCGACTCCGACCGCGCAGTCGTGGAGGAGCGACTCGTCGACTCCCCCGACGAGGTGGGCGGCACCGCACAGTGCTGCGGCCGCGTCGGCCGACCCCCCGCCCATGCCGCCGGCGACGGGGACCTGTTTGTCGATGACGATGTCGAGCTCGCGCAGGACGTCGACGTCGCGTTCGTCTTCGAGGGCTGCGATGAGGAGGTTGATGGCCTTGCGTGCGAAGTTCGACTCGTCCTGGGGCACCTCGGCGTCTCCGTAGCGACCGCTGACGACGATCGAGGAGCTCCCGCCGGGGACGAGGGTCACGGTCTCGTTGAGGTTGAGGGCCTGGAACACCGTCGCGAGTTCGTGGTATCCGTCATCGCCGGCCTCACCCACGGCGAGGTGGACGTTGATCTTGCCCGGTGCCTGCACCTTCACCGGTGTCAGGGTCTTCGGGCACGAGTGCAGCTGTGCGCTCATGATTGTGCGCTTCCCGTTGTGGAAGCCTCGCCCTGTGCGGCGCCCGCTGCGGCGAGTCGTTCGAAGTCTGCGACGCTGAGGGCTTCGCCTCGAGTCTTGGGATCGATGTCTGCAGCACGCAGCAGCTCTTCTGCTCGCTGTGCGCTGCCGGCCCACGTGGCCAGGGCAGCGCGCAGAGTCTTACGACGTTGGGCGAAAGCCGCGTCGACGACGCCGAACAGGCGACGTCGCTGTTCCGGATCACGGTGGGTGCGGGTGACATCGATGTGGACGAGTCCGGAGTCGATGTTCGGGGACGGCCAGAACACGTTCTTGCCGATGCGTCCGGCCAGAGTGACGTCGCCGTACCACTGGGCCTTGACGCTGGGCACACCGTAGGTGCGTGATCCGGGCCCGGCAGCGAGGCGTTCTGCGACTTCGAGTTGGACCATGACGAGCACGGACTCCAGGCTCGGGAAGATCTCGAGGAAGTGCAGCAGCACCGGGACCGCAACGTTATAGGGCAGGTTCGCGACCAGAGCGTCAGGGTCCGTGGGCAAATCGGTGACTCTGAGCGCATCGGCATTGACGAGTTCGAAGTTCGCGGTCTCGTCGGCAGCGGCTGCGCCCTGCCCGTGCTCCGCTGCTCTCTGCCCGTGCTTCTCTGCACTCTTCCCGTACTTCTCAACCGTCGCAGGCAGGCGGGCGGCCAGGACCTCGTCGATCTCAACGGCGGTGACATGGTGTCCGGCTTCCAGCAGACCCAGCGTCAGCGATCCCAGGCCGGGACCGATCTCGACGACGCTGCTGTGGTCCTGAAGCTTCGCGGACGTGACGATCGAGCGCACGGTATTGGGGTCGATGACGAAGTTCTGCCCCTTCTGCTTAGTCGGGCGCAGACCGATGTCGGCGGCGATTTCGCGAATGTCGCGTGCGGTCAATAACGTCACAGCCAACAACTTACAGCACTCATTCCCAGGCACAATCACCGAACACTCCTGACGCCATTTCCTTATGCTCCTGCAACATCGCAGTCAGAGGGCTGACGCCGGGACGATAGGGTGAACGGTATGGATCCGCAGACACTCACCGAACTCCTCGATGTCTCCGTCCTCGACCGGCTCGACCGGATCGAGGACCTGCCTGCCGATGAGCTCGCCCGATCATCGGCGCTGCGCAAGGAAGGCTATTCCGCCGAGGTGACCGCCGCCCTGCTCACGCAGGCCCAGCTGCGCAAGGACGCCGTGAAGAAACTCGGCCCGTTCGCCGAGGACATGCTGTTCACTCGTGACGGTCTGGCCCAAGCCACACGACTGCCGGTGGCCGCCCATCACGCCCGCCGCCTCCTCGGCGAGGGCAAGGACACCGGTGGCGACGAGGGTGCCGACGACAGTGCTGATGCGGCAGATTCCACACCCTCGATCGCGGATCTGGGCTGTGGGATCGGCGCCGACTCCTTCGCCTTCGCTGGGATGGGCGCCCAGGTCACCGCCGTCGACGCAGACGAGGTCACGGCCGCCATCGCCACCTTCAACCTCCGCCACCTGGCAAATGCCAGCGCCGCGCACGCCCGCGCCGAAGACAGCGACACCTCCACGTTCGACGCCCTGTGGTTCGACCCGGCCCGCCGCACAGTCGGGAAGGGGACCAACAGCGGCTCCACCGCTCGCATCTTCGACCCCGAAGACTTCTCCCCTTCCCTCTCCTGGGTCATCGACAAGGCGCTCGCGGCGAAGGCCGCAGGCGTCAAACTCGGACCGGCGCTCGACCACAGCCTCATCCCCGATGAAGCCGAGGCACAATGGGTCTCCCACCTCGGCGAAGTCGTCGAGGTCTGCCTCTACTTCGGCGAGGCCAGGCAGCGTCCCGGGCGCAGCGCCCTCGTCATGGGCGAGCGCACACTCCTCGTCCACGAAGATGATCTTCCCGCCGACGATGAGGACGGTGTCGGTGAGCTCGGTCGGTACCTCCTCGAACCCGACGGCGCGATCGTGCGGGCCGGACTCGTCACCGCCCTGTGCGGACCCTTGCAGGCTCGCCGCGTTCACCCGAAGATCGCCTATCTGACCACGGACGTCGAACCGAGCGGACCGGCCTCGGCCGGGGTCACCACCTATGAGGTCACCGACGTGCTGCCGGCGAAGATCCCGAGCCTGCGCAAGGCCCTCATCAGCCGCGGCATCGGCTCGGTCGTGATCAAGAAGCGCGGAGCTGATATTGTTCCTGACCAGGTCAGGCGTCAGCTCAAGTTGCCGGCCGGAGACAAGGCGACACTGGTCTTCACCCGCCTGGGCGATCGTCATGTCGTCCTCCTGACCCAACCCTGCTGAACCGTCCCAACCCTGCTGAACTCCCTTCGCCCCACCTCACTAGGAGAATCCCCCATGAACCGCTCCGACGTTCTCATCACCGCCGACGAGCTCCTCGCTCGCCTCTCCGACGACGGATCCACGCCGAGGCTGCTCGACGTCCGCTGGACACTGCAGAAGCCTGATGGCCGCGAAGACTTCACCGCCGGGCACATTCCCGGAGCCGTCTACGTCGACTTGGACACCGAACTCGCCGCACACTCCGAGACTGACCCCACAGCGGGACGACACCCGCTGCCGTCTGCGGAGGAATTCCAGGACCAGGTCCGAGCCTGGGGCATCGACCAGCTCACCGACGTCGTCGTCTATGACGACAATTCGGGCCAGGGCGCCGCGCGCGCCTGGTGGCTGCTGAAGTGGGCAGGCATGAAGGCACGCGTCCTCGACGGCGGCCTGCAGGCTTTCGTTGCCGCCGGAGGCGAATTGGCCACCGGAGCCGGTGACCCCGTACAGCCGAGCACCGTGACGATCTCCCCCGATTCGATGCCCGTCATCGACGCCGACGCAGCTGCAGCATGGACAGGGGTCCTCCTCGATGCCCGCGCCGCCGAACGTTTCCGCGGAGAGACCGAGCCGCTCGACTCACAGGCCGGCCACATTCCCGGTGCCACGAGCGCGCCCGCCAGCGAAAACACCGCAGACGGAAAGTTCCTCGACGAAGAGTCTCTACAGTCGCGCTTCTCCGCCCTCGGCGCTCTCGACCAGCCCGTCGGCGTCTACTGCGGTTCAGGCGTCAGCGCTTGCCACAACGCCTTGGCGCTGGCGACCCTCGGTGTTGAGACGAGCCTCTACCCAGCCAGCTGGTCGGGATGGTCATCCGACCCTGCCCGCCCGGTCGCAACTGGAGCCTGAGCACCCACCGGCCTCACCTGCAACGTCAAACTCCTGCCCTCGTTCTCGAACGGGCATTCTCCGTCGCAGAAATGTCATTTTCGGTCTGTTACATAGGCCGATTTGTTACATACAGGCACGGAAGACGACGAGAGATAGGTCATATCACCACCGGTCAGCACCAGACAAACGCGCAACTGTTACAGAAATTTCGGCGCGAGATAAGCTTCTGACCTGCACTGTTACACACGTCGATGAGAACTTCTCGCTCAATGTAACGAAAACGTGACATTAGGTCACTGATTGGTTACAGTTGTGAAGGTCGGTCGCGAGAGTGCCGACTTCACAGCGAGAACCGCACGCCACGCTCGCTGTGAAATCACTAAGGACCGAAAGTGGCGGTTGGGATTCTTCCAATAGGTGACGAGAGGAAAACGTGGCAAATAAGCAGCATGGCCGCCGAGCCGCAGAAGCCAAGGTCAAGACTCCCTTGACCGAACTGACCGATATCCTGAACGCCAACTCCGCCGTCTTCGGACGCCGTGCAGCCGTTGTCGCTGCCAGCGGTGGCCTGCTCACCGCAGCAGTTCTTCCGGCAGCAGGACAGGGGGCCGACGACAAGGCCTCAGTCTCCGCGGAGTCAGAAGCTCAGACACAGGTCGAGTTCAAGAACCAGTCGGCGACCGTCGCTGCGGACGAAGGCTCGTCTTCTCAGGGCAAGGACAAGAAGCAGAGCGCCTCCATCGGTGTCGATGTCGAGAACATCACTGCTGAGGCCGCTCCCAAACCGAAGCCGAAGCCGAAGCCAGAACCCGTCGAGACCACCGAAGACGAACCAGCCGACGAGGCTGCTCCGGCTCCAGAACCCGCAGAGGACAACTCGGGCGACTCCGCCAACACCGGTTCTTCGGATTCCGGCGACGAGGACAAGGGCGAGAGCAAGGACTCCGGTTCCGATGCAGGCTCAATGGACGGCTCCAAGGCGGAGCAGGTCATGAGCTGGGCAGAGAAGGGAACCGGCACGCCCTACGTCTACGGCGGAACCTCCCAGAGCGGTTGGGACTGCTCCGGTTACACCAAGTGGGTCTACGGCAAGGTCGGTGTCGATCTGCCTCGCAACTCGGGCGGACAGAAGGCCGCTGGCCAGGTCGTCTCCCAGTCGGAGGCAAAGCCCGGTGACCTCATCTGGCACCCGGGACACGTCGGCATCTACGCCGGTGACGGACAGATGTACGATGCCGGCTCACCAGGGTCAGGCACCTCGAAGCGCAGCTACAGCTGGATGGGTGACGTCACCTTCATTCGCGTTCTCTGATCCAGTTCTACGAAGAAACCCCTCGTCCGCCTTGATGGTCCCAGCCGGACGAGGGGTTTTTCGTGCCCTGCCGCGATGCTGCGGTCTGGGGCGCTGCCTCAGCTGCAGTCTGGAGCTTTGTCGCTTCCGTCGTAGTCGACGGGCAGCTTGCCTGAGGCTCTGAGATCGCCCTTGAGCCATTTCGCCACGGCCTTCAGCGCATTGGGATTGCTGTCATAGGCCGTCACGGCCGACTGTGCCGGGGTATTGCGCATCGTCCACGGTGCAGCGGTGCCGACTGCCACCTCGGCGGAGGTGTCCGGGCTCAGGCTCACGCTCGTCCCACCGGAGCCGACTGTGAGACCCGCGTCCTTGGCCGCCTTGGTCAATTCGCTCTTCTCCTTCTCGCTGCCGCCGACGATGGAGATCGAGTCGGTGCCCTCGAATGCGCACTCCCCCTTGAGGACCGTCAGTGATTTCTCGGCCACATCGGTGAGGACCTTCTGCGGATCCTCGGCACCGGCTGGCCCGGAGCCGTCCCCACCGGAGTCGCCCCCTGGCCCGGAGCCGTCCCCACCGGAATCGTCGGTCATCGACTTCTGGGTCTCGGCGGTGGCCAGCTGCATCGCCACCACGCGCTTCGCCTTCTTCTGCAGATCGGACTTCTTCAGGTCACCGTCCTTCATGGCCTTGGCCACCGCCTTCTGTGCGGCGGCAGAATCCGGTGGCATCAGCGCGAGATCCGCGCCTGCGGACAGCGCCTTGACGGTCTCTTTCCCGCTCTGGTTCTGGTCCACGGCCTTCATATTGAGGGCGTCGGTGATGATGACTCCGTCGAAGTCGAGCGTGTCCCGCAGTGACTTGTAGGCCTTCTCATTCAGCGTCGCCGGCGTCGTCTTCGCATCCGGCAGGCCGATGTGTCCCATCATCACTATCGGGATGCCGGCCTTGACGGCGGACTTGAACGGCAGCAGGTCCGTGTCTTCGAGTTCCTTGATGCTCTTCTTCGACACCGGCAGACTCTCGTGTGAGTCGACGTGAAGTCGACCGTGGCCGGGGAAGTGCTTCGCGGAACTGGCGACACCGCCGAGGTGGTATCCGGTCGCGGCTTGCGCGACCACCTCGGCGGCTGTCTTGTGATCGTCACCGGCCGAACGCACGTTGATGGCCACGTCCTTCTCACCTGTTGTGACATCGGCGTCGGGAGCGAAATCGATGGTGAAGCCCAGGTCGGTGAGGTTCTGGCCCTGCACCTTGGTCGCGGTCTGCGTCAGTTCGGGATCCTGGGTGGCTGAAAGCGCCATCAGCGGTGGGAACGGCAGCGCGCCGGTGCCAAGCCGCGAGACCGGACCGCCCTCCTGATCGACGCCGATCGACACGGGCTGTCCCTTCGAACGTGACGCGTTGACTGCTTCGGTGACGCCCTTGACCTGGTCAGGAGTCGGATTCTCGGGCAGATTGTCGGCCATGACGATGACCCCGCCGAGGTCGTTGTTCTTCAGCAGATTGACCCCGGTCTGGGTGTCGGTGCCCGACCAGGTGCCGATGATGAGGGACCCTGCCAGCTCATCGTCGGAGAACGATTCGACGATCTCCTTCGCCTCGTCGGCGAAGTCAGCGGGGCCGATGTCTGCGGGCTCGGCGGCCTTTTCGGGTTCGGCCTTCTGTGCCGATTGCGGGGCTCCGGCTTCCCCGGTCTTCTCCGGTTGCGGGTCGGACGTTCCGCCGGAGCAGCCGGTCAGGGCGAGCACGGCGGCTGCAGCGATGATGCCAAGTCTGGGGCGCATAGCACCATGCTAATCGTCGAAGATGAACCAACGGTCGAACGCGGGCGGGGCGTGCCACCGCTGGTTCGGACGTCGGCGCTGCTTCGGACTTCGGCGCTGCCTCAGAGCCTCTCTCCGGCGGCGAGTCGCCTGACGGTCTCCTTCGCACCTCGTTCGTGCAGGGAGTGCAGAGCTGCCAGGTAGTGCTCGGTGAAGCGGGGCTCGTCAGCCAAAGCACCGAAGAACTGCTCCTGCCGGACGAAGGCCAGGATGTCCTCCGCTTGTGACGACGCGACCTGCTGCAGCTCACCGGCATAGCGATCGACGATGGTGAACGCCGCCCCCTGCTCATCGCTGCCTTCGGCGTAGCGAGCCCACGATGCGCAGATCGCGGCCGAGACTTCAACCTGCGCACCCGAGGCAAGATTGTCACCGATGACGGGGACCAGCCATTTGGGAATGCGGTCGGAGGACTCGGCACCGAGGCGAGCCAAGGTGTCGCGTATCTCGGGATTGCTGAAGCGTTCGATGAGAGAGTCCTTGTACCCGTCGAGGTCGATGCCCGGCAGCGGTTCAAGGCTCGGTGTGCCCTCCTCATCCATGTATCTGCGCAGGTAGACCGCTATATCCGGGTTCTCCATCGCCTCGTGGGCATAGGTGTAGCCGGCGAGGAGGCCGAAGTAGGCCAGCCCCTGATGCCCGGAGTTGAGCAGACGCAGCTTCATATGCTCGTAGGGTCTGACATCGTCGACGACCTGGACACCGGCCAGTTCGTACGGGGGCCTGCCGGAGGTGAACCTCTCCTCGAGCACCCACTGGAAGAAGGGTTCGGCGACCACAGGCCAGGCGTCCTCGATTCCGACTTCATCACGCAGATCGGCCCGATCGTCATCGGTGGCGGCCGGGGTGATGCGATCGACCATCGCGTTCGGGAAGGCCACATGCACGTCGATCCAGTCGGCGAGCTCGGGGTCGACTAGTCGGGCGAAGGCGCCGAACATCTTCTTCGCCACATGGCCGTTCTCCGAGATGTTGTCACACGACTGCACGGTGAATGGGGGCACACCAGCATCGCGGCGGCGGCGCAGAGCCTCGATCACATATCCGAAGACCGTGCCCGGCAGCGCCCCCGCTGCCAGTGCGGCCACATCGGCGACGATCATCGGATCCTCGGAGATGAACTCCCCGGTCACCGGGTTGACGTTGTATCCGCCCTCGGTGACGGTGAGCGAGACGATGCGGATCCTCGGGTCGCCGAGGAGGTCGATGAGTCCCTGCGGATCGTCGGGTCCGTAGCGGTAGTCGATGATCGATCCGATTACCCGTCGTTCGCGGGTGCCGTCTGGGTGTTTGAGTGTCAGCGAGTAGAGGTGATCCTGTCCGGCCAGTGCGTCTCGCATGCGCACATCGTGGGGCAGGACACCGGCTCCCACGATTCCCCAGTCCGCGGCTCGACCCGCGCTCATGACGTCATCGACGACCATGGCCATATGGGCCCGGTGGAAGCCGCCGACGCCGAAGTGCACGATGCCCGGAGTCACTGTGCTCCGGTCGTAGTCGGGGACGGTGACGCCGCGGGCCGCAATCTGGTCGAGGTTCGATCCGCGCAGGGGCAGCAAGTCTGAGGCTGGGCGGGCACGGTCAACGTGTGCAGAATCTGGGGAATTAGACATCACTTCACCGCACCCATCGACAGGCCCTGGACGAGTTTGTCCTGGGCGGCGATGCCTGCGACGAGCACCGGCACCGAAATGATCAGCGAGGCCGCACACACCTGGGACAGGAACAGCCCCTGGGAGGTGACGAAGCTGGTGAGGAACACGGGCGCTGTCGATGCCGCCGTCGAGGTCAGGACGTTGGCGAAGAGCAGTTCGTTCCACGAGAAGATGAAGCAGATGAGTGCCGTGGCCGCCAAACCGGGTGCGGTCAAAGGCAGCAGGATCTGCATGAATACACGGGGAAGCCGGGCACCGTCGAGCTCAGCGGCCTCGAGCACCTCAATGGGCACCTCGGCGAGGAATGATCGCATCATCCACACTGCGATGGGCATGTTCATCGCGGAGTAGATGATGATGAGGAGGAGCCAGGTGTCGAGGATGCCGAATGCCTGCGCGACCAGGTAGACGGGCAGCAGTCCCGCGACCATCGGCAGCATCTTGGTCGAGAGCAGGAAGAAGAGCACGTCCGACCAACGTTGGATCCGACGAATGGCCAGCGAGTACGCGGCCATGGTCGACAGCACCAACACGATGAGGGTGGACACGATCGCCGCGACCGCCGAATTGATGAGGGCGGGCCAGGGACTCGCGCCGCTGCCGCCGCCGAAGAAGTTGGAATAGGACTCCAGCGTCAGCGGCGCGAAGAAGCTGGGCGGGTTCGTCGAGGCATCGGTCTCGGCATGCAGGCTGGTCAGCAGCATCCACAGCAGTGGGGACACGAAGAGGAGGCCCACCAGCCAGGCCAAGAGACCAAGCAGGACCTTGCCGATTCGGCGCTGGCCCGGGCGTCTCTGCGCACTCGCCTTCTTCCGGGAACGATTGGCTCCGATGTCTGGGGTGGCCGTGATGTCTGGGGTGCTCATGAGTTCTCCTCCTTGAGCAGAGTGGACGCGGTTCGCAGCGCGAAGGTCGCGATGACAAGTGAGGCGATGACGACGATGACACCAACGGCGGAGGCGACTCCATAGTCTTGGGCCACGAAGAATTCCTGGTAGATGACATAGGGCAGATTCGCGGTTCCGAGTCCGCCCGAGGTCATCGTGAAGACGGTGTCGAAGTTCTGCACGATGTAGATGGTGCCGAGCAGCGCCGCGAGTTCGATATAGCGTCGCAGGTGCGGCAATGTGATGAATCGGAATGTCTGACCCGGTCCGGCGCCGTCGACCAGTGCCGCCTCGTAGACGTCCATGGGACGCGACTGCAGACCCGCCAGCATGATGAGCATCATGAACGGGGTCCACTGCCAGACGAGGACGATGCCGATTCCCAGCAGCGGATAGGTGCTCATCAGATCCGGCTGCGGGGCGTTCTCACCGAAGACGCTGGTCAGCAGTCCGTTGACCAATCCGTAGGACGGGTTGAAGATCGCATGCTTGAACAGCAGCGCCGCAGCCACGGGCACGATCAGGAACGGGGTGATCATCAGCGTGCGCACGAACCCGCGGCCGATGAACTTCCGGTCAAGGAGAAGCGCGATGGCCAGACCCAGCACCGCCGAGACCAGCACGACCGAGACGGTGAGCCCGATGGTGACGAACACCGCGCGCAGCAGATCCGCATTCGTGAAGACGGTGATGTAGTTCTGCAGGGTGCCGAAGCTGATGTCATCGGGATAGGCGGCGTTCCACTTCATGAACGAGATGACGATCGTGATCGCGAAGGGAATCTGCGTGACGAGGATGACGAAGATCAGCGCCGGCAGCATGGGGACTCGCCGCGACCACCGCTCTCGAGCGCTCGAGGATGCGGGCCTGGGCGATGTGGGCGCGGGCGCCGCCTGAATGCGGCGATCTTGCGCAGGAGCTGACATGGACAACCTCCGGTGATGAGTGGCGGTGGGGCCGGGGTGCCTGGGCGGAGACGCGAACGCCTCCGCCCAGTGCGTCTTCTACTTCTTGTACTTGTCTCCGACCTTCTCTGCTTGCTTCTGTCCCTTCTCAAGCGCCTTGTCCACCGTGGTGCGTCCGGCTATCGCCGAACTGACGTCCTCGGAGATGCCCGTGGCCAGGTCGGCGAATTCGGGAATGGTCACGAACTGCACTCCGAGAGTCGGGCGCGGCTGCACACCGGGGTTCTTCGGATCTGCCGAGTTGATGGCGTCCTCGGTCTGCTTGTAGAACGGTTCCGCGGCCTTCTGGTAGTCCGGGTTCTCATAGGTCGAGGTGCGTTTGCCGGCGGGCACATGCTGCCAGCCCAGTTCTTCGGCGACGGTCTCTTCATAGTCCTGTGACGAGGCCCAAGCCACGAACTGCTTGGCGGCATCCTGGTTCTTGCCTTCCTTCTGGATACCCCAGGCCCACGTGTAGAGCCACGAACTCGACTTCGTCTCCTTCACCGGGGCTGCGACATAGCCGATCTTGCCCTTGACTGGAGAGTCATCGGCTTCGAGGGTTCCCGTTGCCGCCGTCGAGTCGTACCACATCGCAACATTGCCCTGCTGGAGGTTGGTCAGGCACTCGGTGTAACCGGCCTGCGGTGCTCCCGATTCGCCGTGGTCCTTGATGAGATCGACGTAGAAGTTCGTCGCCTCCTTGAACTCCTTCGAATCGACCTGTGCGTCCCAGTTCTCATCGAACCAGGTTCCGCCGAAGGTATTGACCACGGAGGTCAGGGGCGCGAACATCTCTCCCCATCCGGGCAGGCCGCGCAGGCAGATGCCCTTGGTGGCCTTCTCGGCACCGTCGACCTTCTCTGCCAGATCGGCGACCTCGTCCCAGGTGGGATTCTCCGGCATCGTCGCCCCCGCCTTCTCGAAGATGTCCTTCCGGTACATCAGGAAGGACCCCTCCCCGTAGAACGGCTCTCCGTAGATCTTGTCCTCATAGGTCATCGATTCGGCCATCGGGGCGAGAATGTCGTCCTGGTTGAAGCCCTCGGCATCGACGACGCCTTCGTCCATCGAGGTCAGCCACCCGTTCTTGGCGTAGGTCGGCACTTCGTAGTTCGACATCGAGGCCACGTCGTAGTTGCCGGCCTGCGCGGAGAACTCCTGCCCGATCTTGGCGCGGACTTCGTTCTCCGGCAGCACCGTGTAGTTGACCTTGATGCCGGTGTCACTGGTGAAATGCTCCGCAGTGAGCTTCTGCAGGTCCTGCATCTGCGGATTGTTGACCATGAGAACGTTGACTTCTTCATTGCCCCCGCCGCTCGAACTTCCCCCGGCGCCACCACACCCTGCGAGTGTGAGTGCTCCGACCACTCCGATGGCCGCCGCTGTGACAGCCCGGCCCGTGATCTTCTGCTTCATCGTAATTGCCTTCCCTCGTCATTGCGGGATTGCTGCCCGCCATCGGGTGTGCTTGACGAAATACATATGAGCATCCGTGCTCACATGTGCAATACTGTGTCATAATCTGAACAGATGTGCAATAGATCACATATGAGCGGCAGACTGATCGCTGTGAATGTGATCTCCGTGGGTTCGGAAGGGAGAGTCATGAACACAGCACCCACCGCCAGACACCGCCGGTTCCTGGCTCAGCTGGCCAAAGAGCACTATCTCCAGGGCAGCTCGAAGGTGGAGCTGGCCAAAGCGCACGGACTCAGCCGGTTCCAGATCGCTCGTCTGCTGCAAGAGGCCGTTGACTGCGGAGTCGTCACGATCTCAATCGAAGCCGATGCCGCTCACGAAGACGGCAGGGCCGAACGGCTCGCCACGACGCTTGGGCTGAGGTCGGCCGTCATCGTCGAATTCGAACACGAGACCCACGCCGCACAGCGGATGGGGCGTGCCGCGCTTTCCTACGTCGATCGTCATGCCCGCCCGGGGATGCGCATCGGACTGGCCTGGTCACGCACGCTCGACGCAGCAGCAGAATTCGCCCCCGCACTCCCCCGGTGCACAGTCGTCCAGCTCGCCGGTGCGCTTCAACTCGGTTCGCATCGGCCCAGCGCCGGGATCTTCGCCCGGTTGGGACAGGATGCCGCCGTGACCATGGTTCGACTGCCGGCTCCACTCCTGGTCACCGAGGCGGACACCGCTGCAGATCTCAGTGCCCTGCCTGAGATCTCCGGTGCCCTCGCTGCCGCAGACGATCTCGATCTCGCGGTCATCTCGGTCGCCGCATGGGCGCAGGAACAGTCCTCGGTCTGGGAGAAATGCAGCCCGGAGCAGCGAGCGGCAGGGCTGGCCGACGGTGCGGTGGCCGAAGCCTCCGGGCGCCTCTTCGACGCTGCCGGGGCCGAGGTCGACACGATCGACGATCGAGTCATCGCTGTCACCCTGGACCAGCTGCGCAACGCAGCCACGACCGTCGGTGTGGCTCGCGGAGCACAGCGCGCCGAGGCTGTCCGTGCAGCCTGCGCCGCCGGAATCCTCGATGTCGCCATCGTCGACGAGGCGCTGGCCCGAGAGATCCTCGACGCTCAGGTGCAGGTTTCAGCGCGGACCGAGGAGCCGTGATGGCTGCCGACCTCGAACCGCGCGAACTGGTCGCCGGCGTTGATTCCTCGACGCAGAGCTGCAAGGTCGTCATCGTCGATGCCGCCACAGGTGAGATCCTGCGCAGCGGATCGGCCCCGCACCCGGTCGGCACTGAGGTCGATCCCGAAGCCTGGTGGTCGGCCCTGCAGGAGGCGATCTCTGACGCAGGTGGGTTCACTGACGTCGCCGCCGTCAGCATCAGCGGACAGCAGCACGGCCTCATCTCTCTCGACAGTCACGGGCAGGTCATCCGCGACGCTCTGCTGTGGAACGATCTGCGCAGCGACGCGGCAGCGCGGGCACTCATCGCCGAGATCGGGGCAGAAGAGTTCGTCGACCGGGCCGGCATCGTTCCTGTTGCGTCCTTCACCGGGGCCAAGCTGCGGTGGCTGCGCGATCATGAACCCGACAATGCCTCCCGCGTGGCAGGCGTGGTTCTGCCGCATGACTGGTTGACCTGGCGGCTGTTGGGCTACGGGCCAAGCAGCTCATCCGCCCCACGGGGCCCAGACCTCGAGGCGCTCGTCACCGATGCCTCCGATGCCAGCGGAACCGCGTACTTCTCCGCAGTCACCGGCCGCTACGATCTTGAACTCTTCCACACAGCATTCGGCGCCTCAGCACGGGAAGCTGCCGGACCCAATGCTCAGTCGGACCCCAACAGCGCACCCCACACCGCTCCAGTCGTCCTGCCTCGTGTCCTCGGGCCCCACGAGAGCGCCGGACACACACCCGAAGGCATCCTCGTCGGCCCCGGTGCCGGGGACAATGCGGCGGCTGCGCTCGGACTCGGAGCCGGCCCGGGCGACGTCGTCATCTCGATCGGCACCTCGGGGACGGTCTTCAGTCCGACCCGTCTGGAGATCAACGACCCTTCGGGGATGGTCGCCGGATTCGCCTCGGCCGACGGTGGGCGCCTTCCGCTCGTCGCCACGCTCAATGCCGCCCGCGTCCTCGACTCCGCGGCAGTGCTGCTGCGCGCCAGTCATACAGACGTGGCTGCGCTGGCACTGGCCTCGACACCTGGGGCGAACGGCCTCACCCTCGTCCCCTATTTCGAGGGCGAGCGCACCCCCAACCTTCCGGATGCGACAGCCCGTCTGGAGGGGATGACATTGGCGAATTCGTCCCCGGAGAACGTCGCTCGGGCGTTCGTCGAGGGCATGCTGTGCGGACTGGCCGACGGACTCGAGGCGGTGCTGCGACAGGGCCTGAGCGTCGAACGGCTGCTCCTCATCGGCGGGGCAGCCCGCAACCCGGCAGTGCGAGAGGTGGCCAGAGACATCTTCACCGTCCCCATCGACGTACCCGAACAGGCCGAGTACGTGGCCATCGGGGCCGCCCGTCAAGCGGCCTGGACACTGACCGGAACCTCGCCGAGGTGGCAGGTCGAGCTCGTCGCGACTCTGCACCCGAGACCATCACGTGTACGCGAGCAGTACCGCTCTTACGCCCACACCAGCATCACTCCCGATACCGGCACCACTCCCGAAGCCAGCCTCACTCCCGATGCCGGCGTCACCGGCAACACTGCTACCACCACAATCACCGGCGGCACCACCCCCGCCGACGAGAACTCAGACAATGATCACCGCGGATCGTCGGGTGCCCACGCACCCGTGGAAGGTTGAGATTCACCATGGCAACAGTCACTTTCGATAAGGCAATGCGCCAGTACCCAGAGGCGCTCACTCCCTCGGTCAACGAGATCAGCCTCGACATCGCCGATGGCGAGTTCCTCGTCCTGGTCGGTCCCTCAGGCTGCGGAAAGTCCACGACTCTGCGCATGCTCGCAGGCCTCGAACCCGTCGACGGCGGGCACATCAGAATCGGCGAGGACGATGTCACCGGGGTCTCTCCCCGCGAACGCGACATCGCGATGGTGTTCCAGAACTATGCGCTCTACCCACATATGAGCGTCGGAGAGAACATGGCCTTCGCACTCAAGATCGCCGGTGTGGGCAAGGCCGAACGCAATGAGCGAGTTCGTGAGGCCGCTCAGCTGCTCGACCTCGAGCCCTACCTCGATCGGAAGCCGAAGGCTCTCTCCGGCGGGCAGCGGCAGCGCGTGGCCATGGGACGCGCCATCGTGCGCTCTCCGCAGGTGTTCCTCATGGACGAACCTCTGTCCAACCTCGATGCCAAACTGCGGGTCCAGACACGTGCACAGATCGCTTCCCTCACCCGCCGCCTCGGCGTCACCACTGTCTACGTCACCCACGACCAGGTCGAGGCGATGACGATGGGCGATCGCGTCGCGGTGCTCGCTGACGGACGGCTGCAGCAGGTGGACACTCCGCGAGCCCTCTACGATCACCCCGCCAACCTCTTCGTCGCAGGCTTCATGGGCTCTCCGGCGATGAACCTCATTGACCTTCCGCTCCAGGACGGGGCGCTGCACCTCGGCGAGTCCGAGATCCGGTTGAGTCGAACGCAGCTCTCGGAGCTCACGGCTGATCGGGTGACGGCCGGAATTCGGCCGGAGGACTTCCGTCTCGAACAGACCGGCGGCCTGGAAGTCAGTGTGGATCTGATCGAAGAGCTCGGCGCCGATGCCTACGTGCATGGTCGGGCGACGACCGGCGGCGACGACAAACTGATCGTCGCCAGGGTCAGAGGGCGCACGCGCGTGGCCAGAGGTGACAGGGTCAGAGTCGTCCCGGAACTCTCGCGCCTCCACCTCTTCGATTCGCAATCGGGTGCACGACTGTCTGATGAGAGTGAGCATACGGCCTGAATGTGACGGCCGATAAGTGGTCAGAAGCCAGAAAACCCGGCGCGGAATACTATGATCGATCCATGGTCGATTTCGCACGCTCACCCCGCTCCACCATCGGAGTCGAATGGGAACTGGCTCTGTTGGACGGGGACAGCCTTGATCTGACTTCCGCCGCGGAGGTTCTCCTCGCTGATGTCGCGCAGCGTGCACCCGAGTTCGAGAAGCGGATCGTGGGCGAGATGCTCACGAACACGATCGAACTCGTCACCGGTGTCCACCAGCAGGTTTCCGGAATCGCCGAGGATCTGGCCGCGTCCATGGGTGCCCTGCGCACGCTCACCGAGGACCGTGGGATCGAACTCATGTCCGCTGGCACACACCCATTCGCCCAGTGGCAGTCCCAGGAGGTTCGCGCCAAGAATCGCTACCTCGAGCTCGTCGACCGCACCCAGTGGTGGGGTCGGAACATGCTCATCTTCGGCGTACACGTCCACGTCGGAATCGACTCCCGCGACAAGGTGCTGCCGATCGTCAACGCCCTCCTCGCCTACGTCCCCCACCTTCAGGCGCTGAGTGCATCATCACCCTTCTGGGGCGGGACCGACACCGGCTACGCGTCGAACCGGGCGATGATGTTCCAGCAGCTGCCGACCGCGGGACTGCCGTTCCAGTTCGAGGCGTGGTCGGACTACGAGAAGTACGTGGCCGACATGCTCACCACCGGCATCATCGACAACATCAATGAGATCCGCTGGGATATTCGTCCCGCCCCGAACTGGGGAACCGTCGAGGTCAGAGTCTGCGACGGTCTGCCCACGCTCGAGGAGATCACTGCGATCACGGCCCTCATCCAGTGCCTTGTCGACGACTTCTCCGCTCGCCTCGATGCCGGTGAGACCCTGCCGACGATGCCGGACTGGTTCCACGACGAGAACAAGTGGCGTGCCGCCCGTTACGGAATGGACGCCATCATCATCGAGAACGCCGAAGCCGATGAACGCCTGGTCACCGAATGCCTGGCCGATGAGGTCACGCACCTGGCCCCGGTGGCACAGCGACTGGGCTGCGTCGACGAACTGAACTCCATCACTTCGATCATCGACCGCGGTGTGCCCTACCAGCGGCTGCAGAACGTGTTCAAGGACAGCGAATCACTCACCGAGGTGACTCGTTCCCTGATCAGCGACCTGCGCACCTCGTATACCTGAGGTCTTCGAACCGCGAGCCCGCCGCACCCTCCCCCCGATAAACGGGTCAAGCGTCGAGATACGCACGCCCAAACGCGTTTATCGACGCTGGCCCCGCTTGTCGATGAAGCCGTCGTCGGGGTCCGCTGCGGCCCGTCAACGGCCGCGACTCACAGATAGGGGCGCAGGAGCTCCAGCAATTCCGGCAGGGACGCAGCGACACCGGAGTGCAGCTTGAGATCCGTGAGCTCGTCGATCGGCACCCAGGCGAGCTCGATGCTCTCAGGATCACTGATGACCGGTTCGAAATGACGCACGGCCCGGGCGATGACCGTCGTGTACGACCAGTCCCCGAGGTCGAGGACATGGGTCTCGAGGACTTCGATCCCCGAGGCGTCACTGTCGGGGACACCTGCTTCTTCCCAGGACTCCCGGACTGCCGCGTCGAGAGCGGATTCGCCCAGGTCACGGGCGCCACCGGGGAAGCCCCAGGTTCCTCCCTCGACCGACCACAGGGCGCGGTGCTGCATGAGGATCCCCTGCGCAGGGTCAAGCAGCATCAGTCCTGCTGCCCCGTTGAGCCCCCAGTGCTTCTGCCCGTCCGAGCCGAGAGTCCATCCATCGCCTGATCGCCGAGGCGGCAGGTAGTCCGGCAGATCCTTCGAGTTCGGACCGTATGCGGTCTCATCGCGTGAGGCACCGCTGCGTTCGTGAGTGTAGGCGTTCTGGTCGCCGGCGTTCGGGTCAGACGAGGACATGATCGACATCCAATGATGAGACTGCGGCAAATGACAGGTCGCTGGGTCCGATTCCACGGCGGACGAGTTCGGCACCGAGAGCTGCGACCATGGCTCCGTTGTCCGTGCACAGACTCAACGGCGGTACCCTCAGCTCCACCCCAGCCTCGGCGCATCTGGCTCCGAGGACCGCGCGCAGGTGGGAGTTCGCGGCGACTCCCCCGCCGAGGACGACGTGGCTGATTCCGGTGTCGGCCGCCGCCAGCAGGGTTTTGGTCACGAGGACGTCGACGACGGCGTCCTCGAATCCTGCTGCGATGTCGGCGACCCGTAGGTCCGTGCCCAGTGTTTCGGCCTTCGTGACCTCCCGCAGTGCGGCGGTCTTGAGTCCGGAGAACGAGAAGTTGAAGCGACGTTCGGGATCGCGCAGATCCTGCTTCTTCGCCAGTCCGCGGGGGAACTTCACAGCGGTGCGGTCACCGGGGATTCCGCTTCCGTCGAGCGCTCCGAGAGCGGCCTTTGAGATGTTCGGCCCACCCGGGTAGTTGAGTCCCAGCAGCCGTGCGGTCTTGTCGAAGGCTTCGCCGGCGGCATCGTCGATCGTGGCGCCGATGAGTTCGATGTCATCGACGAGGTCTCCGATGCGCAGGATCTCGGTGTGCCCACCAGAGACGAGGAGTGCGATGGTGGGAGTGGTCAGTCCGTCGACGTCGGCGGCGATGAGGTCCACCGCCACATGTGCGGCGAGGTGGTTGACCCCGTAGAGCGGCAGGTTGAGTGCCGCGGCGAGGCCCTTGGCGGCCCCGACTCCGACCATCAGCGCACCGCTGAGGCCTGGGCCAGCGGTCACGGAGATGGCGTCGAGGTCGCTCAGCGCGATGTCTGCCTGATCGCAGGCCGAGGCGATGGCTGGCCCGATGGCCTGGACGTGTGCGCGTGAGGCGACCTCGGGGACCACACCGCCGAAGCGAACGTGTTCATCCATCGAGGAGGAGACCGTGTTGGTCAGCAGCGTCCGGCCCCGAACGATTCCGACTCCGGTTTCGTCACAGGATGATTCGATGCCCAGCACCAGCGGTTCGCTCATCTGCCGTTCGCCCCGTCCTCGCTGTCGTCCGTTTCGCTGTCATCCGTTTCGCTGTCATCCGTTTCGCTGTCATCCGTTTCGCTGTCCTCAAGTTCGAGGTCCGCATAGAGTGCGAGCAGCTCGTCCTCTCCGGCCTCGGCGACGTCGAGGCCCAGGACCCGAGCGAACAGGCGCAGGTGGGTGTCCCACATCGGCCCGAAATCCGCGGCCTTGAGACGAGCGCTCTCGACGTCGGGCGCGGACTGGGTGAAGATCAGGAGGGTCGCATCCCCGTCCGTCAGTTCGAGTGCGAGCAGCGCCATCCCCAGCACGCCGAAGTCATCGAGCTCGACGAGGACATGGTCCTCAACCTCGCAGCTGAGGATCTCACCGTTCAGTGTGGTCTCACCGAGGTCGAAGGTGATCGCAGGATTGGGATCCTCCCCGTCACTGTTCTCAGAGTCGTCTCTGTCAGTGCCGGCTGCGGCTTCGTCGACGGTGAAGGACGCGAACCAGGACCTGGCGGTTTCGCTGTCGACGAGCTTGGACCAGACGGTCCCGATGTCGACCGCCAGCGGCAGCTCGATGACAAGATCGGTGCCGTTCTCCCATTTCACAAGGCGTGGACTCGTGCTCGTCATGCTTCCACCCATGCTTCGTTGAGGGCCGTGATCTCGTCCTCGGCCAGCTGCAGCTCGGTTCCCGCGAGCAGTTCGCTCAGCTGCTCGGGCACCCGTGCCGAGGCGATGGTGGAGGGAATGAAATCGTGTGACAGCTGCCAGGCCAGTGTGGTTGCGGTCATGGTTGCGTTGTGCGCCGAGGCCACGTCGTCGAGGATTTCAAGAGCGCGAAGAGCCTCTTGGTTCTCGAGGAAGTCGGCGACGCGTTCACCGCGCACGCTTCCGGTGGAGTCTCCGCCGGTGTGCTTTCCCGTGAGGAATCCCGAGGCCAAGGAGTGGAAGGGCAGTTCCGCGATGCCGTTGGACCGCAGGTAGGCCTGCTTCTGTGCATCCACCGCGCTGCGAGCAACGAGGTTGTACCGATCCTGGACGACGCGGTAGCACGCCAGTGAGTACTTCGCGCTGATCTTCATGGCCGACTGCAGTCGATCCAAGGTGAAATTCGAGGCGCCGAGGTAGCTGACCTTCCCGGAGCGCACCAGTGCGTCGAAGGTCTCCGCCACCGCCACCTGATCGACGCTCTCGTCGTCGGCGTGGGCGTAGTAGACGTCGACGTGGTCCGTGCCGAGACGACGCAGGGAGGAGTCGATGCATTTGCGGATATTGGCTGGGTCGAGCCCCTTGTGCTTCGGATGCATTCCGACCTTGGTGGCGATGACCATGTCATCACGGTTGCCACGCGAGGCCATCCATTCGCCGATGATGGTCTCCGACTCACCGCCGGAGTTGCCGTCGACCCACACGGAGTAGGCATCCGCTGTATCGATGAAGTTTCCGCCCGCCTCGGCGTAGGCGTCGAGGACTGCGAAACTCTGATCCCGGTCAGCACCCCAACCGAAGGGATTGCCGCCCAGATGCAGGGGGTGGACCATCAGATTCGTGTCAGCAAGTTGCACTCTTTCCATGGCTCCAGCCTACCCTTGGCACTGGCCTGCGGCGGTATGGGGCGCAGGTTAGGGCAGGCTAGACTAAGATGAAAACAAGCACTGTAGTTGCCCTGACCATCGCGACACTCCCGAATCATCGATCTCTCAATGAGGAAACATCATGACTGAAACATTCTCAGCTCGCCTCAAGGCCAGCACAGCCACGATCCACGACGAGGTCGAGCACACGAATTTCATGGTCGATCTCATGGAGGGCAGGCTCGACGCACGCGCCTACGCTCTCCTGCTCAAGCAGTACACGGTCATCTACGCAGCCCTCGAGGCGAAGACCCGGGAGTTCGCCGAGGACCCGATCTTTGCACCTTTTCACGATGCGAATCTGTTCCGAGCTGAGCGCATCGTCCGGGACCTGCAGGAACTCACCGACTCGGAGGAGTTCACGCTCAACGACTCAGACCTGCCCACCACCCGCAGCGCCGAAGCATATGCGAGTCATCTCGGCCACCTCGACAAGCCTGAGCAGGTCATCGCGCACCACTACACGCGCTACCTCGGCGATCTCTCCGGCGGGCAGGCCATCGGAGCGCTCATGGGCAGGCACTACGACATTCCTGCCAGCGCGCTGACGATCTGGGACTTCACCGAACTCGGCAAGACGAAACCGTACAAGGACTCCTACCGTCTGCGCCTCAACGACATCGCAGGCACCGGTGGGAACGAGCAGACCGTCATCGATGAGACGATGACCGCGTTCGAACTCAATGGCGAACTTCTTTCGGAGCTGACGTCCTTGTCCGATCGTCGCACAGCCGTCCGTCACGCAGCCGACCGTCACACGGCCGGCCGTCACACGGCCGGCCGTCCTGCCGCAGCCGGTCCCGCTGCCACCCGTCCCGCTGCTTCGTCTGTCTCCTGAGCTGTGCTCGGCTGCTCCTGAGGGCGGAACCGAAGGATGTAAGCTGAATCCGCATTCTCGCTGCAACGACGAACAGTTCGAGAGACAAACATGGATTCACACCAGCTGTTGGCATGGGCCCTTGTGGCCGTGATCGGAGCTGCCACACCCGGGATCGATCTCATGATCGTCCTCCGGTCAACACTGCTTCACGGCAGGCGCTCCGGTTTCGCAGCCGTCATCGGAGTTGAAATGGGTCACGCCGTCTGGGCGATCGCCAGCCTCATCGGCCTCACAGCCCTGCTGGCTGCATCCACCCTCGCCTACGACGTGGTGCGGATCGCCGGAGCCTGCTATCTGGTCTGGCTCGGATGCACCGCGATCTGGAAATCGCTGCCCCGCAACCGAGCAACGGCCACCGAGGCTGAAGATCTTCCCTCACAGAGCACTGTCAGTGCGGTCCGCAGCGGCATGACCAGCAATCTCCTCAACCCGAAGGTCGGGGTCTTCTACATCAGCATCCTGCCCCAGTTCCTGCCGACAGTCCCGACGGCCGCCGGATGGGGTGTGCTGCTCGTGGCCATCGCGCTGGCCATCGGCACGGTGTGGCACGCCGCCATCGTTCTTCTTGCCACCCGTGCCCGCGGCATCCTTACCCGTGAACGAGTCAAGGTCTGGCTCGATCGCACGAGCGCCGCGGTGATGATCGCACTCGGCGTGCGTCTGGCGACCGAAGCTCGGGCGTAGACCGACCACCGTGTGTGGCCTGCCGACTGCACGCAGCTTGAGTCTGTGAGCGGCCGGCGACTCTCCCCTATGGGTGGAAGCGCATGAGGATCGCGTCGGCACCCGGGTAGTAGTCGGGGCGTCTGCCCCATTCGGAGAATCCGAAGGAACGGTAGAGGCCCAGTGCCGGTTCGTTGTGCTCATCAACCTCGAGATGCACGGCCTGGGCCCCTCGGCTCAGGGCCCAGTCGATCCCGACCCGGAGCAGCTCTCGCGCGATGCCCTGACCGCGTCCAACCTCGGTGGTGGCAATGGTCATGACGTCCGCTTCACCGCCAGCGGCTGACATCACGATCCACCCGGCCAACGCCGAGGTGGGGGTCCGTGCCGCGAACATCGCCGTTCCAGCCTGAGCCTTCACAGCCCAGTAGTACGTCAGCGTCCACGCGGTGGGGCCGAAGACGGCGGCATCATGGTCCGCGACCTCCTCCAGATCCCACCAGCGCAGTTCATCGATGCCTGCCTGTTCGTGCGCCGCGCCCGTGCTCATCTCCCTGCACTCATTTCAGTGGGCTCATTTCAGAGGGCTCTCACGCACCGGTGTCGACTTGGCGTCGGGCTCGCGCAGGTATTCGGGAACCGGTTCGGCGAGCTCTCGCCCGGCCGCGATCTCGCTGGCTGCGGCAAACGCGAGGTATTCAGCGCGTGGGTCGACGATCGCAGGGAACCTGGACTGCCCGAGGACCTCGGGATAGAGGAGAAGTCCGCGGCCGAGGCGACCACTGATGTCCGTCTGGCCTTCAGCTGCGAGGACACCGTCGACCTCGGCAGGCTTCGCAACGAAGGGTCCGGCCTGCAGCGACGCGTCGCAGCTCTCGTAGACGCTGAAATAGACTTCCTTGCGTCGTGCGTCCGCGGCGATGAGCACCGGCCCTTTGGTCTGAGCATTCGTTCGACGCAGCTCCTCGGCGAGAGCGGCCTGGGACAGAAGGCCCCTGACCGGGATCCCACGAGCCTGACCGACCGCGATGGCTGCGGCGATGCCCACGCGCAGCCCGGTGAATGGTCCCGGACCGATTCCGGTGACGACGAGGTCAGGCTGAGCCGAATGCGCAAGCACCTTGGCCAGAGCAGGTCCGATGAACTCGACGTGCCTGCGCTGGTCATCGGCTTGCTCTGCCGCCAGGACGGTCCCGGATTCGGTGTCGACCAGAGCCACCGAGGCGGCTTGGGAGGTATCGATGCTGAGTATGATCACTGGCTGTCCTCCTCGTCGATGGACCCATCTGACCCGTCGAATTCGCTGACCTCGATCGCACCTGCCAGGGTCCGGAGCGAGTCTCTCACCTGCTGCAGCCGTGCATCCCAGGAGCTGCCGTGGCCGTGCAGTTCAATAAGGCGGCGTTCGTCCTCGTCAGCATCCTCGTCCCCGTCAGCCTCGTCGGCGTCATCCTCGTCAGCCTCGGTGACTGCGTTCGATCCTGCCGCGCGCTCTGCTCCATCTGCTGCGTCTGCAGCGAGGTCGAACATCGGCGTGATCGTCAGTCCGAGGTAGTCGCTGCTCAGCTGTTCGGCGAGTCCCGCACCCCATTCGACGACGGTGATCGACTCGTCGAGCTCCGAGTCGAGGTCGAGGTCCCCGAGCTCCTCGGCGTCGGAGATTCGGTAGGCGTCGACGTGCACGAGCGCAGGACCGTCGCTCAGTGAAGGGTGTTCGCGGGCGATGACGAAGGTGGGTGAGGTGATCCGCCCGGCGACTCCCAAGGCCCGCCCCAGGGACTGCGTGAAGGTCGTCTTCCCCGCGCCGAGGTTGCCGCTGAGGATGAGGAGATCACCTGCCCGCAGGTGCCCGGCAAGCACCTCGGCGAAGGTCCTCATCTGGTCAAGGGAGCTCAGCTGAAGTCTCATCACAGACCTCCGCCGTCGACAGGTTGTGGCTCCACTTCCATGCGGTCGACGCGTTCACTGATGCGAGTGACGATCTCGTAGTTGATCGTATCGGCCCAGGTCCCCCATTCGGCCGCGCTGGGACCGTCGGGGCCGAAGATGACGACCTCATCGCCGATGGCGACCTCGCCGGCACCGACCTCGACGATCATCTGATCCATCGCGATCCGACCGATGACGGGATAGCGGGTGCCGCGGATGGAGACCTCGGCCCTATTCGATGCCGAGCGAGCGAGCCCGTCGCCGTAGCCGCCGGGAACCAGCGCGAACCGGGTGTCGGCCGCCGCTGTGAACGTGAGCCCATAGGAGGCGCCGTGACCGCTGGGGACGTCCTTGAGATTGACGATCTGGGAGACCAGTCGCATCACCGGCACCAGTCCCAGGTCCTGGGCAGTCTGATCGTCGAGTGGGGAGAGACCGTACAGTGACAGGCCCACCCGAGCCGAGGTGCCCGGGAGCGGTGAGAGTGTCAGCGCGGCCGGCGAGTTCGCAATGTGGACCTCGAGTCCATCCGATTCGCCGAGGCGGCCCTGGGCCTCGTCGAGCACCGCCGTGAGCTCCCGGTGGGCTGAGTCGAAGACGTGCGTCTGCTGCGCGGTCTCGACACGTTCGGGTTCGTCCGCGACGGCGTAGTGGCTCATGATGCCCACGATTTCAAGACCCGGGGCAACCGACCTCGCATCAGCCTCATCCGACTCCGGCCGGGCATCCAGGCTCCGCAGCTTCTCGAGTGCACGCTTCCAGTCCGCAGGAGCCAGGCCGTTGCGGCCGAGCCCGGTGTCGACCTTGAGGTGGAGGCGGGCGGTGGAGTTCGTACGGCGGGCCGCGTCTCGCAGCCGATCGAGGCTGTCCACTGTGGACACGCCCAGCTCGATCCCGGCGGCGACGGCAGCGTCGAGGTCAGTGGTCGGTCCGTACAGCCATGCTGTGATGGTGACGTCGTCTCCCAGCAGCTCCCGCAGGTGCAGCGCCTCACTGACGGTGGCCACGCAGAAGTCCCGCCACCCGGCGGCGAACAGCGCCGGGGCGACGATGTCGATGCCGTGGCCGTAGGCGTTGGCCTTGACGACGCATTTGAGTCGGGCGGGAGCGAGCCGTTCGGCGAGGGCCGCGGCGTTGGCCTGCAGCGCGGCCACGTCTATCTCGGCCCTCACCAGTGCCCCTGAAGTATCGGTTGATGTCACTGAATAAGAATACCGTGGACCGTCATCTTTCATTCCGACAGGGACCCGCTGACTCGATCAGGGATCTGCTCACTCGATCAGGGATCCTCTCACTCGACCAGGGATCCTCCGTGGATGAGCTCCCCTGCCACCTCGGCGACGGCATCGCCGAGTGCTCCGGCGTTCACAGCCCGTCGACCCGCAGCATTGTGCACCAGCACGCCGAGTCCGACGATGTGGGCCAGTTCGCGTTCCGGCAGCGCTGGCTCATGCTGATTCTTCGCGTGGAAGGTCGCGACCAGAGCACCGATGATCCCGGCCAGCACGTCCCCGGACCCTGCGGTGGCCAGGCTGGCCGGTCCGACCTCGGGGAGCACGCAGAACCCGTCCGGGGCGGCGATGACGGTCTGGTGTCCCTTGAGCAGGACGATGCAGCCGCTGGACTGTGCGGCTCTCTGCGCCCAGCCGATGGGGTCGGCGTTGATTCGGCTCGAGGTGATGATCTCGCCCAGCAGCCGGCTGAGCAGCCGAGCCAGCTCGCCGGCGTGCGGAGTCAGGACCACGGGTCTCTCTGCCAGCCACGTGCCCTTGACCGACTCTGCGCGACCGACCATGTCCAGTGCCCCGGCGTCGAGGACGACGGGAACGTTCGTGTTCGCCAACGCGTCGACGCAGGCGTGGACGTATTCGTCCTCCGGGTTACCTGGGCCCATGACCACGGCGTTCATGCGGCCCGAGGCGGTGACCACCTCGGCGTGGAGGCCGATGACGTATTCGGCGACCATCTGGGACCCCAAGGACCGGACCATGCCGACCCCGCAGTTGACCGCCGAGGTGGTGGTCAGCACTCCTGCACCCGGGTACTCCTCGGACCCGGCGAGGATGCCGACGACTCCGCGGGAGTATTTGTGGCCGTCCGGTTGGGGGCGGGGGAAGTCCGCGTTGAGATCATCGGTGTCGACGACCTCGGCGGTGGCCTGGTTCTCGTGCAGTTCGAGGCCGATGTCGACGAGGTGGACGGTGCCGGTGAATGCGGCGACGCGGGGGTCGATCAGCTCGGCTTTGAGTCCGCCGAAGGTCACGGTGTGGTCGGCGTGGATTCTGTCTTCGGATCCTGCTTCGGCCGGGGACAGGTCGGACGGGATGTCGACAGCGATGAGCGTCTGTGGGGTAGACGTGCCGGCACCGGACCTGGATGTGCCGGCGCCGGCAGCACTGTTTGTTCTGGCGGAGTGTCGCCAGTCGCGAATGAGCGCGGCGATATGCTCGGGCAGGCCACGTCGGCCACCGGTGCCGAGCATGCCGTCGAGGACGAGATCGGACCGGGAGAGTTCCCGCAGCACATCGGCGCGTAGTTGTGCCCCGACCTCGGCACTGCACTGGCCAGGCGCCTCGACGCTCGGGCCAGCGGTCTCTTCCTGACTTGGGAAGCCGATGACACTGGCTCCGGCCCGACGAGCCGCGGCCAGTCCCTCATCGTGGGTGCGCTCGAAGAGTGTGACGACGGTGATGTGAGCCCCGCGCCGGGCCAGTGCCGCGGCGGCGAACAGTGCGTCTCCGGCGTTGTTGCCAGGACCTGCGAACACGCACACACGGGAGCCGAAGATCTGACCCCGAGACTCTCGCAGCACATCGGCGCAGAAGTGGGCCAAGGCGCGAGAAGCGCGAGCCATCAGGTCGACGCCCGCGTCGAGAAGGGGTCGTTCGGCCTCGACGATGACGGTGCTGGGATAGGCGAAGACTGACATCAGTGCCTCCTCAGTCCTGGGCCAGACGAGCGAGCCTGCGCCCGGCCAGGTGGGCCAGGAACAGTGCCTGATCGGCCAGTCCCTCGTCGCTGTGACGGGCTCGGGGCGAGTGGTTGGCTTCGCGCTCCTCGACGGGCAGGTTCGGCAGGGCCACACCGAAGTGGCCGTACGCGCCGGGGACCTGTTCGAGCACGCGGGAGAAGTCCTCGGAGCCGGGGATCGGGTTCGGTCGGACAACGGCGCGGTCTGGTCCGAAGAGATCGGCGAAGGTTTCGAGGAAGAAGTCGGCTTCGTCGTCATTGTTGATCGTCGGTGGCAGCACTCGCTCGTAGTCGACCTCGGCATCCAGTCCGTGGGCGGCGACCAGCTCGGTGACCAGCTGCGGCAATTCGGCCTCGGCTCGTGTGGTGACCTCATCGGAGAAGGTGCGGATGCTGACGACGAGCTGCGCGAAGTCGGGGATCACGTTCGGGGCGGTGCCGCCGTTGAACTGGCCGACGGTGATGACCAGGGGGTCGAAGATGTCGAAGCGCCTGGTCACGTATTCCTGGAGCTGACCGACGAGCATCGCACCGACCTGGATGGGATCGCGGCCGGTTGCCGGGCGGGAGGCGTGGGTGCCTTTGCCGCGGACGGTGATGGACATCTTCGAAAACGCCGCCATGTACGACCCTTGTCGGCAGTAGGCGACGCCGAGGTCCTGGTCTGCGGAGACGTGAATGCCGAAGGCAGCCTTCACCCTGGGACCCGCGGCATCGAGGACACCCTCCTCAATCATCTTCCCGGCCCCGTCATAGCCTTCTTCGCCGGGCTGGAACATGAAGACGACGTCTCCGGGCAGGGAGTCCCGGTCACGGTGGAGAAGTTTGAGGGCACCGACCAGGCCGGTCGTGTGCAGGTCGTGGCCGCAGGCGTGCATCCGCCCGGTCGTGGCCGCGAAGTCGAAGCCTGTCGCCTCCGGCACGGGCAGGCCGTCCATGTCTCCGCGCAGCAGCACTGCGGGGACGACACCGGTCGAATCCTCGGCGCGCTGACCACCGCGGAGGACGACGACAAGCGAGGAGAGTCCGTTGCCCTTCGTCACCTCGATGTCGAGGCCTTCGATTGCGTCGAGGACAAGTTTCTGGGTGATGGGCAGATCAAGCCCCACCTCGGCGTTCTCATGCAGTGCCCGGCGCAGAGCGACCAACCCGTCCGCGATGTCCGCTGCGTCCTCAGCGGTGGGCAGGTGGATGTCGAGGGCGGTCTCGGTGTGGGAGGTGTCGGTGTTGGAAGGAGAGCTCATGGCTCGAGTCTATTCCCGTTCTCTTTGAGGCTGCCTGTCCACCAAATCGTCGACAGGGTGCGTGTCACTTAGCCGGATACCCTGAGCTGCACCCACTAACCGTCTTGCTCAGCTTGCGGGACTGTTTTCTCGACGATTTGGTCGAACATAGCTTCCAAGGGCTGGAAATCCTGCTGATCTGTCGCGATACGTGAGGCATGGTCGTTAGTCACACCTGTGACTCGCTGCCAGTCAAGGTTCCATCCTGCGTCGTGTGCGATGCGGCTGAACATGAATCGCTGTGTTCGACCGTTGCCTTCTCGAAACGGGTGAATATAGTTGAACTGGTCGTAGTGATGGGCGAGACGCGAGACGAACTGGTCCCGACTGAGCCCTTTGAGATCGTTGTCGTTGTGTAGATCCTCGGCCGCGTGCTGCCCTCCGCGATGAACGAAGGACACCGGTATGAATGGGGTCGCTCCCTCGATGGGCTTACGAATGTCAACAGTGCGGATCTTCCCTGCCCAATCGTAGAGGTCCTGAAATAGGTGCCGATGAATGGCGGACAGTTCAGTCAGGTCACCCGTCGGCTCAGGTGGGGAAATGAGAAGCTGAATCATCCGGGCATAAACGAGGTCGCCCTCGGCCATGTCGAGAGCGACCTGAGACTGTGCGTTGACCTTGTTGCGCAAGATCCCTGTCGCGGGATCTATGTATGGGTCAGGAAAGGCCATGCCGTGCGCGGGTTCGAGCCACAAGCTCATCGGCGTCGATGGCTCCGTCGATGTAGCTCTCGGCGTCCGCTTGAGTTTCGGTGGTGACCGAAAATCCTTCCATCTCGCCGCTGTGGGCACTTTCAGCAACGTGGGCAGCGCGAACCGCCTGACCGACGCTCGTGAGAGTTGTCATCGTGAAACCGACCTTCCCGCTAGTCAATGTTTCCACCATTGATTTTACCAGTTGGAGTGCAAGTACGGCAGGCTTCACGTTTTGCTGCTCTCATGATTTGCGCACGGCTTTTGCTGCCAAAATCTCGGCATCTTTCCCTCTTCGCCACTGAACCACTTTCGATGTCTCGAACAAGCACAGAGGCCGAGCTGCTTGCACGGTTCCGGCTTCGACCTCAGCCGAAATGCTCAGCATCCCATTCCACGCTGGGACTCAGCGATGGCCCGTCACCTTCGACGATGACGAAGGTCATGGTGAGGTTCGCATCATGGGTGATGGAGAGGTGGATGTTCGTGGCGCCGATGCGGTGGAAGTGCTCGAGCACCAGCCCTCGCAGGCGGAATGAGGGCGCACCGGACCTGGCGGGGACCACCTCGGCGGATTGCCAGGGAAGCCACCCGGGGAAGCCGATCGCCTTCTTCAGAGCCTCCTTGGCGGAGAATCTCGCTGCCAAGGAGGCATCCGTCCGGCGTCTGCCGGTGCGCCCCCGCTGTTCGGCAGGGGTGAGCAGCCGATCGAGCAATTCTGGGACCCGCTCGATGTGCTCGGCGAAGCGCGGCACATCTGCGATGTCGGTTCCGATTCCCAGAATCGCCATATCTCTCCCCTTTTCGCACGCCTCCCGCTGGGACACGTGATCCGGTTGTCGTGGTCTGCCTACTCCACGGTCACGGATTTGGCCAGGTTGCGTGGCTGATCCACGTCGAGGCCCTTGGCCGTGGCCAGTTCCATCGCGAAGATCTGCAGCGGAACCGTTGTCAGCAGCGGCGCCATGAGCGTCGTCGTCTGGGGAACGTAGATGACCTCGGAGGCGAACTCGCGGACCTCTTCATCCCCTTCCTCGGCGATGACGACGGTGTTCGCGCCGCGGGCCCGGACTTCCTGGATGTTCGAGATGACCTTGGCGTGCAGCGAATCGCGGCCGCGCTTGCTGGGCACGACGATGATGACGAGCTGGCCGTCGTCGATGAGTGCGATCGGCCCGTGCTTGAGCTCACCGGCGGCGAAGCCCTCGGCGTGGATGTAGGCGAGCTCCTTGAGCTTGAGCGCACCCTCCATGGCCACGGGGAAGCCCACATGGCGGCCCAGGAACAGCACAGAGCCGACGTCCTGGTTGCGACGGGCGAGCTCGAGCACCTGCTGCTTGCCGTTGTCGAGGACGCTCTGAACCTTCTCCGGGATGGTCTGCAGCTCTGCGAGGATGGTGGTGATCTCGTCGCGGAACTTGTTGCCCCGCAGCTGTGCCAGGTAGAGGCCCAGCAGATAGCAGGCCACAACCTGGGACAGGAAGGCCTTCGTCGAGGCGACCGCGATCTCCGGACCGGCGTGCGTGTACAGTGCGGCATCGGATTCGCGGGGAATGGTCGAGCCGAAGGTGTTGCAGATGGCGATGACCTTCGCGCCCTGCTGACGTGCGTGGCGCACGGCCATGGTCGTGTCCATGGTCTCTCCCGACTGGGAGATCGCCACGACGAGGGTCTTCTCCGTCACAACAGGGTCACGGTAGCGGAACTCGTGGGCGAGCTCGACCTCGACGGGCACGCGGCACCAGTGTTCGATGGCGTACTTGGCGACCTGGCCGGCGTAGGCTGCGGTGCCGCAGGCGATGACGACGATCTTGTCGATGGTCTTGAGCACCGTCTCGTCGATGTGCATCTCATCGAGGGTGAGCTTGCCGTCGATGTCGAGGCGGCCCAGCAGGGTGTCGGCGACGGCCTGTGGCTGGTCGTGGATCTCCTTGTCCATGAACGAGGGGAATCCGCCCTTTTCCGCAGCAGCGGCGTCCCAGTCGACCTCGTACTGCACACCGTCGACCTCGTTGCCGTCGTTGTCCGTGATGACCACTGAGTCCGGGGTGATGGTCACGACCTGGTCCTGACCGATCTCGACTGCGGTGCGGGTGTAGTCGATGAAGGCGGCGACGTCGGAGCCGAGGAAGTTCTCTCCCTCACCCAGGCCGATGACCAGGGGCGAGTTGCGGCGTGCGGCGACGACCTGTCCGGGAGCGTCGGCGTGGACTGCCAGCAGCGTGAAGGCGCCTTCGAGCTGGGTGGCGGTCACGCGCATGGCCTTCGTCAGGTCGCCGGTCTCCTGGAAGTTCTTGGCCAGTTGAGCGGCCGCAACCTCGGTGTCGGTCTCTGACTGGAATTGCGCACCGTCGGCGGTGAGATCGCGCTTGAGCTGAGCGAAGTTCTCGATGATGCCGTTGTGGATCAGCGCCAGCTTTCCACCGTCGGCCACATGCGGGTGGGCGTTGAGGTCGGTCGGTCCACCGTGGGTGGCCCACCTGGTGTGTCCGATGCCGGTCTGGGCCTTCGGCAGGGGGTTGACCTCGAGCTCGTCGGTCAGCGCCGAGAGCTTGCCCGCCTTCTTCGCGGACTCCAGATCACCGGCGGGAGTGACAAGGGCGACTCCCGCAGAGTCATAGCCCCGATATTCGAGCCGTTTCAGTCCGCTGAGCACCACATCGAGCGCCGAGTGATCAGCATTGTCAACGTCTGCTTTGGATACATAACCAACGATTCCACACATGAGTGGAATTTTACGCAGTCGAGTCAAGAAACGTGGAATCGACCTACCCGACCACCACCTCGGCGATCACGAAGGGCACGTTCGGAATCTCACGGACCACCTCGGCGAACCGGCCCGACATGACGCATGACACAATTGTGCCCATGTCTCATGTCGATCCCATCCTTGACCGCGCGCGACGCCTGGCCGGCCTCAATACAGGACGCAAACCCGAGGTCGAACCGACGTCCCCGTTCTGGGAGTTCGACCGCGACGTCTGGGGCACCCTGGCCCAAGCCACTCCCCTGCCGCTGAAGCAGCGTGACATCGAACGTCTGCGCGGTCTGGGTGATCGAATCAACCTCGACGAGGTGGCTCAGGTGTACCTGCCCCTGTCACGGCTGCTCAACCTCTACGTCTCCGCCCGCCGTGCCAAGCACGATATGACGAGGGAGTTCTTCTCCCCATTGCACGAGATCGGGCTCGAACCGCAGGAGGCCAAGCGCACCCCCTTCGTCATCGGCGTGGCCGGGTCCGTCGCCGTCGGCAAGTCGACGACCGCTCGTGTCCTGCGCGAACTCCTGGCCCGCTGGCCCGACACCCCTCGCGTCGAGCTCATCACCACCGACGGCTTCCTCTACCCGAACGCCGAACTCGACCGCCGACGGCTCACAGGGCGCAAGGGCTTCCCTGAGTCCTATGACCGGCGCAAACTGCTGCGGTTCATCTCCGCCGTGAAATCCGGATCCCCCGAGGTGCGTGCCCCCGTGTACTCGCACCACACCTATGACATCGTCCCCGGCGCCGAGGTGGTTGTCCGCTCCCCCGATGTCCTCATCGTCGAAGGCCTCAACGTCCTCCAGCCCGCCCGGCCCCGCAGCGACGGGACCCTGGGCCTGTCGATCAGCGACTACTTCGACTTCTCCGTCTATGTCGATGCCCGTTCCCGCGACATCCGACAGTGGTACATCTCCCGCTTCCTCAAGCTCAAGCACGGTGCCTTCCAGGACACGGACTCCTACTTCCACCGCTATTCGAAGCTCGACGACGACGAGGCGATCACCCTGGCCACGGAGATCTGGGATTCGATCAACTTCCCAATCTGCGTGAGAACGTCCAGCCCAGCCGGGGGCGTGCCGACCTCGTGCTCCACAAATCGGATGACCACACGATCCGCAAGGTCCAGCTGCGCAAGCTCTGAATGGTCGGCTGCTTCACGGTGGAACTTCGCCCTGAGCTGATTGCGAAATAGATCTGCAGGTTCGGAGGTTGAAGTCTGTGAACATTCGGACCTGCCCGGGAAGGGCCGGGTGAGGGAGGCGACGAGATGAGTATGCAGTCAGCGCACAGGGTGATGTACACCTCGGTGTCGAGTAAGAGGACTCCGCAGACCTCGATCAAGCCGGGCACCTACCGTCGCATCGCCTCGTTCGCGACCAGGCACAAGAAGAAGCTCATCGTCTTCCTCACACTGTCCGTCGGCACGGCCGTCATCGGCGTCCTCAACCCCGTCCTCGCCGGTGACGTCGTCAACGCGATCACCAGTGGCGGACCCGTCGAGACCGTCATCTGGCTGGCCGTGGCGATCGGAGGTCTGGCGATCGCGGACGCCGCGATCTCGATCTTCAACAGGTACCTCTCTTCGCAGATCGGCGAGGGTCTCATCTTCGATCTGCGCACCGCGGTCTACGACCATGTGCAGAAGATGCCGATCGCGTTCTTCAATCGCACCCGCACCGGGGCCCTGGTCTCCCGTCTGAACACCGATGTCATCGGAGCCCAGCGTGCGTTCTCCAACACGCTGTCGGGCATCGTGTCGAACTTCGTCTCCCTGGTGCTGACCGTCGGCGTGATGGTCACCATCTCCTGGCAGGTCACCGTCATGTCGATCCTGCTGCTGCCGCTCTTCATCATCCCCACCAAGCTTCTCAGCGGAAAGCTCGCCTCCCTGCAGTTCCAGGCCGCAGACAACTCTGCAAGCATGTCGACGCGGATGACCGAACGGTTCTCTGCGGGAGGTGCGACCCTGGTCAAGCTCTTCGGCAACCCCAAGACCGAGAACGAGGAGTTCTCCGACCGTGCCGCTCAGGTCCGCGACATCGGCGTCAAGGTGGCCATGCTGCAGTCGACGTTCGTGTCTTCGCTGACGCTCGTCTCCGCCCTCGCCTTGGCCCTCGTCTACGGCATCGGCGGTGCCCAGGCGGTCGTGGGCAATCTCAACGCCGGCCAGGTCGTCACCCTCGCACTGCTCCTGACCCGGCTCTATACGCCGCTGACCATGCTGGCCAACGCTCGCCTGGACATCATGAGCGCCGTCGTCAGCTTCCAGCGCGTATTCGAGGTCCTCGACTTGGTCCCCCTCATCAAGGAACCCAAGGCACCGAAGTCACTGCCCTCCGGCGGTCTTGACGTGACGTTCTCTAACGTCGACTTCGCCTACCCCAGCGCCGAACAGGTCAGCCTCGCCAGCCTCGAGGACGTCTCTGTGCTCGACACCAGAGGCGGCGACGAGGTCCTGCACGCCCTGAACTTCACGATCCCAGCTGGGCATACCGTCGCCCTGGTCGGCTCCTCGGGCGCTGGGAAGTCGACGATCGCCTCGCTGCTCCCCCGTCTCTACGACGTCACCTCCGGGTCGATCACGATCGGTGGGGTCGACGTGCGCGAGCTGTCGGCCCAGACGCTGCGCAGCACCGTCGGCGTGGTCACTCAGGACGGGCACGTGTTCCACGAATCCATCCGGGCGAACCTGTCCTTGGCGAAGCCGGGGGCCACGGATGCCGAAACTGTATGAGGCCATCGACGGCGCGCAGCTCCACGACGTCATCGCCTCGCTGCCGATGGCCTGGACACGATCGTCGGTGAGCGCGGCTACAGACTCTCCGGTGGTGAGCGTCAGCGTCTGACGATCGCTCGGATGCTGTTGGCCGCCCCAGAGGTCGTCGTCCTCGATGAGG
>NZ_JACBOT010000026.1 GCF_021532275.1 Brevibacterium sp. UCMA 11754
CAAGAGTGCTCTCGACGCGATCGTGGCCAACGGCGGCACCTTCGTCGAGTGCGTGCACTCGGTCGGCGCTCCGCTCGAAGCCGGGCAGGAAGATGTCGCCTGGCCCTGCAACCCCACCAAGTACATCACCCCACTTCCCCGAAGAAACGCTCCATCTGGTCCTTCGCTCGGCTACGGCGGCAACGCACTGCTCGGCAAGAAGTGTTACGCGCTGCGCATCGCCTCGTCGATCGCCCGCGACGAAGGCTGGCTGGCCGAGCACATGCTCATCCTCAAGCTGACGAGCCCGGAGGGCGAGGTCAAGTACATCGCCGCCGCGTTCCCCTCTGCTTGCGGCAAGACCAACCTCGCCATGATCGAGCCCACCATTGCCGGCTGGAAGGCTGAGACTCTGGGCGACGACATCGCCTGGATGCGCTTCGGCGACGACGGTCAGCTCTACGCCGTCAACCCCGAGTTCGGCCTCTTCGGCGTCGCACCGGGCACCGGTTACACCACCAACCCGACCGCGATGCGCGCCATCGAAGCAGGCGGCAACATCTTCACCAACGTCGCACTGACCGACGACGGCGACGTATGGTGGGAAGGCAAGACCGATGAGAAGCCAGCGCACCTCACCGACTGGCGCGGCAACGACTGGACCCCGGACTCGGAGACTCCAGCCGCTCACCCGAACTCGCGTTTCTGCACCCCGATCGCCAACGTCCCGACCCTGGCTCCCGAGTGGACGAACCCGAACGGCGTGCCGATCTCGGCCATCCTCTTCGGCGGTCGCCGCAAGACCACGATGCCGCTGGTGACCGAGACCAAGAGCTGGAACCACGGAGTGTTCATGGGATCGGTGCTCTCCTCGGAGACCACCGCAGCAGCCACCGGCGCCGTCGGCGTCGTTCGCCGCGACCCCATGGCCATGCGTCCCTTCATCGGCTACAACGTCGGTGACTACCTGCAGCACTGGCTCGACATCGGCAAGACCGAGGGTGCCCAGCTGCCGAAGATCTTCTACGTCAACTGGTTCCGCCGCGATGACGACAACTCGTTCCTGTGGCCAGGCTTCTCCGAGAACTCACGTGTTCTCAAGTGGGTCTTCGAACGCGTCACCGGAACCGCCGACGCGGCCGAATCCCCACTGGGCCTGACCCCCGTTGAGGGCGGTCTGGACACCGAGGGTCTCGACTTCACCGACGAGCAGCTGCGTAAGGCTCTCGCGATCAAGCCCGAGGAATGGGAAACCGAGCTCGGACTCATCGAAGAATGGTACGAGCAGCTCGGCGATTCGGTTCCAGCCGAACTCCGCGCCGAGGTCGACAATCTGCGTGACCGTCTGGGTCTCGCCTGAGACAGTGAGACTCTGTCATTGAGTCTCTGAGACCCTGAGTCATTGAGCCTCTGCTGAACGACAGAGAATCCCCCAACCACCGTCGAGGTGGTTGGGGGATTCTCGTATGCAGGGACGCAGTGCCCGCGGTGTTCGGAGCCTGAGGCCCTCGGAACCTGCGCGTGTTCGGAGCCTGCGGTATTCGGCGCGTTCAGTGCTGCGAGGGTGGCTTCGGTGGCGCCAGCGGGGGTCCGAGTCAGCTGCCGAATCGCATCACGTGCCGGGAGCACCAATTCACACTGCGGGAACTGTAGGACGAGATGCTCCGGGGAGGATGTGCGATGCCAACGGTAGTGAATATAACGGACTGCAGTGAATGCGACTACCGATGGTGGGTGGCGCTACCGCAGGCGGTGCCGCAGGCGGTGCGGCAGTTGCGGTCAGAGACGCGCTCAGGCGCCGTGGAGCGCAGGGACGATCAGGTAGACGCCGACGAGCACAACGATGCTGCAGACACCGAACACTGCCCAGTAGCCGACCCTGAGCAGGGGCTTGCTCTGGCCTTCGGCAGCCAAGTCGACGTGCACTGCCCGCATCCGCACAGCGGTGGAGAAGAGTGTGATGACGACGATCGCTGACACCCAGGTCGCGACCGCAACGATGAGGAATGAGCTCCAGTCGATCATTTCGAATCTCCCCTGTCTGCGCGTGTCTCATCGGCTCGTGTCTGATCAGCATCTGTCTCCGCCGCTGAGGTGTGCACGGCGCTGGGGTCGAAGCCGGCATCTACGCCGGTGTCGGAACCGATTCCGGAGCTGGGGCCCGCGTCGGGGCCAGCGCCCGCGTTGGAGTCTGCATCGGCAGCGGCGCCGATGCTCGCCTCAGAGCCTGTTTCGGCAGCTGGACCGACACCGGACTTCGCATCCGCTTTGTCAGAAAGCCGCTGGTCTCGGGCTTCGGCGCGAGCGGCACGCTTCATTGCTGCGCGTTTGCGGTTGCGGTCCTTGCGAATCTTGCGCTTGCGGCCGCGGATGCCGACAGCCTCGCCGACGGTGTCGAAGTTCGAGAGGTCAGTCTGCTTGGCTTTGAGCGAGCTCAGGAAGATCCAGAGGACGGCAAGGACTGCAATGACCGTGTCGATGATGACGCCGATGGTGCCCAGATGCGCGATGCCTGCAGCGATGCCGCCGACGATTCCGGCCGCTGGGATGGTCAGCAGCCAACCCGATGCGATCCGGCCGGCAGTCGACCACTTCACGTCCGCGCCCTTACGGCCCAGACCGGAGCCGACTACCGAACCGGACGCCACCTGCGTCGTCGACAGAGCAAAGCCCAGGTGGGACGAGGCGAGAATTGCAGCGGCAGTCGAGGTCTCGGCGGCCAGTCCCTGAGCGGGCTTGACGGTGGTGAGCTTCGTGCCGAGGGTGTCGATGATTCGCCATCCGCCGACATACGTTCCCAAGGCGATCGCCAGCGCGCAGGCGGTGATCACCCAGATGTGAGGACCGGTTCCGTGATCCTGGAGGTTCGCGGACACGAGCACGAGGGTGATGACACCCATGGTCTTCTGCGCATCGTTGGTGCCGTGTGCCAAAGCCACGAGGGAGGAGCTGAAGATCTGCCCGTATTTGAACGGAGCCCGGTGAGCGGTCTTCCCTTCGCCGTTGCGTCGCGTGATGGCATAGGCCAGGCGCGTGCACAGATAGGCACCCACGCCGGCGATGATCGGAGCGGCGACGGCGGGCAGGACCACCTTGGACACGAAAACGCCGAAGTCGACGGAGTTGAGTCCGGCACCGATGATCGCGGCACCGATCAGTCCGCCGAACAGCGCGTGTGACGACGACGACGGCAGGCCGAAGCGCCACGTCGCCATATTCCAGATGATCGCACCGATGAGGCCGGCAAGGATGAAGTCCGGAGTGATCTGGACTCCCCCACCGCCTTCTTTGATGATGCCCCCGGAGATGGTCTTCGCCACCTCGGTGGACAGAAAGGCACCGACAAGGTTGAGCAATGCTGCCAGGGTGACGGCCGTCTTCGGCTTGATCGCTCCTGTGGCGATCGGAGTCGCCATGGCATTGGCCGTGTCGTGAAAGCCATTGGTGAAGTCGAAGAACAGTGCTAGCACGATGACCAACACAACGACGAAGATGATTTCCACTAAGCGACCTTGAACGTAGACACAATTCGGACCGTGGATGATTTAGCTGGCGGGCAGCGTCCTCAATCGAAAAAAGTCTACCGCCTATTCCGCCGAATCTTCACCCACTGTTCGGTGCAACTCCACTCGTGACACTCTGCGTTCATCCCTGAGCTGGCAGAACACCTCCCCACCAGGCCCGGAATGTATCGACGTTCACAATCGACCTGGTGAGTAGGCGCAATGGTCAGCCGACGAAGCCGTCGGCAATGGTCAGCGCTTCGTCAAGGACCTCGAGACCGAAGCGCACGTCCTCGTCCGGCGTGTTCAGCGGCGGGACGACATGGATTCGGTTGAAGTTGGCGAAGGGAAGCACTCCCCCAGCCTTCATCGCACCGATGACTTGGTTCATCTCCGGCGAGCTGCCGCCGTACGCGGCCAACGGCTCCCTCGTCGTCCGATCCTTGACAAGCTCAACGGCCCATAAGCAGCCCATGCCGCGGACTTCGCCGATCGAGGGATGCCGCTGCGCCATCTCGCGCAGAGCCGGACCGATGATGTCCCGGCCGAGGCGGTCGGCATTCTCGATCATTCCCTCCTCGTCCATCGCATTCATCGTGGCGACCGCTGCCGCACATGCCAGCGGATGACCCGAATAGGTCAGACCGCCGGGATAGACACGGTCGCGGAAGGTCTCGAAGATCGCGTCGGAGATCGCGACTCCGCCGAGTGGCACATAGCCCGAGTTCACGCCCTTGGCGAAAGTGATGAGGTCCGGGGTGACGTCCCAGTGGTCGACGGCGAACCAGCGACCGGTCCGACCGAAGCCGGCCATCACCTCGTCGGCGATGTAGACGATGCCGTAGCGAGCCGTCAGCTCTCGCACACCCTCGAGGTACCCGGCCGGAGGCCCGTAGATCCCGGCAGTGCCCGGCACGGTCTCGAGGATGAGTGCAGCGATGTTGTTCGGGCCCTCGAGCGTGATCATGTCCTCAAGGTGCTGCAGCGCTCGCTGCGTCTCTTCCGCCTCGGTGGTGGAGCCGAAGTAGGAACGGTACTGGTAGGCAGGCATGAAGTGGACGATGCCCTCGGCCGAGTAGTCATTGGCGAAACGGCGCGGGTCACCCGTGACGTTGACGGCCAGCTGGGTGCCGCCGTGGTAGCTGCGATAAGCGGAGAGCACCTTGGTCCTGCCGGTGTGCAGCCGTGCCATGCGGATCGCGTGCTCGTTCGCGTCGGCACCACCGTTGGTGAAGAACACGTGGTCGAGATCGCCTGGAGTCCGATCGGTGATGAGCCTGGCAGCCTCCGAGCGGGCATCGTTGACGTGCTGGGGAGCAATCGTGCAGAGCTTCGCCGCCTGGTCCTGAATCGCCGACACGACCTTCGGGTGCTGGTGCCCGATGTTCGTGTTCACCAGCTGTGAGGACATATCGAGCAGCTTCCGCCCCTCGCCGTCCCAGACATAGGGTCCAGCCGCGTCGACTATCGTCATCGGCTCGAACGGCCCCTGTGCCTGCCAGGAGTGGAAGACGTGCGCACGGTCGAGCTCGTAGGCACGTTGGCCTGCTTGCAGCTGTTCGGCAGTGAACGCCCGCTCGCAGTGGCCACGATCCGCGTTGCTCTCCGAGCCTTCAGTCCTGGAGTCGTTGACCTCACGGTCGAGCTCTTCGTTCGCATTGATCACAGTCATGATGCGCCGTCCTTTCGCAGTTCATTCCATATCGCCGAGGTGGGTCAGACCGCCGAGGTGACCCTGACCTTTCAATGGTGAGCCAGCCGTACAAGAATCGCCATGGACGACCTGTCAACATATGTCCATGCAGACTTACACTGTGTAAACAACGTGGACTGGAGAGGGCGAAGGGAAGCGAACATTGGAAGCTTGGTCGCAGCGAGAACCGGATCTGACGATCGCGAACCTGCTCGACGTCGACGAGATCCGCCACGGTGATCCCGAAGTCGTGACAGGTGGCGACCAGGTGGGGCGTGCAGTGAGATGGGTCCACATCGCCGATTCGGAGAATGTCGCGCAGTTCCTCGAGGGCGGCGAACTCGTGCTCAGCACAGGCTTGTCCTACCGGTCGTCACAGGAGTCGACGGCAAATTTCCTCGATCAGCTCGAATCCGTCTCTGCCGCCGGTGCTGTCATCGAACTCATCCATGACGATGGCCGAGCTGATGACGAAGCCATCGAGAACGTGCGTGCTGCCGCCCGCGGACGCGAGATCCCGATCGTGATTCTGCGTCGCCGGATCAAGTTCGTCCGCGTCACGGAGCTCGCTCACCAGGAACTGCTCGGTCGGCAGCTTGCCCGCGTAGAGCGCGCCCGCACGGTCCACGAGGTCTTCACCCAGTTGAGCCTGGAGAGTGCTGGAGCCCAGGACATCGTCGACCGCACATCGGAGCTGCTGGGCTCACCCGTCATGCTCGAAGATGTCGGACATCGCCTTCTCGCCCACGCCGGCGATATTCCCTCGTCGCGCACTGCTCGGCGTGAAAGCAATGGCTCGGACCACCTCGGCGAGGTCCAGGAACATGAACATGGGCACGGGCACGGGCACGGGCAACGGTGGCTGCAGACTCCGGTGGGACTGCGAGATCGGCGGTGGGGCCGGCTGCTCGCGCCGGGCCGTCTGGAATCCGACGAGGAGGCAGCACAGGTCATAGAGCGCGCCGCGCAGACTCTGACCTTGGCACGGATGGCCGAACGCGACGAACAAGACCTTCTCATCCAGGCTCAGGGCGGACTGGTCCGCGAAATCATCGAATCGGCAGACGTCGACGAGAAGCAGGTCCGAGTTCGGGCGGCGGACCTGGGGTTCGCACCACGAGGGCGCATGATTCCCGTGGTCGTCCGAGTTGATCGCGGTCCGAATACCGACCCGACATCACTCCAGCTGCGGGAACGGTCGTTGCACCGTGCTTTCGTCACTGCAGCAACCGCTCACCACTGCTCCACACTGTCCGCCGGACTGCAATCGGGTTCATTCGGCACCGTGGTGGCGCTCCCCCCAGGCACCGATGGTGATGCGGTCCTCGCGGGGCTCATCGGTGAACTTCCCACCCACGACGCCACAGTCGGAGTCGGGCGGACGAGCAAGTCGATCGTCGACGCTGCCAGCCAGCTCGAATCCGCCAACCAGGTGGCCGAGATCGCGTCGACACTCGAGTTGCGACAACGGCAGTACTACCGATTCTCCGACGTCAGACTGCGCGGACTGCTCTCATCCCTGCGCCATGACCCGAGCGTTCGGGCCTTCGCCGAGGCGGAGCTGGCTCCTCTGCTCGAGGCTGAAGGTGGAAGCGGTGGCGGTGGCGGTGGCGGTGGCGAGGAGATGCTCACCCTCCTCGAACAGTTTCTCTCTCACAGCGGCAATAAGTCAGCGCTTGCCCGCAGCGGCTTCCTGTCTCGTCCGGCACTGTACGCACGCCTGGACAGACTTCAGGCCAAGCTCGGGGTCTCGCTGGAAGATGCGGAATCACGCACCGCACTCCACGTCGCCATTCTGTGGCTGCGCACAAACCGGTGAGGTGAACTGCACGCGATGGATTCACCTCCCGAGCATTGTAAGACATTCACCGACCTTCGAGTTCCATAAGCTGCCCCTTCGCCACGCACTGTCCATTCGCAGTCGGGAGAACTGACATCGAGTTCACTCCCCGGCCGTCATTCGGCCCATCCCCCGTCCCCAGATGTCGCCGACGGTATAGCCGACGGGGAACGGATCGTCGGATTCTACGACGAGCTGGTGGAACCCTGTGATCCACCCGCGACCGCTGATCGTCGGCACGATCCCCGGAAGACCGCCCACGGATGCCGTCTCCTTCACCTCGGCGGTGAAGGTCGTGCCCATCATCGATTCGTGAACGAACTTCTCCCCGACGGCCATCTCTCCCCTGGCAAACATCGCTGCCACACGAGCGCTGGTTCCGGTTCCGCACGGCGACCGATCGAAGGTGCCTGACCAGGTGCTCGGATCATCAAGGTCGACCTCCCCGTTGGGCAGGACCACGGCATTTCGGCCGTGCGTGCCCTCGGTTCGTGCCGGTCCGTGGATCATCGGCAGAGCGATCGAGTCGATCTCGGGGATGAGCGGGTGGACGACGCCGAACGCATCGTCGGCGGCTTTCCTCATCACCGAGGCGGCCCGGATGATCTCCTTCGCATTGCCCGGCTCGAGGTCGATGCCGAGGTGCTCTGCCTTGGCTTGAACGTAGAACTGTCCCCCGAAGACGATATCGACGGGAATCGTTCCGTAGCCGGGAACCTCCAGCGGCAGATCAAGACCATGGACGAATGCGGGCACATTGTCGAAGGTGACCAGTGTGGCCCGGCCCTCTTCCACTCTTGCGCGCACCGTGACGATCCCGACCGCGGTGTCCACGCGCAGAGTGGTGATGGGTTCGAGGACATCGATCGCCCCGGTCTCGATGAGTGCGGTCACCGCACAGATGAGATTCGATCCCGACATGGGTCGGAATCCGCCCTGTTCCATGACGATCATGCCGAAGTCGCAACTGGGATCTGCCGGAGGGACGATCAGAGGCGAGCAGAGCCCGGGATATCCGCGAGGTTCCTGCAGGACCAGGGTGCGCAGGTCATCGAGATGGTCACGACAGTAGCGAAGACGCTCGACCATGGTCGCACCCTTGACTCGCAGACCGGAGTCCATGAGGACTCGGCCCGGTTCACCAGCCGCGTGAACGTCGACCGTCTGAATGAGCTGCCTGTTGGCCATCGTGTCGGTACCTCGTTCGAAAACGGTTGACGCTCAGGCGACGGTCTCGAGGCCTGCGGCGCTGAGGAGGCCTCGAAGTTCCTCGCGATATTCCGTCGCCAGCGGCAGAATCGGCGCGCGCGTCGGTCCTGCTGGCATCCCGACGAGTTCGACCCCGGTCTTCACTCCGCAGGCATAGCTGTGTGATTCGAGGAAGACACATATGGGGTGAATCTTCTCCCACAGATCCCGCGCTCGCGGCATGTCAGTGTCGATGGCCAACGCGTTGTACAGATCGACACACAGTCGGGGAATGAAGCTGGCTGCTCCCCACACACCTGCATTGGTTCCGAGTGCGAGCGCTGCGAAGGTCAAGGTGTCACAGCCGTTGATAGCTTGGATGTCGTCGGACTGGTCGAGATAGACGGAGGTGAACTTCGAGAAGTCACCGCTGGTGTCCTTGTAGCACGCGACTCCTCCTTCCCGACCAAGTCGACCGAACTCTTCAGCACTGACGTCAAGCCCGGTGGCATCCGGAATGTTGTAGAACATGATCGGGATGTCGACGACGCTCGAGACTGCCCGGTAGTGGGCGATGGTCTCTTCGATGGACGGAGTGTCGTAGAAGGGAGGAACGATCATCAGAGCATCGGCACCTGCTTCTTCGGCGTCGCGGCTGAGTTCGATGGTCTCTGCCGTTGAGAGTGCCCCAGTTCCCGCGACCACGGGCACACGCCCACCCGCCGCACGAAGGTAGGCCCGGTTGCAGGCCTTGCGCTCCGCGACAGTGAGTGCGGTGAATTCTCCGGTCGAGCCGCCCGGCACCAATCCGTGGACGCCGTTCGAGATCATATGCTCGACCTGAGCCCCGATACCGGCGATATCGATCTCGCCGCCGTCACGGCTGAACGGGGTAATGCATGCGGCATAGATGCCGGTGAAGGTGAGTGACATGAGTTTGGCCTTTCAACTGGTGGCTGTCGTTCGACATTGGACGAGGAGCGGGAATCGATCAGAATCGCTGTGGTGATATCCGCGCGAGGAGATCGGGACTGAGGTTGGATCTTCGGTCGAGCATGATGTCGGTGAGCACCTTCGCCGAGGCGGGTGCCAGGGTCAGCCCCAACATCGAATGGCCGGAATTCACAAAGACGTTCCTCGCCGTACCCAGGTTGCCAATCACGGGAAGCCCATCCGGTGTCATCGGCCGCGAGCCCGCCCACGGAGCCTGCTCACCGGACTGTGCATCACCCCAGTCACGGAAGGATTGCCTGGCCGCACTGCGAATGGCTTCGACGCGGACATCATTGACTTCGTCATCTCGGCTGCCGAATTCCATCGTCCCCGCCAGCCGAAGCATGCCGTTGAGTGGGGTGACTGCGACCCTTGTGTCTTCGAGAGTCAGTGAGGTTCTCAGTCTTATCGGCGCCGGGGCGTAGTCGATGCTGTACCCTTTGCCCGAATAGATGGGCAGTCTGCGTCCGAGCTCGCCCAGAAGTGCACCGGTCGGCACGCCTGCGGCGACGACGACGGCATCGGCAGCGATGACCTCTGCGTCGGTGGTGACGATCGCAGTGACATTGTCACCGCTGCGCACGAAGCTGCGCACGGTCGCGCCCTCGCGCACTTTCACACCGATGTCGCCCAACTTCTTCAGCAGTCCACGGGTCAGCGAGTTGGGTTCGATCTGTCGATCGGCGGGAAAGAACATCCCGTGGCGAATTCGGTCGCTCAGTGCCGGCTCCGCCTCCAGCAGGTCATCGCCGTGGAGTTCTTCGGCGACGTGACCAGCCGTTGCGAACGCCCTCAGAGTCTGAGCGTGTTCTTCGAATCGAGCGGTGGTCTCAAATGCCAGGAGCACTCCCCGAGCATGCATCTCGAAATCGATGCCCTGGCGCTGATAGTCATCGAAGAGCGCATTCGCGTCTTCACCCATGCGCAGGTGCACGTCGAGACCTGCGTCGAAGTCCTTGGCGTTGCAGTGTTGGGCCATCCGGAGCAGAAACCTCAGGTATCCGGGTGCCAAAGACGGTTTGATCGACAGTGGGCTGTCGGGCCTGAGCATCCATCTGATGCCCTGCAGCAGGACACCCGGCCCGGGAACCGGAGTGCTCTCAGCCAGTGCCACTTTCGCCGCATTGCCATGGGATGCGCCGGCGCCGCACTTTCCTGCTTCGAGAAGCGTGACCTCGCAGCCGGCAGACGCCAATTCATAGGCGCTGGCCAGGCCCACCACTCCACCGCCGACAACGACTGCTTTCATACAGGTCTCCCTCAGTGCCGACCGCGACCGACATTAGTCGCGGCTTCAGGATTGTATGACAATCCCTTGGGGATCACGCTACGCATTCGTGGTGATCGCGTCAATGCTCTTCCGCACAGAGTTTCCCAAGTGCCTGCGCGTCGGACCGGCTGATGCCCCACTGAACTCTGGGAACAGCCGGCCGGTTGGCAAGCCGGCCGGACGGTTGGTCAGTCGGCCGGTCGGTTGGTCAGTCGGCCGGTCGGTTCGCTGGTTGGCCGGCCGGTCGGCAAGTCGGTCTGTCGGTCGGTCGGCAAGTCCGCGAGTCAGTCGCTCGATTCAGGAGTCAGCAATGCGAGCTCCTGGGCGCTGCCCATGGTGTGAACGTCCAGGGCTGTGCGAATCTGCGCAGAATCACCCGTGCGGATCGCGCGCATCAGCGCCGCATGGATGGCATGAGCCCGCGCAGGATTCGTTCGGGTGAATTGGTCATAGGCCAAAACGATCGTCATCTGCGCTTCCATCACCGGCCAGATACGCATGAGCAGGTAGTTGTTCGCCGCTTCCCAGATTCCGCGGTGGAATCGCACGTGCGCCTCATGCAGGGCCAGAGGGTCCGATTCTGCGGTGGCCTTCTCGAACGTCCGCCATGCGTCTTCCAGCGCCTTCATCCTCCGGCCGGTCTTGTCGGCAAGGATCTCGCTGATCGCCTCGGTGTCGAGGGCGACCCGGATTCGAGCGATGTCGAGCAGAGAATCGGACTGAATATCGGCTACCCGAAGGCCACGGTAGGCCTCCTGGATCAGAAAGCCGTCCCTCGCCATCTGATTAAGTGCCTCGCGAGCGGTCGGACGGCTGACGTCGAGAGAAGACGTGAGCTCGGCTTCGATGATGCGCTGCCCCGGTCGGATCTCGCCGACCACGATTCGTCGCTTGATCTCATCAACGACGCGCTGCCGGCGCTCCGTATTGGAAGCAGGAGCCTGCGCCGTGCCGCCGGAGGATTTCTGCGGGGCGCCCGACCTGGGAGCGCCTGCCGTTGCGTGCTCGATATCGTTTTTCGCTGATTCCGATGAGTCCACTCCGACACCTCCTGATCGATATCGATTGCCGAGTCAGTTCAAACTGCCGGACTAGGTCAGACAGAGATGACCCTGCCGGTGACGTTTCCTTCGACGGAGCGCACGAACGCCGCAGCGACCTGTTCGTCGGTCACCGGAACCATCCCCGCGAATGCGTCGTGGAAGTGAGGAGAGTTCGCCAGCACATTTGGGCTGACTGCATTGATACGGATGCCGCGCGGAAGTTCTGGGGCAGCGGAGATGACGAATGATTCGACGGCGCCGTTGACCAATGCGGCCGCAGCTGCTGTCGGCACAGGCTCCCGGCTGAGCACACCGGTGGTAACCGTGATCGATCCGCCGTCGTTGAGATAGTCGAGGCCCTGTGTGACGAATTCAACCTGGCCCAGAGCTTTCGACACAAAGGCGCTCATGTAGTCATCACGCGTGAGCTCTGTGACCGGCTTGAATGCCGCAGAGCCCACCGCCACGACGATGGCATCGATTCGTCCCACCGCCTCGAGCAGCCCGGCAATCGATTCAGGATCCGAGGTGTCGGCTCCAGGCTGAGTGGATCGGGACGCCGAAACGACGCTGTGCCCTCGCGCCTCCAACTCGGCTCGAGCAACCCCTCCGACGTGCCCCGCGGCTCCAACCAGCAAGATCTTCATGACACCGACTCCTCGTAGTTGCTTTGAAATACCACTCAAGATTGACTGACAATCCTGAGCCTAGGGGATGACGAGCAATCGCACCAGGGATGGGGTGCCGCTCACCCCTAGCCCTGAGGTGCGAGCAGACGAAAAACCCCCGTCTGACCGGTGTCTCACTGGTCAGACGGGGGCAATTCACAACGCGGAGTCGGAGGGATTTGAACCCTCGGTCCCCAGTTCAAGGGACTTCACCTTAGCAGGGTGACGCTTTCGGCCGCTCAGCCACGACTCCAAATACTGATTCGACACCTCCCCTCGGAGAGAGTGCCGAACCTGCAGTTTGCACTACGGGGAACAGCCTATGCGAAACCAGCGGCGAAGAGCAAAGCGTACAGACAAAGAGTGGCCTTGATCATAATCCGGCTATAGTCGGACCACCGGAAAAACGGGGATGGCGACCAGGTTCCCCTGCTCGCATACACGCGAATTCCAGCATTCATCAATCTACGGGCGTAAAATCGACCTGAAGTGCTCAGCGGTTTGCTCTCTGACGGGTTTGGGAACGATGCTACGGAGGTGCGCCCTGCGCTGGCATCGATCATGATGCGCGCCGATGGCCAGCATCGTGAGCAACGCACACAGCACGAGATGTAAACCTACGAGGAGTTAAGAACTTGCCAGAGATTCCCCCTGACAAGCAAGGGCCGAATGGGAACGACCCCAATTCTCGCCCCGCTGGTCACCGTCTCCGCGCTTCTTCTCGTCCTCGATTCCGCGGTGATGCAACAGCCAGTGAGGATGAATCGAGCTCACTTCGTCCGTCATCGAATTCGCAGTCGAGGCCGCAGCGGGCCTCCCCTCAGTCGCAGAACTCAACCAGTCAGTCTCAGAACTCAGCCAGGTCACAGAATTCGGCCGATGCACACCGTCCGTCCTCCGCCTCACAGCAGCCGAGCTCCTCGAACAATCAGTCGAAGGCACCCAATCAGTCGAAGGCACCGACGCCTCGTCCAGTAGCTCCACGCACTCGCCGCGAAGCACGGATGCTTCGTGCCGCGGGCGCCAGCGGTGCCTCCGCCGCAGGAGTGGCATCTGCCGCCGAGGCCCAGGAACGCAGTGCCAGCACACCGGAGCAGACCGCCTCCGCACCAGAACCAAGACCCGACAACGCCGCCCGGCCCGCCGATGCACGCAACCGCGGCCCCGCCTCGGCGAGGGCATCAGCAGACAGAGTCGCTGACGATGCAAGCGCAGCACCGCGGCGCAGAGACCGCCGAAGGGACGAAGCGGCAAACGACGCCGAGACCTCGCGCGCACGGCGCCATTCCTCGCGGGTCGGAGAAGCCTTCCCCAGCCTCGTCGGCTGGACCTCACTGAGTACCCTGCTCCCAGGCATCGGTCTGCTGCGCACACGATTCCGACCACTGGGCCTCATCCTGCTCGGCGGATTCGTCCTCACCTTCCTCATCGCACTCGTCTATGTCCTCGTCAAAGGACCGATCCGCGCGTTCGGCACCGTCGTCTCAAGTCCGACGATGCTGACCTTCCTCGCGATCATCCTCGCCATCATCGGCGTGATCTGGGTCCTCGCGATCGTGATCTCCCACTTCGGGCTGCGCAAGGGGCACCGCTATGCCCCGTGGCAGAACAAGATGGCCGGCGTGCTCGTCGTCTCGCTCGCGCTCATCGTCGGCATCCCCCTCGGCGTCGGTTCGGTCTACGCTCGAGTCCAGGGCGATACGGTCTCCAGCCTGTTCGGCGACAGCACAGGAGATTCCAAGAGCGCCGAAGACCTCTGGGCCGATAAGCCCTATATCAACGTCTTCCTCATGGGCCGCGACAACGGCGATGACCGTGAGGGCACGCGCCCTGACACCATGCTCGTCGCCTCGATCGACACGAAGACCGGCAATACCGCACTGATCTCTGTGCCTCGTAACCTCGCGTTCCCGATCTTCCCCGAAGGCAGCGAATTGGACAAGGCCTGGCCCGACGGATTCCGGCCCACGGGTCAATCGTCTGTCGACCTCATCAACTCAGTCTGGCAGTGGGGCGAACAGAACAAGGATGACATCGGCAACACCCATGGCCTGGAACCGGGCATGTTCACCACGATGCAGGCAGTGGAGGGCTCACTGGGCCTCAACCTCGACTACTGGGCTTCGGTGGACATGGGCGGTTTCGAGGACGTCGTCGATGCCATCGGCGGCGTGAAGATCGACGTCGAACGCCCCATCCCGATGGGCGGCGGCAAGTCCATGTCCGGAGCCGCGAACGAGGTCTACGGCTGGGTCGATCCAGGTCCGCAGACGCTCAAGGGCAAGGACGCACTTTGGTACGTGCGCTCACGTGAAGGCAGTGACAACTACGACCGCATGTGCCGTCAGCAGCGCATGATCAAGACGACCCTCGATCAGGTCGACCCCCGCGAACTCGCTACGGCGTACCCCAAGCTCGCGAACTCGGCGACCAAGAACATCGCCACCTCGATTCCGCAGAACGAGGTCCCGGCCTTCATCGAACTTGCGGTCTCGATGCAGAAGGGCGACGTCACGACGGTGCAGATCAACAACGACGTCACCCCCACGTACGACCCCGACTTCGACGTCCTCCACAAGTGGATCCTCGGCGAGGTCAAGGGCGCGTCCAAGGGTGAGGAGTCGCCCAAGCCGACCAATACTGCAGCCCCGGACGAGAAGAAGGACACCGCAGAGGAGGAGCCCACGGAAGGGGCCCCCGACGAGGAGGCAGCGTCCGAGGAGGCACCCGCCGGAGAAGAGGGCGGTGAGCCCACCGAGACCACGAAGCCCGGCGAGCCCAACGCCGAAGGCAAGTGCTACCCGAAGGGTTTCAAGCCCGGCGACGACTTCCCCGGCTACCCAGGCCCGGGAGCCGGAGATGAAGGGTGACGACTTCCTCGCCACAGTCGGGAGCCGGAAGCTCATCTGAGGCGCACTCACCTGCTGCAGACACTCCATACGCGCAGGTCCATTCGGTGTCGATCATCGGAGCCGGACCTCGCGGGATTTCGGTCCTCGAGAGACTCGTCGCCCTCGCCGCCGAACGGTTCTCGGGCGCAGGTACCCCGCCCACGATCGTCATCGACCTCATCGATCCCTATCCTCCGGGCGCGGGAATCGTCTGGCGCACGGATCAGCCCGCGACCCTGCTGATGAACACGACGATCGCCGAGCAGACGATCTTCCCCGACTCCAGCTGTTCGTTCGTCTCCCCCGATGGCGCGTCCGATCGGTACGGCCCGAACATGGCGCAGTGGTACCGAGATGAGGGCGGAACAGACCCCGTCGATGCCACGTTCCCCAGCCGGACTCTCTACGGCCGCTATCTGCGCGACGCCTACGCTCACATCCGCGACACGGCACCTGACTTCATCACGATCGTCGAACATCCGACCAAGGTCGAATCGGTCATCGATCTCCCGCCCGTCGAGCCTTTGGGCCACACGTCCACGGACGCTGAAACCGTGCCGCCGCAGCTGGTCCGCTGCGAGGACGGAACCGCCATCATCGCCTCGGCCGTCGTCCTCGCCGTCGGCCACATCCCCAGCGCGCAGACCGAGGAACGTGCCCGGCTCGCGGCCTTCGCACAGCGCACCGGCGGACTCTACATCCCACAGGGTCTGCCGGCGGAAGCTCCCATCGCCGAGGTGGCACCCGGCAACCGTGTCATCATCCGTGGCATGGGTCTGAACTACTTCGACCTGCAGACACTGTTCACGCATGAACGTGGAGGCCGCTTCGACCCGGATCCCGACATCGCGGGCGAGCTGCGCTATGTGCGCAGCGGTGAGGAGCCTCGCCTGCTGCTCGGCTCACGCCGGGGCGTCCCCTACCGCAGCAAGCCCATCTGCCAGGCCCACCCTCGCTCACCGTGGCCTCTGCGCTACTTCACGCGGGAGAACATCGCCCTGCTGGCAGGCCTCGACGACCTCGACGGTGACCGCAAAGCGGGAGCACGTTTCAACGACCAGCTGTGGCCGCTCATCCTCGCCGACCTTCGTCTCGCCTACTACAGCACCCTGTCCCGGATCCGTCCCGATGCGTTCGCCGGTGACCCTGGACAGCTGCGTGAGGCCATCGCCGAGGCGGTGTCCCGACACCTGACCAGGCGCACCTGGCAGGAGACCCACCCGGACGCACACGAATCCGCCGACTTACATGCTGGGAACGCTGACGCCGCTGCCGAGTCGCGCCAGCACGAAGCCGCCGAGGCTGCGCGCCAGGGCCGTGTCACCCGCGAGGCCTTCGCCTGGTCGGAGATCGAGGTGAGCCTCGTCCCCGACCCCGCTCACCGCATGTCACTGCACGAGCTGCTCAACCCGCTCGAGGGACGAGAGTTCGATAGCCGAGGCCCCAGGGAGGAGAACTCCCTGCACGAGTGGATGCTCGACTTCCTCCGCGCCGACCTCCACGATTCGCTGGCCGGCCCCGAGGGCAGCGCCGAAAAGTCGCTTTTCACCGTGCTCTGGCAGTCTCGGCTGCTGCTCAAAGAGCTCATCGTGGCAGGCCATATCGACCGGGTCAGCATCGACATGGAGATCTGCGGTTGGTTCGAAAGCTTCGTCTCCGGCATCTGCGACGGTCCTCCCCCGCAGCGCATCGCTGAGCTTCTCGCCCTGGCCGAAGCCGGCCTCGTCGAGTTCATCGGCCCGGACATGCGCATCGAGGCGAATCCCGATGTCTCAGCACCTGCCGACGGGAGGCCCGCGGTTGCAGACGGGAGCTCCTCGTATGCAGTCGGGGATCCGTTGCCGCAGATCTTCACGGTCACCTCGGCGCAGGTCGCGGGCGGCATCACGGGCAGCGTCGTCATCGATGCTGCTTCACCGACGAACGCGGTGTCCCGGGCCGCCGATGTGCTGGTGCACGGGATGGTCGAACGCGGCCAACTCACGCCCGCCCGTCTGACCTTGGACGACGGTCGTGAGAAGTTCCTCAATGGACTGGCGCTCACGCCGCGGCCCTACCGCACGATCGATGTCGACGGCACCGTGCACCCCCGCCGTTTCGCACTGTCCATTCAGCTCTCCTCCGTCCAGTGGGGTCTGGCGATCGCCGCGAATCCTCATACGAACGCAGCAACACTGAACGACTCCAACGCCGCAGCCACGGCGATCCTCGACCTCATCTGAGGCACACGTAGGCCCCGAACGCCCTGCTGCGGCGCATGGCGCGAGTTCCCGAGGCTGCGCTGGGGGCTGAGCTCCCCGACTTCGACTATAGAACTCCGCAGCCTGTGGTCCGCCGTGATCCTCAGACGGGAATCAGGCGGCGCAGGCAGTCGGGAGAACGCTCAAGGCTAGGTCGAAGTGGGTCTCACCCACGCAGGTCTCCCCTACCTCCTAGGCTTCGGCCATCTCGAGGGCGGCTTCGGGCTTCGTGGTCCTGGCTCGCACGATCGCGAGCAGGGACATCACGACTCCGATGATCGCCCAGGCCAGCAGGCCACCATAGGCGGCACCCAGTCCCGTGGTTCCGGCGGTGATCGCGGCGAAGCCGTTCATCGCCGGCGTCAGCGGCAGGATCGGGGCAAGGAAGTCGAAGAAGCCGGGCACCGCGCCGATCGTTCGTCCGGCAACTGCGAGGACCACAGCGATCACAGACAGGAACCTGCCCACGCCGCCGAACCACGCCACCAAGGCGAAGTTGAGCACCATGAACACCAGCGCGGAGACGAACGTCAGGACCGCGATGTCGAAGCCTTGGACGGCACCGATGTCCAGCACGCTCACCGCCAGGATCGACAGCACAAGGGCCTGCAGCAGTCCTACGATCACGCCTGGCACCAATCCACGCAGCCAGACTGCCGCTGAGGACTTCGTCGAGAGCAGGGTCGAGGCCGGGATCGGCTTGAGCACCGTGTAGGTGACGAGTCCGCCGACCCACAAGGCGAGCATGATGAGCAGCGCGAGGGTCGACCCCTGCAGCACATCGCCCGCGTCGGAGGAACTCGGCGCCTTGATGTTCTGAGAGGCGACGGTGGAGAGCTTGTCACGCTCCGGGGCCGAATAGGTGGGGACTTCGTCCGCGCCCTTCTTCACACCGTCGGCAAACTTGCCGACGCCTTGCGAATACTTGTCTGTGCCCTCGGACAGGGTATCCAGTCCGCTCGCAAGGTCAGAGGTGCCGGTTGCGGCGGTGGAGACTCCGGTCGTGTACGTGTCGAGTCCGGTGGAGAACTCACCGAGTCCATCGGAGAGCTGTCCTGCACCGTCGTCGAGTTCGCTCGAGCCATCTGCGACCTTGGCGATGCCGTCACTGAGTTCCGGCATACCGTCGGCGAGCTTCTGATTGCCTTCGGCGACACCGGAAGCCCCCTCACGCAGCCCCTTCGAGGCCTCGAGCAGCTTCGGAGCATTCTTCGAGATGTCCTCCATGCCCTTGGTGAGTTCGCCGAGGCCGTCTTCCAGTCCTTTGACGAACTTGCTCATGCCGTCGCTGAGTTCACCGGCACCATCAGCGAGCTTGTCCGCACCGCCGAGCAGCGACTCCCCGTCCTGCTTCTGCTCCAGACCGTCGACGGCGCTGTTCAGCCCGCCCGAGGTGCCGTTGAGGAGCCCCTGAGCGTAGGCCTTCTCGATGCCGGCGCAGACCTCATCCGGTGTGCCGGCAGGGCACATCTGAGCACGTGCCTGATCGGCCTCGTCCTGGGTCATCATGCCCGCCGAAACGAGGTCGTCGAGACCGGTCACGGTGCCGCTCTTGGCGAGCTTATCGGCCTGGTCAGCACCGTCCTGGAGACCGTCGCGGTACTTCCCGAGCCCCGAGGACAGACCCTCGGCACCTTCGGAGACTCCCTTGGCGCCCTTGTCGAGGTCCTTGCCGCCCTTGACGAGGTCATCGATTCCACCCTCGCCGGAGCCCGAGTCACCGGAACCGGCGAAGCCCTTGATGATCTGGTCGATCGACTTCGTGTACTCGTCGACTCCGCCGGAGAGCTCTCCGGCACCGTCGGCCAGTTTCTGCGTGCTGTCGGGCAGATCTGCGGTCTGCTTCTTCATGTCCTGCAGACCGCCGGAGAGTTCGGAGGTGCCCTTCGACAGGTCGCCCGCACCCTTGGACAGGTCTCCGGCGCCCTTGCTGAGTTCGGATCCCGAGGAGTCGAGCTTCTCCATGCCGTCGGAGAGTTCGCCCGCACCACTCGCGGACTTCTTCGTTCCCTTCGCCAGGTCCTCGCCGCCGTCATCGAGTTCACCGGCGGCGTCCCCGAGGTCCTTCATCTGATCACCCATGTCGTTGAAGCCGACATATATGTTGTCGAGATAGGTCTCGGTCATCTGCGTGTTGAAGGTTGTCCGCGCCACCCCGGCAACGGACTGCGCGATCTGGGTGTCGGCGGCCGGAGCCACCCCGGAGACATCGACGTCGAGCTGCGTCTGAGTTGCGGACTTGGCGTCGCTGACCGAGGTCACAGCCCTGGAGAAGCCCTCGGGGATGGTCAGGGTCGCAGCGTAGGTTCCATCGGACATGCCCTTCTCGGCATCGTCTTCATCGGTGATGACCCAATGGATGTTCTTGTCCTCTTCGCCCACGAGCCCACTGGTCAGCTGCCGGCCGATCGGCACGGTCTCACCATCAACCTCAGCGCCGTCATCGTTGTTGACGATCGCGGCCTCGATCGTATCGAGGCGATCGGTGCTGTTGTACGTGGCCAAAATGAATCCAGCGGCCACGATGATCGGGATGAGCACCAGGCCGAAGAGGGACAGCCAGGTCACGGGCCGTTTCGAGTTCGCACGTTCGAGTCTCACGACTGCACGCCTTCCATTTCGCTGCGACCGGCTGCGTGGGCTTGCACGCCGCCGTTGTCATTGTCGGTTCCACGCTCAGCCTCGGGCTTGGCCTCGTCGAGGTCGAGGTGGAAGTAGTTCGTATTCGGGGACAGGACGCCGGTGACGTCGCCGTCGGGCAGGCCCAGCACGATTGCCGTGCCCTCGGCCTGGAGGTCAAAAAGGAGGTCGCGAACGTCCCGGCCACTTTCGCCGGCCAGTGCGCCCGCTTCGCTGATGATGAGCAGATCCGGCGCCGAGGTGCGCAGCTGTGAGAGCTCGCGTGCCCCTGGCATCTTCCCCGGCCCGTTCTTATCGAGGTCGAAGTACGGAACACGACGACGGATCCGTCCCGCATGTTCGGGCAGGACCATGTCTCCGATCTTCATCTCACCGGCGGTCAGCCCGACGCGACCGGAGAGGGCGAGCAGAAGTGCCTTGCGCGCGTGGCCGCTGGCGACGAGGATCTGGCCCGGTGAGAGGGAGATGTCGACCTGGGCGAATCCGCGTCGACCCGAGCTCACAGCGATGCCGCGGCCGTAGACCCGGTACTCGGAGTCCGGTTCCGGCCAGTCCCGCAGAGCCACCTCGTGGGCCAGGCCTTCTCCTTCGACATCGAGTCGGGGCAGGATGCGGTCGAGCCATTTCGGCAGCCACCAGGCCTTGTCGCCGAGCATCTGCATGATGGCAGGCACCAGGGACATGCGCACCAGGAAGGCGTCGACGAAGATGCCGGAGGCCAAGGCGAGTGCGATGGACTTGATGATCGGCTCGCCTGCGGGAACGAAGGCGGCGAATACGGAGAACATGATGATCGCCGCTGCCGAAACCACTCGGGCAGAGGAGGCGAAGCCGGCCTTGATCGCATCCCTGGCTGTGGCCCCATGGACATAGGCCTCGCGCATTCCGGAGACGAGGAACACCTCGTAGTCCATGGCAAGTCCGAAGAGGATGCCCATGAGGATGATCGGGAGGAAGCTGATCACCGGGCCCGTCGAGTCGATGCCCAGCGGACCGGCGAAGAGCCCGTCGTGGAAGACGAGGACCACAGTGCCGAAGGAGGCGAAGACGGACAGGAGGAAGCCGCCGGTGGCCTTGATCGGCACCCAGATCGAACGGAAGACCATCATGAGCAGGATGATCGAGAGTCCGACGACGAAGATGCCGAAGGGCACCAGCGCCTTGCCGAGCTGGTCGGAGACGTCGATCTGGATCGCCGTGGCGCCGGTGACTGCGGTTTCGAAACCGTCCTCGTCCTCGATGTCCGCGCTCAGGTCCCGGAGCCGGTCGACAGTGTCGAGAGTCGCCGGATCTTCGGAGCTGGTGGTGGGGATGATCTGGAACAGAGCGGTCGTCGCATCCCGGTTCGGGGTGGCGAGGACGACCTGGTCGACGCCATCGACGTCTTCGATCTCGTTCTCGATCTTCTCGACATCATCGAGGGGGTCATCGGAAGTCACGATCTCGCTGGTCATCACCAGCGGTCCGTTGAAGCCGGGCCCGAAGTGCTTGTCGATGAGGTCGTAGGTGGTTCGGGCGGGGGTGCCCTCCTCCTGGCTGCCTGCGGTCGGCAGGGAGAGCTGGAGGTTAGAGGCGGGGATCGCGAACAGTGCGAGGCCACCGACGATGATCACGACCGTCAGCAGTGGAATCTTCGTCACCACGCGCAGCCAACCGGCGAAGAACTTGTTCATGATCGTCTTCGGGTACGGTTCACCGGCCTCAGCTTCCGCCTCGGCGGCAAGCGATGACCGGGAGACGGAGTCGTCCGCCTTCTTCTGGGCGGTTGCGAACGCCCGACGGTAGCGCTTCGTCGGTTTGGGGGTGATCTTCTCCTTGACCAGTCCCAGCAAGGCGGGAACCATCGTCAGGGAGATCAGCACGGCGATGATGACGGAGCCGGAGGCGCCGATGCCCATGACGGTGAGGAACGGGATTCCTGCCAGGGACAGGCCGAGCAGCGCAATCATCACGGTCATACCCGCGAAGACGACGGCCGATCCGGCAGTGGCGACGGCCCGTCCGGTGGCCTCGAGCGGGTCGTGGCCCTCGGCCAGGAGTGCCCGGGCTCTGGAGACGATGAACAGCGCATAGTCGATGCCGACCGCCAGGCCCAACATCAGCGCCAACATGATCGATGAGGAGTTGACCGCGCCGAAGGCCGTGGATCCCACGACCAGGAGAACAGAGATGCCGACGCCGATGAGGGCCGTGATCAGGGGCATGCCCGCTGCGCGGAAGGAACCAAGGGTGAGCAGCAGAACGATGAAGGCGATGACGACGCCGATGCCTTCGACCCAAGAGATCGCCACACCGGTGATCTGGAAGAGTTCACCGCCGCCTTCGACCTGGGAGCCGTCCGGCAGGGCGTCGCGGAGCGGATCCAGTTCCTCGAGCAGCTGGTCTGGGGCCGCTTCGCCGACTTCCTGCTGGGTGCCGTCGTACTGCACGGAGATCATTGCGGCGGATTCGTCGCCGCTGATGGCACCTTCGACCAAGTCATCGAAGGGCGAGGTCACGGCATCGACGTGCGGTAGGCCTTCGAGCCGATCGACTTCCTTCTCGATCTCGTCCTTGTACGTGGAGTCCTCAACCGAGTCACCATCGGCGGCGACGACGATGACGTCTGCGGCAACGCCCGAGGCTTCTGGGAAGGTTGCACGCATCGAGTCGAGTGCGACCTGGGCTTCGGACCCGGGGAGGGTGAAGTCGTCGTCGAAGTCCTTCGCGAATGCTGCCACACCGGCACCGACGAGTCCGAAGATCACCAACCACAGAGCGATGAATCGGATGGGAGTGCGATAGGCACGACGGCCCAGGGCGTACAGGAATGTTGACACGAAGACCTCGATACAAAAGTGTATTGGATACAGTACTGTATTGTTGTTGACTCAGTGCCCTCAGCGCAAATGCATCAGGAGTTTCTTGAGGATTCTCATCGGATGCCCAGGCCAACACCGATGCACACGGGCCCCACCAGCACTGCCCCCGCGACAGCAACACCGCCACACCAGCACAGCGACCGCCACGACGATGAAATGTTCGATGAATACAGACAATCTCAGCGCCCGCAGACGGCAGACCCGGTCCACCTTGGTGGAGGCGGGCGTGTCCGTCTTCGCCGTCAAGGGCATCGATGGGGCTTCGATCGAGGAGATCTGCGAGGCCGCCGGGTTCACTCGAGGAGCGTTCTACTCGAACTTCTCCAGCCGCGACGATCTGGTTCTGGCCACGATCGAACAGCGCACCTCCCACGACCTGGACATGCTCGACGCCAGCATCGAACGCTGGCGCGATCGTCTCAACTCCAGTCGCCCCGAGGACATCGAAGGCTTCCTTCGGGAGTTCATCGACGACACCTTCAGCCAGAAGAGGGCCACCGCCGCCGAGGTGATCGCTGAGCATGAGATCCAGTTGTACTGCCTGCGTACGCCTGGCCTTTACCCCAGGTACGCGGAGCTGAGCTCTTTCCAAGGACAGCGGATCCTATCGCTGATCGAAAACGCCATCGACTTCGCGGAAGCCGCATCGACGATTCCGCTCAAGGACCTCATCGAGGCGCTCACGGCCGTCCACTCGCAGGCGTCTCTGCGCGCAGCTGCAGGGAAAAGACTTCACGAGGTCGTCGAGATCGACTCGACGCAGATGGTGCGGATCCTCAGCCGGCTGCTCGACTTCTCGCGGAAGGCCTAGGCTCGCCACCGCGAACGCCCAGGGCCGGCACCTAGGCACTAAAGTGGTGGCCGTGAATGAACTACAGCGCGAATATTACGCCTTCATCAACAACATGGATGTCCGCCTCGGCGCCTTCGTCCTCGCCGACCTGCCCGAGACCTTCGACAAGGAAGACGGGGAGACGGTGCCGTTCCCCAAGGACTTCGGCCCCAAATCCCTGCCGATGCTCGAGTTCTTCGTCCTCTCCCAATTCTCCTCCCCCGACGAGGTGATCGACCCGGAGAACCGCAGATTCGTCGAAGGCCTCATCCGCTACCTCGGCGAGACCTATCTCCGTGCGATCGGTGGAGCCTGGGATCACGACGAGGAGACCGGAAACGGGATGCCCTTCATCCGCCCGGACACGGAAGAGGGTCCACTGAAGGGTGAGCCCATTCCCATCCTGGCGATCATCCTCGCCGCCGTCGATGCCCGGACCGCCGAGGTCTTCACGGCTGTCCTGACCAAGGCCCGCGAGAACCTCGGCGGCGACGGCGAGCCGAAGCGCAGCTGCACCGGCCTGGCGATGGGGATGCTCACCGCTGAGAACTCCAGCGAAGAAGAGGTCGAGTTCCTCTCCCGCTTCATCGGCACCGTGGAACCGGGCATCGCTGCCTGGACCCAGGAGCAGGCCGATCCGTCCTCTTGGGAATTCGGGCGCGAGGCGCTGGTCCGGCTGGGTAAGCAGCTCAAGGCCCGCTACGATTCCCGCGATGAGATGATGACGGAAGACGAGACCGAGTTCGTCGCCGGAGCGATGCGCTTCATCGGCGAGTCCATCCGGCGGATCGGCTTCGGACAGTGGCGCTACGGCGCGAACCTCGAGGCCGATGACCCCCGCAGCAGGCAGCCATTCATCCGTTTCCGCGTGGGCGATCAGAACCTCGACATGGTGCCGTGGCGCCTGGCTCAGACAGCGCTGGATGATTCGAACTCGATCGCCTCCGGCCTCGACACGATCATCTCGATGCGCGAAGAAGAGGCCGCAAGCGAAGCCGCTGATGCCTGACGCTCGTAGCTCAGAGCTGATAGCGGCGGTTGCCCTGCATCCCGTCTGCCGGTGAACCGGGAGCCAGGTCGATCTGCTTGCGCTTCGGGTCGATCTGCACGGTGACCAGTGTCGCCGACCGGTCTCCGTAGGCGGCACCTGGAGCCGGGGTGCAGGACACCGGCGCTTCGTCTGGCCCGGTGGTCAGAAGGTCGATGAGCTCGGCCGGCGACTCGGGACCACCTGAAGTTCCAGCTCGGACGGAGTATTCCTCCAGTCGCCGCTCGAGGTGAGCGTGACGTGCCCGTGAGGTCGAGGTCGCGTTGAGCTCGAGGCTTCCGGGAACGAGGTCGGGGTGGAGGAAGTGGTTCGTGTGCAGCAGGAATCCTGACTCCGAGCCCGGCGATGCGCTGACACCTCCGGCTCGTCGCTCGCGCTTCTGGGCATTGGCGATCTCGACCTGAACCACCTCGTCGGCGGTGACCACCGTGATGATCGACGAGGAGGTGGTGGGCGCCGAGTGGATGATTTCGAGTGCCTCGTCCAGTGTCGTCGCCGTCGACAGGACGCGTTCGAGGATCATGTGGATGGGCACTCCCCCGGCCTCATCGCCCTCGTGCTTGAGGATGTTGAGCAGGACGCCGACGCCGGCTTCGTTGAGTCCGATCTTGCCGAGCATCCCGTATTCGGCGATGCCCACATGACGCAGCTGGCCGGGCACACTACCCACATCGTTGATGTGCCACAGCGTCGAGAAGTCGGCGGCCCAATCCCAGTTCTGCGCCGCAAGTGAGCTTCCCGGGCGAGTGAAGCTCACGGTCGAACACTCCGTCAGCGAGGCCGGCGCCAGGGTCATGATCTCCGTGCGGGCGATGACCTCCATCAGTTCATCCACGGGAACCTGCGCGCCCTCGGCTACGGCCGCGACCTCCTCGGCGGCCTCCGGTGACCACGCCCGGAGACGTGCGTGACTCGACGCGGCAGCGGCACGGACGTCCGCCTCGGCGATGGACAGAAATTCGAAGTAGCGCCGGTAGCCGGCGATCGCGGATTCGATGCCCGTGCGCAGCTCACGCCCGCGCTGGGCACCGCGCTGAACGTGGTCAGCGGCTCGCGACATGAAGGTCTCGGGTCTGACCTCGGCTGCGGGAACGTATTCGGTGCTCATCAGCGTCTCCTCTGCTCACCGGGGCATGCTCGCCTCACGCCTGTGGGACGAGCGACCCCGCTCCGACTTCGATGTCCAGGTAGTGCATGTGGGCGGCGGTCTCTGCCAGGGCGGCGAACAGGTTGAAGTTGTGCAGCGATTCGAATCCGCGCGACCAGTGCAGTCCCTGCGCGATCGAGTAGACGCTGTGGTCCTCGGTGGCGTCCATGCGCGCGGTGATCTCACCCAGTCGCTGCTGATGATGTTCGACGAGTTCACGCTTGCGGTCGTGGAGACCCTGGAAGCGGAACCCGTGCGCCGGCAGGACCGCCACCTCGGCGTCCAGCTGGCCGATTTTGTCCAGAGAGCCCAGATAGTCGCCGAGGCTGTGCGTGATCGCGCCGCTGTCGAGCCCGATGTTCGGGGTGATCGTCGGGAGCACGTGGTCGCCCGAGAACAGCAGCTGGTCCTCATCGCGGATGAAGACCGAGTGGCCGTAGGTGTGGCCCGGTGTCCACAGCGCCCGCAGCGCGTCGGACTCCAGTGGCAGCTCGGAGCCGTCCTCGAGGATGGTGATGGTGTCGGGCATGCTGCTCATCAGCAGCGCGAAGTCGTCCTTGGATCCGGCGCCGCCCTTGTCCTTCTTGCTGCCGTCCTTCTTGCTGATCTGGAGGCTCTCGACCTCGGACCAGCGGTCTTCGGGAACTCCGTAGGCGCGAGCGATGTTGATGCTCGGGTCGACCCCTGTGCCCAGATCCACGCTCTGGGAGAAGAACCGCTTGATCGAGCGCAGATCTTCTCCGTGCATGGCGACCCACATGTCAGGGTTCTTGTGGAGCAGCGCGGGAACCAGCCCGATGTGATCGCGGTGGTAATGGGTGATGGCGATCCCGTGGACGTTCGCGACGGAGAATCCCAGGGATCCCAGCGCCGAGGTGAGCGCCAGGTACTGGTCTTTACCGTCCCAACCGGGATCGATGAGGATCAGACCCGAGCCGTCGGCGATTCCGTAGCAGTAGGTGTAGACGAGTGGGTTGTTGGGGATCGGGACGGGGATCGCCCAGACGCCTTCGGCAACGTTCTCCACTGGGGGCAGAACCCTGTCTTTCCACGCCTTCGACTGCGCCGAGCTGAGTGTTTCGATCGCCATTGTTCGCCGTTGCCTCTCTTCGTCGAGCATCATGGCCGGATCCGTTCGGGACCGAACCATTGCGACCACGTTACTTCTGCGGGCCGACATTGCCAATGCTGATCAACCTACTCTCTTTTCGCTGTTACTGAAAAGTCGTTCGTTAGGCGGGATGAGGGGAAGCGTGGCGGCGCACCACCACTAGTAATCAGCAACCTGGGCTACTGGATTCGTTGCGAATTACACGACACAGGTGAAGTTATCGTTTCATTCCGTGAGATTGATTGCGTTTTCGGTTGTATAGAGGATAGCGTCTATGGCGCAGATCACTTATGCGCTTGTGCCATCGCACGGTCGGGTGGGCGCGCTGCGACATTCGGCAAGACTCATTGGGGAGGATTGATATGGCTGCGTCAGGGTCACTGAAACGCAACCTCGGGCTATGGTCCATCGTCGGGCTCGGTCTCGGATACATGACGCCGACGGTGGTGTTCGATACGTTCGGAATCGTATCGGACGAAACCGACGGGGCGGTGCCCGCCGCGTACCTCGTCGCGCTCATCGTCATGATCTTCACGGCCTTCAGCTACGGAAAGATGGTCAAGGTCTTCCCGACAGCGGGTTCGGCCTACACCTACACTCGAGAAACCATGAGCCCGGGACTCGGCTTCCTGGTCGGCTGGACCTCGCTCATGGACTACCTGCTGCTGCCGATGGTCAACTGCCTCATCGCCCGCCTGTATATGGAGTCGCTGGTTCCCGATGCCCCCGCCTGGGTGTGGGTGGTCCTCTATACCGTGATCATGACCGGCATCGTCACCACCTCCATGCGCGGAACGGCCAACTTCAACGCCGTCCTCCTGGTCTTCGCCGTCACCATGGTCGCTCTCTTCTGCATCATCGCCGTCGTCAATCTGACCAACGGCGAGGGATCCGGAATCGTCTTCAGCGCCGAGCCCTTCATGCATGAGGGCGTGCACATGTCCGCGTTGCTCACCGGCGCCACCGTGGTCTGCTTCTCCTTCATCGGCTTCGATGCCGTGACGATGTACACCAATGAGGCCAAGCATGTGAGCCTCATGCCCAAGGCGATTCTGCTGACAGTGGTCGCCGGTGGACTCATCTTCCTCGTCGCCAGCTACTTCGCTCAGCAGCTCTTCCCCGACAATTCGCAGTTCAGCGTCGTCGACGACCCCCTGCCGGAGATCGGCCTCCTCACCGGAGGGCCCGTATTCATGGGCTTCTTCCTCGCAGCCGCCTTCGCCGCCACAGTGGCATCGGGCCTGGCCTCCCATGCCTCGGTCTCGCGAATGCTGCTGGTGATGGGACGCAATGGGGTGCTGCCGCGCAAGGCCTTCGGCTACATCCACCCGAAGACCCACACCCCGATGTTCAACATCATCCTGGTCGGCGCGGTGTGCCTGTTGGCGATGTCGTTCAGCCTCGAGTTCATCTCCGCGCTGATCAACTTCGGAGCCCTCATCGCCTTCACCTTCGTCAACCTCACGGTCATCGCTCACTTCGCGTTCCGCACCAGACAGGTCGTCGACTTCAAGTCGGCGTTCAACTACGTGGTGATGCCGGCCATCGGCGCAATACTCACCGGCATCCTGTGGGTGAGCCTGCATGAGACCGCACTGATCGGCGGCGCGGTCTGGCTGGCCATCGGCGTCATCTACCTGGCCGTGCTCACTCGTGGCTTCAAGCGCACCGTCCGTAGCTTCGACGACCCTGAGGCCGACGCCGAGATGTCCGAGCCGGAGGCCGCTGCGGAGTAGGGATGTGAAAAGTCCCCGTCGCTGTCGTTTTCACGACGCGAACGGGGACTTTCACTTTGCGGAAGCGGTGGGATTCGAACCCACGGAGCGGGGTTGCCGCTCAATGGTTTTCAAGACCATCTCCTTCGGCCGCTCGGACACGCTTCCAAGGGTTCACAATGAACCACGGCCTGCTCCGCACGAGGCTGAGCCACAACAGTTTCTCACAAACCGATTGTCTTCTGCTAATCGGTTCCCGAGGGACTGGCGTCAGTGCTTAGCTGTGCCGCTGCCCTGCTCAGATGCATCAGTCTGCAACTGCTCGGACATATCGGTCTGTGACTTTTCGGGCTCGTCAGTCTGCGACTGCGCGTGCTGTTCCTCCTGCAGGACGTGTCGACCAGTCGAATCCGAATCCTCCGGGGCGGCACCGCGCGCAGCGAACGTAGCAGGCACGGGCGAGACGACGAACTCGTCCTCTTCGTCCTCGAACTCCTCATCGTCGAAGGCCGACTGCTCGGCGAGGCTTGGGCGACGAATCCTGCTCGGCCTGGCAGCGCCGGTGAACTGCGCCGTCGGTTCCTGCCCGGCTGCACGACGTGGCCGAGGTTCAGCGGACTCTGTGGTCTCGGAGTCCGTGTCGACTGTTGTGTCTGCGTCAGCAGCAGCGTCCGTGTTGATCACAGAGTCGGTGTCGGACGCACTGTCCTTGCCGACCTCGGAGCCGGTGTCGGACGCACTGTCCTTGCCGACCTCGGAGCCGGTGTCGGTCCCAGCGTCCTCGCCGACTTCGGAGTCGGCGTCGGCCCCGGTGTCCGCGTCTGCGAGAGCTTCGTCGGCTTCGACCACGAGCTCGGGCTTCCGCGCTTCATCCGCGTCGTTCGAAACGTCTGCGTCGCCCGGTGCCTCCGCGTCACTCGAATTGTCTTCGTCGTTCGAAGCCACAGTGTCGTTCGAAGTCACAGTGTCGTTCGAAGCCCCCGTGGCACCCGAAACCTCTGCGGCGGTCGCGGGAACGCTGAGTTCCGCCTCGGCGGGGGTGTCACCGGCACGAGCCGGCTTGCCCTTGAGCACCAAGGCCAAGGTCGACAGCGGAACCGAGAGCCAGTTGGGGCGATTGCGCAGTTCGGTGACGACCTCCACAAGGAGCCTGTCGATGAGGGCTGCGCGCAGGACAGGATCGCCGAGACCCAGGCTTTCGCCACGGGCACGAGAATAGCCGCTGAGCAGCGAGTTCTGCACCTGAGAGGCCCAGAGGAATTCCGGGGAATCGTAGATGGCCCGAAGCGCTGACGCGTCACTGCCGAAGCCGTTGACGACCAGGCCGCCGTCCTCCGATTCGAGCTCGCCGGTGCGCTGCAATCTTGCGAATCCGGCCGCGTAGTCGACGCTGCGCAGCAATGCCACAAGGTCGAGTGCCACCGGCTTCGGATCCGAGTTCGTCGAGTCCGTGAACTTCACGACCGAGTAGCCGTCGGTTCCTGAGCTCACTACGTGATCAAGAGTCAATTCGCCATGGATCTTCTGCAGCACACCGATCGTATTCAGCGACTGCAGCTTCATGCGGTGGGCACGCAGCTCGGGCACCAGGGAATCCAGGGCCAGCGGCGCACGGCCCAGTGCCCAGTCGATGCGCTCAATCCACTTCTTGGCCAGAAGCCTCGTCGGCTCGCCGCGACCTTCGACGATGCCGAATTCGGCGGCCATGTCTGAGTGGAGCTCACCGATGCGGCGGCCCATCTCTGCGGCCTGAGCGTTATAGGCACCGATCGATCCGGAATCGACGGCGCAGACGATGTCCACTGCTTCGCGCCAGGCGGCTTCGGCGTCGACGTCCACATGGGACAGCAGCGCCATCGGAGCCTCCATCTCGGTGACCTCGAACATGTCGTACCAGCGACCCGAGCCCCAGCCGATGACTTCGGGAACACTGCGGGAGCCCGCCTCGGTGAGCAGAACCGGGATCGTCAGCGATGACGGCATCCCGTTCTCGAGCACACGGAAGAAGCTGAGCTCCATCGGCTCGTACTCGTCGTGGATGATGACCGTCGATTTGTGGGCGCCGGAGTCGGTGACCTCAATGGGACGGATGTCGATGGGCAGCTCGTCACGAGAGTCCGTGACCAACGCAGCCTTCGATGGCTTCGGTGGGACCACCTCGGCGGGGGAATTGCTGCGGCCCGAGGCTGACCGAGATGCAGCTGATGCCGTCGGCACCGAAGACTGTGCAGGCTGGCTCGCTCGCGATGCTGCTGCCTTCTCCTGGCTGTGGCGCAACGATTCTGTGCTCAGCTGGCCGCCGTCGAAGACCTTGCGCTTGGTGATCGCGTCGGCCATGAGATTGACGAAGACGGGGTCTGCCGCACCGTCATAGACGAATACCGGCCCCAGTGCGAGGTCATCGATCCGACCGATCAGCGACTTGCGCAGGTGCATGTCTTCGACTCCGCGCAGTGAGAGCGGAATGTTGAGCCGACGCAGGGTCGGACCGTCACCGACAGAGATCACGGTCACGAGACCGGCGAAACCACCGAGCTCCTCGGCCTTATAGACAAAGGCACGAGCCACCGACATCGGGGTGATATCGGGGTCGGTTCCGAAGTCTGCGGCGTGCTTCGGAAACCACGACTGCCGAGGTATCCAGCTGGCTAACAGTTGCTCCAGCTCACTGCTGATGGCCATGTCGCCTCCTTGAAGGAATTACGGGCATCTTCCATCCAATCATGTTACGGCCCTCGCGCTGTTCAGGGCGCACCAGAAATCATCAACTCCGCGCCTCATTCCATGGCTTCAGCACCCCATCGCAGTGCTTTCAACGCCCCAGCGCAGTGCCGGTCGGCGGCATCGGAGTGCTGGTAGGGCGGCTTGCCGGGTGTCCTCATTCCGGAACGAGTTGCACAAGGACAACACAGAAGGAGCACAATAGAGTCGTGTTGAAAAAAGACGTATCACCCCAGCAGCAAACACTCGCGAACGAGGTCGAAGCGGCCGCGACGCGAATTGCCGACTCTGTGATCATGTCTCCCCTGCAGATTTCGGAGCGGCTGTCCGCCGCCACCGGCTCCACCGTCTACCTCAAGCGCGAGGATCTGCAGATGGTGCGTTCATACAAGGTCCGCGGCGCCTTCAACTTCATGCTTCAGCTCGACGAGACCGAGCGTGCCCGCGGCGTCGTGTGCGCCTCGGCGGGCAACCATGCCCAGGGCTTCGCCCGCGCGTGCAAGGAACTGGGCATCCAGGGCACCATCTTCGTCCCCAAGACCACGCCGAGGCAGAAGGTCGACCGGGTCCGTCATTTCGGCGGCGACTGGGTCACGATCGAAATCTCCGGCTCCACCTATGACGATGCATCGGCGCTGGCCCACCGGCACGCCGAACGCAATGATGCCCTCCTCGTCTCGGCCTTCGACGATCTTCGCACCATCGCCGGTCAGGGCACGGTCGCTGTGGAAATCGCCTCCCAGCTCGAGGCAGCACCCGACTACATCATCGTGCCCGTCGGCGGCGGCGGAGTGATCTCCGGAATCGCGGCCTATGCGGCTAAGAACCTGCCGGGCACCACCGTCATCGGCGCCGAACCAGCGGGTGCCGCCTCGATGATCGCGGCACTCAAGGCCGGACGTCCGGTCACCTTGGAGAACATCGACCCCTTCGCCGACGGCACCGCAGTCAAGCGCGCCGGGGCACTGACCTACGACATCGTCTCCGACCTCGATGTCGATGTCCGCCCCGTTGCCGAGGGCGCAGTGGCCACAGAGATGCTCGACATGTACCAGGTCGACGGCATCATCGCCGAGCCATCCGGGGCAATCGCCTCGGCGGCCATCGGGAAGCCGGGAACGGGCAAGCCGATCGCCATCGAACCGGGATCGACCGTCGTGTGCCTGGTCTCCGGCGGCAACAACGACATCTCCCGCTACCCGGAGATCCTGGAGCGCTCACTCGTCCACGAAGGCCTCAAGCACTACTTCATCGTCGACTTCCCGCAGGAGCCCGGCGCCCTGCGTCGCTTCCTCAACGAGATCCTCGGCCCCGACGACGACATCGCGATGTTCGAGTACGTCAAACGCTCTGATCGTGAAACCGGCCCTGCCTTCGTCGGCATCGAACTCGGCTATGCCGAGGACCTGCCGAATCTGCTCGAACGCATGGACGCCTCGCAGATCGAGATCGAACGCGTGCATCAGAACTCACCGATGTTCCGTCTCTTCGCCTGAGGCCCTGCGGGCCTGGTCTCGGACGTGAAGTGACCTCGGCCGAATCTCGGCCGAACCACTAGAGTGGAATCATGCGAGCAATCACGATTTCCACTCCAGGCGGTCCCGAAGTCCTTCAGGTCACCGAGGAGCCGACCCCGGACATCGCGGCCGACGAAGTTCTGGTCACAGTGCACGCGGCCGGCGTCAACCGCGCCGATCTGCTGCAGCGCCAGGGCTTCTACGACCCACCGGCCGGTGCCACGCTGATCCCGGGCCTTGAGGTCTCCGGAACGATCGCCGAGCTCGGCTCCGAGGTCACCGGCTGGAAGGTCGGCGACCGAGTCGCCGCCCTCCTCTCCGGTGGAGGATACGCCGAATCAGTCCCTGTTCCCGCAGGTCAGCTGCTTCCAGTCCCCGACAGTCTCGACCTCACCGAGGCTGCTGGCCTGCCCGAGGTTCTGTCGACCGTGCACTCCAACATCGTGGGCAACGCGAACATCCAGGCCGGCGAATGGCTCCTCGTCCACGGCGGCGGATCCGGAATCGGCACGGCCGCCATCCAGATAGCTGCGCACCTCGGCGTGAAGATCGTCGTCACCGTCGGGTCCGAGCGCAAGGCCGAATTCTGCCGCAGCCTCGGCGCCGATGCCGTCATCAACTACCGTGAAGAGGACTTCGTCGAACGCGTCCACGAGATCTGCGTTCGCCCCGACGGTTCCACCGGCGCCGACGTCATCCTCGACATCATCGGCGCGAAGTACCTGAAGTCCAACATCAAGGCTCTGGGCACCGACGGGCGCCTCGTCATCATCGGCATGCAGGGCGGCGCGAAGGCCGAACTCAGCATCGCCTCGCTCATGCAGCCACGCAAGTCGGTCGCGGGCACGACGCTCCGGGCACGGCCCAAGGAGCAGAAGATCGAGATCGTCGCCGAGGTGGCCGCACAGTTGTGGCCGGCAGTGATCTCCGGTGACATCCGCCCGATCGTCCACGAGACGATGCCCTTGTCCGATGCCCCCAAGGCGCATACCGCCTTGGAAGAGGGCGCGAGCATCGGAAAAGTACTGCTCATCGTCGACGAGTCAGTGCCTGCCGCGAAGTCAGAACAGCACGTCTGAGGTTCATCGAGGCTGAGGCCCAGCGTGTCTGAGCTTCAGCGCAGGAAGAAGGTGTCCGAACATGACCAGCACTCCCGAACAGTCGACGGGTCCTGCCGGTGAGTCCGCCGAGGAGTCATCGACCGAGGTCGATGTGTCCTCCCCCGCGAAGGTGATGCGGATCGGGACCATGGTCAAGCAGCTCCTCGAAGAGGTTCGCAGCACCGACCTCGATGAGAAGGGCCGCGAGCGTCTGGCGAAGATCCACCGCCGGTCGATCGACGAGCTCGAGGACGGCCTGTCCAAGGATCTCATCGACGAACTCGAACGCCTCGACCTGCCCTTCGACACGAGCGATGGCCCTCCGACGAACTCCGAGCTGCGCATCGCCCAAGCCCAGCTAGTCGGCTGGCTGGAGGGACTCTTCCACGGCATCCAAACCGCGATCATGGCACAGCAGGCGATGGCGCAGCAGGGTCCTGCCGGGCATGGACAGCTGCCACCGGGAATGGTGGCACCCGGGACCGCTCCGACCGCAGCCGCGAACGGCCAGAAGCAGGACGACACCGACGACCGCCGCACGGGCAACTACCTGTGAAGAACATCTTCTCCGGGCTGCGAAAGCCGGGCGGGTCCTCCTCGCGCAAGGGCCCTGACCAGCAGTTCGGCACCGGGCTCTGGCGCCATAACCGCGACCGGTTCATCCGCGCCGTCGACCGCTACTACACCACCTCGGTGGCCGTCCACGAGCTGTCGGCCGAGGGCCGAAGTCCGTCTGCCGACGCGAATACGATCATCGATGGGACGCAGCGCCTCAACGACCTGGTGCCGATCGTCGACGAGATCACTGCGTGGCTGAACACCCATCACCCGGTCTCCGGGCAGGTCGTTCCCGGCCACACCCGAAATGCTGTCGGTGACACTCCAGAGCTGCTGACCAAGGCCTCGTCGAAGGTCGCCGAGGCGGTGCTCGCGGCATCGATGGCCCGCACCGAGATCATCGCCGGGCGACAGTTCGGCCCAAGCGCGAAGGCGACCGAACGGTTCATCTCCGACGCTGCGCAGCTGCTCGAACGCGTCCAGGAGAACCTGGATGGACGGGGGCAGTCATGACGCCACCCGAGGACTTCGATCTGGGCCTCGTCGCCAGCGATATCGACGGCACGCTTCTGCTTGATTGGAAGCCCATCTCCAAGGCCACGATCGATGCGATCCACCGCTGCCAGGACATGGACATCCCCTTCGTCCTCGTCACCGGTCGGCCGATCAGGTGGCTGGAGGCGATAGCCGCACAGATACCCGACCTCGGTCGTGTCATCTGCCTCAACGGAGCAGTCGTCTATGACATCGCCTCGGCGAGTGTGGTCTCTGCTCACACGATCGAATTCTCCGAAGTTGAGAAGATCATCGCCACGATCACCGCTTCCCACCCGGAGGCGCATTTCGCGTTCGAGACCCTCACCGGCGGACTCGTCGACAAGAACTTCATCTCCCGCAACCCCCGACAGGCCCACGTCATGGAGGACCTGTCGGTGCTGGCCACGCGGGACGTCGTGAAGATCCTCGTCAGCATCGGCTCCGAGGACTCAGCGGCTCTCCACGATCTGCTTGATCCCCTGGTCGCCGCGAACTGCCATGCTTCGTTCTCAGACCCCGTCAACGGTCTCGTCGAACTGGCTCCGGCAGGTGTCACGAAGGCGAAGACGCTCGAGGAACTGTGCGACCACCTCGGCGTGGCCCGTGATCAGGTGATGGCGTTCGGAGACATGCCCAACGACATTGAGATGCTGACCTGGGCCGGCCACGGCGTCGCCATGGGCAACGCGCTGCAGTCGGTGAAGGACTGCGCTGCCACCGTCACCGACGCAGTCGATGAGGACGGCGTCGCACGCTACCTGGGTGCCGTGCTCGACGCGCACGCTGCGCGCTGAGCCTCAGGTGTGCGCTGGGCCTCAGGTGTGGGTGGCGCGGGAACCGCTGAGTGAAAGCACCTCGGGGTCGAGGTCGAAGTAGTCAACGAGAGCGACGGCCAAGCCATCATCGTCAACCGACTTCGTCACGAGCGATGCATGCTGTTTGAGCACGTCCTTCGACTGACCCATGACGATTCCGTGATGGACCCACTCGATCATTTCGATGTCGTTGAGTCCGTCACCAGCGCCGATGCTCAGCTCGTGGTCGATTCCGAGTTCGGATTCGACGAGTTCGAGCCCACTGGCCTTCGACACTCCGTCGGGGGCGATGTCGAGCCAGTTGCTCCAGCCCACCGAATAGCTGACTTCGTGGAGACCGAGACGATCGACAGCCTCGGCGAACTCCTCCGCAGTGCCGTTGACCTCTCGCATGACGATGCGGGTGGCGCGCTTCTGCAGGAGCTGCTCGAAATCGACGATGTCGAGCGTGTCCGATTCCGCGAGCTCACCCGCGGGGAACGGTCCTGAGGCCCACCGGTGCAGGTTGGGGTCCTCAACGAGGAACAGTGCGTTCGGCAGCGCCTCGTGCATCTTCTCCAGAGCGTCCTTGGGGTCGAAGGACACGACGTGGTGCATCTCCCAGCCCAGCGGCGAAGCGGGGTCGAGCTTGACGACGACAGATCCGTTCGAGCAGACGACGAACCCTTGCTTGAGGTCGAGTGCGTGCACGACCTCAAGCGCTCCGGGCAGTGCCCGCCCGGTGGAGATGACGAGGTGATGACCGGCTTCGGCGAGCTGGGTCAGCACCTGGCGGACGGGCTCGGACAGTGATCCGTCGTAGTTGACGATGGTGCCGTCGATGTCGAGCGCGATGAGGTGTTCGGGCAATTTCTCTCCAAGCTTGAGGATCGTGGCTTCAGTAACGCGGGCCCTCTGGTCCCTGGGCGGTCATGCCGCCGAGGTAGGGGCGCAGTGCCGCGGGAACCGTGACCGAACCGTCCGCCTGCTGGTGGTTCTCCAGGATCGGGACGATCCAGCGGGTGTTGGCCATGGTTCCGTTGAGTGTGGCGACGGGGCGGGTGGCTCCGTCGTAGCGTTCGCGGACCTGCAGGCGGCGTGCCTGGAAGGTCGTGCAGTTCGAGGTCGAGGTCAGTTCGCGGTAGGTGCCCTGTGTCGGGACCCAGGCTTCGCAGTCGAATTTGCGTGCTGCGGAGTCTCCGAGGTCGCCGGCTGCGGTGTCGATGACGCGGTAGGGCAGTTCGCACAGACCCAGCATCTTCTCCTGCAGGGACAGCATGCGCTCGTGCTCGGCAGCGGCGTTCTCGACCTCGACGTAGGAGAACATCTCCACCTTCTGGAACTGGTGGACGCGGATGATTCCGCGGGTGTCCTTGCCGTAGGAACCGGCCTCGCGACGGTAGCAGGACGAGATTCCGGCGTAGCGCAGCGGACCGTCGCTCAGGTCGATGATCTCGTCCATGTGGAGTCCGGCCAGTGGCACCTCTGAGGTGCCGACGAGGAACAGGTCATCGGCTTCGAGTCGGTAGACCTCATCGGCGTGTTCGCCGAGGAATCCGGTGCCGCGCATGACTTCGGGCTTGACCAAGGTCGGTGTGATGGTCGGGACGAAGCCGGCGTCTTCGGCCACGTCGCGGGCCAGGTTGAGCAGGGCCATCTCCAGCTTGGCACCGAACCCGGTGAGGTAGTGGAAGCGCGAACCTGAGACCTTGGTGCCTCGGGCAGTGTCGATGGCCTTGAGCGTCTCACCGATCTCCAGATGGTCTGCTGGTTCGAAGCCGTCGGTGCTGAAGTCACGAGGTTCACCGACGGTCTTCAGGGTCACGAAGTTCTCTTCGCCGCCGGAGGGGATGCCTTCGACGATGAGGTTCGGGAGCTTTCCTGCGAGCTTGTCGAATGCGAAGCTCGCCTCTTCGGACTCGGCCTGCAGGGCCTTGACCTTGGCAGACTTCTCCTTGCCCTCTGCGATGAGCGCGGGCTTGTCCTCTTTGGCCGCTTTGGCGATCTGAGAGGAGAAGGACTTCTGATCGGCGCGCGCGTCCTCGTATGCCGTGATGGCAGAGCGGCGTGCGGAATCCGCGGCGAGGACTTCGTCAACGAGGTCAACGGACGAGCCGCGGGCCTCCTGCGATGCTTTGAACAGGGCCGGGTCTTCTCTGAGGAGCGCTAGATCGATCACCCTCTCAGCTTAACGGCCCAGGACTCTTTTCGATATTCGAGCGACACTCATGCGGGTGGCCAGCTCGCACTCAAGAGGGGCACTGTAAATTTGAGACATGACCATCGCATTGGACCCCATGATGACGTGGCTCGTCGTCGCCGGCTTCATCGTCGTGCTGCTCGTCGCGTTCTTCGTCGGCCGCCGCACCGGGGCTCGTCGTGCCCTGAGCCGGCTTCGACAGTACTCCAGAGGCTCCGATCCCGATGGTCCAGACAGCGAGAACTCTGGCCGCTACCGGGCCGCTCTCATCGTCAATCCGACCAAGACCGATGTCAGCAGACTGGCTTCGACCGCCGAGGCGATCTGCCGTTTCGAAGGCTGGAGCGCACCGCTGGTCATCGAGACCACACCCGAGGACTCCGGCGAAGGGGCCACGGCTCGTGCACTTGACGAGGGGGTCGACGTCGTCATCGCTGCCGGCGGCGACGGCACGGTCCGAGCCGTCTCCTCGGCGCTGGTGGGATCAGCGACACCGATGGGGATCGTTCCCTTGGGGACGGGTAATCTCCTGTCGCGAAACCTCGACATCGTGCTCGACAAAACCGAGTGGGCCCTGCGCATCGCCCTGTGGGGCCGCAACCGCAGGATCGACGTCGGGACCGCGAAGACCGCCGAGAATGGGGACACTCACGTCTTCACTGTGATGACCGGGCTGGGGTTCGATGCCGCGGTCATGGCCGATACCAATTCCGATCTCAAGTCCCGTCTCGGCTGGCTGGCCTACGTCGAGGCCGGGTCCAGGAAGCTCGTCGGCCGCCCCAGTCACGTGAAGGTGACTTTCGACGACGACTATCGGGTCTCCGCTCGCGTGCGATCAGTCCTCGGCGGCAACTGCGGGAAGCTGCAGGGCGGCATCCAGCTTCTGCCACAGGCCGTCATCGATGACGGGATGCTCGATGTCCTCATCGTCAGCCCGAAGAACCTGGGCCAATGGGTGGGCGTCCTTGCCTCTGTTCTGGGACGGAAGACGTCGAAGGGCCTGCACACAGACATCAGGAAATGCCAGAAGGTCGTCATCGAATCCGGCGAGGAGCTCGATGTGCAGCTGGACGGGGATCCGATCGGCCAGTCCGGATATCTGGCGATGGAGGTCATGCCTGCGGCACTGACCGTTCGCGTGCCCACAGTTGAGCAGCGCAAGCAGATCAGGGCCGAGGCCTGGCCGGTCTGAGCGCACGGCTGCCAGCTGGTCTTGGAACCGGCATCGGCCGGTAGGTGAGTGCCACTACCGGCCGGTCACATCACGAGAACGTCTCGATGTCGTCGATTCGTTGACCAAAGTGTTACAGCTATTCACCCTGAACTAAACGTACATAAGTAGTTCAGTGCATTCCCTGTATCTAGGATGGCTGTCAGATGTGCACCCCCTCACAATTCCAAGATTGAAGGCACTCCAATGAAGAAGCTCATCCTCGCGCCGGCCGTGGCCCTCGCGTTCACTGGCCTGGTGGCCGCCCCAGTCGCCGCCGCCGAGGCCCCGTCATCGACGCAGTCTGACTCCGCCGAGGCCAAAGCAGAGCAGATCAAGAAGGAAAAGGCCGAAAAGCTCGCCGCCGAGAAGGCTGAGCAGAAGAAGGCCGACGAGAAGGCTGCTGCCGATAAGGCAGACGAAAAATCCGGCGACGACGCGAAGGATTCGAACAAGCCGGCACCTAAGGACGACGATTCCAAGGACTCCAAGAAGGACGACTCCGCAAAGGACGACGACAAGAGCAAGGACTCGAAGGATTCCGAGACTCCTAAGGACGACGTCGAAGAGATCAATGCACAGCTGAAGGTCTCCAACTCCTCGATCACGGCCGAAGACCTCGCAACCAAGGGCGTCAAGGTCACGGTAACCGGCCTGGAGAAGGGCGATAAGCTCTCGACCTCCGGGCTGAGCGCGCCCGCTACGACTGCCGCTGGTTCGACCGCGACTCTGAACGTCAAGTACATTGGCGACGACGAAGATCTCAAGGACGGCAAGAAGTCCTTCAACGTGCAGGTCGCACGCCAAGGAGCGATCACCGAGAAACTCAGTGGCAGCCTCGACATTCAGGCTAAGAAAGTCAGCCCCATCGATGCCTCGCTCAACGTCGATCCGACCCAGATCACGGCAGAGGACCTCGCTAACAAGGACAAGGGCGTCACCGTCACCGTCTCAGGAGTCAAGAAGGGTGACAAGATCACCGACTCCCTGACCGGAGACAATGAGACAGCCGCCGCGGATGGCGACCACAAGCTTCACCTCTACTACCAGGGCAACCCGGACAGTCTCGAAGAGGGCAAGGTGGCATTCACAGTCACCATCGACCGCGAAGGAACCGAGTCGGAGACAATCAACGGCAACATCAACGTCGTCGACGAGGTGTCGGAAGTCGACCCGAAGGTCGCACTCTCAACCAAGGAGATCACGGTCTCCGACTTCAAGAAGGACGGGCTCAAGTTCACCGGCGAGGGCTTCACCCCCGGCGGCACTGTCAGCGTTAGGGGCGAAGCCGTTTCGACACAGCGGGCCGCCGCTCAGGCCGACAAGGTCACCGCCGACGAGGACGGCAATGTCAGCGGAGTTGTGACCGCACCTGAGTCGATCGAAGCAGGCAAGTACTCACTCACGTTCGTCGACGATACGACCAGCGAGGAATCTGCTCCCGTTGAAGTCACGGTCACCGAAGATGACGACGCTGTTGATCCGATCGAGGCCTCGTTGAAGGTCGATCCCAAAGAGATCACAGCGGCGGATCTCGCCAACAAGGACAACGGCGTCACCGTCACCGTCTCGGGCGTCAAAAAGGGTGACAAGATCACCGATTCCCTGACCGGGGACACCGAAACCGCCGACGCTGATGGCGACTACAAGCTCCACCTCTACTACCAGGGAAATCCCGACAACCTCGAAGAGGGCAAGGTGCCGTTCACGGTCACCATCGACCGCGAGGGAACCGAGTCGGAGACGCTCAAGGGCAACATCAATGTCGTCGCCGAAGACAAAGAAGACGGCGATGACGGAGACAATGGAGACGGAGGGGACACTCCCGAGGCTCCCGCAGAAGCGTCGTTCACGGTCTCACCGAAGACGCTTGAAGCCGCCGACTTCGCCAACGAGAAGAAGGGCGTCACCTTGGCAGTCGAAGACTGCGAGCCCGGCTCGGACGTGCACTTCGCGGTCACACCCAAGGGCATCCCGGTCACAGCGTACGAAAACACCGTCAAAGCCGATGACGAGGGCAAGGCTTCGGTCAATGTCTTCGGCACCTCCGACAATATTTCGGCATATGTCGGCGCCTACACAGCCAGCGCAATCTGCGGCGATGACTCGATGAAGGAATCGTTCACAGTCATCGCCGGCGCAGACGGCGGCGGCAGCGACAACGGCGGAAACGATGGCAGCCAGCTGCCACGCACCGGTACAGACCTTGGCGGTCTCGCCTCGGGAGCGCTCCTCCTCCTCATCGGCGGAGCAGCGATCGCCGTGACCGGTCGCCGCAAGAAGGTCGGACAGTCACCGACCGACTTCTGAATAAGAACCGCAGAGTGATCACTCGATGAAACTGATCATGTGAGTGCTTGAATGTGTGTGGCCCCGACTTCGGTCGGGGCCACACACATTTCCAACAAGTCCGCTGTTCAAACTAGCCAACGACACGTGTGACGGATCTGAACAACAAATGTGAACACAACGACCACAACTATGCTCGTTGTATATATTTCATTATTGTTACCTGCGTAGGAAGTCATCCTCAGTTGCTCAGACGAAGGACATCATGAAGAAGCTTGCACTCGCCCCCGCAGTGGCCCTGGCCATCACCGGCCTCGCCGCATCCCCCGTAATGGCTGCACCCACGGCCGACGCTTTCGGACAGACCAACATTCAGCTCAGCCAGAACAGCAACCAGGCAGATGAAACCGAAGCTGCCGAGGACAGCACCGAAGACGGCAACGAGGCTCAGGCCATCGAAGCAGCTGTCACTGTTTCGCCGAAAGAGATCACCCAGACCGATCTCCTCGACCCGGGCTTCACCGTCACAGTCACTGGCCTCGAAGCCGGAGACGTCGTCACGGACAACCTCACTAATGAAGAGGTGACGGCCGAAGGCGACTCCGTGAGATTCACCATCCACAACGTGACCGGCGATCCCGCTGCCATCGATCCGGGCACTCTCAACTTCACGATCTCTGTCGTCCGCGGCGAAGAGACCGAGGAGATCCCTGCGCAGGTCGAGGTCATCGCTGACAACGAAGAGCCAGAGGCTCCCGAGGTCGACCCGAAGGTCACTCTCAACACCGAGAAGATCTCGGCCTCCGACTTCGAGAAGGATGGCCTCGAGGTCACCGGTGAAGGCTTCACCCCCGGAAGCACAGTCAACGTGATGGGGAACGCAACACAGTCGCCCTTCTTCCAAGACGAGGTCAAGGCCGACGAAGACGGCAAGATCAGCACCACGGTCGAAGCGCCCGAAGACGGTCTCGAGCCCGGCAACTACTCGGTCTCCGCAGTCGATGCTGAGTCCGAAGAAGTGTCGAACTTCGCCAAATTCACCGTTACCGAAGACGAGACCGAAGAGCCGAAGCCGACCACCCCGGCCGCTGAAGCCACGCTGACCGTCTCGCCCGAGACCATCGAAGCTGCCGACTTCGTCGTGGAGAACAAGGGCGTCACCCTGGCAGTCGAGAACTGCGAGCCCGGTTCGGACGTTCACTACGTTGTCACCCCCGAGGGCAACTCGAACGTCACCGCCTACGACAACACAGTCAAGGCCGACGACGAGGGCAAGGCGTCCGTCAACGTCTACGGCACCTCTGCCAATGATGCATCGGCCTACCTCGGCGACTACGACGTCAGCGTCACCTGTGGCGACGACGAGATGACCGGAGCCTTCACCGTCAGCGATGACGCCAACGCCGGTGGCAGCGACGGCAATGAAGACGGAAACGAAGACGGCGGCAATGGTGGCGGCGATGACGGCAACGGAAACGGTGGCGGCGACCTGCCTCGCACCGGTACCGAACTGACCGGACTCGTCGGCGGAGCTGCCCTCCTCCTCATCGGTGGAGCCGCAGTCACCATGACCATGCGTCGCAAGAAGGTTGCTCAGGATCCTTCAGAGATCTGATCCCAGGACCTGAACCGGAGTCAGAATCCGGACATGACGAAGGGGCGATTCCGGTTGGAATCGCCCCTTCGTCATGTCGTGATCTGGTTGAGGGCGACGGGCAGTCAGTTCACCGGCGCCGGAACCTGTTGTAGAGAACCATCGCGCCCGGCTCGGGCCGTCCCTGCGGACGCCTGCCGCGCGAGATCGAGACGACATCACCCGCGGAGCCGGCAGCGAAGACGCGAGCTTCGCGTTCCTTCGCAGACATCCGAGACCTGACTTCGGTCTCGAGCTCCTCGTTCCGGGATTTGAGTGCATCGACCTGGTTCTGCAGATCAATGATCTTCTTGATGCCCACCAGGTTCACGCCCTCGTCCTGCGAAAGCTGCTGGATCAACCGGAGTTTGGCGATGTCTCGCCCCGAGTACCGCCGGCCTCTGCCAGCGGTGCGCTCGGGAGTGACGAGACCCAGACGGTCATACTGCCGCAGCGTCTGCGGGTGCATTCCTGCGAGGTCCGCCGCCACCGAAATGACGTACACCGCTGCACTGGTCGATATGTGCATTGTGCTTCACCACCTCAACTGGCCTTGGCTTTGTCGAGCAGACCATCCCGCGGATCCTCGTTCTCGGTCGCGGTGCGGAATGATTCGACAGCTTCTTTGGCTTCTTTCGACAGGTTCTGCGGCACGACGATCTCCGCGGTCACCAGCAGGTCGCCGGTGCCCTTCTTCGATTTCACGCCCTTGCCGCGCAGACGCATGGTCCGTCCCGATGGTGTGCCTGGAGCGATCTTCATCGTCACCGGCATTCCGTCGAGCGTCGGCACCTTGACCTCGGCGCCCAGGGCAGCCTCGTCGAAGCTCACCGGCAGGTCCATCCGCAGATTGTCACCATCACGGGTGAACACGGGGTGCGGCTTGACCTTGATCGTGAGGATCACGTCGCCGGTCTCGCCGCCGTTGGGGCTGGGCTTGCCCTTACCTGCCAGTCGGATCTTCTGCCCATCCTTGACGCCGATCGGCGTCCGCACGGTCAGAGGCTTCCCGCCCGGCATGTTCAGCTTCACCGAGGCGCCGTTGATGGCCTCCGTGAAGGACAGAGTGGTGTTGGACTTGATGTCCCCGCCCTTGACCGGTGGCGAATATCCGCCTCCGAAACCACCTCCGCCGTAGCCGCCGCCACCACCGAAGCCGTTGAGAAGGTCCGCCAGGTCAGGGGGTACGTCTCCCCCGCCTCCGCCGTAAGGTGAACGAGTCCGTTTCCGTCCGCCTCCGCCGAAGAGGTCGGAGAATACGTCATCGAATCCGCCGCTGGCACCGCCCCCAGGCCCGCCGGAACCGGTGAACCTGGCGCCGCCGCCCATGGCGCGGACCTGATCGTACTGTTCGCGAGATTCCTTGTCAGAGAGCACCTGATGGGCCTGGCCGAGCTCTTTGAACTTGTCTTCAGCCTTGGAATCACCGGGATTGGCATCCGGGTGATACTTGCGCGCCAGCTTGCGATAGGCCTTTTTGATCTCTGCGTCGGAAGCATCTTTGGAGACGCCGAGGGTCTTGTAGAAGTCCTTTTCGAACCAATCATTCTGAGGACCGGTATTCACCTGGCACCTCCTTCCGTGTCTTCTTCATCAGTGTATTCAATTGTCTCCTCACAATCCGCAACCCCGGGATCTCGATCCCGGATGATCCGGACCGCCGCCGAGGTGGTGCCACGTTGGCGGGACCACCTCGGCGAGGGTGTGGTTCTCAGTCTTCCGGCTGCTGTACCCCGACGCGCGCCGCGCGGATGATGCGCTCACCCATGCGGTAGCCCGGCTGCATGACCAGGAAGACGGTCGGAGTCTCAACGTCGTCCGAAGGCTGCTGCATGAGTGCCTCATGCAGTCGCGGATCGAACTCGTCGCCGACCTCACCGTACTGCTCGACGCCGACCTTGTTCAGCGAGTCGATCAGCTTGTTCACGTGGGTCTCGAAAGGCCCGGTGACGTCGCCGTTCTCCTGCGCCAGGCGCACCTCGTCGAGCACGGGGATCAGGGCTTCGACAGCCTTGATCGTGCCACCGGTTGCTGCCCGCTCGCGTTCGCGATCGGCCCGCATCCGGTAGGCGGCGTACTCGGCGTTGATGCGCTTGAGGTCGGCCAGGTGCGCTGCGGCCTCGGAACCCGGTGCGGGTTCGGCGGCGTCTTCGCCCTGTGCTGCCTCGGTGTCGTTCAACGTCGAAGCATCGGCTGGAATGTCGACGCCGAGGTCACTGGCATCAGCCAGATTCTCATCGGCATCCTGGACGCCCTCGGCGCCTTCGGCACCGGTTGCGTCGTTCGCGGCATTCTCCTCACCGGCCTCCGCCGAGGCCGACGCTGCGTCGGCCTCTGGGCGGAGCTCGCCGGTGTCCGGATCAATCCGGCGCTTGTCGCTGAAGGTGAAGCCTGGCTCCTCGGACGACGGATCGTTGCCCTCGGCAGTCATTACTTCTTCTCCTCGTCCTCTTCATCGACAACCTCAGCGTCGACGACATCGTCGTCTGCGCTTGCATCGGAATCGCCTGCTGCTTCTTCACCAGCGGCGCCTTCGGCACCTGGCTGGTTGTAGATGGCTTCGCCGATCTTCTGCTGGTTGGCGACGAGCTTGTCGTAGGCCGTCTTCACGGCGTCGTCGTCTTCACCCTTGAGCGCTTCCTTGAGAGCCTCAACGTCCGAGTTGATCTCGGTCTTGACCTCTTCGGGCAGCTTGTCCTCGTTGTCGGTGATGAGCTTCTCGGTCTGGTAGGCGAGGTTCTCCGCATTGTTGCGAGTGTCAGCGGCCTCACGGCGCTTCTTGTCCTCGTCTGCGTGCTCCTCGGCTTCCTTGACCATGCGGTCGATGTCTTCCTTCGGCAGTGCGGAACCGCCGGTGATCGTCATCGACTGCTCGGTGCCGGTGCCCTTGTCGGTGGCCGACACGTGCACGATGCCGTTGGCGTCGATGTCGAAGGCGACCTCGATCTGCGGGACGCCGCGAGGGGCCGGAGCGATGCCGGTCAGCTCGAAGGTGCCCAAGTTCTTGTTGTCGCGAGTGAACTCGCGCTCACCCTGGAAGACCTGGATCGACACGGAGGGCTGGTTGTCCTCGGCCGTGGTGAAGGTTTCCGAGCGCTTGGTCGGGATCGGGGTGTTGCGCTCGATGAGCTTGGTCATCACGCCGCCCTTGGTTTCGAGTCCGAGCGACAGCGGGGTGACGTCGATGAGCAGAACGTCCTTGCGTTCGCCTACGAGGACACCGGCCTGCACGGCTGCGCCGATCGCGACGACCTCATCGGGGTTGACTCCCTTGTTGGGCTCCTTGCCTCCGGTGAGTTCGGTGACGACGGCGGAGACGCCTGGCATACGGGTCGAACCGCCGACGAGAACGACGTGGTCGATCTCGGAGACGGACACGCCTGCGTCCTTCATGACTGCGTGGAACGGAGCCTTGGTGCGCTCGAGGAGGTCCTTGGTCAGGTCCTCGAACTTCGCGCGGGTCAGGGTCTCATCCAAGTGGATGGGTCCGTTCTCGCTCATCGACAGGTACTGCAGCGAGATGTTGGTGCTGGTGGCCGAGGAGAGTTCCTTCTTGGCCTGCTCCGAAGCTTCCTTCAGACGCTGGATTGCTGTCGCGTCCTTGCTCAGGTCGACGCCGTAGCCGTTCTTGACCTCACCGACGAGCCAGTCGACGATGCGCTGATCCCAGTCGTCGCCGCCAAGGCGGTTGTCGCCTGAGGTCGCACGGACCTGAATCGTGGAGAAGTCGTCTTCGTCCTTGCCGACTTCCAGCAGGGAGACGTCGAAGGTGCCGCCACCGAGGTCGAAGACCAGAATGGTCTCGTCTTCCTTGCCGCGCTCGAGGCCGTAGGCCAGAGCTGCAGCGGTGGGCTCGTTGATGATGCGCGAGACATTGAGTCCTGCGATCTCACCGGCATCCTTCGTGGCCTGACGCTCGGCGTCATTGAAGTATGCGGGAACGGTGATGACTGCGTCGGTGACGTCTTCCTGCAGGTATTCCTCAGCGTCGTGCTTGAGCTTCTGCAGGATGCGAGCCGAAACCTCAGGGGCCGACATCTTCTTGCCGCCGATTTCGGTGGACCAGTCGGTGCCCATGTGGCGCTTGACCGAGGCAACGGTGTTCTTGATGTTGGTGACAGCCTGGCGCTTGGCGATTTCGCCGACCAGGGAGTCGCCGTTCTTGTTGACAGCAACGACGGAGGGGGTCGTGCGACCACCTTCCGCGTTCGCGATGACCTTGGGGTCACCGCCTTCGAGGACTGTGACGACGGAGTTCGTGGTTCCGAGGTCGATTCCAACTGCACGTGCCATAACGTTGTCTCCTTACATATCGTGAGTGATCTCGACTCGAATGTGTGCGATCGGGCGGATCCACCACCTGGCTTCTTCCACGGCATTTCCTGCCGCGGGGACGAGTGGTGGACCCACTCGACCGCACACATTGAGCCAACTGCACTCAAGTATTATCTTCGTGATCCGAGCAGTCAAGCTCGGCATCATTAAAGTTGCGTACACCAGACTCAACTTTGCGGAGCGAGGGTTTATTCCACGGGGGAGAAAAAGTTTTTGGGACCATAGAGTTGTCCCTGGGGTCATGTGGGATTCAGGAGTAACCGCTGTCGGCGCAGTCAAGGCACTGCACCGTTTCCGAGCTGGTTGGCGCTCAGCGGGAATGTGGTGCCGGTGAGCTTCTCTGACTCCTCCCACAACCGCCGCGCGTTGTCGACGCTGCGGGCTCTGGCTGCACGTTTGGCAGGTGCTGGCGCCCCGCGCATGCCCATGAAATTGCTCGGGCCGACTTAGCTGTCGCCCGGAATGTCAGCAGTCGCAGCGTAGAGGATCGGAAGTGCCCCCGCCTCGGCGGAGTGCGCAAATGACTGGATGAAGAGTTTCTCAAATCGGTGTCGCAGGCTCTGGCCCTCGGCGTTCATCAGGTTCGTCGTCGCAATCCCCGGATGCGCAGCGACGGACTTCACCGGAGACCCGCGAGCAGTCAGTTGGCGCTGCAGTTCGTGCGCTGACAGATGGTTCGCGAGCTTCGACTGCCCGTACGCCGCATAGGGCTTGTAGTTCCGGGTGCGCCAGTTCAGGTCGGTGAAGTCGATCTTGCCTGTCAGATGTGCTAGCGAGCCTACAGTGACGATGCGGTCGCGCACCTGGGGCAGGAGCAGGTTGGTCAATCCGAAGTGGCCCAGGTGATTCGTTCCAAACTGCGATTCGAACCCGTCGACGGCACGGACCAGCGGCGGGATCGAGATGCCTGCGTTATTGATCAGCACGTCAATCGGATCGGTGAATCTCTCCGCGAACCCCCGAACAGAGGACAGGTCCGCCAGGTCAAGACGACGCACCTCCGTGTCGCCGCCTATGCACTAGCCGGAGAAGGCCGACGTCACGCACGCGGCAGAGAGAGCCTTCGAACTTCTCGTCGATCTGATCCACGAAGGCCAGGACAAGTGCATCATTCAGAAAGGCCCTCACGAGGAGATCGGAATCATCCTCTATGCCACGATCAACGGTCTCACCACTCTGATCAACAACGGACTCGTAGACACGAGGAGACCGGACGAGCTGACCGACACGGCAGTGCATCAGTTCCTGAGAGGAACCGCACCGATCCGCGATCGCCGAGGAGATTATTGAGAATGCCGCCATGCTAAGGCAGCCTTAGGAAAATGTTTAAGAGGTGAGCGCGGCGGCGAGTTTGTCGAATACCTTTCGAACCTGTTGGCCGCCCCATTTTCGTCAGTCCCACAAATGGCGAACCGCTCAGCTATTCGACGTACCCGTCGAATCATCGGTCAAATTGAGCCGCACCTGCAGTCGAGCCGACACTCCGACCGAACCGAAGGTAACCTTCGGAACCATTAGGGAAAGTAGAAGGCATCTCTACAACCGTCTAGCTCATTGGCTGCGTTCGTGCGGGTTGAGCTGGTCAGTAACCTGGCGCAGCCGACTCGCGCCAGAAAGGCCGCGCGCGGTGGTTTCAGTGGGGTCGGCGCCCGTCTCGCGCAGCGCCTGATCGAAGATCGCCATGTCGATTGCCTGTACCTCGCTGAGATGCTCGACAGTGTCCACGGTGATCATTGTATTGAACAGACCGAGTGCGGCACTGTTCGCGCTCCCGAGTTTGAGAGCTTCGACGAGCCGCACGGCATCGGCACCTGCGCTGACCGCGAGTTCCAGGGTGTCAGCGATCGAGGCCTGGTTCATCATGAGCAGGGCGTTATTGAACAGTTTGGCGAGCTGTCCAGCGCCGCTGCCGCCGAGATGGACGATGTTCGTTGCAAAGGACCTCAGCACCGGTTCGACGCGCCGCAGCGCATCTTCCGATCCTCCGACAAGCGTGGTGAGCCTGCGCTCCTCGGCGGCAGTACGGCCACCGGAAACCGGGGCATCGAGGACATCGACACCCCGGTTCGCAAGCAGTTCGGTGAGGCGCTGAGCGTTGCCCGGAGTTCCCGTGCCGTGGTTGATGAGGACTGTCCCGGGGCGTAGCGATGGCAGCATCTGCTTGGTCAGCGTCAGCACGTCGTCATCGGTTGCCACGCACAGGGACACGATGTCGGTGGCTGCGGCCAGGGTCTCCGGGCTCGGCTGCGCAATGTGCGGGGCGTCGCCCAACCTTTCCAGAGAGGCGGTTCGGCGTGCCCACACGTGCAGCTCGAATCCGGCTTCGGCGATGGCGGTGGCCATCGGCAGTCCTTGGTCCCCTAGTCCGAGGAATCCGACCGCGGGGTGGCTGGCGCTCGATTTGGAGTCCGTCATACCCCCACGTCCTCCAATTCTGTGAGCGCGTCCTCTGGCAGCTCGAGTTCGGCTGCGGCTAGGTTCTCGTGCAGGTGAGCGACCTTTGAGGTACCGGGGATCACGACGATATTCGGCGAGCGTTGCAGCAGCCACGCGATCGCGACTGCCTTAGCGGTAGTGCCCAGGCGCTCTGCGACTGTGTCGAGCGCCCCGGACTGGACGGGGTTGAAGCCGCCGAGTGGCCAGAATGCCGTGTATGCGATGCCCTGCTCATTCAGCGAGGCGATCAGCGCCTCGTCTCCGCGGTGGGCGACGTTGTACCAGTTCTGCACAGTCACGATCGGGGCTATGGACCGTGCTTCGGCGACTTGGTCGGCGTCCACGACGGACACGCCGAGGTGTTTGATCTTGCCCTGTTCGCGAAGCTCGGCGAGAGCACCGAACGGCTCGGACAGGGAACCCGGGACAGCGGAGTGGCCGTCAGGGCCGCCGCCGACGCGGAGGTTGACGATGTCGAGAGCCTCGACGCCGAGAGTCGTGAGGTTCGACTCGACTTGTTCTCGCAGTTCCTTCGGGGAGCGGGCGTGCGGCCATCCACCGTTGTCATCGCGGACTGAACCGACCTTCGTGACGATACTCACTCCGTCGTACGGGGCGAGTGCCTCGCTGATGATCTCGTTGGTAGTGTGCGGACCGTAGAAGTCGGCAGTGTCGATGTGATTGACGCCCGCTTCCACGGCGGCGCGCAGCACTCGAACGGCTTCATCGCGGTCAGCTGGCGGCCCCCAAACACGCGGGCCTGCGAGCTGCATCGCACCATAACCCATCCGGGTGAAGGCGATGCCCTGGGAAGAGACGAAGGTACCGCCGAGCGTGTTCTTGGTAACCATAATGGTGATGTCCTTTCATTCATTCTCGGACAGAGGATCTATCCGACGAACCTGAATCAAGATTCTCATTTGCAACAAACAGTGGCCAGAGCCCCCGTGCGCCTAGGAGTGACAGGGACAGTGTCCGTTATGACTCACGCGGAATATCATGGAAGGTATGACGGACACGATGAATTTGTTGGGCGAGTTCCTGCGTGCCCGGCGCGGACTTGTCACACCTGAACAGGTAGGCATCCCCGTATTCGGCGTTCGCCGTGTGCCCGGCCTGCGCCGCGAAGAGGTGGGAATGCTCTCGGGCATCAGCAGCGACTATTATCTTCGCCTCGAACAAGGCCGCGACCGGAACCCCTCTGCGCAGGTGCTCGCGTCGATCGCCCGTGTGCTCCAGCTCGACGAGGCCGGAACCGCGTACATGTTCTCCCTCGGCGGCGGTCAACCACGGCTGGCCCGGCGGCGGCTCCTCAACGAGGATGCCCCCGTTGGCATTCGTGTTCTCATCGACGAAATCGGAATGCCCGCCTTCGTGGAAGGGCGATACTTCGACGTGCTCGCCGCGAACCAACTTGCCGCAGCGCTGTCTCCGCGCCTGGTTCCGGGTGGGAACCGTCTGCGAGACCTCTTCCTGGATCCCGTTGAACAGAGCCTCTACCCCGACTGGGACGAAGTCACCGCGCAAATCGTCGCGGGCTTTCGCGAATCCGTCGGCACCGACGTTGACGATCCCGGGTTCGTAGATCTGGTCGGCAACCTGTCCTTGTCCAGTCCCCGCTTCCGCGAGCTGTGGGGGCGACACGACGTCGCACCGCGAGAGAGCGAGACAATGTCCCTCAACCATCCTGACGTTGGATTACTCGTCTTGTACCGCGAGAAGCTTGCCATCGGTGCTACCGGGCACATGCTCGTGGTTTACCACGCTGAACCCAATAGTGACAATGCAGAGAAGCTCGCTCTAATCAGCTCCTACGCCCTGCAGACCCAGGAATCAAACACCCAGCTCAAGCCCTAAGTGACACGGAACCACAATGGTGTCGAACGATCATCCGCCCACACCAAGCAGTGGAGAGGCTTGGCGACTTGCTGCGACAAGCTCGCGACCGCTCGGCGGCCGCTTCACCCGGATGCTCGACGACGCGGGTGAGCTGCTGCGACGCTACTGCGACAGGAACTTCGATACGTCGAAATTCGCCACTCGCTTGCCCGAGTTCAGCGCAACCACGTACAGGGAGAGCATCTCTGTCCTCCCTGACGAGATGGCTCAATGAAGCTAGGCAGTCGCACCCTGGGGCCGCGAGTTCAACACCACGTGCTCTCGTCACGAGAGTTGGACTGCTTCACGCTCCCTGCCCCCTTTCTGCGCACTGAATTCATTGCGCAGCACCTTACCGCTTGATCCGGACTGAATCCTTGAACCTCTCGGCCGGATTGGGCTGCTCCTTGAGGGTTACGACAAGTTGGCGAGACAGAAGCATCTCATCTACTTATCATTTCCAAGGTCAGAGCCGTACGACCGTGACAAGTACGCTGGGATCCTACACTTTTTGTAGGTTCTCGGATTTCGTGTCGGAATCTCAATTTCATGTCGGAGCGAGGAAGCTACAAGCATGACAACGGAGACGTTGTTGAACACGGACCCGATGGATCTCACCGAGGAGGGCAGCTCCGCAGCTACGACCGTGGGTGGGGCTGTGGACAGCACCCGGCTTTCGAGGTGCCATCTTGTCCGATCCCCCAGACTATATGCACCTCAGCGTAACTACGAACTCGCCAGAGGCCGTTCTGCCTCCGGCGAGTTCGTTCGTCGAATTGGATCGTGTTTTCAAGTGGTCGGGTCGCCCAGAAGACTCAGCCGACTTTTTCCTGTCAGTACTCGTACCTTCCAGTCGTGATAGAGCGGATACTCGCCGAAGCAACCTGCGGCGACTCATTCTCTGGCCCTTGGGCTGAGTGTTCAACCTTGGTCTTGCTGCCGACCAGGGCCAGGACAACGGCACCAATGAACCATGTGCACGCGATGAAGATGAAGACCGAGACATAGCCAGACGAAGTGTAAAGTCCGGCGATAACCAGTGGTCCAACAGCGTTGGAGAGACGACCAACACCATAGGCGATTCCCGTTCCGAGGGACCGCGTTCGAGTGTCGAAAAGCTCGGGGGAATACGCGTAGGCCAACGAGGTGTAGCCACGCTCAAACATGTTGACCAAGAAGCCGAATACAACCACCATAATCGGATTAAACGTCAAGCCGTAGAGAAGACCCGCGATACCGATGGCCGTTCCGAAGATGACGAGCAACCATTTGCGCTCGAACTTGTCGGTGATAAAAGCTGCGAGCAGAGAGCCCAGAGGAGCGCCAATAGTTGCCAGAGCAACGTAGAGGATTGAGTCCTCGACACTGATGCCCTGCTTCGAGAGCAGAGTCGGTGCCCAGCTCGAGTAGCCGAAGAATCCGACGGTCTGAGTTACCCAGAGGACGACAAGGACTAGTAGCGGCATGAGATATCGGCGCTGCATGAGAGTGCGGAAGCCCGACTTCTTCTGCTCCTTGACCTCGGCGACGGGCGGTGCCGGGGCAGAAAGCTGCCCAGCCAGATCAGAGATCTTGGACTCCATTTCGCCGAGCACTGCTTCCGCGCGGCCAAACCGTCGTTTGCTTTCGAGCCAAATCGGCGATTCAGGCAGATGCCGGATCAGGAAGAGAATGACCACGCCGAGGGTCCCCCACAGAAAGACCAGCCGCCATGACCAGTCAGTCAGAGGGACGACTGCGCTGGCGATGAGGTTTGTCACCGGCGTACCGCAGATTCCAACGACCATCGCGTAGGCGAGGTACTTGCCCCGCACTTTGGCGGGGAAGATCTCATTGACATAGATCACGGCGACCACGGTCATCGCCGAGAGGCCTCCGCAGGTGAGGAACCGCAGAACTCCCATCGAGGACATGTTCCACGAGAATATTGTGGCCGCTGAGAACACCGAGAACCACAGCGTCGAGTACAGGAATGCCATCTTTCTGCCGGCCCGGTCTGCCAGCCACCCACCGAGCAGAGAGCCGATGAACATTCCGACGAACGAGATGGAGGTGATGTATGCAACGTGGTTAACATCAAGATCCCAAGCTTGGGCGATCTTCGGCGCTGTCGTCGAAAAGGTGTTGATGTCGGCGAATTCGAAGAAGTAGGCAACCGCGACGACGATGATGATCAGTTTGTGATACCGCGTGATCGGCATCCTGTTGATCCGATTGGCGGAGTTGGTGGTTTCCATGGTGGCAGAAGTTCGCTTCCGTATGAGGCCGGGTCGAGTAGAGCTCAGGCCCAGTACAGGTCGATGGGATTGTCGACCAGGAGTTTGTGGAGCTGGCTGTCCGAATCAGTGATTTGAGCCAGATAGTTGAGCATCGCTGCATCATCCGGCATGTGTGATTTGAGGTTGGGGTGTGGCCAGTCGGTGCCCCACAGCACACGATCGGGCTGCTCTGCAATGAGGCGACGGGCGAAAGGAGCGACGTCTGTGTAAAGCTCCTGCTTCCCCGGTCGTGCCCACGGGCCATCCAGCGTCAATCGCTCGGGGCAGCCGACTTTTACCCACGAATCTGTCCGGTCGACAAAGGAGAGGAAACGGGAGAAATCAGCTCCTGTTGTGCCCGCAGACACGTCAGGTCGACCCATGTGATCGATGACGAGGGGCACTGGAAGTTCGCGGAAGAAGTCCTCAAGGTCCGCGAGATCATGCTGTTCGAAGTAAATCACGATGTGCCAGTCGAACTGTCTGATCTTGTCCGCGATGAGTCTGAGCTCTTTATATGGAGGGTGGTCGACCAGTCTCTTGACGAAATTGAAGCGTACACCTCTGACCCCGAGTTCGTGCATTTCCGCCAGCGCTGACTCATCGATGTCCGACGTCAGTGTGACAACACCGCGGGATGCATCTGGGTCGGACCGGAGCACGTCTAGTAGCGCTGAGTTGTCGGAGCCGTGGCAGGTGGCCTGGACGACGACGCGGCGGGCGAATCCGAGCTCTTGGTGAAGTTCGAACAGGTCAGTTTTGGACGCGTCGCAGGGTGTGTACTTTCGCAGAGGCGAAAACGGGAAAGTGTCGCCAGGGCCGAAAACGTGGCAATGGGCATCGACTGCGCCCGCCGGGAGGATGATCTGCGGTGTTGTGCGCTGCTTCTCCCAGTGGAGCCAACCCGGAGAGGGTGCGAAGGGCATCGTTGCCGCCTTTCTGTCTTTCATCGTCGGTGACTCGGGCCACTTTACATGTTGACATTTTTGTTAACAACCTCAGGGGGATGATAGGAGCGTAGCAACCCGGCCCGCATGAGCCGCTGTTGCGGATCATGCGGGCCACATGCGTTGGCGACTATTCGTCGCCACCCTGCCCCGATACGTCCGACGCCAGGTCCGCGGGCGGATTCTCGCCGTCCTGTGGGGACTGTCTTGCACCATCGGGGAGCTGCGCTCCATCGCCGGGAGCTTCGCCTCCGCCGGGCATCCCCATTCCGGAGCCCTCTTGCTGTTCGACGCTGTCGGCGTAGTCGTTCGAGGGGTCTCCGTAGATCGTGTGGATGTGACCCCACCCGGCGGTGGTCACGCCGTCGACGTCGGCACCGGCAGATCCCTGCTGACCAGGGATGCGCCTGCCCCAGCCCTCGGGTCTGCACTCGAGAGAGGCTTTCCTGCACAGCAGACGGCTCCGCCAGCGGGAAAGCAGAATCCCTGCCGGCGGACCCGTCGTGTGTTTGCGCCTGGCATCCCGGGCCGGACTATGCCTTCAGCCTGTAGGGGCGGCCTTCCATGGCGGCCCGGTCGATCTCTTCCTGGTTCTCGACATAGGGGGTGCCGTGGGTGTGGAAGGTGGGGACGGTCTTCATGCCCCAGGCTTGACCTCTCGCGCGTTCCGCTTCGCTCCATTCGACGACGGGCCAGTCCGGGTCGAGTATGAGGCGGGCTCCGGCGTTGGCGAATTCGATGCGGTTTCCGCCCGGTTCCCAAACGTAGAGGAAGAAGGTCTGATTGATCGCATGTTTGTAGGGGCCGTATTCGATGAAGATCCCGTTCTCGAGGAAGATGTCGGCTGCTTTGAGAATGTCCTCTCTTGTGTCGGGCGAGAACGCGAGGTGGTGGAACCGGCCGCGTTCCTTCGTCCAGTCGTCGGAGTAGACGACGTCGTAGGACTTCTGCTGGAAGCGGTACCACCAGGCCCCGTAGCCGCCGTCGTCGAGGGCGACGCGTTCGGATTCGCGGGCCATCATCACATCTCGCCAGAATTCGCCCGAGGCGGTGACGTCGGCCGCGAGGTAGTTGATGTGGTCGAGGCGGCGTGCATTGATGCCATATCCGGGGAACTTCGCGGCCTGGTTCTTCAGGGCGGGGCGATCCGCGTCGGTGGCCGCGTAGCGTTCGGTGTCGTAGTAGATGGCCATCAGGTGGCCGTCGGGGTCTTCGAATTCGTAGGAGGCTCCGACGCCGACTTCGGGTTTCTTCCACCCGTGGCCGAGTCCGGTGGCTTCGATGGCTGCGACTCTGCGGTCGAGGGCCTCCGGGCTGGAGGCTCGGTAGAGGGTGCGTCCGACGCCGTTGGTGTGGGAGGCGGTGAGTTTGATGGTGTAGAGCTCGTATTCGTCCCAGCAGCGCAGGTAGGCGGAGTCGCCGATCCGGGCGACCTCTGTCATTGCCAGCAGGTCGGTGAAGAAGCTCAGGCTCTCGTCGAACACTGGGGTGAAGAGTTCAACTGCCCCAAGATGGGAAACATCGAAGTTCTCATAGTTCGTCATGGTGGTGCCCCTTTCTGCGTCAGTCGAGGTAAGTCAAGCCAGCCTGGGCAAGGGGCTCACGCATCTTGTAGAGATCGAGACCGAGGGAGCCGTTCTTGAAGTCCTGTCGCTTCTGCGCCTCGTTGTCTGTGCGCTTCTGGGCGGCCTCGGCCACGGCGGAAACTCGCCCCTGAGGGACGACGACGACTCCGTCGTGGTCGGCGACGATGACGTCTCCCGGGTGGATGAGTGCGTTCGCGCATACGACGGGGACGTTGACGGAGCCGAGCGTGGCTTTGACGGTGCCCTTGGCGTTGATGGCTCGGGAGAAGACGGGGAAGTCCATCTCTTCGAGTTCCGTGGTGTCGCGACAACCGCCGTCGATGACGAGTCCCCTGGCTCCGCGGGAGCGCAGTGATGTGGCAAGGAGCTCACCGAAGAATCCGTCTTCCGATTCGGTGGTGCAGCCGGCGACGACGACATCGCCTTCCTGGACCTGTTCGGCCGCGACGTGGAGCATCCAGTTGTCGCCGGGCTGGAGCAGCACGGTGACTGCGGGGCCGCACATTTTGGCCTGCGGGTAGATGGGGCGAATGTATGGGCGCATGAGGCCTACGCGGCCCATGGCTTCGTGGACGGTGGGGACGTCGAATCGGCTGAGTCGCTCGACGGCAGCTGGGTCAGGACGGTCGATCGTGGTGTGAACGATTCCGAGATCGAACATGGTGCCTACTTTCTGATGAGTGTGATTCTTGTGCGGTCCGCGCGGGTGACGGTGTCAGAGTCCTTGGGCCTGCAGGTGGGCATCGAGGCGTGGATAGACACGGCGGACATTGGTTTCGAAGATCTCGGAGCGAGTCTCTTCTGAGATGTCGGCGGCGTTGATGTATCGAACTGTGTCTTCGTAGTAGTGGCCGGTCTCCGGGTCGACTGTGCGTACGGCACCGATCATCTCTGATGCGAAGAGCACGTTCTCCGTGGGTATGACAGTCAGCAGTTCGTCGATGCCGGGCTGGTGGTAGACGCAGGTGTCGAAGTACAGGTTTCCCAGCAGGTGCTCGCTCAGGTCCGGCTTGCCCAATGCTGTGGCCAGCCCGCGGAATCGCCCCCAGTGGTATGGAGCGGCGCCGCCTCCGTGAGGGACGACGAGGTTGAGCTCGGGGTACCGATCGAAGAGGTCTCCTTCGATGAGCTGCATCACTGCGGTGGTGTCGGCGTTGAGGTAGTGGGCACCGGTGGTGTGGAAAGCGGGATTGACCGATGTGGAGACGTGGACCATAGCGGGCAGTTGGTATTCGATCATCGTCTCGTAGATCGGGTACCAGCTCGGATCAGTCAGTGGGGGAGCAGTCCAATGTCCGCCTGAGGGATCAGGGTTGAGATTGACGGCGACGGCGCCGTTCTCGTCTGCACTTCTCTTGATCTCATCGACGCAGGTCGCCGGATCGACTCCCTGGGACTGTGGCAGCATCGCCGCGGGAGCGAATCGTTTCGGGTAGAGACGTGCAACTCGTGCGCACAGATCGTTGCAGACTTTGGTCCAATCGCTCGAGACCTCGAAATCTCCGAGGTGGTGGGCCATGAACGAGGCGCGCGGGGAGAAGATCGTGAGATCGATTCCGCGTTCGTCCATGAGTTTGAGTTGATTCGATTCGAGAGATTCGCGAATCTCATCATCGGTGATCGCGGGGCCGGACTTGGGCAGTTCCTCGCCCGCCTCGAAAGCGGACAGCTGCCGATCTCGCCATTGACCGAGTGGAGTCGGTGCGGTCGTGTAGTGGCCGTGACAATCGATGATCATGGGTGGATTCCTTCTGTCTGTGCTTGTTTGCTGTGTACGGATGCGGTTTCGGTGGGCGAAGCCGGCCTCGCCCACACGCTCCGTGGGACGAAGACCGAACCCGCCATGAGGGTGCGCGCGGTGCGAACCAGACCGGAGCGAACGACTTCGTCACCGTCGAGACGCATCTCGACGGGAAACACACCGGAGGGGTGCTCGATGAGCAGTTTGCGCTCGGGCCCTGACCCAGGCTGTGAGACGGTGGCAGCGACGGTGCCGTCCATGCAGGCGGCTGTGGCGATAGTGAGAGCAGCGAGGACGCCGATCGATTGGTGAACCGTGTGTGGAATGAAGCTGCGCGTATTCAGAGCCGCCCCGCTGCTCGAGGAGGAGACGAGAGTCATCTTCGGGTAGCTCTTATCCGTGACGTCGCCGAGGCCCATGAGCGGGCCAGCTTGCAGACGTAGATGCTCAAGTCCCTTTTTCAGCTCGACATTCTCTGACAGCTCTTCGGGAGTCTCGTCGCCTCTCACGCCGAGGTCGGATGCCCTGATGACGACAGCGGGCTGCCCGCTGTCGATCAGCGTGGCGTCGATGCCACCGCCATCCTGTCGAGTCAGCGTATCCGTGCGGTTACCGGTCGGGAGGAGCCCGGGCGCGATCGACCCTGCAGTGTCTCGGAAGAGGATGGATATCGGGGATCCGGAGCCGTTAACGCCGTCGATGGTGGTTTCACCTTCATACTCGACCGTGCGCCGACTGCTGTCGGGGAGCTGAGGCGTGCTCACTGTGATCTCGGCGACGAGATTCGTGTTGAGCGTCTTGACCGTAGCAGTCGTCGTCGTGCCCTGAGGTGATATCAGACCGGTTTCAATAGCGAAGGGCACCACCGCTGAGAGCATGTTTCCGCAGTTTGCTTTGGTCTGGACGCTCGTCTCGTCAGGTTGCAACTGCGCGAACGTGAAGTCGAGATCGACATCTGGGTCGTCGGAGGCGGATACGATGCCCACCTTGCTGGTCAGCGGATTTCCTCCCCCGAGACCGTCGACTTGGAGAGGGTGGGGGCTACCCATCGCGGAGACCAGAACCGAGTCGCGCATGCTGGTTTCCGGAGGAAGATCGGAGGCATGGAAGAATGCACCACGTGAGGTTCCTCCTCGCATGAAGAGCGCTGGAATGGCGGTCTGGGAACTGAGTGTATTGCACGGGTGCGGATCGGGCATCTTTGCAAACCTTTCGCTGACGATAGCGACAGTCTAAATGTTAACAATCAAGTTGACAATATAGAGGTTTCTCGCTGTCGCACGTATCATCCCAGTGATCTGAAGTAGTCTGAACGACAATTGATGACGGAAGTGAGCGAATATGACCGACAGCCCTGAGCGCTCAGGAGATGGCGTCGCCCATGCGGAAAAGTCGACGAAGCGCATGTCCGCCGTTGAACTCAGCAGTCGCCTGCGTGAGGCGATCATGTCGGGCGATTTGGTGCCGAATCAGAGATTGGTCGAATTCGACATCGCCGAGGAGCATGGCAGTTCGCGCGGAAATGTGCGGATCGCACTTTCGGAGCTGACCGTCGAGGGCTTGGTGGAGAAGGTGCAGAATCGTGGAGCTCGCGTGCGTGCCGTGTCGCTGGAGGAAGCCATCGAAATCACCGAAGTTCGTGGTGCCATCGAAGCGCTCTGTGCCAGGCGAGCGGCTGAGAGGATTCAGGAGGACCAGAAGCAGCGCCTGCGCGAGATTGGGGCGCGTATGACAACTGCGGTGGAGGAGGGTGACCGAGAAACCTATTCGGAATGCAACCGCGACCTCCATTCGACTGTCATTGAGATCAGCGGACAGCAGATCGCCGCTCAGACCATCAAACGACTCCGAGGGCAGGCTGTGCGCTTCCAGTATCGATTGGCGCAGAAGCCGGGGCGGCCCGCCGAGTCCCTACCGCAGCATCTCGCCCTCATTGAAGGCGTGTGTGCGCAAGATCCGGACGCTGCGGCCTCTGCCATGCAGGCGCACATCAGCAGCGTGGCGCGGGCGATCAGGGCGATCGAAGCGTCCAAATGAATCGATGCGCTCGAATGCTCAACACAGTAGATCCCTCTGATTTCTGAGGTTGACTGCAGAGACACCTAGCAGATGTTTATTGTTGACCTAATTGTTGACAATACTTCGTGCTCCTGGTTCACTTCTAGCTGTCGGCGTGTGCCGAAGCATTTCTCAACGATGAGCCAGAAATTAGGAGCCGATCATGATGTCTCCGGTCTCACTGAACTCCGAAGTGAAGACGAGCGGGAGAGGTCTCGCCACAGTGATGATCCTTTCGTGGTTAGCTGTCTTCTTCGACGGCATCGACACATTCATGTATGGGGCGACGATTCCCTCGATGACTGCGGACGCAGGCTTCGGAATGACCGATCTGCACGCTGGAAACATCGGGTCATACGCCACGTTCGGCATGCTGATAGGGGCCCTGTGCGCGGGTGTGATGACCGACGCCATCGGCCGTCGTCGAGGAATCATCATCTGCACAATCATCTTCTCTGTAGCCTCGGCCGGGTGCGCGATCGCTCCAGCCGCCGGGACCTTCGGGGTGTTTCGGACTATTGCAGGAGTTGGTCTCGGCGGGCTTCTGCCGACGGCGATCGCGATGGTGTCCGAGTTCGCTTCAGATCGCCGACGGAACCTGTCGATCGGCATTCTCATGACTGCTCACCAGGCGGGTGGGATTATCGCAGGTTTCCTCGGAATCACCGTGCTACAGACGTTCGGGTGGCGCTCGATGTACTGGGTCGGAGTTATTCCTCTGATTCTCCTTGTTCCGCTGATCTTCGCCTTGCTGCCCGAGTCGCTGAGTTTCCTCGTTGCCAAGGGTAAGTACGACAAAGCGCAACTGACTGCGCAGCGTCTGGGGATGGAGGTTCCTGCGGCACCGGCAAAGGGCTCGGCAGACAAGGGATCGTTCTTGAGGAACCTGGGCCAGCTGTTCCAGCGTCGCAACGGCGCCATCACGCTCCTGTTCTGGGCAGCGTCGTTCGGAGGTCTGCTTCTCGTCTATGGTGTGAGCACATGGTTGCCCAAGCTCATGGCCGCTGAAGGCTATGCTCTCGGCTCCTCGCTATCATTCCTCATCGTCATCAATCTCGGCGGAATATTCGGGATGTTGGTGGCCGGGAGAACTTCGGACTCGTTGGGAGCCGTCAAGGTGTCCATGCTGTGGTTCCTGGTCACTGCTGTCGCTGTTTTCCTGCTGAGCATCAAAATGCCGCTCGCACTGACGTATGTCGTGGTCTTCATCGCCGGATTCTTTCTGTTCAGTGCGCAGACCATGGTGTATGCCGCGGTGGCGTTCGTCTTTCCGACTCGGACCCGTGGTTCGGCAATCGGATGGACGACCGGCATGGGACGGTTCGGTGCGGTATTCGGGCCATGGATGGGCGGCCAGCTGTTGGCTCTCGGCCTCCACGATTGGGGATTCGGCGCTTTCGCCGCCTTCGCCATCCTCTCCATGATCATGCTCCTCGCCATTCTCTTCATCACGAAGTCCACGGGAGGTCGAGCGGTGGACTACTCGCCAGAGACGAGTATCGGTGCCTCCGCGTGAACCGCGTTTCCTCGCCGGCCCAGCGTCCTGCTGAACGGGCGCTGGTGATGATGGCCGCTCGGTCCCATTCCTCTCAGCGGGTTCCACAGCGTCTTCGGTTGGAACTCGAAACTCGACAATTAGGAGTAGATCAATGATGACGACTGCAATTCTTGGACTGGGCGAAGCCGGTAGCCTGTATGCTGCAGGATTCCTCGACTGTGGCTTTACCGTCCACGGGTACGATCCTTTCGTCTCAGGCACGCCGGAAGGAATTCGCAGGTTCGATTCGCTGGAGGATGCTGTTTCGTCTGCTGATCTCGTCATCAGCCTCGTGGGAGCGTCGGTATCGAAGAAGGTGGCGGACGAGGCACTTCCGTTGGTGCCCGAGGGCGCCGTCTTCGCAGACTTCAACACAGGGTCTCCTCAGGTCAAGAAGGCCGTCGCTGATCGAGCGAGCGAATTCGGTGTTCTCTTCGCGGATGTTGCAGTCCTGGCCCCGGTCCCGCGGGCCGGGGTTCTCACCCCGCTGACGGTCAGCGGCACGGGCGCCAGCGCATTCACCTCGGTAATGGAGCCGACGGGCACCGAAATCGATTGCATCCACGGTGCAGCAGGCGATGCCGCGTCCCGCAAGCTGTTACGGAGCGTTTTCATGAAGGGCCTGGCTGCTGTCGTTCTGGAAAGCGTCACCGCCGCTGAGGCCGCTGGTCAGGCTACTTGGCTGCGCGATCAGATCGTGGCCGAACTCGACGGAGCCGGTGACGAATTGATTGAGCGGCTCGTCACCGGCTCCCGCAAGCATGCGATCAGGCGAGCTCATGAGACTTCTGATGCCGCTGCATACCTCGACGACCTAAACGTGCCGAATTGGTCGACTGCCGCTGCGAATGCCTGGTTGTCCTCTCTGGCGGATTCATAGGGGTCGTCGGCGGAAAAGGGCAAGTTGGTCGGCAAAAACACCTGGCAGACCGTATCTCAACCCTTCACTATTAAGGGGCGAGCCAAGCTGTGTTGGTATGCACGCTAAGCGTTGCCGCCAAGTATCGTTACGAGGTCCCGACAGGTGTCTTGGTAGCGTTAAGGAGAGTCTCGTGGCCATATTGGCCGCAAAGTCGTGCATCATGCTGTCCGTTGTCGGCCTGGCTACGAGTGTCTTGGCGGCGAGCACAATGGTGCGGCGGCGAGGAAGAGGCGAAGTACAGAGAAGAACTCGTCCCTCGTTTATGCGTAGCTGCGAGCGGTGCAGTCGAGGTTCCGAGCGAGGCACCGCTCGCTCTCTGGGTTCGAGCGTGGAGCTGTCAGAGAATTGGAGCCACACAACCCCGGAGATGATCACTGCGAGCCAGAAACGCCTTGGGCCGGGTGAGAGTCCCGTCGAAGAACATCGGGCCAAGTGCGGCTGCACCGACGGTTCCGATGCCGGTCCATACTGCGTACCCGATGCCGACCTCAATGCACCTGAGCGCGACACTGGGGAAGAACATCATCAAGGGGTCGACGACTGCGTACCAGAGTGGGTTGGTGAAGCCGACACTGCTGTTGACTGACAGAGCGTTCGTTCAGCCCCAGACGATGGGTGTCGTCATCCACTTGCCGAGGTTGGAGTCTATCGCTGAGACGAACGCGGCGACCTGGTCCTACGTATAGCTCGGAATCGCGCTCACATGACTCTCCTACGTAATGCCTCATGTCAATATGCCCGCGAAATGTTCTCGATGCCTCACATAGATTTGCCCGCGAAACCTACCCAGTCTTGACTCGCACGCCCTTGCGCACATCCGGCAGGGCTGACGGGAACGAAGCCAGATAGAGTTGCTCGGTCTTCGTGCTCGATAGAACCAGCAATCGGTCCTGGATCCGGGCGATCTCAGCAGCGATCTTCGCCGGGTTGAGACTGTCCCGATACGCCGTCATGTCCTTCACCTGTTTCGGGGACAAAACACCGGCGTCCAACAGCCGGTCGAAGGGTGTCCGGGGAGCATCGTAGACACGTTTACGTCGCCCATTGCGCGTCGACCCATACCCAGTGGGTTTGATCGTGGGCATCAGATAATTCACACGATCATTGACCAAGTGCCATAACCGGTTAAGCGCTCGTCGTTCCAGGTCAGTGTCGTAACGGTAGTAGAACCCATACCGGCGCACGACGTGGTTGTTCTTTGACCAGGTCGTGGCCTGATCGTTCTTCTTGTACGGCCGCGACCGCGTGAAATAGATACCCCTCGACCCGGCCCACTCGATGACGTACTGATTGAGGAACTCCGACCCGTTATCGAAGTCCAAGCCAGTGATCTCAAACGGAATCTCACGAGCCGCTGTCTTCAAACCCGCCAGGATATTCGTATGCGCGTTGTTGCGCACGGTACGGGTAAACGTCCACCCCGTATGGAAATCGGTGAGATTGAGTGTCCTAGCGAATTCCCCCGATTCGACGGGACCGCAGTGGGCGACGGTATCGCCTTCGAAGAAGCCGGGTTCGTCTTCGACGTCGTCACCGGCGCGGCGGATCGTGATCGCTGAACGCAGCAGGCTCCCGGGCTTCGTTGTCGAGATCCCATTGATTGCGTCTTTGGCCCGTGTGGGCCCCAGGTACCGGTCGATCGTGGCTGGGCTCATTGCCAGCAGTTCCTTGCGCACCGTTGTGGTGTAACGATCCTGACCGAGGACGAGCTCGTGATGGGCTTCGAGGAGATCGAGGAGGATACGCATCGTCGCGTGAAGGTATTTCCCGCACTGGCCGCCCGAGATCGCCCACACACGCTGAAGGATCTTCACTGCGTCATAGGAGTATTTCCTGGACCGGGGCTTCCGGTGCTGTTTCGTCACCTGTCTGCCTGGTCCTGGCGGGTGCTTGGCTGCCTGGGTCAATCGCCGTCGAGCATTGTCGCGAGTCCAGCCGGTCACCGCGACGACCTCTTTGAGAACAGCCCCTTTGTTCTTCTTCGAGGCTTTCTTGTATTGCCTGGCGTATTTCGTGGTGATCTCTGCGCGAGTCGCCATCGACAGTTCACTCCCCATAGCTTCCGAGGGTCCACCATTTCGCGGGCAAAAGTATATGAGGCACCGAGGGTGGCATCCGGGCTGTCTATCTGAGTCTTGCCGTCCTATTGAAAATGTGTGTACATGCGTTTAGATTGTCACCTGCACCTACTCTGCCAGGCACGAGCCCTCCCGAAGCGGAGGACCTATGTCAAGGCAGGGCCCCTCTCGGAACGGAGGACCTATGTCAAGGCAGGGCCCCTCTCGGAACGGAGGACGCGTGCTTGACAGAGCCCGCAAACGGGGTCAGTCGGACGTGTCCCATTTCAGTACATAGGCGATGGCGAACCCTGCCAAGCCGGTAATTGCTGCGCAGGCCGTAGTCGGCGCGAAGAGTACATCCATGGCGCCTGAGACCAGCGTCTGCTGAGCAAAGAGCGCACCGGCCAATTGGGTTAGCACAAGTACCGTTCCCAAAACGAGGAATGCTACGAGCGTGATCTTGAAGAGCAGAAGGAGCAGCCACGCCAGAAGCGCGCGGATCCCGGTTGGCGTGGTGTCATCCTGAGAAGAGTTCTCGGACATTGTCGGACTCCTTGTTCGAATCTGTAGGTATGGTCAGTTGATGGAGAACGTCAGTCGAGGCTGATCGTTCAGGTTGTTCAGGCGATACTGAAGATCGGTAGCAGGCCGAGTGCGACCAGTGAGCCCAAAATGATGGTGGGTATCACGAACCAGAGAATGAGTCTGACGAACAGCTTTCCCGGATCGACTCCTGCGATGCCGGAGACGATATAGATCGGTGCTGCTCCAGGAGGGGAGCAGCCTTCGGTTGCGGAGAACAGAAGCACAGCCACTGCAGCAGGGACCGGGCCAGCTCCAGCTGCGGTCAGCGCCGTGAAGGCAACCCCGCCGACTGCGGCAATGGTTGCGGTTGACGTCAGTGGCGCTGCTAGCAGGACTACCAGCGAGCCGACAGCAAGTGCGACGACGAGGCCAGGCGCCTCGATTCTGCTCATGAATACCGCGAGGTCTTCCGAGAGTCCCAATTCGCCCAGCGCACTGGCAGCGGCGAAAGCGAAGAACAGCGTCGCACCGACGAGAGAGTATTGGGGGGCAACTTTATCGAGTAGCTTGTTCCAGCTCTTCGCCGACCGAGGCAGGTGCTTTGCGCCCACCATCAAGCAGGCCAGAAGGATCATGACCGGGATCCACACGATGATACTGATTGACTCAAAGGTCTCTGCTCCCAGGCGTCCAGTGAGCCAATCGGCTCCCGGGCCGACCGTCAGCAGCAGAGGGACGGCGATGCCAATGTAGATGAACAGCGAGGTCCATCCTTGGCGAATGGCCGCCTTGAACGGCTGGATGTCAGCCCGTTCGACCTTGTCGACGCCGTAGATGCGGATCCATATAGTGACAACGATCAGTCGGTACAACAATGCCCAAGCACCGCCGCAGAAAAGACCGATGAACAACTGATCTGCTGCAACGAACGGAGCGACCGCGGCCGAGCCGAGAAGCACGAACATCGAGGACGAGGGCGGGAAGCTGGGGCCGAGTCCGGAGCTTCCGGCGACCAACGAGGCCGCGATCTCCGGTTTCCAGTTGGATCTGGTCATCCACGGGATCGTCACTGATCCGACCGCTGCGGCGTTCCCTGATCCGGAACCGGAGATCGTGCCGAATAGCGCAGATGCCACTGTGGACACATACCCCGCTCCGCCTCTGACGCGGCCGAAGACAGAATTGAGAATCTCCACCTGCTTCTCCATGAGCCCCAGCTCTTTGAGCATGAAGCCCATGAATATGAACGCTAGTGCGGCGAACACGACCTGTTCCTGCAGCGCATCAACTATGCCGGTACCAAGGATCTGGAAGAAGTCTTTGCCGCCGAACAAGCAGACGACGACGAAGCCCAGCAACATGGACTCGCCGATATTGCGTTTGATCACCACGTTCCACACGATGATGAAGGCCAAGTAGGCAACCATTGCCCAGATGGAAAGGGACATAGAGAGTAATCCTGTCGGTCGTCGATGCGAACAGAGCAAAGCTGTCGAACACCCGCTGAATGAGATCGGAAGCCCAGTGCGCAATCAAGGGCAGGGTCGAGTGCATCCGTGCACTCAAAGCTCTGTCGATGGTGTTGGCCCGGTGTCAGCTTCTCCTTTGAGCGGTGTCGAACCTTGCGATCGCTTCGCAAATCTCGTCATTGGAATTGCTACAGGCAAGTCAAACAGTGCCCAGTAGAGATTGTCAACAATACTGCAAGCAAAGTTAGTAACAATACCCCGAGGGTGCGCAGCTGGCTCATGGTCGCTCCATGTCCTGCGGGGTTGACGCGCAGGACCCAGGGGCAGACGGATCCTGCTCGCGGACCGACTGAAGATCGCATGCGGATCTGTACTCGAGTTCTATGTTAACAAAAATGTTGACAATCATAACCTGTTTGTAGATTATTGAGAATGTTCAGTTTCCAATGAGGGGGTTCCATGACAGAGTCGTCACCTACGCCGCAGCAGGGACCGCCCCCTGTCGTTGTCGACGACGAGGGGCGTCAGCTGACGCTGAGTACAGTTGAGATGCGCAGAATCTTGGCGTCGAGCTTCATCGGATCTGCGATAGAGTTCTATGACTTTCTCCTCTACGCGACGGCATCGTCAATCGTCTTTGCCTCTCTCTATTTCACCGGATTCGGCAGCGGAAGTTTGGCGGTATTCGCTTCATTCGCGACTCTTGCTGCAGGCTATTTGGCTCGGCCGCTCGGAGGAGTGATCTTCGGGCACTTCGGCGACCGACTCGGTCGGAAGAAGACCCTTGTGCTTTCAATGATCATCATGGGAAGTGTTACCGTCATCGTCGGACTGATGCCTCCTGCATCGATGATCGGCATCATTGCTCCGATCTCTTTGTTGGTCCTCCGGGTGATTCAGGGCATCGCTGTCGGCGGTGAGTGGGGTGGCGCTGCGCTCATGGCGCTGGAACATGCACCCAAGGCCAAGCGGGGATTTGCCGCGTCATTCGCCAATGCCGGTGGGCCGGCCGGGGCTGTGCTTGCGACTGTCGTCATGTCTGTCATGACCGTGCTCACCGGCGATCAGTTCGTTGTGTGGGGCTGGAGGATCCCGTTCCTTCTCTCTGCGGTGCTCATCGTCGTCGGCCTGGTGATCAGGTTGAAAGTGTCGGAGTCGCCGGTGTTCCAGACGCTCGAAGAAGAACATGACCGTCGACGGATTCCGATCTTCGATGTGCTATGCAACCATCTGAAGCCTGTTCTCATCGGCTTGGCAGTGGCTGTGGCGTGTTACACGACGCAATCGCTTGTCACGGTGTGGGGAGTGTCCATGGCTGTCGATGCGGGCGAGGACAAGACGTGGGTGCTGAACTGGAAGGCCGGTGGCTCCCTCATCATGATTCTCACCTGCTTCGTGTCCGCACGCCTGAGCGACAGGATCGGTAGGGCGCGCATGATCTTCATCGCCTGCTTGGTCGTTGCGGCTTCTGCATTTCCCATAACGTTTCTTATCGGATCGGGTCGCATCGAGATGTTCTCTGTCGCGATTCTTTTTGGACAGGGAATCGTTCAGGGGCTCATCTACGGTCCGATCTCGGCATATGTGGCAGAGCTGTTTCCAGCGTCTGTGCGCTACACGGGCGCGTCCGTCGCCTACCAGGGAGCAGCGGCTCTGGGCGCAGGAATCACTCCTATGCTCGCTTCGGCTCTTATGCTGCTTCCGTTCGGAGGTCTGTGGTGGGTCGGCACAATTTGGGGCGCTGGTTGCTCTGTTCGGTGCCCTGGTCGTCGCGCTTCATCAAACCGCGATAGATCCCGAGAACAAAGTCCGGGCACGCTCTCAGCAATTGGAATCGACCACTATCGCCTGAGACGCTCATTCTGTGAGGCGACTCGCCCGGGTTCAGAGTAGACTGAGCCCGGGTGATTTCGCATTGAGGCTGGCGACTAACGAGGACCCGCGACTCCCCCAATGAGCGAGAGTCAGGGGTGCCTGAACTCCTCCCCCGGGCGACTACACGGCAAGGTATCGTACTCTCCATCATTTCCTTAGCACCACCAATAGCCAATTCAGGATCTGCGGGAAGGGCAACAGAC
>NZ_JACBOT010000027.1 GCF_021532275.1 Brevibacterium sp. UCMA 11754
CAGGATATTCGTATGCGCGTTGTTGCGCACGGTACGGGTAAACGTCCACCCCGTATGGAAATCGGTGAGATTGAGTGTCCTAGCGAATTCCCCCGATTCGACGGGACCGCAGTGGGCGACGGTATCGCCTTCGAAGAAGCCGGGTTCGTCTTCGACGTCGTCACCGGCGCGGCGGATCGTGATCGCTGAACGCAGCAGGCTCCCGGGCTTCGTTGTCGAGATCCCATTGATTGCGTCTTTGGCCCGTGTGGGCCCCAGGTACCGGTCGATCGTGGCTGGGCTCATTTGCCAGCAGTTCCTTGCGCACCGTTGTGGTGTAACGATCCTGACGAGGACGAGCTCGTGATGGGCTTCGAGGAGATCGAGGAGGATACGCATCGTCGCGTGAAGGTATTTCCGCACTGGCCGCCCGAGATCGCACACACGCTGAAGGATCTTCACTGCGTCATAGGAGTATTTCCTGGACCGGGGCTTCCGGTGCTGTTTCGTCACCTGTCTGCCTGGTCCTGGCGGGTGCTTGGCTGCCTGGGTCAATCGCCGTCGAGCATTGTCGCGAGTCCAGGCGGTCACCGCGACGACCTCTTTGAGAACAGCCCCTTTGTTCTTCTTCGAGGCTTTCTTGTATTGCCTGGCGTATTTCGTGGTGATCTCTGCGCGAGTCGCCATCGACAGTTCACTCCCATAGCTTCCGAGGGTCCACCATTTCGCGGCAAAAGTATATGAGGCACCGAGGGTGGCATCCGGGCTGTCTATCTGAGTCTTGCCGTCCTATTGAAAATGTGTACATGCGTTTAGATTGTCACCTGCACCTACTCTGCCAGGCACGAGCCCTCCCGAAGCGGAGGACCTATGTCAAGGCAGGGCCCCTCTCGGAACGGAGGACCTATGTCAAGGCAGGGCCCCTCTCGGAACGGAGGACGCGTGCTTGACAGAGCCCGCAAACGGGGTCAGTCGGACGTGTCCCATTTCAGTACATAGGCGATGGCGAACCCTGCCAAGCCGGTAATTGCTGCGCAGGCCGTAGTCGGCGCGAAGAGTACATCCATGGCGCCTGAGACCAGCGTCTGCTGAGCAAAGAGCGCACCGGCAATTGGGTTAGCACAAGTACCGTTCCCAAAACGAGGAATGCTACGAGCGTGATCTTGAAGAGCAGAAGGAGCAGCCACGCCAGAAGCGCGCGGATCCCGGTTGGCGTGGTGTCATCCTGAGAAGAGTTCTCGGACATTGTCGGACTCCTTGTTCGAATCTGTAGGTATGGTCAGTTGATGGAGAACGTCAGTCGAGGCTGATCGTTCAGGTTGTTCAGGCGATACTGAAGATCGGTAGCAGGCCGAGTGCGACCAGTGAGCCCAAAATGATGGTGGGTATCACGAACCAGAGAATGAGTCTGACGAACAGCTTTCCCGGATCGACTCTACCCCCGATGACGGAGACGATATAGATCGGTGCTGCTCCAGGAGGGGAGCAGCCTTCGGTTGCGGAGAACAGAAGCACAGCCACTGCAGCAGGGACCGGGCCAGCTCCAGCTGCGGTCAGCGCCGTGAAGGCAACCCCGCCGACTGCGGCAATGGTTGCGGTTGACGTCAGTGGCGCTGCTAGCAGGACTACCAGCGAGCCGACAGCAAGTGCGACGACGAGGCCAGCGCCTCGATTCTGCTCATGAATACCGCGAGGTCTTCCGAGAGTCCCAATTCGCCCAGCGCACTGGCAGCGGCGAAAGCGAAGAACAGCGTCGCACCGACGAGAGAGTATTGGGGGGCAACTTTATCGAGTAGCTTGTTCCAGCTCTTCGCCGACCGAGGCAGGTGCTTGCGCCCACCATCAAGCAGGCCAGAAGGATCATGACCGGGATCCACACGATGATACTGATTGACTCAAAGGTCTCTGCTCCCAGGCGTCCAGTGAGCCAATCGGCTCCCGGGCCGACCGTCAGCAGCAGAGGGACGGCGATGCCAATGTAGATGAACAGCACGAGGTCCATCCTTGGCGAATGGCCGCCTTGAACGGCTGGATGTCAGCCCGTTCGACCTTGTCGACGCCGTAGATGCGGATCCATATAGTGACAACGATCAGTCGGTACAACAATGCCCAAGCACCGCCGCAGAAAAAGACCGATGAACAACTGATCTGCTGCAACGAACGGAGCGACGCGGCCGAGCCGAGAAGCACGAACTCGAGGACGAGGGCGGGAAGCTGGGGCCGAGTCCGGAGCTTCCGGCGACCAACGAGGCCGCGATCTCCGGTTTCCAGTTGGATCTGGTCATCCACGGGATCGTCACTGATCCGACCGCTGCGGCGTTCCCTGATCCGGAACCGGAGATCGTGCCGAATAGCGCAGATGCCACTGTGGACACATACCCCGCTCCGCCTCTGACGCGGCCGAAGACAGAATTGAGAATCTCCACCTGCTTCTCCATGAGCCCCAGCTCTTTGAGCATGAAGCCCATGAATATGAACGCTAGTGCGGCGAACACGACCTGTTCCTGCAGCGCATCAACTATGCCGGTACCAAGGATCTGGAAGAAGTCTTTGCCGCCGAACAAGCAGACGACGACGAAGCCCAGCAACATGGACTCGCCGATATTGCGTTTGATCACCACGTTCCACACGATGATGAAGGCCAAGTAGGCAACCATTGCCCAGATGGAAAGGGACATAGAGAGTAATCCTGTCGGTCGTCGATGCGAACAGAGCAAAGCTGTCGAACACCCGCTGAATGAGATCGGAAGCCCAGTGCGCAATCAAGGGCAGGGTCGAGTGCATCCGTGCACTCAAAGCTCTGTCGATGGTGTTGGCCCGGTGTCAGCTTCTCCTTTGAGCGGTGTCGAACCTTGCGATCGCTTCGCAAATCTCGTCATTGGAATTGCTACAGGCAAGTCAAACAGTGCCCAGTAGAGATTGTCAACAATACTGCAAGCAAAGTTAGTAACAATACCCCGAGGGTGCGCAGCTGGCTCATGGTCGCTCCATGTCCTGCGGGGTTGACGCGCAGGACCCAGGGGCAGACGGATCCTGCTCGCGGACCGACTGAAGATCGCATGCGGATCTGTACTCGAGTTCTATGTTAACAAAAATGTTGACAATCATAACCTGTTTGTAGATTATTGAGAATGTTCAGTTTCCAATGAGGGGGTTCCATGACAGAGTCGTCACCTACGCCGCAGCAGGGACCGCCCCCTGTCGTTGTCGACGACGAGGGGCGTCAGCTGACGCTGAGTACAGTTGAGATGCGCAGAATCTTGGCGTCGAGCTTCATCGGATCTGCGATAGAGTTCTATGACTTTCTCCTCTACGCGACGGCATCGTCAATCGTCTTTGCTCTCTCTATTTCACCGGATTCGGCAGCGGAAGTTTGGCGGTATTCGCTTCATTCGCGACTCTTGCTGCAGGCTATTTGGCTCGGCCGCTCGGAGGAGTGATCTTCGGGCACTTCGGCGACCGACTCGGTCGGAAGAAGACCCTGTGCTTTCAATGATCATCATGGGAAGTGTTACCGTCATCGTCGGACTGATGCCTCCTGCATCGATGATCGGCATCATTGCTCCGATCTCTTTGTTGGTCCTCCGGGTGATTCAGGGCATCGCTGTCGGCGGTGAGTGGGGTGGCGCTGCGCTCATGGCGCTGGAACATGCACCAAGGCAAGCGGGATTTGCCGCGTCATTCGCCAATGCCGGTGGCCGGCCGGGGCTGTGCTTGCGACTGTCGTCATGTCTGTCATGACCGTGCTCACCGGCGATCAGTTCGTTGTGTGGGGCTGGAGGATCCCGTTCCTTCTCTCTGCGGTGCTCATCGTCGTCGGCCTGGTGATCAGGTTGAAAGTGTCGGAGTCGCCGGTGTTCCAGACGCTCGAAGAAGAACATGACCGTCGACGGATTCCGATCTTCGATGTGCTATGCAACCATCTGAAGCCTGTTCTCATCGGCTTGGCAGTGGCTGTGAGCGTGTACACGACGCAATCGCTTGTCACGGTGTGGGGAGTGTCCATGGCTGTCGATGCGGGCGAGGACAAGACGTGGGTGCTGAACTGGAAGGCCGGTGGCTCCCTCATCATGATTCTCACCTGCTTCGTGTCCGCACGCCTGAGCGACAGGATCGGTAGGGCGCGCATGATCTTCATCGCCTGCTTGGTCGTTGCGGCTTCTGCATTTCCCATAACGTTTCTTATCGGATCGGGTCGCATCGAGATGTTCTCTGTCGCGATTCTTTTTGGACAGGGAATCGTTCAGGGGCTCATCTACGGTCCGATCTCGGCATATGTGGCAGAGCTGTTTCCAGCGTCTGTGCGCTACACGGGCGCGTCCGTCGCCTACCAGGGAGCAGCGGCTCTGGGCGCAGGAATCACTCCTATGCTCGCTTCGGCTCTTATGCTGCTTCCGTTCGGAGGTCTGTGGTGGGTCGGCACAATTTGGGCGCTGGTTGCTCTGTTCGGTGCCCTGGTCGTCGCGCTTCATCAAACCGCGATAGATCCCGAGAACAAAGTCCGGGCACGCTCTCAGCATTGGAATCGACCACTATCGCCTGAGACGCTCATTCTGTGAGGCGACTCGCCCGGGTTCAGAGTAGACTGAGCCCGGGTGATTTCGCATTGAGGCTGGCGACTAACGAGGACCCGCGACTCCCCCAATGAGCGAGAGTCAGGGGTGCCTGAACTCCTCCCCCGGGCGACTACACGGCAAGGTATCGTACTCTCCATCATTTCCTTAGCACCACCAATAGCCAATTCAGGATCTGCGGGAGGGCAACAGACAGGGGTGCAAGCCCTTGAAGGATGGCACTGGATCCTACAGATTGTGGAGAGCCGGTGAGTTGGCCTCCGCACGACGAGGAATGCGGATCAGACGCTCATCATCGATCTCGAGACCGCCACGGTGCCAGCGTTGTTCGTTCCGGCCGCGGTCCTCCATAGTGCTTGAGGATTTTGACAAGTTGGTGAGACAGATGCCGTCTCATGCTTGTGTCACATCTCAGGTCAGCGCGGTGCTCCTCTGACAAGTTCCGCTAGACCCTACAATGCTGATCTCATCGCGATCATCCCCTCGCGCGGCGACAATGGGGACATGAGCAATCACCAGATGATCGAGATTCGAGGCCCCGCGTGCACAACCTGGCGAACATCGATGTCGACGTCCCATTGGGTTCGCTGGTCGGTATCGCCGTGTGTCTCCGGTTCGGGCAAGTCGTCCCTGGCGATGGGAGTCCTGTACGCGGAAGGCTCTCGGCGCTACATCGAAGCGCTGTCCACTTACACGCGCCGCAGGATGAGCCAAGCGCCGCGTGCCGACGTCGACCGGGTCAGTCACGTGCCTGCCGCTCTGGCTCTGCGACAGCGCCCGGCATCCCCGGCGTCAGATCGACCTTCGGCACGTCCACCGA
>NZ_JACBOT010000028.1 GCF_021532275.1 Brevibacterium sp. UCMA 11754
GCCCCTCTCGGAACGGAGGACCTATGTCAAGGCAGGGCCCCTCTCGGAACGGAGGACGCGTGCTTGACAGAGCCCGCAAACGGGGTCAGTCGGACGTGTCCCATTTCAGTACATAGGCGATGGCGAACCCTGCCAAGCCGGTAATTGCTGCGCAGGCCGTAGTCGGCGCGAAGAGTACATCCATGGCGCCTGAGACCAGCGTCTGCTGAGCAAAGAGCGCACCGGCCAATTGGGTTAGCACAAGTACCGTTCCCAAAACGAGGAATGCTACGAGCGTGATCTTGAAGAGCAGAAGGAGCAGCCACGCCAGAAGCGCGCGGATCCCGGTTGGCGTGGTGTCATCCTGAGAAGAGTTCTCGGACATTGTCGGACTCCTTGTTCGAATCTGTAGGTATGGTCAGTTGATGGAGAACGTCAGTCGAGGCTGATCGTTCAGGTTGTTCAGGCGATACTGAAGATCGGTAGCAGGCCGAGTGCGACCAGTGAGCCCAAAATGATGGTGGGTATCACGAACCAGAGAATGAGTCTGACGAACAGCTTTCCCGGATCGACTCCTGCGATGCCGGAGACGATATAGATCGGTGCTGCTCCAGGAGGGGAGCAGCCTTCGGTTGCGGAGAACAGAAGCACAGCCACTGCAGCAGGGACCGGGCCAGCTCCAGCTGCGGTCAGCGCCGTGAAGGCAACCCCGCCGACTGCGGCAATGGTTGCGGTTGACGTCAGTGGCGCTGCTAGCAGGACTACCAGCGAGCCGACAGCAAGTGCGACGACGAGGCCAGGCGCCTCGATTCTGCTCATGAATACCGCGAGGTCTTCCGAGAGTCCCAATTCGCCCAGCGCACTGGCAGCGGCGAAAGCGAAGAACAGCGTCGCACCGACGAGAGAGTATTGGGGGGCAACTTTATCGAGTAGCTTGTTCCAGCTCTTCGCCGACCGAGGCAGGTGCTTTGCGCCCACCATCAAGCAGGCCAGAAGGATCATGACCGGGATCCACACGATGATACTGATTGACTCAAAGGTCTCTGCTCCCAGGCGTCCAGTGAGCCAATCGGCTCCCGGGCCGACCGTCAGCAGCAGAGGGACGGCGATGCCAATGTAGATGAACAGCGAGGTCCATCCTTGGCGAATGGCCGCCTTGAACGGCTGGATGTCAGCCCGTTCGACCTTGTCGACGCCGTAGATGCGGATCCATATAGTGACAACGATCAGTCGGTACAACAATGCCCAAGCACCGCCGCAGAAAAGACCGATGAACAACTGATCTGCTGCAACGAACGGAGCGACCGCGGCCGAGCCGAGAAGCACGAACATCGAGGACGAGGGCGGGAAGCTGGGGCCGAGTCCGGAGCTTCCGGCGACCAACGAGGCCGCGATCTCCGGTTTCCAGTTGGATCTGGTCATCCACGGGATCGTCACTGATCCGACCGCTGCGGCGTTCCCTGATCCGGAACCGGAGATCGTGCCGAATAGCGCAGATGCCACTGTGGACACATACCCCGCTCCGCCTCTGACGCGGCCGAAGACAGAATTGAGAATCTCCACCTGCTTCTCCATGAGCCCCAGCTCTTTGAGCATGAAGCCCATGAATATGAACGCTAGTGCGGCGAACACGACCTGTTCCTGCAGCGCATCAACTATGCCGGTACCAAGGATCTGGAAGAAGTCTTTGCCGCCGAACAAGCAGACGACGACGAAGCCCAGCAACATGGACTCGCCGATATTGCGTTTGATCACCACGTTCCACACGATGATGAAGGCCAAGTAGGCAACCATTGCCCAGATGGAAAGGGACATAGAGAGTAATCCTGTCGGTCGTCGATGCGAACAGAGCAAAGCTGTCGAACACCCGCTGAATGAGATCGGAAGCCCAGTGCGCAATCAAGGGCAGGGTCGAGTGCATCCGTGCACTCAAAGCTCTGTCGATGGTGTTGGCCCGGTGTCAGCTTCTCCTTTGAGCGGTGTCGAACCTTGCGATCGCTTCGCAAATCTCGTCATTGGAATTGCTACAGGCAAGTCAAACAGTGCCCAGTAGAGATTGTCAACAATACTGCAAGCAAAGTTAGTAACAATACCCCGAGGGTGCGCAGCTGGCTCATGGTCGCTCCATGTCCTGCGGGGTTGACGCGCAGGACCCAGGGGCAGACGGATCCTGCTCGCGGACCGACTGAAGATCGCATGCGGATCTGTACTCGAGTTCTATGTTAACAAAAATGTTGACAATCATAACCTGTTTGTAGATTATTGAGAATGTTCAGTTTCCAATGAGGGGGTTCCATGACAGAGTCGTCACCTACGCCGCAGCAGGGACCGCCCCCTGTCGTTGTCGACGACGAGGGGCGTCAGCTGACGCTGAGTACAGTTGAGATGCGCAGAATCTTGGCGTCGAGCTTCATCGGATCTGCGATAGAGTTCTATGACTTTCTCCTCTACGCGACGGCATCGTCAATCGTCTTTGCCTCTCTCTATTTCACCGGATTCGGCAGCGGAAGTTTGGCGGTATTCGCTTCATTCGCGACTCTTGCTGCAGGCTATTTGGCTCGGCCGCTCGGAGGAGTGATCTTCGGGCACTTCGGCGACCGACTCGGTCGGAAGAAGACCCTTGTGCTTTCAATGATCATCATGGGAAGTGTTACCGTCATCGTCGGACTGATGCCTCCTGCATCGATGATCGGCATCATTGCTCCGATCTCTTTGTTGGTCCTCCGGGTGATTCAGGGCATCGCTGTCGGCGGTGAGTGGGGTGGCGCTGCGCTCATGGCGCTGGAACATGCACCCAAGGCCAAGCGGGGATTTGCCGCGTCATTCGCCAATGCCGGTGGGCCGGCCGGGGCTGTGCTTGCGACTGTCGTCATGTCTGTCATGACCGTGCTCACCGGCGATCAGTTCGTTGTGTGGGGCTGGAGGATCCCGTTCCTTCTCTCTGCGGTGCTCATCGTCGTCGGCCTGGTGATCAGGTTGAAAGTGTCGGAGTCGCCGGTGTTCCAGACGCTCGAAGAAGAACATGACCGTCGACGGATTCCGATCTTCGATGTGCTATGCAACCATCTGAAGCCTGTTCTCATCGGCTTGGCAGTGGCTGTGAGCGTGTACACGACGCAATCGCTTGTCACGGTGTGGGGAGTGTCCATGGCTGTCGATGCGGGCGAGGACAAGACGTGGGTGCTGAACTGGAAGGCCGGTGGCTCCCTCATCATGATTCTCACCTGCTTCGTGTCCGCACGCCTGAGCGACAGGATCGGTAGGGCGCGCATGATCTTCATCGCCTGCTTGGTCGTTGCGGCTTCTGCATTTCCCATAACGTTTCTTATCGGATCGGGTCGCATCGAGATGTTCTCTGTCGCGATTCTTTTTGGACAGGGAATCGTTCAGGGGCTCATCTACGGTCCGATCTCGGCATATGTGGCAGAGCTGTTTCCAGCGTCTGTGCGCTACACGGGCGCGTCCGTCGCCTACCAGGGAGCAGCGGCTCTGGGCGCAGGAATCACTCCTATGCTCGCTTCGGCTCTTATGCTGCTTCCGTTCGGAGGTCTGTGGTGGGTCGGCACAATTTGGGCGCTGGTTGCTCTGTTCGGTGCCCTGGTCGTCGCGCTTCATCAAACCGCGATAGATCCCGAGAACAAAGTCCGGGCACGCTCTCAGCAATTGGAATCGACCACTATCGCCTGAGACGCTCATTCTGTGAGGCGACTCGCCCGGGTTCAGAGTAGACTGAGCCCGGGTGATTTCGCATTGAGGCTGGCGACTAACGAGGACCCGCGACTCCCCCAATGAGCGAGAGTCAGGGGTGCCTGAACTCCTCCCCCGGGCGACTACACGGCAAGGTATCGTACTCTCCATCATTTCCTTAGCACCACCAATAGCCAATTCAGGATCTGCGGGAAGGGCAACAGACAGGGGTGCAAGCCCTTGAAGGATGGCACTGGATCCTACAGATTGTGGAGAGCCGGTGAGTTGGCCTCCGCACGACGAGGAATGCGGATCAGACGCTCATCATCGATCTCGAGACCGCCACGGTGCCAGCGTTGTTCGTTCCGGCCGCGGTCCTCCATAGTGCTTGAGGATTTTGACAAGTTGGTGAGACAGATGCCGTCTCATGCTTGTGTCACATCTCAGGTCAGCGCGGTGCTCCTCTGACAAGTTCCGCTAGACCCTACAATGCTGATCTCATCGCGATCATCCCCTCGCGCGGCGACAATGGGGACATGAGCAATCACCAGATGATCGAGATTCGAGGCGCCCGCGTGCACAACCTGGCGAACATCGATGTCGACGTCCCATTGGGTTCGCTGGTCGGTATCGCCGGTGTCTCCGGTTCGGGCAAGTCGTCCCTGGCGATGGGAGTCCTGTACGCGGAAGGCTCTCGGCGCTACATCGAAGCGCTGTCCACTTACACGCGCCGCAGGATGAGCCAAGCGCCGCGTGCCGACGTCGACCGGGTCAGTCACGTGCCTGCCGCTCTGGCTCTGCGACAGCGCCCGGGCATCCCCGGCGTCAGATCGACCTTCGGCACGTCCACCGAACTGCTCAACGTCGTCCGGCTCATGTTCTCGCGCCTGGCGTCACATGTCTGCCCGAACGGCCACCGGCAGGAACCGACGCTCAATGTCGCGGCAGAGGAGCCCTCCGCTTGCCTCAGCTGCGGAGCGAACGTTCACGCTCCAGGAGAAGAGGAGCTGGCCTTCAATTCGGTGGGAGCCTGCCCATCCTGTGAAGGGACGGGCATTGTACGCAAGGTCGACGATGCCTCCCTGATCCGTGACGAGGACATGAGCATCGACGATGGAACGGTGATTCCATGGCAGATGTTCGGCTTCAACGTCCAACCGCAGATCGCACGCGAATTCGGCGTCCGCACGGACATCCCCTGGAAGGAGTTGAGCGCCGAGGAGAAGACCATCGTCTTCGATGGCCCGGAAGAGAAGAAGCACATCGCCGTCACTTCGAAGAAGGGTCTGCACGAGCTCGACTTCACCTTCCGCAATGCGCGACTGACCGTGAGCGAGGAGCTCAAACGCGCCACCGATGAGAAACGATTATCCCGGGTGAGCCGGTTCCTCACCGAACACACCTGCACCACGTGCCACGGCACCCGGCTCGCACCTGCGGCGCTGCTGCCGAAGATCGGCGATCTCAATCTCGCCGATGTCACCGCCATGACCCTGAGCGAACTCAGCGACTGGGCCGGCACTGTCGCCGACACCGTGCCGAAGACCATGCGCTCCATGTCCGAGGCACTGACCAGCACGCTCGGGCACATGTCGAAGCGACTGCTCGACCTCGGCCTGAGATCGAGATCGGCCCCGGTTCCGGCAACGACGGCGGAACGGTCGTCGCCACCGGAACGGTAAGCAGCCTCGGCGACAATCCGGATTCTCTCATCGGTGGGTTCCTCACCGGACGAGAAGATACTCTGGTCCGCACTTCTGCGGCGCCCGACCACGTCTTCGACAAGGGGACGATCAGGCTGCGCACCTCCCCCATCCACACCGTGCATGCGCTCGACGTCACGATCCCTCGGGGACGGATCACCGCGGTCACCGGAGTGTCCGGATCCGGGAAGAGCACGCTGGTTCTCGACAGCCTCATTCCCGCACTCCGTGCAACGGAACAAGCGCGTCTGCCCTCGCACGTCACCTCGATCGAGGGTGCCGGAATCGAGAAGGCCAGTGTCGTCGACGCCACCCCGATCGGGGTCAATGTCCGCTCGACCGTCGCCACATACTCGGGCATCCTCGATGAGCTCCGGCGTGCCTACGCCAAACTCGACTCGGCGAAGGCCGCCGGCCTGAGCGCCCGGGACTTCTCCTACAACACCGGCTCTCTGCGGTGCCCGCGCTGCGAGGGGACGGGAGAGATCACACTCGACGTGCAGTTCCTCCCCGACGTCGACATCGCCTGCCCAGACTGCGAGGGCAGGCGCTACGGTCCCGACGCCGAGGCTCATCGCCGTCCCGGTGCTGACGGTGAGATTGCGCTGCCCGATCTGATGGCTATGACCGTCGCCGAGGCTGCCGGGCACGTTGCCGACCTGAGGAAGGTCACCACACGGCTGCAGGCGCTTCAGGAGGTGGGGCTGGGATATCTCACCCTCGGCGAGGCGACTCCGGCCCTGTCCGGCGGTGAAGCGCAGCGTCTGCGTCTCGTCTCAGAACTCGATCGGACGCAGACTGGCACCCTGTTCGTCTTCGACGAGCCCACCATCGGGCTCCATCCTTTGGACGTACGAGTGCTCATCGGCGTCCTGCAGCGACTCGTCGATCAGGGAGGCACCGTCGTCGTCATCGAACACGACCTCGATGCCATCGCCAACTCCGACCATGTCATCGACATGGGCCCGGGTGGCGGAGTGGACGGCGGTCGCATCGTGGTCGCCGGCACTCCGAACCAGGTTGCCGATGAGAAGGACAGCGTCACGGGACGATATCTGGCGAAGGAGGCGTCCCCCTGACCAGCATTCGACGGGCGAGTTGGCAGCAGTCTCCGGCGCGAAGACCGCTGCCAGCTCAGACAGCAGTCACACGGACCTCGTCTCCGGGTCCGCACCGTCCAACTGACCGTCCCGACTGAACCTGCGCAGCTGGGTCACATGGCTCGGGTTGAGCTCGGCGACGTTTGAGACCTGAAGCAGCTTCATCGTCCGCTCGACCTGTTCGCTGAGGATCGCGATCGTGCGATCGACGCCTTCCCTGCCACCGGCCATGAGCCCGTAGAGGTAGGCGCGGCCGATGAGTGTGAAGTCCGCGCCCAAGGCCATTGCCGCGACGATGTCGGCACCATCGCGGATTCCCGTGTCGACGATGATCTCGAGGTCATTGCCGACTTCCTTCGCCACCGAGGGCAGCAGTTCGAAGGGAACCGGGGCGCGGTCGAGCTGTCGTCCGCCGTGGTTCGACAGCACAATGGCGTCGACGCCGAGATCGGCAAGCTTCCTGGCATCGGCAACAGTCTGGACGCCCTTGATCGCAAGCTTGCCCGGCCACATCTCTCGGATCGTGGCCAAGTCGTCAAAATCGATCGACGGATCCATGGCCGAGTTGAGCAGCTCGCCGACAGTTCCGCCTGTCTCGGACAGAGACGCGAACTGCAGCTTCTCCGTGGTCAGGAAGTCCCACCACCACCAGGGACGCGGAATCGCGTTGAGAACGGTCCTCGGCGAGAGCTGCGGCGGGATGGAGAACCCGTTGCGACTGTCCCTGATCCGGGCGCCGGCAATCGGAGTGTCCACGGTGAAGAAGAGCGTGTCATAGCCTGCCGCAGCCGCCCGCTCGACCAGACCGTAGGAGATCTCTCGCTGGCGCATAACGTAGAGCTGGAACCAGTTCCGTCCGTTCGGGTTGACCTTCTTCACGTCCTCGATCGAGGTCGTGCCCAAGGTGGACAGGGTGAATGGAATGCCTGCTGCACCGGCTGCAGAGGCACCGGCGATCTCACCCTCGGTCTGCATCAGCCGGGTGAATCCCGTGGGCGCAATGCCGAAGGGCATCGCCGAACTGCCGCCAAGGATCTGTGTCGACGTATCGACCTGCGAGACATCGTTGAGGATGGAGGGGTGGAACTCGATGTCCTGGAAGGCCTGCACGGAGCGCTCCATCGAGATCTCCCCCTCCGCTGCGCCGTCTGTGTAGTCGAACGCGGCTGCGGGAGTGCGCCGCTTGGCTATCTGGCGCAGGTCCGCGATCGTGAACGCCGATTCGAGACGGCGTTTCCGTGAGTCGAGCTCGAACTTCTTGAACTTCATCAGCTCGAAGATCTCGGACGGATTGGGCAGTTGTCTCTTGACCATTGGCAGTCTCTTTCTCTTCAGTTCGTATTCTTCAGTGTTCAGTCTTCAGTATTCAGCCTTCAGCTCGCTGGGCCTCACGCCCCGCCGGGAACCATCCACGACAGGACGGTCGACTGCAGGCCGACCAGCAGGCACATGACGACGAGCATGCCCAGCGACCACCAGATGACGCGGCGGAAGATCGAGGCCTCCTGACCGAGGAGACCGACCGCTGTAGCTGCGATGGTGAGGTTCTGCGGGCTGATCATCTTGCCCACGACTCCACCGGAGCTGTTGGCAGCCACCAACAGGACGGGATCGATCCCGGCCTTCGTCGCGGCAGTCTGCTGCAGCGTCGCGAAAAGTGCGTTGGCACTGGTGTCAGATCCGGTCACTGCTGTGCCGAGCCAGCCGAGGATCGGTGAGAGGAAGGCGAACAGCGTCCCGGCTCCGGCGATCCAGGTGCCGATTGTGATCGTCTGTCCCGACAGATTCATGACGTAGGCCAGCGCCAGGACGAGTCCGACGGTGAGAATGGAGAAACGCATTTTGACGACATTGTCGACGAAGACCTGGAACGCGTCCTTGACGGTCATCTTGTACACGATGGCGACGATCATGCCTGAGACCAGCAGCATCGTGCCCGGTGATGACAACCATTGGAAGTTGTAGACCGTGCTCGTCGACAGCTCCCCTGCAGCGGTCATGATGTTCCCATCCAGCCCCGGCCAAGGAATTTTGACATCGGTGCCGGCCAGCCACTTGTCGATGACCGGGATCAGTTTGGCACCGGAGAAGATGACGATGACGATGAGGTAGGGGAAGAGCGCCATCAACACTCGCTTGCCGGTCAGAGGTGCCGCCTTCGTGTCCACAGAGGTCGCCACAGCTGCGGCTGCTCCACCGGCATCGGGCGCGCTGGCCTTCTCCCGACTGCGTTCGTCGGCCATCTTATCCAGGGCGTCCTGGCCGCCGACGGGCTTCCAGAACTGGAGCATGATCACTGCGGCAGCGAGGCCCATGAGCGAGGCGATGATGTCGGTCATTTCGACCGAGAGATAGTTCGCAGAGACGAACTGCGCTGCCCCGAACACGACCCCGACGACCAGAGCAAGTGGCCATAGCTGACGCAGACCTCGCTTGCCGTCGACGAGGAAGATGAGGAACAGAGGCACGATGGCAGCCAGCAACGGAGTCTGGTGACCGACCATGGCACCGATCTCCTTGTAGTCGATCCCGGTGAGGTTGCCGGCGGTGATGATCGGGATGGCGATCGCGCCGAAGGCGACCGGAGCAGTGTTGGCCACCAGCACGACGACTGCAGCTCGCATGGCGGTGAAGCCGACTGCGATGAGCATGACACCGGTGATGGCAACCGGGGCACCGAATCCGGCAAGGGCTTCGAGCAGTCCCCCGAAGCAGAAAGCGACCAGGATCGCCTGCACGCGAGGATCATCGGAGATGACGTTGATGACCAATCTGAGGTCTTCGAAGTGTCCTGACTTCACCGTCAGTTCGTAGAGCCAGATGGCGGTGATGACGATCCACATGATCGGAAACAGTCCGAAGGCGAATCCCTGGCTCGCCGAGAGGCCAGCCAGCCCGACCGGCATGCCGTAGACGAGGATGGCAACGATCAGGGCGACGATGACTGCCGCCAGTCCTGCCCAGTGGGCCTTCCATTTCAAGAACCCGAGGGTGACGAAGATGGTCAGCAGCGGCAGCAGCGCAGCCAGCGATGACCACAGGAGGCTGTCTGCAAGTGGCGCGATTTCAGGAGTGTACATATTTTCTCCTGCACGGTCGGTGCTCGACTACAGCGTCTGCGTTTCGACGTTGAACGCGCCCGAACATGCATACTCGATGGGCTTCAGTATGTCCTTTGTGTGGTCAGACCACTAAAGTGAGTGTAGGACCGGATGTGATCCAGGTCAAGAATTCATACCCGATGAGGCAGGGTCCTATTATGGCGAGGTGCGAAAAGTGAGTACTCATGCCCAGTGAATCAGTCAGCTCAAAAGACGGCACCGCCGCAGGTCACGCCCTCAACGCGCCCCGGGCACCGGAATGGAAACCAGTCTCCCGATCGAGCACACACGAACTCGTCATCAATGCGATCGAGGAGCAGATCACCTCTGGATCCCTTACCGTCGGCGATCCACTGCCCTCGGAACGGGAGCTGGCTGCCAAGCTTCAGGTCAGTCGCGCGGCGGTGCGTGAGGCGCTGCGCGTCATGGAGTCCCTCGGCGTCGTCGTGTCGAACGTCGGCTCCGGCAAGTCCGCGGGCACCTTCATCGCCTCCATGCCCAAGGAGGCCCTGACTCGGTTCCTGCGCCTGCATGTGGCCCTGGCGAACTTCAGCATCGAAGAGGCCATTGAGACGCGCATCCAGCTTGAGCGCTCAAGCACCGCCCTGGCGACCGGACGGGTCCACGAAGACGCCTTGGCCGGCATGAATGCCTCCCTGGCGATCATGGACACCCCGGGCGTGAGCTTGGAGACCTTCAATGATGCCGATACTGCGTTCCATGTGGCCATCGCCCATGCCTCGGAGAATCAGCTGCTGTCAGATCTCACGGAAGCCATCCGCGGCTCTCTGCGCCGGCCCATCCTCGACGCCTTCCACGAGGTCGACGATCCGCGCGCTCTGATGGCGCAGCTGCAGGAGGAGCATCATGCGATCATGCAGGCGATCGTCGACCGCGACACCGATCACGCGGTGCAGCTGACCGAAGACCATATCCGGTCAGCCACCGCGGCCCTGCCGCAGCTGACGCAGGGCTGGCAGGAGCGCGGCTGAGCGCGGGCGTCAGCCGGTCACACCGGTGACTTCATTGCTGGCGTGCGGCAGTTCAGCACTCTTCTCCACCTCACCGGTGGTCAGATCCACGATGTGGAGCTGGCTCTTGTCCGGTTCGGAGACATAGGCCTTTTCCCCCTGCACGAAGAGCGTCGGCCGGGGCTGCTGCCAGTCGACGGGCTCCTTCCATGCTTCGGTGACCGGGTGTGAGTCGGTGATCTTGCCGGACTCCGGGTCGATGACGTTGAGCTTGCCGTCGGTGCCGAGCACGAGTGCCTCGCCTTCGGGCCCTCGGGCCAGGGAACGGAAGCTGTACGAGGAGTCGAGGTCGACGAGCTTCATCTTCCCAGTCTCGGTGTTCGTCAGTGTGACCTTCTCCGGGCGTTCGAGTTCGGCATCCTCGTCGACCTTGTAGTCGCCGAGCACGACCGGCGAGTCATCGGATCCTGCCTGATTGCCGATCCGACCATAGCTGTCCGGGGAGTCGACCTTCGTGAACTTCCCATCCTTGTAATAGAGGATTCCATCCTCACAGCCGACGGCGATCGCCTCGTCCTGGGCAGCGGCCTCCCCGTGGACGCCCGGGCAGTCCTCGTTGCGGGCGATCTCCTTGCCTTCGCCGTCAACGACCTTCGCTCCCGAGCGCTCCTCTTCATTGCCGATGGTGTGCAGCACGTTGCCGTTCTCCAACTGCACCGCCACACCGTGGTGTGCCTCCTCTGCCTCCTTGACTTCGGGTTCGGGTGCGCCATCGTGGAAGGCGTCGGTATCGAAGATCTGCATACGCCCGTCGCCGTCGCCGAAGAGCACTGTCGAACCGCCGTGGCGCACGACGTGACCTGGGGTATCGGTTTCGTAGACCTTGTCGGTCAGCTGCGGTGAGCCGGCAAAGCTGTGGGTATGGTCGCCGTGCTCTTCGGTCCAGACGCCGGCGTCGAAGAGCTGGAATCCGTTTGCCACCGACACCATCGCATGCCGTCCGTCACCGACCGGATTCACTCGGTTGAAGCCCTCGAGCTTCGTGTCGTCGATGACCTCGAGCGTCCTCGCGTCCAGAGTGAGGATGCCGCCGTCATAGGTGGTGATCAGCCGTGGCTGCGTCTCCTCGACCTGTTCGGCGTCCGAGGGTTCAGCTGTGTCTGCCTGCTCGCCGCTGTCGGGGTCGGCCTCCGCACCAGTGGTGCCGCATCCGCTCAGCAGGAGGGCGGTGACGGCCGCGCTGGCAGCCAGTGGTGCGATCAGGGTTCGTTGTGTTCTCATTCTTCTCTCTTCCCTATTTCCATGATGGTGTGTCCGTGATCTGTGGTGGTGCGAGGCCGTGTGCCGCGCTGAGAAGGGCTCGTCAGCGGGGCACGAGTCCGTCTGCGATGGCCTGCGCGTTGGTTCGCTGCATGTCGATGTAGGTTCCGGCCTCCCCGTCGGCTTCGGTCAGCGATTCCGAGAACAGCGGTGTCACTTCGACTTCGAGGTCGACCTCCTCAGACAGGGCCTCTGCGAGCTTCTGCGGCTGCGAGGAGTCCGCGAAGATCGTGGGCACGCCCGCGTCCTCGACGGTGCGGGCAAGCTCCTCGAGATCGGCTGCCGAGGGTGATGCCAGTGTGGTTCCACTCGGAAGCACCGCTCCGATGATCTCGAAGTCGAAGCGGTTCGCGAAGTAGCCGAACACGTGGTGGTTCGTCACGAGCTTCCGGTTTTCGGCGGGGATCGTCTCGGCGATCTCTTCGATTTCGGCATCGAGGTCTTGAAGCTGCCCTCGATACGAGGCTGCGGACGGTTCGATCGCCTCGGCGAGGTCACCACCGACCTCCTCTCCCAGCGCCGAGGTGATGACATCGGCGGCGGCGGCCATCCGCGCGGGATCGGTCCAGAAGTGCGGGTCAGGTGCCCCCGCACTGCCGCCCGAGGTGTACTCAAGGGGATCGATGTGCTCACCGACCTCGAGGACGCGCACCCCTTCGCTGCGCGCGTTGTCGAGGTTCGCCGACAGCCCCTCTTCAAGCCCCAGTCCGTTGCCGATGATGAGATCGGCATCCTCCATCGCTCCGGCTTCCTTCGCCGAGATGCCGAAGGAATGCGGATCGGAGTTCGGCTGCATCAGCACCGTGACCTCTGCGTGGTCTCCGACGAGGCTGTGCACGACATCGCCGAGGATGTTCGTCGTCACCACGATCGACGGCTCATCGCCTCCTTCCGCGCAGGCGGTCAGTGATCCGAGCATGGCCAGCGTGAGCGCCGCCGCCGTGAGGTGGTGCCGTGTGCCCATCACCGCCCCGTCACAGCCAGGCTTGCGGGTGCCCCACCGAGGTCGAAGCTGCGCGCCTCACGCAGCCCACCGGCCGGGTCGAGTTCAAGCACTGCCCCCGACGCAGGGTCGCTGACATAGGTGCGTTCGCTGTCCACGGCCACCGAGGGTCCGGCTCCGTGACCCTGGCTCTCGGCGTCGAAGGGTGCGATGAGCTTCTTCTTCGTCAGCACCTTCCCGGTCTCTGGGTCCAGCGAATAGACGGTCCCGTCTTCGTCCAGGGCCACGACCGCGGAATCGTCGGGGGCGATGCCGGCGGAGACCACCTCGGCGTCGGTGTCGGCGAAGGTCCACTCATCCGTCGTCGCATCGAGGATCCCGATGCCACCATCGTCGAAGGGGGTCGCGGCGAGGTCCCGACCGACCTCGACAGACCACGCGCGCTCGCCGGTCTCCTCGGGGTAGGGCAGCACCTCGGCGTCGAAGTCCTCGTTGACCCTGATCACGCCGTCGGCGCAGGCGAAGACCAGTCCATCACGAGTGACGCCGGTGCCGTGGATCTCGTCGCATCTCGCATCGATCGGCGAGGCCTGGCCCTTGTCGTCGTACACGGTGAGTTCGGAGGGCAGATCCTCGGCCTTGTCTCCTGGAAGTGTGGACACGAAGTGGTCTTCGAAGGGGATCGTCACTCCGTGGTGGGCACCCGGCTTCACGGTGCCGAGCTGGTTGAGTTCGCCGTCGCCGAGTGCGCTCCGGTCGTAGATCTTCGCTCGGCCCTCTCCGTCGAAGAAGAAGGCCACCTCTGTCGGCGTCGAGACGACGTGCGCGGGGTCTGCCCCGTCGATCTCACCGATGGTCTTCGGCTCGGCCTTGTAGTAGTGCCTGTGGTCGCCGTGGTCGACCGTCCATGCCCCCGTGTCGACGGTCGTGACCGTTCCGGCTTCACCATCGCCGAGGTAGAGATATCGGGAATCTGCCCCCGACAGGGTCGTCGACGGTGAGCCTTCGACCTTCTCTACGACGTTCTCGGTGAGCAGGTCGACGACCGAGACTGCGCCGGTCTTCGCTTCGCTGACGGCCAGGCGCAGCTGCGGCTCATCGGCCTCCTCCGCGCCTTCGACATATCCGTGGGGAGCCGTCGACTGGCTGGGACTGCCGGCCCCGTTGGCCGATTGCTGTCCCAGGCACCCGGTGAGGGCGAGCAGTGCGATCAGTGCCGCGCTGGATGCGGCGAATTCTGTTGTCCTCGTCATGAGATCTTTCTATTGATAATGGTTCTCATTGTATTGAGAGTATCGTAGCGCACTTCTCACCCTCCTCGCGACGAGCACCACGAAGAAGACGAGGACGGTGAGCAGCGCAATGGTCGCGCCGGCAGATGTCTGGGCATACCAGCTAACAAGCAGCCCCAAGAAGCACGCGCTCGCACCGATCACCGAGGCGGCCGCCATGATCACCCCGACGCGGTCGAAGAGAAGGCAGGCCGTGGCCGGGGGCCCGATGAGGAGCCCGAAGACGAGGAGAGTGCCGACGACCTGGAACGATGCGACGACTGCCAGGGCCGTGAGCATGAGCATCGCACTATGGGTCCAGCCGGGCCGCATGCCCAGGGTTGCCGCCTTGCGCTCGTCGAAGGCGAGCGCAAGGAACGGTCGGTGCAGGAGCGTGCAGGCCAGTACGCCGAGGCAGGCCGCGACGGCGAGGACGATCAGGTCCTGACCGCGGACACCGAGCACGTCACCGAAGAGGAAGCCCGTGAGGTCGACGGCGAAAGATTGGGAATGGGACACGATGACCACGCCGACGGCCAGCATTCCGACGAAGAGCAGTCCGATGCCGACATCCTGGGACAGCTTCGACTCGCGAGACACCCAGGTGATCCCGGCCGCCATCACCAGAGCACTGGCCGCTGCGCCGATCATGAGGTGACCACCGAGGAGCGCCGCGATTGCGACTCCCGGCAGCATCCCGTGCGACATCGCGTCCCCGAAGAAGGCCAGACCGCGCAGGACGACCCAGGTGCCGATGCACCCGCACAGCACTGCGGCGAGCACACCGGCGATGAGGGCGCGGAGGACGAAGGACACCTCGAAGGGCGCGAATAGGAATTCCATTCGATGATGATAACCATTATTGTTAGAGTGTGGACAATCCGATCACCCTCACCAACCTCAGCGCTCACTATGGTGCGCATCTCGCCCTTGACCAGATCACCCTGGCCGCTCCCCTGGGCCGAGTCACGGCACTCGTCGGCGCCAACGGCTCAGGCAAGTCAACGGTGCTCATGGCACTGGCAGGCCTGCTCAGACCGACACACGGATCGATATCCGGCCTGCCGTCCAATGTGGCTTTCGTGCCTCAGCGCAGTTCTGCTCCCGACCACCTTCCGATTACCGTCAGACAGGTCGTGGCCATGGGCAGATGGAGCGCACTGGGCCTCTTCGCCCGCCTCGGCAGTGATGATCAGCGGATCGTCGACGACTGCCTCGCTCAGCTGCGCATCGACGACCTCGCCTCGCGTCGCCTCGGTTCACTTTCCGGGGGTCAGCGTCAGCGTGCCCTGGTGGCTCAAGGTCTGGCACAACGCGCGGACCTGCTGCTCCTCGACGAACCTCTGGCCGGAATCGATGCTCGCGCGTCCGAGGACATCACCTTGGCCATCGACTCCGAGCGCAGCCGGGGCGCCACGATCGTCATGGCCACGCACGAGCGCACCCAGGCAGCTCGGGCCGACCACGTCGTCCATCTGTGCCAGGGTGCGCTCGCGTTTCGGTGAGCACTCACCAGAACTCGATCACCAGAACTCCCGCGCCGGTGAACCGTCGCCGCACGGAACCTCACTCATCTACGGGACGGGCGGCCACCTCGGCGGTCTCTGCATCGATCCTGTCCTGGTCGGCCCGATGTTTGGCCGCGGCCTTGGCCTCCTGGTGCTCCGCCCGGCGCTCCTTGCGCCGTTCGACGAGGAGGTAGAGGGCGGGCACGAGGATCAGGGTCAGCACGGTCGAGGAGGTCAGGCCGCCGATGACGACGATCGCCAGAGGCTGGGAGATGAAGACTCCCCCGCCGGTGAGTCCCAATGACATGGGCACGAGGGCGAAGACCGTGGCAGCGGCAGTCATCAGGATCGGCCGCAGGCGCAGCCGGGTGCCGTGGATGATCGCGTCCCACAGCCCCATCTCATGCTCGCGCAGCTTGTTGACGAGGTCGATGAGCACGATCGCGTTGGTCACCACGATGCCGATGAGCATGAGGAGGCCGATGAGCGAGGGGATGCCCAGCGGTGTGCCGGTCAGCAGCAACAGCAGCACGGCACCGGTCGCGGCGAAGGGAATCGACACGAGCAGGATGAGCGGCTGGACGAAGCTGCGGAAGGTCGCGATCATGACGAGGAAGACCAGCGCGATCGCCACGAGCATTGCCCATCCGAGCTGGGAGAAGGAGTCGGCCTGCTCCTGGCTCGCACCGCCGACGTCAAAGCTCACACCATCGGGCAGATCCATGCTCGAGGTCAGTTCCTGTGCCTCGGTGGAGACTGGGTTGAGCTGTCCTTCGGCAGGGGTGGCGAACACTGTGACCTGACGGTTTCCGTCCTCCCGGGTGACGGTGGCTGGGGTTTCGGTCTCGTCGACGCTGGCGATCTCATCGACCGTGATCGGGTCGCCCTTGATGTCGGGGATCGCCGCCTGTTCGTCGGCGAGGTCCTGTTCCTCGGCCTGGCTCTCCTCCTGCTCGCGCTGGCTGTCGACGAGGTCGTCGATGGCGTCGTTGGCCTCGTTCAGGCCCTTCTCTGCCTGTTCGACGCCTTCTTCTGCCTGTTCCACTTGGTCGGCGGCCATGTCGCCGGGGCTCGGAGCCGGCGGTGGATTCTGGGCATCTCGCAGGGCCTTCCGTGCTTCTTCAAGCTGATCGGCGGCGTTGTCGCGGGCCTCCCGGGCCGAGTCAAGCTGATCGGCTGATTCCTCTTCGGCCTTGGCCTTGGCTTCCTCGGCCCTGCGGTCGGTCTTCTCTTCGACGGCATCGGTCGCGTCTTCCTGCGCGTTCTGCGTCTGCACCTCGGTGACCGGAAGCTCCAAAGCTCGGATCTCGCCTGGAGTCGCATCGGGGTGGGTCGGGGCGAGGAAGATATCTCGCTCCTTGCCCTCCAGCGTCAGAGTTCCGGCTTCACTTCCGTGCAGGGCTGCCGCAATGGCCTGTCCCACCTCGGCCTGGCTGTAGCCGTAGTCCGCGGCCTTCTCCCGGTTCACATCGACGTGGATGATCGGCTGATCGGAGGCGAGGTCATTGCGGGCGTTCGTCACGCCCTCGGTCTCACTCATCTTCTTCGTCACGGAATCGGCTGCCTCGCCCAGCGCTGACAGATCAGAGCCGGAGAGTTTGATCTCCACATCCTCATTCGCACTGCCTGAGGCGTCTTGGAGATCGATCTCGCCGACATCGTCGCCGAGTCCGTCGATCTGGTTCGACAGCCGGTTCGTTGCGATCTCCGCTTCGGAATCGTCCTTCAGGGTGATGTTGAAGGAGTTCTCGGAACCGGTTTCGGGTCCGTTGACGGTCGTCGAGTAGGTGTCGACATCTGGGTCGGAGGCGAGGACGTCTTCGATCTTCTTCGCCGCCTCATCACTGGCCTCGAGCGAGGATCCGGCTGGCAGAGTCTGCGCGATGTAGAGAGAGTTCTGCCCGGCGGCCCCGAGGAGGTCGGTCTTGAGGAAGCTGGCCATCATCATCGTCACGGCGAAGATCGCCACGGAGATGACGATCGTGCGCCATGGGTGTCGAAGTGCGGCCAGGATAGCTGGCAGGCTTCGCTGCTGCAGACGGTCGACCCTGTCCGAGGCCTCGCCATCGCCGGGCATCGGCGTCACCGGAGCATCGGCAGTCGCCGCCGGGAGCAGCGTCTTGCCCTTGGCGTCGCGTTTGGCATTCTTCCCGTCGATCTTCGACTGTCGTTTCTCTGCGCGCTTGATGCCCTTCTCCCGATGTTTCCGGGCCCACGCCTCATAGCTTGCGTCGGTGGCAGCCTGGCGCTTCGGGGAAAGGGGCTTCGGGCTCTTCCGCAGGACCCAGTAGCTGAAGACCGGAACGATTGTCAGCGCGACAAGGAGCGAGCCGAGCAGAGCCAGTGTCACGGTCACGGAGAATGGTCGGAACAGCTGCCCGGCGATGCCGTCGACGAAGGCGATGGGCAGGAACACGGCCACAGTGGTCAGGGTCGAGGCCGTGATGGCGCCGGCCACCTGCTTGACAGAGGCGACGATGTCATCGATCGTCAGGTCGCTCGTACCCTGCCGTCTGCGGATGTTCTCGATGACGACGATGGAGTCGTCGACGACACGGCCGACGGCGATGGTCAGGGCTCCCAGGGTCAAGATGTTCAAGGTGTATTCGCCGACCATGAGACCGATCATCGCGATCAGCAGTGACATCGGGATCGAGATCGCGGCAACCACGGTGGACCGGAAGGAGCCGAGGAAGGCCAGGATCACGAGGATCGCGAAGAACAGTCCCAGCCCGCCTTCGACCGACAGGTCATGGATCGACTTCTCGATCTCGGGAGCCTGGTCGAAGATCGTGGAGAAGGAAATGTCGTCGCCGAGTTCGGGTCCCATCCTCTCGAGGACCTCATTGACTCCGTGAGAGACCTCAACGACATTGTCGTCCTGGCCCTTGGTCACCGACACCGTCACGGCGTCCTTGCCATCGGCGCGCGAGTACGAGGTCTTATCCACGGAATCGAGTTCGACATCGGCGACGTCGCCTAGCAGGACCGTACCGTCAGCGGTGCGCAGCGGGGTCTTCTCGATCTCCTTGACTGCGTCCAGTTCGGTACCGACCTCCACGGACAGTGATTTGTCCCCCTGAGCGCTCTGACCTGCGGGGACGACGGTTCCGGCGGCCGTGAGTTCGTCCGGCACCGAGGTGGTGACGACGTTCTTATCGTTGACGTCGTCGGGACGGAAGCTGATGTTGACTCGCTGCTCGTTCTGCCCGGCCACGTCGACGCTGGAGACGCCCGCGACGCCTTTGAGCTCGGGGACGAGTTCAGTCTCAACGAGATCGCCGAGCTTCTGCGAGTCCTCTCCCCCGGAGACGGCGAACATGACCACCGGAACGTCGTCGATCTGCTGGGAGAGCACCTCCGCCTCCGCGCCGTCGGGAAGGTCTGCCTTCGCAGAGTCGACGGCGGAGCGCACAGAGTCCGTCATCTCCTCGGCATCCTTGCCGAAGGGCCAGGTGACGTTGGCCGACATCGATCCCGCCGAGGAGGTTGTGCTCACCGTTTCGAGGTCGCCGACCCCTTCGAGCGCGGTTTCGATCGGTTTGGTCACCGATTCCTCGACGACCTCGGGTGAGGCTCCCGGAACCGTGACCTGCACCGAGGTGCCTGGCAGCTCGACCGAGGGCATCGTCTCCTGGTTGAGTGAGGTGGTCGCAATGACGCCGAAAACGGCGATCACAAGGGTGAGCAGGCCGACGATGAGGCGGTTCTTCAGACTCATCCTGGTGATCAGGGACACGGGTTCCTCCGGGTTTTGGGCATGCGGGAGCTGCGGATGGGTGTTCGGGTGACTTTGTGGAACGGTGTCGACGGGGATGATCCGGGCGAGGGTGGAACGAGTTCAGTCTTTCAGGCCGGGCCGGTCGACGCGTCCCCCGAAAGTTGTCTTCTTCCTCCCCCAAAAGGCTGAGTGAGGCATGGGAGATCGGTCATAATTCGATCATATGAGCGCAGCAGTCTGCGGGCGCGGGTGTTTTCCTCCGTCTTAGATTCCGGAAACACCACAATCGTGAGCGTGACGGATCTCGGCGCAGATCGGCGCCTAATTGCTCTCAGCTGTGCAGGCGTACGTAGTGGCGGAGTCGCTCCACTCCGTTCGCGCCTCCGTTCGCGCCTCCGTCGCTGCGCAACGCGGCCTTCAGCTTCGCCCTGACATCTGCTTCATCGAAGGACTCGCCGATGACGACCAACGCGCTGTCCCAGCTCTCCTCCTGCGGTGCCGTCGTCGACACATAGACGTTCGGGCCCACCGCCTGGAGCTCATAGCGCCTGCTTCCGGCCCTGTCGTCGACAAGAATCGAGCCCTTCACCCGGTAGACCCCGGCCGGCAGATCCTCAAGGAAGTCCAGCACGGCGCCGGCGTCGGCACACCCGCTGGCAGTGATCGTCACCGACTGTGCGTGATGGTGGACGGGGGCGCTCTCACCTTCGCCGTCGAGGCCTTCCTGAGCGGCCTCGGCGTAGGCCTGTCGGATGAGTTCCCGGATCGGAAGTTCAGCTTGGATGGGTTCTGCGCTCTCATCCCCGGTTGAACTGTCACCCGACCGTGTTCCATCGCCGCCTCGTTCGGCCCCTGAACCGGGGTCGAAGATCAGCGCCGGGTCGAGACGGCCGTAGCTGGTGCCGACGACGAGGAGTCGCGGATTGCGCTGATGGACCCGTTCCCGGATCGCAGCGACAGCCGGGTCCCGGTGCGCGACGGGGAGCTGATCGAGCTTGTTGACAAGCACCAGGGTCGTCGCCGCGTAGCGCATCGGCGGTGCGGTTTCGGTGTCGACCGTGGCGGCATGCATGGTGGCGTCGACGACGTCGATGACCCCGCCGAGGTGGAAGCGGTGGTGACCCATGCGGGTGACCATCCGGGCCAGTGTCAGCGGTTCGGCGAAACCGCTGGCTTCGACGATGATGGCGTCGAGACGCAGCCGAGGTTTCGCCAGAGTGGTGAGTGCGTCTTCGAGCGAAGTGTCATCATCAAGGCAGCAGATGCACCCGCCCGAGATGGAGAAGGGCTCATCGACCTGCCCGACGACGAGGCCCGCGTCGATGTTGAGGTCGCCGAAGTCATTGACGACGACCCCGATGCGCGCATCGGGATGGCGCAGCAGGTGATTGAGCAGACTGGTCTTACCCGCCCCCAGGTAGCCAGTCAGGAGGATCACCGGGACGGCTCCAACGGACTGCTTCCTGTTCACATCTCCTCCACATCTGCCATCGGGACGCTCGTCATCCGCTAATGGTAACGTTTTTCATTAATACCGAAACATATCAACGTATGCGCATATGCTCACAGGACCAACTGCGCTGCAGCGTCGGAGGCACAAGGACATGACGGCTGAAGAACCCAAGAAGACCCGCAGCACGGCTCAGAAGGCCGTGATCCGCTCCGCACTCGAGAGTGAGAAGCGCTTCGTCTCCGCCCAACAGCTCCATCGGACGCTTGAGGATCAGGGCCATACAGTGGGGCTGGCCACCGTCTACCGACAGCTCAACTCCCTGAGCGATTCCGGGCACGCCGACTCCATCACCATTGCCGAGAAACAGCTGTTCCGCGCCTGTGCCCAGGACGAACATCACCACCACCTGGTGTGCGAAAACTGCGGCAAGGCCGTTGAGGTGGAACCACCCAGCGAGGACTGGATCACCACCACGGCACAATCACATGGATTCGAAGTCACTCGACATGTGTTCGAGATCTTCGGTCTCTGCGCCGAGTGCGCCGCCCTGGCCAAGAACCGATAACGGTCGTCGGCGGACAGCATCGTCGAACTTACGTCGCCGTTGTGCTCCACGCCGGAAATTCGTCGGGAAAGCCCGCCCACTCCATAGGCCCGGCCTCCAGCTCCGCATCGCTGAGTGCGGCCTCGTCGAGGACCTGCCGCAGCCGGAGCTCGTCGAGTCCGGTGCCGATGAACGCCAGGTCCTGACCGAACGCGAGGAGCTCAGCCTCGGCGCCGAGGCTGTCGTCGAGCGCCAATGGAGACAGCGTGAATATGCGGCCGACCTGATCCCACTGGGCGGTGATGTGCGGACGTGTGGCCAATCGCGCAAATCCGGCCGAGCGCAGAATGTGTCCGCAGTGCCCCTGAAACAGGCATGCTTCCAGCGCGTGACGCAGGCGACCTGGGTGGAAGGGGCGATACTGCTCGTACCGAATGGCTTCGACCGCGCAGGATTGCCGTTGCGATGGAAATTCTTGGTTGAGGATCGCCACCCAGCCGGCATCCGGCGGCCGCTGCGCGTAGGTCCTCCCTGCACGACCGAGCATTTCGAAACCGTCGCCACCGCCTAGACTGCCTAGACCGTCAAGACCGTGCCGGCTGCAGGGATTCGCGACGAGTCTCTGCTCAGCACTTGGGGCTAGATGGCTGAGCAGCGAGGCAGCCCGCTCGAGCGCCTTCGGCTGGAGCGACCCTCCGTTGACAACTGCGATCGTCGAGGCGAATTCGATCTGAGCAACGAGCAGCTCAGCCTTCGAGGCGATGACGCCTCCGTCGTTCGCTTCACTCGTCAGGGGGACTCTGATGAACTCCTCGGAGCCAAGATCAGCCAGCATACATCCCACGTCGAGGACGCAGACGAGGTCGAGGAGAGTCGTCCCCGCGTCCGGAGCCGTGAGTGAGCCGACGACCTCCATCACCGGCACCTCCAGTGGGTATTCCAGGACGACGCCGGGAACGTGGATCGCCTTGCGCATCAGATCGACTGCCCTGTCGACAGCTTCGAGTCCTTGACCCGTCTGCTCGGCAGGGACGAAGACGAATCCCCGGACCTTCGCTATGCTCCGGGCGCAGCTGGCCCTCTCCTGGGCACATGCGCCAGTCACTGCAATCACATTGACATCGGCATCACTTGACTCTGGCATTGGCATCCTTCCCTCAAAGTATCTATTGTTAAGTCTAACAATACTCATTCTCATTAAGGAGATCAGCCATGAAGGTTCGCAGATCCCTGCGCTCGATCAAGAAGCAGCCGGGTTCACAGGTCGTGCGCAGACGCGGCCGCGTCTATGTCATCAACAAGCTCAATCCCCGATTCAAGGCACGCCAGGGCTGATCCGAGCTCAGCGCGAACGCCTGGGACCGCCCGCACTGCCGTGTGTGAAGATCTCAGGGTAGAGCTCGACGAGCTTTCGGGTGTGGCGAATATGCAGCGCCAGCATCGCCTCGGCGGATTCGACATCGCCGTCGATGACGGCCCGAAGGATCATGCGGTGCTCGGCGAAGATGTCCTCTCGTCGGGAGCGTCGGGTGACTGCGTTCGGCGCAAGCAGCTGCCTGCGGTAATAGTGGGTGAGATTCCACAGGTGGTCGACAGTGTCGTGGAGCCTGATCGTCGTCGGGCCCGCCATCAGCGCTCGATGGAAGTCATGATCGCACTCCAGGAACTCACCGGGCGAGGTCGCCGCTTCTACCCGCTGGGCGCTGGCTTCGAACTCGATGAACGACTCGGCCGTGTGCGAGGGCATCGCCATTCTCAGCAGCAGCGGCTCCAGCCGCTCGCGCATCAGATAGATCTCCCGGCACTCGTCAAGATCGAGGGCAGACACCCACGCTCCGGTCGACGCCACAAGAGTGACCAGCCCTGAGGATTCGAGGATTCGCAGGGTCTCCCTGATCGGCAGCCTGCTCACACCGAACTCCTCGGCGATTTCTTCCTGCCTGATCCTGGTCCCGGGGACGAGAACTCCCTGAATGATCCGCGACCTCAGCTCGGCCGCGATTCTGGCACTGGCCGCCTGATCGTGTGCCACAGTTCGACCCCCTCCCATCGATCGCGGTGCTCGCCCTTGGGCATTCGCTCTCATATAGCCATCCGCCTTCGGACACGCCCCCTCGGGCGATCCCCTACCCCTCAGGCATCCACCCTCTGCCGTGAAGCATAGTCGCCCTCAGGACGTGAGAATACGAGCCCAGGGCCGTGAGAATACGGCCAAGGGCCGCGCAATGGCCATCGGATGGGGACACGCCTTTCTGATTGCAATCAAACTGCAATCTGCTGCCATTTCGAGCAAGGACACTCCACAATACAGAATTGTCGGCTGGGAATTTCGACCGACATTGGATCCAATCCGACAAGTAGGCATTCTATGAATCCGGGCATCATTTGAGATTCGACCAATGACAGATTCGACATTGGATCCAATCGAAGTCACCTGGCGATGCCCAACAGAATCCTGAGTATCACCGCTGGTCACATGAGGTATATAAGGGATCTCTCGATGACCCGAAATCACCGTTGGAGTGATTGACATCACCTATTCCAAAGGAGCAAACTTCAACAGTTGAAAGCTGTTAGCATAATCGAAAGGGCGATGATGTCCACAATCAATCCCCCCACTGCCGGGCGACCAACGAAGGTCGAGATCCGGCACGATAAGGGACTCAAGAGAGACATCGGAAAGATCGGTCTTCTGTTCACCGGCGTCGGTTCGATCATCGGATCCGGATGGCTCTTCGGAGCATTCAACGCCTCGGTGATGGTGGGGCCCGCATCGCTCATCTCATGGGCGCTGGGTGCCGTCATGATGATCTTCGTTGCGCTGAACTACGCCGAACTCGGCGTGATGTTCCCTGTTGCCGGCGGAGTGATCCGCTTCCCTCACTTCTCGTTCGGCTCGTTCGCAAGTTTCACCAGCGGCTGGATCACCTGGCTCTCTGTGGCAGCGACTGTCCCCATCGAGGTCATGGCCGCCGTCCAGTACGCATCGAGCTACCTCCCCTGGCTGATGCACACCGTCGATGACGTCGCCGTGCTCACCGGGCCCGGCATCGTGGTGAGCATTGCGCTGATGCTGGTCTTCAGCTTCATCAATCTCTACGGCGTCCAGCTCTTCGCACGGTTCAACAACGTCCTCGTGTGGTGGAAGCTCGCGGTCATCGTGCTGGTCATCGTCGTGTTCTTCTCCCTCTCGTTCAACCCCGGTCACTTTGTCAGCCAGCAGTTCGGCGGCTTCGCGCCCAACGGCATCGGACCGATCTTCGCAGCTCTCCCCGCTGCCGGCATCGTCTTCTCCTACCTCGGCTTCCGCCAGGGCGTCGAGTTCGCCGGTGAGACGACGAACCCGCAGAAGAACGTTCCCTTCGCCGTCATCGGGTCGATCCTCGTCACCGGCGTCATCTACATCGCACTGCAGGCGGCCTTCATCGGTGCCCTGCCCTCGGACCTCCTCGACGGCGGATGGAAGAACCTGGCCTTCACCAACGACGCGGGTCCTCTCGCCGAGATCTCCCTGCTGCTGGGTGCCGTGTGGCTGGCCGTCATCCTCTACGGTGATGCGATCGTCTCCCCCGCCGACACAGGCCTGATCTACACTGCACTCGCCCCGCGACTGTCCTATTCGCAGGCGAAGGTCGGCAATGCGCCACGCGCACTGGCCAAGCTCAACAAGCACGGTGTTCCCTGGATCTCGCTCCTCGTCGTATTCATCGTCTCCTGCATCATGTTCCTGCCGTTCCCCTCGTGGGCGAAGCTCGTCGGGTTCATCACCTCCGGCACCGTGCTCTCGTTCGCCACGGGTCCGGTGGTCGTCGCCGCGCTGCGCCGTCAGCTGCCAGATCAGGACCGTCCATTCAAACTGCCCGGCAACGACGTGCTGCCCATCATCGGCTTCATCTGCGCCAACCTCATCGTGTACTGGACAGGCTGGGAGACGAACTGGAAGCTCTTCTTGGCCGTGGCCATCGGCTACGTCGTCATGATCCTCCACCACATCTTCGCCAAGGACAAGGCTCGTCTGCCGGACCTGAAGATGCGCTCCGGCTGGTGGATGATCCTGTGGATGGTCGGCCTGGTCGTTCTCAGTCTCATCGGCCATTACGGCGGTGGACTCGACATCATGGGCTTCATCTGGGGTGAGCTCATCACCGTGATCTTCTCGGTCGTCGTCTTCTACGTCGGCATCAGCTGCCGACTCTCGCCAGAGGAGTCGGTCGAAGCCATCGAACAGACTCAGCGCGTCGACGACTGAGCCCGTTTGGCCGCCTCGTCGGTCGAGGCGGCTTCGACGCTTACTGCCTCGAGGCCGCTTCGTCGTCGAGGCGGGTGTGAATGCGGTGGAGGTCATCGGCAGTGTCGAAGTCGGCAACGACGCCCGGTTCCACGTCCACGAGACTGGGCTCGAGCCCGGAGAACAGCCATTTCACCGCGCCGTTCGTGGGATCGCCGATGGCGTCCAGGCGCGAGAGCAGAAGCTCTGTCGGCCATGCGGCACACAGGAACTGTGTCTTCCCCCGGTCATCGGTCCCAGTTGCCGGAGTCCCTGTCCGTTGACAGGCTTGGATCAGATCGCCGAGGTGGTCCGCAGTGATCAGCGGCATGTCCCCCGCCAGCACGAGGGTCACACCCGCAGGCGCTGCGGAAGAAGCGTCTCGAACCACGGCGCATACCGCTGCTATGCCAGCCAGAGGACCGGCGAAGGCTGGTTCCTCAACGACGGAATGCACGGATTCCTGTTCCCGCGCAGACAGCCCATCACATGGTCCGGCCACCCACACCTCGGCGTCGGGATCAGCAGTGCGAACTGCGCTGAGGATCCGCGAGATCACCGTGGTCCAACCCAGCTCGACCGCGGGTTTGTGGACGCCGCCGAAACGGTTCGAGCGGCCTCCGCTGAGTATGATCGCCCTGATCGACATGCCCCGATCCTACGCGCGAGGACATCATGATCCAACGCGCGAAGACCTCAGCGGCAACGGGATTCGCACAACATTTCCGGTCCAGGTGAGCAATACTGTGAGACATCACCAGTTCATGGCGGGCTGCATCCAGCCGGGCATCGTCGACCCGGCGAAGGCGCCCGTTCGCACCGGAATTGCACGGAGGAATCGAGAATGACGAAGTTCGATGTTGTCGAAGCATCCATCGCCTCACTGCGACAGGCACTCGAGGACGGAACCGCCACCTCGGTGGGGCTCGTCGAGTCCTACCAAGCTCGCATCGCCGCCTTCGACCGGCCCGACACCGGCACGAAGTTGAACTCTGTGATCGTGGCCAATCCGGATGCCCTCACCGAGGCGGCCGCCTCCGACGAACGACGTGCCCACGGCCAGACGCGAGGACCACTCGACGGGATCCCGTACACCGCGAAGGACAGCTACATGGTGACCGGGCTGAGCGTGGCCGCCGGTTCCCCCGCGTTCGCCGAACTCATCGCGCAAAAGGATGCCTTCACCGTCGAACGCCTCCGCGGCGCCGGTGCCATCTGCTTGGGGCTGACCAATATGCCCCCGATGGCCAACGGCGGCATGCAGCGTGGCCTCTACGGCCGAGCCGAAAGCCCCTATAGCGCGCAGTGGCTGACCAGCGCCTTCGCCTCCGGCTCGTCGAACGGCTCCGGTACCGCGACAACCGCGAGCTTCGCCGCCTTCGGTCTCGGCGAGGAGACCTGGTCCTCGGGACGCGCCCCTGCCTCACACAACGCACTCATCGCCTACACCCCCTCTCGCGGAGTCATCTCCGTGCGCGGCAATTGGTCTCTGGTGCCCACGATGGACGTCGTCGTCCCCCACACCCGGTCGATGGCCGACCTGTGCGAGGTCCTCGACATCATCGTCGCCGACGACACCGAGACTCGTGGCGACTTCTGGCGAGTCCAGCCCTGGGTCGAGATTCCCGCTGCTTCTGCCATCCGACCCGATTCCTATGCCGCGCTGCTTCCAACTGATGCCGAGGCGGCTCGTTCGACTCTGGCCGGCAGACGCTTCGGCATCCCGAAGATGTACATCAATGCCGACCCCGAGGCCGGGACGAACCCCGATGGCGGCATCGGCGGGCCCACAGGTCAGCGGGTCGAAACCCGAGCCTCGGTGATCGCCGCCTGGGAGGCTGCCCGCCGCGATCTTGAGGCCGCCGGTGCCGAGGTCGTCGAGACCGATTTCCCAGTCGTCAGCAACTACGAGGGCGATCGCCCCGGTGCTCCGACGATCAGAACGCGCGGCATCGTCAGCACCGACTACCTCGATCGGGAGATCAACGACCTCTCCGCGTGGGCCTGGGACGATTTCCTGGCCGCCAACGGTGATCCGAAGCTGTCCTCCCTCGCCGAGGTGGATGGAACGAAGATCTTCCCCCACCCGGACGGTGCCCTGCCGGACCGCTACACCGGGTTCGACGATGACATCGCCGAATACCCGCAGCTGGCCAAGGATCGCCCCTTCACCTCGGTGACGGAGATCCCCGATCTCGAAGACGGCATCCGAGGCCTCGAGGTGACTCGGCGGATCGACCTCGAAGAGTGGATGGATGTCAACGGCCTCGACGCGGTCGTCTACCCGGCGATGGCCGATGTGGGACCGGCCGATATGGATGTCAACGAGGCTTCGGCGGATCTCGGCTGGCGCAACGGCACCTGGGTCGCCAACGGCAATCTGGTGCCACGGCATCTGGGCATCCCCTCGGTGACGGTGCCCATGGGCACAATGACCGACACCGGGATTCCCATCGGGTTGACGATCTCAGGCCGCGGCTGGGATGACTCGAAGCTCATCGAACTCGCTGCGGCGTTCGAAGCCACCGGTGGTCGACGTGAGGAGCCGCCGCGGACGCCCAGGCTGTGAGTGAGAGCGAGCGATGGTGGCGATTCACAATCGAGTGAATAAGCCTGAAACCTTCGGGTGAACTCGCCAGATTACTGGATCGTAGCCAGCAATCGGTGGAACAGTATTGGACATGACCGATTTCTCTGTTCTTGCCGAACGCGCGTCCGCTCTACTCGAAGCCCATCATCAGGATCGTCCGATCGTCCTGCCGACAGTGTGGGACGCCTGGTCAGCCCAGGCCATGGTCAATGCCGGCTTCGAAGCCCTGAGCATCGGCTCCCATCCTCTCGCCGACTCCGTGGGCTCCGCGGACGGCGAGACCATGAGCCTCAGCCAGGCGCTGGCGGGGATCGCCCGCGTGTGCGGCTCCGTGGATGTGCCGGTCAGCGCCGATCTGGAATCCGGCTACGACACTGCGGCGCCGGATCTCATCGCAGGGCTCCTCGAGGCCGGCGCTGTGGGCGTCAACATCGAGGACACCGTCCACAGCGAAGGACGACTGCGCAGCGCCGAGGAGCACGCCGAGTACATCGGCGATCTGCGTCGCGCCGCTGACGCGCAACGGGTGCACGTGGTCATCAATGCCCGCACCGATGTGTTCAAGAATCCCGATGATTTCGAGGACCCCACCGTCGAGGTGGTCCGACGCCTCAACCTGTGCGCCGAGGCCGGTGCGGATTCCGTCTATCCTGTCAGGCTGCCGAATACCGAGACTCTCAAAACCATACTGTCGCAGGTGAGACTGCCGCTGAATGTCACCGCCCACCCGGTCAAGGGTGGCGTGCCCGACGAACTCGACCTCTCTCAGCTGCAGGACCTTGGGGTGAAGCGCGTGACCTTCGGGCCTCTGCTGCAAGCCACGATGTATGACTACTTCGCCAAGTTCACCAGGAACTGGCACTGACAACAGCCGCTGATTCCGCGGCCATCGACCACAGTCACTGAGCAGATCGCCAACCGCAATGATGAGGAGCCGCAATGCCTGAGAATCTCCGTGAAGGACAGCCAGTCTGGATCGATTACACCTGCCACGATTTCGAGTCCACGACGAAGTTCTACTCCGAGATCTTCGGGTGGAAGTTCGAAGATCAGGGACCTGACTTCGGCCACTACAACATGATCACGAAGGACGGAGCAGCTGTCGGCGGCGCTATGCGTGCCATGAACATGGACGGCACTCCGAACCCGATGATCCCGGCGATGTGGACGACCTACCTTCACACCAACGACATCGCGAACACCTATGCGGCAGCACTCACCGCTGGTGCGGCCCCCATCGCCGAACCGATGTCCGTCGGACCGCTGGGACAGATGGCTGTCATCACCGATCCCACCGGTGCCGGTGTGGGCATGTGGCAGCCCGGCGAGTTCACCGGGTTCGACACCCCGCTCACTCCCGGGACTCCGGTGTGGTTCGAGCTCATGACGCGCAACTATCCCGTCGCGCAGGAGTTCTATCGCACCGTCTTCTCCTTCGATATCGTGGCGATGGAGGGGTTCCCGTATTCGACACATGGCGCCGATGAGAACGCTGTGGCCGGCATCTGCGACGCCAGCGAATGGACCCAGGTGTCCTTCTGGCGTGACTACATCAACGTCGAGGACACCGATGCCACCGCAACCAGGGTGGCCGAACTCGGTGGCAAGGTGCTCGCCGGGCCCGAAGATTCACCGTATGGCCGCATCGCCACCGTCACCGATCCGGAAGGGGCGACGTTCCAGCTCCAGCAGAATCCGTGAGCGATCGATTCTCTCAGCTGCGCTCCCGGATAGGTGACCAGCCCATCAGTGAGATCGGGTGCGAGATAGATGCTGATGATCTTCCTCAGGCACGCAGTGCGAGTGCGAACGGCAGCACCGCAGTCGCCCCCGCCTGCCTGAGCAGACGTGCCCCGATCGCCATCGTCCACCGTGAGACGACCTCGTCGTCGACGAGAAGCACCGCCTTTCCGGCCACCGCCTCTTCGACCTCGGGCGGGACGACGAACGCATCGTAGAGATCCTTCACCCGGAAGGCACTGTTGACCTCGGGGCTGCCATGGTCATGAACCTGCAGCAGCTCTCCCCCGTCGATGAGTCGGCCTGCGGAGGCCAGATTCGCCGCCAAGGATCTCACTGTCGTGGGCCTGCGCGCGCTTGGCACCGAGATGACGACTTCAGGGCGGATCTCCCAGTCCCATTGGGCCAGGACCTCAAGGCACCATTTGCCGATCTGTGCGGGCACTTCGGCATCGGGAGCGTCCGGTGCGAGGAATGATCTCAAGGTCTGCCCCTGCCCCAAGTCGCTGAGCCGTGCGATGGCTCTGCCCTCGGCCGCCAACTCTCCGGCGGGAATGCGGCCTTTGAGCGGGACGCCGATGTTGGCCATGCCGCTGGGCCAGGTGCTGCGCGGGTCGATGGGCAGGCCGACGCGATGCAGAGTTCCTGCCGTTGCCTGCCTGTTCTCGTCCGAGATCTCGGCCGACCACCAGGTTCCGGCGCAGTTGTCGCAGCGTCCGCAGGGTGTGGGGTCGGGGTCATCAAGTTGGCGAATGAGGAATTCCATTCGGCATTCGCCAGTGGACTCGTAGTCGAGCATCGCCTGCGCCTCAGCTGCGCGCACGGCCGCGACCTTCTCATATCGTTCCTGGTCGTAGGTCCAACCTCGGCCAGTCGAGATGTAACCGCCTTTGATCTTGGTCACCGCGTCTTCGACTTCGAGGGTCTTCAGCAGCAGCTGCAGGCGGGTGCGTTTGGTCCCGACCAGCGTCTCCAAGCGAGCCACGGACAGGGGGCCGTCCGCCTCGGCGAGGGACTGAAGCACGGCGTTCGCGTCGGACTGATTGGGCATCGAGGCTGTGGCGAAGTAGTTCCAGATCTCCTGGTCCTCAGCACCGGGCAGGAGCAGGACATCGGCGGAGTCCGTGGCACGACCGGCACGGCCAACCTGCTGGTAATAGGCGACGGCAGATGATGGCGCACCGACGTGGATGACGAAGCCGAGGTCCGGTTTGTCGAATCCCATTCCCAGCGCGGAGGTGGCCACGAGCGCCTTGATCCGGTTGTCTTTGAGCTGCTGCTCAAGCTCGGCCCGCTCCTCAGCATCGGTGCGGCCGGTGTAGGCACGGACCTCGTGACCCCGGTCGCGCAGAATTCTGGTGATGTCTTCGGCCGCGCTGACCGTGAGCGTGTAGATGATTCCCGAACCGGAGAAATCACCGAGGTGGGCACACAGCCATGCGATGCGTGCGCTCGCGTCGAGTCCGGGTTGGACACCGAGCCGGAGGGAGTCACGGGCGAGTTCACCGCGGACGACGGTGGTGTCGTGGCCGAGCTGTTCGGCGACATCGGTGACCACCCGGGAGTTGGCGGTGGCTGTTGTGGCGAGGACAGGGGTGTTGCCCGGCAGTTCGGCCAGGATGTGTCCGATCCGCCGGTAGTCGGGGCGGAAATCATGGCCCCAGTCGGAGATGCAGTGCGCCTCGTCGACGACGATGAGGCCGAGGAAAGCCAGGAGTTGGGGCAGGACCTCGTCTCGGAACTGCGGGTTGTTCAGCCGTTCGGGCGAGACGAGGAGAACGTCGAGGTTGCCGGCCCTGAGGTCATCGAGGACGGTGTCCCATTCGGTGACGTTGGAGGAGTTGAGGCTGGCTGCGCGAACCCCGGCGCGCTGCGCCGCCGCGATCTGGTCGCGCATCAGGGCCAACAGCGGGGAGATGATGAGGCTGGGACCGGTGCCAGCTGCCCGAAGCATTCTGGTCGCCACGAAGTACACGGCCGACTTGCCCCACCCGGTCCGCTGGACCACGAGGACCCTCTTCTTCTCCACGACCAGATCGCGGATCGATTCGAGCTGGCCGTCCCGGAACTGGGCCTCGGGATTCGCAGTGAGCTCGGCCAGGATGCGCTGAGCCTGAGCGGCGAATTCGTCGGCGTCGATGGTCGGTGCAGTCGGGGTGGATTCGGTCATGGGCACAGTCTAGATGTCGCCACTGACGCAGCCGCCCAGCCCCTGATCCATCACCCCAGCGCGAGCTCGCGCGACCGAGCCGAGCGCTCAGCGCAGTGCGAGTTCGATGCCCAAGGTGGCGAGGACGCCAAAGAGCACGCCCCACAGGATGATCGAGATGATCTGCCAGAATGCCACGGCGTTGCGATCGGCACCGAATCCGACCATCGCCATCGAGGTGATCTGAGACGGCAGCAGAGTCTGTCCCAGCAGAGAGACCCCGGGGACGCCGAACTTGTCGAACATGCGTTTGAGTCTTTGGCGCTTCTGCGAGGGCTCTTCGCTCTTGTCCCTGTTCTTCCTCGCCTTATCGCGAATGGCTCCGGCACCGTAGACGAAGGCGAGCATCGACACCACGTTGCCGATGACGGCCATGAGGATCGCAACGACCGGGTGCAGACCGATCGCGACGCCGATCACGGCACCGAAGTAGGACTCGACGAACGGGATCGCGGAGACGAGGATGATGCCTGCCCACTGCAGCCAGTCGGGGATCGATCCGGCGAATTCCTGGATGCTTTCGATCATTCTGGGGCTCCATTTTCATTGGTTCGGAGTCTCTGTCGATGTGGCGCACGCGAGGGTCATGGTCAATCTCGACGCAGGAACCCATCCTTCTGGCACAGCGTGCTAGTACGTTGTACTATACAGGAGACAGCAATGATGCGCGAGGCCGAGAGGAGCACGAATGTCGCGACGCGATGACATCATCTCTGCGGCAATCCGTCTGGCTGAGCAGGCTCCGCCCGGACAGACCAACCTCAGTGTGCGGGCGGTCGCCAAAGAGGCTGGGATCGGTGCCTCGACGCTGCGTCACTACTTCCCCACCCAGGCTGACCTGCACGAGGCCATCGCTCGCGGCTCCATGCAAACCGCAGTCAAGGACTTCTCGATCTCCGAATCCGGCCTGGATCCGGTCGATCGCCTCTTCGAGTGCTGCGCGCAGTTCCTGCCCAGCCACGAGCACCGCGATATGCAGCTCGAGCTGTGGCTCACGATGCATATCAGCGCCCTCGGACCCGAACGCCGGGCCGTGACCCGCAGGCTCCTCGAGTACGGCCACGACTTCACCTATGAGTGCCTGCATCGCTGGCTTGGGATCCTGGCCATGGAGGGGCATATCGACCCCGCCGAGGTGACTTCCACCTCCGTTGCGCTATTCACCATGCTCGACGGGCTGGCTCTGCACTCGATCGTGACTCCCGAGCGCGTCACCGTCGATGCCGCGCTCGATCAGCTCAGGTGGCTGATCGCGAAGGTACTCGAGCCAAGCAGCTGAGCCGTCTACGATGCGACCGGCAGGCTCACCGCATCTGGGCTGCGGCCCGCTGGAGAGCTTCGGTGAGTCGACCGAGCTTCTCAGAAGCGAGATTCCAGTGATGCCAGTACAGGCCCACGTCGATGGTCGGGTCCGCCGAGATCGGCACGAGGTCATCGCTGAGGTCTCCCAGCTGCATGATCGGGATCAGCCCCCAGCCGACCCCGGCCTCGACCGCGACTGCGAATTCCGAGGAGCTGGGCACGACTGACATCGGAGGGATGCTGGTGATCCCCACCCTGCGCAGGAAGGCGAACTGCAGATCATCATCCTTACCGAAATTCACCATCGGCAGGGATCCGAGGTCCACCTCGGCGTCGGTACCGGACCTGATCACACCGGATCCGGCCTGACCGCCGAGGGCACGGTGTCTGCTCAGGAGCCCCTTCGATGCGACGGCGATGTAGCGCATGGACCCGAGCCTCTGCACCTGAGTGCCGTAGCCGCCGGAGGCCGCAGAGGTGATGGTGCCGAGCACCTCCCCCGACGTCAGCAGGGGCAGGGCAACGTTCTGGTCGGCAACCTCAATGCGAATGACGATATCGTCCCACTTCGCCACCTCGGCGAAGATCGGGCGGAACCAGGTCGCCAGCGAATCTGCGTTGACCCCGATCCGCAGCACCGTCGGGACCCTCCTGCGTCCGTGGGACGGGGCGGAACCGGCCCCGTCCGGGGCCCCGACGTCGATGCCATGGAGACGATCCATGGTTTCGGACTCGAGAAGCTCGATCTCGCGCGCATATTTCAGGACCGCCTCCCCCGCCTCGGTGACGGTGATGGGGTTCGTGCGGCGAATGAGCACCTGCCCGATGCGGGATTCGAGCGTGCGGATGCGCTGGCTCGTCGCCGAGGGCGTGACGCCCAGGACGAATGCTCCTCCTTCCACAGTCCCCTCGTCGACGACGGCAGCCAGAGCTTTGACGTGATCGATGTTCATGAAGCAATTGTGCATCAGATGAAGACTATGTTGTTTTTCTTATCCATTCGTGCGTCATAGTCTGTCTCCGTGCTCACTCATCTCATCAGCGGAACCCTTGCCGGTTGGTCGCTCATCATCGCCGTCGGCCCGCAGAACGCCCTCGTCCTGCGCCAGGGTATTCGGCGTGAGCACCTCGGCGTCGTGCTTACGATCTGCATCCTCGCTGACGTCCTGCTCATCGGCGCGGGCACCGTCGGCATCGGAGCGATCGTGCTCCTGGCACCGTGGGCGTTGGAGATCCTGCGGTGGCTTGGTGTGGCCTATCTGCTCTGGTATGCGTGGGGAAGCCTGAAATCTGCGCGCGAGGCATCGGGGCTGACGGCGGATACACATCAGCGCAGTCTGAAGTCCATCATCGCGACGACCCTGGCTCTGACGTTCCTCAATCCTGGGGTCTACCTCGACACCGTCGTCATGCTCGGCAACCTGGCGAATCAGCAGGGTTCCGGCGGAGCATTGCCGTTCACGCTCGGGGCGATGTTCGGATCTCTCGCCTGGTTCCTCGGAATCGGCTTCGGTGCCCGAGGTCTCTCGCGATATCTTGCCAGGCCGCGGGTGTGGCAGGTCCTCGACATCATCATCGCTATCGTGCTGGTGATCCTGGCACTCCGGCTTGCGTTCGGGTAGGGGTTAGCAGCGGGGGCCGACCCGTCGGCACGTCAGCCGTCTTCGCCAGCTGCCTCGGCGCCGTTGCCCAGAATTGTCATGTCCATACCGTCGTCTACATTCGGACACATGGATTCCCGGGTAGATCTGCCGCTGCGGTCGGTGATCAAACATGCGCACTCTCCGCCAGAGCTCAGCCCATGGCTGCATGACCTTCCTGCTGTGCGCGACTTTCTGGACGGCTTCGAGTTCGAGCGCACAACCGTATTCGTCGGCGAGAACGGCTCGGGCAAGTCGACGCTCATCGAAGCACTGGCCACCGCCCTCGACCTTCCGCACGGAGGCGGCACGGGATGGGAGGTTCGAGACCACGCCGAGGAAGTCCCGGAGTTGAGCGAACACGTGCAGATCGTCCGCGGCGCGGCTTCCAAACGGGGCGCCTTCTTCCTCCGCGCTGAAACAATGCACGAGAACATGGCCTACCTGATGGAGATCGGCGCCGGCCGCGGCCACCACTACTCGCAGCAGTCTCACGGTGAGATGTTCATCGAGATGTTGACGGGGAAGTTCATGGATTTGGGGCTGTGGGTCCTCGACGAACCGGAAAGCGCCCTGTCCTTCACCGCCTCACTCACCCTGCTGCAGCTCATCCGAGCGCGAGATCGCGCGGGGCTGCAGACCATTATGGCCACCCACTCCCCCGTCCTCGCCCGCGCAGAGGGTGCCAAACTCGTCGAGGTCGGGGAATGGGGGCTGCGCGAATCCACATGGGATCGGCTCGACATGGTCGACCATTGGAGACGCTTCCTCCAGGAACCACAGCGATACCTGCGGTATTTCGATGATGATTGACCGCCTCTTTTCGCCGACTTGCCCGCCCCGGACAACGGGGACGACGGTGACGGCGGTGCGCGCCGACGCACCGACGCCTCGGCGAGGATCAGGCCCTACAGCGACAGGCTCGGGTGCAGCTGGGTCAGCGTGACCGTGCGCTTTCGGCCGCAGACGAACATGGTTGCCACCAGACAGATCGCGGTCATCAGCAGCAGGACGACTGCCGACTGAGCGGCGATGAACATGTCCCCGCCGGCGATCAGGGTCCGCAGGCCGTTGACCGCGTGGGTCATGGGCAGGAAGGGCGAGATGATCTGGAAGATGCCAGGCGCCGTCTGCACCGGATAGGTGCCTCCCGCCGAGGCGATCTGGACCATGAGCAGGACCAGGGCGACAAGTCTGCCGACACCTCCCAAGGCCGCGACGCAGAGTTGGTGGACCGCGTGGAAGCTGGCCGCCACGAGGATCGAGAACAATAGGGTCCACAACCAGCTGCCCGCGGAGAAATCGAGGGCAAAGGTGAGGACTCCGTAGAGCACCGCGACTTGGGCTATCCCGAACAGGAGGCCAGGCACGTAGCCGGCCCAGGCGATTCGGGAGGACTTCGCCGATGACATCAGTGCGCGGTACGGGATCGCGTTGATGACCATGTAGGTGATCATGCCGCCGATCCACAGTGCCAGGGAGACGAAGAACGCGGCCAGGCCCTCGCCGTAGGCGTCCACGGAGTTGTCCTTGAGCTTCTGGGCATCGACGGGCACAGCGACGACGTCCGAACGGTTCTCGCGATCGGATTTGTCATAGGTCGGGATCTGCTTGAGGCCATCGGCGAGCTTGTCGGCGAGCTCTCCCGAGCCGTCGACGAGCTTCTTCGCACCCTTGTCGAGTTCATCGGATCCATCGGCAAGCTGCGAGGATCCGTCCTTGAGGTCGGCGACGCCCGTCTTGGCCTTCTCGGTGCCGTCCTTGAGTTGGATGACGCCGTCATTGAGGTCGCCGGCACCCTTGGCCAGGTCGCCTGCACCGGCGTCGAGTTTGATCAGCCCGGAGTGCAGGTCGTCAGCTCCTGTGGCCACCTTCTGTGCGCCGTCGTCGAGTTTGCCGATCTTCTTGTCGGCCTCCCGGATCTTGCCCATGACGTCGTCGACGGCGTTCTTGACCGGATCTTCGAGATCCTTAGCCTCATCTGCCGCCTTCGACGCTCGCCCGTGGGCCTTGTCCAGATCCCCGCCGAGGTTGTCCATGTCATCGGCTAGCTTCGCCACATTCGGATCGTCGGGGTAGTCTTCGCGCAGCTGCGCGACCCGGTCATCCATGTCGCCGTTGACCGTGTTCCGCGCCGAGTCGAAGTCGTCCTCCGCCTGGTTCAGCTTGGGCCGTGTCCCGTCGACGAGGTCGTCGGCCTTGTCTTTGAGGTCCTCGGCCTTGTCCGTGGCCTCGTCAGCTGTATCGCGCAACTGGCCCGTTCCGTCGGCGACCTGCCCGGCACCGTCGGCGACCTTCTTCGAACCGTTCTTCGCCTCGGTCGTGCTCTTGGCCAGCTTATCTGCGCCGGTCTTCAGATCGCCGCTGCCCTTTTTCAGCTCACCGGCCCCCTCATCGAGGTCACCGATGCCGGTCTGCAGCGTGCCGACTCCCTTGTCGAGGGTATGCGCACCGTCGGAGAGCTCGCCCGTTCCGTCGTGGAGATCGACGGCACCGTCGTTGAGCTGCCTCGCCCCGTCGACGGCCTTTTTCGTCGAGGAATGGATGTCATTGAAACCGAGGTAGACCTCCGTGACGTATTCGGCCGTGGTGGTCTCGTTCAGTCCGGATTTGATCTCGTTGAGGATGGTTCCAGCCATCTGTCCCACGATGAAATTGCGCGCATCATCGGTGCGCAGATTCAGTCCTGCCTGCTCGGGATCATCTCCCCCGGTCGAGACGAGTCGCTCGGAGAAGTTCTTCGGGATCTCGAGGACAGCAAAGTACTTGCCTTCGGCGAGGCCGTCGTTGGCCTCTTTCAAAGATGCCTCCTGCCAGTCGAATCCACCCTCACCCTTGGGGGTGATCTGGTCGACGAGCTCATCGCCTGCCTGGAGCCTCTCGCCTTCGGAGCCAGGCTTCTCGGCCCCTTCGTCTGTGTTGACCACGGCTGCCTGGAGCTTGTCGAGGTTGTCGGTCGGCGCCCAGTTGGAGGCCAGGTAGAGGCCGCCGTAGATCGCGGGGATGACGGCAACGACGATGATCGCCAGTCGAGTGATCGTGTGCCGCTTGAAGCGAGAGAGTTCGAGCCAAGGCAGAGAGAACATCGCAGAAACACCTTATTGTCGGGTCTGATTCGGAAAAGCTGATGGAGGCAGTTACCTCAGTGACGGGGCTGCCGCGTTAGGGAAAATCTGTCCGCCGAGGTGGGTGAGACCTCCGTGGACAGCGCGTCGAGGACGAGGTCGACGTCGGAGGAATCTTCGCAGGAGGCGATGACCGTGAGCGGATGCTCTGGATCGCGTTTGCGTCGCAGCTCCTGGTAGATGAGGATTGCCGCCCATGCGCGGGCACGGTCTTCGCGCTCGCGCAGATAGTCGATGTTGTCGAGGACGATGACCGGGGCCTGGGCGAGGCTGGCGAGGCCGAGTTCGAGGAGGAACTTCTGCAGCTCGCTGAGTTCGGAGACGAAGGCCTTGCCCTCGTCATCGATGAGGAAGTCGGCGTCCTTGGCGTCAGACGCGGAGAAGTTCCCCTCGGGAAGACGGTCGATCACCTCGGTGGCGGAAGTGAAGGTCTCGCGAATGACTTCGATGACCTCGTGCAGGGAGGACTTCGAGACCCAGGGTTTATACCAGGGCTGAAGCATGATGAGTCGCTCGGCGAGGTGCTGGGCGAGAGTGAAGTCGTTCTCGAGGTCGGTGAGACCAGCGACGTGGCCGACGGACACCTGTTCACGCACGCGACGGGCCTGTTTGCGAATGTCGAGTTCGCCCACGTGACCCTCGCCGGTGTCCACGCGCATGCGCCCGGCGATCGACAGCAGCAGGGATGTCTTGCCCGAACCGGCGGGGCCCTGAATGATGGAGATTGCTCCGGGAGGTACGTCGAGGTCGATTCCGGAGAACACGTCTCCGCGCTTTCCCGACATCCCCCATTCGCGGAGGCTGACTTGACTGATTGCCCGTTCCGTCTCATCGATGAGCGTCTGTGAAGTGCTCTGCATTCGTACTGCTCCCAGTGTGTGCGACTATATCGACCGTGTGCTGGCCGCTGACGCCAGGAACGCGGGTCACTCACGTTCCACTGCCAAGCACATTACGCCACATGGGCACTGACAAAGCCGTTCCGTCTGACGCAGGTCAAGTTACTCATAAGTAACTATAATGGTCGAAGCTGAACAATCTACCCACATTTTCCCGAATGTCTCCAATCCCACAAAAAGTCGATAATGGAGGAATGAGCAAGGGACAGACGAGCATGGCACACCTCCAGACAAGGTGGGGCCTGAGCCCGGGCACGGTCACACCAGGGTGCTTCGCGTCCGTCATGGCCACCGGAATCATGTCCGTCGGCGCGCATCTCAAGGGCCTGACCGCACTGTCGACCGCCCTGTTCTGGCTGGCCGTGATTCTCTACGGCTTCTTCCTGACGCTCGTCATCTGGCGCGCCTGCTCGCACAGCGATGAGCTGCGTGCCGATCTCCACGATCCGTCGAAGGCCTTCGGGTTCTTCACCTTCGTCGCAGCGACCAATGTCCTTGCGACGGCCTTGGAGGGGCAGGGGCACTTTCGTTTCGCTCTCGCGATCTTCGGCCTCGGCCTTATCGCTTGGCTGATCCTGGGATATCTCATCCCCTTCTCCGCCGTGCTCAGCTCTTCGGCCTCTCCCATACTCCTTCAGGTCAATGGAACCTGGTTCGTCTGCGTGGTCGCGGCTCAGTCCGTTGCCGTCGCCGCGTCCGGGCTGATGGCGCATCTGCCGAATCAAGACACTGCGTCTGGAGTCAGCTTCGGCTCCGCGCTCGCGGTCATCGCGGTGATCGCCTGGAGCGTCGGCATCGGGCTCTACCTCGTCTGCGCAGTCTTCGTGGGAACGAGGGCACTGCTCCAGCGCATCGGCCCAGAGGGCCTCGATGCCCCGTACTGGGTGATGATGGGCGCTCTGGCCATCTCCGTGGTCGCGGGCTCGAAGATCCTCGAAGGCGGGACGTCCCCTATCTTCGCGGCGACGACCGTCATCATCGCCGGCGCCTCGGCGATCCTGTGGGCAATCTCGACCTGGCTCATCCCTGCGCTTGTCATCGCCGGGCTGTGGCGGCACTTCCGTCACCGCATCCCCTTGGGATACTCGGCCGGGCTGTGGAGCATGGTCTTCCCCATGGGAATGTACTCCGTGGCGAGCACGAACGTGGGCAAGGTCGACGACGTGCCGGTCATCTCCTGGATCGGCGCTCAGTGGTACTGGATCGCGCTGACCGTCTGGGCGCTCGTCTTCGCCGCGATGGTGTGGTCGTTCATCAAGTCCATGAGTGCGAGGGCCGGCGTCTCTGATACCGCCGGATAGCGAGAGCCACGAGCGAGAGCCACCGCTGCGTGTCATAGGTGAGCATCGAGGCGGCCTGGACTGACGAATGTCAGAAGCACAGCGCCTAGCTGGCACTAAAACCTACTGTTGCAACGGTAGGTTTCGAAGCGAACGAGGCGCTGCGAGGAACCAACGGTGCCATTTGGAAGTCCGGGAATGAATTGCCACTGACAGTAGGGGGCGCCCTCTAATACAGAGGCCGATGGCTCACGCCATACACGGTGAGTCGTTCATGCGTCGAAGCGCTGCCCTTTTGGTTCGGGAGGCATGAGCATCAGGATGAACACCATCATCCCGCCTACGCCTGGAACGAAAATCAGAAGATACAGCGGTCCTGCGAAGCCACCATCGTGGAGTCGCCTCCATGAGATCGCCAAGAGGGGAACAATAGTGCCGAAGTACGCGATGAACATCAGAATTCCTCCGACGACAGCCAACGCTGTGCCGGATTCTGAAGCGGTCGGCGAGGAAGCATACGACGAGCCAACCAGCAAAAAAATCAGCGGGATCCAATTCAGCCCGAGGTAGAAAAGAACCACCCACCAATACTCGCTGCGGGATGCGCGCCCTGAGAATGTGGTGTACTTCTTGAAGAAGCGCTTGATCGCCTCTTCGAACGACGCCTCATAGAGCGGCAAAGACAGGTCGTCAGCACGTGCAGCCTCGCGGGTCTCGCCGACAGCGCCAAATATGAACGGACAATCAGCACAGCAGCGGGCGGGGTATGTCGTGTTCCCATCGTATGTCATGATTCCTTGACGGTAGGCTGTCCCGCGCTCGCGCAATAGAGTGCGGCGAACCTCAGACACGATGCCCGCCAAGCTCCGAATCGTTGGCAACAATCAATCACGACGATGATCTGGCCACACCCACACAGCAAAAAGCTGCCGCATGCACGATGTGCATGCGGCAGCTTCAGTTCGTTAGAGGCGCGGATACCCCCATGAGAGTCCTGCGACAACGTAAGCGTTCAGGCGCTCACACGTCGAAGCGCTGCCCCTCCGGTTTGGAGGGAAGAATCATGAGGACAATGAGGATGATCGAGCCGACACCGGGGATGAATGACAGGAAGAAGAACGGCCCGGCGAGATTCGCGTCGTGAAGCCGGCGCCAGATGATCGCCAGATGCGGAATGATGGTGGCAAGACCGATGATCAGCAGGAGGATGCCGCCGATCGCGATCAGAGCAATCGCTCCACCCGACGGAGAGGCAGACTGCATCGCGTAAGGATCCGCCGACGCCATCGACGCAGTCGCCGCGCTCATCCCGAAACCGATCGAGTAGAGGACCACCGGGACGATGCTGAGCAAGCCGAGGAACAGGTAGGCGAACCAGTATTCGCTGCGCGATGCACGTCCGGAGAACTTGGCGTACTTCTTGAAGAAGCGCTTGACGGCCTGGCCGAATGATGCGCCGTAGAGAGGAAGCGAGAGATCATCGGGGCTGGCCGCCCCACGGATCTGGCCACCAGGACCCATAGCACCTGGGCCAGCGGCACCGGGGCCAGCAGGATAGGCGTTGTTCGCGTTGTAGGCGCTGTTCGCGTCGTAGGACATGGTGACCTTCGTGTAGGAAAAATATCGTCTCTGCACAGGGAGTGCGATACCAATTGTGCTACATAGTGACCCGAATCCGCGCATTCGCGGTGTTCCAGATCTGGAACGTGAAATGAACAGTGTGATGAAATGATCGACTGGGCCAACCACAACGGCACTACTACGCAAGAAGCGCCCGAGAAGACACATCTTCTCGAACGCCCCTGCCGCATCACCTCAGACGAACATTCGGAGCACGCAGCTCTTCGCCGTCAAAGCTCTCGGTTCAGGCATCTCCGCCAGTCAGCGCATAGGCCTCGTCAACCGGGGCTTCGTCGATGTGGCCATCGACGCGGCGCAGAGTCTTCCAACCGACGGCGATGACGACGACGGCCAAGAACACCACTGCAGTGCCGAAGAAGTACGGTGCTCCGGTACCGATCGACTCGGAGACGATGCCGGCCACAATCGGTGCGACCGCGCCTCCGATGAAGCGCACACCCGAGTAGGTCCCCGAAGCCACAGGACGAGGCAGATCACTGACTTCCATCGCTGATTCGGTGAAGACAGTATTGAGCACGCCCAGAATCAGGCCAGCCACAATGACGCAGACGATAATGCCGACGAAAGACTCGACGAGGAATCCCATCACTGCCAGCAGCACAGCCAGTGCGATCAACGCGACGACGAGGCTGCGGCGACGCCCGATGCGCTTGGTCAGAAGCGGCGCCCCGAAAACGGAGGTGATTGCCACGCACATGCCCCAGCCGAAGAAGACATAACCGAGGCCCATGGCCCCGAAGTCCTCGATGCCGGCCTTCGCCGCGGCCGCCTCGACAGGGAATGGGCTGTAGGCCAGGAGAATGAAGAAGCCGAAGTTGTACAGCAATGCGGCGATGCCCAGCACGAGGACGCCGGGACGCGCAAGCGCCCGGAAGGTGGCACTGAGCTTGATCGGCTCGGGCGAGGTCCTGATGCCGGTGTCGGTCTTCCCGCCGGGCAGCAGGATCACGATGGCGATGAAGCCGATGGCCATGAGAACAGCGGTGCCGAAGAACGGTCCGCGCCAGGAGATTCCGCCCAGCAGGCCACCCAGCAGAGGTCCGGTCGCAATGCCGATGCCCAGAGCCGCCTCGTAGAGGATGATCGCTTTGTCGGCACCACCGGAGGCAGCACCGACGATGGTTGAGAGCGCGGTGGAGATGAAGAGCGCGTTGCCCAGCCCCCAACCGGCACGGAAGCCGATGATCTGGTCGACGCTGCCAGAGAAACCGGCCAGGGCGGAGAACGCGACGATGAGGATGAGGCCGATGAGCAACGTGGTCTTCGCACCGATCCGGGAGGACACGAAGCTCGTGAAGAACATCATGCCGCCGGTGATGAACAGGTAGCTGGTGAACAGCAGCATCGACTGCGACGGGGACGCGTGGAGTTCGGCGGAGATCGCGGGCAGAATCGGGTCAACCAGACCGATACCCATGAACGCGATGACCGCGGCGAACGCGACTGCCCATACTGCTCGTGGTTGACGCAGAATAGATGGTTCCGCGCCCTCCCCATCCTTCGTCTGTGCTTCATTACCTGGTGACACGCTCATTGCTGTTCCTGCGCACCCTTTCGTCTATATTTCGTGTTTCGCTGTTGTTGGCCTGATGTGTCTTCGTCAGCCGGTGTGCGTCTCGTCCTGCTGGACTTCGTCAACATCTACGGGATGCTGTTCCTGCAGATACTTCGAGACCAGTCCCAGCGCCCGATGGACACTGAGCCTGTCGTCGGGAGTCAGAGCCTCGAAGTAGGGCTCCATCCGCTCGACCAAGATGGTGCGGTTCTCGGCCAACCGCGCACGGCCCGCCTCCGTCAGTGAGAACTGTGAGGCCCGCCTGTCACTGGGGCTGGCTTCGCGAAGGACGTATCCAGCCACTTCGAGTCTGGCCAAGACCTTGGTCGCAGCAGGCTGCGAGCACAGATATCCCTGTGCGAAATGCCCCACCCGGACAGGCTGGTACTGCTCGACCACGCTGAGCGCACGCAACGCGACAAGGTCACTTTCATTGCCGACCACTTGCCTCAACGCCCTGGTCAGACGCGAGGAGACAACGACAAGGTCAGTGACGAGCTCCGCCGAATCAACATCATCCATAACTCTTTTATATACCTTGGTTATGCAATATCGCAAGAACTGCGGCAGGGCACCTGCACTTCTCATGTGACGGACATCATGGCCACCTCGGCGAGGGTCATGCTAATCTGTGGTCACATGTTCCGGGGACGGTGAAAATCCGTACCGGCGGTGATAGTCCGCGAGCCGACTGCATTCGTGCAGGAGGTTGACTTGGTGAAATTCCGAAACCGACAGTCAGAGTCTGGATGGGAGGAGCATGGCGACCGCGGTCGCTGTGATTCGGTGCATCCCAATGCGCTGTCGCACACGTCTGCACGCTCTGACAGTTGCACCCGCAATATCCTCCCTCCCGGCATCAGTTCGGGAGGTTTTTTCATGCACGCGGGGTTCACCGATCTCGAAACGACCGCGATGTCCGCTGCCCTGCAGGCCGCGCGAAACGGTCACCGGGGCGCGAATCCTCTGGTTGGAGCCGCGATTCTGACGAGGGACTCGCAGATCGTCGTCGGCCATCATGCAGGCGCAGGCAGTCCCCACGCCGAGGTGGACGCCATCACCACGGCCATCGACCTCGGCGTCGACCTCGCCGCCTCCACCCTGTTCGTGACCCTGGAGCCGTGCAATCACACCGGCCGGACCGGGCCGTGCACCCAGACGATCATCGATGCCGGCATCCCCGACGTCGTCTTCGCACTGCCCGATTCCAACGGCGTCGCCGCCGGTGGTGGGGCCACCCTCGCCGAGGCGGGGGTCCGGGTCCGCTCGGGCCTGGGCCATGACGAGTCCTCGGCTCTCAACGCCAGGTGGCGTCGTGCTGTCGATGCCGAGCGTCCCTTCGTCACGGTGAAGATCGCGCAGAGTCTTGATGGCATGGTCGCTGCCTCCGATGGGACCAGCCAGTGGATCACCTCGGCGGAATCGCGAGAGCATTCACATGAGTTTCGGTCCCGGGTCGACGGCATCCTCGTCGGCACCGGAACGGTCCTGGCCGATGACCCCCGACTCAATGCCAGGGGACCAGGCGGTGAACCGCTGGAAACCCAGCCGGTGCCCATCGTGCTCGGGCTGACCTCCCTGCCTCAGGAATCTTTCCTCGCACTCAACCCCGACACGATTCACCTTCGCACACGCGACATCACTGCAGCACTGGGCGAACTGCATGCCCGCGGTCTGCGTCACATCCTTGTTGAGGGTGGGCCCAGCGTGCTCGGCGCCTTCTTCGCCGCCGGTGCAGTCGACGAAGTCTTCTGCTATCAGGCTCCGCTGCTGGTGGGCGCGGGGAAATCCAGCCTGTCGGGCCTGGGCACGTCGACACTGAGTGAGGCGGTCGGTCTGGTTCCCGACGAGACCGCCGAACCTGCAGTCGCGCGACTTGGACCCGACGTGCTTCTCCACTTCGTCACGGGCTCGGGCAGCGGTTCGAGTTCCGGCAGCACTGACAACTACACCATCTGACGCACCATCCACTCACTGATCGCACACTCACTCGGAGGGCACATGTTCACCGGCATCATCGAAGAGCTCGGCATCGTCGCAGCTATCGACCGCAGGGACGATTCGGCTGTCATCACCATCGACGCCAAGGAACTCGTCGACGACCTCGGACTCGGCGGCTCGCTGGCCGTCAACGGCGTGTGTCTGACCTCGGTCAGGGACGAAGCATCCTCGCCGCCCGACGGTGCACCTTCCGAATCGCCGGGTGCCTTCACCGCCGAGGTGCAAGGACCCTTCACCGCCGAGGTGATGGGCGAGACCCTGCGACTGACCGGACTGGGAGCCTTGCGCACCGGGGACCGAGTCAACCTGGAGAGGTGCACACCCGCCTCGGGGCGCTTCGATGGGCATGTGGTGCAGGGACATGTCGACGGGTGCGGTGAACTGCTGAGCCGCGACGACTTCGATGAGTGGTCGATATTACGCATCGGCATCCCGAACTCTCTGGCTCCCTACACCGCCACCAAGGGGTCCATCGCCCTCAACGGCGTCTCGCTGACTCTGACAGCCGTATCAGAACCCAGCGAGACCAGTGCCTGGGTCGAGGTCGGACTCATCCCGGCCACGTTGACCCACACCACGTTCGGCGATCTGGCCCCCGGCGATCCGGTCAACGTCGAGGTGGACGTGCTCGCGAAGTACACCGCCCGCCTGCTCTCGTTCCACACAGAGGTCACCGCTCCTGCGGAACCTGCCGCATCTGCCACATCTGCCACATCTGCCACATCTGCCACATCTGCCGAGACAACCACTCTCTTCAACTCAACCGACAGCAGCACCCGCCAAGGAGCCGACAATGCCTGATACCGACCCAACCGCTGCGCGGCTCGATCCGATCGAGGACGCGATCGCTGCCTTCGCGGCGGGCCAGCCCATCGTCGTCGTCGATGATGAGGACCGCGAGAACGAAGGCGATCTCATTATGGCCGCCGAGTTCGCCGAGGCGGCCACCATGGGCTTCTTCGTCCGCTACACCTCTGGAGTCATCTGTGCACCCATGGATGCTGAGCGTGCCGCGGCACTCGACCTGCCGCCCATGGTCTCCACGAACGAAGACCCGAAGGGAACCGCCTACACGATCAGCTGCGACGCGGTCGGCGTGAGCACCGGAATCAGTGCCGCCGAGCGTGCCTTGACCGGACGTCACCTTGCCGCGGCAGCCCCCGATCCGGCATCGATCACACGCCCCGGGCATGTGTTCCCGCTCATCGCCAAGTCCGGTGGAGTCCGTGAACGCCCAGGCCACACCGAGGCTGGAGTCGAGTTCGCACGACTGGCCGGGGCTGCTCCCGTGGCGATGATCGGCGAGGTCGTCCATGACGACGGTTCGATGATGCGCTTCGACTCCCTGCGCGAGTTCGCCGATACCCACAAGCTGGTCATGGTCTCGATCGAAGGACTCATCGACTACCTGAATGAGTCGGATCGCGAAGGCGCGACGGATGAGGCGAACCCGCAGGCGATCGAAGCCTCGGCGGAGGTGCCGCTGCCAACTAAGCACGGGAGCTTCAGTGCCCGCGCATTCACGATCGACGGCCACGACCACCTCGGCGTGTTCTCCGGGATCGATTCTGCCGCCGTTACCCATGAACCGGCGGGTCAGGACCCTTCACTTCGCGGGCCCGCTCCCCTGGTTCGAGTGCATTCGGAGTGCCTGACCGGGGATGTCTTCGGATCTCACCGCTGCGACTGCGGGGAGCAGCTGGATCTGGCACTGCAGCGCATCTCCGACGAGGGTGGTGCCGTGATCTATATGACCGGTCACGAGGGCCGCGGAATCGGATTGAGCAACAAACTCCGCGCCTACGCCCTGCAGGATCGGGGGCTGGACACCGTGGATGCGAACCGTGAGCTCGGCTTCCACGACGATGACCGTGACTATCGTGCAGCCGCGGAGATCCTGCGCTCCATCGGCCTAACTCGTATCCGTCTGCTGACGAACAACCCGGACAAGACCCGGGCGCTCGAAGCACTGGGAATCACGATCGAGGCCGTCGTTCCGCTTGAGATCCCAGCGCGGCCGGAGAACTCGAACTACCTGAACACCAAGCGCGAGCGCATGCACCACACGCTGACCCTGCCCTCGGTGGTCGGCAGCGCCACAGCCTCGGCGACCATCGCTGAGAAGCACCACTGCTGAGCGACTCCACTGCTGATCAGGCACTTCAACTGATTCGTACTCATCACCACTGACTCTTCCGGCCATCACGGCCGCTACGAAAGGACTTACCCATGGCACATTCCGGAGCACCCGAACTCGCCGTCTCCGCGGCCGATACTCGAGTCGCTATCATCGCAGCATCCTGGCACACACAGATCATGGACGGCCTGGTCGACGGCGCCCAGCGGGCGGCCGCCGAAGCTGGGGCCCAAGCCACCCTGGTGCGGGTCCCGGGAAGCTTCGAGCTGCCCATCGCCGCAGCCCGACTGGCACCGCACTTCGACGCGGTCGTCGCCCTTGGCGTCGTCATCCGCGGCGGCACCCCGCACTTCGACTATGTGTGCCAAGCAGCCACCGATGGCCTCAACCGCGTTGCCATCGACTCCCGCAAACCAGTCGGCTTCGGGGTGCTCACCTGCGATACCGAACAGCAGGGACTCGACCGTGCCGGACTCGAAGGCTCTCAGGAAGACAAGGGCCACGAGGCTATGACCGCGGCGCTGGTCACCGCGCAGGCTCTGGCGGACTACCCGATCGCGTAAAAACGCTGCAACTCAAACGGTCGGTAAGTCCGAGTCGCTGACAAGCTCAGATTCGACTCGGACTTACCGACCGTTTGGGCGCGACCTTCAGAACAACTGGCGGATGTTCGTGCGCGCCAGGTCGATGAGTTCGTCGCCCTTGCCGGAGAGCACCGTGCGGACCGCATAGAGGGCGAAGCCCTTGGCCTGTTCGGCAGTGATCGTCGGCGGCATGGACAGTTCCTGGCGCTCGGTGACCACGTCAAGGACCGCGGCCCCGTCGTAGGCGAGGAACTCCTTGACGACCTTCGGCAGGTCCTTCGACTTCTCGACGCGGAAGCCCTTGATGCCGACCGCCTCGGCGATGGTGGAGAAGTCGGGGTTCGACAGTTCAGTCCCGAACGTGACGAAGCCAGCGGCCTTCATCTCCAACTCCACGAAGTTCAGCGAGGAGTTGTTGTAGACGACAGTCTTGACCGGCAGCTTGTTCTGCGTCAGGGTGATGAGTTCTCCCAACAGCATCGCGAGTCCGCCGTCGCCGGCGAGCGCGATCGTCTGCCGGTCAGGATGGGAGGCCTGCACGCCGACGCTTTGGGACAGGGCGTTGGCCATCGACCCGTGGCTGAAGGACCCGATCAGCCGGCGCCTGCCGTTCATGGTCAGATACCTGGCAGCCCAAACGACAGGTGAGCCCACATCGGGGACGAACACAGCGTCGTCATCGGCCATCTCGTCGATGAGGCGCGTCAGGTACTGCGGGTGGATCGTCCGCTTCGACGGGGTGGCGAGTTCGTCGAGGTCCTTGCGGGTCTTGCCGTAATGCTTGGTCATCGACTTCAGATGCGAACTGCTGCGGCTCGGCTTGATCAACGGCAGGAGCTCGCCGACTGTGTCGGCCACTGTGCCCACCAAACCGATGTCGACGCGTGTTCGCCGGCCGATCTGGGAGCCCCTGACATCGGCCTGGATGACCGTCGCGTCCTCGGGATAGAACTGCTGATAAGGCAGGTCGGTGCCCAACATGAGCAGGGTGTCGCAGTCTTTGAGCGCATGGTAGCCGGAGGAGAAGCCGAGCAGCCCGGTCATACCCACGTCGTAGGGGTTGTCGTATTCGATGAACTCCTTGCCGCGCAGCGAGTGCACGATCGGCGCCTGGAGCTTGGCGGCGATGGCGATGAGTTCGTCATGAGCACCCTGCGTTCCGGCGCCGGCGAGGATCGTGACCTTCTTGCTTTTGTTCAGCGCCTTCGCAGCGGCTTCAAGCTGGGATTCGGCGGGGATCACCCGGGGCGCGTAGGACCGAACCACCTCGGCGGCGGCAGAGATATCGGTGAGCCCGACGTCACCTGGGATGACGAGAACGGCAACACCGCGCTTCTCGATGGCCTCGCGCATGGCGATGCGCAGCAGGCGCGGCATCTGCTCCGCGGTCGCCACGTGTTCGACGTAGACGCTGCATTCGCGGAACAGCTCGGTCGGGTGGGTTTCCTGGAAGTAGTTCGAGCCGATCTCATCGCTGGGGATGTGAGCGGCGATGGCGAGCACTGGCACACGGGAGCGCTGGGCATCGTAGAGTCCGTTGATGAGGTGGAGGTTTCCCGGTCCGCAGCTGCCTGCGCAGACGGCGAGTTCACCGGTCAGTGCGGCCTCGCCGCTGGCGGCGAAGGATGCCGCCTCTTCATGGCGGACGTGGACCCATTCGAGCTGAGGGTTGACGCGCAGGGCATCGGTGAAGCCGTTGAGCGAATCTCCCGGGATCCCGTAGACCCGCTTGACTCCGCTGGCCACGAGCGTATCGACAATGTTTCCGGCGACGGTGGGCATAGGATTCCTTCCGTTGAAACACGTGGAGCTCTCACAGCTCCTGGGTGGACCTCCATCAGCATCCCAGTCAGAGTGCCGACACAGGCTGGTACCGCGGTTTCAGTCTATCCCCGAGGTCAGCGGTCTGCGGGTGTGAAGTCAGAGACAGCACCGCCGGACCAGGTATCAATGTCCGAAGCTCACGGTCAGAGGCACACGGCCCGAATCTCACGGTCCGAAGCTCAGTGCCAGGATGTCCGCAGCACAGAAGTCATCTGCATCGGATTCGTTCCGCGATACGCGGTAAGGACGCCTGCACCTTCCGGGTTCCTCGTGTAGATCGCTTCACCGCCGCCGATCCACCGGTTCCACGCTCGCGAATACGCCATTGCCGATTCTCTTCTCGTGCCGAGAGCTGAAGGCACCGCGTGCCAGACCGGATCGCTCTGCTGCGCATTCGACCACCCGACCTTCAGACGTTCCCACAGTCCGCGCGCTCCAATCGATGACTGCGGCAAGGACCAGCGAGGAACCAGATACCTCGGGTCGGCGATCGGGGACACCGCCTCGTCGAGGGCGAGCGCGAAGACCTCCGCGGACTGGGCTTCCGCATCGAGATGACACCGCAGATCCCCACTCGCGTCGACGCGTACACGCACCGAGTCCGATCCGGTCTTGCTCAACCCCGCACTGTGCAGGGCATCGGCGACGGCACCGGCAAGTTGGCCCACCGTCGGCGGCTTCGCATAGAGCCGAGTTCGTCGTTTTCCGGCTACGGACAGCACCACCGGCAGGCTCACCCAGAGTCCGAAGCCGAGCACCATGAGCACCACACCGCCGATGCCGGCGAGCGCCACACCCAGCAGCAGGAGAATCAGTCCAAGCCCCATCCAGGCCACGACCGTGGCAGTCCTCACTCGGAATGGCAGGATGTGCCCCGGATCCCCGCCGAGGTGGCGCGGCACAACGCTGACATCGCCGTTGCGAATGGGGTCGGCTGAGGTGAGGCTCGACTGTTCGGTGCGTCGATGGCCGGTGCGCTGAAGGATTCGCACCGAGCGCATCTCCTCGTCTTGATAGTCACTGCCGACCTGCCACCGCTGGGCGATCTCCCCGCGGTCCTGGGATCGGGCGATCATCCGCGCATTGATCTCGTCTGCCATATCGGGAGGGGGAGGCTCGTAGGGCGAGAACGCGGAATCGATATGAGCCACTCCGTCGACGACCTCACCCTCAGAGTCCGTGCCGAAGAAGCCGTCGTGTTTGCGCACGAGACGCCCCCAGTCCTGGTTACCGCGTGGGTGATCGGGGCTGACGCAGACGACGGTCCAGTTGAGCCCGACCTTGTGTGCCTGGAAAGGGTCTCGCCGCAGCGCACGGCCGCGGGTCTGCGTCACCGCCGTCGGTGTGGTCGCGGTGCTCAAGTCGATCAATCCGGTGATGGCCGGTGCATCCCAACCTTCGCCGAGGAGGGCGCGGGTGCCGATGAGCACCTGAGTCCTGCCCGTGGTGAAGAAGTCGGTCACATAGGGAACCCACGTCCGGCTGGTCCACGGACCCTCGAGTCGGCTGATTCCCGACACCGGTTCGCTCACCTGCAAGCGAGAAGCCAGGGAATCGTCGGATACGGCGATCCGAGCACGCAGCTCGTCGAGTACCTCCGGAGCTCCAGCCACGGTCTTGCCGGAGACGAGCAGTGGTCGGAGGCCGGAGGTGCGGGCATCGGAGACGAGTGTTTCGAGAACGAGCAGGGCCGAACCGGAGCGTTCGCTGATCACCCTGCTGACGTCGGCCGGCAGCGTCGCTGTCAGCGATTCGAAGTCGCAGAGGACCAGCATCCGCATGCGTTCTTGAAGGTTGGCCGCCTCGGCGCAGATGATCTCGCTCGTCGCCTGTGGCTTCGACGCCGAGTAGGCGATCACGCGGTCGACGGGTGAGCGTCCCGCCCGTATGCCGTTCCGGGTCCAGCGGTACCCGATTGCGGGCAGGGCACGACGGATCACCTCGGCGAGTTCGATGTCTTTGGAGTCCTCGGAGGCCATCAGGTGGTGGCGCATCCAATCGTCGATGAGCAGCGCCCAGTCCTCGGAATCGGGATTGCGGCGATGCTGTTCGGCGGGACTGGCACCGGGAGGCAAACGGAGCAGATCCGTGTGGTGCAGCCGCAGCGCAGCCGAGCACAGTTCCGGTGTCGAGCGGCTCATGGCCGCCCAACTGACAACGTGCTCTCGGGTGCCCAGGAACCGCCTGTCGACCCATTCGAGGAACGGCACCGAGCCCTGAGTAGGGTCGAGGATGTCGGTGATGAGTTCGGTGAATCGCACAGCCTGCCCCGATAGCCAGCTGTTCTCCTCGTTCGTCGGGGTCGTCACCCACACGAGGTCCGCGAATGGAGCCAGATCGCCTTCTCTGACGACTGCAGGGATCGAAGCGGAGTAGCGAATGTCGGAGAACAGACCGGTCACCAGCTCTGACTGTGCTGTCGTCATTGTTCCGGGAGGAGTGGCTGTGAGTCCGAGCACCCAGACTTCAGGGAGCAGGTCGAGGAGTTCGGTCAACAGGCTGCCCCACACGTCGAGCAGGTGGTGGCATTCGTCGAGGATGAGCAGCAGAGGTCCAACATCGCCGAGGCGGTCGACGAGTTCCCGCCCTCCAGGAGCGAGTTCGTCGAGGAGGTTCTTCGTGCTTCCGCGGTCATCATCGAAGACAGCGAGCGATTGGTAGGTCAGCGCGCTGAACCGGGTGGTGAGTCTCCGGTCGAGACCGGCGCGGTCGGCGTGGTCGGCGTCGGGCTCGTCGAAGGCGGCGTGCTCGTCGACGGCGTCAGCGGCGGGCTCGTCAGCGGCGTCGTCGGCACCGTCGCCGAGGCGATCGGAACTGTGGCTGTTCCACGCGTTCGCCCACTGAGTCTGGATGGCGGTGTTCGGGCCGAAGGCCACGACTGTGGAGACGTGCCCGTCGTCAAGCAGGTTCTTGGCGTGTTCGATGCCGACACGGGTCTTCCCTGCGCCAGGCGGCAACACGATCCATGACCGGCGAGAGTCGGCGCTGACTGAACTCGTAAGTGCGTCAAGTGCCTCGCGTTGGTGTCGGCGCAACGGAGGTCGGTGACCTCGCACTGGCTTCACCTCGGGCATCGACATGGCAATCAGTCTAAAACGAGTCCTTGATCGACAGCGCAGAAGGGCAGAATCTGTCCAAGCCGACTCAAGTTATCCAGCGCGACTCAGGCAGACGCGATGAAGAGCCATCCGCGCCCGGGAGCATAGGGAAGGTCGTGGACATTGATGGTGCCGAAGCCAGCGTCTGTCAGTGAGCCTTTCACCGCGTCTTCGGTTCGGAAGCGCAAGGTCGACGTGGAATTGATTCGTTCACCATCACTGTGGAAGATCGTCGGTGAGTCAAAGGAGACGTACTCGCCATTGACCTCGGTGACCTGCACCCACGTCTCGACCGGTCCCTCACCATCGACGTCGACTACTCGCCAGGTCAGTTCTTTGGTCCAGCGGTTCCAGGCACGATCGGAGGGTCGTCTGGCTTCGAAAACCAGGCATCCCGACGGGCGAAGACAAGAGTGTATTGCCCGAAGGGTGGCCAGCCATTCATCATCGTCGAGAAAAACTTGCGCAACATTCGCAGTCATAGTTGCCAGGTCAAAGCCGCGGTGCCGAGCAGGATCGTCAGCAATGTCAGGAGCCTCGCCGACGACGAACTCAGCGAAGTCAGAAACCACCTTCGACTGTGCGATGTCGATAGAGGCCGACGCGGGATCGAGGCCCAGAGCGGAAATCTCCAATCCAGCCAGAAGGGCGGCCAATGTTCCTGTTCCACAGCCAACGTCAAGAACTTCACTGGCCCCGAACCTTTTGGCGACGTCGACATACATGTCGAGGTCGCTCCGGTCCGGGTCAAGCGAATCGTAGACTCCAGCTAGCCGGGGGTCTGAAAACAACGCATCAGGCACGCGTCCAGACTAGATGATGATCCGCTTCCGTGAACATCCTCCGTCGGCTGAAATCACGAGCTGACAGAAAACATGACAAGCAATTTACTACGTCCTTGAAACGTGTAAAAAAATCGACGAATTCTTTACACGCTTCGGTGTTGTGGTAACTCGTGCAACGCATCTTTCAGATGCTGTTCCACAGCCCGTGCCGGTGCCGAAAACGCGTCCCTCACGTCCGTGCTGACAGCACCGTCGCCCCGGTCAGGAGCGCGGCCATCACAATCGCCATCATCGGATAGCCGCTGACGACTCCGGCGAGGGCCGGGCCTGCCACCGGTGCCAGAGCGGTACCGGCGGTGATGGGAGCGACGAAGACGCCGTTGATCGCCCCGAAGTTTGCGGTTCCCCACCGGTCGGCCACGGCAGTCGCCTGCAGCAGCGTGATGCATCCCCGGACACCACCGGCGATCATCGCAATGCCGATGAGCAGCCAGACGGGACCCGGCACGAAGGCGAGCAGCCACAGTCCGACAGCTCCAGTGCCGAGCAGCAGCACGGTTCGCGCCCGTGAGCTCGTGCGCCGTTCAAACGCCGGATAGAAGAACCGTCCGGAAACCTGTCCGAATCCGACAAGTCCCAGAGCGCTCGCGGCGAGCGAGTACCCGGCTCCACGCTCGATGATGAGGGGGATGATGTTGATCGTGACGGCAAAGAGGGTGAAGGTCGCCAGCGCGACGGCGATCTGGAGGATGACGAACTTCGGGGATCGTGTGATGCTGCGGATCTCCGCACGCGACGGCACCGTCGAATTCCGCGACATCTCATCGGTCCACCCGCGGTTGAGGAAGAACCAGTGCATCGGCAGAGCCGTCACGGCCAGGACGCCGGCAAGGATGACATAGGCCGGTCGCCAGCCCCACGAGTCGATGAGCCAGGCGATGATCGGGGCGAACACCGTCGAGGCGAGGCCGCCGACCAGCGTGATCGTTGTCAGTGGCTTGGTTCGCTCGGCTCCGTACCAGCGGGTGACGACAGCGAACGCCGGCGGATAGAGGGTGGCGGCCTGGGCGAATCCGGCCAGCACCCACGCGAGGAAGAAGACGAAGAGATTCGGTGCTGCTGCCACGAGCAGCAGCGCGACGATGCCGATGAGCGTGCCGATGCTCATGAGCGTTCTGGGCCCGTGCGCGTCGAGCAGCTTTCCGACGCGCACGCCGGCGAGCGCGGAGACGATGAACCCGAGGGTCAGTGCCGCAGTCACAGTGGTGTGGCTCCAGCCCATATCGGCAGAGATCGGAGTCACCGCCACTGGCAGCGAGTAGTAGAGCAGTCCCCAGCTGGCCAATTCGGCAATGCAGAGGGCAGCCAGCCCTCCGCGGGGCCGGTCGGTCATCCCTCTGCCCCTCGCGGGGCTGCGGATTCACCCGCCGAGGTTGTCGGCTCCCCTGGCGAGGCCGAAGACTTATTCGACGCGTCTGCAGACTCCCCCGCCGAGGCGGCCTTTGCTTTCAGTGCGGCGAGCGCGGTGGCCCACGGGATGCGCTCCTGCTCGAGTCGAACGTCGCCTTCGGCACGCAGGCGGTTCAGCGCCCGCGCTTCCGTCCCAGTCAGCTCCGTGAACACCCCTGTGTGGGGTTTCGGCTCCTGGACCCACAGGTCCTTGTGGTCGGTGAGAGTGCCCTCGTTCATGAGCGTCGAGTCCACGTGCGGCAGGTGCTTGCGCAGCCGGGAGAGGATCGCGAAGCCGTGCGAATCAAGATCGCCCCAATAGAGGACATGCGCCCCGTGCACCCAGGTCAGGCCGGCGACGTTGTCCACGGCATAACCAGAGCCGTGCACAGCCACAGCATCGGCCCAATCGGGCATCGCGAGCACCGATTCGAGGTTCTCGAAGACGAAGACGAGCCGCGGCGCGATCGCCAGATCGCTGAGCTGAGTTACTGGCGCGCTGATGTCGCTGAGTCCTGACGGTGTGAGCTCCGGGTCGAGGATGCGCATCCGAATCCGAGGTTCGGCATCGAGAACGTCGACCGCATCGGGTCTCCCGGATGCTTCCAGCAGTGCCGTGACCAGGGAGCGGTGTGTTTCGAACCATTTCGAGTCGACCCCGCGGATGGGCAGCTGTCGGGGCCGCAGGGTTCCCACGGGGTGATTGCGCAACCATTCGACGACGTCGAGGAGTGTGGCGAACTCGGTGTGTTCAAGTCCGAGGATCCGTTTCGCATGAGCTTTGATCGCCGAGGCGGATCCGTGCTGATCCTCGAACCGCGACCTGATCATTGCGGTCCGGTCCCGCAGGAGGCGCCATTGTCTTGCGTCGTCACCGTCGACGAAGTTCGCCACAGCCTCCGGTGATCCTAGCCGCAGGCGCAGTGGGATCTGTTGACGGCCGATGCGCGCCCAGGAGCGTTCAGTCCAGTCGATACTCGGGCCGTTCAGATTCTCCGACTTCGAATCACTGGCATCGGGGGCGGCGATCGTCCGCCAGGTCCCGGCCCATTCCATGGCGGCTGCCTGGTCCTCGAGCACCTGTTTCTCAGTGGGCGGATGCAGGGCGATCTCGACGACGACAGGGTCGGGCCGGGTGGCCCAGGTCGACATCGACGAGCGCAGGCGGGTACGCGCCTTCGCCCGCGCCTCGGCGACGGTGAGCATCGTCATCGCCGCCTCACCTGGTCAGCTCTCATCGTCGGTCTCACCACCGGAACCATTGCCGCCATCGTCACTGCTCGGCACGTCGCCGTTCTCCTCGTCCCAGACCATGGTCGCTGCAAGTGTCTTCTGCCGGCTCGGGTTCTCGATCGAGGTCGCCGCACCGACATAGGGTTCGATGGTCTGCAGCAGCTTCTGTGGGGTGGCCAGGACCATGTGGAATCCGAACTCAATGAAGATGTTGAGCGCCATGCGCGTGTACCTGGTGTCGGCCTTGTCGAAGGCCTCATCGAGGATGATCGTGCCGTACTTCGAGATCGCCTCGTCCGGATCGGCCAACTGGTAGCGCAGTGCCGCTGCGAGGCAGAAGATCACGAGCTTCTGCTGCTGACCGCCGGACATCGCCGCACCGGAATCGTAGGTGGCGTGGGCGCGACCGTGGTCGTCGATCTCCTCGGCCAGGAAGCTCACGTGCAGTCGAGTGTCGAGGCATTGGTTCTTCCACACCTTGTCAACGTACTCGCTCGAGGAGAACCGACGCATCACCTCGGCGAGGGTGTCGTACTTGTCCTCCGCAGTTTCCATATCCTCTTCGCCCCAGGTGCCGCCGGCGACCTTGCGGAGATCGGAGATGAAGGCGTTGACGGTCTCACTCCGGCGGGTCTTGACCTTCAACCGCAGATATCGTCCCTCGTCGAACTGGGACCGCAGGAGGGAAGAATTGATCGGTGCGACCCGGTCCTCGATTTCACGTGGGGCGGCGTGGATCTCGTTGAGGAGTTCGCCGATGAGATCGCGGGAGCGCTGTCGCAGCAGGTCCCGAAATCTGTTCTCGTGATCGGGCAAACCGTGGGCCAGGATTTCGTCGAGCATCCCCAGGTAGTCGTGTCGATCGGCGACGTCGGCAGTGAGATCGGAGGCGACCGAGGACCATGCGGCCTTGAACTCCGCGGCCAGCCTGGTCACGGCCTGACCGGCTTCGCTCGCCACGGCCTGTGCCTTGTCCTTCTCCGACTGCAGAGCCTGGGAGACCTGCTGGCCGATTTCGGGCAGAGATTCGCGCTTGATGCTGCGCTGGATCTTTGCAAACCGGGCCTCGAGCTGCTCGGCGATCGTCGGATCCACCTCGGGGATGTGCCCGGCGCTGACGTCATCCTCGAGACGGCTGAGACCTGCCCGCAGACCGGTGATCTCTTCGTTCGCCCGACGCAGGGCATAGTCGCAGTCGCGGGTGGCAGCCTCGGCGGATTCCTTCGCCGCACGGGCTTCGCGTTCGGCTCCGATCGCCTGCTGCAGGTCACCGTCTGCGTCCTCGAGTTCGCGCAGCGCCTTCTCCAGGGTGGCGATCGTCTCCTTGGCCCCGGCCAGGTCCACATCGCGCCAGGACTGTTCGCGGATCCCGGCGAGGATGCCCTTCCGCCGGTGGGCCTGTGCGGTCTCCGCGTTCGCGGTTTCTACGATGGCCTGTGCCTCGTCAAGTTCCGCCTGGGCGTCTTTCAGGGCGGCAATGAGGGCTTCGAGTTTGTTCTCCCGGTCACCGAGGACCCATTGGCTGCGGTCGTCGATGCGCCGCCGGTCATCCTTCTCATAGCGGGTCCGGGATGTCTTGACCTGGCCCTTCATCGTCACAGCACGGGGATGGTCATCGAGTTCGTCGGGGCGCTCGACACAGGCGAAGTCGAAGCGTTCGGACAAGGTCGAATGCACCCACTCCCCGAATCCGGTTTCGGCGACAGTGACCTTGTTGACCAGGGACTTCGTGCTGTTGACGGGTCGTCGTTTCGCGGCGTGCGCGGGGATCTCCTCAAATACGAGTCGTCCCTTGATCCGATGGGAGTCGACCCAGGACCGGACCGCACCGAGGTTTTCGCTGCGCACAAGCACCGTGAGAGCCAGCGGACGCAGCACGCGTTCGATCGCACCGGTCCAGGCGGCCTGGTCGGGATCGACTTCGATGAGTTCGGCGGCGAAGGGCAGTGCCTTCTCACTCAGTCCGGTGCCCTCGGCCAGTTCCTGTCGGATCTGGAGCAGGTTGCCCGGCACGGTCGAACCGGAACGACGCAGGGAATCGATCTCGGCTTCGAGGTCCCTCACACGTGCGCGGGCCTTCGAGAAGCGATCATGGTCGGCATGGCTGGGTCCTGCGGCCTGTGTCTTCTCGTCGAGGGTGGAGGCGATCTGGGCTTGGAGTTCGGCGAATTCAGTCGCCGAGGTGGGCACCGCTTCGATGTCTGCCTGCTTCAGCTGTCGCTCGAGGCTGGCCCACCGGTCGGCGATGGCGCGGCGTTCGGTTTCGGCCGTGTCGATGCGCTGCTGCAGGTGTTCGGCCTCCGAACCGCCGAGGTCGAGGGTGGCACGGCGGGCGAGGTCGTATTCGTCGACCGCGGCGTCATAGTCCTTCTTGGCCCGATCGGCAGCGACTTCGATTTCGACGAGCTCCCGGCGCTGGGATGAGAGATCTGAGCGCATGAGGTCGAGTTCGCGCCGCTTCTGGAACGGCAGCAGGGCATCGTTGAGGGCGATCGACTTCGCCGCGGACTCGTGGGCGGAGTCGTATCGGTTCGAGGCCTCGCGCAGCTGCAGGAGGTGGTCGCGTTGACGGCGCAGTTCGACCACGTGGTCGTGGGCGTCCTTGAGGTCTCCGAACTGGTTGACCGCGGTCTCTGCCAGGTCGAAGGTGACCGGCGGTTCGAGCATGTGGTCGCGGAAGAGGCGGTCGAGACTGTCGAGGCTCTTGGCCGATTGGGTCTTGTGCAGCAGCTGCAGCGCCGATTCGCTGGCCATACCGAAGACCTTGCGCATCCGGGCGTAGAACCTGGCGTGGGAACCGTTTGAGGTGATGAGTGCTTCAGGATGCTCAGTCTTGAGCTTCCGGGTCTCGAGACCGGACCGCGCGTACTGCTGCAGGTCGGCGAGGTCGAGGCCTGCCCGTTCGAGGATACAGACATCGGACAGGTCGGTCATCTTCGTCCCGGAGCCCTTGATGAAGAAGAGCCTGGCCAGCGACAGCGGACGGTCCGTGCCATTGTCGTAGCGGAGGATGATGCCGCTCCACGTGGCACGCGGACGCAGGTACTTGCTCACGACACGGTCCTCATCGGAATCCGCTGTGCGGGTCCACGCGCCGCGGACATAGCTGACGAGACTGCGCTGATCGACCCGACTGCCCGCAGTCTGGGCTGCGACGTTGAAGCGCAGCCACTTGTCCGGAGTGAGCACGGCGGCGATGCCGTCGAGCAGTGAGGACTTGCCCGAACCCGAAGGTCCGGTGATCAGGTGGCCCTTGTGGGAGACAGGGATGCGGTGGATGTCGGCGTCGAAGGTGCCCCAGTTCGCGATCTGGATCTCAGACAGCCTCCACTGGCTGCCGACGTCGGGACGATCGGTGCCGCGGGCGCGGGCCTGGTCAGCGATGAGTGCGGCATCGAGCGGGAAGAGGGCTTCGGTCACGCCTCGTCCTCCTCGGAGTCGTCGGTGCCGAGTCCGGAATCAGGATCGGAGCCTTCGGGATCGTCAGGATCGTCGGTCGCATGGGAACTGAGCCCCGCCTCGGCGATGGAGCCCTTGGCCTCTCCCGAGGTGATGCGTTCGTAGACGTCGATGAGCTCACGCACCTGGTCCTCGTCGATGAGGAACTTCACCATCGGCGAGATTTCGAAACGCTCCTCGCCTGCCTTGTGGAGGACGCGCAGACGGTTGCTCATCCGGCTCCAGGCACCATTGAGATTGCGCTGGAACGTCGATTCGTCGCCTGTGCGATAGATCGCGAGGCGTTCGTAGACCTCCTCGCGATCGACGATCACACGCCGCTCGCCGGGTGCGGCCAGCAGCAGCTGCCGCAGGACGAGAAGCATGGCGGTATCGAGGAAGGTCAGCCGTTCGCTGCGCACCGCAGCGGGCACGTCGATCTCCTCGGAGACGACCTTGCGGGTGAAGGCGAATTCGTCTATCTTGTCGATGACGAGCTCCAAGAACAGGTCGTGCAGCCGTGATCGCACAATGGACTCGTCGGCGACCAGAGCCGACCACAGCTGCGGACTCTGTGCACCGGAGACATAGGGACCCTTGAGCAGTTCGAGCAGAACCCTGCGGGTGCGCTCACCCAAGGTGCCGGTGTCCTGAAACCACAGCCCACTCGGATTCTGGGCGGACTCGCCAGACTCGGTAGGTGCGTCTGCGGAATCGTTCATAGTGTGATGCCTTCGGTGAAGTAGTGGCGGCGGATCGTGGCGCTGCGCCCAATTCCGTCGACCCCTGCCCATTCGAGTCGGTCTCGCGCTACGGAATCGACGTGTCCATAGGTGCTGGCCAGGGACAGGAGACCGACGACGCTCGCCAGGCCCTGTGAGGCCGGGAACTGGTCGAGCACCTCGGCGACGGAGATCTGCTCGGATCCATGGATGGCCTGATTGACGTTATCGGACAGTTCGGAGAAGTCGATCTCGGATTCCCTTGCGACGGCGATGAGTTCAGCGAAGTCGACCTCGGTCTCGGTCGCCTCGCCCAGTTCGACACCGGCATCGAACTCGGTGGGGTCGTGGAGAACGACCTCCCCGACGCTGGCCAATGCGACGCTCGAAAGCTCCAGATCCACGCCGAGGCTGTCGTAGGGTTTGCGGACCTGTGAAACCGGTGCTGCCGCGGCCAAGGCATCCTGGATCAGGGTGCGCATCACGCGATCGCGTTGGAATTCGTGGGAGTGGACGTAGCGGCGCAGACCGCGGGCGAATTCGGACAGGATGTCGGAGACTTCGCGTGAGCCGTCCTTCATCTGCCGCATGAGGGTGCGCAATGAGCGGCGGGTCTCGGCCGTCAGCGTCGCTGAGAAGTCGCGGTCGAGGATCGCTGCGATATCTTCGTCGAAGGCCGAGGCCTGCTCAGGATCGCGGACGAGTTGGGAGAAGGCGGAGAAGGTTCTGCCCTCATCAGAGGATTCGATGAGGTCGACTCCGCGGAAGACCTCGTCGAGTACCTGGGACTGTGAGTCCTCGGCGGCGAGGATTGAGATCCGCAGTTCCTGGTTGAGCTCTTCGAAGCGGGCGCGGACACGTGCGAAGTCGGCGGGCAGCCCCTGCGCCTGCTGGAGGATGTCGCCGACGCGCTCATTCGCCCGGCGCCGGTCGAGGACGATCGAGCGGGGGTCTCCGCGGCGGACACGGGCGATCTCAGCATCGATGCGGTCACGTTCGGCTCGCAGGGATTCCAACCGACGGGAACTGTCCGGGTCGGTGTCGATGGCCAGCTGCCGCACCGATTGGGCGAGGCTGACCAATCGTGATTCGGTCGCGGTCTGCGGTGGAGTCCGCAGCTGTTCGAGCATTCGGATGGCGTCGAATCCCGCCGCGGAGAGTTCGTAGGTCTCGCCTCTCGCCGAGGTGGCCGGTCGGCGGACGAGGATCTCCGCCCGACGCCAATCATCGCAGTAGGCCTTGGCAGTTCGCGGGGACAGCTCGAAGTGGTCGCGCAGCTCCTCGAGGTCCGAATCGATGGACTCGTGCAGGTCTTCAGTGGAGATTCGGGTGCCGGGCTTGCCCAGGTGAGTGCCCAGTGTTGCTGCCATAACCGGGAGATGGTCGGCCCGCAGCATGCTCAAGGTGGCATTCGTATCGAGCAGTCGCCGGTAGGCGAGGGCGGAGCTGAGGGCGGACATATCACCCATTCTCTGCGCCGGTGGGGCCCGTTGCCAATTTCGGGTGCACGGACCACGGGGGATCGAAGCGTGCACGCCTCTCGCATCGCGCACGACTCGCTTTCGGGTGGCGCACAGGTCGTATTCGGACGGCGCACAAGCAGTCGACTATTGGGCCATTATTCATGCTTTGTTCAGCTCGTGACACGGGCCACTGAATTCGGCATAACGATACCGAATTGTTATACCGTGTGCCGATGACTCGGATACGACGATGGCCCTACACCTTCGCCATGCTGCTTTCTATTGTTGTCGCAATGGTTGCCCTGGCTTCTTCGATCTACCTCGGTCGGCCGCTCCGGGACCCGGATGGCTTCCTCGGACCCGCCTATATCCGGATGCCGTTGCTGGCGCTGCTGTTCTTCGGCGTGGGCATCGTCGTGGATGCGGTGAGGAGGAGCGGCTGGAAGCATCTGCCCAACGGGATGTTCGAAGTCGTGAGGAACGAGTGGAGTCTCCGTCGTATCCTGTGCATCACCGCGGGCATGATGAGTTTCTACATCTGCTATCTCAGTTACCGAAACCTCAAGAGTGACCTTCCGACCTACCGGGAGGGAGTTCTCTACGACCAAGAGCTTTCGCATTCCGATCTGTGGTTCAGCGGGGGAATCAATCCCGCTGTGTTCCTGCACGATCTGTTCGGCACCGGGTTCATGGCCGAGGTGTTCTCTGTCGTCTATCTCGCCTATCTCCCGCTTATCCCCATCAGCCTCGGGGCAGTTCTCATCCTCAGTCGCAACCTCGCCATCGGTGCCTGGTATGCCACGACGCTGTGTCTCAACTGGGTGCTGGGCACGGTCAGCTACTACATCCTGCCCGCTCTTGGGCCTGCATTTTCCCGGCCAGAGCTCTACCGCGGCCTGGCCGATACCGGGGTCACCGACTTGCAGCAGTCACTGATCTCCACTCGTCTTGATGTTCTTGCCGACCCGGTCGGCAGCGGACAGATTCAGGGCGTGGCTGCGTTCGCCTCGTTGCACGTCTCCGTGACGTTCGCAGCCGCCCTGTTCATGATGCGCACACAGCAGAGGCCCCTGATACAGACGCTGATGTGGATCTTCTTCGGGGCCACGGTAATCGCCACACTCTACTTCGGCTGGCACTACATCCTCGATGACATCGCCGGCGTGGTGATCGGCTGGGCCGCCGTCACTCTGGGTGCTTGGGTCACCGGGAACCGGAGAAAGCGACCTCAGCGGAGCGCAGAACCGGGCGCCGTCGAGCATCGTAAGGAAACGGCACTCGTCGACGCCGCCTGACGGATGCGGGGCGCTGAGCGATTCATGTCGCATCGCTCCCGCCGAAGGCCTTCGGGTCAACGGGGCGGTCCTTCTTCGGCAGCTTCGCGACAACGAGGCAGTAGGACTCGAGGACGAGATCATGGAGCAGGTCAGCGTCGAGGATGTTTCCCGTCGCACCGTCGGGGTCCTCGCTTTCGGCTGTGCCAGCACCCGCCACGGTGATCCAGTGCTTCTTGCTCATGTGATATCCGGGAGTGATCTCCGCAAAGGCATCACTGAGCACCTCCCCGTCCAGCGGGTCGATCTTGAGATTCATGCTGGGCACACCGCGCAGTTCGAAGGTCATCATGAACATCTTTCCGCGCACCTTGTACACGGTGTTCTCCGGCCCGAACGGGTGGCCGATCTCCACCGACGGATACTGGATCGCCTGGTCATGAGCGAGTGCGAGCACGGTGTCAGGATCCATGCCTGGAGATTAGCAAAGGGCCATGACACCGAACCCGCTCACCAGCGTCGAACCTGCAGAGCAGTGCCGATAGAATCTTGCTCATGTCGCAGAATGCTCCCCGCCTCCTTGTCGCCGCCCTCGGCGGAACCATCGCATCGACTTCGAACCAGTCGGGAGGCGTGGCCCCGGCCCTGAGCGGGGCCGAGATCGCCGCAGCCGCCGGCCTCGACCAGATCTGGCCGGACCTGCAGGCTGACTTCACCCAGGTGTCACAGGTCTCGAGCGCCAATGTCACCCTCGATATGCTCTTCGAGGTTCGCGAACTGGCCCGCACGAGCGAGGCCGACGGCATCGTCCTGACACAAGGCACCGACACTCTCGAGGAGAGCGCCTTCGCCCTCTGGTTGCTCAACGACTGCGCTACTCACATCGCAGCCACCGGAGCCATGCGCAACCCGACCCTGCCCAGTGCCGACGGACCGGCAAACGTGCGCGCCGCCGCACTGACGGCGCTCTCTCCGCTGAGCAGTGGACTGCCCTCAACTCTGGTCTTCAACGACGAGATCCATGATCCGCGTTTCGTCCGCAAGTCCCACGTGACCTCGACCGCAGCATTTTCCTCCGGCCCGGTCCTCGGCGCGATCGGGTGGATCAGCGAGGACACAGTCCGCCTCCCCCACGCGCCCGCCGCGAGTGTCTCCCCGTTCGCAGGCCTGTCCCGGCCGGAAACGCTTGCGAAGGTCGCCCTCGCCGAGGTGGGAATGGGCGAACCCGAGGAGACACTGACCCAGCTCCTCGGGCCCGGTTTCTCCGGTGTCGTCATCGCTGGTGTCGGTGGCGGCCACGTCCCTGACCATCTGGTGCCAGCGGTGACCCGCCTCGGCGAAGAAATGCCCGTGATCTTGGCATCGCGGCCAGGCTCGGGCGCGAGCCTGACTCGCACCTACGGCTACCCCGGCGGCGAGATCGGGCTGCTCGAGTCTGGCCTCATCCCGGCCGGGATCCTCGACGCTCGCAAGGCCCGCATCGTCCTGACCTTGGCTCTGAGCCTGGGACTCGACCCCGCCGAGGTGTTCACGGCATTCGCGTGAGCGCCGACCCCTGGCGGGCGCCGAGCTGGGGTGGGGTGAGCTGGATTCGGTCGCTGACCGGCAGAGGCGGATTCAGACGTTTTTCGTCGACTGACGAACGACGAGTTCGGGTGTGAACTTCTGATCCCGGTGGGTCTGCTCGCCCGATGCGTTCTCCGCCAGCAGCGATTCGACGGCGGTGCGTCCCAGCAGATCCGCCGACTGCCGAATCGAGGTCAACGGCACAATCGTCGAAAACGCGTAGTCGATGTCGTCATAGCCGATGAGCGCAAGATCCTCAGGGATGCGCAATGCGGAGAACATGACGACCGCCTGCATGAAGCCCACAGCAAGCAGGTCATTGGCACAGAAGACGGCATCGGGGCGCTCTTCTTCCGACAGGGAGACGATGCGCTCTCCGATCGAGCGACCTGCGAGTATCGTCAGCTCATCGGTTTCGAACACCGCCAAGTCGAGATCGGACTCAGCTGCGCGCTCCCGCGCACCGCGGGCACGATCACTGACCTGCGGCAGAGTGAACGGTCCCCCGACGAACGCAGGTTTCGCACATCCACCGGCGATGAGGTGGTCGAGCGCCGTTCGTCCGCCTGCGGCACCATCCACGTCGTCGGGGGCGGATCGCAGAACGCATTGCTGTGCCAGTTGACGGCGAACCGGACTCGCCGCCCCGTTGTAGCCGGACCAGTCGAAGCGACCGCGATCGGCGACATTCGGGCATGAAAGGTGGCCTGAAACTGAAACAGTCGGTAAGTTCTGGTCGAAAATCATACGAAATTCGACCAGAACTTACCGAATGTTGGTGTTGCCTGCAGCGCCGTGGAGCTGCCTGCAGCGCCGTGGAGCTGACTCAGCTCTCGGCGCCGACGGCCACGACCATCTTGCCGAAGTTGCGGCCGTTAAGCAGGTCGTTGAAGTATTCGGGAGCCTTGTCCAGTCCCGGGCGAATGTCCTCGCGGTAGCGGACCTTTCCTTCCTTGACCCAGCCGCTCATGTCGGACAGGAAGTTCTCATGGTGCTTCTCGACGAATTCCGTCTGGATGAAACCGCGGACGTTGAGTGACCTCGTGAGGATGTTGCCCATGAGCGCACCGGAACGGTCCGGACCTTCGGGCAGTTCGGTGAGGTTGTAGTTGGCGACGAGTCCGCAGACCGGCACACGTGCGTAGGTGTTCAGGCGTGGCAGCACTGCCTTGAAGACATCTCCGCCGACGTTCTCGAAGTAGACGTCGATGCCCTGTGGAACCGATTCTTTGAGTTCGTTCTTGAGGTTGCCAGTCCTGTGGTCAAGTGCCACATCGAAGCCGAGCTCGTTCAGGTGGGCGACCTTATCGGGCCCACCGGCGATGCCGACGGCCTTCGCGCCCTTGATCTTCGCGATCTGACCGACAACAGACCCGACCGGACCGGTCGCAGCAGCGACAGCCACGGTCTCACCGGGCTGCGGACGGCCGATCTCCAGCAGACCTGCATATGCGGTGAAGCCCGGCATGCCCAGCACGCCGAGGGCGGTGCTGATCGGAGCGATCTCGGGATCGACGCGGCTCAGGTGTGCGGCCTTCTCGATGGAGAATTCCTGCCAGCCGCCGTAGCCGAGGACGGTGTCGCCGGCTGAGAAGTCGGACGAATTCGACTCGACGACCTCCGAGACCGTGGCGCCGCCCATGACCTCGCCAAGTTCGACCGGCTTCGCGTAGGACTTCGCGTCCGACATCCGACCGCGCATATAGGGGTCGAGTGAGAGGTACAGAGTCCGGAGCAGAACCTCACCGTCCTGCGGCGAACCCAGGTCAACCTCGTCGAGGAGGTAGTTCTCCGCCTTCGGCTCTCCGACCGGACGAGAATTCAGGCGAATCCTGTGGTTTGTCGTCATCGAGATGCTTCCTTTCATCGACGCCGCGCACTGTCTGCACACGGTCGTAACGTGTCCGTGGGGCTGAACCTCTGGCGGCTGAAGCGACAGCGCCTAGATCCAATCCTTGTCGTAGCAACCAATTCGGATCCGATGATGTTCCTGATTTCGCGACGAATCCGAGACCGACGGTTCTTTCGCGAGCTCCCGAGCCTTCGTCTCCCACTTTAAGTCAAATGCCCAGGTGAACTCGCCGAGGTGGTCGAGCAGTTCCGATCCGTTGCTTCGAATGGTGTCCGACCATTCACGCGGCCACGCACCGTAGTTCGCTGCGGCGGCGAGCTCGTCCACGTCCTTGAACACCGCTCCGTTCGGGTCGAGAAGAGTGTGCCCCGACGACGTGTTCCCGGACCGCACGTGCCCGGACGTCGTATGCAGGGGCATGCTGTCGACGGGGAATGTGATGTCGAGGATGTGATCGCTCGTGTATATGGCATCACCCGTGCAACGATGCGTGGTCTCGAGGTTGACGTACCAGTCTGCACGAACAGCATCCGCGCCCGAATCGCCTTCCGAACCTCCGACGGCACCGGAACCTCCGACGGCACCGGAACCGCTGCCGGAAGCACCAGGTTTGAGCAGCACCCACACGGAGAACGGAACTCCTGGCGGGACGATCTTGAGTACCCCGAGCCCGCGCCAGCTGCCGGGCGCCTTGATCCGTCGCGGCGCCTCGGCGGGCGGGCGAAAACGATCCTTAAGCGGAACGTCGTGGGGATTCGAATCCTCCCAGCCGACGATCCTCGTGTCGACGGTCTCGGTGCCCCCGGCCATCCACAGCACGGCACCGGCCGGCCCGTCCTCGATCACACGCATCGGCCGGCGCACCTCGGCGTGGTCGCGGTCGAAATCGAATCGTCGAAACGACCACGTCACGGTATCGCCGGGCGTCCAGAAGGGCCCCTCACCCACGTGACGTGTGCCGGGTGGGACGTCGATCTCGTACGGATCGGTGAACTCCATACAGGCAGTCTAAGTTCATGTCATGAGTGAGGGCTGGACACACACGAGCCCGCTTCGCAGGCACCGATACAGCCGAACCGCTGCCCATCGTTTCGGCCCGCCCAGTACTCACCGTTTCAGCCTGCTCAGCGGCCACCGCCTAAGGTGGTGGGCATGGACGACTTCACACTTCCCGATCGCAAGGGCGCGACTCATCGCAGCGAGGCGACCACGCCGTCACATACCCCGCCACGCACCGATGCCGACATTCCGGGCTACCTCGAGGCGCTGGGCATCCCCGGCCTCGCTGATATCCACATTCACTTCCTGCCGACCAACGTCCTCGACAAGGTGTGGGCATACTTCGACGCCGCCGAAGCCAGCTATGGCTATCCGTGGCCGATCCACTACCGCTATGACACGGAGACCCGCCTCCAGATCCTCCGTGACCTGGGCGTCCGTGCCATCCCGGCACTGACCTACCCGCACAAACCGGGCATGGCCGCCTGGCTCAATGAGTGGAACCGCGAGTTCGCCGCCGCCCACGATGACGTCATCCACTGCGCAACCCTGTACGCGGAGCCGGAATCCGCCGACTACGTCCCCGAGGCGCTGGCGGCCGGGGCCCGACTGTTCAAGGTCCACATTCAAGTGGGCGGATTCTCCCCCGATGACCCCGTGCTCGATCGGGCGTGGGCGGCACTGGCCGAGGCGCAGGTGCCCATCGTCATCCACGCCGGCTCCGAGCCTCTGCCCGGCACCTACACCGGTCCGCAGGCGGTGGCGAAGGTCCTTGAGCGGTTCCCATCCCTGCGCTTCGTCATCGCCCACATGGGCATGCCCGAATACGATGCCTTCGCCAGCCTCGCCGAGGATTACAGCGGAGTCCACCTTGACACGACGATGTACGTGTCAGGGTTCTTCTCCTCCCCCGCCGAGGTGGACCCGGCTTACCGTGAACGCTTGGCTGGTCTGCAGGACAAGATCATCCTCGGCTCGGACTTCCCGAACATTCCCTACCCCTATGCGGATCAGATCTCGGGGCTGGCCGGACTCGACCTCGGCGATGATTGGATGCGCTCGGTACTGTGGCGCAATGGTGCGCGGGTCCTCGGACTCGACGACTGAGCGGGCCCTCGGTCTCGACGGCTGAGCGGAAGAGATCTCAAGCTCTGCGTGGCCGCGGGGCTCAGCTCTCGCGGGGAATTCGCTCCGCTCCGATGACGCCGCGCAGCATCTCGTCATCGATCGGCGCCCCTCTTCGGGTGACGCTGATCTGACCTGTGGGCTCGAGGATCACGCATGCCACCTCGGCGCGCTGTCGGATTCCCGCCATTCTCAGCCTCGAACACACTTCGGCGGGGTCGACATGGGCCCTGGCAAGGTTGTCGGTCAGCAGCTGACTGCCGGCCATGAGGACGATGGCAGCTCTGGGCTCAGCGGGTATGCAGCCAATCGTCGACGGTCACGGCAGAGAGCCTCGGCGATTCGGGGATGAGACCTTCGGCTGACATAGGCCCGGGGATCGGGACGGGAACGATCTTCGGACCACGTTCCGGGCGCTCGGTGTCGCGCACAGCTGAATCTCGGTTCGATTCTCTGGCGGCGATCTGGCCGGCGATCGTCGGGAAGTCGCTGATCTCGGGGCCGGCGACCTCGATGGTTCCACGCTCCCCGGCGTCGATCGCCTCGGACATCATCCGGGCGGCTTCGTCCGCGGCCAGGGCCTGGACTCGCATCTTCGGCACGAACGCCACTGGCCCCGCGGTGAACGTCATCGAATCGACAAGTTCGAACCATTGGGTCGAGCGGAACATCAGCAGCTGATCGGCGGGGACCAACCTGCGATAGACCCGCTCCTGGAGCTCTTTGGCCTGGTAGTAGCCGAGCAGCTTGGACTGGGCGACCTCGGGCCGGAACGCAATGGACAGACATACCATCGCAGCCCCCGGATTCTCTGCCGCAGCCAGAGCGATCGAGCGTGAACTGCGGGAGAAGAAATCGAGCGCCTTGTGCCGATTGTTCGTCATGCGGTTGACACAGTCGACGAGGACATCGCTGCCTTCCGCCGCCTCAGTGACGCCTTCCCCATTATAAGTATCGACGCCGATCCCGCGGTGAGCGGCGATCACTGAGTGGCCGCCCTCACGCAGGTGTGCCGTGAGTCGGCGACCGAAGGTTCCAGTGGCTCCATAGACGGTGATCTGCATGTCTCATCCCTGAGTTCGGTGGATCGGCGAGTGCGCGAGTCAACAGGCCCGTCGACAGCTGAGCGGATGGCGGTGCCCGCCGGCGGTTGCACCGACGGGCACCGTAGGCACCAGTCTAGTTCTGCTGTCTCCAGCCTCGCTGTCGCCAGCTTCTGCTGGGCCTAGTTCTGCTCAATGGTGATCGCACCCAGGTCAGCGCTCGCTGACACCGGGATGATCGTCTTTCCCTTCGCATCCTTCGGCACGCGCGCCGCGTCGTACTTCTTGAGGTCCTTGGCCAGGTCAAGGTCGCCATCATTCGAATTCGCATTGATGCGGTAGAACAGATCTTTGTCGCCACCGTCACTGTCGTCGCCCTTCGCGGCGGCAGCCTCGGCGGCCATCCTCTCCTGGGCCAGGTCCAAACGCGGCAGTCGGATGTCGATTGTGCCTTCGTCGGCCTTGGCAACGATGCCGGACATCGGAACCATGTCATTGGAGAAATCGAGATCGATCGTTCCCGTCGAGGTCACCACGTCGACGTGATCGCGCACGTTGAGGTTCGAACCGTTGAGCGTGCCCACGTCTGTCTTAGATTCGATGGTGCCGAAAGTCCCGCTCAGGTCAGTCATCCCATAGTCGGTCGACGTCTGCAGACGCTCGGCCGAACCGTTGACATCGACGGAGCCGCCATCGGTGTTGGCGACGATCTCTTTGTAGCCCCCGGTCACTTCGATGGCACCGAGTCCGCCGGTGAAATCGAGCTTCATCTCCTTCGCGGTCTTCTCGGGGAGAGTGACGACCATCTCGGCACTCTCTAGGTGCCGGGGCTCTTCGATGGACACTGTCGATGAATCGCCGGAGCCTCTCACCTGCAGCGTCGGGGCTTCGTCACGGGGCCCTGTGGCGGTGAGCCGGACAGAGGGCTTCTCGGTATCGGTGGTCTTGACGGTCACTCTTGCAGTGGTGTCGAGGAGGAACTTCAGATCCGTGGTCGAGGTCGAGAGCGGCTTTGTGACTTCGAGCTTCGCATAATTCAGACGAGAGGCACCGTGAGAGACGCTGAAGGCGATGGGGACGAGGAGGACGACGAGGGCGGCGATCGTGATGACGACGCGCATGCTCGTGCGAGTGGATTCGCTGACGTGGACTGTGGCAGGCATTCTAGGCTCCGAGGAAAGTGAGGACGGCGAGGATTCGTCGGTTGTCCGAGGTGTCGGCGGTGAGGCCGAACTTGGTGAAGACCGAACTGATGTGCTTCTCAACTGCTCCCGCACTGAGGTAGAGGGTGCGGGCGATCGCGGCATTGGATTTGCCTTCGGCCATGAGTTGGAGGACTTCGAGTTCGCGCGGGCTCAACGTGGACAGCCCGTCCTTCTTGCGCGTGCGCACGAGGATCTGCGAAACGACCTCAGGGTCTAAGACGGTGCCGCCGGCGGCGACCTCGTCGACGGCTGTGAGAAAGTCATCGACATCGGCGACTCGGTCCTTGAGCAGGTATCCGAAGCCGCCGGTGTTCTCAGCGATGAGTTCGGATGCGTACTGCTCCTCCACGTACTGGCTGAACACGAGCACCTTGACGTCGGGGTTCTGCTTGCGGATGAGGACTGCGGCGCGGATTCCTTCGTCGGTGAACGTCGGCGGCATGCGCACGTCGATGATGGCGAGGTCCGGCGGAGTGTTGTGGACTGTGGCGAGGAGCTCGTTGGCATCGGGGACGGCGGCGATCACTTCATGCCCGGCATCGACCAGAAGCCTCTCGAGTCCGGCTCGCAAGATGGCAGAGTCTTCGGCAATTACGATGCGCATGGCACCTCCACAACGACAGTAGTTGGCCCACCTGCGGGGCTGGTCAGGTTCAGTGTCCCACGAGCGGCTTCGACGCGATCGACCAAACCGGCGATACCTGTGTGGCGGCCCGAACGATCGATGCGCGCACCACCCTGACCGTTGTCGGTGACGACGATCTGCACGCCGGCCTCGATGGGGGCGATGAACACGCGGGCATGTGTTGCCCCCGAATGCTTGGTGATGTTCGTCAGGCATTCCGCGACGACGAAGTAGGCCACGGCTTCGGCCTCTCGATCGATGCGCCCAGCCAGTCGGACGTCGACCTCGACGGGAATCGTCGAGCGTCCGGCCAATGCGGAGACGGCCGCGTCGAGGCCGCGGTCTGTGAGCACAGCAGGGTGGATTCCACGTGCCAGTTGGCGGAGTTCGTTGACGATGCCCTTCGCCTCTGCGTGGGCTTCGGAGACGAGCTCTTTGGCGCGTTCTGGATCCTTGTCGATCTTCGACTTCGCCATGCCCAGCGTCATGCTCAGAGCGACGAGTCGTGGCTGAGCTCCGTCGTGGAGGTCGCGTTCGATGCGCAGTCGCTCCGCACCCGCGGCTTCGATCCCGGCCATGCGGGCCCGGTCGAGATCGGTGACCTCGGCCTGCAGGGCAGCGGTGCGTGCCGGCGGCAGGAGGCTGCGGTCGAGTGCCCTATCGAGGTACGGGGCAAACCATAGGATCGCCAGCGAACTGGCGAGGACGATGAGAGAGCCGATGGCGACGCCGGTGCGCCCCAGCCCACCGGTGGTTCCACGGAAGAAGAAGTCGGTGATGCCCTCAGGATTGATGGCGCTGAAGATGCCGATGATTGCCCCGCAGATGCCGGCGATGGTGCCGCCGACGATGATCGCGCCGAGCAGCATCTTCACGTAGTGGTGGGCGGTCGAACGCCAGAACGAGCCGGATTTCACGTGCAGCCAGCGGTTATGGAAGAAGCGACCGAAGCCCGATTCGCGGGTACTGCGTGCGATCTTCGGAACAGGGATGCGATCACCGTAGATGAGTTCAGCCCTGTAACGTTCGAACACGTTCGCGCCCTGTTGGACGACGACCCAGGCGACGAGTGCGAGCACGCCGAGGCCGAGGGCGAAGATTCCGCCGAAGCCGGTGAATAGCAGGCCAAGCGGGATCCAGGCCCAGACCACAGCCATCACGGCCGAGAGCACGAGGTTCGCGACGCCCACGATTCCGACTCGAGTGTGCGGCCATTCGATCGGCCCGTCGGCCGGTACCTCGGTCGCTTCGTCGCGTGTCAGTGGCATTGCCCCTGTCACGGGTGCATAGGTGACGTTCTCCGACTTCGGCATCTTCCGCCGAGGTGGCGGCATCGGCTGCATCGACATCTGACCGTTGGTCCCGGGCACGGGGGCAGGGAGCTGATTGGGGTGCTGGCCCAGCTGCGGGCTTTGCTGCTGGGTGGAGTAGGTGCGCGGCTGGTAGCCGGGCTGCTGCAGAGTGCCGGGCTGCTGCAGAGTGCCGGGCTGCTGGAGATTGCCAGGTCCGGAGGAGTGGGTGCGCTGGGGCGGGTACGCCTGAGTGGGGTGCTGTGAGGGTGTTTGCTGCGAGAACCCCTGCGTGGAGTTCGCATTCATCACACGGGTCTGGGGATAGGCCTGCGTGTACTGCTGCGTTGGGTGGTCAGTCGCTGGCGATTCCTGGCCGTGAGCCGATCCGTGCTGCTGAGTGGCACCGTGCTGTTGAGCCGATCCATACTGCTGAGCGGCACCGCGGCTGAAGGGAACCTCCATATCCATGGGCGCCGTCCGAAACTGTCCGGCCTCCGTCGCCAACGGTGTGTCTGCGGACTCGTCGGCTGCGCCGTTGCCCGAAGACTCAGAGCCGTTCGCGGCCTCGGGGGTCTCCGCAGCCGCGGGAGTCTCTGCGTTTGGGGGCGCGTTGACGATCGACTCGGCGCTGATTGACCTGTCCGATTCTGACGCTTCTTCTGGTGTCTGGGACTCCACGGAATCGGCGCTCTGCGGCTCCGATTCGTGTGGGTTCGTGGGGGTGTTCTCACTCATAGCAATAACGCTACGGGAGTCGGCAAGCTGCCGACAGCACGTTGACCGCCTACCCTGCGTCGGGTTTTCCCCACGCCCCGTGACCACGCACACACGCGACACGGACCGCTAGCTGCGATTCATACCGCCCCACCACGCACTGCCAGCGGTGAATCCTACCCACAGCTCCACGCGCCGCCGCTGACACTGCGAGTGGCGCTGCGTGCATCAATTCTGTGAGCTTCAACGATAAATTGCGGTGTTCTGTGACCGTTCGATGGCGGCATTTGGGAACAATAGGTCTTCCCTCTATTCGACGAGCGAGCGTGCCCGTCGGTAGAAAATTGCCCTGGACATTCCGAGGTCCCGCGCCACCTGCGCAGCCGGTTCACCACTTTCGACGAGACGGATGGCGTTGCGGATCTGGCTATCGGTGATAGGGCGAGGTCGGCCGCCCAGATCAAGGCCGGCGTCGCGACGCTTCTTGATGGAGTCGGTGACTCGTTCTCGGGTTATCTCGTGTTCCATTTACGCCAAAGCGGCAATGATCGTAAACAGCATCGACCCCATCGGCGTCGCAGTGTCCACGTCTCCGCCGCCGAGGTTGAGCACTCGCAAACCGGCACCACGTGCTCGGAGCTCTTCGGCGAAGGCCAGCATATTCTGCGTCGAGCGGCCTAAGCGGTCGAGTGTGGTGATGACGAGAGTGTCACCGTCAATGAGTGCTTCGAGGGCCCGATCGAACTCGGGTCGTGAAGCGCGTGCGCCCGAGACGCCGTGATCGATGTAGATGTCATCGCAGCGGACGCCGGCGGCGAGGAGGTCCGTTTGCTGTCGGTCGGTAGATTGATCGCGGGTTGATACACGCGCGTATCCAATGAGTTTCGCCATGCGTGCGCCTATGTGTCTCATAACTAACGATCAGTCCACCGATTCTCCCGCCAGGTAACAAGACATAGTTATAAGAATTTGACGAGTGATCGCCGGCACCAAGAATCCGCCGAAGTTGACGGATTGCGGAAGAAGGAAACATCAGGGCAGTGAGACGTCTCGTATCCCTAGGGTTATGCGACTCCTGGTCGCGTCTATTGCCGGGCTGGAAACCAGATGGTCAATATCGTCGGTGGCAAAGTCAGATGCAGGCCCCACCATGCATATGTTGGATGACGTCTCTAGATCGGCCAGGAGGATTCGCGATAATTGACGCACTACTAGCGAGAGCCGGATCGTCCCGTCGTTCAGGTGCGTCCTCGACAAAAGGTTCGGCGCCGTCATCGGCAGTATGGCTACTGTGCCCTGACAGCGCGGCTCTACCACCAAATCAACTGTGCAGGACCCCTTTGAGCGGGTTCGGGGTATGGGGAATTAGTGTTGAGCGTTAGGCCTTGTTGCCAGCCAAGACTAGTGCCCCGCCGAGACCGATCATCATCCCTCCACCGGTGGCTCGTATCGCCGACAGGCGTTTCGGTGACCTCGAAAACCATTTCCGAGCCGTCCCCGCGGCGATCGCCCACACGGCATCGCACAAGAAGGCAACCCAAATAAACACGAAGCCCAATATCATCATATGCAACGCGACTCGTCCCGCGCCGTAGTCCACGAATTGCGGCAGTGCAGCGACAAAAAAGAGACGATTGTCTTCAGATTTGTCTGACCGACGAGAAATCCTTGTCGAAATGTGGCCCAACCGGAGGCTCGCCCCTCATCGCTCTGGCCCTTCGCGTCCAGCCCTTGTCGCCTGTGGCGAATCGACTGGACTCCGAGGTAAATCAAGTACGACGCACCGACTATCTTGATGACGGTGAAAACGATGATCGATTCTGCGACGATCGCGCCCACCCCTAAAGACACGGCGACCACGAGCGGGATACCACCGGCCTCGTTACCCAGAACGCTAAGGAACCCTCCACCTCGACCGAGTGAAAGCGACCGGCCGATAACGAATATGACGCTAGGACCGGGGATGGCAACCAACAGGACGGAGGCAAGAATGACCGCGAGTAAGACTTCCCCTGACAACATGCCCGTAAAATATATGGATGCTCATCACATACATGTGAACGGGTCCGCCTTCCTCCGGGCGGAGAAACTTGTTACCGCCCGGAGGAAGGCGGATTACGAAATCGGTAGTTGTCGGTGGAGTCCCATCGCGGTGAGTCTGGTGACATTTGCCGTGGAAAGGTCGTAGAACAAGCCCACCAAATGGAGCGATCCAGATTCGACCCGTTGGCGCAACCTGGGGTGAGCTGCCAACGTCTCCAGCTGCATCGCGACATTCACTAACGCCAGCTGGTCCACCTCTCCGTAACCAGCTTCTGCCGCATCCCGGCGCAACGGGTGATCGGCTGTGAGGGCAGCACGGGAGTGATGCATTCCATCCACCCACCGGCGCACGGGGTAGTCGTCAATATCGTGTTGGATCGTCGGATCGGTCGTCAGCAGCGCCTGCATCGCACCGCAGTTGGAATGCCCACATACGGTGATCGTGTCGACTGCGAGATTGTCGACGGCAAACTCCAAGGCCGCCTCGAAGGATAGGTCGGCACCAGTCCGGTCTACCGTGTTGCCGACGTTGCGCACGGTGAGCAGGTCACCGGGCCCGCTCGAGGTGATCACATTGGGCACGATGCGTGAGTCCACACACGTGAGGAACAAAGTGGTTGGATCCTGCCTACCAGCAATCGCCTCCGTGTCGTCACGGACCATGGCGGCGTGCCGCTGCTGGTAGTTTTCCACACCCTGCAGCACCGGGAGAGTCTCTGGCGCGCCGGTAGGTTCGTCGACGTTTGTTCGAGCCTGCCAATGCTTCCAGGGAGCCAGCCCACTACTGACAGAAGATCGGAAGACTCCACGTCGCGGTGTCCCGTCGGCAGCATCATCTAGCGGAAACGTCCCGTGGTCCTTCACAGTCACGCTTCCTCCTGTGGCTTCGTGCTGGGCTCGCCAAGACGCCACGGACTCGTAGACCGACAGATCGATGAAATCGGCTTCCAGACGCACGGTCACCTTGGCACCGGCCGGAACCGAATACAAGGTGTGGTTGAGTCGGGGCAAGGTGAGGAAGCTGCACGAACCCTCGATGTTGACCGTCCATACTTGCTGCCCTACGTCATCACTGGAATGCTCTGCGTGGATAGAGCTTCGCACAACGCGGACGAGGACCAACAGGACCGCCAATGCGAGACCGACCAGGACGCCCTCGAGTAGATTCGAGAACACCACAAGTGTCACGGTCACGGCATAGATCAGAAAGTCGCCTGTACGCAGTGCCGCCTTGATGTGGGCGAATTTCACCAACTGCACACCGATGACGACGAGGAGCCCGGCGAGCACGGCCTGCGGGATCATCATGATGACGGGTGCAAGGAAGACAGAGAAGACCAGGACCCATACTCCGTGCAGGATGGACGATGAACGGGTGCGGGCGCCGGCTTCCACGTTCGTGGCGCTGCGAACGATCACACCGGTCACGGGCAGGCCACCCAACAGGCCGGAGGTGACATTGGCAGCGCCCTGACCGAAGAGTTCGCGGTTGAAGTGGGTTCGTGGGCCGAACTGCATCTTGTCGACTGCTACAGCGGACAGCAGAGATTCGACGCTGGCGATCAGGGCCATGGTCAAGACCCCGATACCCACTGCGCCCCAAGCGCCGTCGGGCAGTACAGGTGCGCCGACTGCTTCGAGCAGGGAACCGTCCAGGGCGATGCGGTCCACGGAGCCACCCCAGGCTAGGGAAAGCACGGTGGCGAGGATGACGGCGACGAGCTGGCCGGGGAACTTTTGCACCTTTCGGGGGAGTTTCTTCCATAACAGCAGAAGTGCGATCACAGTCGAACCTAGCACCACCGCCAGTGGGTTCATGGATGTGAAACTGGCGGGAAGATTGCTGATGTTCTCTATGGCATTGCTGCCCGGTTCGGAGCCGAGTACGACGTGGAGTTGCTGCAGTACGATTGTGATGCCGATTCCGGCGAGCATGGCGTGTACGACGACGGGGGAGATGGCCAGGGCTAATCGGCCCACCCGGCTGAGACCCAGCAGGATTTGGAGACAGCCCGCGGCAACGGTGATGGCACATGTCGCCTGCCAGCCGAACTGCTCGATGAGCCCGGCGACGATCACGGTCAGCCCTGCGGCTGGCCCGCTGACCTGCAGCGGCGAACCGCCTAGGCTGCCGGCAACGATCCCGCCTACGGCGGCCGCTATGAGTCCTGCCATGACGGGGGCTCCGGAGGCGACGGCGATGCCGAGGGAAAGCGGCAAGGCGACGAGGAAGACGACTAGTGAGGCGGGGATGTCTCGACGCAGGTTCGCGCGAGAGGGTAGTGAGGGCAATTTTCGCGATCGCGTAGTGGTTGCGGTGTGTTCATGCATGACAGTCCTTCGGTCGGTGTTCCTCAGGGCTCTTGAGTGGACAGTGGCCGCGATGGCCCGCAAAACGGATCAAGCTCCAGGTCAGGCATTCTCCCGATGGGCTGTAATCAATCGGCAGGACAACGGATAGAACAAGCGTACTTTCTATGTGACGAGTGTTGATTGTGGAATGAATCACTCCACGTGCGGTTGGGTCCAGAAGTCGACAGCGGGAGACTTTCTTGATTCCCTGATGCCTCTTGCGACAATGTTCCGAACATTTCTAGCGGCCTGAGGCTTTGCGACTGACCACTTGAGCCGGGCTCGAACGAGCCGAGGCGTCACCGAATGAAGTTCGAGCTTATGAGCCGAAAGTGACAGCTGGCTATTCGGTGAACTGGCAGCAGAAGTGCTCGCCCTGATGATTGGCCAGGTCACTGCTTGGCAATTCGCATCCGCTGCGCTCAGGGGCCCTGCGCCAGATAGGCCGTGGCCCGCATCCCACATTCAATAGCACTGGGCCTTGCGATCACTTCCGTCGGAGCCCTCGTCGGTGCCGTGAAGTACGACGCAGCGCTGCCTTCTTATAGACCCGCAAGAAGGTCGAAAGTGTCTCACAACTAAAGTGCGTCAAAACTCATGGGATACGCGATACAAACAGTGATGCTATTTGAGCCTGTGTGCCGAATACGAACGTTAGCGGCACAATCGAACTCCCTGCCTTGAGCCGCTCAAGGGATCAGTTACAAGGTCGGCCGAGACCCCCATTATTGAAACGATTCCCGGCCACGGGTTGTCGGAACCAAACCGCCACATAGCACTGCCAAAACACCGCCACTTACCGCTGAACCTCACACATCAATTCATACCGTTGCAACAGGGTGTTGAAGGGTTGACGGTAAGGGATCCGCAATTGGAACCTCCGCACCCAGCGCCTCCGCGTCGGAGCTCACACCGTCCGGAGTCTGCGCCGCCGCGGCGATCGCCGATTCGAGGTCGGCGAGGATGTCGGCGATGTCTTCGATGCCCAGGGACAGGCGGATGAACGTCGGCGAGACGCTGAGTTCGCAGTCGGCGACCGCCAGATGAGTCATGGTCGCAGGATGATCGATGAGGGACTCGACTCCGCCGAGCGATTCGGCCAGGGTGATGAGCTTCGTGCTCTTCACCAGCGACAGAGCTCTTGCCTCGGTGTCGGTGCGGAATGAGACCACTCCACCGAAGCCGCTCATCTGCTTCTTCGCGACCTCATGACCCGGGTGGGATGACAGACCTGGATAATACACCTCAGCGACCTCGGGGCGGCTTTCCAACCATTCGGCCACGGCCTGCGCGTTCTCACAGTGCTTGGCCATCCGCACCGGCAGGGTTTTGATGCCTCGGCGGGTCAGCCACGCATCGAAGGGGGCGATGCCCAACCCCACGGATGCGAGGTAGGACTCGAGACGTTCGACAACCTCGGCGGCACGGGGACAGGTCGAACCGTCTCCGGCGAGAACGGCACCGCCGATGACGTCGGAGTGGCCGTTGATGAACTTCGTCGTCGAGTGGATGACGACGTCAGCGCCGAGCTCGATGGGGCGCTGCAGAATCGGGGTGGCGAATGTGGAGTCCACGGCGAGGATGGCGTTCGCGGCGTGGGCGAGCTTGGCCGTCTCCTCGATGTCGACGATGTCGAGACCGGGGTTGCTCGGGGTCTCGACCCAGACGATCGCGGTCTTAGCCGAGATCGCGGCGGCCAGCGCCTCGGTGTCGGTGAGATCGACGGTGCGGATGCTGATTCCCCAGCGCTCATATTCGTTGACGAGCAGCCGGTAGGTGCCGCCGTAGATGTCGCGCGGGATGATGATCTCATCGCCGGGACCCAGCAGGGCAGAGAAGACTGCGACCTCGGCAGAAGTCCCCGAGTTCACCGCCGCCGCGAAGGAGGCGTTCTCCAGTTCGCACAGCACCTGCTCGAGGTCGCTGCGATTCGGGGTGCCGGTGCGCGCGTAGTCGAAGCCTGCGCGGGTCTGACCCGGGGTGTCCATCATGAAGGTCGAGGTCTGGAAGATAGGGGCGACGACCGAACCGGTGTGCGATTCAGGGTCGGCGCCCGAATGCACCGAGCGGGTTGAGATTCCGTTCTGGGTGATGCTCACGGCGGGTCCTTCCTTCACTGATGACGCTTCGACTTCGCTGCCGAAGTTCCACCAGTCTCAACCGCTCGTGGGCTCGTTGTCTTCGAGCATGACCTGGGATGTCACCGACCGTCATGTTCGGGTCTTTCGGTGTCACTTTTCGTCATGCGGGGCCAGAGGGCGTGTCACACAGGGCGAGTGAACGTTGCACTTTCTCCTCATCCGGGACAGCACCCGGGTGCGGTCACCCGGCCAGCAGCGACCTCTCCGAGCCCTCTGCCTCGGCCCTGACTTCGGCCCCGAACCCGACCTCGCTGCCCGGCAATGATTCGAGGATCGCCGAGGCGATTCTTTCGTTGTCCTTGAACACCGGAGCATCCGTGCAGGGGCGACTGAATCCTTCCGCGGTCGATCCCGACACGGCTGGACCCAACAGGAACAGATCCGGCTGCGAGCGCCCGGCCTTGTCGAGGGCATGGCCGTGGGAATCGGTGCGCAGCTTGGCGTATTCGGCTGCCTCCCCAGCTCCAGGTTCGAGCAGGATCGCACCGCGCTCGCCGAGGGACTCCAAGGCAGGATCGACTGCGCGGGCGGCGCTCTGCTTGGCCAGTCGCGCTTCGACGAAATAGGTGAACGTCGTGGCATCGGGGTGCGCACTCGAGGTCGCACGAAACCCTGCCTCGCTCGCCTCCACTCTCAGTCCCGGCCCGAGGAATCTGATCAGGCCGGTTTCGTGCAAGGCGATGATCTGCCGAATCCGCAGCGGAGGTGGGCCGCTGCCGATGAAGGAGAACAGTGAGTGGAAGCTGCCCTCCACATAACATGCCCGATCCTTCGCACTGACTCGCTCGGCCCGCACGAGCAGTCGAATGGCGACGTATGACTTCACCAGAGCCTCGAAGACCGCGAGATCCGCGGAATGGTGGAGATCGGCACTACGCGCCAGGTGCGCTTCGATGTGTTTAAGGACCTCCGCCTCTCCCTCGCCGAGGCTGTCCGAGGTGGCGTCGTCGAGTGGCCTGTCGATCGCGTCGAGGTCGAAGTGGTCGGCAGGATCATCAAGCACCGATGCCGCCGATGCGGTGATGCTCACCCGCCCTCTCCTGAGCAGGTCGTCACCCGAGGCGGCGTCAGGCCGCGCGGCAGTGGCAAGGTCCGTGTTCGCGGCAGCGTCAAGGACCTGTTGTGCCACATCATCGATCTCGCCAAGCAGCGCACCATCCGAGATGCCGCGCTTCCACAGGACGTGTTCGTAGTGGGCATAGGTGAGCTCGAGTTCGGCCAGTGGGCCGATGACGGTTCGGAAGTCGATCGTCCCACCGGATGGAGGCCCGTTGGTCCGAGCCCCAACGCCCGCAGCTTCGTCGGCCGCAGCGCCGTCGGCGGTCAGCGCCTGCTCGAGACGATCAGTATTGAGGTAGCGCAGCTCGACTACGGGCGCACCCGGGATGTCGGCTCGGCTGTAGCCGAGTTTCGGGCTGTAGGACACACCTCGAGACGAACCCACCCACAGCACGGGTTCATTACCCGACGACAGGTAACGCAGCCGTCCGCCGCATTCGATGAACTCTCCGCCGCGGCCGAGGGTGACCATCACCATGAGGTCGATGAAGGCCAGCCCGAACCCGCGCGCCAGCACATCGGCCCCCGCCGGGATGCCGCCGAAGTCGATGTCTGCGGTGTAACCCGGTCGCTGATAGTAGAGACCCTTGCCGCTCGTGCCCGTCCCCTCGGTCACTCGTTCGAACTCGAGATCGGCATCGACTGGCGACATATCGAGATGCCCCTGGGCCGAGACCACGGTGTCCGTCAGGATCGAGACCCCTTCGGACGTGACGACCCGAAACCCTGTGCCTCGGATCCGCGAGCTCTCGGGTAGACGATCGACCACCTCGGCGCGGGCGCGGTGGATGTGGACCGTGGCCGCGAGGCTCTCCATCGCGACGTCGAAGGCCCACTCGAGATAGTGGCCCTGGATGCGGCGCGAGGCGAAGGACTGCGAATCGAGGCTGTCCGCCTCTTCACCCAGCCCAGCTGCCACGAGGCACTCCCGGCCCTGGTCATGAATCCATTCGTGCAGGCTCGGGCCAGCGACCGGAGTGCGTTCGAGGGTGCAGCTCGAGTCGGGGAAGATCGTGATGTCCTCGGTGCGCGAGTTCATCCACAGGTGGGGCGACTGGGCGGTCCTCCAGATCCTTCCGGCACCGGGCGGATAGGGGTCGATGAGGTGGATGGTCCGCCCGGCGCCAGCGTCCGAGGTGGCCGCGAGCGCCAGGAGAATCCCTGTGGTCTTCGGTCCAGCACCGATGAACACGAGGTCCGCGCGCAGATCGGGTGGGAGTTCACGCATGGGTGTAGAGGCTGTGAGCCGCGGGCAGTCCCAACCGAGTGCGCAGATCGGCGCCGGAGGCCGTCGGCGCACGCAGACCAGCGGCAGTGAGGGCCGGAACGATCTCACTGACCAAGCGGATGCTGAACTCGAGCTGTTCCTCCCGCGGTGCCGAGAACACGATTCCTGATGCCCCACGGGACTGAAGCTCGAGGGCGAAATCGGTCGTCCGAGCCACCTCGACGGGGGACGTGGGTGCGGCGAGACGAGCGAGAATCGGGGTCTTTGGACCGAGGAGTCCCTTCAGCTCGTCCAAGCTCGGACCTGCACCGGTGAACTCCGCGACGCCGGCGTCACCAGCATCGACATCGGCGAAGACGATGTCCGCGGACTCCACGGCCGCCGCATTGTCGGCATCCGCCCTCACCACGATAGGCGGGTGCCCCTGCGGCGGTCGTGGAGTGATCGAGGGGCCGAGCACGGAGTAGTCCGTGCCAGCCGAGTCGCTCAACTGGGCGTCGACGATGTGGAGCCGATCCCTGTCGATGTAGCGGTCCGTGCTCTGGTCGCGGATGATCGCGTCGTCATCCCACGAGTCCCACAGGCGGCGAACGAGGTCGATGATCTGGGCTGCTTCCGCCCAGGCCGGCGCGGAGTCTGCCGCCGGACGTCGGCCGAACAGTGCAGCATCGGCGTCGCTGGTGGAGACTCCGATGGAGAGTCCGGATCGGCTGCGGGCCGTGTAGTCCAGAGTCGCCGAGGCGGTCGCCACGTGGAAGGGTTCCGTGTGGGTGACTCTGACCCCGGGAATCAGTCCGAGTTCGGAGGTGATAGGGCCGAGCCAGGAGGCGAATTCGAGGGCGTCGATCCCGTCGAAGGCATCCGGGACGAGTGCGAAGTCGATATGCCCGTCGACGGTCTTCGCAGCCGCCAGCCCGGTGCGGGGATCGGCCGTGATCGTGGTACCGATGATGAAGCTCATGAGGCGCTCCTCTCGATTGAAGTGAACTCGGGTTCGAACTCGGTCGTCGCATGTGAGCAGGCTCGCTCCTTGGCCTTGAGCTCCGAGTCGAATTGGTCAATGGCGTCGACGATGTCGCGTTCGACGGATTCGTCGATGGCCGCCGGAGTCGACTCGGTGGCGGGAAGGATGTGCTTGGAGATGACGAAGCGTCCGCGGCCGATGGAGCTGGCTCCCAAGGTCGCGACCAGTGGTTTGAGGCTGAAGTCCAGCGCCAGAACGTGCGCCGGTGAACCGCCGGTGAGTATCGGGAGCACTGGCTTGCCCTGGAAGGCGTCCATCGGCAGCAGGTCGATGAAGACCTTGAGCAGCCCGGCGTAGCTGGCCTTGTACACGGGTGAGCCGATGACCACGGCGTCGGAGGATTCGATCGCGGCCCGCGCCGAGGCGATGAGATCGTCGGCAGCATCGGCCCTCAGCAGCGCCTCGGCAGGAAGATGACGCAGCTTGATGAACTCGGTGCTGTGGCCGTACTGGCGCAGGCGGCGGGCGATGAACTCGAGAAGTGCCTCTGTCTTCGAGTTCTCGGTGGGGCTGGACGATATGAGGCTGACGCGGGACATTTCAGCTCACCTCTCTGTATGCGGGGCTGGTGTCGGTCGAGTTCGCGTTCGGGGTGGCACGCGCTCGGACACGATTACTCGTCCATTCGCCGGCCGGTCTGGCCGGCGGCAAACCGAGGTTCTCGCGCAGGTTCTGGCCGGGGTACTCGGTGCGGTAGACCCCGAGCTCCTGAAGTTCGGGGACGACCTTGGCTACGACGTCGTCGAGCCCACCTGGGGTCAGGTGCGGGACGAGGATGTAGCCGTCGGCGGACCTGGTCTGGACTGCTTCGGAGAGATCACGGGCGACCTGTCTGGGAGTGCCGACGAAGGAATGTCGGGTCGAGACCTTGATGACGAGCTCGCGGGCGGTGAGGTTCTCGGCCTCTGCCAGCGCCCTCCATTCCGCGATCGTGGCTTCGGTGTCCTTGATGTGCTTGACACGTCCCTTGGAGATGGACTCACCGGCAGGCGGCACGTCAGGCAAGGGACCGTCCGGGTCGAATGCGGAGAGGTCTCGGTCCCAGACGCGCTCGAGGAAGGCGATCGCTCCGGCCTCGCTGACCTGCTGTGATGCGACTTCCCTTGAGCGTTCGGCTGCTTCTTCCTGTGTGTCGCCGAGGATGACGGAGATGCCGGGGAAGATCTTGAGGTCGTCCTCTCCTCTGCCGTAGTCAGCCAGTCGAGTCTTCACATCTGCGTAGAACTTCCGTCCCGATTCCGGATCGGAGTGGCGGGTGAAGATGACATCGGCGGAACCGGCGGCGAAGTCACGTCCGGAGTCGGAGTCCCCCGCCTGGAGGATGACCGGATGGCCGCTGGGCAGCGAGGGCAGGGAGAAGCGGCCCGAGATGTCGAAGAAGTCGCTGATATGGGAGAAATCGTCCCCGGTCGTCCCGGCGGCGTGGCCCGGTCCTCGCCCGGCGGCGTCCCAGAGTTCGCGGGCGACGTCGATGAAGTCTTCGGCGCGTAGGTAGCGCTCGGCGTAGTCGAGGTATCCGCCGCGGCGGAAGTTGGCTCCGGTGAAGGCGTTCGAAGTCGTCACCACGTTCCAGGCCGCACGACCGGAGGACAGCACATCGATCGAGGCGAGCTTCCGGGCGATGTCGAAGGGCTCGTTGAACGTCGAGCTCAGAGTCCCGGCCAGGCCGATGTGGTTCGTCACGGCCGCGAGTGCCGAGAGGACGGCGGTCGTGTTGGGTCGCCCGACGACGTCGAGGTCGAAGATCTGCCCTTGGTGTTCGCGCAGTCGCAGACCCTCAGCGAGGAAGAAGAAGTCGAAGAGTCCGGCCTCGGCAGTCCGGGCCAGGTGGGCGAAGGAGTCGAATTCGATGTGACTGCCCGAGGCAGGGTCGGACCACACTGTGGTGTTGTTGACCCCCGGGAAGTGGGCGGCCAGATGTACTTGGCGCAATGGCAGTTCAGGCATGGTCTACTCCAGTCGAGGTGGCGGGACGTGTGGCAGGGCGTGTGACGGCTGTCGAGTCGAAGCGGGGAACCGCGTCGAGCAGTGTCCGGGTGTAGGGGTGACCGCTCTCGCGCAGAACCATGGCAGTGTCGCCCGATTCGACGACGAGGCCGTCCTTCATCACGAGCACCTGATCTGCGATCTGCTCGATGACGGCCAGGTCGTGGGAGATGAAGAGGTAGGCGAGGCCGAGCCGTTGCTGCAGGTCTACAAGCAGCTGCAGGATCTGTGACTGCACCTGCACGTCAAGGGCGGAGACCGGCTCGTCGAGGATGAGCACCTCTGGTTCGACAGCGATCGCGCGGGCGATCGCCAGTCTCTGGCGCTGACCTCCCGAGAGCTCACGCGGAGTCCGCCCCAGCAGACTCTCATCCAACGCCACGAAACCGAGGAGGTCCCGCACCCGAACCGGGCGGTCCCTCCTGGTCCCGATCCTGTGCCCTCGCAGCGGTTCGGTGAGGATCTTCTCGACCGTATAGTTCGGGTCCAAGGCCGCGCTCGAGTCCTGGTGGACGTACCGGATCCGGCGCCCGAGTCCCTTTGCCCCGTAAGTGCTCAGCTCCCTGTCGTGCAGTTCGATGGTGCCTGCGTCGGGTCGTTCGGCTCCGAGCAGGATCCGAGCGGTCGTCGTCTTCCCGGATCCAGATTCGCCGACGATGCCGACGGTTCGTCCGGCAGTGAGTTCGACGCCGAGGCGCTTGACCGCCGGGTGCGGACCGCCGAAGTCACGGGCGATGTCGGTGGCCCGAAGAACCACCTCGGCGTCGGTGGCAGTGACCTCAGTCGGTGATTGATCAGCCGAGGCGCCAACCGTCGAGGCGCCATCCGTCGGGGACCGACCCGGGGCGCTGTCGGCGCTTGGTCGGAGGCGTCCTCCGCCCAGGTTGGGTGCTGCGGTCAGCAGAGCCCGTGTGTATTCCCGGCTCGGTGAGGCGATGATCGACCGCGTGCGGCCCGCTTCGACGATGCGCCCGCTGCGCATGACGATCAGATCCTCGGCGCGTTCCTTCGCGACCCCCAGATCGTGGGTGATGAGGAGGAGTGCGGTGGAGGAGCCGGCGACGAGTTCGGAGAGCACGTCGAGGACCTGCTTCTGCACCGTCGCGTCCAAGGCCGAGGTCGGTTCGTCGGCGATGATGAGCGCCGGATCCGCGGCGATGGCGTTCGCGATGAGAACCCGCTGACGTTGGCCCCCGGAGAGTTCGTGGGGGTAGCGGCGACCGTGCTCGGCCGTGTCGAGACCGACCGCGTCAAGCACCTCGGCGACCCTCGAACCGATCCGGGGTCGGGCATAGCCGTTGACCGTGAGTGTCTCGGCCAGGCCTGAAGCGATCGTGCGCACGGGATTGAGTCCGGCTCCCGCGTCCTGCGGCACATAGGCGATGCCCGTGCCGAGGATGCGCTGCCAGGTGCGCGGCTTCGCCCCGACCAGATCCTCGCCGAGGTGGGAATGTGTGGCTGCGTGCACTGCGGTTCCGGCGGGCAGGAGTCCGGTCAGTGCGGCCGCCGTGGTCGACTTCCCCGACCCGGATTCGCCGACGATCGCCACGGTTCCGCCGGGTGCGATGGAGAGGCTGACATCAGAGATCGCCGAGGTGGCCGCCCGCGGGTAGGTCACGCTCAGACCCGAGACCTCGAGGACAGACGTGGGGGTTGACGTGTGCGCAGGCGTGGGGGTTGACGTGTGCGCAGGCGTGGCGATGGGTGAGTTGGGCTGGTCGAAACCGGTCTTGTCGGCACCGGGCTTGTCGAGGAGTTCGGTGCCGGCGCCCGAGGCTGGCCAGGCGAGGAAATCAGTGAGTGTCATCGGAATTCCTTCTCAGAGTTGAAGACGTGGGAGATGCGGTTGGCGGCGAGCACGACGGCTGCGACGACGAGTCCGGGGAATGTCGTCATCCACCAGGCTGCGGCAAGGAAGTCACGGCCCTCGGAGACGAGGAGGCCCCACTCGGGCTGTGGCGGAGGTGCGCCGAAGCCCAGGAAGCTCAGGGCGGAGACGGCGAGGACCGCTGATCCGAATTCCAGTGCCACGAGTGCCCCGATCGGGCCTCTGACCTGCGGCAGAATGTGGCGTGCGAGAACGCTCAGGGCGCTCAGCCCGTCGGCGCGTGCGGCACGGACGAATTCGGCTGATCGCCACCTGATGACCTCCGCGCGGGTGAGGCGTGCGAACGAGGGAATCGCGGCGACACCGACGGCGAGGGCCACATTGATGGTGCCGAAGCCGAGAGCTGTGATCACGGCCATGGAGAGCAGCAGACCGGGAATGGCCTGGAGGACATCGACGATGCGCATGAAGATCGCGTCGAGGACACCGGTGAAGAAGCCGGCGATGAGGCCGATGACCACACCGCTGATGACCCCGATGGCCACGGCGGCGAGGCTCGCCGACAAAGTCTGTGCGGAGCCGTGGACGGTGCGTGAGAAGACGTCTCTGCCCAGGTGGTCGGTGCCGAAGATGTGATCGAGGCTCGGAGGCAGCAGCCGGTTCACCGGATCGCCCGTCAGAGGATCGACTCCGGTGAGCAGACTCGGCCAGAAGGCTGCGAGCACGGCAAGGGCGAGGACGGCAAACGCGAGGATTTCAATGACGCCGAGGCGACTGCCGCTCAATCGCAGCGGCCCACGGGCCCTGCCTCCGCCTTGCTGATCGTTGCCACGCTTCTGGTCAGGCGTTGCCGGCCCGGAATCTTCGGTGCGAACGTCCTCACCGAGGTTCTCGGCTTGTCCGTTCTTCTGGAGTTCCATTGCCAGGCTCATGCGCGGGCTCCTTCGTGGTCGGTGGGGGCGGCGTCTGCCGGCACGTTCCTCGTTGCGGCCTTGAGCCGGGGGTCGAGGACGGGGTAGATAAGGTCGGTGGCGAGGTTGACGAGGACGAACACGGCGGCGGCGAGGAGCACGATGCCCTGCACGAGCGGGATGTCCTGCCCGGTCACGGCGGTCTGTGCCAGACGACCCAGGCCCTGTCGGGAGAACACGTTCTCGACGACGACGGCTCCGGCCAGCACCTGTCCGAAGAGGACTCCGCTCATGGTCAGTGCCGGCAGCACTGCGACGGGCAGGGCCTGTCGCAGCAGCAGTCGCAGACGTGAGTAGCCCGAGGCCGCGTAGGTCGTGACGTACGGCTGGATCCACGCATTCTGCAGGGCCCGGAACAGAACCTGCGCGATGATCGCCGACAGCGGGATCGCCAGGGTCACGGCCGGCAGGATGACTGCGGTCGGCGTGCCCGTCCCGATGGCAGGGAAGATCGGAAAGCGGAAGGAGAACACCTGCAACAGCATCAGCCCGACCCAGAAGGTGGGAAGTGCCACGCCCAGACCGGGCAGTGCCGCGAGTGTGTCCCGCAGCCAGGGCCTGCGCGTGAGCGTCGCGCCGATGGCGATGGCGGTGCCCGCCACCAGGGCGATGACCAATGCCACCGCTGCGAGACCGATGGTCGAGGGGAGCGAGGAGGCGATCGCCTCGGTGACGGGAGTTCCGGTCTGGATCGACGTACCGAAGTCCAGGCGGAGGACGGCGACGAGGGCCAGGAGGTATTGGATGGGCAGAGGTTGGTCGAGGTTGAACTCGGCTCGCAGCCGTTCCACCTCGGCGGGGTCGAAGCTCTGCAGCTCTCCCCCGGCCCCGAGCATCGTGATGACGGGGTCCCCAGGGAGCCAGTAGAGGAGGAAGAAGCTGAGCGTGAACGCGATCCAGAGGACGATGACTCCCTGGGCCAGGCGCGAAGCGAGGTAGCGAAGGCTCATTGTGCCTCACCATCCAGCCAAGCGTCGTAGAGCTGGAAGCGCGAGGAGGCTTCGTAATTGAAGTCGTGGACATCCTTGCCTGTGCCGATGACCCCCGAGAGTTCGACGATCGGGATCGAATAGCCTTCGTCGATGAGGACCTTCACCGCTTCGGTGAAGTCCGCCTTGCGTTCGTCCTCGTCGAGGGTCGAGGTGGTGCGGGCGAGGATCTCGTCCAGTTCACCGGTCTTCCTGGCATTGCCATTCTGTTCGCTCGCGCCGAAGTAGTTGCGCAGCACATCGCCGTCGGCTCGGGTGAGGTTGCCGAAGGTGAGCTCTTCTTTGCCTTCGGCCTGCTGCGCGGTCACCTCGGCGGTGGACTTCTTCTCGAGCTTGAGGTCGAAGCCGATCTCACGCAGCTGCTGTTGGACGAGTTCGAGGAACGAGGCATCCTGCCAATAGGTCAGGGTCACACTCAGCGGCTTGCCGTCCTTTTCACGGATGCCGTTCTCCCCCGGCTTCCAGCCAGCGTCCTCGAGAAGTTTCTCCGCTCCTTCAGGATCGTAGGCGAGGAGGTCGGAAACGTCTTCGTATTCGGGGGTCGATTTCGCCAGCACCGAGGTGGCCGGTGCCTGATGCTCGGAGATCACCGATTTCAGCTGCTCCCGGTCGATGCCCTTGATCAGTGCCTGACGCACGGACTTGTCGGCGGCGATCGTGCCGGTGAGCTTGGGCACGAGGTTGTAGACGACGCCCGGATTCGGCCGGGAGACGATTCCCAGGCCCTGTGCTTCGAGGGTCTTCTCGTCCTGGGATTGGACGGAGAAGTCGACGTCGACCTGGCCGGAGAGCAGCGAACCGTTGCGCACGGAGGCCTCGGGCACGATCGAGAATTCGATTCCGTCCAGGTGGGCCGGCCCCTCATGCTTCGCGATCGAGGACGGCCAGTTGTAGTCATCGAACCGTGAGAGCTTGATCGCCTTGTTATGGACGAAGGAATCCAACTTGAAGGCTCCTGTGCCGACGATGTCGCCGGTGCAGCGTTCCTCGGCACTCTTCGCGAGCGTGTCCGAGGAGTAGAAGCCCAGTGACATCGTCGAGGTGGCCTGGAGGAACTGAGCATTGGACTTGTCGAATTTGAAGGTGACCGTCGACTCGTCGGGGGTCTTGATTGACTTGAGCCCGTCGAGGTAGGTCTGTCCGAGCGAGGCCTTCGCACCGAGGTCCTGAATCGCCTCGAAGTTCTCCTTCACCGAGGCGGATGTGAAGTCGGTGCCGTCCTGGAAGGTGACCCCATCGCGCAGACGGAAGGTGAAGGTCTTCGCATCCTTGGAGACGTCCCAGCTCTCGGCCAGCCACGGCTTGATCTCCTGAGTCTCGGGATCTTGATCGGTCAGCGAGTCGGTGATCTGCCGCGTGACATTGAGGGTGACGTTCGTGCCCTGCTGCTGACCGTCGAGGCACGTCGGATCGACGTCGTAGGCGATCTTGAGCGTTCCACCCGACTGCGGTTTCGCATCAGCATCCGCATCGGCCTGAGCGTTTCCGGAGCAGCCGGCAAGCAGAAGAGATGCCGCGGCAAGCAGGGAGAGGAGCACCTGACCGCGGCCTCGGCGAAGCGAAGCGGCGGATCGTATTGGTGGAGCCGGTTGTTCGGATGCGGGTGAGTGGCTGCTGATGGTCGGCATGGTCGTCCTGGGTGTGAGAAGTGAATGTTTGAGAAGCGAGTACGAGAAATGAGGCTGTGAAGGGTGCGACTGGTTCTCACCAATTGCCCCGAAGTTGACGAACGCACGGCACTGCCATGGCAGAGGTCGAAGAGGGACTGCCGCGAAGACTCTCCCGCTAGATCGATTGCTCAACACATTGAAGAAAAGGATTGAACATCAATGCGATAGCACTCCACCCGGCGCGCACCCTGAGACCCGGATGCAGGCAATGGACAGGCGCAATGGAAACGGCGAACCGACCAAGGGTCTAGGAGTAGGTCTAGCGGGTCAGTCACCTGCAAGAGAGCGGCGCATGCTCATAGGCATCGAACAATCAAGAGCCTCGAACCGCGTGGCCAGCGCCCAGGCCTGAGTGTTCTTGTATGCGATCATCGCGCCCTCTGTTGAGATAGTTCAGTCATATCGTGCTGACGAAATTCACAATATCAAGATTCCGATTGCTCAACAATACATGGATGAGATTTCCGTCTTGCGGCGTCACATTTCGTCCACGGGGAACCATTGACCTTCACGATTAAGCCATGTAATACTTAGCTTCATGGCTAAGTATTCGGAGGAGCTCGATGCGATGTTCACCGCACTTGCCGATCCCACAAGGCGCACCGTGATTCATCGCCTCGGCCACGGACCGGCGAGCATCGGAGAGTTGGCAGAGCCCCTGTCGATCTCGCTCCCGTCGTTCATGAAGCATGTGCGCACCTTGGAATCGTGTGGGCTGATTCGGACACGGAAGTCAGGACGAGTGCGCACCTGCGTGCTCAACAGCGATCGCCTGACACTGCTCAATGATTGGCTCGCCGAGCAGAGACTCATCTGGGAGGCCAGCACAGATCGTCTCGAGCAGTTCGTGACCGGCGACAGCGACACCACTCACAGTAGGGAAGAATCATGACCGCACATCTCGCTCGCACCCGGCATTTCGACTCCGCTCTCGACCTCACGATCCAGAGAGTGATTCGGGCACCCAAGGAAACCATCTGGTCCGCATGGACTGATCCTGAGAAGCTGGCGAAGTGGTGGATTCCAGAACCGCTCACCCTCCGCGTCGACGCGCTGGAGCTGCGTCCCGGAGGGGCCTTCTCCACCATGATGAGCGAGGACGGCGAATCATTTGTGCCGCACGTCGACGCAGTCTTCCTCGTCATCGAGGACAGCAGTCGCCTCGTGTTCACCAACGCCGTCAACAGTTCCTGGCACCCGGCCTTTCCCGACCCTGTCTCCATGACCACCGAGATCATCCTGAGTGACCATGCCGATGGCACCGACTATCAGGCCGTCGTCCGCCATGGCAGCCCCGAGCAGCGCGCCCGTCACGAGGAGCTCGGCTTCTTCGACGGCTGGAGCACCGTCACCGAGCAGCTGGCGAAGTCCGTGGAGTGAGGCGAGCGCTACGGCGCTTGCAGCAGCACGTGCTGCTGCACGTACGGCAGTCGGCCTCAGACGAGGCTGGCCGTCGCCTTGACACGATCCGTCACGGTCGGCACTTCACTCTCCGCTGGAATCTGCGCCTTCATGGTGGCGGCCAGCACCAGCGAAGTCAGGAGCGCCGCGATAGAGACAAGCGTCCAGATCAGCGCAGCGATTCCCACGAGAAGCGCAGTCGCGATGCCACCCATTGCCAGGGTGACTGCGATGAGGGCCCGAGGAACAGGAGTCAATAAACGCTGACCCACTCGAGCCTCGGAAGTCGAGAAACTCTCCCGCACAACCCTCGCCGCTGCGCTCCCGAATCTGGCCAACCTCGCCTCGCTGGGATACGGGATCTTCGACATGGCCACTGCCAAAAGCGCAGCCAGTCCCATCACCGTCATCAGCCATGGCAGCCTGGTCAGCCACCACCAGCTCGATTCGATCTCAGGGAGCACGATCCCGGCCGCTGACAGTCCATCCCCTGCCGGCACCCCAGACAGCAGCTGAGCTGCGTAGCCCAGAGCTCCGATGAGAGTGATGACGATCGGCATGTGCCACAGATAGACCTGGATGCCGTAGGCGTTTCCCCAAGTGATAACGCGCTGCCAGATGCCAGCTCGGTACTCGCGCGCACGCTCCGTCCCCCGGCGGCCGCCAGCCACAATTTCGTTGAGTCGCGCATGGCTCAGCCGCAGGACGCTCATCTGCGCAATGCCCAGCAGTACCAATGCCCCGGTCGGTGGGTTGAGGTTGATGAGCATATTCGGGCTGTAGACCCCGAGTCCGACGAGCCCTCCGAGGACCACCAAGGCGGAGACCATCACTGTCCAGGCCAACCGGACGCGCACAGGTCGATGAATGGCGTCGGCGTAGAAGAAGCCGAACTGCTGGATCAAGGGCCAGACGAACAGGAAGTTGAGATATCCCAGGCCGGTCACTCCCGTGAGTGCGACCAAGCCATCCACCGCCACCACAGCGCCGGCGAGCACTGCGATCGTCCGCCTCGGCGCCCTTTCGTGAAAGTGCACCGCCAGGGGAACCAAGGAGGTCAGCCCGACGTAGACGGCGAGGAACCACAGAGGCTGCCCGATCCGAGTGCTCGCCTCGGCGAGCAGGTCTGCGGGAACACCCAGTTCCGAGGCGATCGACAGTCCTGCGCCGGCGAGGCCGATGAGGGTGGCGACCGGAATGACGAGGCGGCGCAGACGGGCACGAATATAGTCGGCCCAGGTGCCTCCGGTGGCTTGGGTGCGTCGCCAGCCGCTGATGGCGGCATATCCGCCGATGAAGAAGAACAGCGGCATGATCTGGAAGAACCACGAGGCGGCTGTGAAGCCAGCGGTATGCAGCAGCGCCACCGTGGGCACAACGTCACCGTCTGCGCCGAGCACGGCTGCGCTCATCATCGAATGCAGGATCACCACGACGACGAGGCAGCCGAAGCGGATCAGATCGATCGCCCGGTCCCGATGCGGTCGATCAGTGGTGCCGCTGGGTGGGACGGGAAGGTGGTTCACCCCGGCCTCGGGCGGCCTGCTGAGGGTCAGTGACATGTCGGCTCCTTGTCGGATTGAGCTCCGCTGATTGCACGGAGTGCGGAGCTCGTCGTTCGATATATCCGAAGCTATGGGCGCGATCGCCGCCCACACATCACCTCTGAGTTCCGATCTGAGTCCGTCCAAGCACTACTTTCGGGTGAGTCGGGACGCCTCGGCTCCGTACCCTCATCGACCCCGCCCTCCGAGAGCCTTGGCCCAACGTGAGTGCAAGAATGGCAACGAGAGCATCACCCGATCAGGGACGCGACTCGTCCCGAACGTCCTACTGAGGAGCGCGCAACGATGACGACGATCGCCTTCGAGACCACCGACCTGCCCATCATCGGAGCCCCGATGGCAGGCGGAACGACGACGCCCGAGCTCGCAGCCGCGGTCGCCCGTGCCGGCGGATTCCCCTTCGTGGCCGGCGGCTATCTCAGCGCCGAGGCATTGGCCCCTCTGGTCGAGCGCATGCGGGAGACGAGCAATAACTTCGGCGTCAATCTCTTCGCCCCGAACCCTGTGCCCATCGATCGCGGTGCCTTCGACGCCTTCGTCTCGGCACTCGAGCCCGTTGCGGCCGATCGCGGCGTCGGCATCGATCCCGAGCCCGTCGAGGACGACGATCACTACAGCGACAAGGTCGACTACCTCGTCGACAACCCCGTGCCCCTGGTGTCGATGACATTCAACATCCCCACCGCCGAGGTGGTCGATCGTCTCCATTCCGTCGGCACTCAAGTGGTGGCCACCGTGACGACCGCCGCTGAGGCGCGCACGGCTGCCGATCGCGGCATCGACGCTCTCATCGTCCAGGGTCCTCGCGCCGGCGGGCACTCGGGCACCGCCGATCCGACACGGTCCATCGAGGATCGGGCCACCGTCGATCTCGTGAAAGATGTCCTCGCCGAGGTGGATCTGCCACTGGCTGCCGGAGGTGGAGTCGACAGCCAGGAGTCCGTCAACGAGCTGCTGCAGGCTGGGGCGAGCGCCGTGGTCGTGGGCACTCTTCTGCTGCTGAGCGATGAGGCAGGCACTGCGCCGACTCATCGGGCGGCCCTGCAGTCCGCAGACTTCGACGAGACACAGCTGACCAGAGCATTCACCGGTCGGCCCGCTCGCGCACTGGTCAACGACTTCGTGCGGAAGTTCGATCCGATCGCAGTCGATGCCTACCCGGCGGTCCACCACCTGACGAAGTCATTCCGCGCCCAGGCGAAGAAGAATGATGACCCGCAGGGCCTGCACCTGTGGGCCGGCACCGGCTATCGCCGCGCCCAGACGGGCTCAGCGGAGACGATCGTCAAGGAGCTCGGCGCCCCCTTCACCCGGAGCTGAGCACTCCTCGACTATTCGCGAGGCCGGGCTACCCAGTGGCTCGTTACCCGGAGACTTGGTGCCCGGAGCACCTTAGATGGACGTTTTGGTCGGATCTAGCAGTGATCCTTCTGCCCAAAACGTCCAACTAAGAGCACTTCGCGCGTGCCTGCGGCTCTCGGGCGCTGGGAACTCGGGCACTCCTTAGGGCCTCAGCTGCCGGCGACGACCAGCCCGGATTCGTAGGCGGCGACGACGATCTGGGTGCGATCACGCAGTCCCAGCTTCGACAGGATCCGGGACACGTGGGTCTTCACCGTCTGCTCGGCCAGGAACAGGTGCGCAGCCACCTCGGCGTTGGCATGGCCCTTGGCCACCAGCGTCATGACGTCGATCTCACGGTCGGTCAGCTGCCCGAGGACGGCAGTGTCCTTGGCGACTTTGGGCCCGCTCACGTACTCGGAGATGAGGCGGCGGGTCACTGACGGCGCCAAGAGCGACTGACCGTCGGCGACCACTCGCACGGCTGTGATCATGTCTTCGGCTGTGGCGTCCTTGAGCAGAAACCCGCTCGCTCCCGCGCGCAGTGCCGAGAACACATACTCATCGGCATCGAAGGTGGTGAGCATGATGATCTTCGGGTGGTCCCCAGGCATCGAGAACACCGCTCGGGTGGCATCCAACCCGTTGAGCTTCGGCATCCTGATGTCCATGAGGATGACGTCTGGCGAGGTTCTGCGCACGAGGTCGACGACCTGCGAACCGTCCTCAGCACTGCCGACGACACTCATGTCCGGCTGTGCATCGAGAAGGGCTCCGAACCCCTGGCGAACCATGGCCTGGTCATCAACGATGGCGACCCGCGTCGTCTCGGACGAGGGCGGCGGCACTCCGTCGCGCGCAATCGATCCCGGCGCGGGACTCGGCGTTGGGCGCGGTGTCGGACTCGGACCTGACGCTCCTGCTTCTGGCATGCTCTTACGCTACCCGACCCACGCTGTCAGGGCCCCTCGAAAACCCGTGAAATCAAGCGAACGGCTCCCTGCCTGCGCCGATTTCATCCTCAAGTAGCACTCCTCCGTCAGCACAATCACTCCTTCGTATGATGCGCCCCATGACACCGGGTCCTTAGCGTGCACACCATGATCATCACCGCGATAATACTCGCCACGCTCGCAGCCTTCTGCTTGGCGCTCGGCACGCACTTCCAGCAGTACGCCGTCGCCACCATGACACCCGGGCCCAAACGTCGGGCAACCTGGGTCACCGGCCTGGGGCTGATGGGCATGGTGACCGTCCTCAACGTCATCGCCCTGGGACTCGGCCCTGTTGCCATCGTCCAACCCATCGGCGCGATCTCCCTCGTCTTCGCCGCGCTCATCAGCCGCCGGTACTTCGGCCTGCAGCTCGGCGCGCCACTGCTCATCAGCATCGGGGTGACGATGTTCTCGATCTTCGCCTTCGTGACCACCTCGGCGCAATTCTCCCACGAACTCGTCGCCACCGAGGAATCGGTGACCTGGCTGATGGCGCTCCTCGTCGCCCTCAGCGTCTTCGGCACACTCTTCGCACTCAGCCGGGCCGGGCACATCCCGCGAGTCATCATGACCGGCATCATCTTCGGAACCGTCGCCGCCGCGACCCACGTCCTCGCCAGGACCGTCGTGACCGAGGGACTGCCCGATTTTGGAACATTGGGCTCACGGTGGTGGATAGTGCTGGCAGCCGTAGCTCTCGCCTCGGCGGTGGGATTCTGGTTGGTCCAGACCGCCTACGCCTCTGGCCCTCCAGAGACGGTGCTCGCGGGCCTGACCGTCATCGACCCGATCGTGGCGGTGGTCATCGGCGCCGCCTTCTTCGGCGAGTACGCGGGCCTCACCCCCATGGCCATCGGCCTGCTGCTCCTCGCCGCCGGCGGTGGGATCGCCGGGGTCTGGATGCTCTCGCAGTTCCACCCTCGCGTCCTCGAATCGAAATCGGCCCCCACAGGGCACATCCCAGCAGACGTTCCCGCACACCTCTCACCAGAGCCGCGAACACCGGCTCACAATAACCAAGGAATCCGATCATGAACCAGACATACACTGATGCGCCTTCGTGGCCGAGCACGTATTCTGAGAACGTGCCCCGTCCCCCAGATACGCCGCCGCAGACCCGGTCATGGTGGTCGCGGATGTGGCACAACCTGGGCCGGGACGCCATCCTCGTCCTCCCCGGATTCTTCATCTCCCTCATCGGATTCATCGTCCTCATCACGATGTTCTCGGTCTCAATCTCCACCATCATCATCTGGATCGGCGCCCTGCTCCTGCCTGTGACTCTCTACGTCGCGACCGGGTTCGCGAACCTGTCCCGGGCCCGTGCCCGGCAGTGGGGAGCTCCCATCGCCGAGGTGGTCCATCGTCCCCGTGGACACGGAATCAGCGGATGGTTCGGTGTCATGGCCGAAGGACGGCGCTGGCTCGACCTGCTGTTCGAAACCGTCTTCGCCTTGCCCATCCGGCTTTTCACCTTCTCCGTGGTGATCCCCTGGTTCTTCGGTGCCCTGGGCGGGATGACCTACTTCTTCTGGGGACGGTTCCTTCCCAACGACAACACCGATCTCATCAGCTTCATCGCAGCATGGTGGAACGACACCTCAGTGGTGGCTCTGGGATTCGGTGCCGAGGCGACCTTCCAGTTCATCGCGGGACTCATCCTCCTCGTCACCTTCCCCTTCGTCCTGCACGCCATGGCCCGGTTGGAGATCGCAGCGGTCACGGCAGGGCTGGCGCCCGGCCACGATGAGGTGACCTCGGCGGGAAAAGCACGAGCCGGTGACCCAACGGGCCACGCTTCCGACGGGACCGCCTCGGCGACTTCCGCGGGATCGAGAGCTCTGGGGTTGCCGGCAGCCAACTCGTTCCTGACGCGGGCCGCCGGCGAGGGCTGGTTCTGGCTAATCAGCATCTTCGTCGGCGTGGTGCTCGTGGCTATCGGATGGCCAGTGACGGCAGCGCTGTATGAATCGTCGACCGTCATTGCGATGCTCGTCGCCCTCGGCCAAAGCGGCGCCCTGGTGCTCGCCGTGCGCAGACCGGTCACCGCGATCATCGTCGGGCTGGTCTCGGCTGCGGCCGGAATCATCCTGACCGCAGACTCCTTCGGTCTGGTGTGGCCATGGACGGTGACGGCGATCCTCTCACTGCTCTTCCTCCACCTCATCATCGGGCTTCGGCACAGCTGGCTCCACCTCGTCATCCTGTGGTCGCTGTCCACAGTGCTCGGCGCGCTGAGCCTGACCATGCCCCATGCGGGAGGGCTGTCGGGGGCGCTGGCGAATGTCATCACGACGATCTCACTCACTGCCGGAATCTCGATCGTCGCGGTCATCGGCAATCTGTGGATCCGCGGACGCACCCAGCTGGCCACGGAGCGCCAGCTCAGTGCCGAGCAGTTGGCCAAGCGTCAAGAGCTCGAGGAACGCAATCGGATCGCCCAGGAACTCCATGACGTAGTCGCGCACAGCATGTCCGTCATCAGCGTCCAGGCCACCACGGCCCGCTACCGACTGCCCGAACTCGATACCCGAAGCGTTGACGAGTTCGATTCGATCGCCGGCTCGGCTCGGCAGGCGCTCAATGAGATGCGCGGTCTGCTGGCGATTCTGCGCGGTGGCCGCGATGCCGATCTGGCTCCGCAGCCGATGATCGATGACATTCCCGACCTCGTCGAGGCCACCCGCGGTTCGGGCGCCGAGGTTGAACTCGAATTCCCTGCGGAGCCGATCGAGATCAACCCGACGACCGGATTGACCGCTTTCCGCCTCGTCCAGGAAGCACTGTCGAATGCTCTGCGCCACGCTCCCGGAGCTCCGATTCGGGTGTCCGTTCGCACCGATGAGTGGCAGCTGTCGGTCAGTGTCGTCAACGGGGTTCCGGGTTCAACCGACTCAGGAATGAATCACCCGGGCTCGGGCCAGCCCGACGGGGGCCACCTCGGCGGAGGATTCGGCCTCAAAGGCATGCGCGAGAGGGTCGAAGCACTCGACGGAACGCTGCAGGTGGGTCCGACTGCTGAGGGCGGATTCGAGGTCAAGGCCACGTTGCCCACCTCGTGAAGGGCTTACTGATGCTCCGATGGGATAATGATGGTGCTGCCCAGACAATCCTTCGGAAGGATCGGCCCCCGATGGCACACCAGGCCCCGAGCGCATTGGCCCAAAGCCTCCGACGAGCGATCGTCATGGCGATCGTCACGACCTTCAGTCTCGCGGCGCTGGGCGGGATCATCGTCCTCCTCGGCGACATCGAGTCGGAGATCGCGTACCAGGTCCTCGCCACGACGGCGCTGACGGGAGTCTTCAGCGTTGCAACATTCTGCGGGGCGACACTGATCGGCAGGCGCGGCAAGCAGTTCGGCGTCATCACCATCGGACTGGCCGTCCTCGCTCTGGCGCTGGCCCTCTGGTTCGTCTGGGCAGAGCCCTACGACGTTGACCTCCCTTGGAAGCTGCTCGTCACGGCCTGCCTTCTCTCCGCCTGCACCGCCGTCGCTTCGCTCATCCTGCTGTTGGTCTCGAACCGGTCGTGGACGGTCAGGATCGCATTGTCGATCACCCTCTTTCTCATCGCTCTCGGCTGCGCGCTGTCGTTGATCTCAATCTGGTTCCAGTCTGCGTGGGACTACGAGTGGCTGACTCGGCTGATCGGAATCGTCTGGATACTCGCGGCCCTGGGGGTCGTCGTAGTGCCCGTCTCCTCACTGCTGCTGAGGCCCGAATCCGCGGCAGTGGAGCCACAGACGGATCTCGGCGAAGGGGACTCTGATCTGTCCGCGAAGGCAGTTTCTGAGCTGTCACCGCAATCAGTCCGCCGCATTGAGGAAGCCGCCCGCCTAGCCGATCTCACGCCCGACGAATTCGTCGACCGCTGCCTGACGACGCTGCCGGACTCCCACTGAACCCTGCTCCCCTCATCGGGTGCCATCGGCCGTCGAGCCCTTCAGGCTGAAGCCCCGGGGCAGACGAGTGTCGATGAAGCCTGCTGCGAAGGCACCGATGATGAGCAGGACCAGGATCGCGATCATTCCCGCGAGCTGCTCAAGCACGGGGTTCCCGGTGATCGTGTGCGCGGCCCACTGTGCAGACCCGCGTGGTCGTCGGGAGATCCGAATTCGTCTGTTGGTTCGCTTTCCTGTTTCCACGTTCTTCTCTGCTTTCCTCGGTGCGTTGCCGGCGTCGGGTGTCGAGGACAACGAGTACTGCGAACACGATCGGGACGCTGATCGAGATGACGGTCTCGATCGCCGGTCCGCTCGTCGCATTCATGTCGGCACCGGAGAGGACCCCGAGTCCCAGGGCGAAGATGTTGTTGACGATATGGAAGGCCATGCCGACCTCCAGTCCGTTCGTGTACAGGGTGAGGACGCCGACGATGCCTGCGAAGATGCCGACATCGATGAGTCCCGGCAGGTCGTAGAGGTGGCCGAAGACGAAGAATGGGACAGGGATGAGCACGGCCCAGGCGGGGTGCTTCAGCCAGCTGCCGATGACGTTCATCGCCAGACCACGGAAGATGACCTCCTCGGCGGCGGCCTGGAACGGCACGAGCAGGAAAACTGCGACGAGCATGGCGGCGACGCGGCCGTCCCACTGCACGCCGGAAGTCAGGTCCCCCATCGCCCCCGGTGAGAAGACGATTAGCACGACCGCAGCGATCCCCCACACGGGCAGACCGAGCAGCATGTACCGACCGAGCAGACCCCAGCGAAGTCCGCGGCCGACCGCCTCACTATAGGAAGGTCCGCGGCCGACCGAGATCATCGACCAGAACCACCGGCGATAGACGATGCGTGTGGCCAGTTCCGCTGCCGGCCACATGAGGATGACGGTGATCAGACCGTTGACGATTCCATTGAGCGTGTTGAAGTCGACCATGGTCTCGGCGAGGGAGTCGAAGTCACCATTTCCACCATCGATGACGATCAGTGCCCAGACGAGGAACCCACCGAACTGGATGATCAGGCCGACCCCATAGAAGACGGCGGTGAGGACGACGACGAGCAGCGGGCTGTACCACCTGTGCTGCGGCTGCGATCTGAACTGGCGAATGAAATCCGTTGACATGTCTCCAGCCTTTCGCACCACCTCGGCGGGAGCGCTCGGTCATCGGTTCGAATGATCTCATCCTTTCGGAGGACAGCACCGGCGAGCGGCGACAGGTAGTGTCGAATTGTGACTCCTCCTTCCGGCCGCAGCTCTCTGATGCATGTCCTGCTTTGGACAGGCATCTCGGCGGCCGTCGGCGTGTTCGCGCTCATCGTCATCGTCGGAACCGAATGGCCGGATTTCGAGGAGGCAGGTGCCCGCACCGGAGCGCTCGGTGCCGAACTGTTCATCCATATCCTCTTCGGCCTCATCTCTTTGGCCTGCCTGCCCATCGTCCTTGCCTTCGACGGACGGACGATCCCCCGCCGATCCCTGCACCCCAAGGTGATTGCGGCCGAGAAGCTGCGCGATTTCCTCACGAACACTGGTCGCGGCGGCGTAGAATTCCTCGCCTCGGACGGCTCCGTCGAATCCCTGCAGCGTCGGCCCGGCGGCTGGGTTCCGGTTGCGGTCGGATTCCTCGGCATCGTCACCGGTACGATCGGCGTCCTCGGCGCATTCGCCGGACTGCTCATCCTCATCACCCTCACGTCTCGACGCAGCTGGTCACTCGACTTCACCTGCCTCGCTGCCGCGATCATCTCCCAGGGCCTGACGTACACGCTCACCCCGACGGCGGTCGGAGCCTTCGAACTTCCGCTGTTCCTCGTCAACGGAACCGTCTACGCAATGATCGTCGTCATCGGCGTCATCCGCGGAGCCCGCGAACAAGGGCTCATCGACACCGCCGCGCAGACGCTTCTGCGCGAACGCTCGCGCCAGGACCGTGCCGTCGCTGAGGTGCGCCGCGGCATCGCCCGCGACATGCACGACTCCCTCTCGCACCACCTCAGCGTGATCGCCATGTACTCCGGTGCACTGTCCGTCAGGCGAGACCTCGACCCCGAGTCCGTCCACGAAAGCGCCCGACTCATCGCCAGCAGCGCCCGCCGCTCGGGAATCGAGCTGCGAGAGGTTCTGACGATGCTGCGCGGAGACGACCAAGGCACAGTGATCGACCCCGATCTCGACCGCCTCGTCGCCGACCGCCCGGAGTCGGTGACTCTGATCTACTCCGAACCGCTCACCTCCGAATCACTGCACGCCCTGGGCAGCCTCGAACGAATGACGATCTACCGCTTCGTCCAAGAGACCATGACCAATGCCCTCAAACACGCGCTCGGTGAGATGCTCACCATCACCATCGGCGGCGAGGGCGATGACGCCGTTCGATATATCACGATGACCGCGCGCAATCACTACCCGGACAGCCTCCTCGGCGCCCCGGCACACGGCGAACCCCACCGCAAGCAGTACATCGCCGGCTCCGGCCTGGGGATTCTGGGTCTCAAGGAACGGCTGGAGGCGATGGGCGGTGACCTCGAGGTCAGCCACTATCCTGACTTCGAACTGCGAGCTCGCATCCCCGTCCAGAACACGGAAGAGATCAGCGCATGAGCATCAGAGCCATCATCGCCGACGACGAGTCCCTTATGCGTTCGGGCCTGCGCCTGCTCCTCGGCGCCGCCGATGACATCGACATCGTCGCCGAGGCGGCCAACGGTGCCGAGGCCATCGAGCTCGCCCGAGAGCTGAGTCCAGACCTCATTCTCATGGACATCCGCATGCCTGTCATGGACGGGCTCGAGGCCACCCGTGCCCTCATGGCTCAGACTCTTCATCCGGAGGTTCTCATCCTCACGGCCTTCGGCACCGATGAATTCGTGCTTCAGGCACTGCGCTCGGGAGCGGCCGGCTACATCCTCAAGGACACTCCGCCAGAAGATCTCATCCACGCGGTTCGGGCAGCCGCGAACGGCACACGAACCTTGTCACCAAGTGCGGTCGAGTCCCTGCTGGGACGAGACACCACCTCGGCGACAGGAGTGTCCGGTGCTTCGAATTGGAACAGTGCCCCGATCGGACCCGACCCCTTGGAACCGCTGACCGCACGAGAACGGGAGATCGCCGAGGCGGTCGCTCAGGGGATGACGAATGCACAGGTGGCGCGGGCGCTGTTCGTCTCCACGGCCACGGTGAAGACCCACCTGGCGCGCATCTTCTACAAGCTCGACGTCAGCACCCGTGTGCAATTGGCCCTGCTCGTCAACGAACGGCGCTGAGCGTCGAGGACGACTCAGATCACTTCGGGGCCATGCGGATGGCGCCGTCGAGGCGAATGGTCTCACCGTTGAGCATCGGGTTGGCGACGATCGATTCGACGAGCTGCGCGTACTCGGCGGGCTTGCCCAGCCGAGAGGGATGGGGAATCGACTTCGCCAGAGACTCCTGAGCCTCTTCGGGCAGACCGGCCATCATCGGGGTCTCGAAGATACCCGGTGCGATCGTCACGACACGGATCTGTGAGGATGCGAGTTCGCGCGCCATCGGCAGCGTCACCGAGGCGATTGCGCCCTTGGACGCGGAGTAGGCGATCTGTCCGATCTGACCGTCGAAGGCCGCGACCGAGGCGGTGTTGACGATGACGCCGCGTTCCTCACCCACAGCCTCCTGCGCCTGCATCGCGGCGGCGGCGAGGCGGCACACGTTGACCGTGCCCACGACGTTGATGTTCAGCACCTTCGAAAACGCGTCCAAAGCCAGTGGGCCCTTGCGCGAGACAAGCTTGCCGGGAGTCGCAACTCCCGCGCAGTTGACGACGACGCGCAGCTGCCCGAGACCGGTCGCCTTGTCGACGGCGGCCTGAACCTGCTCTTCGTTCGTGACATCGGCGGAGACGAAATGGGCGCTGGCACCCAGTTCCGATGCCACCTGCTGACCCACCTCGGCGTTGAGATCGACCATGACGACCTGAGCGCCGGCGGCCAGGAGCCGTTCCGTGGTGGCCCGGCCGAGCCCGGAGGCCCCGCCGGTGACGAGTGCGACTGTGCTGTTGAGATCCATGAGTATCCTTCGCATGACTGAAGTGAACGTTTGAGTTGGTTCGACTTTAACGCAAGCCCTTCGGGTCCCGACACGACGAAGCCCGCCGACCATTCGGTGCGGCGGGCTTCGGACGTGTCAGCTGCTGGGGAGGGACTGCCTCATCCGCAGGGCGTGCTGATGACGGTCAGGCTGCCTGCTCTTCGGAGGCGGATTCCTCGCGCACGGACTTCAGTGCCTCGCCCCAGGACACGAGGTCATCGGCCATCGAAGCGAACGGGGTCGCGGAGACCTCGGTCGGAGTGAAGACGCCATCGGCGAAGTCGGTGAAGAGGCTGAAGGAGGCCTGGTCACGGACGACAGCGAGCTTGTAGTTGGCGAGGATGTGGCGCAGGTGCTCGGCGGCACGCACACCCTTGTCGGCGCCGTAGTTCACGATGCCGGCGACCTTGTGGTTGAACTCGCTGGCCACGAAGTCCAGGGCGTTCTTCAGCGATCCGGAGATCGAGTGGTTGTACTCAGGGGTGACGAAGATGAAAGCGTCGAATTCGGCGAGCTTAGCGCCCCACGCCTTGGTGTGGTCGTTCTGGTACATGTTCGCGCCGGCCGGGATGACCTCGTCGAGCAGCGGCAGATTGAACTCACCGAAGTCGACGATCTCGGCTCGGACGTCCTCGCGACCGGCCAGCTGGTCCTTGGCCCAAGCGACGACCTGCGGATTGAGTGCCTGCGGGCGCGAAGTTCCGGGAATGATGGCGATGTTGAGCATGTCCGTCCTCAGTTCATTCATAGGTTGCAATGTCAGGTGATGCTGGTTTCAGGTGATCGGCACCGACAGTCTTCGTCCGCGCCATCCACATCTGCCCAACATGATTGAACCGTCAATCATTCCCGACCTGCAGTGTGATTGCCGATACTTTCGTACCGTGCTTGGGGTGGACGGGCGCCTGCTTGGGGTGGACGGGCGCCTGCCGATCAGAGTCAGCACATCCCTCCGTCAGAATCAGAGCGTCCACCACTCAGTGACGATACGCCCTTCGGCGGTGCAGAGATCCCCGAATTCTGGCCTGAAACAGCCATTCACAGGGCAACGTCATGTATTCTCGATTGGCAAGTGAAAGATTGTTCGATATCCGACCGTCAGGGAGTACAAGCACCGTGAGATCAACCAACGGCCGCAACAACATCCTCCGCTCGGCTCGGGACACCTTCGCCGCAAAGGGATTCGACGGTGCGTCCATCCGCGATATCGCACAGGCCGCAGGACTGAGCCTGTCCGCACTCTACTACTACTTCCCATCCAAACAGGAAGCTCTGTACGAGCTCGTGCACACGGCATACACCTGGTACAGCGAGCACAGCAAAGCCGTCATCTCCGAGGTAGGAGATGATCCCACCGAGCAGCTGACCGTGGCGGTGCGCTACCTGGCCCGGTACCGCATGGAGAACGTATCGGTATCCACAGTGCTGCTGCGCGACACGGAGCGCCTGACTGGTGACAATGCCGCCCGCGTCAAGGAACTCCAACACGAGGCGCGAGTCATCATGGGCGACATCGTCCAATCAGGCATCGACGCCGGAACATTCGACGTCGACAGCGCCCAGCTTGTGACACGTGCGATCCACTCGATCTGCAATTCACTCTCGCTCTGGTACCGCCCCACCGGCGACCTGACTCCCGACGTCATCGAACGAGACTTCACACAGTATTCGCTGCGCATGCTCGGCCTCGATCCCGGCAGCGATGAGCTTGACCGGCTCATGGCGCTGCCGATCAACCAGGCAGGCATGCTCGACTTCATCGCCGCCGACCAGGCCTGACCTCCCCGCAAACACGCCCTCCCAACTACCTGACGGCGGCCCAGCAACCTCGCGCGAGGTTGCTGGGCCGCCGTCAGGTAGTTGTAGCGGGTGGAGTGCTCTGACTCAGCCGGCCGTGGTGCGAAGGGTGCGGGCGAGTCCGCGGCGCGTGGCCTGCTCGTCCGGGTCGGGCACCGGCAGCGAGGCAATGAGTCGCTTCGTGTAGTCGCTGCTCGGCGACCCGAGCACCTGCTCACCCGTGCCCTCCTCCAGCAGCTCACCGTGGAACAGCACTCCGATGCGGTCGGAGAGCATGTCGACGACAGCCAGATCGTGGCTGATGAACAAGGCTGCGAAGTCGAACCTGTTCTGCAGCTCGACGAACAGCTCGAGCACCTTGGCCTGCACCGACACATCCAGGGCAGAGGTCGGCTCATCGGCGACGAGCAACTCCGGATCGAGTGCGAGACCGCGGGCAAGGGAAGCTCTCTGGCGCTGGCCGCCCGAGAGTTCGTGCGGGTACCTGGCACCGTAGGCCTTCGGCAGCTGCACCGAGTCGAGCAGTTCGAGCACGCGCTTCTCACGATCCCTCGGCGACATGTCCCGCTGGTGGATGGCGAACGGCTCCGCCACACACTCACCGATCGTCAGGTGCGGGTTGAACGAGGCTGCCGGGTCCTGGAACACGAACCCGATGCGGCGCCTGATCGGAGAGAAGGCGCGTTCCTTGAATCCGACCATCTCGTGCCCGAGCACCTGGAGGCTGCCTCCGCTGGCCCTGGTCAGGCCTGCGATGGCACGCCCGATCGTGGTCTTGCCCGATCCGGATTCGCCGACCAGTCCGTAGACCTCGCCGGCCTTGATGTCGAAGCTGACCGAGGACACCGCCTGGAAGTCCGACCGTCCGAATCCTCCCGGATAGACGATGTCGAGGTTGCGAGCAACGACGATGGAATCGCGTTCGTCCCGAGGCTTGCCGGGGTCCGCATCAGCGCCTGCGGATTCGCCGGTGGATTCGCCAGCGCGATCCTGCTTCACCGAGGCGGCAGCGGCCTTGCGGCTGCCGACAACCGTTGACCCCAAGCGGGGGACGGCGCCGAGGAGGTCGCGCGTGTACTGCTCCTTCGGGTCGCTGAAGAGCTGCTTGACCGATGACACCTCGATGAGGTCTCCGCGATACATCACGGCCACGCGGTCGGCGAGATCGGCGACAACGCCCATGTTGTGGGTGATGAGCACGATCGCGGTCCCCGTATCATCGCGCAAGTCACGCAGCAGGTCGAGGATCTCTGCCTGGACCGTGACGTCGAGGGCGGTCGTCGGCTCGTCGGCGACGATGAGCTCGGCACCGAGGGCGAGCGCCATGGCGATGACGATGCGCTGCTTCTGTCCACCGGAGAATTGGTGCGGGTAGTAGTCGAAGCGGTTCTGCGCGTCGGGGATCCCGACCTGCTCCATGGCGGTGATGACCTTGGCCTTAAGTTCGGCCTTGCTCGCACGCCGGTGGTGGGCGCGCAGGCCCTCGGCGATCTGCCATCCCACCGTGTAGACGGGGTTGAGCGCCGTCGAGGGCTCCTGGAACACCATCGACACATCTGTTCCGCGCATCTTGCGCAGCTGTTCCCCGGAGACGCTGAGCACGTCCTTGCCGGAGACGATGACTGCACCCGATCGCTGTGCGGTCTCGGGCAAGAGCCCGAGGATGGAGCGTGCGGTCACGGTCTTGCCCGAGCCGGATTCACCCACGATCGCGAGCACTTCGCCCGGGGTCACCGACAGCGACACGTCCTTGACAGCGTGCACATCACCACCGTCGGTGGAGAAGGTGACATTGAGGCTCTCGACGTCGAGGATGGAATTGGCTGTGTTCGTTTCGTTCACGTTCTCACTCATCACTTGGCATCCTTCGTCTTCGCTTTGCGGCGCACCCGCAGACGCGGATCGTTGAGGTCGTTCATCGACTCACCGACCAGGGTGATGCCCAGGACCGTGAGCACGATGGCCAGACCCGGGTAGACCGAAGTCCACCACACGCCGCTGGTGACATCGGGCAGTGCCTTGTTGAGGTCGTAGCCCCATTCCGACGCCGAAGTGGGTTCGATTCCGAAGCCCAGGAACCCCAGTCCGGCCAAGGTCAGAATCGCCTCGGAGGAGTTGAGAGTGAAGATCAGCGGCAGGGTGCGTGTGGCATTGCGGAAGATGTGTTTCGAGATGATCCTGGTCTTCGAAGCGCCGAGGACGATCGCTGACTCCACGAAGGGTTCTGCTTTGAGTCGCAGAGTCTCGGCGCGGACGACGCGGAAGTACTGCGGAATGAAGACCACGGTGATCGAGAACGCGGCCGCGGCGATGCCGCCCCACGCGCTCGACTGGCCCCCGGAGATCGCAATCGACATGACCAGGGCCAGCAGCAGGGTCGGGAAGGCGTAGACCGCATCGGCGATGACGACGAGGATTCGGTCGAGCCAGCCACCGAGGTAGCCCGAGACAAGTCCCAGGATGACACCGGCGAAGAGCGACATGATCACGGCGACGATGATCACGGCCACCGCGGTCTGGGCTCCCCAGACCACGCGGGAGAACACGTCGTAGCCACCTACTGTGGTGCCCCAGATGTGGGTTCCGCCGGGTGGCAGCTTCGATCCGAAGTTGCCTTCGGCGGTGCCAAGCTGATTGAACCCGTATGGGGCGATGAGTGGGGCGAATACTGCGCAGATGAGGACGATGCCGCACAGGATGAGTCCCGTGATGAGCATGCCTCGCTGCAGACCGACCGATTGGCGCAGGTGGGAGACGATCGGCAGGCGGTTGAGCCAGGATTTCTTGGCCCTGTCGTCATACGCGATGGCGGGGGCACCGGAACCGGGGGCCGCCTCGGCGACGTTCTCGTTGTTGCCTGGAGCCTGTGATGTGTTGTCTGGAGTGGACATCAGTACCTCACTCGGGGGTCGATGAAGGCGGCGATGACGTCGACGAGGAAGTTGGTCAGCGCCACGATGATGGCGAGGAAGACCACGATTCCCTGGACGGCCACGAAGTCACGGGCGGTGAGGTATTCGGCGAGCTTGAAGCCCAGCCCCTTCCATTCGAACGTCGTCTCCGTGAGCACGGCGCCGGCGAGCATCAGGGCGATCTGCATGCCCATGACGGTGATGATCGGGATCAGCGCCGGACGGTAGGCGTGCTTGGTGACCAGACGGAATTCGGAGATGCCGCGGGAGCGGCCCGAGTCGATGTACTGCTGACCCAGCGTGCCGATGAGGTTCGTGCGCACGAGCCTGAGGAAGACTCCTGCCGTGAGCACGCCGAGGGCGATGGCAGGGAGAACTGCGTGGGCGAGCACATCGCCGAGGACCTCGACGTTTCCGATGCGGATCGCATCGATGATGTAGAACCGGGTGGGACCGACCACGCCCGACATGATGTATTCGGTCTCGGTGGTGCCGCGACCGGCGACCGGCAGGATGGGCAGGAAGACGCCGAAGACCAGCTTGAGGATCATGCCGGCGAAGAACACCGGGGTGGCGTAGCCGAGGATCGCAAGGATGCGAAGCGCGGCATCGGGTGCCTTGTCGCGGTGGTAGGCGGCGAGCATCCCGAGCGGGATGCCGATGATGAACGCGACGATGAGGGCGTAGAAGACGAGCTCGACGGTCGCGGTTCCGTAATTGAGGAGGATCGACGAGACCGGCTGTCCGTCGGAGATCGCGGTGCCGAAGTCGCCTTTGAGTAGATTGCCCATGTACTCGAAGTACTGGACGAGGATCGGTCGGTCATAGCCGGCGGCGTGAATGCGCTCGGCCAGCTGGTCCGTCGTCAGGCGCCCGCCCATCGATGCGGAGATCGGGTCGCCGGTGATCCTCATCAGGAAGAAGACGAGTGTGGTGAGGATGAAGATGGTGGGAATGATGAGGAGGAATCGGATGAGGACGTAGCGTCCCAGTCCGCCTCCCGAGGGCTTCTTCACCGCGACCGAGGTCTCGGCGGCTTCTGCCCCTGGTTCGCTGATGGCTGCAGTCATGTGTTCCTTCGTTGCTGGCGTCGACGCTCGAAGATCTCGCGTGCCGACGTGGTTCTCGTTCGGTGCCACAGGGTGCGGACACGGCCTGATGCCGGTGCGAACGCACCACGAGGTGCAGGTGGGCCAGTCGGCTCACCTGCACCTCGTATCGACGATCAGTTCGTTGATTGTCGGAGCATCGCCGTGCGCACTCTCACGCCGATGGCGACGCGTGTGGTTCGCGCTCTCACTTGCTCAGCAGTGCCAAACGGAACTGGAACGCAGGGTCGAGGGTGTCATCGACGCCCTTGACGTCCTTGCCGGACACCGCGATCTGGTTGCCCTGAAGAAGCGGCAGGGTCGGCAGCTCTTCAGCGAGCTGACCCTGGATCTTCTTCAGCGCTTCCGCGCGCTTGCCCTTGTCGTCGATGGAGGACTGAGCGTTCAGCGCCTTGTTCATCGACTTGTTCCTGTAGTTGTTGTCCAGGAAGCTCGGCGTCTCCTCTGTGTCGTAGAAGAACGGCACGAGATAGTTGTCCGCGTCCGAGTAATCCGGGAACCAACCCAGCTGGTACATCGGGTAGGAGTCGGCGGTGCGGTCCTTGTTGTATTGCACCCATTCGGTCGACTGGAGGTTGACCTTGAACAGCCCTGTCTTGTCCAGCTGATCCTTGACCAAGGCGTATTCGTCGCCCGATGAGGGACCGTAGTGGTCGGGGTTGTACTGGAGGTTGAGCTTGACCGGAGTCTTGACGCCCGCATCATTGAGGGCCTTCTTGGCCTTGTCGAGGTCGGCGCCCCCCTTCCCATCTCCATATTCCGACTTCAGCGGCTCGTCGGCTCCCGGCAGTCCGTCGGGGACGTGGGAGTACAGCGGGGTGAAGGTGTCCTTGTAGACCTGCGAGGCGATGGCCTGACGGTCGACGGAATCGGCCATGGCCTGGCGCACTGCCAGCGACTTCTTCTCATCGGCCTCATCGGTCTTCGGACCGAAGGGCATCGTGTCCATATTGAACACGATGTAGCGGATCTCGCCACCGGGACCCTTGTGGACCTTGAGGTCTTCCTTGGTGCCGAGGTCGTCGATGTCGGTGGCCGACAGCGATCGCCAGGCCACGTCGATCTTGCCCTCTTGGACCTCGAGCTTCATGTTGTTCGCGTCCGAGAAGTACTTCATCTGCACGGTCTCGGTCTTCGCCGGCTCGATGAAGCCTTCATAGTCGGGGTTGGCCTTGTAGGTCAGCAGCTCATTGAACTTGAAGCCGTCGATCGTGTAGGGACCAGCGAAGGCCTTGCCATCGACGATGGCCTGGTCTTCGGTGATCTTGTCCGGCTCGAACACGTCCTCATCGACGATAGGACCCGCGGCGCTGGCCAGCACACCCGGCCAGGTCTGGTCGTTCTTGCGCTTGAGGTTGAAGACGACGGTCTGCTCGTCTGGGGTCTCGACCGACTTCAGACCGCCGAGGAGGGACGAAGGCCCGTTCGGATCCTGAATCTTCAGCTGTCGCTCGAAGGAGAACTTCACGTCCGAGGAGGTGAGTTCGTTTCCGTTGGCGTACTTCAGCCCCTCTTTGAGTTTGACCTCGTACTTCGTCGGTTCACTGAAATCAGCTGATTCAGCGATGGAGGGATTGAGCTCGGCCGTGCCCGGCTTGTAGGCCAAGATGAACGGGTAGACCTGCTGTTCGACGAGCGAGCTTCCGTTGTCATAGGCACCGGCCGGGTCGAGAGCGACAACCTTGTCCGTGGTGCCCACTGTGAGGGAACCACCGCCCTCTTCGCCGTCTCCACCAGTGGTCGAGGTCGAGCAAGCCGAGAGTAGCAAAGCGCCGGCAGCGGCGATGGCCACTGCCTTTGCACCAGTTCGACGTTTCATTGTGTTCCTTGTCATCCAAAGTGCTCTCCGTGTCGTCTTTGCTCGGAGAGATCCGCACCACATCTTACGGTTCGCGTCCCAAATAGTGAACTGCACAGTATGATTCGGCCCACTCTGTCACCACATTGAAATGTGCCGATGGCCTCACGGAAATCGGCGTCCGGGCTGATTCTCCGGGCCGTGACCACCGGATTTGCGTCACGGGTCACAATCCGTTTGACTTATGAAGTCGATCACAGAGAAAACTCATGCCCCTTTTCGTGATCGCCCATATAAATGCCTGATCCAGCTCACTGCCGGATCCCGCCCAATGGTCAATCCCGTCTTTTGCCTCCTGATAGGAGAAGCATGTCCGCAGTCCTCGAATGGCTCAACAACATCATCTGGTCGTCTGCCCTCGTCTACCTGTGCCTCGGTGCCGGTGTCTACTTTACGATCCGTTCCCGCGCCGTCCAGATCCGACAGATCAAAGCAATCTTCACTCAGATGTTCCGTGGCAAGAGCTCCAATGAAGGCGTCTCCTCGTTCCAGGCCCTGGCGATATCGCTGGCCGGTCGAGTCGGCGTCGGCAACATCGCAGGTGTCGCCACAGCCATCGGCTTCGGTGGCCCGGGTGCTGTCGTGTGGATGTGGATCTCCGCGCTGCTCGGTGCCTCGACCTCCTATGTCGAATCAACGCTTGGCCAGGTGTTCAAGGAGCAGGACCCCAAAACCGGTGAATACCGCGGTGGCCCGGCCTACTACATCGAGAAGGCCTACCGCCATACCAAGGCCAAAGGCCTGTTCAAGGTCTACGGCATGGTCTTCGCAGCAGTGACGGTCATGGCCATGAGCTTCATGCTCCCCGGCATCCAGTCCAACGCAATCTCCGGTGCCGTTGAGAACGCCTGGGGCACTCCGACCTGGGTGACCGCGATCGTCCTCGCCGTGATCATGGGCTTCATCGTCATCGGCGGCGTCAAGCGCATCGCGCACTTCGCCTCTTTGGCCGTGCCCTTCATGGCCGTCATCTACATCATCGCCGCGATCGCCGTGACCCTGATCAACGCCGACCAGATCATCCCGGTCTTCGAGCTCGTGTTCAAGTCCGCCTTCGGCATCGATGCCGGACCAGAAGCCGCCTTCGGCGGAATCATCGGCATGGCAGTCCAGTGGGGCGTCCAGCGCGGAATCTACTCGAACGAAGCCGGCCAGGGCACCGGACCTCACGCTGCTGCCGCCGCCGAGGTCTCACACCCATCGAAGCAGGGCCTCGTCCAGGCAGGGTCGGTCTACATCGACACCCTGTTCGTCTGCTCCGCAACTGCGTTCATGATCCTCTCCACCGGCATGTACAAGGTATTCGGTGACGATGGTGAGACCATCGTCGGAACGGGCCGCGGTCAGATGGTCGAGTCAATCGCTGCGACTCCGGGCGAGAAGTGGCCGCAGGCCGGTCTCGACACGATGATCTCCGGCTTCGGTGCCGGCTTCATCGCGATCTCGATCTTCCTCTTCGCCCTGACGACGATCGTCGCCTACTACTACATGGCCGAGACCAACCTGGTCTACCTGCTGGGCCGGCTCAAGAACCCCCTGGCGCTGACCATCGGCAAGCGCGCCCTGCAGGTGCTCATCCTCATCGCCGTCGCCGTCGGCGCGATGTCGGCCTCCGGCAGTGCCTGGGCCCTGGGCGACATCGGCGTTGGCCTCATGGCATGGCTCAACATCATCGCGATCCTCATCCTGCAGGGTCCGGCGTTCAAGCTCCTTCGGGACTTCGAGCGTCAGAGGAAGCAGGGCCTGGATCCGGTCTTCGATCCCAAGGCGCTCAACATCCGGAATGCCGATTTCTGGGATAAGCGCATGGCCAAGGTGAAGGCGGGAGAAGCAGTCTCGGAGGGCTGATCACACGCCGTCGGTGCCGATCGCAGGTCGGCACCGACATCACAATTGAATACACAGCGATGAATGCTCGCGAGGTCCGGGACAATGGCGTCCCGGACCTCGCGTCGTACTGCTGTAATGCTGTGTCTCTACAAGCTGCTGTGCTGCTCTGCAGCTTCGGCGTGTAACTTACTTCATGCTGGTGCCGGCGGAGCCGAGGTTCTGGCAGGCTTCGACGATGCGATCGGCCATGCCGGCCTCTGCTGCCTTACCGTAGGCGCGCGGGTCGTAGATCTTCTTATTTCCGACTTCACCGTCGATCTTGAGCACTCCGTCGTAGTTGCGGAACATGTGTTCGACGACGGGGCGGGTGAAAGCGTACTGGGTGTCCGTGTCGATGTTCATCTTCACGACACCATGACGGACGGCCTCGGCGATCTCCTCTGCGCTCGAACCCGAGCCGCCGTGGAAGACGAGGTCGAAGGGCTTGTCCTTGTCGACCTGCGCGCCGACGTCGGTCTGGATCTCACCGAGCAGCTCGGGGCGCAGCTTCACATTGCCCGGCTTGTAGACGCCGTGGACGTTTCCGAAGGTCAGCGCCGTGAGGTAGCGACCCTTCTCGCCGGACCCCAGGGCCTTGACCGTGGCCAGACCATCGGCGACCGAGGTGTAGAGCTTCTCGTTGATCTCGTTCTCAACGCCGTCCTCTTCGCCGCCGACGACGCCGACCTCGATCTCGAGGATCGAGTGAGCTGCCGTCGAGAGCTCAAGCAGCTCCTCGGCTAGGACCAGGTTCTCATCGAGGGGAACAGCCGAACCGTCCCACATGTGCGACTGGAAGTAGGGCGCGCCGCCGTTCTTCACGCGTTCGGTCGACAGGGCCAGCAGCGGCTTGACCCATTCTTCGACCTCCTTCTTCGGGGCGTGGTCTGTGTGCAGTGCGATGTTGACGTCGTAGCTCTTGGCCACCTCGGCGGCGAAGACGGAGAACGCGATGGCACCGCGGACGCGATCCTTGATCGTCGGGCCGGAGATGTACTCGGCACCGCCGGTCGAGATCTGGACGATACCGTCGGATCCGGCCTCAGCGAAGCCGCGGATGGCCGCGTTGATCGTCTGGGAGGAGGTGCAGTTGACTGCGGGATAGGCGAAGCCCTCCGACTTCGCCCGGTTGATCATCTCGGAATACACTTCGGGGCTTGCAATGGGCATAGGGGCTCCTTAATCGGTGGATTCGATGCGCTTTCGGTTGCCCCCAGACTACTCGGTCTCCGGCTGGCGACAGAAGCACTCCCCGCCGTGCACACCAAATTCTCGTCGATGGCATGTGCACCGACAGAGGCGACCCGGGTTTCACCCCAAGTCGCCTCTGTCGTTTCGGCAGTGCCGGTTGCCTAGTGAACGCCCTTGGACTTCCGGTCCTCCTTGGGCGTCCTTCCCATAACACCCTTGGTCCGTGACAAGCGGTAGTCGATGCGGGCATCGACCTTATCGCCGAGGTACTCGTCGAAGTCATCGGCGATGTGTTCACCGACCTCGTGATAGCGCTGTCCGGTCTCGATCTCTCGATCCCGGGCCGATTCGAGCTGGAACGCCCGTACGGTGGCGATGGCGATGAATATCAGGATGATGCTGAAGGGCAGAGCAGTCGCCAGGGAGGCCGCCTGCAGTGCGCCCAGCCCGCCCGCCAGGAGCAGTCCGATCGCCAGCGCGCCCTCGAGTCCGGCCCACAGGATGCGCGACCACACCGGTGGGTTCGGATGTCCGCCGGAGGCCAGCATGTCGACGACCAGCGATCCGGAGTCCGACGAGGTGATGAAGAAGATCGCCACCAGGATGATGGCCACCACAGAGAGGATGCTGCCCATGGGAAGAGAGCCGAGCACGTCGAAGAGCACCTTCTCTGCGACGACTCCATCCTCGGGATCAACGAGTTCGCCGGACCCGAAGAGCTCCTGGTAGATTCCTGTGCCGCCGAGTGCGGCGAACCAGATGAACCCGACGACGGTCGGCACAAGGAGCACACCGGCGATGAACTCGCGCACGGTTCGGCCACGCGAAATGCGGGCGATGAACACACCGACGAACGGCGCCCAGGAGATCCACCAGCCCCAATAGAAGATCGTCCACGTCGAACTCCACGTGGCGCCCTCTTCACCGGTGTAGGCACCGACGTCGAAGGTCATGTTGAAGAAGTTCGCGAGGTAGACGCCGAGAGATTCGATGAGGTTCTGGAACAGGAACAGGGTGGGGCCGAGCAGCAGCACTGCGATGAGGAGCAGACCCGCCATCGACAGGTTGATGTTCGAGAGCCATTTGATTCCCGCACCGACTCCCGAGACCACAGACAAGGTGGCCAGGAATGTGATGATGACGATGAGGATGACGAGGAACCAGTCGCCGTAATCACTGACAACGCCGATCTCCTTGAGACCGGACGAGATCTGCTGAACCCCCAGACCGAGAGAGGTCGCAATGCCGAACACGGTGCCGAAGATAGCGAGGACGTCGATGACATCGCCCATCCATCCCTTGACACGGTGTCCGAGCAGTGGCTCCAGCGCCCACCGAATCGAGACCGGCCGGCCGCGACGGTGGATTGCGTAGGCCAGCGCCAAACCGATCACGGCGTAGATCGCCCAGGGATGCAGTCCCCAGTGGATGAATGTCTGCGCCATCGCCAGCTTGGACATATCCGCCTCGCTGCCCGACCAGCCCGGCTTGGGATCAGAGGTGGCGTAGGACAGCGGCTCGCCGACGCCGTAGAAGACCAGGCCGATGCCCATGCCAGCAGCGAAGAGCATCGCGAACCAGGAGAAGACTCCGAATTCGGGCTTCTCCCCGTCACGACCGAGCGTGATCTTTCCGAACTTCGAGAATCCGAGCACGATGGAGAAGATGACGAGGCCGCCGATGACGAGCATGTAGTACCAACCGAGGTCAGCGACGATCCAGTCGTTGATGCTCGTGAGGACCTTGCTGGTGCCGTCAGGCAGCATGATTGCTAGCAGCGCGATCGCCAGAATGGTGATCAGTGCGGGCCAGAATACGGCAGGGGCGATCATCCCCTTGCCGATGCGCACGCCTTGAGCACGCAGCTTGGCGGTGATCGCGTCATCGTCATCGCCCTCGGAGATCGATACATTCCGGGGCAGGTGCAGTCTGATCGGATCCGGCCCCTCGACCAGCATGTGCGGGTGGTCACGATCGTTTGTCGGTGCCGAGGCGGACGCTTCTTCCGCCCCAACGCTCTCCTTCTCGTCGGAGGTATCCATGAGGCCTTTCGGATTGAGTGGACGTGAACGTCAATCCACTCTGCCGCACCTCACCCTTGCTATCAAGCTATTCCCAGATAACTGTCCGGAAAGTCCCCATATTCACAGCTCAGCGGTTGGCCTCCGTCACTGACAGCTGCACCGACAATGATTGCGTACAGTGCAACCATGGAGACACAAGCGAGCACCCGTGGGAGTCCCCGGTTCAGAATTCTCAGCTGGGCACTCTGGGATTGGGGATCGGCTTCCTTCAACGCGGTCATCATCACCTTCGTCTTCGCCCCTTATCTGACGAAGAGTGTGGCGGCGACCGAGGAGGCCGGGTCGTCGGCCCTGGGCTGGTCGACGGCCGCTGCTGGACTCATCATCGCTCTCGTCGCACCGGCGGCCGGGACCCGCGCCGACTCCGGCGGGCGGCACAAGCTGTGGCTGGGAGTCCACACCGGAATCGTCATCCTCACGATGTTCGGGCTCTTCTTCGTCCGCGACTCCCCCGACTACCTGTGGCTGGGCCTCCTCCTCATCGCCATGGGCAGCGTGTTCTTCGAATTCGCCGAGGTCTCCTACAACGGCATCATGGTCCGCATCACCCAACCTGACAATGTCGGGAAGGTCTCCGGCTTCGGCTGGGGCATGGGCTACGTCGGCGGTCTCGTGCTCCTCGTCATCCTCCTCGTCCTCGTCATCTCGCCCGAGGTGGGGCTCTTCGGTGCCGGCGATGAGGGCGGAATGAGATTCCGCGTCGTCGCAGCCCTCTCTGCAGTCTGGTTCGCGATCTTCGCCCTGCCTGTGCTGTTCACCGCGCCGAGCGCCAAGACCTCCGGTCCTGCGGAGGGGCACCCGATCAGGGCGTTCATCGCCGACTACGGCGCGTTGGTCCGCCGCCTCGTTCGGATGTGGAAGGAGGAACACCAGACTCTGCGGTTCTTCATCGCCTCGGCAGTGTTCCGCGACGGTCTGGCCGCGATCTTCGCCTTCGCCGGTGTCCTCGCAGCAGGCAGCTACGGATTCTCAGCCTCGGAGATCATCATTCTGGGCGTGGCTGCCAACGTCGCAGCCGGCACGGGTGCCATGATCGCCGGTTATTTCGACGACAGGCTCGGCCCCAAGCCCGTCATCATCACCGGGCTCATCATCATCCTCCTCGGCGGCTTGCCGATCCTCTTCAGCGATACCGCAGTCGTGTTCTGGGTCTGCGCGCTGGTGCTCAGCTTCTGCGTCGGACCCGTGCAGGCCTCGAGCAGGTCCTTCCTGGCCAGGATCACTCCGCCCGAGCGGGCCGGAGAGAACTTCGGGCTCTATGCCACGACCGGTCGCGCCGTGAGCTTCCTAGGCCCGGCCATGTTCGCGGTCTCGATCTCCATCTTCGGATTCCAGCGGGCGGGGACTCTGGGCATCCTCCTCGTGCTCTTCATCGGCCTGCTCCTCATCATCCCGGTCAGGCCAGACGCCCCGGCTAAGTCGATGCAGGCGCAGGTCGAAGGGTGAAGCATCGGGGTGTGAAGCCTCGGAGCACTCCCTCATAGGGATAACGGTTGGTATGTTCTTCTCGATCTGAGCACGACGATCGAAGAGAACATACCAATCGTGGACGCATCCCGCACCGGCCTGCTTCAGTCGCCTGCTTCTGTCGACTGCTTCAGCCTTTGGCCAGCAGCTCGTCGATCTGGTTGATCGCTCCGGTCGAGCCTTCGACGACGCCCATGTCGAGTACGGTCTTCAGACCCTCAAGGGAATCGAAGGCCGATTCGTAGGTGACGCGAGTGCCGCCCTCGATCGCTTCGAAGGTGTAGGTGTTGGTGCTGCCCGGCATCGATTCGACTGCGTTGAAGTCTTCGTCCGCGAAGTAGTCGCGAAAGACTAAGCGTGCGGGCTCCTCCACCGAGGAGACCTCCCAGAGACCACAGAACTTCTCACCCTCTGGGCTGGTCATGTAGTAGGTGACCCTGCCGCCAGGAGTCAGCGAGTGGTCGACGACCGTGGCCGGATAGGTGGGTGGCCCCCAGACTCGCTCCAACTGGCGCGGGTCGGCGTAGACCTCCCAGACTCGCTCCGGCGTCGCCGCGAACTCAGCGACCATCGTCAAGGTCAGCGTCTCTTCATCATGAGTGGTGTCTAGAACTGGCATGGCTTCTCCTCGAATGTCTCATCTCCCGCCCAGTTGACAGGAGCGGGTCACTTCATCGACCGGCAGCCTCGTCGTCGGCAAGCAGGTCATCGATGCGCGCGACTCTCGCACGCCACATGTCCTCGAGCTCGTTCAGCAGCGACGCCACTGTACGGATCGCGCTCATCTCGACTCGAGCGATCTGCGCCCTGCCGACTCTCCGCTTCGACACAAGTCCCGCGCGTTCGAGCACAGCAACGTGCTTCTGCACCCCCGCGAAACTCATCTCATAGGAATCGGCGAGCTCGGACACTGAAAGCTCTTCATCCATGACTCGCCGCACGATGTCCCGACGCGTCCGATCGGCCAATGCCTGGAACATCGCATCCACCTGGTCGTCCAGAAGTGCCTCCATGGCATCAATAATACAACCATATGGTTGTACGTCAAGAATTACTCGCCAGCTATTGACTCGCAGATTGAACACGCGTTTAATATTAAACATGCGTTCAACACACGATGATTCGAGCTCGAAGAAGTCCGAAACGACAGCGGCAAGGCCCAATCGCTCCCCTCATGTCTCTCCGGAGACGGCGGAACGGATTCTCAGCGCCGCCGTCAAAGAGTTCTCCGAGCACGGATTCACGAAGACGACGATCCGCAGCATCGCCTCGGCGGCTGGGGTCTCTCCTGGGCTCGTCATCCACCACTTCGGATCGAAGGAAGGTCTGCGCACGGCTTGTGACGATCATGTCTTCGCCGCGATCGCCGAGTCGAAGGCTCAGAACGCCGAGTACGCGGTCCACGCCATGCAGATGATCTTCGACGATCCGGACATGAGCACGAAGATCGACTACCTCATGAAGTCCCTGCTCGATCCCAGCGAACACGGCCAGCGCTACTTCGAGCACTATGTCGACCTGGTTGAGGACTACATCTCCCACGGCTTCGCAGGGTACGCCTTCCGCCAGAGCGACGACCCGCGCGGCCAGGCGGCGACGATCGCGACCCTCGCGCTCTCCCCGTCAATACTTGCCCAGCGGCTGCAGACGTCGCTGGGCACGAACAGTACGGCTGAGACGATGACACGCCTCGCGCCTCACCTGCTCGACCTCTACCTCAACGGCGTTCTCTCAGCGACGCCCGAGGGACAACCCGATCGTGCAGACACCGAACCCGTTTCCGACGATGCCCGGCCTGATAGTGCTGACACAGATTCCAAACCCACCGATCCCCTTGGAGGCGATCAATCATGACCACGACGACGAGCACCCCGGGCCCCGCCTCGGCGACCGCCGACCACGACACCGCGGCCATCTCCATGCAGGACGTCGTCAAGAGCTACGGCCGCGTGCGCGCACTCGACGGCCTCTCCCTCGACGTCGCCCGCGGCGAGGTCCACGGCTTCCTGGGCCCTAACGGTGCCGGCAAGTCGACGACCATCAGAATCCTGCTCGGAATCCTCAAACATGATTCGGGACGCATCCGCCTCCTCGGCGAGGATCCCTGGGCGAAAGCGGTATCGCTGCACCGCAGGCTCGCCTATGTCCCCGGCGACGTCGAACTCTGGCCGGGGCTGAGCGGCGGGGAGGCGATCGACCTGTTCGCGCGGCTGCGCGGCGGGGTCGACACCCACAAGCGGGATGAGCTCATCGAGCGCTTCGATCTCGATCCACGCAAGAAGGGACGGACGTATTCGAAGGGCAATCGACAGAAGGTAGCGCTGATCTCCGCGCTGGCCTCACATGTCGATCTCCTGCTCCTCGATGAGCCGACCGCCGGTCTCGATCCGCTCATGGAGGCCGTGTTCCAGCAGTGCATCAGAGAGGCGAAGGAGGAGGGCCGAACGGTTCTTCTCTCAAGCCACATCCTCGCCCAAGTGGAGGCACTGGCCGATCGTGTGTCGATCATCAGATCGGGGAGAATCGTCGAATCCGGCGCACTGTCGGATCTGCGTCATCTGTCCCGGACGACGGTGACCGTGCAGGTGGAGACGGACATTGCGCAACTGGCGACCATGAACGGGATCCACGACCTGGTGCGAGAGGGAACACAGCTGCACTTCAGCGCCGACACAGCCGAACTCCCCGCCATCATGCGAACCCTCGGCGAGCATGACATACGGTCGCTGACGGCGACTCCCCCGACACTCGAGCAGCTGCTGCTGCGCCACTACGGAAAGGAAACGCAGTCATGAATCTCCTGGCCGAGAAGAGAGCGAGCGGGCACCACGGGGCACACGAACGCGGACGCGAAGGCCACCTCGGCGGGGGAAGCCTGACGGGACTGGGCACTCTGCTGCGCTTCATGTTCCGGCGGGACCGCCTGTGGATGCCGATCTGGGTGCTCAGCCTCGCGGCGCTCACCGCGTACTTCGCCAACGCCATCGCCGTGGTCATGGACGGGGACTCACTGCAGGCGATGACGGTGTTCGCGAAGAACCCCGTCATGGGCCTCATCACCGGACCGGGGTACGGCCTCGACCACGTGACCGTACCCCGGTTCATCGTCGGGATGTACGGGGTCTTCCTCATGATCGGCACCGCCCTGATGTCGATTATGACCATGTCACGCCACACCCGCACGGAGGAACAGACCGGTCGTGCCGAGCTCGTTCGCGCGAATGTGATGGGCAGGCACACCCAGCTCATCGCAGCCCTCATCCTGACCGTGCTCATGAATGCCGTACTCAGCGGGCTCATGGCCGTGGCATTCCACTTCTCCGAGGCCGAACCCGAGCCCTTCTCCTCCACGCTTCTGTTCGCGATCAGCGTCGGAACCGTCGGCGTCGTCTTCGCTGGGGTCACTGCGATCACCGTGCAGCTGAGTGCATTCGCGCGGGCCGCCTCGGGAATGGCCGGAGCCGTGCTCGCGCTGGCCTTCGTCGTCCGCGGTGTCGGAGACATGTCGGCCGTGGCCGGCGGCGACCTCGACTGGCTGTCCTGGCTCTCCCCTCTGGGGTGGACACAGCAGACCGCACCATTCACACTCGATCGCTGGTGGCCGCTGCTGTACTCGGCCGGGCTCGTGGTCGCGCTCGTCATCGCTGCGCTGCGCCTGCAGTCGGGGCGTGATCTCGGGGCGGGCATCACCGCCGAACGCCTCGGCCGCGCCTGTGCCGGTCGCGCCCTGACGAACACGTTCGTCCTCTCCTTCCGCCTGCAGCGCTCGGGGCTTCTGTGGTGGTCGCTGGGTATTCTGGTCATGGGTGGCGTCTTCGGATCGTTCACCGGCGCCATGGACGAGGGTGCGGCTGGGATGCCACAGGAGATCCTCGCGATCATGGGTGGTCGGTCGGGCATCGTCGATGGCTACCTCGGCTACATGGCGCTGTACTTCGCGATGATCGTGGCCGCCTACGCGATCATCGCCGCCAGTGGACTCAGGGCCGAGGAGCAGAGTTTTCACACCGAGCCCGTGCTCGCAACGGCGGTCTCTCGCGGTGGTTGGCTGGCTTCCTGGGCCGGGGTGACGCTGCTGGGATCCGCGTGGCTGATGCTGCTGGCGGGCGTCGGCGAGGGAATCGGCGCGGCCGCATCGATGGGTGACTGGGATCTGCTTTGGCCCACCGTTCTCGGGCACCTCGCGCAGACGGCGTCCGTGTGGGCACTCCTCGGGCTGGCGTTCGCGCTCTATGGTTTCGCGCCGCGGCTGATGGGTCTGACGTGGGTCGTCTTCGCCGCGTCTGCCGTGCTCGCTCTGTTCGGCCAGATGCTCCAACTCGACGAGGTAGTCCTCGACGCCTCGATCTTCACCCACATCGGGCAGTATCCGGCCCAAGAGCTGTCCGCCGAGGCGGTGCTCGCGTTCCTGGTCGCCGCTGTGGTTCTCGTGTGGCTGGGGAGGCTGGGGTTCCGTCGTCGAGACCTCGTCACGGCATGAGGGCGAGCTGCAGCCGTCTCGGCGTCAGCGAGCGCTCAGAAATCCGAGTGATCTCGCCCTGGCGATGGCTTCGGCCCGGTTCGAGACCTCGAACTTCCGATACAGCACCGAGAGTCGGTTCTTCACGGTTCCGGTGGCCTGATCGAGCTCGACCGAGATCTCCGCGACCGACAGTCCACGCGAGAGCAGATTGAGCAACTGTGCCTCATTCGCGCTCAGCTGCGGCATCGAGGCCTCGCCGACGGCCACAGCTGAGATCGTGCGCAGGCGCGACATGAGTTCCGCGGTACTGCGGAAGTGTCCGGAGAAAGCCGCAGCTGCCTCTCGCCACGCGGGGGCGTCCTCCGTGAGATCGATGAGCCGATTGCGATCCTTCTGCGGGATGAACGCGAGCGGCAGCAGAGAACTCACCCATGTCGACAACCCCACAGCGGTGATGAATTCGGCGGTCGCGGCCGCTTCGTCTCCGGTGCGCAGCAGCGCGGCGGCCCTGATCGCTGCCAACTCGGCCCGACTCTTCGGAGTCAGCGATCGATGGTAGAACCAGTTGTCCGCCGAGGCGATGGCATCCTCGTACCGGCCTGCGACGAGCTTGCCGCGGATGCTGAGGACGATGCGGGAATCGGCACCCGGTGAGATGCGCTCGAACTCCAGCTCGGCCCATTTCAGCTGCCCCAGACAGATGAAGACCATACTGCGGCTTGCCGCGAGCAGCTCCCGACCCGCCGGCGAGATGACTTCGGCGTCGTTGAGGTTCTCCACATCGTCATTGGCGAAGAGCAGACCGGACTCCGCCGTGGCCGACAGGATCGCAAGTGTGCGCCCGATGACAGAGGGATAGACACCGAGCGATCGGTTCTCAGGGTAGGCCGCGAGGTTGTCGCGCTCCTCTCGCGCCCGATCCAGATCGAGACGATCGAGGGCTCTCAGTGCCGCCGCGATGCTTTGGGCTGGATGGACCAATTCGTCGATCATCACTGGACTCGACTTCTCATCGAACAACCATGCCAGGTGCTGATCCGCGCGCTCATGATCACCGCTGACCGCTGCGATGAGCGCCGTCCAGGCGTATGCGGCAGGCAGCAGGAAGTCGCCGTCGATGTGTGTGGTCTCCGCACTCGACTCGATGTCGTGGAGAATCGAGATGGCTCGACGGGGCTGCGCCGCGTGGAAGAGTGAGATCGCCGTGAGCAGCCGAATGACGAGGTGGGCGCGCGTGGCCCGAATGGCAGTCGATGCTGCGAGTCCGAGAGCGGCGGCCGCTCCATGGTGCCCCTCGCCCTGCAGCCCGATCATTCGACGAAGCGTCTCAATGTATCCGCCCTGGCTCATCTCGCCGAACCCGGGAAGCCGCAGCCTCATTCTCCCGGGGCCCGTCTCCGCTATCACAGCGCTTCGGATCCGTTCAGGCGACGGATCGTCGGCGACCTCGTCCATGGCATCTTCCGCCAGCGCCGCGAAGAAGCTGAGTCCCGGATCGGCATTCCTGGCTCCCGACGGCAGATGGCCGAAGGCGATGCACGCGGCTTGCGGTGTGAGCAGGAAAATCGCAAGACCGCCAGCATCCCTGATGCGTGAGAGCTCTGACCACAGACCAGCCCGTCGGGTCAGGACGAGGGCATCGGCGAGAACGCCGACATCTGGGCTGGCCGTCTCCTCGAGGTGGGTCACGAGGACAGAGACAAGCTCGAGGACCACCTCGGCGGACTCAGGGTCGGCGGCGAAGGTATGGCGCAGCTTGGCCGCGATGAGCATCGGAATCTTCAGCAGTCTGGCGCGCCCGCTGCCGCCGTCGGGGACGAGCACACCGCTCATGCGCAGTCGCAGGAGAATGCCGTCCGGATCCTGAGCACTGATTCCGCCGTCTCCGCCCGAGAGCAGCGCCGAGAGTGCCAGCAGAGCCGTCTGGTTGGTGAAGGGGCTCAGATGCGCAAGGACAGCAGCCGCCCGTTCATCGCTCTCGCTGATGCCGAGACTCAGCGTCGGCGACTGTGCCGCCACATAGTCGGCGAAGCTCGTCGACTCAAGATCCACGACGAAGTTCGCGAGCGACGCTGCTTCGACCGCCATCTTCCCGAGGCTCAGGCTCCCTCCGCTGGCGGAGAAGAGCTCGGCGGCGAACACCGGATCGTCGAGACTGAGTTCGCGGGCGAACTCCTCAAACGTCAGGTTGGGTTCGGCGGCGTTGCCCGAATCGGCAATCGGGACCATCTTCTCCAGACCTCCATCTCGGCGGGGCACTCCCGCACTGCGCTGATCGACGAACATCTCGATGCCTCTCTCCGATCCGCTTCGCAGGCGAGAATTCGCCCATGACGTCTCCAGGACGGGACCGAGTCGGTCCTTCGCTGTGCCTTCATTGTGGGGCAGCCACGGGTTCGTGGCCGACCTCTCGGTCGCGGCCTGCGGGAAGCCGTCAGGGTTGTGCGGGACGGCGAAATAGTCCGCCAAAGGCATGGAGCTGGTGGTCGGCCCCCCGTACGCTGAAGCCCATGTACACGGTTCGCACGATCCAGACGGATGAATTCTGGAGATTCCTCGACCGCACCGGCGGTGCCAGCTACCAGCAGACTCCCGAGTGGGGCCGTGCCCGCAGCGCCGACTGGGGCCACGAGCTTGTGGGCTGGTTCGGTTCCGGCGACGAGCCGGTTTCAGCGGCCGTCATCAGGTATCGGCGGCTTCCCGGCGCGGATCTGCGCTTCGCGTTCATTCCGCAAGGACCTCTCATCGACTGGACCTCGCCGGACCTGAGTGACCAGTTCTCCGCTCTCGAGGCGCATCTGAGATCGAGGCGCGTGTTCGGTCTGCGCATCACTCCACCTGTGACGCTGCGCCGATGGGACGCGGCCACCGTCAAGGCGGGTCTGGCCGATGACGACATCGCCCGCTTCTCAGACCTCGCACCCGACGATGTCAGCCCGGTGGCCCTCCGCCTCGTCCGGGTGCTCAAAGAGCTGGGATGGCGGGAGGCCTGCGGCGATGCCGACTCTGACGCCAGTCAGCCTCGGATGAACTTCCATCTCAGTTTGGACGGCGGCTCCGAGGAGACGGCGTTGGCCCGGATGTCCAAGGCGTGGCGGAAGAATATCCGCAAAGCGGAGCGGGCGGAGGTCGAGGTGGCGCTGGGAGGGCCAGACGACCTCGGCGATGTTCATCGCCTCTACCTCGAGACCGCAGGGCGGAACGGCTTCGATCCGCAGCCGCTGGGCTACTTCGAGGCGATGTGGAATTCGATGGGCAGAGAATTCCCGGGCAGCTTCGCACTGGACATCGCTCGACACGAGGGAACCGCGGTCGCCGCAAGTGCCACGGCACTAGTCGGGCGACGGGCGCAGGGAGTCTTCGCTGCGACCAGCGGAATCAGGCCGCAGACCAAACCCTCGAATGCCGTGTACTGGACGATCATCCGCCGTGCCATCGCAGAGGGCGCAGAGGTCTTCGACATCGGCGGAGTCGATGACACCCTCGACGACAGTGATCCAGCGGCGGGACTCATCCGGTTCAAGGCTGATATGGGAGCAGACGCCCACGAATACATCGGCACCTGGGACCTACCCCTGCGACCGCAGATCTATACCCTCTTCACGAAGCTGCTCCCCCTCCGTGCTCGGTTGCGCGCAGGAGTGCCCGCACGCCTGTTGCGGCATCCCGCAAGGACCTCGCCGATTCGGCCCGAGACGGAGTCGGCATCGATAGCATTTCGATGAGTGGGGCGCGTGCGAGCCTCAGCTCCGGTCGAAAGGACATCCGACATGCCGAACGCCTCGCTGCTGCTCGTCACTGTCGGAAACGTCTCCACCGCCGCCGCGCAGTGGTACCTCGTGTGGTTCTTCGCTCGGCAGGACGGGCCCCAGGCAGTCGGCCAGTATTCGACCCTCATCGCGACACTGACCCCGGTGTTCATTCTGTCCCAGCTGGGTCTGCGCAATCTCTATCTCACCCTGCAGCGCCGGGTTAGCTGGCGAGTATATCTCGGCGTCAGACTCTCAACAGCAGTGATCGCCACCGCTGTCGGGCTCATGGCGATCCACGTTCTGTATGCCGATGTCGACTGGCGCATGGCGTTCGCCGTACTCGTCATCAAGGTCAGCGACTCCATCGGCGATCTGTTCTTCGCACGTCTGCAGAGGGCCGAGCGGCTCACCACATTTGGGATCATCCTCATCGTCAGTGCCCTCGTATCTGCCGGTGTCGTCACGGTCATCATGGTCTCCACCGGATCGGTGGTGGCCGCACTGTGGGGCGTGGCGGGCACTGCCGTGGTCGGTGCCGTCGTCACCGCTCACCTCGGCATCCGCGCTTCGGTCCCTCGACCGAACTTCGCAGAGGCCCCCGCGCCACGCATAGTCCCCGAGGCCCGTGCCCTGCTCGCCGCCGGGCTGCCGCTGTCTCTGATGCAGGGAATCTATTCGCTCATGTCCTACACGCCTTTGGGAGTGGTCGCTCTGTTCGGCTCTGCCGATGAGGTCGGCCGGTATGCCTCGGCCGCCTACCTCGTGGTGTTCGCCAATCTCGTCGGGGCCTCGCTCGAGACAGTGATCCTGCCCGTCTACCGACGCCACTACGACGCCGCCGGACCGACGTCACTGCTGCGGGCCGCTCTGGTTCGGGGTCTCATCGTCATGGGCCTCATGACTCCGCTGATCGTCCTTGCCCTGTTCGTCGGAAGTCCGCTGCTGAGCGCCGTCTACGGTGACGAATTCGCCCTGTCCCGGCCGGCCATCGGCATGCTCTCGCTCGCAGCGGTCGTCACCGTCCCCACCTACCTGCTGTCCGCGACCCTTCTGGTGCTCAATCGGTATTGGGCCACCACTTCAGTGGGGGCATTCGCGGTGCTCGTGGCACTCGGTAGCGGTTGGGCTGCGGGGACTCTCGGCCTCCCTGCCGTCGAAGCAGGGTGTATCGCGCTGCTCTGCGGTTCACTGGGCCGCTACGGGGGCGAGCTCGTCCTCGCATCGCTGCCTGCCCGTCCGGGAGCGCATCCCCACGCTGGCGGTCATGAGGTCGTGGTCACTGCTGAACCAGCACCCCGAACGATCCGAAATACACGGCCCACAGGGTGAACGCGAGCAGCAGACACAGCCTGACGATCATCTGCCCCCTGCCCTGATACCTGAGGAAGGGTATCGAGACGAGGACGGGGACGAGCGACCAGGAGTAGGCGGCGAGGCGGTCGCTGAAGTAGACGAAGCCCATACACAGGAAATAGCAGTTGAGGAGAATGAAGGCGTTGACGAGCTTCGGGTACCACTCGGGTAGGAACTCGAGCCTCTTGACCGCCCCATAGGCGATGAGCAGGGGGCCGGCACTGAAGAGCCAGAAGCTCGGCCGATTCGTCCCGCCCACATAGGTCTCCTCGAGCTCGGGGTCGGAGTAGGTCTCAACCAGGTCGATGTTCGAGCTCAGAGGCTCCGCGAGCCGACCGTTGAAGCCGGTGAAGTAGAGGACGGAGAAGAGCGCCCACGCTCCGAGCAGGATGTCGGTGCGCAGACGGACGACACGGACGAGGAGAATGAGGATTGCGGCGGCGATGGCCGACCAGTGGAAGAGAACGCCGACGACCAGGGCGAGCACGATCCACACCATCCTGGCGTTCCGCAGCACGAGTGCCAGCGCGAGGAACAGGAACGAGATCGACAGGCCCTGGCGCAGCAGGAAGCTCGAATAGTCCATGAAGAAGCCGAAGCAGAAGGTCACATAGAGCACCACTGCCGTCTGCCAGCCCGATCCGAGCACCAGCCAAAGGGTGATGACGAGCATGACCCCGCAGATGGCAGCGGTGACGAGGAAATAGACCTGGGTGTCATGGGTGAATACGCCGATCGTCCAGTTGAACAGCAGGAACGCCGGTTCCCGACCGTCGGTGATCGAGGCATAGAAGACCTCGTTGATGGGGGCGAAGCTCAAGGACTCGAATTCGAGGGCATAGCGGGACTTGTCGACCACGTCGTAGTTCGCGGGCGCAGCGGCGAGGACCGTGATTGCGGTTAGGGACGCGATCGGGAAGAGCGCATTGCTCCAATGTCGGAACTTCGACGCTTCGCCGACCACGCTGAAGCCGACGATCCACAGGGACGCAAGTGCGAACCAGGCAGTCAGAAACATCTCTCACACCTCGACGCGGCGGAGCCGACGTTCCCACTCGAGAAGCGTACTGATCGCCGGCATCATTTCATCGAACATCGTCTGATGGATCGCCTCGGAACGGCCGATCGGATCGACGACATCATCGCTCGCCCCGTCGCCGAGGACCGGACGGCGGTATCGCTGAGCCAGCGCCGCCAGGGAACGCCAGCGCTCGATCGGAGACGAGCTGTTCTCGGCCCGCACCAGCGGCAGGATGCGAGCGAATTCACGCAGCGTGAACGTGTGTCTGAGGGCTGACGGCAGCATCTGCACGACAGTCGCCCGGTGGGCCCTCTCCATCGTGAGGACGAGATCGGCGACACTAATGTGCTCGATCTCGAGCCTGCGCGCCCGGAACCCGTCGAATGTGATCCCGTGCGGGGCCGCGATCCGTGCGATCTGCGGCGTTACGTTGTCACCCGTCAGGCCGCTGGTGCCAGCGCTCGAGACTTCGAACTGCGCGGGCGCCATTGCGTCGAATCCGCACTGCAGGAACTTCTCGGTCAGCGGGGACCGGCAGATGTTTCCAGTGCACACCACGAGAATGCGGAATGTCCTGTCGTCGATCTCCCATCGTGCGGTCATCGCAGACCATCCACCAGTCCGGCGAGGCGGAACATCGCCCGATAATCGAGGAGATTGTAGGCGGAGCTCAGCAGACGCCTGCTTGGTCCGAGTCCGCGGACGCGGACCGAAGGCACCTGCGCTCGGTAGTCCTTGGCCCGCGCCAACCGACCCTCGCGCGGAACCTCGCAGTCGCGATGATGGAGGTCCCTCATGCATGAGAAGACGTTCTTCGCTCTGATGAAGTCCACCGCCGCGACGAGTTCCGCTGACCCTGTGCTCCGCGCCCATTCGCCGAGGCGGTCCCCGACGAGCGTGAGATCCCTGAACTTGTCGGGGAGGTAGCGGTCGGTCGCGGAGCCGGCGCTGTCGCGACGGTAGAAGTGGCCGATGATCGGCACGGATTTCATCGTCTGGGCGCGATCGAGGCAGGCGAGGTTGAACACAAGGTCCTCGCCCATCTTGAGGCCCTCGACGAATCGGCATTCGCCCTCGTCGAGCAGGGTCCGCCGGTAGGCCTTGTCCCACACGGCATTCGCGCTCTCGTCGGCGATCATCGTCGCGAGGCTCCGCTGGTCAAGAGACACATCGCGGACCTCGGCGAGCAGCTCGCGGAGACGACATTGCGCGACCCTGACGGCCCAGGCGTTGCCGGCTGACTCACCACCGACGAAGTCGCCGCCCCCCGTGATACTGCGGTCGTCGGCGAAGCTCGGGACACCGATGTCCGCGGGATCGTCGCTCGAACCGAAGCACACAATGTCGGCGTCCTCACCTCCGGCGAGGACGATCGCCTCGCACAGCAGCGGGTCGGTGAGCATGTCGTCGGCATCGACGAACACGACCCATTCTCCTGCTGCGGCAGCGAGTCCCCGGTTCCGAGCGGCGGAGACTCCACGATTCGGCTGGTGCACGGGTCGGATCCGTTCATCCGCCTCGGCGAGCTCATCGATGATCGCACCGGTGGCGTCTGTTGATCCGTCGTCGACGACGATGAGTTCGAGGTTGCGGTGCGTCTGCCCCGTCACCGACTCGAGCGCGGATCTCAGACTCCGTTCGCCGTTGAAGACCGGAACGACCAACGACACCAGGGTGCCCGCGGCCATCATCTCGTGCCCCGGCTCACTGCGATCCGGCCAGCGCCGGGGTCGCTTGGGTCTGTCAGGGCCTCGAGGAGGTTTCTCACGGCATCGGCCGATCGTGTGGAGTCGAGGGCGGTGCGGTCATAGGACAGTGGAGCGGTCATTCGGCCGGAGGACCACTCCGCCCAGATCGATGCGACGAGGGCATCCACATCGCCATCGGCGACAAGGACCGCTTCGGGGACATCACGGACGCCTTTGACGTCGAAGGCATAGGCGCGACGGCCCACGGCCAATCCCTCCAACATCACGCGTGGAAGACCTTCCCAGGTCGCCGTGTGGAGGAGGCCGTGGCTTCCTCTCAGTGCCGCGGCTGCGGAACCCGATCCGGCAGCGGCGACATTCTGTGTGAGACCGAGCCTGCGGATTCTGTCGTTGACGACCCCACGCCGGGAGCCTTCACCGATCATGCGCAACCGGAAGTCGACTCCGAGGAATCGCAGTCCGGCGGCGACGTCGACGGCCGACTCCGGCCGCTTGCGGGCACTGAACTCACCGATCCACACAAGTTCGAGCCGCCCCTCATGCGGCGCCTGCGACTGCAATGACTGGGGCGGACGTTCCTCGGAAGGCGGGCTTGCCTCCCGATATCGATCGAGGTCGAGCCCGACGCCCGTGTGCAGACGAAGCAGCCGCCGCGAGGCGACTCTCGCGGTGAACCACGCATGATCGTCGGAGTTGATCGTGATCACTGCGTCGGTGCGTCGCAGCAGCGCCTCCTCCACTATCTGCCACACCCCGTCACTGAGTCGGGTGCCGGTGTTCCAGTGGAGCCCATGGCAGAAGTAGACGACGGGGATTCTCAGCCGTGCGGTCCGCACGAGCGCAGATGCCGTTGCGGAGTTCGTCAGGACGATGTCGAGGGCCTCATCCCGCGCCCAGGCTCGGAGTCCGGACCACGCGGCCAGGGTGCCCGGTCCCGGACGGCGGCCGAGCCCGGAGATGACGACGCTCTCCCCGTCCGCGGTCGGCGTTCCGGCAGCCACGGACACCGTGTGGCCCGCGTCGACCCAGGAATCGATGATTTCGTGAAAGAAGGAGTCGACCATATGCCCGACGCTGGCGAGCACACCGATCCTCATGGCAGCCTTCTTCCCTGAGACAGACTCTCACGCCTGGTCAATCCGGCGGAACGACCGAACCGCCCTGGCCAGACATGGGCTTCGAGTATTTCGCTCGATGCCCACCGCGAATAGACGAGCTCCTCACCGGCATCGGCCCCTTCACGCGAGCCCGCTTCGGTGCCGCTGAACACCTCGCCGTCTGAGGGCTCTTCGCCGTGCCGTGGCTCGTCTGCGTTCGAGCCTTCGCCCGCCGCATCCGGCGCCCGAGTGCCAGAACGGTCCGTGCCGACCTCCCGGCCCGTTCGCGGCCGCAGCTCCTGCGACCTACTCGAATAGGGCTGGTAATAGGCATTCATCTCCGTCGAGGACCGCGGCACCCGATTGAGGACGAGGTTCACGGGAGCCTTGAGCACCTTGAGGCTGCGCAGCGCCTCTTGCAGGTCACCGATGCGCACCTGGCCGATGCTGGCGACGAGGAGCACACGACCGACGTGTTTGGACAGGACCAGGCTGTCGGCCACCGGGAGGAGTGGCGGACCGTCGAGGATGACGATGTCGAATTCCCCGGTCAGCCGGGTGATGAGCGTGCCCATGGCACGGGAATCGAGCAGCTCCACTGGATTCGGCGGCATCATTCCTGCGGTGAGGACGTAGAGCTCGTCCTGCCCCCACGGCTGCAGGACATCGGACACATCGACCGAGCCGAGCAGGGCCGTCGTCAACCCTGCGGAGTTCTCGAGGCCCAACTTCTGGGCCACCGTCGGCTGCCTGAGATCGACGTCGACGAGGGCGACCCTGCTGCCCGACTGAGCCAGGGCGATGGCGAGATTGATACTCGTCGACGACTTGCCTTCTTGGGCCTGTGCAGAGGTGATGAGTATCGCCGAGTTCGTGTCGTCGACCTGCGCGAAGCCCAGATTGGTCCGGAGCCGACGGAACGCCTCACCGCGGGGGTTGTCGAGGCCCATCTCGGTAATCAGCGGCTGTTCGGCTATCCGCGGATCGTCGGGGATCGACGCGAGCACCGAAGCCGAGGTGATCGCCTCCACGTCCTCCTTGCTGCGCAGCCGGCTGTCGAGGTTCGCCCGCAGAAGTGCGACACCGAGTCCGATCGCGAGACCGACGGGAAGACCGAGGCAGATGCACATCCACAGGGCCAAGCCGTCGGGCTGGGTGGGTGGGACCGCCGGGTTCGACACCTTGAGCTGGATCTGTCCCGTCGCCTCGGCGCTCGGGCTCTCGACGTCGCCGATGACCTTGACAAGGCTGTCAGCAACGGCCCCCGAAATCTCCGCGGCATCTCGGGCAGTCTCCGCACTCGCCTCGACAGTGATGAGCACGGTGCGCGGATCGCTGTAGGCCGAAACCTGCGAGGCCAGCTCCTCCGGGGTCATATCAAGGTCGAGGCGGTCGATGGCCGGTTCGAGAACCGGTCTGCTGCCGGTCATGTCGATATAGGTCTGGATCCGCTCCTGGATGAAGCTCGATGCCATCTGCATCTCATAGGGTTCGCCCGAGGTCGACACCGAGACGAACATCTCGGTGCGAGAGCTGTACGTGGTCGGCATCAGCGCTGAGACGCCGAGGCCCCCGATCCCGCCGAAGACGGTGGCAAGGATGAGGAGGACGGCATTTCGCCTCATGAGATGCAGGAATTCCTTGAGTTTCATTTCTCGTTCCGCTCCGGTCGGCGGCTGCGAACGAACACCAGAGGTGAGACCGCAGCGCGGGTCGGGCGGTGGGCTCGACCCGGTTTCAGACTATTCGGATGAGGGTTGTCGGTGCCCGGGGCTGGGGCCCGCACTACGGGCAGCCGCATCATTGGTGCGGCCCTCCGCACAGGAATGCGTCGATGACCGATAGAACTCGATCGAGCTGCTCGGGACTCAGGGCCGAGCCGCTGGGCAGAGTCAGGCCCGTGGCGAAGAGGGACTCGGCCATCTCTCCGCCGAGCATCGGAAGGCCGCTGAACACCGGTTGCAGGTGCATCGGCTTCCACAGCGGTCGGGTCTCGATGTCGTGATCGGCCATCCATGCCCCCAGCTGACCGGCGGTGAATCCTGTTCTCGACTCGTCGATGAGCACAGCGCTCAGCCAGGCATTGTCATGATGGGGGTTTCCACTGCCGAAGAGTTCGATGCCCTCCCTGCCGACGAACAGTTCGACGTATCGGGCCCGATTCTCCGTCCGCCTCGAGATCATCGACTCGAGGCGTGAGAGCTGAGCTCTGCCGAGGGCGGCGAGCAGATTGCTCAGACGATAGTTGAAGCCGACCTCGGTGTGCTCATAGTGGGCCACTGGTCTGCGCGCCTGGGCCGCTAGGTAGGCCGCGTAGCCGGCGAGCTCTGCATCGTCGGTGAGCAGAGCACCGCCGCCCGAGGTGGTCATGATCTTGTTCCCATTGAACGACACTGCAGCAGCGTGCCCCATGCTCGCGGTCGCACGAACACCGTGCAAGGAGCCCAGGGACTCGGCCGCGTCGACGAGGACGGGGACACCGAATTCCGCCGCGATCGGCAGGATCCGGTCGTAGTCGGCTGGTCGCCCGAGGAGGTCCACGGGCACGACAGCCGCGGGCAGGCGACCGCCCTCGGCCGCGACTGTGAGCGCTTTATGCAGGAGCACAGGGTCCATGTTCCCGTCTGCGCAGCAGTCGATGAACACCGGCTCGGCTCCGCAATAGGTGATGGCGTTCGCCGTCGCAGCGAACGTCATGGTCGAGGTCACCACTTGATTCCCTGGACCGACGCCGAGACCCAGCAGGCCGAGGTGCAGCGCCGCGGTTCCCGAGGAGAGCCCGACCGCGTGTCGAACACCGACCTTCGCGGCCAGCTCTGCTTCGAAGGCAGTGAGGTCGGGACCGGTGGGAGCGATCCATCCGCTGCGGAAGGCCCGGAGAAGGTACTCCTCCTCGAGCGGTCCGACGTCGGGGGTCGACATCGGGATCCGTCCGATTCCGGGCGCCTTCATCGAACTGGTCGCTTCGACATCTGAGATCGTCATGACGCCAACCTCAGATCGGTGCTCGTCAGTTCCTCCGGCCGCAGCACACAGCACAGGAGGTCCTCCCCGAAGCGAGCGACATGCGGCAGGGTCCCGGCGCTGGGCATCTCGGTGACGGGCCGGAAGCCGGAGGAGAAGTAGAGATCGGCCGAACCCGCCGTTGCGGACACGGGGCAGAAGGCGAAGTCGGCATCGGCTCCGCGAGCCCGGTTGAGGAGCAGGCGCAGAACCTCACGCTCCAAGACTTCGAGCTCGGCGGAGTCGAACGAGAGATTGGGAGGGTTCGGTACGAACCGAATCATCCTCGCGGACTCGCCGAGGCTGACCATCTCGCACAGTCCGACCCTCTCGCCCGCTCGGGTCCTGGCCATCCATTGGGTGAGCTCACGAGTCTTCGCGATCTGCTGGAAGTCGACGAGCTCTGACCGCAGACTGCCCCCATAGCTGAACATCGTCGCAGCGCCCGGATGGCTGACGCCCTGTCGCCGGAACACGGTCGTGAATGTGCGGAACAGGATCCGCAGATCCGTCCTCAGGCTCATCGTCTCGACGTAGGCGAGGTCGAGGTCGAATCTGTCGTCCCAGGACAGCGCATTGCGACCGCTCACCTGCGCGAGTCCGCTCAGGCCGCCTCTGACTTCGTGGCGTCTGATCTGTTCGGGGGTGTAGAGGGAGAGGTAGTCGGTCGTCAGGGGTCTCGGGCCGATGAGGCTCATATCGCCGACGAGGACGTTCCACAGACTCGGCAGCTCGTCGAGGCTCGTGGCCCTGACGAACCGTCCGAAGATCGTCAGGCGGGCCGCGTCGCTCGTCCATCGGTCCGGGTGGGGTGGCCTCATGCTCCGGAACTTCTTGAGACGGAAGACCTTTCCACCCTGGGTGACCCGTTCCTGGGTGAAGATGATCGGCGCCCCGTGGAAGGCGAGCACAAGACAGGCTGTGGCGACGATGAGCGGTCCGAGCACGAGCAGCCCGAGGGCCGACCCGATCAGATCGAAGGCTCGTTTGATGTGGGGATAGATCATTTCAGGACCTCACTCGTTCAGTCAGTCCGGCCGCCGAGGCATCGACAGCCTCCAGCACTTCGGCGTCGCGCCGGTACGCGGGGAAGAAGTCGCCGGAGTCGTCGAAAACCAGACCGCTGGCGGCGAATCGGCGGCGATGCTCGGCGAGGAGAAGGTCGTAGTTCCGTGGGGAGATCACGCGTTCGCCCGTGAGGTAGTCGACCTGGCCGTGAGGCGCGAATCCGCGTTTATATCGTTCCAAGCTGTCATCGGCGGTAACGCCGCCACCGAGCACATACCGGCGGCGGCCATGCGCCTGGAGCCATTTCATCGATTCCATCTTGACGAGATCGTTGGGACGAACACCGAAGGCGGCTGCCTCGGTCCCGCCCAGGAAGTAGTATCCGGTGGACTCTCCGAAGAGGAGCAGATCGGCGGAGACGAGACGCCCTTCGATCTGCGCGTAGACATAGGCGAACTGGCCCGGCAGGGCCGCGTGGATCCCCTCGAAGAAGGGCCGCTCGAAGCGGTACCAGTCCGCGCTCTCACGACGCTCCATCGTCTCGGTGTAGATCCTCACGAAGTCGTCGACGAACTCACCGTCGGTGTCGATCACTGTCGTCACTCCCTCTCGCAGCGCCCGGCGGACATTGCTGCGCACCTTCGGAGCCGCCTGTTGAGCAAGATTTTCGGGAGTGACGCTGAGGTCTCGGACGTAGTTCGTCTGGCGTTTGCGGGTCTGGCCCCAGTAGGGCAGCAGCGATTCGCCGAACAGGGACAGACGGGAGAACTCACTGACGACGGAGTTCTGCTTCGCCCAGAGGTCGAACATCTCCCAGAACTTCCCCGCCGTCGTCTCGACATCATCGATGCCCCAGTGCATCGGTCCGCCGTATCCGTAGGGAGAGACGATGTCGCGCAGAGGGGCCCCCGGACCTCCGGTGACTCCCGTGGCGCCGGAGGAGATCCTGCCGATCTCGCGAAGGAAGAAGGGGTAGAGGACGTGTCCGCCGTCTGATGACATCGCGACCGCCATGAGCCGTCCTTGGGCGGGACGCAACAGGGAGCAGACGTCGGGATGGGCGAAGGGATGGCGTTCCGTCGAGGCCGACCAGAGCGCAACCCATGCCTGTCGGTCCGTGGCCGCCTCGGCGTCCCAGGTCTTCCAGCTGGCGTTCATTTCGATACCTCCGCAGTCGGTGTTCCGCACGCTTCTGTGCAGACCGGATTCGCCGCCCGGTAGGCGGGGAAGAAGGCAGCTCCGGCGTGCCCCTGCCTCAGTTGGGCGTACCGCTTCGGGTCGATCACCTGCTGCGCTGTGCGGTAGGTGCGGCGTCCCGATTTCGCCATCGAGAGCTTGTAACGCAGGAGACTGTCCTCTTCGGTGTTCGTCACGCCTCCGGTGAGCACATAGTCGGAGATCCCGCGAGACTGCGCATACCGGAATGCCCGCATCGACAAGAAGCTGTTCGCCCCGGTGTGCAGACCACGTTCGTCGGAGGCGCCGAGGAAGGAGTAGGCGATGTCCTGACAGAAGATCACCAGTTCGACCGATATCGGTCTCCCCCGGTCCATCGCATAGAGATAGGCGAAGCTGCCGTGGAAGCTCCGATGCAGCGTGTGGAAGTACTCTCGTTCGAGGTAGAACCTCTCGTGCGCATGATTGCGATCCATGGTCTCGCGGTGCAGGCGCAGGAAGTCCTCGAGTCGGGTGCCCCTCTCGTCGAGGAAGATGGTGAGTTCGGCGGCCTCGGCTCGCCGGACTTTGCGTCGAAAGCTCTTCGAGGTGTCGGCCAGCAGCTCGGCAGGAGACTGCCCACCCAGTCGTTTGACGACGTGAGAAGCCTGTTCGACGCGGACTCCGGGATACCCACCCGAGACCTCGGCGATCGGGTTCTCCCGGTGGAACTCGGTGACCACTCCTTCCCCGAGCGCCCACCTCCGGAACCGGCGCCAGAACCGTGTCAGGACCTCGCTCTCGTCGACGCTCTCGGCCAGTGCCGTGAGTGGTCCGCCGTAGAGGAGGGGCGCAGTGATGTCATAGGCAGCGTCGGTGACCTGGCGACCGCAGGCGTCGTGGGTGATCGTGCGCAGCAGGAAGGCGTAGAGCACCTGAGAACCGGTACGATCCTCGAACACGGCGGCCAGTGGCGATTCCCCTGTCGCGGTCAGGTCGAGAAGGTAGTCGGGATGGGAGAAGGCGTCGCCGTTCGCACACCGTCGCCAGGCGCTCATCCAGTTGGCGTATCCGGTCTCGGTATCGGCACCGACGATCCGGAATTCCGCCTCGGCGATGCTCTCGGCGATGTCCTCAGCGATGCTGCTCGCCACTCTCGGCTCATACGACATGGGGCTCACCCACGATCCTTCTCGTCGCAGCTTCGAGGAACTCGCGCCGCTCGGCGATGACCTCGGCTGCGATTTCAGGCGCCTTTCCGGTTTCAGCCACAGTTCGGACAACCGTTCCGGGGGCGCGCTCAGTTCCGGCAACGGCTTCGCGGGCAGGCTCTTCGGCGGGTTCGTGCGTGTCGACCTCGCTCATGCAGGTCTGCGCACAGAAGAGGTCGATGACCTGCTTCGATGCGTTCCACCTCGGCAGTACTCGGGCATCGAGCTCGGGGGCTTCGACTCGGCTGATCTTCTCGTGGATTCGCACCACGGCGCCCTCGTAGTCGCCGAAAAGCTCTTCGTCGAGCTTCTCGCCCTCGCGCAGACCGGTGTAGATGATCTCCGATTGCCTGTCCGACATCGCGACGAGGCTGCGGGCGATGTCGTCGATGCGCACGGGCTCTCCCATGTCGAGGACCATGACGTTGCCGTCCTGCCCGATCGCCGCCGCCTGGAGAACAAGCTGGGATGCCTCTGGGATCGTCATGAAGAACCGTCGCACATCGGGGTCGGTGACCGTGACCGGATCTCCCCTGCGGATCTGCTCCTGGAACGAGAGCAGTACCGAACCGCGAGAGCCGAGCACGTTGCCGAACCTCACCGAGAGGTAGGTTCCGGCCGCCCGAGCCGCGAATCCGCTCACGAGCTGCTCAGCGATGCGCTTGCTGCGTCCGAGTTCGCTCGTCGGCGATGCCGCCTTGTCGGTGGAGATGTTGACGAAGGTCTCCACCCCGGCGGCCGCGGCGGCCTCGAGGACGTTGAGCGTCCCATGGACGTTGGTCTTCCATGCCTCTTGGGGAAATCTCTGCAGCATCGGCAGATGCTTGAGTGCCGCTGCGTGGAAGACGACCTGTGGACGTGTCGAGGCGAAGATCCGATCGAGCGCCTCTGCGTCGCGGATGTCTGCGAGCACCGTGTTCGGCGATGTCAGAAGCGCCGACCCGAAGAGGTTGAGTTCGACGCCATGCAGTGCCGACTCGTCGCGATCGAGCATGATGAGGGATTCCGGCCGCAGCGAGATGAGCTGTCGGCACAGCTCGCTGCCGATGGACCCACCGGCACCGGTGACGAGAATCCGTCTGCCGGCGATGCTCTCGACGATCTCGCTGAGGTCGGTGTGGATGGGGCTGCGTCCGATCAGATCCTCGACTTTGAGATCGCGGATGTCGGCGATCTCCACCCTACGGTCGACGAGTTCCGCCAGAGGAGGAATCGTACGCAGCCACCGGCCGGTCATCTGGAGCCGGTCTCGGCAGGACTGCAGGAACTGTGCGTCCGAATCGGCGATGGCGACGATGACGCCGGAGACATTGAGCCAGTCGACAACCTCGGCGATGTCCTTGCTCGTTCCGCGGACTCGTACGCCGTGGATGCTCAGGTGCTTCTTGTGCGGGTCGTCGTCGATGAGCCCGACGGGCAGATACGCGCCCTCCACGTCCGAGAGCATCTGTCTAATGAGCGATTCGGCGGCCGCGCCGGCCCCGACGACGAGCACTCGCTCGCCCTGCCAGGGGCGGGTCGCGATCTGGTGGACGTAGCGGATGACGTAGCGGCTGCCGGACATGAGGATGAGCGCGGAGAAGACGATCAGCAGAGCGAACGGCGCATCGCCTGCGGTGACGATCAGCAGCGCACAGATGACGACGAGGCAGAGCAGGACGAGCCCCCCGTATTCGGAGAAGCTCCCGTAGTGGTATCGGCTGCGGTACAGTCCCAGGCTCAGGCCGACGAGCAGCTGCAGTGCCACCGACACGGCGAGGACGACGGCGATCGCCGTGCCGTCGACCCAGTCGAAGCCCAGGACAGACCAGGCAAGGCCGGCTGCAACGATCCATGCGGCCACGTCGAACACGACCTGCAGCCACGACTTCCTCTTCCAGATCCTGATCGCCAGTCGAGAAGACCAGCTGCCCGGCGATTCACCGGTCATCGAATTCGGGAGTTCTGTTACTGTCATTGCGATCTCCAATGCTTCCTGAGAGCAGCTGCGCCGCTCTCACTTTCCTGCCTATGCCCTGCCGACGAACTGCGTCGTTCGGGCGATTCGCGATCAGTTCCACGCTATTTCGCACCGACCATGCCGCTGCCGATGCGGCACCCGGTCTGCGGTCATCCGCGGGCTCTGTGCGGACTGCCGCCATGCGGTGTCGCTCAGACGGCCGCCAGTCTCGGGTTCCCCGCGAGCCGGGAGACGAGCTCGGTCCGCGACCCGACATTGAGCTTTCTGTACACGGCTGTGAGTCTGAGCTCGACCGTGCGCAGAGAGACGAAGACTCTGCGGGCGATCTCCTTGTTCTTCAGCCCGGCCCTGACCAGCTCGACAACCTTGAGCTCCTCCTCGCTGAGCTCACTGAGCTGCGGGAGCACGGGCGGCGCAGTTGCGGCTGCGCTGAGCGACGCCTGGGATCCGTCACCCTCGGCAAGGCGTTCGGCGCCCACCTCGGCGAAAATCGAAGCGGCGGTGAGGAACTGCTCCCGAGCGCGTGGTCCGGAACCGAGATCGTTCAGCCGCCTGGCGAACGCTGTGTGCGTCAGTGCCTTCTCGAACAGGGAGTCCTGCGGTCTCCATGACCGCAGCGCGAGGTTGAACAGCTCACTGCTCTTCTCCCCCGACGCGAGCAGTGCCTCGCATCGGCTCAGGGCCAATTCGGCCCACCGTGAGTGACACCTCTCGACCCTCTTCCGCAGCTGCTGCACGAGCAGACCCGCATGTTCCCTCCGCCCGATCTCGATGAGGGCCTCGATGAGGTCGGACTCGTGCCTGCGGACGTTCGGACTCACCTCGGCCGTCGACAATTCGTCACACCGATGAAGATGGCGCACGGCCTCAGCCGGGTAGCCCATCCGCAGCAGAGCGCTCCCCTGCAGGGCATTGAGCTCGGCGAGCAGCCGCCGATTGTCGGTCGCGGTCGCCAGGGCTGCCAGCTGTGCTTCGACGGGTTCGGCATCGCTGGCCCTCCCAGCTATGAGCAGTTGCCAGCAGCGCAGTGTGAGGAGCCGGTCGGGCCTCACGTGTGCCGCATCGTCCTCCCGCGAGCCGATCGAATCGATGAGTTCGTTCGCCTGTCGGAGGTGACCGGCGCGGACCGCAGTCTCAGCCTGCAGGCAGAGCGCCTGCGTGCGCCAGATGGTCCCTCGATCGCTGTTGTCCCGAAGTAGGGCGAGCGCCGCCTGTGCAGATTCGTAGTGCTCGGTCAGCATCAGACCCGACGCCACAGACAGCACATAGTCAGGTTCGAGTCCTTCGGAGTCGCGGGTCCTCATCGCGGTGAAGCTGCGCAGCGCCGTCAGATCCCGGCCACGACTGCTCTCGACCCGGATCATAGCCGCCTCGAGGAGCTGACGCTCGGGTTCGCCGAGGTGGTTCGACGCTCCCTGCGCGGCCCGCAGCAGCTCGTCGGCCTCGGCGTATTCGCCCCGTTCGCTGCGACAGATGCTGAGGATGAGCTGCAGTCGGGCCACATCGGCCGGAACCTCGGCGAGTTCTGCCCTGGTCCAGCTGTTGAGCAGGTGGGAGGGCAGCGTCTGACGCTGGGCGAAGGTGATCTGGATGTCGAGGGTCCGAGCCCGCACCGCGAGTGAGCGTCGGCTGGAGCGGGCGACGATGCGTACATAGCGAGATGCGAAGACGAATTCGCTGCGCTCATAGAGCATCTGAGCGACGTCGAGAAGACCAGTCGCCAGAGCTTCCTCCTCGGAGCTGACTCGCATCGCGCGCTCCACGAATTCGATGCCTGCTTCGCTCGCCCCTTGGCGGATGAAGCTCCGGCTGTCATCGATGAGCGTCGGTGCCGACTGCTCCGTCGGCCGAGAGAAGGAGGAGTGCCAGTGCTCAAGACGCGAATCGAACTCCGCGCAGTCCTCCGCGAGTTGCTCGTGACCGGCGATGCGTTCGCTCGAACTCATCGACTGATGGGCCCAGGCCCTCACGAGTCCATGGGTGATGCGCAGGTACGCACCCCGTCGCTCGACGATGTCGCGTGCCTCCAATTCGTCGACGATCTCCCAGAAGCCCGGGACCCGGGCGAGCAGCGGTCGGCAGGGCGTCGAAGGCGCCAGTGACAGCAGTCTGAGCAGAGCCAGGGTTTCCGTGCCAGGGTTCCCGATGATGTCTCGCATCAGCGAGTCACCTGCGCGACCTGTGCGGACAGGGATCGTCAGTGCGCTCTCGCCGAGCCTCTCACTGCGATTCATCGCATCGAGGATGTGCCGGAGTGCGAGCGGACGTCCGGAAGCGGCGGATGCGGCGATGCGGGCGGACTCGTCGGCGATACGACCGTCTGTGAGCCGATGTACGAGCTCGATCAGCTCGTCGTGGCTGAGGTCCCGAAGCTCGACGCAGGCGATCGGACCCAGGGGGCTCTCACTTGTGATGGAATGCGCCGAGACAGCGATGCGGAATCGACCGGACGGGAGTCTGCGGATGATCTGGCCGAGCACGGACTGGGAATGGTCATCCATCTCATCTGCGCCGGCGATCACAATCAGGGTGTTCTCGGGCGGCTGGGTCGCGCACAGGGCATCGATCGCAGCGTCGGCGAGGGCTGCCGTCGACTCACCTCCCGCTCGACGCTCGACGTCGGCGTCGAGGACCGCTGGGGAGTCGACTTCGACACCGGCTTCTGTTCGAGAGCTGACCGACGTGGTGGAGGCTCCGTCGGCCGACAAGATGGAGGATCTGTTCTTGAGCGCTCCGACCGCGGTGAGGAGGATATCGATTCCTGAGTAGGGCGTTGTCGATTCCGAACTGTTGCAGGGGACCCGAATGACGGTCCCCTCCCAGTTCGCCTCCAGAGCCTTGAGGAGTGAGTTCTTTCCCAGACCCGTGCGCCCCACGACGGCGGCGGCCCAGTGGCGCGTGAGAAGATTCCTGAGGCGTGCGAGTTCCCTGTGCCGAATCACCTTCTGCATGGCGTGCCGCCGATTCGGTTCAGTTGCTGTGCTGTCACTGACTGAGGCTGCCGCTGCGAAATATCCATGTCTCGATCGTTGCCGCCCCAGGTGGGAGGCCGATAGGTGGCTGCCACGGGAGTCCGGTCTCGGTCACTACTCAGTCATCACCGAGTCACCACGGTGACTGGTCACCTCATGTTCGTTCTGCGACGCTTCTCCGCAGTCTGGCGATACTCACTCGTCCTTCGCCCAGCCCGTCCGAGTCCACAGGTACTCTGCGGCGCAGTCAGCTCGCTCTGACCGTCCTCAGCGCGTCTGCCACCTGTTCGCGGCGGGTGATGCCCAGCTTTCGAAACAGCCGGTACGTATGACCCTCCACTGTTCGCACCCGGACACCGAGCTCGCCGGCGATCTCGGAATTCGACCTGCCGTCGACGATGAGCCTGCTGATCTGTCGTTCGCGAACCGTGAGCACAGCCTGCAGGCCGCCAGAGGACCCGGGTCCGGCCCCGGCATCGAAGAATCGTGATGCGAGCCTTCGGCATCTGGCTCCGAGGTCCGGCATCGACCGCTCATGGACTTCGGCGAATCGGATCAGAGCGGCTCCGTCCTTGTCCATCAGCGCCGCCCCCAGCCCCTGCAGCAGCTCGAACTCGCGGCCCGTGCCGAGTCTGCCCACTCGAACCATCTCCTCCGGCTCGGACTCGTCGAAGTGTCTGAAGAGACTGAGACGTATGAGGGCCTGGATTGCAGCGGCACCGTCCTCCTGCGCACTGCGGAGAAGGTTCCGGAGCTCTCGCTCATACTTCCGATCGGCAGTCCGCAGCCAGCGAGCCACGGTGCGCAGCACCAACGCCCGTCGGCGCTCGTGATAGAGGCCCGCGGCCGGCAGTTCGTCGAATCGCGCATGGAGCTCGTCGGCTTCCTCCGGCATTCCCACCCTCACGGTGGCGTATTCCGCTTCCGCCAGCGCGATCGCGAGCTGTCCGGTCTGGTTCCAATACTCCAGTGCCTCGATCGACGCCCGCAGCGCATGCATCGCCTTCGGCAACTCGCCCTCGAGCAGATGGGTCTGTGCCCACAGGAGATCGACGGGGCCCGAGCGCGCTGCCAGATAGGCGATGTCATGGGTCGGAAGCCCTCTCAACGCCCTCTTTGCCTCCTCGACCCGATTGAGTTGCAGCAGTGCTCGGACCCTCAGCATTCTCAGGTTCATGATCCCCGAACTCTCCGTCGGGTATTCTTCATTCACACCTTCCAGAAGGGCGAGTGCCTCGAGCGTGCGCCCTGCATCCAGCATGGCCGTAGCATTGAGGATCGTGTCGAGCAGGCGAACCGTCGTCGGCAGAGCCCGCTGCCCTGACAGGTCCCCGATGGCTCGTCTGTCGACCGGCCGTGACTCGCGGAGGGAGTCGCCGACCTGGTCGAGGAGCCTGAGCCCGAACTGCACGCTCAGACCCGGCGAGGAATGAGCATTCGCCTGAGTCCTCAGCCTCTCGAAGGACCGGCGGAAGTCGTCGGCGGACAGCGCCGGCGATGAGCGTCCGAAGTCACGGTTCATCCAGATCACCAAGGCGTCGATGACGAGCTGGGCGCAGCAGGCCTTCTTCACGCACTGTGCCAGTATGTCCAGGCCGATCGGAACCTTGTTGCACCCACAGTACAGTCGGGCGAGGTCGAACAGCTCGTGGGCTTCCATCCGATCCGTCGGAACCTCGGCGAGCAGTCGCATCGCGCGCAGCCAGTCGCCGAGGTGTGCGGCCGTTCTCGCGCTGTCGATGACCTCGCGCTCACTCACCTCGGCGCCGCACAGCAGTCCCCATTCAGTCCGCAGGACCTTCGCCCAGTCGGACGGTGAATCCCCGCTTCCCGCGATGAACTCGAACTTCGCTCGGCTCCGTCCCACCGGAGTAGTGTAGCGAATCGTATCGAATGCAGAATTCTCCGCCGCCACATAGGTACGCGAACTGCCATGCTCGATGCGCAGCTCCCCAGTCACGACCAGGGCGTCTGCGGCCGCGCCCAGCTCCGCCTCCAGCATCGTCTCGAGGTCCACCTCGCCCGCCAGCACCACCAGCGCGAGAGCCTCACGCTCCTGCGCGGAGTACTGGGACAGTTCGATCCTCGTGTAGTCGCGAGCGCGTTCGTCGTAGTCGATGTCGAGTCCGTCGAGCAGCCATACGCCTCGGCGATGGAGGAAGCGACTCTTCCGGGAGGTGTATTCGAGCAGCTCCAAGAGTTTCCCGGGGTTCCGTCCCGAATGGTGACTGACGATGTCGATCACCCCTTGCGAGGCGATACCTCCGAGAGAGGCTTCCACCATCTCGCGATAGTCCTCGGGCCGCAGGACATCGAGAACCAGATGACCGACGACCCGATCCTCGACGAGCTCAGAGAAGGGAATGCGTTCGTCCTTCGCCGTTGTCCGGGTCAGCGCCACGAGTCTGATCACGCCATCGTCGGCCAGTTCCGACAGGACTTCCCGCGTCCTCTCGTCGAGAAGATGCGCGTCATCGGCGAAGACGACTCGTGGGGAACGTGACGATGTCAGTGTGGCGACGATTCGGCTGAGCAGGGTCTCCGGATCCCCGTCGAGGTCGACGATGAGTCCGAGGGCGCCGAAGTCGATCCACTGGAGCACGCGATCCCCGCGGATCCAGATGTCGCCGCTCCCGCGCCGCAGAAAGATGCTGCGGGCCAGAAATGACTTGCCGACGCCGATCTCGCCTTCGATGAGGATTCCCGAGCTCGCCGCATCGACGAGGGAATTGTCGATCATCTCGAGCTCGGCCCTCCGACCGAAGACCCGCAGATCCGCAGCCACGTTCTCGGTCCTATTGACGCTCATAGTCCTTTCCACGCTCTCACCACCTCGCGCAGCTCCTGCCGATTGGCCACATGCAGGCGACGATAGATGCGGCCCAGGTGCCACTCCACCGTTCGCACGGACAGATGGAGCTCCTTGCCGAGTGCCGCACTCGTGCTGCCCGCGTCGATACCGTCGATGAGGTCCCTTTCCAGTTGAGTCAGGGAGGCACGCAGCTGACCGCCGTCAGCATTGAAGTCGATGATCCTCAGAGTGCGACCGAGAATGAGCCGAGCCTCTTTGGCTGCCGCCCCATCGTTTTCGGCGATCGCCTGATCGCGTGCCGACTTGGCGAGTTGCGAGCACAGGAGAACCGTGCCGAAAGTGTCTGCCTCACGCGCCGCCGCGATGAGGGCGGCAAGATCCTCTGTGGCCATAGCATGGGCCACAGATCGAGCCAGGCGCCCGAGCCCGCCGTCGACGAGTCCCGCTACCCGAGGCAGGGACGCCGTTGCCGGCCGATGACCTAGCCTGGCCGCTTCGATCCAGGCCAGAGCGGTGAGCCCGTGCGCATCGCTGCGCTCATACGCCTCGCCGAGGCTGTACAGCTGCTCGGCGGCGCTGAGCGGAGAGTTCTGCGCCAGAGTCTGCAGATCCAACAGCTGAGTCTCGAAGGCCGACCACCATGAGTGGAGACTGCCATCGGCGGGGTTCTCCTCGTCGAGTCCGACGATCGGTGTTGCGAGCCCTGTGAACATTGCGGCGCAGTTGAGCGCTGAGCGGGCGATCACTGTGAGGTCGACGACGTCGATGGCGTTGAAGGACAAACACAGTGCGTCGAGGCTTCGATGGGCGCTCGACACCTTCCCTACCCGCAGGTCGACGAGTGCTCCGGTGAGCTCCTTGAGCCGCCTGCTCGACTTGAGTCCGCTCAGCGAATGGCGGGCCCGATCCCATTCTCCGGCGATGTAGTAAGCGGTGAAGAACTGAGGAACAGCATCCTCGATCTCGAACGAGGTCAGTCCAGGCAGCTGCAACATGAGTCTGGCCTGCTCGATGTAGGACAGACCCGTCTCGATTCTTCCGGCCATCACCTCGGCGATGCCGAGGAACGCACATGCTCTCAGGCGATGCCGCACCGAGCAGGCATGATCGCGATAGACGGACTCCGCGAGTCGACGGCTGGCCTCGAGGCGACCGCCTTTGAGCTCAAATTTCGCACGTGTGGCGTCGAGTCGGCCCCGATCGCTGGGGTGGGAGAGTCGCTCGCGCACCCATTCGGTTCGCGATAGCTCTGGATGCCGCGGATCGATGAGCCGCAACTCGATCGAAGCCAGACGAGAGAGGAACTCGGCACTCATCGTGGACGGTCTCTCGACCGCCGCATCGATGAGACGGTCGAGGATCTTCCGAGCCGACCTGAAATTCCCGAGAGCCCGCTCGGCCCGACACAGTTCGAGCGCGAGCCGCTCCTCCTCATGACCGCTTGTGCGGATGAGATCGGCGGCGACCGAGTAGCTGCCCTGCGCATTGGCCCAACCTGCGGCGGAGACGACGTGCTCGACCGATTGCGGCTCTCCCAGAGACAGGGCCCAGCGGACGAAGCCGAACAGGGTGCGATCCCGCAGCTGCTCAGGATCGGCCACGCGCTGGAACTGTTTGAACAGCTGCAGGCTGCGAGATGGACGAATGGCCGCTCGAATGTTCTCGGACACGACGGGCTCGCGCATCGTCACCACAGCGCGTCGTCCTCTGGTGATCGTCAGCAGGCCGATTTCGGCAAGCGAGTCCAGATCTGAGGGGTCGGCCAAATGCACCAGTGAATCATAGGGAATCGCATCCATGAGGGAAATCGTCTCGATGAGATCTCGGTGGCGCGGATCCGCTCGTGCAGTGGTGCGCTCGGTCCCGCTGTGCCGACGCCCGTCGTAGATCAGCCGCTCGAGGAGCCGGGGATTGCCGTGAGAGAACTCGTAGAGTTCCGTGGGGGATCTGAGCTCGGCCTCAAGCAGGCCCAGGCCGTTGATCATCGCGGTGGCTGCTGCCTCGTCGATACCCTCCAGGTCCACCCGGGACATCCTTCCCGCAATCCACAAGTTCGCGATGAGATCAAGCGGCGGACGCACCGATTCCGCAGCGACGAGCAGGCGGACGCGGCCCGTCTCAGCCAGCTGAGCCAGAACGGAGAGCGAATGGTCATCGACAAGATCAGCATTGTCGAGAACGACGATGGCATCGGCCCCCTCAGTCCGCTGGGCGAGCAGCCCTGCGAGGACCGTCAGAGCGCGGCCAGGTACGAGGCTGGGGCCGAAGCCCGATTGAGACAGGAGGATCTGAAAGATTCCCAGATTCCGCTTCAGCGCGTTCTCCGAGCCCCGAAATCGAATGATCGTCGCCGCTGGGTCCAGACGAGCCAGCGTTGCATTGATGACTGTGGTCTTACCGACGCCGGCAGGCCCCACTAGAAGGACGCCGCAACAGGCAGGGTCAGCGAACGAACCGACCACAGTCGACAGTTCGGACTCGTATCCGAATATCTGCCGCGAAGAAGTTGAATGCGACGCCGGATATCCCTGCATGTCCAAGAATCTCAGCTTTCCGTTCCCGAGCGTCTCAACTGAGTCAAGAAGAGGTGTGCGTCGTCATCGGAACACCAATGAATAATATTCAGGCCGCCGACCAAGACTATCAAGCGCCTATCAATGTCTTACCACTCAGCGTATTTGTGGTATGTCACTTTTGAAATAATGTTAAGCAATCGTGATGTTGGTGGAACCTGAAACTAGATGCAGCCTGGCTCCGGCCCCTCGGGTCAGCTCGCCCCACTTGTGAGCCCGAACACCGAACCGTACTATTGGAGCTAAGTTACCGAACGATCAATCAGGAGTTTTCATGGACACCTTGCTGAATGCAGAGGAGCGCGAGTTCGCTCAGAAGATGCGTCAGTTCTATCGCACGGAGATCCCCGAGGAGCTGCGCTTCAAGGTCGCCACCGGCCAGGAGCTGACCAAGGAGGACATGGTCACTTCGCAGCGGATCCTCAATCAGCACGGTTACGCCGTACCCAACTGGCCCGTCGAATGGGGCGGCCAGGACTGGACTCCGGTACAGCGCCACATCTGGCTTGAAGAGATGCAGCTGGCCTGCGTTCCACAGCCGCTGCCCTTCAACGTCTCCATGGTCGGCCCGGTCATCGCGACCTTCGGCAGCCAGGAGATCAAGGAGCGCTTCCTTCCCGCCACCGCCAATATCGACATCTGGTGGTCACAGGGCTTCTCCGAACCCGATGCCGGCTCTGACCTCGCATCGCTGAAGACCTCCGCGGTACGTGACGGCGACAAGTACATCGTCAACGGACAGAAGACCTGGACGACCCTGGGCCAGTACGGCGACTGGATGTTCAACCTGGTCCGCACCGACCCGAATGTGAAGAAGCAGGCCGGCATCTCGTTCCTGCTCATCGACATGAAGACGCCCGGAGTCACGGTTCGCCCGATCCAGCTCATCGACGGCGGCCATGAGGTCAACGAAGTCTTCTTCGACAATGTCGAGGTTCCCGTCGAGAACCTCGTCGGCGAAGAGAACAAGGGATGGACCTACGCGAAATTCCTGCTCGGCAATGAGCGAACAGGCATCGCCCGGATCGGCGGCTCGAAGGTCAACCTGGCCCGTGCCAAGGCATACGCCGCGGTGACGAAGACGGCACGCGGCACCTTGCTCGACGATCCGCTGTTCTCCGCCCGCCTGACTAGGATCGAAGCCGAGCTCACGGCACTCGAGATGACCCAGCTGCGGATCCTCTCGACTCAGGCCGCCGGATCTGACAAGCCGGATCCACGCTCCTCCGTGCTCAAGCTCAAGGGCTCACAGCTGCAGGAAGACATCAGCGAGCTGCTCGTCGACGTCCTCGGTCCCCAGGGCCTGGACTTCGTCACCGACCGTGCTCAGGGCGAGGGACTCTCGGACTTCCGCTCGGAGCAGTCGACGCCCTTCCCGCGTACTTCAACACCCGCAAGGTCACCATCTACGGCGGCTCGTCCGAGGTGCAGCGCGGAATCATCTCGAAAGCACTGCTTGGTCTCTGAGGTCTCCGCAACCCCAGAACACTTAAGAAGAGGACAACAATGGATCTTGAACTCAACGACATTCAGCAAGAACTCGCCAGCACCCTGAACAAGTACCTGCGCAGCGAGTACGACACCCAGGCCCGCGAAGCCATTCTGCACAGCGAAGAGGGCATCTCCCGCGAGAAGTGGGAGGCGTTCGCAGAGATGGGCCTGCTCGGCCTGGCAATCCCGGAGAACTACGGTGGAGCAGAAATGACCTTCGCCGAGGTTGCTGTGGTCTTGGAAGCATTCGGCCGTTCACTCGTGCTCGAGCCGTTCCTGGCCACAGCAGTGCTGGGCGCCAATGCGATCGCCGCCGCCGGCAGCGAAGAGCAGAAGCAGGAGATCCTGCCCTCCGTGTGCGAGGGCCAGACCTTCCTCGCATTTGCGGCCCTCGAGCCCGGTCTGCGCTACGCGGTCGATACTCCGTCCACCACCGCCTCGACGGGCGCTGACGGTGCCTTCACGATCAGCGGCGAGAAGAACGGCGTGCTCGGCGGCGACGTCGCCGACCAGTTCATCGTCACAGCCTCGGAGAACGGCGAACTCGGATTGTTCCTGGTCGCCGCGACGGCAACCGGAGTCTCCCGCGTCACACACCGTCAGGCCGACGGCCAGGGAAGCGCCAGCGTGAAGTTCGACAACGCACCGGCCCAGCGCCTCGGCGCCGCCGATGCGCATGCCGTCGTCGCCGAGGTGCTCGACACCGCGAACGCTGCGATCATGGCCGAAGCAGTCGGTGTCATGGAAGCCTCGCTGACCATGACCGCCGAGTACCTCAAGACCCGTGAGCAGTTCGGCGCCCCGATCGGTGCGAACCAGGCCCTGCAGCACCGTGCGGCCGACCTCTACGCGGACCTCGAGTATGCGCGCAGCATGGCCCTGTACTCACGACTTGCTGTCACCAACGAGGAAGCCGGCTCCGAGAAGGACCGCCACCGTGATGTCATCGCGGCCAAGATCATCATCGATCAGTCGGCTCGCACCATCAGCCAGGAGTCGATTCAGATGCACGGCGGCATCGGCATGACGATGGAGTACCCGATCGGTCATTACGCAAAGCGCCTGACCGTCATCTCGCGCACCTTCGACGATGCCGATTCGCTGACTGCCGAGCTGGCAGAGATCGGTGGGCTCATCGAGCCACAGGCTGCCGACCTGAACTGAGGCCGCAGCGAGCCACAGGCTGCCGACCTGAACTGAGGCCGCAGCGAGCCACAGGCTGCCGACCTGAGCTGAGGCCACAGCGCGACGACGAGCATTCGATGACGTCGGGCGTCGAAGTCTCTGTCGGGCGTCGAAATCTCTGCAGAAGAGAAGGGGCGTTCCGTGTTCTTCCATACCGGAAGCAACGCGGGACGCCCCTTCTTCGTCCTTTCCTGCACTTTTGCCCCAGCAGCATCGACGAACCACCGGACAGTTGGTAAGTCCTGGTCGATCCCAGGGCTGCGATCGACCAGGACTTACCAACCGTTGGGGCCAAAAGTGCCGGCGGGGGCACAGTAGAGCCCTGCCCACCCGTCGGCGCTCGGCGCACGGGCTGCTGAGTACCCGTCGACGTTCGACACACGGGCTGTTGAGCACCCGTCGGCCACCCTCATCACGTTGGCAGGATTCAGTCCACCGGCTGGTCGTAGACGTGGCGGCGAACCCAGGAGTGCATGGTGATCGCCGCAGCCGCGGCCGCGTTCATCGACCGGGTTGAACCGTACTGTGCGATCGACAGCACCGCTGTGCTCGCCTGGTGCGCTTCCTCGCTCAGACCCGGCCCTTCCTGCCCGAAGAGCAGCAGGCTGCGTCGCGGCAGGTCATAGGTCTCCAACGGCACCGAGTCCGGGAAGTTGTCGATTCCGATCAGCGGTACGGAATTGTCGGTGCACCACTGCAGGAGGTCGTCGATGCTCGGGTGGTGGATGATGTGCTGGTACTGGTACCGGTCGGTGACCATCGCCCCGCGCCGATTCCACCGCCGCCTGCCCACGATGTGCACCGCGGCGGCGTTGAAGGCGTTGGCTGTCCTGACCACCGACCCGATGTTGAGGTCGTGCTGCCAGTTCTCCACACCGACGTGGAACTCGTGCCGCGTCGTGTCGAGATCGGCGACGATCGCGTCGAGCTTCCAGTAACGATATCTGTCGACGACATTGCGACGATCACCGTCACGCAGCAGCTCGGGATCAAAATGCTCAGACACAGGCCAGGGGCCGGTCCACGGACCGACCCCTACCTGTGGCGCGTCTGCCTGCAACGCGCTGTCTTCAGTCACTTCTTGTCATCGGTTTCATCCGCCGACTCGTCAACCTTCGCTGCCTTCGCCGAGGTGTCGTCGGAGTCCGAGGTGTCGTCGGAGTCCGAATCGATCACGTCGTCGGATTTCGCGCCCGAATCAGCGTCGGAGCCCGAGTCCGCGGCAGAGTCCTTAGAATCAGCCTTCTTGCCGGCTGAGCCGACGGAGACCTTCTGCGCACGCTTGCTCATCTTCACGGTCTTGCCGCCGCGTCCTCCGCCGGTGAGCACCGCGCGAACGTAGGCGCTGCTGGCCAAGGAGTGGATGATGAGGGCAACCAGGGCAGCAATGGCTGCGGCGACGAGGCCCTCCCACCATGCGGGTGGGCTGCCGAAGAAGCGTCCGGCAATTCCAGCGGCGAGGTGAACGGAGTCCACGACAGCACCTTGGCGACCGTTCCCGATGCTCCCACGATGACGGGTGCGATGAAGCCGGCAACGGTGATGACGCCGATGATCGAGACGAAGGTCTTGCGCGCCTTGCTGCCGGACACCGTCGATGCCCAGACGAGGAGCGCGTAGATCGCCCACGCGGTGAACAGCAGCGTCAGTGCGAACCAGCCCAGGCCGGGCAGCATGGCGAATGCCAGTGAGGTCTTGCCTGTGATGGAGAGTCCGAGTTCGGCCAC
>NZ_JACBOT010000029.1 GCF_021532275.1 Brevibacterium sp. UCMA 11754
AGATGCCGTTCCGACCAAGCGTCAACCCCAACCAGCGTGAACGCCTGAAGATGAACGGCCTCGACGCCGCCGTCTGATCGACGCCGCCGTCTGATCGACGCCGCCGTCTGATCTGCGGCGAGTGACTGGATAGCGGGAGGTCTCTGCCTCTGAGTTCCGCTCCCCTGATCCGAGCGCGGTCACCGTGCAATATGCCGGTGGCCGCGCTCGCTTGCGCCCCCAGCTGGGTATCTCGCTCAACATAGTTGGGCATCTTACTCACCGCAGAGCCAAAGACTTCCCGCGCGGCTACTGCCTTCTCGCGGTGCCGATAGCAACCGCTGGTTTCACCTGAGGCACTGTCGTGCCAATTCATACATCTGCGGCGGGGTGATTTGCGGCTTGCGGTGAGGTGGAGCCCACCAACACGCGTGCAACGAAGTCGATGTCTCCGATGGCCGCACTATGGTCTTGGCCGCGCTCTCACGAAGCGGTGAAGTGTCTGCTGCTGCGATTCAGCCTCCGTGTCGCAGGCCGCTTCTCACTGCGGCCGATTCTCACTGCGGCCCTCTCCGAGTCACTTCTTGCGCAGCGCCTTCACCTTGGCCAGGAGTTCGTCTTCGGCGTTGGGACCTGCTTTGACGCCGGTGGGCAGGCGGAACATGAAGAAGATGCCGACGGCGAGCCAGAGTCCGAACATCGCCCACGACTGCCACGCCAGCTGCGCGGAGAACGGGGTGATGGGCAGGTAGAGGATGAAGAGCGCCAGGGTGAGCACGGCCGAGATGGTGCCGATGACCATGCCGCCGTTGCCCTTGCCGCCGATGCGCAGGGGACGGCCCATCGCAGGTTCGCGCTTGCGCAGAATGATGAACCCGACGCTGACGAGGAAGTAGGCGATGACGATTGCCGTGAACCCCGTCGACGATCCAGCCCAGGGCCGCTGAGCCGAGGAACGGAGCCAGGGCGGAGAGGATTCCGATGAAGATGATCGAGTTGACGGGGGTGCGGTACTTGGGGTGCAGCTTGCCGAACCAGGCAGGAATCATGCCGGCCACGGCCATGGCCCACATCAGGCGGGACGACCCCATGAGGAACGCGTTCCACGAGGTGATGATGCCGGCGAGCCCACCGGCGATGACGAGCTTGCCCCAGAAGGCGGAATTGAACATCGTCGCCAGCGCATCGGCCGTGACGAGGTCGTGGGTGGCCAGTTCGGAGGCCGGCATCGCCAGCGAGGTCATCCAGATGATGATGATGTAGAACGCGATCGCCATGAAGACTGAGGCAACGACGAGCTTCCCGATCTTTGCCGGTGGGAGCTTGATCTCCTCCGCCGACTGCGGGATGACGTCGAAGCCGACGAACAGGAACGGCACGACAGCGACCACGGCGATGAAGCCTGCGCCGCCGCCGGTGAAGAGTGGTTCGGTGTTGGCAGCTTCTCCGCCGGTGAGACCACCTGCCAGGAGGAGGAGGGCGACGATGACGAGGAATGAGACGACGAATGTCTGCACCAGTGAGGCAAGCTTGACGCCGCGGATGTTGATCCACGAGATGATGATCGCGGTGACGGTCCCGACGAGGGCCCAGGTGAGGTAGACGTCGAATTCGGCGATGGTCCACAGCTTGAAGTGTTCGAGGTTCGGGAACAGATACAGGGCGGTCTTCGGCACTGCGACTGCTTCGAACATGACGACGCTGATGTAGCCGCCGGTGATCGCCCAGGACCCGAAGAGTGAGACCTTGGGGCCCATCGCCCGGATGAGATAGTTGTGCTCACCTCCAGCGTGCGGCATGGCAGCGACCATCTCGGAGTAGACCGTGCCGACGAAGCACATGATGATGCCGCCGACGACGAACGCGAGAATCGCACCCATTGTGCCGGCACCGCTGAGCCATTCTCCGGTGAGGACGACCCAGCCGAAGCCGATCATCGCTCCGAATCCGATGAATAGTGCATCGACCGTGCCAAGCGCCTTGACGAAGCCGTGGCCCCGGTCTTCGACCTCTGTCTGCTGTTGCGACATCGCATCCCTCATTTCACCCGACTGTGCTGTTGTGCACAGTAGCAGGATTCTGAGAGTTTCCGGCCGGTAATCTCAACGCCATCTCCAAAAGGGTCACGGGTGCGATCACCCAACAAATGGGAGCTGTCAGCCAGAGCCTATGGGCGGCAGGGCGGGCAACCCAGTGGCTGTGGTGCCGGTAAGGACTCGACCTTTGAGTTCGCCGTGTCTCGAGTTCGGCGGCTCCCTGGCGAGGGGGCTCGTCAAGCACGGAGTCGAGGTCATCGGCATCGACATCTCCGAGGAGGTCGACCGTGTCGTCATCGCAGTGGGCAGCGACCTCGAGGCGAGCATCCTCATCACCTCACGCATCCTCAAATTGGGCAATCGGCACATCTGGGCCAAGGCCATCACCGAACCCCACGCCGAGATCCTGCATCAGCTGGGGGTCAAGAAGGTGGTCAGTCCGGAGAACGACATGGGTCGGCGCCTGGCGCACCTCATCAAGGGACACATCTCGGACTTCCTGCCCATCGATGAGAATTTCGTCCTCGCCAGGACCACACCGCCGGTGCGAGTCGCCGACGTGCCGCTGGGGTCGCTGGGACTGCGTACGGAATACGGCGTCACGATCGTCGCCTTCAAACGCGATGGAGGCGGTTCCTGGGACATCGCCGGCACACCGCGGAACGTGGAGACCTTCAGCGAACTCGACAAGGACAGCGACAGCTGGAGCGCGATCCGCTGCCCCGTCGACGGCAGATGTCAGTCGCCGAGGTCGACGACCTCGAACTCGAGAAGGTTGGCTTGTTCCGAGACGGGTTCTTTGCCGCCGGTTTCGTGTGAGGGCTTGCGGGCGGAGCGCCAATTCTCGAAGTCCTCACGGGTGGCCCATTGGGTGTAGACGAAGTACTGGTCACCGCCGGAGACCGGACGCAGCAGCTGGAAGCCCTCGAAGCCGGGCGAACCGTCGACGGAGTGCTTGCGTGCCGCGAAGCGCTTCTCGAGTTCACCGCGTGCGGCTTCGGGAACGGTGAGGGTGTTGATGGCGACGATTGACAAGATTGCTCCTTGTGAAGAGGGTTTTTGCGGCGATGACCGGTCGTTCTTCAGCCTACGATCCGATTCTGGATCTCCGCTGAAGTTCTCACCGGGTCGGTTGGTCTGCGGTCTTCTTCGTCGCGTCGATGACGCCGAAGGCAGTCCCGGAACCGGCACCGAGGTGAGGGGAGGTGAACGCAGATTCGGCCGTGCCGTGGCAGTCAGGGCACGGCACGGACTCGGGTTTCCTGCTCATCGGAAAGGCCTGTTCGGTGTCGCCGCAGGTGGTGCATCGGTAGACGTAGTTGGGCACAAGATCACTCTTCTCGAAATCATTGCCGACAGATCAGCCTTAATGCATTCCTACACCGTCGCCAGGAGAGACTCAAGGATGCTGATGAGAATTCACTGCTCGGCCACCGCGACTTCGGTGAAGCGAAGCTCGGGGTGGTGGCGTTTCGCGGCACGTCGGATCCGCTCTGCGGTGAGTCGGCTGATCTCGGGGAAGCCGTCCTCGGAGTCCGCGCCCACGAGGCTGCGCGCATTCTTCGTCTGCAGCGGTTCCGGGGTCTGGATGAGGATGAACGTGCGTGAGCCTGCGTCGCGGTGGTTGGCAGCCATCACCGCCTGCGCGGTTGTGCCGGAGCCGGCGAAGAAGTCGAGGACGATTGCTTCGGGGTCGAAGAAGGTCTGGGAGGCCACGAGCGTCTTGACCAGTTCGACGGGCTTCGGATAGCTGAAGATCCCGCCCAGCCCGAGATCCTCGAGGTCGTTCTGTCCTCCCAAGGCCTTGATGATCGAGTAGAGCTTGGAGCTCGCCTTCTCCGCCGGTGTCACCCGCACCACAGCATGTTTGCCCGTCGGACCCCAGGCGCGCAGAACATATTCTCCCGTGCCCAACTTCGCGTCCACCTCGGCGAGCTTCTTCGCGCCCTTGACCTCGAGGATGTCCTCGTACATGAGCCGACGTTCCTGGCCGCGAGCGTAGCGGCCGAATCCGGCGCGGAGCACATCGGTTTCGACGAGCATGCGTCTGCCGTCGATGATCTCGAGCTTCGCCGGTGCCTTCTTCTCCGTCAGGAACGCACCTACTTGTTCGGCGGATTTGGCCCACACATGGACGTAGTCGTGACCGCGGACGAAGGAGGGGGAGTTGCCTCCGCCCTTGGCACGCTGATGGATGAGCGTGCCCAGAGAATTATCCTCGCCGAAGATCTCATGCCCCAGCAGCTGCGCCCAGGCACTCTCACCATCGTCGAGGTGGATGAAGATCACCCCGTCCTCGCGCATGAGTTCGCGCGCCAGCATCAGCCGCGGCGTCATGAAGTTCAGCCAGCTCGCGTGATCATGCCCGTGATCCTTATACGCCAGCGCGTTGCCCGTGTTGTAGGGCGGATCGATGTAGATGACCTTGATTCGTCCCCGGTGTGTGGCAAGCAGCCCGGTCAGCGCCGGCAGATTGTCCCCGACGACGAGCATGTTCTCATCGACGGTGGGGACGTAGGAGTCGCCGTCACGAAGGAAGTGCGGACCCTCGCCGAGGCGGCCCGAAGTCTCCGCAGAGATCAGCCGTCGACCGAGTGCGAAGGCGGCGTCCTTGCCAGTCCAGTTCAGGGCCGTCGACATCCTTCTCCTTCTCCGCGATCGGTGCCAAGATTGCTGTATGAGTATTTCACGAGTGGCCATAGTCGGTGCCGGAATCGTCGGAGTGGCGCTCGCCCGTGAGCTCACCGGCAGGCTCCCCGCCGCCGAAGTCACCGTCTTCGACAAGGCAGACCGCCTCGCCGCGCATCAGAGCGGGCACACATCGGGAGTCGTGGATCCCGACCTCGCTGCGCAGCCGGGTTCGCCGGAGGCGAAGCTCGCTCGCCGAGGTGTGGAGCTGCTGGTCCCGTTCGTGTCCGAACGCGGCATCCCCTACCGCGAGTGCGGGCAGCTGCTCGTTGCGCAGAACACGGACGAGGCCGACCGGCTTGAGGAGATCCTCGCCCGGGCCGAAGCGAACTCGATCCCGGGAGTCCGGCTGCTCGATCGTAAGCAGATGCTGGAGGTCGAACCCAACGCCAGGGGCGTCCTCGCGCTCTACGCACCGCACACGGCCGTCACCGATTTCACGGCTCTGACCGAGGCGCTCGCCTCCGATGTCAGCGCTGCCGGCGGCACGTTCCGCTTAGGCACGGAGGTCACCGGCTTCGACGTGATGAGCGACGAGGTTCGCCTGCGCCTGCGCACGGCAGCGCCCGAGCAGAGCGAGCCCGCTGGCGGCCCCGATAGCTCCGGCGATGACTCCGCTTCAGGCTCCGAGGGTTCTGCTTCAGTCCGCGACGCTGACTCCGCCGCAGAATCCGACAGGGATATCGACGATCAGGTGCACGAGGCTCCGCGGACATATCGCGGCGATAACACCACCGGACCGGTCATCGACGTCCGCGACGAGCTGCGCAGTCGTTTCGGCTCTCAGGACTGGTTCAAACAGGTCGAAGACACGATCGGCAACCTCAGTGAACGATTCTCCAACCCCGCCTCGGGACGGTCTCGACACTCGGGTGCGGACGAGCCCCGGCACACCGGTGGCGACGAGCACCGGGAACCTGCCGGACGCGAGCGCGAACGTGCGGTCCGGCCCGAGGACACGGAGGTGTTCGACCTCGTCATCGTCTGCGCCGGCCTCCAAGCCGACCGTCTGGCAGCGGCGGCGGGCTTCGACGAGGAGCCTCGCATCGTCCCGTTCACCAGCGACTACTACGCCATCGACAACCCCGCCACCGACAACCCCGCCGAGGTGGTCCGGGGCATCATCAGCACGGTTCCCGATCCGAGCTCCCCGTTCTCCGAGAGATCCGTGGTCAGAGGCATCAGCGGTGAGCTGGTCCTAGGGCCGAACACCATCGTGTCTCTGGGGCGCGAACGCTATGACAAGCACGGCTTCAACCTCGGCGATATGGGGTCGACAGTCGGCTTCAAGGGATTCTGGAAGTTCGCGGCGCAGACAGCGAAGACCGCCGCTCGCGGAGCCAAGTCAGCCGTGAGCACCTCCGCCTTCGTCGAGGAGATCCTAAAGTTCGTTCCTGCCATCGACGCAACGGCTGTCCGAGCCGACTCGCGCGGAATCCGCGCGCAGGCAATCGACGCCGATGGCACGCTCGTGGACGAACTGCGCGTGACCACGCGCGGCAGGCTCACCATGGTCAGAAGCCTCCCCAGGTCAGGGGCCACCTCGGCGCTGGCGACGGCTGAACGTGTCGCGAACCGAGTCCTCGACGGCCCCGCCGACGCGGACGGCTGAGGCGAACGCTCGGTAACCTCAGCCGGCACGCACGCTCGGTGACCTCAGCCGGCACGCACGGTTGGTTCGTCCGAATCAGCCGGAGTGGCGTTCGAGGAACTCGTAGACCTCGGTGTCATCGACACCCGGGACAGCGCCCGGGGGCACAGCCGCGAGCAGGGATGCGTGCATCTGCGCCGAGGGCAGTGCCTGGTTCTCCCACTTCTCGGCGAGGTCCTCCGGCGCCTGCCGGCAGCAGGCGGGATCCGGGCAGGCCGACTTCGAACGGATCGGTGATTCCCGTCCCTCGAACCACTTCACGTGGGCGAACGGAACGCCGACGCTGATGGCGAAGTCACCGCCGGGGAGCACGCGAGCGGTGCACCAGAACGATCCCTCCGGGGTGTCCGTGTACTGGTAGTACGGGCTGAATCTGTCGGCGACCCGGAACACCGTGCGAGAGGTGAACCGTTTGCACGCGAACTGTCCCTCGATGGCGCCGAGCGGGTCGGTCGGATAGGGCAGGCCGTCATTCGAGTACGCCTTGTGGATCGTGCCCGAGCGATGGACCTTCATGAAGTGCACGGGCAGCCCCAGATGCTCGGTGGCCAAGTTCGTGAACCGGTGGGCGGCCATCTCGTAGCTGACTCCGAACATATCGCGCAGGTGCTCGACCGAGATCTCACGCTTGCGCTTCTCCTCCACGAGCATCGGCACGGCAGCGCTCTGCGGCAGCAGCACCGCAGCGGCCAGATAGTTCGCCTCGACCCGCTGCTGGAGGAATTCGCTGAAGTCCTTCGGGGAATCATGACCGAGGACGTGGGCGGCGAGGCTCGTGAGGAGATGGGAGCGCGGATCCGCGGCGGCATCGGCGTTGGGCAGGTAGAGACGGTTGTTCGCGGTATCGGAGATCGACCGGGTCGAATTCGGCAGGTCGGAGACGTAGTGGAGGCTGAAGCCCAGCTTCTCCGCGATCATCGCCGTCTGCCGCTGTGACACGGTGCCGGACTCATAGTCGGCCAGGCGCAGCAGCTCCGCGGCCTGGGCCTCCAGGTCGGCGAAGTAGTTGTTCTTCTCGCGCATCCGCTCGCGCAGTTCCCGGTTGGCCCGACGAGCCTCTTCCGGAGTCGCGGCACGGCGTTCGAGAACCTGGCCCAACTGCCGCTGCAGACCCACGATCGCTTCGAGGGCATCATGGGGCAGCGACTTGATCCGCACCTGCGGCAGACCCAATGACGAGTACATGGGTGAGGCCTGATTGCGCTCGGCTTCAAGCTCAAGAGCCTGTCTGCCATCGACGGGCGTGGGATCGATGAGCTCGGCGACCTCGGTCTGCAGGGCTTTCGCGATGGCACTGAGCAGGGTGACAGAAGTTTCTCGCTTGCCGTTCTCAATCGTCGAGATCTGGGAGGCTGCACGCCCCACTTTCTCGCCCAGCTCGGTGAGGGTCAGACCGCGCTGTTTGCGAAAAAACCGGATTCTTCTGCCGATGCTCAGGGTGTCCGCTTCTGCCTCGGCATCCCTCAGATCGGTCTCGTTGCTTGTCATTGCGGCTCCAGTCGATATCGTGGCGTGGTTCACATGCACTGAAAATCAGTATGACAGAACGTCGGAATTTCTAAAACCAGAAAACAGTCGATTATTCATCGGAGAAATCTCTATCGGCCCCCTTGCAGTCACGGCAGACTGATCTCACCAACCCCGAACGACTAGGAGTGAATGAGAATGACTGAGAACACCACGCAGAGCAACTTGCACGATGCTGAGGCCATCCGCCGCGACTGGGCCACCAATGCCCGCTGGTCGGGAGTTGCTCGTGACTACGAGCCCGAGGATGTCGTCAAACTGCGCGGTTCGCTGATCGAAGAGCACACGCTGGCTCGCCACGGTGCCGAGCGCCTCTGGAACCAGGTGGCCTCCACCGACATCAAGTCCGGCGACTACGTCAACGCACTCGGTGCGCTGACCGGCAACCAGGCAGTGGAGCAGGTCAAGGCCGGCCTCAACGCCATCTACCTCTCCGGCTGGCAGGTCGCCGCCGATGCGAACAATGCCGGACAGACCTACCCCGATCAGTCGATCTACCCGGCCAACTCGGTGCCACAGGTCGTGCGTCGCATCAACAACGCCCTGATGCGCGCCGACCAGATCGAGACCTCGGAAGGCAAGAAGAACGTCGACGACTGGTTCGCACCGATCGTGGCCGACGCAGAAGCAGGCTTCGGCGGTTCGATCAACGTCTACGAGCTCATGCGCTCGATGATCTCCTCCGGCGCAGCCGGTGTGCACTTCGAGGATCAGCTCGGTTCTGAGAAGAAGTGCGGCCACCTCGGCGGCAAGGTCCTTGTCCCGACCTCGCAGCACATCCGCACCCTCAACGCGGCTCGCCTCGCAGCCGACGTCGAGAACGTGCCCAGCCTCGTCATCGCCCGTACCGACGCAGAAGCGGCAACGCTCATGACCTCGGACATCGACGAGCGCGATCAGCGCTTCGTCACCGGTGAGCGCACCTCTGAAGGCTTCTACAAGATCACGAACGGCATCGAAGCAGGCATCGCCCGCGGACTGTCCTTCGCTCCCTACGCAGACATGCTGTGGATGGAGACCTCCACACCGGACCTCGAAGCTGCCAAGCAGTTCGCGGACGCCATCCATGCGGAGTACCCGGACCAGATGCTGGCCTACAACTGCTCGCCGTCGTTCAACTGGAGCAAGCACCTCGACGATGCCACCATCGCGAAGTTCCAGCGTGAGCTGGGAGCCATGGGCTACAAGTTCCAGTTCATCACCCTGGCCGGCTTCCACGCGCTCAACTACTCGATGTTCGATCTGGCTCACGGCTACGCCCGCAACCAGATGACCTCGTACGTCGAGTTGCAGGAACGAGAGTTCGCTGCCGAGAGCCGCGGCTACACCGCAACCAAGCACCAGCGTGAGGTCGGAACCGGATACTTCGACCTGGTCTCGACCGCGCTGAACCCAGAGTCCTCGACGACAGCTCTGGCCGGTTCGACCGAATCCGCTCAGTTCAGCTGAGCCTTCGGTGACCCGACCGGTCACGCGACGACGCACACCGGCCTCGCCGGGGCCGGTCACCTAGTACTCGGCGCGGATCGACAGTGTTTTCACGGGGTTTGCACTGTTGGTCCGCGCCGGCACACCAGACATCACAGCTCCAACCACAACCTCGGCGACACCAGCACCACCGCAGAACCGCACCACCGCAGCACAGCCACCGCAACGCACATCAGCAGCACACATTCCGACGGGTGAGGAGAAGCCCCATGTCTCACATCAAAATCAACGCCCCCATCGAACCAGGCTTCGACACGATCCTCTCGGAGTCCGCCCTCAACTTCATCGCAGCGCTCCATGATCGCTTCAGCGACCGTCTGGGCAAGCTGCTGGGAGTCCGCGGACGTCAGGCGCAGAGCATCCGGAACGGCACGTTCCCGAGGTTCACCCCCGACACTGCAGGAATCCGGGCCGACACCACATGGAAGGTCGCCGGCGCGACCGGAGCCCCCGGTCTCGAAGACCGCCGCGTCGAACTGACCGGCCCCGTCTCCGAACCTGAAGTGGTTGCGGCGCTGAACTCCCGTGCGAAGGTCTGGCTCGCCGACCTCGAAGACGCAACCAGCCCGACCTGGGCCAACGTCATCGGCGGACAGCTCAACCTGTTCAACGCCATCCGGGGCAACCTGCCGGGCGTGAACAACCGTGAGCAGCCCACCATCGGCCTGCGTCCCCGCGGCTGGCACCTGCCGGAGAAGCACCTGATCCACGTCGATGACAAGGGCAGCCAGTCAGAGACCTCAGGCGCCATGGTCGACTTCGGTCTCTACTTCTTCCATAATGCCCGCCGACTCGTCGACAACGGCTCGGGACCATACTTCTACCTGCCGAAGCTCGAGTCCTTCCGCGAAGCACGCCTGTGGAACGAGATCTTCGTCTTCGCACAGGACTACATGGGCATTCCGCAGGGAACCATCCGGGCGACAGCTCACATCGAGACGATCACCGCTGTGTTCCAGATGGAAGAGATCCTGTGGGAGCTGCGCGATCACTGCGCCGGCCTCAACGCCGCAGGTTGGGACTACCTGTTCTCACTCGTGAAGAACTTCCGCAACTCCCCGGAGTGGGTGCTGCCGGATCGCGAGCACCTGACAATGGGACTGCCGCTGCTGCAGGCGTTCGCAGACCGCCTCGTCTCGACGTGTCACCGCCGCGGAGCACACGCGATCGGGACCATGGGCAACCTCATGACCACTCACCCGGACAAGGAATTCGTTGCCTCGGAGCTGGTGAAGATGCGCGAAGACAAGGCTCGTGAAGCCTCGCGCGGCTTCGACGGCACCTGGGTGGCCGAGCCTGGACTGGTGGATGACGCGCTGGAGGTCTTCGATGCCGCACTCGGCGACAAGCCGAACCAGCTCGACAACCGCCGGGTCGATGCCCACGCCTGCGCCGAGCACATGCTCGACGTGTCGGGTCTGGACACCACGGTCACCGAGGAAGGTGTTCGCCTGAACATCCGTGTGGCCATCGGCTACATGAACGAATGGCTGGGCGGCAACGGCAACGTCGCACTCGAGAACCTGCTCGAAGACGCGTCGACCGCTGAGATCTCCAGGTCCCAGATCTGGCAGTGGATCCGCCACTCGGTGACGCTGGACAACGGGAAGCAGGTCACCCGAGACCTGGTGGAGCGGTACATGGGCGAGGAGCTCGCAGTCATCGAGCGCCACCCCGCAGACCACTACACCGAGGCCGTTGAGATCTTCCGCAAGAGCGCACTGGGTGAGGACTTCCCAGAATTCCTCACGATGCCCGCCTACACCGACCACCTGGTCGACAGGGTGTCGAAGGGCGCTGTGTTCGCGGCCTGAATCTCAGGCGCCGACGCTGTCGGCATTGCCGGCAAGACCAACTACCCGATTCTGCATCAGCACTTCGCACTCACCGTGCTGATGCAGAATCGGGTAGTTTTTTGCGTGCTGCAGGCGCCAGGCTGGTTCAGCTCGCCCATTCTTCGGGTGGCCAGGGCTGACCTTCGGCCTGGGCATTGAGCTGATAGGCGATCGCGCCATCGATGGACTCGCGGATGATGTCCGCATGACCGACATGGCGGGCGATCTCGGTGTTGAGATGGCCCAGGATCCACCGGACGTTCATGATGAAGTCCTTGGGCATCCACGGATTGTGAGGCATCGGGACGACCGTGGACAGATCGGTCCCGTTCTCTTCGACCGCCCTGCGGGCCACGTCGATCTCGGTCATGGCCGTCTCGAAGGCGGTGACCACATCGGCGATGTCGAGGTCGGGAAGAACGGAGCCATCGAACATTCCGTCGAGGCCCAAGCGTCGGTTGTAGTCGGCATAGTCGTTTGCCGTGACCTCGAGCGAAGGATCGCGAACCTGCTGGATCCAGGAGAACAGCACCTGGGCGGCGTGCGTCAAGAGGCCGGAGATGCTCAGCCCGCTCACCGTCGGCGTGCTGCGCGCCTGTTCGTCGGTGAGGCCGAGGGCGGTGATCTTGAGCTGCGAGCACTGCTGTTCGAGGAACGAGAACTGGGCGTCGGCTTCGGTCGTGACTGATGGGGCGAAGAAGGGCATGATCTCTCCTGATCGTCTGGTGCAGAACCGGATGTCCGGATCCGTGACACAAGTGTCCAACCCTTTGCGGACATATACTGTCCGCTATGACCGCTGATTCTCGACTGTTGTCCTTGCTGGGGATGATCGCCTCGGGACGGACCTACTCCGCGACCGAGCTGGCCGCGCATTTTCGCGTCACGCCTCGCTCCATTCGCCGCGACATCGCGAATCTGCGCCAGCTCGGCTATGTCATCGATTCCGTCTCGGGCGCGGCCGGCGGATACCGTGCTCATTCGCGCACTGTTCTGCCCCCACTGCAGCTCGAGACCGGGGAGGCACTGGCCACAGCACTCGGCCTGGCGCTGCTCAACGGCGCCGGCTTGGGCACCTCGAACGCCGATTCGGCCACCGCGAAGCTGCGCGGGATGCTTCCTGCCGGGATGCGCCAGACGATCGGTGACATCAGCACGGCAGTCTCTGTTGTTGCTGGTCACGAACCGGGAGTCGACATGGCAGCGGTCATGACGACCGCCTCGGCGATCGCGTCCCGGAGCGTCCTGACCTTCAACCACGTGAAACGGATGAGCGCAGAAAGCTCGAGCGCGAAGTCGATGGAACGCCGGGTGGAGCCAGTGCGGATGGTCGTCCTCGGCGCGCATTGGTATCTCTACGCCTGGGATCTCGCCCGCAGTGACTGGCGGGTCTTCCGACTCGATCGGATGAGTCAGGTCCATGAAACCACCTTCGCCTTCGCGCCCAGAGACCATCCCGACGCCGAGGCGGCCGTGAGTTCCGCCGTCACCACCGACGCGTACCGCCACACCGTGATCATCGATGTCGACGCAACCGTGGCCGAGACCAAATCGTGGTTCCCGACGAGGACGGCGACGATCACGAAGACCGACGACGGCGCCCGCGTCGAGTACGGTGTCGAGGACCTTGCTTGGGCGGCCGTGATCACCGCAGCGACTCCCGTGGATTTCCGAGTCGTCGAGCCACCGGAGCTCTTGGGCGCGCTGCGCGATCTCGGCGAGCGGGCGGCCCAGGTGAGCAGAACTGGCAGCAGCCGCGCGGAATGAGCACTCTGTGCACGGCCGGCCACCTCAACCTGCAAAAGCGTCGTGCAGGCGGTGGGCTTTTGCAGGTTCGGGTAGCTGGAGCTGGGATGACCGTGCGATGTCCTCACGGTGATACGGGAATGAACGAATCGGGGTCGAGCCAATATACTGATCGATATGACGATTCTCATTGGCTATCTTCCTGCTCCTGAGGGTGAGGCGGCTCTGCGCGCGGGCTTCGCAGAGGCCAAACTTCGGTCGAGCGACGCTGTTGTGATCAACTCCCAACGACGCGGAGCCAGTGGCACCCCGACCGAGATCGACCAAGACGTCATTGACCGCATCGTCGCACTGGGCAAGGAATCGGATGTCGCAGTTGAGGTTCTTCAGCCCGATCACGAAGACGATCTGCCCGGGACTCTCAACGATCTCGTGACCGAGCACGACGCACAGCTCATCGTCATCGGGCTGCGCAAGCGCTCGGCGATCGGCAAGTTCATCCTCGGCTCGCAGGCTCAGCGAATCCTGCTCGAGCCGAAGTCCCGGTCCTCACCGCCAAGCCTGAACCCAGGCGTCATCCGCCGGGTCCGGCCGCTCATCGGCAGCCCCGCCAATTACCGGGCGGCCCCGCCGCTTACCAGGCGGCCCCGCCGCCTATCGGGTGGGTTCGAGGCCCCAGCCCCAGGCCAGCAGTTCCGGCAGTGACACACCCTGCGCGTCGCTGAGGTCGGCGATCTGAGTGCGGCAGGAATAGCCGTCGGCCAACACGACCCGCGTCTGTCGGCCCCTTCGCTTTTCGTCCTGTCTTCCTCTTCACCATTCGCCGACTGGTCCCGAATTGTCGCTTGCTCCCGCAGCGAAGCCTCCCACCAGTGCTTGTTCCCGCAGTGATGCCTCGCGTCGCGCAGGGCCGGCAGCAAAGCCACCTCGGCCACGGCGACCGAGGTGTCGTAATGTCCTTCCTTCGACGCCGAAGTTTCCGGCCAGACCGCAGCAGCCGCCCAAGAATCGGCTTGCGGCACCGGTTTCTAGGCCAGCAGCTCCTTGTCCGCGGCAGGCGAGATCGACAGGAGCTGCTGGCCAGAACCGGTGCCGCAAGCCGATTCTTGGGCGGTGCTGCGGTCTGGCCGGAAACTCGGCGTCGAAGAAGGACCATCACGACACCTCGGTCGCCGTGGCCGAGGTGGCTCTGCTGCCGTCCCTGCGCGACGCGAGCTCACTGCGGGGACAAGCACTGGTGCGGGAGGCTTCGCTGCGGAGCAAGCGACATTCGGGACCATGTCGGCAATGGTGAGAGGAAGACAGGACGAAAAGCGAAGGGGCCGACCAGACGCGGTCGTGTTGGCCGACGGCTATTCCTGCCGCACTCAGATCGCCGACCTCAGCGACGCGCAGGGTGTGTCACTGCCGGAACTGCTCCTGGGGCTGGGGCCTCGACCCACCCGATAGGCGGCGGGGCCGCCTGTAAGCGGCGGGGGGCCGCCCGGTAATTGGCGGGGCTGCCCGATGAGCGGCCCGGACCCCGGCGGATGACGCCTGGGTTCAGGCCTTGGCGGTGAGGACCGGGACTTCTTCGCCTCGAGCAGGATTCGCTGAGCCTGCGAGCCGAGGATGAACTTGCCGATCGCCGAGCGCTTGCGCAGCCCGATGACGATGAGCTGTGCGTCGTGCTCGGTCACGAGATCGTTGAGAGTCCCGGCAGCAGATCGTCTTCGTGATCGGGCTGAGAACCTCAACTGCGACATCCGATTCCTTGCCCAGTGCGACGATGCGGTCAATGACGTCTTGGTCGATCTCGGTCGGGGTGCCACTGGCTCCGCGTCGTTGGGAGTTGATCACAACAGCGTCGCTCGACCGAAGTTTGGCCTCTGCGAAGCCCGCGCGCAGAGCCGCCTCACCCTCAGGAGCAGGAAGATAGCCAATGAGAATCGTCATATCGATCAGTATATTGGCTCGACCCCGATTCGTTCATTCCCGTATCACCGTGAGGACATCGCACGGTCATCCCAGCTCCAGCTACCCGAACCTGCAAAAGCCCACCGCCTGCACGACGCTTTTGCAGGTTGAGGTGGCCGGCCGTGCACAGAGTGCTCATTCCGCGCGGCTGCTGCCAGTTCTGCTCACCTGGGCCGCCCGCTCGCCGAGATCGCGCAGCGCGCCCAAGAGCTCCGGTGGCTCGACGACTCGGAAATCCACGGGAGTCGCTGCGGTGATCACGGCCGCCCAAGCAAGGTCCTCGACACCGTACTCGACGCGGGCGCCGTCGTCGGTCTTCGTGATCGTCGCCGTCCTCGTCGGGAACCACGATTTGGTCTCGGCCACGGTTGCGTCGACATCGATGATCACGGTGTGGCGGTACGCGTCGGTGGTGACGGCGGAACTCACGGCCGCCTCGGCGTCGGGATGGTCTCTGGGCGCGAAGGCGAAGGTGGTTTCATGGACCTGACTCATCCGATCGAGTCGGAAGACCCGCCAGTCACTGCGGGCGAGATCCCAGGCGTAGAGATACCAATGCGCGCCGAGGACGACCATCCGCACTGGCTCCACCCGGCGTTCCATCGACTTCGCGCTCGAGCTTTCTGCGCTCATCCGTTTCACGTGGTTGAAGGTCAGGACGCTCCGGGACGCGATCGCCGAGGCGGTCGTCATGACCGCTGCCATGTCGACTCCCGGTTCGTGACCAGCAACAACAGAGACTGCCGTGCTGATGTCACCGATCGTCTGGCGCATCCCGGCAGGAAGCATCCCGCGCAGCTTCGCGGTGGCCGAATCGGCGTTCGAGGTGCCCAAGCCGGCGCCGTTGAGCAGCGCCAGGCCGAGTGCTGTGGCCAGTGCCTCCCCGGTCTCGAGCTGCAGTGGGGGCAGAACAGTGCGCGAATGAGCACGGTATCCGCCGGCCGCGCCCGAGACGGAATCGATGACATAGCCGAGCTGGCGCAGATTCGCGATGTCGCGGCGAATGGAGCGAGGCGTGACGCGAAAATGCGCGGCCAGCTCGGTCGCGGAGTAGGTCCGTCCCGAGGCGATCATCCCCAGCAAGGACAACAGTCGAGAATCAGCGGTCATAGCGGACAGTATATGTCCGCAAAGGGTTGGACACTTGTGTCACGGATCCGGACATCCGGTTCTGCACCAGACGATCAGGAGAGATCATGCCCTTCTTCGCCCCATCAGTCACGACCGAAGCCGACGCCCAGTTCTCGTTCCTCGAACAGCAGTGCTCGCAGCTCAAGATCACCGCCCTCGGCCTCACCGACGAACAGGCGCGCAGCACGCCGACGGTGAGCGGGCTGAGCATCTCCGGCCTCTTGACGCACGCCGCCCAGGTGCTGTTCTCCTGGATCCAGCAGGTTCGCGATCCTTCGCTCGAGGTCACGGCAAACGACTATGCCGACTACAACCGACGCTTGGGCCTCGACGGAATGTTCGATGGCTCCGTTCTTCCGACCTCGACATCGCCGATGTGGTCACCGCCTTCGAGACGGCCATGACCGAGATCGACGTGGCCCGCAGGGCGGTCGAAGAGAACGGGACCGATCTGTCCACGGTCGTCCCGATGCCTCACAATCCGTGGATGCCCAAGGACTTCATCATGAACGTCCGGTGGATCCTGGGCCATCTCAACACCGAGATCGCCCGCCATGTCGGTCATGCGGACATCATCCGCGAGTCCATCGATGGCGCGATCGCCTATCAGCTCAATGCCCAGGCCGAAGGTCAGCCCTGGCCACCCGAAGAATGGGCGAGCTGAACCAGCCTGGCGCCTGCAGCACGCAAAAAACTACCCGATTCTGCATCAGCACGGTGAGTGCGAAGTGCTGATGCAGAATCGGGTAGTTGGTCTTGCCGGCAATGCCGACAGCGTCGGCGCCTGAGATTCAGGCCGCGAACACAGCGCCCTTCGACACCCTGTCGACCAGGTGGTCGGTGTAGGCGGGCATCGTGAGGAATTCTGGGAAGTCCTCACCCAGTGCGCTCTTGCGGAAGATCTCAACGGCCTCGGTGTAGTGGTCTGCGGGGTGGCGCTCGATGACTGCGAGCTCCTCGCCCATGTACCGCTCCACCAGGTCTCGGGTGACCTGCTTCCCGTTGTCCAGCGTCACCGAGTGGCGGATCCACTGCCAGATCTGGGACCTGGAGATCTCAGCGGTCGACGCGTCTTCGAGCAGGTTCTCGAGTGCGACGTTGCCGTTGCCGCCCAGCCATTCGTTCATGTAGCCGATGGCCACACGGATGTTCAGGCGAACACCTTCCTCGGTGACCGTGGTGTCCAGACCCGACACGTCGAGCATGTGCTCGGCGCAGGCGTGGGCATCGACCCGGCGGTTGTCGAGCTGGTTCGGCTTGTCGCCGAGTGCGGCATCGAAGACCTCCAGCGCGTCATCCACCAGTCCAGGCTCGGCCACCCAGGTGCCGTCGAAGCCGCGCGAGGCTTCACGAGCCTTGTCTTCGCGCATCTTCACCAGCTCCGAGGCAACGAATTCCTTGTCCGGGTGAGTGGTCATGAGGTTGCCCATGGTCCCGATCGCGTGTGCTCCGCGGCGGTGACACGTCGAGACGAGGCGGTCTGCGAACGCCTGCAGCAGCGGCAGTCCCATTGTCAGGTGCTCGCGATCCGGCAGCACCCACTCCGGGGAGTTGCGGAAGTTCTTCACGAGTGAGAACAGGTAGTCCCAACCTGCGGCGTTGAGGCCGGCGCAGTGATCGCGCAGCTCCCACAGGATCTCTTCCATCTGGAACACAGCGGTGATCGTCTCGATGTGAGCTGTCGCCCGGATGGTTCCCTGCGGAATGCCCATGTAGTCCTGTGCGAAGACGAAGATCTCGTTCCACAGGCGTGCTTCGCGGAAGGACTCGAGCTTCGGCAGGTAGAAGTATGGTCCCGAGCCGTTGTCGACGAGTCGGCGGGCATTATGGAAGAAGTAGAGACCCGAAGTCGACCATGGCGCCTGAGGTCTCTGACTGGCTGCCCTTGTCATCGACGTGGATCAGGTGCTTCTCCGGCAGGTGCCAGCCGCGGGGACGCAGGCCGATGGTGGGCTGCTCACGGTTGTTCACGCCCGGCAGGTTGCCCCGGATGGCGTTGAACAGGTTGAGCTGTCCGCCGATGACGTTGGCCCAGGTCGGGCTGGTTGCGTCTTCGAGGTCGGCGAGCCAGACCTTCGCACGGGAGTTCAGCGCCGCAACCACTTCAGGTTCGGAGACGGGGCCGGTCAGTTCGACGCGGCGGTCTTCGAGACCGGGGGCTCCGGTCGCGCCGGCGACCTTCCATGTGGTGTCGGCCCGGATTCCTGCAGTGTCGGGGTGAACCTCGGGAACGTGCCGTTCCGGATGCTCTGCGCCTGACGTCCGCGGACTCCCAGCAGCTTGCCCAGACGGTCGCTGAAGCGATCATGGAGCGCTGCGATGAAGTTGAGGGCGGACTCCGAGAGGATCGTGTCGAAGCCTGGTTCGATGGGGGCGTTGATTTTGATGTGAGACATGGGGCTTCTCCTCACCCGTCGGAATGTGTGCTGCTGATGTGCGTTGCGGTGGCTGTGCTGCGGTGGTGCGGTTCTGCGGTGGTGCTGGTGTCGCCGAGGTTGTGGTTGGAGCTGTGATGTCTGGTGTGCCGGCGCGGACCAACAGTGCAAACCCCGTGAAAACACTGTCGATCCGCGCCGAGTACTAGGTGACCGGCCCCGGCGAGGCCGGTGTGCGTCGTCGCGTGACCGGTCGGGTCACCGAAGGCTCAGCTGAACTGAGCGGATTCGGTCGAACCGGCCAGAGCTGTCGTCGAGGACTCTGGGTTCAGCGCGGTCGAGACCAGGTCGAAGTATCCGGTTCCGACCTCACGCTGGTGCTTGGTTGCGGTGTAGCCGCGGCTCTCGGCAGCGAACTCTCGTTCCTGCAACTCGACGTACGAGGTCATCTGGTTGCGGGCGTAGCCGTGAGCCAGATCGAACATCGAGTAGTTGAGCGCGTGGAAGCCGGCCAGGGTGATGAACTGGAACTTGTAGCCCATGGCTCCCAGCTCACGCTGGAACTTCGCGATGGTGGCATCGTCGAGGTGCTTGCTCCAGTTGAACGACGGCGAGCAGTTGTAGGCCAGCATCTGGTCCGGGTACTCCGCATGGATGGCGTCCGCGAACTGCTTGGCAGCTTCGAGGTCCGGTGTGGAGGTCTCCATCCACAGCATGTCTGCGTAGGGAGCGAAGGACAGTCCGCGGGCGATGCCTGCTTCGATGCCGTTCGTGATCTTGTAGAAGCCTTCAGAGGTGCGCTCACCGGTGACGAAGCGCTGATCGCGCTCGTCGATGTCCGAGGTCATGAGCGTTGCCGCTTCTGCGTCGGTACGGGCGATGACGAGGCTGGGCACGTTCTCGACGTCGGCTGCGAGGCGAGCCGCGTTGAGGGTGCGGATGTGCTGCGAGGTCGGGACAAGGACCTTGCCGCCGAGGTGGCCGCACTTCTTCTCAGAACCGAGCTGATCCTCGAAGTGCACACCGGCTGCGCCGGAGGAGATCATCGAGCGCATGAGCTCGTAGACGTTGATCGAACCGCCGAAGCCTGCTTCTGCGTCGGCCACGATCGGTGCGAACCAGTCGTCGACGTTCTTCTTGCCTTCCGAGGTCTCGATCTGGTCGGCGCGCATCAGGGCGTTGTTGATGCGACGCACGACCTGTGGCACCGAGTTGGCCGGGTAGATCGACTGATCGGGGTAGGTCTGTCCGGCATTGTTCGCATCGGCGGCGACCTGCCAGCCGGAGAGGTAGATGGCGTTGAGGCCGGCCTTGACCTGCTCCACTGCCTGGTTGCCGGTCAGCGCACCGAGTGCGTTGACGTAGTCGCCGGACTTGATGTCGGTGGAGGCCACCTGGTTCCAGAGGCGCTCGGCACCGTGGCGAGCCAGCGTGTGCTCTTCGATCAGCGAACCGCGCAGTTTGACGACATCCTCGGGCTCGTAGTCACGAGCAACTCCCGACCAGCGGGCATTGGTGGCCCAGTCGCGGCGGATGGCCTCAGCATCGTGCAAGTTGCTCTGCGTGGTGTTCTCAGTCATTCTCATTCACTCCTAGTCGTTCGGGGTTGGTGAGATCAGTCTGCCGTGACTGCAAGGGGGCCGATAGAGATTTCTCCGATGAATAATCGACTGTTTTCTGGTTTTAGAAATTCCGACGTTCTGTCATACTGATTTTCAGTGCATGTGAACCACGCCACGATATCGACTGGAGCCGCAATGACAAGCAACGAGACCGATCTGAGGGATGCCGAGGCAGAAGCGGACACCCTGAGCATCGGCAGAAGAATCCGGTTTTTTCGCAAACAGCGCGGTCTGACCCTCACCGAGCTGGGCGAGAAAGTGGGGCGTGCAGCCTCCCAGATCTCGACGATTGAGAACGGCAAGCGAGAAACTTCTGTCACCCTGCTCAGTGCCATCGCGAAAGCCCTGCAGACCGAGGTCGCCGAGCTCATCGATCCCACGCCCGTCGATGGCAGACAGGCTCTTGAGCTTGAAGCCGAGCGCAATCAGGCCTCACCCATGTACTCGTCATTGGGTCTGCCGCAGGTGCGGATCAAGTCGCTGCCCCATGATGCCCTCGAAGCGATCGTGGGTCTGCAGCGGCAGTTGGGCCAGGTTCTCGAACGCCGTGCCGCGACTCCGGAAGAGGCTCGTCGGGCCAACCGGGAACTGCGCGAGCGGATGCGCGAGAAGAACAACTACTTCGCCGACCTGGAGGCCCAGGCCGCGGAGCTGCTGCGCCTGGCCGACTATGAGTCCGGCACCGTGTCACAGCGGCAGACGGCGATGATCGCGGAGAAGCTGGGCTTCAGCCTCCACTACGTCTCCGACCTGCCGAATTCGACCCGGTCGATCTCCGATACCGCGAACAACCGTCTCTACCTGCCCAACGCCGATGCCGCCGCGGATCCGCGCTCCCATCTCCTCACGAGCCTCGCCGCCCACGTCCTCGTCATGATTCCCCGAAGGACTTCAGCGAATTCCTCCAGCAGCGGGTCGAGGCGAACTATCTGGCCGCTGCGGTGCTGCTGCCGCAGAGCGCTGCCGTGCCGATGCTCGTGGAGGAGAAGCGCAAGCGTGAGATCTCGGTCGAGCACCTGCGCGATATGTTCGGAGTCAGCTACGAGATGGCCGCCCACCGGTTCACGAACTTGGCCACCGAGCATCTGGGGCTGCCCGTGCACTTCATGAAGGTCCATCGCTCGGGCACGATCCACAAGGCGTACTCGAATGACGGCCTGCCCTATCCGACCGACCCGCTCGGCGCCATCGAGGGACAGTTCGCGTGCAAACGGTTCACCTCTCGCACGGTGTTCCGGGTCGCCGACAGATTCAGCCCGTACTACCAGTACACGGACACCCCGGAGGGATCGTTCTGGTGCACCGCTCGCGTGCTCCCCGGCGGTGACTTCGCCATCAGCGTCGGCGTTCCGTTCGCCCACGTGAAGTGGTTCGAGGGACGGGAATCACCGATCCGTTCGAAGTCGGCCTGCCCGGATCCCGCCTGCTGCCGGCAGGCGCCGGAGGACCTCGCCGAGAAGTGGGAGAACCAGGCACTGCCCTCGGCGCAGATGCACGCATCCCTGCTCGCGGCTGTGCCCCCGGGCGCTGTCCCGGGTGTCGATGACACCGAGGTCTACGAGTTCCTCGAACGCCACTCCGGCTGATTCGGACGAACCAACCGTGCGTGCCGGCTGAGGTCACCGAGCGTGCGTGCCGGCTGAGGTTACCGAGCGTTCGCCTCAGCCGTCCGCGTCGGCGGGGCCGTCGAGGACTCGGTTCGCGACACGTTCAGCCGTCGCCAGCGCCGAGGTGGCCCCTGACCTGGGGAGGCTTCTGACCATGGTGAGCCTGCCGCGCGTGGTCACGCGCAGTTCGTCCACGAGCGTGCCATCGGCGTCGATTGCCTGCGCGCGGATTCCGCGCGAGTCGGCTCGGACAGCCGTTGCGTCGATGGCAGGAACGAACTTTAGGATCTCCTCGACGAAGGCGGAGGTGCTCACGGCTGACTTGGCTCCGCGAGCGGCGGTCTTCGCTGTCTGCGCCGCGAACTTCCAGAATCCCTTGAAGCCGACTGTCGACCCCATATCGCCGAGGTTGAAGCCGTGCTTGTCATAGCGTTCGCGCCCCAGAGACACGATGGTGTTCGGCCCTAGGACCAGCTCACCGCTGATGCCTCTGACCACGGATCTCTCGGAGAACGGGGAGCTCGGATCGGGAACCGTGCTGATGATGCCCCGGACCACCTCGGCGGGGTTGTCGGTGGCGGGGTTGTCGATGGCGTAGTAGTCGCTGGTGAACGGGACGATGCGAGGCTCCTCGTCGAAGCCCGCCGCCGCTGCCAGACGGTCGGCTTGGAGGCCGGCGCAGACGATGACGAGGTCGAACACCTCCGTGTCCTCGGGCCGGACCGCACGTTCGCGCTCGCGTCCGGCAGGTTCCCGGTGCTCGTCGCCACCGGTGTGCCGGGGCTCGTCCGCACCCGAGTGTCGAGACCGTCCCGAGGCGGGGTTGGAGAATCGTTCACTGAGGTTGCCGATCGTGTCTTCGACCTGTTTGAACCAGTCCTGAGAGCCGAAACGACTGCGCAGCTCGTCGCGGACGTCGATGACCGGTCCGGTGGTGTTATCGCCGCGATATGTCCGCGGAGCCTCGTGCACCTGATCGTCGATATCCCTGTCGGATTCTGCGGCGGAGTCAGCGTCGCGGACTGAAGCAGAACCCTCGGAGCCTGAAGCGGAGTCATCGCCGGAGCTATCGGGGCCGCCAGCGGGCTCGCTCTGCTCGGGCGCTGCCGTGCGCAGGCGCAGGCGAACCTCGTCGCTCATCACGTCGAAGCCGGTGACCTCCGTGCCTAAGCGGAACGTGCCGCCGGCAGCGCTGACATCGGAGGCGAGCGCCTCGGTCAGAGCCGTGAAATCGGTGACGGCCGTGTGCGGTGCGTAGAGCGCGAGGACGCCCCTGGCGTTGGGTTCGACCTCCAGCATCTGCTTACGATCGAGCAGCCGGACTCCCGGGATCGAGTTCGCTTCGGCCCGGGCGAGGATCTCCTCAAGCCGGTCGGCCTCGTCCGTGTTCTGCGCAACGAGCAGCTGCCCGCACTCGCGGTAGGGGATGCCGCGTTCGGACACGAACGGGACCAGCAGCTCCACACCTCGGCGAGCGAGCTTCGCCTCCGGCGAACCCGGCTGCGCAGCGAGGTCGGGATCCACGACTCCCGATGTGTGCCCGCTCTGATGCGCGGCGAGGCGGTCTGCCTTGTCGAAGACGGTGACTTCGGCGGCGGGGAGCCTGCCGGTGAGCTCACGGGCGAGCGCCACTCCGACGATTCCGGCACCGACTATGGCCACTCGTGAAATACTCATACAGCAATCTTGGCACCGATCGCGGAGAAGGAGAAGGATGTCGACGGCCCTGAACTGGACTGGCAAGGACGCCGCCTTCGCACTCGGTCGACGGCTGATCTCTGCGGAGACTTCGGGCCGCCTCGGCGAGGGTCCGCACTTCCTTCGTGACGGCGACTCCTACGTCCCCACCGTCGATGAGAACATGCTCGTCGTCGGGGACAATCTGCCGGCGCTGACCGGGCTGCTTGCCACACACCGGGGACGAATCAAGGTCATCTACATCGATCCGCCCTACAACACGGGCAACGCGCTGGCGTATAAGGATCACGGGCATGATCACGCGAGCTGGCTGAACTTCATGACGCCGCGGCTGATGCTGGCGCGCGAACTCATGCGCGAGGACGGGGTGATCTTCATCCACCTCGACGATGGTGAGAGTGCCTGGGCGCAGCTGCTGGGGCATGAGATCTTCGGCGAGGATAATTCTCTGGGCACGCTCATCCATCAGCGTGCCAAGGGCGGAGGCAACTCCCCCTCCTTCGTCCGCGGTCACGACTACGTCCATGTGTGGGCCAAATCCGCCGAACAAGTAGGTGCGTTCCTGACGGAGAAGAAGGCACCGGCGAAGCTCGAGATCATCGACGGCAGACGCATGCTCGTCGAAACCGATGTGCTCCGCGCCGGATTCGGCCGCTACGCTCGCGGCCAGGAACGTCGGCTCATGTACGAGGACATCCTCGAGGTCAAGGGCGCGAAGAAGCTCGCCGAGGTGGACGCGAAGTTGGGCACGGGAGAATATGTTCTGCGCGCCTGGGGTCCGACGGGCAAACATGCTGTGGTGCGGGTGACACCGGCGGAGAAGGCGAGCTCCAAGCTCTACTCGATCATCAAGGCCTTGGGAGGACAGAACGACCTCGAGGATCTCGGGCTGGGCGGGATCTTCAGCTATCCGAAGCCCGTCGAACTGGTCAAGACGCTCGTGGCCTCCCAGACCTTCTTCGACCCCGAAGCAATCGTCCTCGACTTCTTCGCCGGCTCCGGCACAACCGCGCAGGCGGTGATGGCTGCCAACCACCGCGACGCAGGCTCACGCACGTTCATCCTCATCCAGACCCCGGAACCGCTGCAGACGAAGAATGCGCGCAGCCTCGTGGGCGCGGACTCCGAGGACGGCTTCCCCGAGATCAGCCGACTCACCGCAGAGCGGATCCGACGTGCCGCGAAACGCCACCACCCCGAGCTTCGCTTCACCGAAGTCGCGGTGGCCGAGCAGTGAATTCTCATCAGCATCCTTGAGTCTCTCCTGGCGACGGTGTAGGAATGCATTAAGGCTGATCTGTCGGCAATGATTTCGAGAAGAGTGATCTTGTGCCCAACTACGTCTACCGATGCACCACCTGCGGCGACACCGAACAGGCCTTTCCGATGAGCAGGAAACCCGAGTCCGTGCCGTGCCCTGACTGCCACGGCACGGCCGAATCTGCGTTCACCTCCCCTCACCTCGGTGCCGGTTCCGGGACTGCCTTCGGCGTCATCGACGCGACGAAGAAGACCGCAGACCAACCGACCCGGTGAGAACTTCAGCGGAGATCCAGAATCGGATCGTAGGCTGAAGAACGACCGGTCATCGCCGCAAAAACCCTCTTCACAAGGAGCAATCTTGTCAATCGTCGCCATCAACACCCTCACCGTTCCCGAAGCCGCACGCGGTGAACTCGAGAAGCGCTTCGCGGCACGCAAGCACTCCGTCGACGGTTCGCCCGGCTTCGAGGGCTTCCAGCTGCTGCGTCCGGTCTCCGGCGGTGACCAGTACTTCGTCTACACCCAATGGGCCACCCGTGAGGACTTCGAGAATTGGCGCTCCGCCCGCAAGCCCTCACACGAAACCGGCGGCAAAGAACCCGTCTCGGAACAAGCCAACCTTCTCGAGTTCGAGGTCGTCGACCTCGGCGACTGACATCTGCCGTCGACGGGGCAGCGGATCGCGCTCCAGCTGTCGCTGTCCTTGTCGAGTTCGCTGAAGGTCTCCACGTTCCGCGGTGTGCCGGCGATGTCCCAGGAACCGCCTCCATCGCGTTTGAAGGCGACGATCGTGACGCCGTATTCCGTACGCAGTCCCAGCGACCCCAGCGGCACGTCGGCGACTCGCACCGGCGGTGTGGTCCTGGCGAGGACGAAATTCTCATCGATGGGCAGGAAGTCCGAGATGTGTCCCTTGATGAGGTGCGCCAGGCGCCGACCCATGTCGTTCTCCGGACTGACCACCTTCTTGACCCCCAGCTGATGCAGGATCTCGGCGTGGGGTTCGGTGATGGCCTTGGCCCAGATGTGCCGATTGCCCAATTTGAGGATGCGTGAGGTGATGAGGATGCTCGCCTCGAGGTCGCTGCCCACTGCGATGACGACACGGTCGACCTCCTCGGAGATGTCGATGCCGATGACCTCGACTCCGTGCTTGACGAGCCCCCTCGCCAGGGAGCCGCCGAACTCGAGACACGGCGAACTCAAAGGTCGAGTCCTTACCGGCACCACAGCCACTGGGTTGCCCGCCCTGCCGCCCATAGGCTCTGGCTGACAGCTCCCATTTGTTGGGTGATCGCACCCGTGACCCTTTTGGAGATGGCGTTGAGATTACCGGCCGGAAACTCTCAGAATCCTGCTACTGTGCACAACAGCACAGTCGGGTGAAATGAGGGATGCGATGTCGCAACAGCAGACAGAGGTCGAAGACCGGGGCCACGGCTTCGTCAAGGCGCTTGGCACGGTCGATGCACTATTCATCGGATTCGGAGCGATGATCGGCTTCGGCTGGGTCGTCCTCACCGGAGAATGGCTCAGCGGTGCCGGCACAATGGGTGCGATTCTCGCGTTCGTCGTCGGCGGCATCATCATGTGCTTCGTCGGCACGGTCTACTCCGAGATGGTCGCTGCCATGCCGCACGCTGGAGGTGAGCACAACTATCTCATCCGGGCGATGGGCCCCAAGGTCTCACTCTTCGGGTCCTGGGCGATCACCGGCGGCTACATCAGCGTCGTCATGTTCGAAGCAGTCGCAGTGCCGAAGACCGCCCTGTATCTGTTCCCGAACCTCGAACACTTCAAGCTGTGGACCATCGCCGAATTCGACGTCTACCTCACCTGGGCCCTCGTCGGGACCGTCACCGCGATCATCATCTCGTGGATCAACATCCGCGGCGTCAAGCTTGCCTCACTGGTGCAGACATTCGTCGTCTCATTCCTCGTCATCGTCGCCCTCCTCCTCCTGGCAGGTGGTCTCACCGGCGGAGAAGCTGCCAACACCGAACCACTCTTCACCGGCGGCGGCGCAGGCTTCATCGCCGTGGTCGCTGTCGTGCCGTTCCTGTTCGTCGGCTTCGACGTCATCCCGCAGTCGGCGGAGGAGATCAAGCTCCCACCGGCAAAGATCGGGAAGCTCGTCGTTGCCTCAGTCTTCATGGCGATCGCGTTCTACATCATCATCATCTGGATGACCTCGCTGGCGATGCCGGCCTCCGAACTGGCCACCCACGACCTCGTCACGGCCGATGCGCTGGCGACGATGTTCAATTCCGCCTTCTGGGGCAAGCTCGTCATCGCCGGTGGGCTCGCCGGCATCATCACCTCGTGGAACGCGTTCCTCATGGGGTCGTCCCGCCTGATGTGGGCCATGGCCGTGGCCGGCATGATTCCTGCCTGGTTCGGCAAGCTGCACCCCAAGTACCGCACCCCCGTCAACTCGATCATCTTCATCGGAATCCTCTCCGCCCTGGCTCCGTTCCTCGGCTCAGCGGCCCTGGGCTGGATCGTCGACGCGGGTTCACCGGCAATCGTCATCGCCTACTTCCTCGTCAGCGTCGGGTTCATCATTCTGCGCAAGCGCGAACCTGCGATGGGCCGTCCCCTGCGCATCGGCGGCAAGGGCAACGGCGGCATGGTCATCGGCACCATCTCGGCCGTGCTCACCCTGGCGCTCTTCATCCTCTACCTGCCCATCACCCCGTTCTCCGCGCAGCTGGCGTGGCAGTCGTGGGCGATGTTCGGACTCTGGCTCGCCGTCGGCATCTTCTTCATGTTCCGCCTGCCCACCGGCGTCAAAGCAGGTCCCAACGCCGAAGACGAACTCCTGGCCAAGGTGAAGGCGCTGCGCAAGAAGTGACTCGGAGAGGGCCGCAGTGAGAATCGGCCGCAGTGAGAAGCGGCCTGCGACACGGAGGCTGAATCGCAGCAGCAGACACTTCACCGCTTCGTGAGAGCGCGGCCAAGACCATAGTGCGGCCATCGGAGACATCGACTTCGTTGCACGCGTGTTGGTGGGCTCCACCTCACCGCAAGCCGCAAATCACCCCGCCGCAGATGTATGAATTGGCACGACCAGTGCCTCAGGTGAAACCAGCGGTTGCTATCGGCACCGCGAGAAGGCAGTAGCCGCGCGGGAAGTCTTTGGCTCTGCGGTGAGTAAGATGCCCAACTATGTTGAGCGAGATACCCAGCTGGGGGCGCAAGCGAGCGCGGCCACCGGCATATTGCACGGTGACCGCGCTCGGATCAGGGGAGCGGAACTCAGAGGCAGAGACCTCCCGCTATCCAGTCACTCGCCGCAGATCAGACGGCGGCGTCGATCAGACGGCGGCGTCGATCAGACGGCGGCGTCGAGGCCGTTCATCTTCAGGCGTTCACGCTGGTTGGGGTTGACGCTTGGTCGGAACGGCATCTCCACCACCTCGGCGCGGACGGGCTCTCCCGGGGTGTCGGCGAAGGGCTCGGGCAGATGCACCCAGTATTCGGTGCCCAGCTCACTGGCGTCGACCGGTACATGGGCCATTGCGATATTGGCTTCGAGCTCCGGCGAATACCACGGTGAGGTCACGTAGCCGACCGCCTCACCGTCAGCGGTGGCGCTGACCAGCCAGAAGTCGGGGGCGTAGTCCGTGACCGGTTTGCCGCCGACCAACAGCCCCACAAGCTGAGTCCTGAACGGTGGGGTTCCGGCTGCGATCTGCTTACGAACAGCTTCGAGCCTCGCCTTGCCGATATAGTCGGCCTCCTTCTTCCGCGGCACCTGATAGGCGAGGTTGACCTGGAACGGGTAGGTCTCGAAGTCCATGTCCTGACCCCACGAGAGGATGCCTGCGGCGATCCTGCGGTGATGACTGGGAGCTACGACCCTGAGGTTGTAGGGAACGCCGGCTGCGAGCACCGCGTTCCACATGTCCTCGGCATACTTCGTCGAGTCCTTGAGGTAGATCTCGTAGCCCTTCTCCCCCGTGAACCCGGTCTGGGAGATGATGACATCGTGCCCGCCGACCTGGGCCTCCATGAGCCCGTAGCTGGGCAGGGTACGGCCCTCCTCACCGACGAGGTCGGCGATGACATCGACGGACTTGGGTCCCTGGACCTGCACCGGCGAGACATCGATCTCGGCAATGGTGACATCGAATCCCTTGCCGACATTGACGCCCTGCAGCCAGAGCATGAGATCGGTGTCGGAGAGGCTGAACCAGAATTCGTCGATCGCCACCCGCAGCAGGATCGGGTCGTTGAGGATGCCTCCGGCCTCATTGCACAGGATCACATAGCGAGCGCGCATGACTGGGATCTTGGTCGCGTCACGGGTGATGACATAGTTCACGAACGCCTCGGCGTCGGGACCCTTGACCTGGATCTGACGTTCGACGGCGACGTTCCACAAGGTCACGTCGTTGACGAGGGACTGGTACTCGACCATCATCCCGCCGTCTTCGCGGGACACATAGCCGCGCGGATGGTACATCCGGTTGTAGATCGAGGCCCGCCAGCAGCCTTCCTGCATGGACAGCTCCCAGTACGGAGACTTCCGCACTCGGGTGTCGATGAGCATCTCGACCGGTGTGGGGCCTGATTGGCGTAGGTTGATTGGGACTTGCCTGTCGCTTTGGTCCACTGATGGAACGTTGTTGTCCATGATGTTCTCTGCCTCAAACAGTTCTATAATATGGAACTGGATTCCCATATTATGGGTACAATTAGTGTAGGATTGAAGTATCGGCGGACGCAAGGGTTTCCGAAGAGAATCATCACCCGTCGACCACTTCCCAGGAGTCTCTCAAGGGAGCCGAGGATGTCACAGGAAGTTCTGGCCTCACTGCTGAAGTCCGCGCGGTACGAAATCCTCCCCACCGCGGGCGTGGTCGACCGTGTCCACGAATATGTCGTGCCCGGCCGCGTGATCACCGTGACCGCTTCGACCGGCCTGACTCTTGAGGCGACTCTGTCCACGGCAGAGCAGCTGCAGGCGCTCGGATTCCAGGCGGTGCCCCACATCGCGGCACGAATGGTCCAAGGCAGAACCGAACTCGAGGAGATCGTCGAGCGCCTGACGCAGGCCGGCATCGATCGGATCTTCGTCCCGGCCGGCGACGCCACCCCTCCTGCGGGCGGCTATGCGGGAGCACTCGACCTCATCGTCGACCTCGCAAGCATGGCGGCACCGATCCAGCACCTCGGCGTCAGCGCCTATCCGGAGACCCATCCGCTCATCTCCGACGATGTCACCGTCCAGGCGATGTGGGACAAACGCGACTATGCCACCCACCTCGTGTCGAACCTGTGCTTCGACCCTGGGACCATAACCACCTGGCTGGCCAGGGTACGAGCGCGCGGCATCGATCTGCCGCTCATCCTCGGCATCGCGGGCAAAGTGGAATTGGCGAAGCTGGCCCGAGTCGCATCGAAGATCGGGGTCGGCGAATCGACGCGTTTCCTGCGCAAGAACACCGTCACGTTCACCAAGATGGCCAAACCCGGCGGCTACAACCCCCGGAAGTTCCTCGACAAGCTCGCACCAGTCCTGGACAACCCGACCATGGGCGTGGCCGGTCTCCACCTCTATACCTTCAACCAGATCAAGGACACGGAGATCTGGCGGCGCAGGCAGCTTGCGGCTCTCGGCCACAACGACGAGGTCCCAAGCACATCCTGAGGCAGCAGACGTGCCTGAGCGGCAACAGATTCGTGTGACCATGTCACACTTCGAGCCCGCCATCCGACGATGTTGGTGACAGGCGAAATACGTCTGCCGCAGCGTTCCCACCGGAACGTGCCGTTCCTGTCAGGAAAGGACACTCATGGCTCGCATCAGCCTCGACCAGGTCAGCAAAAAGGGCTACTCCCATGTCGCTCGGCTCGATACCTACTGCCGCACCGCGCTCGGCGACGAACTCTACGATCTCATCAAGCTCCGCGCCTCAATCGTCAACGGCTGCGGCTTCTGCGTCGACATGCACTCCACAGACCTGGAGCGGCTCGGTGTCCCGTCCCGAAAGCTCTTCGCTGTGTCCGCCTGGCAGCACGCAGGTGCCCTGTTCGATGAGAGTGAGCGCAGTGTATTCGCCCTCACGGATGCGGTGACGAAGCTCGGCCCGGAGACCGTGACGGACGATATCTGGGATGAGGCGGCCAAGCACTTCAACGCCGAGCAGCTCGGCGATCTGCTTCTGGCCATCTCCACGATCAACATCTGGAATCGTCTGGCGATCGCCACCGAGACCACTCCGCCGGTCGGCGACGAATCTGCAGCACCCGCCGAGGCGACCGTTGCCTCGGGCGCGGAATCATCGGCCGACTGATCTACATTGGGAAGGTGGACGAGATCAAGCTCGGCATCGCTGAGGACACAGACACCGTCACCGAGGCGACCCGCGCCTGGGACGCCGAGAGGGGTCGTCTGTTCGGAATCGCCTACCGCATCCTCGGCGATGCCGGCCATGCTGAAGATGTGGTCTCAGAGGTCGGCATTGCCGCAGTCGTCCACGAACGCAAGACCGACGAGGCCATTGTCTCCTGGCCTGCCTGGCTGACGACGGTCAGCGTCCGACGTGCGATCGACCGCTCCCGGCAGCTCTCACACATCAAAGAGGACTATCCCGGCCCGTGGCTGCCGGAGCCGGTCGCGACCGATCAGCTGCCTGAGGACGCGGTCGCGAACCGGGAGCTGTTGTCGCTGACGCTTCTCCACCTTGCCGAGCAGCTGAGTCCGGAGGCTCGAGCGGCCTTCGTCCTGACTCGGGCATTCGATATGAGCACCGAGGAGGTCGCCCGGATCCTCGAGAAGAAGCCGGCCGCTGTGCGGCAGATGGTCTCACGGGCGGCGCGCCGTCTCGACGTTGACCAGCCGGTGACTCGTGCAGCGGACAGGACGGTGCTGACTCGCCTCATCGACGCCATCCACAGTGGGGATCTGTCCACCGCGCTTTCTCTGCTGCTGGCGGAGGATGGCGTCTTCTGGGCCGATGGCGGAGGAAAGGTCTCCTCCGCGCTCAATCCGATCTTCGGAGCCGTTCGGATCACCCGGTTCTTCAGCTCCGTCATCACACCCGGTGACCCGAGCGGTCTGGACTTCAAAGGGATCGTCGAAGTCAACGGCGGAGTGGTCGTCGCTGTGGTCCGTGCCGGTCACGACCATGTCCTTGAGGTGCAGGTCGATGCCGCCGGCCGCATCTGCAGCCTGCGCCTGGTGAGCAATCCGGACAAACTGGGTCGGATCTGAACTCGCAGGAAAACTTCTCATTCCTCACCGGGTTGAGGCCGATCAAGACGCGAGAGAGATGCTGCCACCACCGCGAGAATGTCGACGACACGAGTCGGGAGCGTGCCTAGCGGTGGGTGACCTTGCGTTTGAGGCTGCGGGAGAGCAGACCTGCCTCGTCGACGAGGAGTTCGCCGACGGTCTCGTGGTGGTCAGCGATGCGCATGGTCGGACCCGAGATGCCGATAGCCGCAACCACATCGCCGTCGACTCCGTACACGGGAGCGGCCAGGGCGTCGAGCCCCTCTTCGAACTCCTCGTGCACGATCGCGTACCCACGTTCGCGCACCTCGGCGAGGTTGTCCATGAGTTCCTTCCGGGACCCCAGAGTGTACTGGGTGCGCCGTTCCAGACGGCCGGAGGGGACCGGGATGATGTCGAAGGCGTACATGATCTTGCCCAACGCCGAGCAGTGCGCCGGCACCTCCACGTCGACCCAATTGGTGGCGCCGAGGACGAAGGTCGAATCGACCTGCGCGACCTGCACGACGCCCGTGGAGCTCGGAACGGCGAGGTTGACTGTCTCCCCGGTCTCCTCACTCAGCCGCTGCAGCGTGGGATCGGCCGCCGTGACCAGCGTTTCGACCCGATCGAAACGCGAAGCGTAGGTCGCGAACAGGGAACCTCCGCGATAGAGCCCCTCGCCGTCACGTTCGACCAGCCCGTTGCGTTCGAGGGCAGAGAGCAGGCGTGAGACCGTCGAGCGAGCCAGCTCCGTCGACTCCACCACCTCGGTGTAGGAGATCGGGTCATCCGACTTCACCACCAGCGACAATATCTCTGCCGCGCGATCGATCGACTGGGTCCCATTGGTCATAGCGCTCAACTCCGTCGGGGAAAGATATGCCGCGGCACCATCGGCACTCCGGCGGCATTCACCCTACATCACACGTGGTTCGCCTCTGTCCGCGTTGTGTCATCTGAGCTACAGTTTCGGGATGAGCAACAGCGCGACGCACTCCGGTTCCGTGCAGTCGGTTGACCGCGCGGTCACGATCCTCGAGGTCATCGCCCGCACCGGGCTCGCCGGCGTCACCGACATCGCCGCCGAACTCGGCGTGCACAAATCGACGGCGTCGCGCATCGTCTCCACGCTCGAGGCCCGCGGCCTCGTCGAACAGGACCAGCATCGCGGCAAGTACCGCCTGGGTCTTGGCATCCTCCGCCTCGCCGGGGCCACCACCGCACGCCTCGACATCGTCCAGGAAGCCCGCCCCATCGCCAAGCGCTTAGCCGAACAGACCGGTGAGACGATCAACGTCGCCGTCCTCTCCGACGGCGCGGCCCTCTACCTCGACCAGGTATCGGGCAACGCCTCTGTCCAGAGCCACAACTGGGTCGGCCAGCGCATCCCCCTGCATGCCACCTCGAACGGCAAGGTCCTCCTGTCGGGCCTGAGCGAGGCCGGCATCCGCACCGCGCTCGAAACGAAGCTGCCGACCTACACCCCGCACACGGTGACGTCGATCCCCCGCCTGCTCACCGAAATCGCCGAGGTTGTCGCCGCCGGGCACTCGATCGTCATCGACGAGCTCGAGGTCGGCCTCACCGCCGTGTCTGCACCCATCCGCAACGCCCATGGCGATGTCATCGCCTCGATCTCGGCCTCGGGCCCGGGCTTCCGCTTCACCGACACAAAGGTCGATGCCGCCAAGGACCTGCTGGTGGCTGCGGCCGCCGACATCTCGTCACGGTTCGGCTGGCGCGAGCACTGACGAGCGCTCGCTGAACAAACCCTTGACACACCTCGGCGGGCGGAGGACGATCAAAGCACCCAGTTTCACATAGTGCGTCACGTTGCATAGTACGCAACATGTGCCGTTGAAGGCGAAGATGCCTTCGGAGAGGAGCCTCCTATGGCTTCCATTCCCACCCAGGCCAGTGTCGTTGTCGTCGGTGCAGGCATCGTCGGCAACAGCCTCGTCCACCATCTGGCCGAGCTCGGATGGAGAGACATCGTCCAGGTCGACAAGGGCCCGCTGCCCAACCCGGGCGGCTCGACCGGACACGCCTCGAACTTCATCTTCCCGGTCGACCACTCTCGTGAGATCACGGACCTCACCCTCGACAGCGTGCGCCAGTACAAGGAACTCGGCGTCTTCACGCAGTCCGGCGGCTTCGAAGTCGCCCGCACCCAAGAGCGCATGCAGGAGCTGAGACGCAGGATGGCCTCGGCGAAGGCCTGGGGCATCGAATCCCACCTGGTCACCCCCGAAGAAGTCGTAGAGAAGGTCCCCTTCCTCGACCCGTCAGTCATCGTCGGTGCTTTCTGGACACCGACTGTCGGCGTCGTCGACTCCGTGGGGGCGGGCACGATGATGCGCGAATCCGCGCAGAACAAGGGCGCGCTCACGGTGTCACCGAACACCGAGGTGACCGGCATCGACGTCGAGAACGGGGCGATCGCACGCGTCCACACGACCAAGGGCCCGATCGAGACAGATAAGATCCTCATCGCCTGCGGAGTCTGGAGTCCGCGCATCGCGGCCATGGCCGGTGCCGCGATCCCGCTGACTCCGGCGGTGCACCAGATGATCAGCGTGGGCCCGGTTCCGCAATTGGCCGAGCAGACGGGTGAGATCTCCTTCCCCATCGTGCGCGATATGGACACCTTCTGCTACGAACGCCAGCACGGATCGGACATGGAGATCGGCTCCTACGCTCACCGGGCGATTCTTCACGAACCCGACGAGATCCCATCGATCGAGGCCGCGAAGCTCTCTCCCACGGAGATGCCCTTCACCGACGACGATTTCGACCCGCAGCTCGAACAGGCCCTCGAACTCATGCCCGATGTCCTGTCCAACCCCGACGTCGAGATCCGCTACGCGATCAACGGCCTCCTGTCCCTGACCCCCGACGGTGCACCCATCCTCGGCGAATCGCCTGAGGTCAAGGGCTTGTGGTCGGCGGCAGCGGTGTGGGTCAAGGAAGGTCCGGGCGTGGGTCGGGCCGTGGCCGAGTGGATGACGAACGGATGTCCGGAAGTCGATGTCCAGGGCGCTGACATCGCCCGCTTCCACCCACACCAGCGCACCCGCGCACATGTGCAGGCCCGCACCTCGGAAGCCTTCATCAAGACCTACGGCATCGTCCACCCAGGCGAGCAGTGGAACTCCGATCGCAACGTCCGACTCTCCCCCATGCACGAACGCGAGAAGGAACTCGGCGCCGTCTTCTTCGAAGTCGCCGGCTGGGAACGCCCCCAGTGGTACGCATCGAATTCACCGCTGCTCGAGGAATTCGGCGAGCGCGTCATGGACCGCACCGCCGAATGGGACTCGCGCTGGTGGTCACCGATCATCAATGCCGAACACCTCGCACTGCGCGAACGCGCAGGACTCGTCGACCTCTCAAGCTTCGTCATCTTCGACGTATTCGGACCTGCAGCCCTCGATGCCGTCCAATCCATCGTGCTGGCCCAGATGGACGTGAGCATCGGTCGAGTCGTCTACACCCCGGTCCTCGACGAGACCGGCGGGTTCCGCTCGGACCTGACCATCATGCGACTGGCCCACGACCGATTCCGGGTCGTCACGGGCGCTGCCCACGGCATGGTCGACGTCAAATGGTTCGCCGATCGGCTCCAGGAGACGGGTGCCCAGATCGCCGAGCTCACCTCATCGTGGACGACGATCGGCCTCTGGGGACCACGAGCACGCGACATCCTCTCCCAGGTCACGAACGCAGATGTCTCCCACGAAGGCTTCAAGTTCGGCACAGCCCGGACCATCGAAGTCGGCTCGCTGCAGGTCCTGGCCTCCCGCATCTCCTACGTCGGCGATCTGGGTTGGGAGCTCTACATCCCCATGGAATCCGGACTCAGACTCTGGGACGTCCTCACCGAGGCCGGGACAGAAAAGGGCCTCGTGCCGGTGGGACTCGGCGTCTACGGCACGACCGGTCGCATCGAGAAGGGCTATCGCGCCTTCGGTGCCGAACTCGACTCCGAGCGCAGTGTCATCGAGGTCGGCATGGCCCGGCCGAAGGTGAAGTCGCAGAGCTTCGTCGGCCGCGACGCCCACCTGCGCCACCGCGAGGAGGACCCGAAGGCGATCCTGTGCTCGCTCACGGTCGATGATCACACGAGCGCCAGCGGCGAGAAGCGCTACATGCTCGGTGGGGAACCCATCCGATCAGAAGACGGGCAGCCGCTCATCGACGGGCACGGGCACCACGCCTTCGTCACCTCGGCGGGGTCGGCCCCGAGCCTCGGCAAGCATGTGCTCATGGCCTTCCTTCCTCCCGCCGAGGCGGTCCTGGGCAACCAGCTCATCGTCGTCTACATGGAGGAGGCCTACCCCGTGACGGTGGCCTCGATCGACGCCACCCCGCTGTTCGATCCCAGCAACGAGAGCATCAGGAGGTAGACGATGGACATCCTCGTCTGCATCAAACGCATCCCCGACATCTCTGGCCAGATCACGCTCGACGCCTCAGGCACGGACATCGACGACTCCGGCCTGGGCCACACCGCCTCGGCGCATGAGGAATGCGCGGTGGAGCTGGCCATCCAGACGGCCGCAGCCACCGGCGGCAAGGTCACGGTACTGACCTTGGGCCCCGCCGAGGCGGTCGAACAGCTGCGCGCGGCCGTGGGCGTGGGCGCCAACGACGGAATCCTCATCGAAACCGAGGATCCGGGTGCGTTCGGGCCCGAGGACATCGCCCAGATCATCGGCGACGTCATCCGCGACCGCGCCGAAGGGGGCCAGAGCTTCGATCTTGTGCTGCTGGGCAATGATGCCGCCGACACCGGCGACTTCCAGGTTCCCATCCGCCTGGCCTACGACCTCGAATACCCGGTGCTGACGGGGATCCAGACGCTGAGTGCGAGCGCGGGTTCCGACTCAGACAGTTCCGGCAGCTCAGCTGGTGGGTCTATCGAGGCACGCGGGATCGGGCCGGCCGGAACAGAGATCTTCTCTCTCGAACTGCCCGCCGTCATCGCGGTCCAGGAGGGCGGCGTCGACCCGCGCTATCCCTCGATCACCGGACGGATGAAGGCGAAGAAGGCTCGCATCGCCGAATATGTGGCACCCGAACCGGGCGCCGGAAATCCGCGCATCGGCCTCGAGCTGCCACCGGACACGGCGAATGAGGTCACCATCCTCGGCGAGGGCCCAGATGCAGCTGGGGCCCTGGTCGACGTTCTGGAAGAGATCGGAGTGATCAGGTCATGACTCTCGTATTCGTCGAAACCGATGAGAACGGCGAGGTGGCGCTGACGTCGGCCGAGGCGCTCACCTTCGCCCGCACGAACGCCTCAGCCCTCCTCCCCCAACTACCCGACGGCGCCCCTGATACCTCGCGCGAGGTGGCTGCGCCGCCGTCGGGTAGTACGGAGGCGGTCGTGGTGGGGCCGCTGAGCGAGGAGGCCGTCGGGGAGCTAAGCCGCCTCGGCGTGAGTCGGATCCACCACCTCGAGTCTGCTGATCTCGAGGCGTATTCGGCTCCTGCATGGGCGCAGGCGATCGTCGACATCGCGCCGGAGACCGGGGCGGTTCTGGCCTCGGGAACGCCGCGGGGCATGGAGCTCATGACCCATGTGGCGATGAGGACCGGGGAGCGGATGGCGGCCAATGTTGTGGCCGCCGATGAGGAGGGACTGCTGCGGCAGGTGCTCGGTGGGGCAGCGTTCGAACGTCTTCAGCTCGACGGTGACCTGCAGGTTCTCACCCTCGCCGGTCACGCCTGCAATCCCGAAGAGACAACACCGACGACACCGGAGATCCTCACACACTCCCCGGAATCAGCGGCCGAGGATCTGCGTACCCGCGTTGTCCGCACCGAGGTCGAGACCGCCGCTGACAATGACACCTCGGGCCTGACCCAGGCCCGAGCCGTCGTCGGTGCTGGTCGCGGGGTCGGTTCGGAGAACGGATTCGGCGAGGTCCTCGAACTCGTCGACCACCTCGGCGGGGCACTGGGTGTCTCTCGTGTGGTCACGGGTCTGGGCTGGCGACCGCATTCCGAGCAGGTCGGCCAGACCGGCAGTCGGATCACACCCGACGTCTACATTGCCTGTGGAATCTCCGGCGCGATCCAGCACATGGCCGGCATCGAGGGTGCGAAGACGCTCATCGCGATCAACACCGATGAGGAGTCGACGATGGTCCAGCGTGCCGACTACGCAATCATCGGAGACCTCCACGAGGTTGTCGGGGCCGTCAATGAGGAGATCCGGAGCCGCCGCGGCTGACCTCAGTGCCTGAGCTCGCTCACAGTCCCAATTCGGCGATCACCGCGTCGGTGTCGGCACCGATGACCGGTGCCCGCCGAGGTTGGCCTGCACTGGCCGCGCCAGTTGAGGTGGGGGCGGTTGCCTGGCCGAACCTCGGTGCCGGTGCGGGTTGCTCGATTCCGGCCTCATCGGTGTAGAAGAGTCCGCGGTGCTGGTTATGGGGATCGGTCTTCGCCTCGGCCATGGTGCGGACCGGTTCGACGCAGGCATCGCGACCGGTGAAGAGCTCTTCGAGTTCGGCCAAGGTGCGTGAGGCGAGCGCCTCGGCGAAGACTGGCCGCATGACGGGCCAGTGCTTCGGCTGCCAATGGTTGATCTCGCCCAGCGGTTCGGGCAGGCGGTCCTCGATGTCGAGAGTGCGCACGAATTCGGCGAAGAAGGCCGGTTCGATGCAGGCAACGGACACGTACCTGTCATCGGCGGTGGGATAGACATCGTAGAACGGTGCTCCGGAATCCAGGAGGTTGCGCCCGCGTGCATCGTGGCGCCACATCCCCATCTCGGCAAAGCCGTGCATCATCGAATACAGGAGGTTGGCGCCGTCGATCATGGCGGTGTCGACAACGCTGCCGATGCCGGTGGTGCGTGCACTGTTGAGTGCGCCGAGGACGCCGACGACGAGGAGCATTCCGCCACCGCCGAAGTCGCCGATCAGGTTCGCGGGGAACTGCGGCGGTCCGTCGGCGCGGCCGAGCTGGTTGAGCAGTCCTGTCGAGGCGATGTATCCGAGGTCGTGGCCGGCCTTCTGCGACTTCGGCCCGTCCTGACCGTAGCCGGTGATACGGCCGTAGACGAGGGCAGGATTGAGCGCGTGGAGATCGTCGGGGCCGAGGCCCAAGCGTTCCGCGGCGCCTGGGCGGAAGCCTTCGATGACGATGTCGGACTTCGCCGCCAGGGACCGGGCGAGTTCGATGCCGGCTTCGGACTTGAAGTCTGCGGTCATCGACCTCTTGCCGCGGTCGAGAACAGGGTTCATGGGCTGGCCGGCCGTCTTCGGTGGATCAAGGCGGATCACCTCGGCGCCCATGTCTGCCAACATCATTGCGGCGAAGGGGCCGGGGCCGATTCCGCCGAGGTCGAGAACGCGCACGCCTTTGAGCACTGCCATGATTTCCTTTCGTCGATCAATCATGTTCCACTATAGAACGATCGATCAGGTCCGAAGAGGCGGCAGGGCCGCACCCGACGATAAGAGGTCCCGGTGATCAGGACCGTCCGGCCACCCTGGTAACGTCCCATAGTCGGAGATGGAGAGTCTCCGAAGCAGATGAGTCGAAAGGTTGTCCGTGAAGACATTCGAGTATTCCCCAGAGGTGCGCTGGTCCGATCAGGACATGCTCGGCCACGTGAACAACGCGCGCATGATCACCCTCATCGAGGAAGGCCGCATCAGGTGGCTCCACGAGGCCAAGGCCGGAAGCATGACCGGCGGTGGCATGCTCGTCGCCAACCAGTCGATCGACTACCTGCTCCCCGTCATGTACGGCCCCGAACTCACAATGACGGTGACCATCAAGAGGATCGGCAACTCCTCATTCACCGTCCACACCCGCGGTGACCAAAGCGGCCAGAAGGTGTTCAACTCCGACGTCGTCCTCGTCCACATTGACCGGAAGACCGGCAGGCCCTCGCCGATCCCCGAGGGCATCCGCAGCATCCTCGAGGAATACCTCGCCGGGTGATCACTCAGCCGACCATCGGCGCGCAGATGCAGGCTCGGTTGCCGTCGGGGTCCTCTAGAACCCAATAGGACGGAGCAGCTGTGTCGCTGACGAGGTGGCCGCCCGCAGCGAGCGCTGCAGCAATCCGTCCTTCGGCCTCGTCATGGCTCACCCAGACATCGAGATGCCAACTCTGCGGGACGGCTGACTCCGGCAGAGGGAACTGGCCGTCGTCTCGTGGCCTCTGCCACCACAACAGCGTATTCACCTGACCAGTTGGATCGACGAGATCACCACCCGCATGCACTCCCGCAGGTTCACCGCCGAGGAGTGCCGCGTAGAAGTCAGACACTCGATCACTTGAACTCGTGTCGAGAGCGAATTCGGCCTGCATCAGGCTTGCGGTGTCAGCAGTCAGGCCCGATTCAGCGGCGATCGTGCTGATCTTTCGAGCGAGAGTGATATCCCGTTCGGTCACACCGCCGACGTCGTGACTGCCCACAGTCACGGTGACACCGATCTTCGTGAGAGTGATGTCGGGGGCATGGTTCGACAGTTCTGCCGCCTCCCCGACCGCGTTGACGAAGGCAAGACCTTGGCCGAATTCGTCGGTTCTGTATCTGGCCCTGATCGGCCCTGCCAACTGCCGCCAGTCCTCGACGTCAGCGTCGAAGATCTGCGAACTGGTGAGAACGCCATCGTGTCCCACAACTCGCTCCTCCCGTGATGCGTGATTGCGTTTGGTCGCAGGAGTCACGCTATCGGAGGAATGCTGCCTCTGCGGGAAGATGGCCGTTCTGTTCATGCTCGACCGGACCTGGTGCCCATAGCCTGAGAACATGAAACTCGACGCGATCTCAATCATCACCGCAGACATGTCCGCAGCAGTGCAGTTCTACTCCTCGCTCGGCCTCGACCTCGTCGACGGCGGCGCGGATGCTCCGCACACGGAGTTCTCCTCGGGCAGCCTCCGCCTGCTCCTCGACACTGAGGCGGTCATGCTCAGCATCGATCCCGGATGGACCTGGCCGACCGGTGGACACAAGATGTCCCTGGCCTTCGACTGTTCCACCGCCGAGGCGGTTGATACGACATTTGTCCAGCTCACTGCCGGTGGTGCCGGTTCAGATCCCGTGGCCGGAGTCGTCCACGAACCTTGGGATGCGTTCTGGGGCCAGCGGTACGCCGTGGTCTCCGATCCCGACGACAACTATGTCGACCTCTTCGCAGCATTGGGTTCACCGGCCCAGCAGTGACTTCTCGTCTCTCCACAGATGGGCCGCATCGGCGTAACCCGTTGCCGTTGCGGCCGCTGTGCGGGTGGAGCCTGCGTCGATGAGTGCCCGTGCGGCCTGCCAGCGAAGGACCTTCGACAGGTGTTTGGGTCCGTAGCCGAACCATTCGGAAGACAGCCTCCGCAGCTGTCTGGGTGAGTATGCGAACTGTGCGGCCACCTCGGCGATGTCCGGCGCCGGTGATTCATCACGCACGCCGAGCAGACCCGCCAGCTCAAGCGGCGTCGAATCGATGTCGGCCCGAGCCGTCAGCGTCTCGCCGATGTCCAACAGCCGCCTCTGCCCGACACCAGGTCCGGGTTCGGGGACGGTTGCGCGACTGCCTGCAGTCACCACAGCGTCGAGAGGGGTCACCCTGTCGGCGAGCTCGGCCGCCGAGGTGGTCAGCAGCTGCGGGAGCACTCCGGGGTCGAAGCGCAGACCCACGACCGGCTCCACTGCACCTCTCGTCGGTGTAGTTCGGAAGGCTCGTGCGGTGGAGTCTGCTCCGGCGACGACGACGCTGGAATCGATGACGATGAGATCCATGCAGCCGTCGGGCACGATGAGGGAAGGCTCGGGCGGGACGCTCACAGCCACCTCGGCGAGGGCCGATATCGGGTGGGCGTCGGGGGCCGAGGTCCACAGCGAAGCGCGGAGCCTGGGGATGCGCATCTCCGTGTACATGGGGTGCTCGTCCTTCTTCACTTTCGAGCGGTATTCTTGGAACTCATCAGCCCGTCCCAGGCCGACGCCGTCTGTTCTCAGACTAGCCGGTACGAGACTCCCCAGGAAGGAACAATGGCAGCTGCATCCCCTTCGCCGACATCAGCACGTCGGCAGGCACGGCATGTCACTGTCTTCCTCGACGTCGACGGAGTGCTCAACTCGTACCCGGTGCCCAAACTGCGCATCATGACCGAGGGACGCAGGAAGCTGCAGGCCTGGCACTACGAACTGCACTATAAGCCTGCGGTGATCGCGTTCTTCGACCATCTCGTCGAAACCCACGATGTCGACGTCGTGTGGCTCTCCACCTGGTCTAAGCGGTGCAAAACGGAGCTGGAGCCGAAGTTCGGTCTGCGCAACTCCTTCGAGGTCATTGAGATGCCCGATGAATCTCACAACCGCCACGCCAACGATCCGCACCTGTGGTGGAAGGCGCGTGCGATAGAGGACTGGCTCGCGGAGCACGAACATGGTCGGGCCGTCTGGATCGATGACGATCTTGCGGCACCGGCCACGCACGACTACTTCGTCGAGCACTATCCGGCGAACCGGCTCAAGCTCATTGCTCCTGAGTTCGCGCAGGGCCTGACGAAGGCGCACCTGAAGGAGATCAAGGAATTTGCCTACCCGAAAGAGGATTCATGACGCGTATCGGTCTGCTCGATTCCGGACTCGGGCTGCTCGGCACCGCCGATGCACTGTTCCACCTGGCTCCGCACGCGGATCTGATCCTGGCCATGGACCCGGACTTCACCCCCTACGGCAGCCTCAGCCCGGAAGCACTTGAAGCCAGGGCCCTGAACTCCGCCGCGGTGCTCGCCGAGTGGGAGCCCGATGCGATCGTCATCGCCTGCAACACCGCCTCCGTCCAAGCCCTCGAGGCCGTACGCGCCCGCTACGAACCCGACATTCCCGTCATCGGCACCGTGCCGGCCGTGAAGATGGCGGCCGGGACCGGGCAGGACTTCGCCATCTGGGCGACCCCAGCCACGACGGGCAGCGACTATCAGCAGAACCTCATCGACACCTTCGCCGCCGAGGTGACGGTGTCCAAGGTGGCATGCCCGGGCCTCGCCGAGGCGATCAATGAGGCTGACATCGCCACGATCGATTCCGCGATCGACGCAGCCCTGAACCAGATGGATCCCGGCATGGAGACCATCGTGCTCGGGTGCACCCATTACGGTCTGGTCGCCGACCGGATCATGGCCGCCCGGGCCGGTGCGATCACACTCTTCGACTCCCCCATTCCGGTGGCGAAGCAGACTCTGCGCAGGGTCGGAGTCGAGGCCCACGGTGTGAGCCCGAATCAGCCCGACACCGGCGAGGTCATCGCCACCTATGCCTCCGGTCGACTCGTGCGCCTGCCCCAGTCACTGGATGCCTATCCCGCCGGCAAACGACTGCTGGCGCGAGAGCGAATCGCGACAGCAGCGTCCTGATGGTTCGCGACTCCTTGAACCGTCACCGAGAGTCGGCTCGGCATTGTCGCCGCTCCGGGTCTTTTTTGCCGCAACGGGGTTAATCTGAAAGGACAGGCAATCGTCTGAGGAGGCGGTTCGATGTTCTTCCTAATTCTCATCTTCGGTCTGATCGTGCTCGGTGCCATCGGCCTCGGAAACAGTCTGAAGATCGTCAAACAGTACGAGCGCGGTGTCGTGTTCCGCCTGGGTCGAGTCACCGAGGAACCCAAGCGGCCCGGCATGACGGCCATCATCCCATTCGTGGACAAGCTGGAGAAGGTCAGCCTGCAGATCATCACCATGCCGATCCCCGCCCAGGAAGGCATCACCCGTGACAATGTCACCGTCCGGGTTGATGCGGTCATCTACTTCAAGGTCGTCGATCCCAGGCGTGCCATCGTCGATGTCGAGAACTACCAGCTCGCCGTCGGACAGGTGGCACAGACGTCTCTGCGCTCGATCATCGGCCAGAGCGATCTCGATGATCTGCTCACGAACCGAGAGCGGCTCAATCAGGGTCTGGCCATCATGATCGACAACCCTGCCGTGGACTGGGGTGTCCACATCGACCGAGTCGAGATCAAGGACGTGGCCCTGCCGGAGTCGATGAAGCGATCGATGTCGCGCCAGGCAGAGGCCGAACGTGAGCGTCGTTCACGCGTGATCATCGCCGACGGTGAGTTCCAGGCCTCGAACAAGCTCGCCCAGGCCGCAAGTGCGATGGCGGATACGCCCGCAGCTCTGCAGCTGCGTCTGCTCCAGACGATCGTCGAAGTCGCCTCCGAGAAGAATTCGACACTGGTTCTGCCCTTCCCGGTCGAGCTGCTTCGTTTCCTCGAGGGGAACACCCCGAAGCCGGCGTCAACCTCAGCCGAGGACGTCCCCGCGGGGACGTCGAGTGGCGAGCCCACCGGCGCGGCGACGAACTCCTCGCTGAGCGCCACCTTCGTGGCCAAGGACACAGAACATTCGTCGGACGATCTCAGCGGGATGGTCCGTGCCCTCTCCGATTCGATGAGGCTGAACGAGACGATGCACCTGCCCGCATCGATCAAGCTGCCTGGCATGGAAAACGACACGGCCACCTCGGGGAGCACAGCCGCGAACGACAAAAAGACGCCTGCATGATGTGCTGTGATCTGCTGTGCTCAGCGAGCTTCCATCCCGAGTGACTAGGCTTGAGTCATGGACTTGAAACGCACCAGCAGATCAGTCATCGTCAATGGCGTCATCGCGATTCTCGTCGGATTGCTGATGGTGGTTTGGCCTGGCACCAGCGCCGAGGTGGTCGTGCGCATCTTCGCCATCTGGCTGGCCGTCATCGCCGTTTCATCCTTCGTCCTGGCGCCGAAGGGCACACGTTCGGGAAGTCTGGTGGCTCGCTCCGTCCTGTTGATTCTGCTGGGCGCGCTCATCTTCTTCTCGCCCATGTTGTTCGCATCCTTCGTCACCATACTGACCGGATTCGCGGTCATCTTCTTCAGCTTCCTCGCAGTCACCGCCTCGCTGTTCATTCGCCGCATCGGGGTGCGCATGTGGTGGCTGTTGACGGCCATCGGCGTCGCCGGCATCATCCTCGGCGGATTCTTCCTCTTGGCCCCGGGTGCTGGCATCACCGCACTGATCTTCACCCTCGCGGGCTTCATCGTCGTCGTCGGCATCGGCCTGGTCACCCTCGGGTGGCGTCTGCGCAAGACCGCTCAGACGATTCGCCAGGATCCGCACCGCAGGCCGCCTGAGGATGGTGGCGGCGACGTCATCAGCGGCGAGATCATCGAATAGGTCTCGGCCACCTCGGCGAGTTCAGCCACTCGTCCCGGTTTCGGTCGAATTCGACTCGAACTCTGGATCAATGGCAAGGCTCCGTGCTAGCTTATTGACCATGGGAACATTAAATCGCAGCGCAACGACAGCGCTGAGCTTCTACATTCGCAATCGCCGCGCCTGACAGCGCGCTCGATTCACTTCCTGTGATCCACTGACCTCATCGAAGTCTCGGCGTCACCGGTCCATTGATGGACTGGTCGCCGCCGAACCGATCGAGCAGGATCTGTAGCAGCGCGTTGTCGACCCGGACAGACATCAGCATCCGGGGCGAAGCCGCAATTCTCTGACACACGTCTTTGCGCATTGCGCTGCCTTGGGTGCTCCCTTCTTCACTTCCGGAGCGCGCCCATGCGACCTCATTCATCATTCGGCGGCCGACACGAACTCGGCCAGAACTTCCTGCGTTCACCCTCAGCCCTCAACACGATCGCGAACCTCACCCGCGCCACCACCGGTTCCATTCTGGAGATCGGGCCCGGCACCGGTGCGGTGACTGCTCGGCTGTACCCGCTCGGCAGACCGCTCACGCTCGTGGAACTCGACGAAACGAGGATCAGTCACCTTGAACACTCATTCCCGCGCGCCCAGGTCAGACACGCAGATGTCCTGAGGTCCAGGCTCGACCAGCCCGTGATCGTCGGCAGCCTGCCCTTCCACCTGACCACACCCATTCTGCGCAGACTCCTGCGCGCCAGGAAATGGCAGAACGCCATTCTGCTCACCCAATGGGAAGTGGCCCGCAAACGCGCCGGCGTCGGCGGATCGACCATGATGACCGCCCAATGGGCACCGTGGTTCGACTTCCGACTCATCGAACGCGTACCTGCCCACGCCTTCACACCGAAGCCCAGCGTCGACGGCGGCATCCTCACCATCGATCGCCTGGCAAGCAGCCTCGTGCCGGACCGGCACAGGTCGGACTACCAACAATTCGTCCGCACGGCCTTCACCGGACGCGGACGTGGGATGAAAGGAATCCTTACGACAATGAACCTCACTGACCGCACCACGCTGCAATCGACCATGGACCGCAACGACGTCAGAGGAGACACCTTGCCACGGGACCTCAAACCAGAACAGTGGGCCGGACTGTATTCGGCCCTCGGCACGACCGAGACAAGTACTGCGAAGAACCCATCAGCTGCACAGAAGCAGAGCAGGAAATCACAGAAGAAGGGAAACACCATGCGAAACGACAAAGGACACAAGAGCCCCAGCGTCGCGGCCGGAACAGGAGAGATCCCCGTGATTGCCGAGAAGCCGGTGATCACGGGCGAGATTCCCATCGTCGGCGCCGACCAGGCGGCACAGAAGCTCGAGGCCCAGATACCGGGAGTCGACCCTGAGGCCAAGACGAAGAGCCACGATAAGGGACACCTGCAGGCCGAGCGCGGTTTCATGCCGCAGCACGGCAAGCCGTCCCAGCCCCAGCCGCGGTGGAATCTGCCACGGCGCCAAGGCTGACGACTGACAGTTGACGGTCCCACCACACGCGGGCACGAGCCAATCGTGCCCGCGTGTCCATCATCACAACCAGAATTCCGCTCGGCAGACATACTCACTGAGCTCGGATCAGATGGCGACTGCATACCATCTGACCTGGAACTTCACGTAAACACAAGATAAACTACGGCTATTGTGCACCTCCTGTTCGCCGGAGGGGCTGAGTGTGTTCATCTTCCATTCATCAACCCCTTAACCTTGCGGACATCCAGAGTGCGAATCATGGGAGACAGCTGGAAATACATCTCATGATCCTCGCTAGGAGACGCGCATGACCCAGGCTCTGGCACCAGAGACCTTCACACCGACGCAGACCGTCGGCCGCAGCAATGATCGTCGCTGGCACCTGGCCTTCGGCCTGCTGCTCGCGATCACTCTCATCGCCTTCACCTTGTGGTCATTCGGCTATGTCAGCCAGGGCGCACCGCGCATGGTGCTGATCACGACGGTCATCTTCGGTGCGTTCATGGCCTTCAACATCGGAGGCAACGATGTGGCGAACGCCTTCGGCACCTCGGTTGGTGCAGGCACCCTGACGATGAAGCAGGCGCTCCTTGTTGCGGCTGTCTTCGAGGTCAGCGGTGCGCTGCTGGCCGGCGGCGATGTCACTGACACCATCAAGAGCGGAATCGTCGACCTGGGTGCCGTCTCCCTCGACCCGATGGAGTTCGTCTACATCATGATGGCCGCCCTCCTCGGTGCGGCAGTGTGGCTGCTGATCGCCACTCGCATGGGCTGGCCGGTCTCGACCACGCACTCGATCATCGGCGGCATCATCGGCGCCTCCCTGACCATCGGCTTCGTCACCGGCACCGGAGGCTTCGCCATGGTGCAGTGGTCAGAGGTCGGCATGATCGCTATCTCGTGGGTCCTCTCCCCCGCGCTCGGCGCACTCGTCGCCTTCCTCATCTACGGGGCGATCAAGAAGTACGTCCTCGGCGATGCCCTGTCAAAGACCCTGAAACCCCACATGCTGGCTCCCACCGGCGAGAGCAGCCACGCTGCAGACGCCGGACTGGACCTTGAGCGCGATCCCGATACCACGGCTTCGGCCGATCAGTCGGTCGGTTCGCACTCCACACTCCAACGTTGGGTTCCGCTCATCGCCGCAGGCGGTGCCGTCATCCTCACCGCAATGCTCCTGTTCAAGGGCCTGAAGAATCTCGACGTTGCAGTCGGCGCCGTCGGAGGCACCCTCATCATGGCGATGATCGGCCTCGCCGTGTGGATGGCAGTATTCGTCTTCGCCAAGACCCTGCGCAAGCAGACAGTTCCCCGTGCGACCTACGTCCTCTTCTCCTGGATGCAGGTGTTCACCGCCTCGGCGTTCGCCTTCAGCCATGGCTCCAACGACATTGCGAACGCGATCGGGCCCTTCGCCGCAGTCCTCGACGTGCTCAAGACCGGCAACATCAGCTCCGAGGCATCCGTCCCCTTCGCCGCCATGCTCACCTGCGGGATCGCCCTCGTTGCCGGCCTCTGGTTCATCGGCCGCAAGGTCATCGCCACGGTCGGGACCAAACTCACGGAGATCCACCCTGCATCCGGCTTCGCCGCCGAGCTCGCTGCCGCGGCCGTCGTGATGGCAGCTTCAGTCAGCGGTCTGCCCGTCTCTTCCACCCATATCCTCATCGGTGCGATCATCGGCGTAGGTCTGGTCAACCGATCGGCGAACTGGAAGCTGATGAAGCCGATCGCCATGGCTTGGGTCATCACCCTGCCGGCCGCCGCGAGCATCGGTGCCATCAGCGTCCTCACCTTGCGTACGCTCTTCGGCTGACTCTCCGATAGTCGCCTCGGCGGCCTGCGCAGCGGGCAGCCGAGGCGACTGTCTCATTCACCGACCGGTGGGGTTATCGACACCGACGGTTCCGCTCCTGACATCCGTGTCAGCCTCTGCCGATAGAATCATTCACACGTTCACGAGTCGTGGCCATCGGTACCTGGCCGGCCACGCGGCAACCCGTCATCGACCGGGTGCCCCAGGGATAGAGCGGGTCAGCGCCACATGGCGTTGGCAAGATTCGATCCGGGCGCATGCTGCCCGAGAAACGAGTGTCACCGTGTCTCACGAGGCAGCGGAGCGCTGGCCGGGATTCTCCGAAACAGAAGCCCTCGAATGGAGCCGTGTAATCCTCCACCATTCTCCTGACCCCCTGCCAGCCAGCATCAAGGCTCAGATGTCGGCGGCGATCAGGAGAGGAACTCCGGTCGCGGCACCTGGTTGGGCTCGGACGGCCGATCAGGCACGCGACTGTGGTTTCACACCGATCCTCTACCACTCACTATTCGCAGTGCTCCATGCGATCGATCCGAATTCCTTCAGGTCGCATCCGCACCATCGCCAGGTCACCCACCGCAACCAGTTTCCGGGCGTCCCGTTCGAAGCCGAGCTCTGGCAAGAGTGGCCGCGGCTGGTGCTCAATGATGGTCCCTCACCGGGGACAGCGGCCGAACTGGTGCTCCTGTTCGCGACATCAACCTGATGCCTTCAGATACACCGCCGAGGCGACCGGACGGTCCACGTCTATGCGTTTCACGTCGCTCTGTCCTGCTCCGGACTGCTTCGATTCGAGAGGTTCGCTGAACACCGAAATCGAGACAGCTCCGCTGCCTTCTCTCTCGGTGACGTCGAGGCGTGCACCCGGGCGCACCCCCACCTCGGCGAGGTGGGCAAGGACTGAGGGATCCGCGTCCGAGACCCGGATGACCGTGTAGGACCCGGGGCCAGCCTCAGCGAGGAGGAGCGAGGAATCATGGGACTCGATCTTCCCGTCGGGGCCGGGGATCGGGTCCCCGTGAGGATCGGCCTGGGGACGGCCGAGGAACGCGTCGATGCGATCGACAAGCCGATCCGAGGCCGCATGTTCGAGGATCTCCGCCTCATCGTGGACCTCGTCCCAGCCATAGCCCAAGGATTCGACGAGGAACGTTTCGAGCAGGCGATGCCTGCGCACCATCGATAGCGCTATCGTCTCCCCCTTCGAGGTCAGCACCGGAGGGCGATAGGGCACGCGGACGATGAGCCCGAGCTCGTCGAGACGTTTGAGCACCTCGGTGACGTTGGCCTTGGTGGTGCCGAAGCGATTCGCCAGCTCGGTGGCAGTCATCGGTGTCCCGCCCCATTCCTGGGCCGACCAGATCGCCTTGAGATAGTCCTGGCTGACCTCGGACACTTCGCCTGCACGCATGCGCTCAGCGTAGCCGATGTGCCGGGACCGCCAACAGATTCGGTCCTCGTCTACAGTCGAGGGTGAGACCTGAGCAGACCCAGCGGAGAAGACGACGATGACCATGCACCTCGGCCGCACCATCACCACCGGCCCTGGCCAAAGCTCGGGCCCGAGTCTGACCTTCGGCTCAGGTCAAGTCCGGCTCTTGCGCCGACACGAGGGGTCGCGGATCTGGAACAACTTTCGCCTCCGGGAGAAGGTGCAGCCTGGAAGAATCACAGTATGAGGATGAGGACGCATAAGTTGAGCACGACCCTGGTCTATGGAGTGACGCTCGCACTATTCATGTTGGTCATCTTCTTCCTCACGAACGCCGGCATCGACCCCCGTGCCAATCGTATGGGGGATTTCGACCCCAAAGGCGCCGCGACGGTGTGCTTCGGCCTGCTTGGCCTCTATCACGCGATTGCGATCATCTTCTTCGACGAGGGTGACTCATCGAAGTCGGCCGCTGCGGCCGCCGACTCCCACCTCCCCAGGGCACCCGATTCGTACACCGGCTTCATCCGACAGTCCTGGTACAAGGTGCTGTCGGTCGGGCCCATCTTCGCGGTCTTCTGCACAGCCTCGGTGTTCATCTGGCATTCGTTTGCCGAATTCCCGGGAAGTCCGGGAACGGTGTGGGGTGACTACGCCACATCGCCAGCGCCTGCCCTCACCCTCTTCCTCCTGTGCTGGGCCAGCACGAATATCGGGTTCATTTTCGCCGCCATCGCCGAGGCGTTCAACCGTGATCGGTCCGGTCTCTTCATCACGGCAATGGTCATCATGTTCATCGTCGGCCTCGGCATCACTGTCGGTTTCATATTCCTCCCGGAGCAGTCGACCGGCGCGGCGCTGACGATGGCCGCACTCGCCCTGCCCTTGACCCTGCTCACCGTCATCGGTGCCCGCGCCTGGGCCATCGCCCGAGTGAATCGCTACGATGCGAGCCACCCCCGACTGAGTGCTCGGGAACGACGACGTTCGGAGCAGTTCGGCCCCGATCATCAGCGTCGGCCCACTCCAGGTCCGCCGCCGTTCGACATGCTCCGAGATGGGGAGCAGCTGCTCATGCACTTCAAGAGCGAGCGGACCCCGGAACCGCAGATGCTCATCGCCACGAATCAGAGGTTCGTCCGTGCCTCGGTCCTCGGATCCGATCGGACCTTCATTCTCGAACAGGCCAGTCCCGGGCAGCTCCTCGGCGCCAGTTCTGAGCGCGTGGGTCACGATCTGATGACCACTGCGCACTTCCGCGACCGCCAGGACATGCGCGTCGTCGGTGGAGATCCCGAGCAGTCCCGTGCCTTCGCCGAGGCGGTCACCCGTCTCGCACGAACCGGACAACTCCGCGGCTGAGAACAGCGCCTGGTCCTCGGCTGAGAGCCGGACCGTCACGGCGCCTCCTCACCGCCTATGCCCGGCGACGCGAGCTACCTGAAAGTAACGAACTCGCCCTGAAAGTAGGGGGCGGAGTCCCTGACAAAACACCGAGAGTCTACGATGGAGCGGTGCCTTTTGGGCCAATCCAGATTTTCCGACCGGAGGTAATGCGTGCAGGATCCCAACGACGAGAAGATGAAGCGGCCAATCGTCGAGCGTGAGCGCTTCGGCGGAACCGACAGACCTGCCCGAGACGTCGACCCCGAGAAGCGCCCTCCGATCTCCAGCACGGAGATGAGCCGCGGTCCCGCCGAGCTCACGGACGAGCGGGGATCCCGGGTCAACTGGAAGGTCTTCATCATCTCCTCGGCGGTGATCCTCGGCTTCTCGATCTGGGCGATGCTCATGCCCGACTTCGCGCAGTCGACGATGAAGTCGATCGTCGGCTGGATCGCCACCAACCTCGGCTGGTATTACGTCCTCACGGTCACCGTCGTCATCGCCTTCGTCCTCTGGGTCGCCCTGTCCAAGGAAGGTTCGGTCCGTCTGGGCCCGGATCATTCCCGCCCCCAATACAACCTCTTCACCTGGGTCGCAATGCTCTTCGCCGCCGGCGTGGGCATCGACATGCTCTTCTATTCGGTGACGGGGCCGATCACCCAGTTCCTGCAGCCGGTCAACGCCGATCCCGAGTCAGCGGCCGCCGCGCAGGACGCCGTGGTGTGGACGATGTTCCACTACGGCATCGCCGGCTGGTCGATGTACTCGCTGCTGGGCATGGCCATGGGCTACTTCGCCTACCGCTGGGGCATGCCCCTGTCGATCCGCGCTGTCCTCTACCCCTTGCTGGGCAAGCGGGTGCGCGGAGCCACGGGTGACGTCATCGACATCTTCGCGCTCGTCGGCACCGTCTTCGGCGTAGCCACCTCGATGGGCATCGGCGTCGTCCTGCTCAACGTCGGCTTCTCCGAACTCTTCGGTCTGCAGCAGGGCCTCGCCCTGCAGATCGCGCTGGTCATCGTCGCGGTCATCATGACGATCGCGGCCTGCACCTCCGGCGTCGACAAGGGCATCCGCCTGGTCTCCGAGCTCAACCTCTGGTCCTGTGCCGCGATGATGCTCTACATCCTCGTCACCGGCAAGACGGCCTTCCTGCTCAATGCATTGGTCGAGAACATCGGCCGCTTCATCTTCACTCTGCCAGAGCGCACCCTGTCCACGTTCGCCTATGTCGATGACGGCTCTGCCTGGATGGGCGCTTGGACGCTGTTCTTCTGGGCATTCTGGCTGGCTTGGGGACCCTTCGTCGGATTGTTCCTGGCCCGCATCTCCCGTGGACGCACACTGCGCGAGTTCGTCATCGCTGCGATCACCGCGCCCGTGATCTGCGACTTCATCATCGTCTCGATCTTCGGCAACTCCGCCCTCTCAGAGGTCTTCAGCGGCAATATGGACTTCGCTCAGCAGGCCATCGATTCACCCGAACAGGGCTGGTATGCCCTCCTCGACATGTTCCCGGGATCGACGTTCCTCATCGGCCTGGCCACGCTCTCCGGTCTGCTTTTCTACCTCACGAGTGCGAACTCGGGTGCGATGGTGATGTCGAACTTCAGCTCCACCATCCCCAACCCCGAGGAAGACGGAGCGAAATGGCTGCGGATCTTCTGGGCGGTCGTCACTGCTGTGCTGACCATCGCCATGCTCGTCGCGGGAGGGGTGACGACGATGGAATACGCGACCCTGATCTTCGCCCTGCCGGTGACGGTCATCGCCTACCTCGTCATGGCCTCCTTCTCGAAGGTGCTGCGCATGGAGCGAGCCGAACGAGAGGGCCGGACCCGCAGGCGCCGGACCACGGCTGCCCACGGTGGCAGGACTCCAGAGAAGACCTGGCGTCAGCGCCTCGCGACTCTGCGCTCCTACCCATCGAAGAAGTCGGTCGACAGGTTCGTCAACGAGGTGGTCGAACCCGCACTGGAAGCCGTGGCCGCCGAGTTCCGCGAACTCGAATACACGGTCGAGCTGACCCAGGAGACCGGCCCGGAGTCGGGGATCACGGAGTCCACGCTCATCGTCGACATGGGTCAGCAGCGCAACTTCCAGTATCAGATTGCCGCTGTCGAACACAATGTTCCCTCGTTCGGTGCACGCAATGCCCCGCGCGGCGATGACGTGTACTACCGGATCGAGGTGTTCACGCAGACCGGTTCCGAGGGCTATGACCTCATGGGTCTGAGCGGTCAGCAGATCATCGACGACGTCCTCGATCGCTACGAGAACCACCTGTCGTTCCTCGCCTACTCGCACGAGCACTCGTACCAGTCGGTCGTCACCCCGCCGACTCCCCCGGCCACGGATTCGGTTCCGGCGGTGCCTTCCTCGGCGGATGAGGTCGAGGAGGTCGGCGAAGCTGATCCGGAGCCGGCACTGGCCGACGACATCCGCTGACCCGCAGCCGGTGGCCGGTGGTGAGCATAGCCGAATGTGAACCGAGGCTGCCTCCGACACCGGGGGCAGCCTCGGCGCATTCATCGGGGTGTTGCACGATCGCGTCCTTGGCACCATAGTCGAGACAGGGATGTCGAGCGCCCTGCGAACGCATGAACCGGGAGGTGGTCGCCGTGGACATGACCGCGGTGCTGTCAGTCTTGTCAGCCGAGGACTACACGATCGCCCGCGAAGTGCTGCAGCGCGGCGTCGCGACTCTGTTCTTCATCGCCTTCCTCAGCGCCTGGAATCAGTTCCCCGCTCTGCTCGGTGAGCGCGGGCTGACCCCAGCACCACGGTTCATCGCACTCACCACCTCCGCTCAGGCACCGAGTCTGTTCCGGTGGAAGCACTTCACCTACACGGACCGCCGGCTGCGCCTCGTGTGCGGCACCGGCATGATCGCGGCGGTGACCGTCATCGTCGGCCTCCCCCAGGCCGGGCCCGCGTGGGCGACGATCCCGGTGTTCGGGCTGATGTGGTGGCTCTACTTCTCCATCTCGAGCATCGGGCAGCGCTTCTACGGCTTCGGCTGGGAATCGCTCCTGCTCGAGGCCGGATTCCTGGTCGGCTTCCTCGGCTCCCACGAGGTGGCCCCCTCGCTGCTGATGATCGTCTTCCTCCGCTGGTTCGTCGTCCGCGTCGAGTTCGGGGCGGGCATGATCAAGATGCGCGGGGACAGTTCCTGGCGTGACCTGTCCGCCATGGACTATCACCATCAGACCCAGCCGATGCCGGGCCCCTTCAGTCGCCGAGCCCACCTGATGCCCGGATGGTGGCATCGCGGTGAGACTCTTGGCAGCCATGTCATCCAGCTCATCGCACCGTGGCTGCTGTTCCTGCCCCAGCCCATTGCCTCCTTCGCCGCCGTCGCCATCATCATCTCGCAGCTCGCGCTCGTCATCACCGGCAACTATGCCTGGCTGAATTGGGCAACGATCCTCCTCGCCTTCGCCGGAATCAGCGACTCGTTCCTGGGCTGGATCATCGGCGGTCCGTGGCCCGGATGGGGCACGGCCGATTCTTCCGGCGCCGAGGTGGCTGATGCTTCCAGCGCTTTCCCACTGTGGTGGGCGACCCTCATCGCGGCCTTCGTCATCTGGCAGTGCGTGCTCAGCATCCCTGCTCTGCGCAACCTGTTCTCGCCGCATCAGAAGATGAATGCCAGCTTCAATCGGTGGGGGTTGGGCAACGCCTATGGCGCCTTCGGGTCGATGACCGAGTCCCGTGACGAGATCATCATCGAAGGCACCCTGGATCCCGATGCGACGATGGACTCGGGAGACTGGCGGCCCTATATGTTCAAGGGCAAACCCGGCGACGTGCATCGTCGCTCCCCGATCGTTGCGCCCTATCACCTGCGCCTGGACTGGCTGATGTGGTTCGCAGCCCTCGGTGACTACCGCCAGTCCTGGTTCTATGCACTGCTCGAGCGCATCGGTGACGGGGACGCTCAGATCCGAACGCAGCTGGGTCCTGACCCCTTCGACGGGCAGGCACCGGCCCTCATCCGGGTCCGGATCTTCACCTACCGCTACGCCACCGGTGAGGAACGACGGCAGGCACGGGAGGAAGGACAACCTCGGCCGTGGTGGGTGCGTTCGGATCCTCGCACCATGGTCGAGCCCACGGACCTGCGCGAGGGCTGAGGACGCTGCAGCACCATCGGACTGGGTTGCACATTTGCGCAGATGAGAAAGTTGCCACGGAGACCGGACGGACCTAAAGTTAACGTACATTAACTTTCCGATCCTGACTCAGGCTCGGGCACCAGTTTCCGAAGCAGGAGCCACCTTGCCCCACCCCAGCCATCCACATCTCAGCTGCCGCCACCGCAGTCGCCGCCATCTCTCCCGCACACTCACAGCCGCCATCGCGTCCGCCCTCACAGTCGCCATCGCGTCCGCCCTCACAGTCGGCCTCACCGCCTGCACAGCCGGCGATCCCTCGGCCGGGTCGGCGGACGGCGAGGGAGACAAGCCGGTCGTCCTCACCACCTTCACCGTGCTCGCCGACATCGCAGAGAACGTCGCCGGCGACCATCTCGACGTCGCGTCCATCACCAAGGCCGGCGCCGAGATCCATGGCTATGAACCGACCCCCGGAGACATTCGCAGAGCATCGCAGGCCGACCTCGTCCTCGACAACGGGCTCAACCTCGAACAGTGGTTCGAACAGTTCGTCGGCGACCTCGACGTTCCCCATGCTGTCGTCAGCGAAGGCATCGAGGAGCTCTCGATCACCGAGGATGCTTACGCCGGCAAACCCAATCCCCACGCCTGGATGAGTCCGCTCAACGTCCAGATCTACGCGGACAACATGGCCGAGGCCTTCAGCGACCTCGACCCCGTGCACGCCGACGACTTCACAGCCCAGGCGGAGGCCTACAAAGCCGAACTGCAGACGGTCCAGGACGAACTCGTGGAGGACCTGTCGGCTCTGCCGAAGCGACAGCGAGCACTCGTCACCTGCGAAGGCGCGTTCTCCTACCTCGCCAGAGACGCCGGCCTGAGTGAGAAGTACATCTGGCCGGTCAACGCCGAGGCACAGGCGACGCCCGGCCAGATCACCTCGGCGATCGAGTTCGTCGAGGACAAGGAGGTGCCCGCGGTGTTCTGCGAATCCACGGTCTCCGCGGCACCCATGAAGCAGGTCGTCGAGGCCACCGAGGCCGACTTCGGCGGCACCCTCTACGTCGATTCGCTCTCCGAAGCCGACGGCCCGGTTCCCAGTTACCTCGATCTCATCCGGCACGATTCCGCGGTGATCTCCGACGCCCTGACCGGGAAGAGCTCATGAGCGCCCCCGCCATCGCCGTCGCCGAGGTGACCGTCCACTATGGACAGGTCCTGGCCCTCGATCGAGCCGCCCTCACCCTCGAGACCGGGCGGATCTGCGGGCTCATCGGCATGAACGGGTCAGGCAAGTCGACCCTGTTCAAGACGATCATGGGACTGCTGGAACCCGACCAGGGACGCGTGCTGATCAATGGCGCATCCACGACGAGCGCACGCCGGTCGGGCATTCTCGGCTACGTGCCGCAGAGCGAGGATGTCGACTGGGACTTCCCGCTGTCGGTGCGGGAAGTCGTCACCATGGGTCGGTACGGGCATATGGGACCGCTGCGGATACGACGGAAGACCGACCGTGAGGCCGTCGACCGCGCCCTCGAACGCGTTGAACTCACCGAGTACGCCGACCGCCAGATCGGCCAGCTCTCCGGCGGTCAGAAGAAGCGGGCATTCGTCGCACGGGGCATTGCGCAGGGGGCCACGATCCTGCTCCTCGACGAGCCGTTCGCCGGTGTCGACAAGCGCACCGAGGCCACGATCACGCGACTGCTGCGAGAGCTCGCCGAGGACGGCGCCACGGTGCTCGTGTCCACCCATGACCTGCATGCGCTGCCGGACCTCGCCGACGAGGCGATCCTGCTCATGCGCAGGGTGCTGTTCCACGGCGACCCCCAGGAGGTGCTCCGGCCCGAGAACCTCGCCCTGGCCTTCGGGCTCGATGTGATGAACAGCGGTGATGGGGTATGAGCGCCATTCAGCTCGTGCTCGAGCCTCTCGGTTACGATTTCATGCTCCGCGCCCTGGCGACGACGCTGATCGCATCGATCGTCTGCGCCGCCCTCTCTTGCTGGCTGGTGCTCATCGGCTGGTCGCTCATGGGTGACGCTGTCTCCCATGCGGTGCTGCCCGGCGTCGTCCTCGCCTACGTCCTCGGTGCGCCGTTCGCCCTCGGGGCCGTGGTCTTCGGGTTCCTCGCCGTCGGCCTCATCGGTGCCGTGCGCGACACCAGTCGGATCAAGGAAGACGCAGCGATCGGCATCGTCTTCACGTCCCTGTTCGCGCTGGGTCTGGTCCTCATCTCCGTCACGCCTTCGCACACAGACCTCAATCACATCATCTTCGGCAACCTCCTCGGCGTCTCTTGGTCCGAGCTGCTCCAGGTGGCGATCCTCGGCGCCACCACTCTGACGGTGCTCGTGGCCAAGAACAGGGATTTCACGCTCTTCGCCTTCGATCCCACTCACGCTCATGCTCTGGGGCTCAATCCGAAGCTACTCGGTGCGACTCTGCTCGGCCTGCTCGCGCTCACCTCCGTCGTCGCGCTGCAGGCCGTCGGGGTGGTGCTCGTCGTCGCCATGCTCATCATCCCCGGCGCCACCGCATACCTTCTCACGGACCGCTTCCAGCGGATGCTGTTCATCGCGCCGGCGATCTCGATCGCCTGTGCGGTGGCCGGGCTCTATTCGAGCTACTACCTCGACACCGCCTCGGGCGGGATGGTCGTGCTCTCCCAAGGTGCGATCTTCGCGCTGGTCTACCTCTTCAGCCCCCGCCACGGGCTCATCGGACGCCGATTGTCTGCGCGGAGGAGACGTCGAGACCTCATCGGTGCAGACGCGGGCGCATGATGCGAGGGTGTCTTCGGCGCCACAAGGGCCCCCGATGTTCCGATCAGTCGACACCGAATGCCAGGAGCACGATGAGCACCACATTGAGGGCGATGATGAGCCCCGACGCGAAGACGGCGACGATCGTGATGATCCGTGAGTTCGCGTACTGGCCCATCACCGCCCGATTCATCGTGAGCCTGACCAGGGGAATCATCGCAAACGGGATGCCGAGGCTGAGGACGACTTGGCTGAGGACGAGCGACCAGGTCGGGTCTGCTCCGATTCCCAGGATGACGAGTGCCGGAATCATGGTCACCGCCCTCTGCCACACGATCGGGACGTTGATCCGCAGCAGTCCCTGCATGATCGAGGCCCCCGCATAGGACCCGACAGCGCTCGAGGCCAGGCCGGAGGCGAGCAGTCCGATGCCGAAGAACAGGCCCACAACCTCGCCGAGGTTGGCCGACACGACCGCGTGTGCACCCTCGATCGTGTCGGTCCCGTCCTGACCGCGCAGCGAGGCAGCGGCCAGCAGAAGCATGGCGATATTGACCGAGCCTGCGATGACGAGGGAGAGCACGACGTCCCACCGGCTGGCTCTGAGCAGCTGGGGAATCGATGCACGCGGTGCCGCGCCGTGCCGGTCGACGGACAGCGCCGAATGCAGGTAGATCGCGTGGGGCATCACGGTCGCACCCAACATGCTGGCGGCGAGGACCACCGAGTTCGTACCCTCAAGTCTGGGCACGATTCCACCTGCCGCTTGTCCCCAATTCACATCGCCGACGAACAGCCCTGCTAAAAAGCCAATGGCGATGATTGCGAGCAGGGTCATGATCACCGTTTCGAAGGGGCGCTGACCACGGGTGGACTGGATCGAGAGCAGAAACAGGGACACGACGCCGACGATGATTCCGCCCAGAAGCAGCGGCAGGTCGAAGAGGATCTTCAGGGCGATGGCACCACCGATCACCTCGGCGATGTCGGTGGCGATGGCCACGATCTCCGCCTGCCCCCAATATGCCAGTCGTGACCGGCGACTGAGCCTGTTCCCGAGGAGGCTGGGCAGCGACTGCCCGGAGACAAGACCAAGCTTCGACGACAGGTACTGCACGAGAACGGCGATGAGGTTGGCCGCTACGAGGACCCACACGAGCAGATATCCGTATTGGGCGCCCGCGCTGAGGTTCGCAGCGACGTTGCCGGGATCGACGTATGCGATCGCTGCGACGAAGGCCGGCCCCAAGAGGAAGAAGATGGAGACCTTCTTCGGTCGCGCCGCGGTGACTCCGGGGCTGCCGGTTATCGATGGATCGACGTTCATAAAGTTAAGGTACATTGACTTTCCCTCCCGGGCAACACCTCCGCATGGGACTGCGCTTCTGCACGGGACTGCGCTTCTGCATTCGACTGCCCCTGGTAACTGAACACAGAAAGGCCTACGATTCGACTATGCCAACTGAACATGTTCACTCACGTGCAGGTCGCCGGCTGAGGACCGAGGAGAAGATCATCTCTGCCGCCGCCGATCTGTTCCTCGAATTCGGCTACAAGACCACGACGGTCAGGGGCATCGCCAAACGCGCCGAGGTGTCCGTGGGCAGGGTGATGGCCGCCGGCGACAAGGACGTCCTCCTCGTTCGCTGCTACGACCGATGGATCGGCCAGCTCCAGTCCGGGACCTACACTCTCCCGGCTCGGGCACGTGCCCTCACGGAGGCGACGCAATCGGCGCGAACCGGCGCCAGGCCAGCGGCCACCTCGGCGGTGCAGAACCATCTGGTGGGGATCTTCCTGCCGTTCCTCGAATTCTTCGCCGCACACGAGGACCTGTCCCGGGACTACGCGGCCGCGCTGATGCGCGTGGTCGGCAAGCCTCAGGTGTTCGAGACCCTGGCTGCGGACCTGCAGGACAAACTGTCTTCAAGCCTGGTCTCAATCGGGATCAGCGAGGCATATGCCCAGGCCAGTGCCGTCGCCCTCTACGACTCCTACCTCGGCATCCTGTTCCGGTGGGCGGCCAGCGACATGAGTCTCAACGAAGCGACCGAGGCCCTCTCGGACAGCATCGCTTTCCACACCCAGCTGAGGCGGCCCATATGACGCCGCCTCCCAAAACACGGAGGTCAATATGACCTTGCTCCCCGACCCCTGGTGGCCGGTGGCGGTGATGGCCCTCATCGTCCTCGTCGACGGCTTCCTGACAATCTGGCCGCCGAAGGTCATCGCCGCCTGCCTTGACGGAGTCGGACTCCCGCGCGACTGGTGGTGGGTGCTTGCGGTGGTGAAGTTCCTCGCGGCAGCCGGGCTGGTCGCCGGCTTCTGGATTCCGGGCGTCGGCCTGGCTGCGGTCGCCGGCCTCATCGCCTACTTCCTCACCGCTGCCGCCGCCCATCTGCGTGCCGGCTACGTCTGCCGCGACTTCTGGGTCAACTGCCTGGGGCTGCTCGTACTCAACGTCCTCATCCTCGTCTTCTGCTTCCTCATCTGAGCCGCCGCTAGGACACCGCAGAATCGCCTCGGCGCCCGCGGCTGAGAACTTGTCTTCACCTGTGGAAGCGTGTGGCCCCTTGCGGTAGATTTCATTGTGGAGTTGCGTTCGATAACCGGCGATTTCTCGCACGCAACTCCACAATGACCGGCGCTTCGGCCCAACAATTGGCGCTTCGGCCGAACGACAGGCGCCGGAGCCGAGAGGTCGGCAGCGAGACGGAAGGATTGGCAGCGTGGCCGAATCTGCAGAGGATCGATACGCCCGGTGGTCGTGGATCCACGAGACCGCAGTGATGACCGGGTGGGATTTCGCCGCACTCGGCTCCCGCCTGACAGCCGACGAACCGCCCTGGGACTTTGAACTGACCTGTGCCAAGGCGATGGCGAGGTCAGCTGCCTGCCTCGACATGGGAACCGGGGGCGGCGAGCGCCTTCGTGATCTCGTCAGGCGCGTCAGTGCAGTCGGTGGCTTCCTCGGTCGCGAATCCGTTCTCCATGCCAGCGAGGGGTGGAAGCCGAATCTGGATGTGGCCACCTCGGCGCTGGCGGAATACGGCATCGAGGTCCGCGAGTACGACAGCGAGACCGGCGAGCCCATGCCGTGGCCCGATGATTGCTTCGATCTCGTGATGAACCGGCATGAGAGCTACGATCCAGCCGAGCTCGCTCGAGTCGTGAAGCCCGACGGAGGCTTCCTCACTCAGCAGGTCGACGGCACGGAAGCCTCCGAGTTCAGGCTCTGGTTCGGAGGCCGGCCGGAGACTCCCCAGAACCGGCTCGGACCGCGACTCAATGAGCTCGAGGAACATGGGTTCACCATCACCGATGCCGACGAGTGGACCGGCACGATGGAGTTCACCGACGTCGAGGCGGTCGTCGAATACCTCGCCTATTCCCCCTGGGATGTCCCGGGGTTCACCGTGGCCGACAACCTCGTCGCCCTCGACCGACTGGCGGCCCGCCGCTCTCCGATCGAGGTCACGCAGAGGCGCTTCCTCATCGTCGCCGAACGCTGACGCATCTGCCTCGGCAGATGGTCAGGTTTTCCCGACCTCGGTCACAGGTAAGCCGCATGGGCGGGCAGTGGTCGGCGTGGATAGTGTCGAAGACATGACCTCGCCGGACTTCATGTACCCTCAGCCCACCGATGACGAGTTGGCTGCTCAGCAGCCCTATACCGCGGCGCTGGGACTGGGAAGTCACGCGCACGACGCCGGTCACTCACCTGCTTCACCAGACTCCTCAGCTTCACTGAGATCACCGCGCGCACTGGGCACGGAGCTCGCCCACGACGAGGTCACGCCCACAGGAGCGAATCGCCCACGCCTCGGCAAGATCGCCCTTGTTCTCACCATCATCGCCGCTGGCCTGTCCCTGATCGCATCGATCATCCTCGGGGTCACCATCGGCCCGATGGAGAATGACAGCGGCTACTTCTTCGCCGACACTCCCAGCTGGTATCAGAACCTCGCGATCGCATTCTCCGGACTTCAGGTCCTGTGTGCCGCGCTCGGCGTCACCGGTCTCATCATGGGCATCGTCTCAGCCGTCACTGGCACCGCCAGGACTCAGGGAATCGTCGCCATTGCCATCGCCGTCCTGGCCCCGTTCATTTCATTCGGGATCTTCATGGTCCTCGCCTTCACCTTCGCCTGAGGCTATCGCGCGACGTCGTCGCGCAGCTTGTTCTCCATTCCGTCCGATATTCAGACTGACTCTTGACACGATCCGTGTCTCCAGGGACGATTAAACAAATCGATTTGGCCTCCAATGATGCTGGGCTTGATCATGATGCGTTTCCGAGGAGAGTCCCATGACCGCCGCACCCGAAGCAGCCGAAACCGTCCATCCCGTCGATCAGCTCCGACCGATGCACAGGCTCATCCCGTTCGCCATCCAGCACGTCCTGGTCATGGTGGCGACACCGATCTCCTCGGTCTTCCTCATCGCCGGCGCATTGGACCTCGACGAGGCTGCCACCTCGGCGATCTTAGCGGCAGTCTTCATCTTCTCCGGCCTCGGGTCGATACTCCAATCCGTCGGCGTGTGGAAGATCGGCGTCAAACTGCCCTTCGTCATGCTTCCCGGCGGCGCAGCCACGGTCCTGTTCATCACGATCGGTCAGGGCACCGACATCGAGACTGCCGTGGGTGCAGTCATCGGAGTCGCGATGGCCGCATTCGTCTCAGTTCTGCTCAACCTCCTCTTCCACCACACGGGCAAGCGCAACAGGCACCCGAAGTCTCGGACGGCAATCGACGATCCCAGCCATCTGGCTCAGCGCCCCGGTGACTACCGGATCTGATGTGGCGGTATGGCTCTGCTGATCTGATCAGGCTGGCCCGCTGAGACGATCAGGCGGGCCGGGAGGTCGATCAGGCAGGCCCGGAGGTCGATTCTCTGACAACGAGCGTCGGCGCGGACGCACTTGAGGCTTCCGACTCGGAACCACCATCGAGAATAGCTACGAGGCGTTCAACGGCCGCGCCCGAGATCTCGTCGAGTCCCAGGTCGACAGCGGTCAGCGGCGGTGTGCTCGTGCGGGCGCGCAGACCGTCGTACCTCGTGGCGATGAGCAGATCGTCTCCGACCGTCCGCCCCGCCTCGACTCCTGCTCGCACGGCGCCGGTGGCGAACGCGTCGATGGGAACGATCAGTCCGTCGACCTCCGGATGCTCAGCCAGCAGCCGGGTCGACGCGCGGTACCCGCCGTCCTCACCATCGCTTTCGTCCGCCTCGGCGATCAGAGGGGTGAAGCCGGTACGAGCGGCAGCAGTCTCATAGACCTCCCGTGCGGCAGCCTGCGATCTGCGCCGATCCGTACCCACGACGAGCGCCGGATGCTGCGCTCCGCGCTCGATGAGGTGCGTGACGAGGAGCTCGGCGGTCTCTTCATGGTGCAGGTCCACGGTGCGCCGACTCGCCGGCCCGTCGATTGCCACGAACGGAATCCCACGCCCGGTCAGTGCCGCGGCAATCGGGTCATCGGCGGCCGGCTCAAGGAGGATCGCACCGTCGATGTCGAGCCGGTCCACGGGATTGGCGTTGCCATCCGGCGGAGCCAGGACGAACACATAGCCTTCGAGCAGCGCTGTGCGTGCGCACCCCATCGCAAGCTCAGTGAAGAAGCCCAGCTGCGACGGCCCGGCAGACACGGCCGAGGGCATCGACGACAGCAGCGCAAGCGCTTGGGAGCGGCCGGACCGCAGACCTTGGGCACGGACGCTGGGCCGATAGTTCAGGCTGGCGGCGACCTCTTTGACCTTGTCCCGTGTCGCCGAGTTGACCTTGCCCAGACCGTTGAGTGCGTGGGACACGGTCGTACGCGAGACGCCGGCTTCGCGCGCCACATCGGCGATCGTGGCCCGGACCGGACGCGAAGAATCTCCCATGACCTCAGACTACTGGACGAGAGCTCATGACTGGATGATGACGATGGCGCCGGAGATGATCGCGAAGCCGAGGACGATGTAACGCAGCACCGGACCGTCGAGGCGGTGGTGGACGTATCTGCTGAGGAAGGATCCGATGGCTAAGAAGGGCAGCATGGCGGCGGTGAACAGCATCGTCGGCCCACTGACCTGACCGCTGACGGCCAGGACGATCAGGGAGATGACTTCCCCGACGAGGAAGCACACGGCCACCGTCGAGCGCAGTTCCGGGCCGGGACTGTGCTGGTAGGCCAGTGCGTAGGGGGGCCCGCCGATGCCAGTGGAGGTCTCGGTGACGCCGGTGATGAGTCCGACGATGGCCAGAACGGACTTGTTCGGAGTGAATTTCGGGGCGAGCAGTGCGATGACGGCGGCCACGAGCGTTGACCAGCCGATGAGCAGAGCGAGTTGGTGGAGGTTGACGATGACGAGGATCCACAGCCCGAAGAACGTGCCGGCGAAGCGGCCCACGCTGATCCATTTCACCCCGTGCCAGTGGATGTCGGATCGTTCCCTGGCCGCAACGTAGAAGTTCAGCGGGATCATCAGCACGAGCAGCATCACGGGGATGAGGCTCGGGTCGATGAAGCTGACGACGGGCGCCGTGATCATTGCGAAGCCCATGCCGGTCGAGCCCTGCACGAAGGCTGAGAGCAGCACGGTGATCGCGATGACGCTGAAGGCGAGGATCGAGAGGCCGAGGACCGTCACCGGCGGTGCTCGCTCATCCACGTGGCGCGATGTTCGCTCGCCGATGGATCGATGCGGGTGATCGGAGAATCGGCGACGACTCGATGGGAGACCTCGCGGGCACGCTCAAGGAAGGCACGTCCGTCCCAGTCGACGGGCCACCCCTTCTCGAGCCGGAGCCTGCCGTCGACGATCACGGCCTCGATCTGGTCGCGGTTGGCGATGCGCACGAGCTCCCAGGGCACATCCCAGGACGGTACGAATTCGGGAACCTCGAGGTCGATCACGAGTAGGTCCGCAAGTGCTCCGGGTGCGATCTCTCCGACCTGTCCGGTCAGGCCAACTGCGTCGGCTCCCCCGCGCAGCCCTTGTTCGAGCCAGGTCCAGCCGCCGCCGCTCGAGGAGTCTCCGACGGTGGTTCCGCCGGTCAGTCTCTGTGCTGTTTCGGCCGCATCGAGGAGACGGAAGGCGTCCGAGCGCGTACCGTCGGTGCCCAGTCCCACGCGCATCCCCAGTTCATGCATGAGCAGAGCGGGTGCGACCGCGTTGCCCTTCCAGGAACTCGCCACCGGATTGTAGGCCACGGCTCCTCCGCTCTCGGCCAGGAGTCGGATCTCGCGTGGAGTCAGGAGGGTGGCGTGCGCAGCCAGAAGTTCGGGACCCAGGGCGCCGAGGCGGGCCAGTCGTTCCAGCGGACGTTCCCCGTCGGCGATGAGGGATCGTTCGACTGCGGCGAGATGTTCGTTGAGGTGGGTCTGGAAGGGGACTCCTGCTTCGCGTGCCAGCTGCGTGACCGCGATCAGGGCTTCATCCGAGGCGACCTCGGGGATCGAGACCGCCAGCGAGGGGTGGACCAGAGGATCGGCGTCCCACCTGTTCAGGTGCCGTTCGGCGGCGGCGACCACCTCGGCGACCTCAGCGGTTCTCGTACCTCCGCCGAGGTCGTTGCAGATCACACCGAGTACGCAGCGCAGGCCGAGCTCGGCGGTGACATCGGAGATGGCAGAGACATCGACGCTTGCCCGGGTGCCGGCATCGGCGACCGTGGTGAAGCCGCCGCGCAGTGATTCCCACGCGGCCAGACGGGTGGCGACGTCGATGGCCTCGGCGTCCATGTTCGCCTCCATCGGCACCCAGACGCGCTGGAAGATCTCGGAGGGTTCACCGAAGACGAATGACTTTCCGAAGGACTGCGTGAGGTGATGATGCGCGTCGATGAAGCCCGGCATGAGCAGGCGCCCCGGCAGGTCGATGCGGGAGACATCGGCGGGGGCTTCAGCGGCTACCGATTCGAGAGATCCGACTGCGGCGATGCGACCGTGGGCAACGAGGACGCCATAGTTGGACTGCGGACCTTCGGGAAGGAGGACCTGTTCGGGAATGAGCAGCGTCGGGGCCTGATGCAGATTGCGCAGCTGGGTCATGTCATCCTTCGTCGTCACAGGGGCCTCTTCGACCCTGCACTTTCCTCTGGTCAACGATATCGCGCGGAGGTCTCCACCCGAGAAAGCCAAATCGATTTGGTCAGCTTCAGTCTACGGGTCGGCGCTGGGGTGCGTCAACGGCCCGAAAGTCTGTGGCCAGCGCGGCGTGCTGCCCTGGGGCGCGGCACTGGCCGAGACAGTAAAATAGGTTCATGCCCTCTTTGCCCCTCACCCCCACCTCGGCGGAAAACGGGCAATTGGACTGCCACTATTTCAACGACGGACTGTGCCGTTCCTGCACCTTCATCGAAACGCCCCACCGCGATCAGGCGGCGGACAAAGAGGCCTGGTGCCGCCAGGTGCTGGCCGCCCATTCCCCCGAAGTCTGGCTTCCGGCCGCTGTCGGCCCCGACCGCGATTTCCGCAATCGGGCGAAGCTCGCCGTGGGCGGTTCGGCCGGCGCAGTCACCTTGGGCATCCTGGATCAGGACTTCCACGGCGTCGACCTGCGCGAGTGCGGAATCCAAGCCCCGCAGATCCGCGCGATCATCCCGATCATCGGCCAGTTCCTCAACGATTCGCGCCTCGACCCCTATGACGTTCACGCTCGCCGAGGTGAGCTGAAGTTCGTCCACATCACCGCGGCCCCCTCTGGGGATCTGATGATCAGATTCGTCGTCCGCTCCCAGCACGGCCTCGACGTGCTGCGATCGCGGCGCGACCAGCTCATTGCGCTGATCCCGACGGCGACGGTCATCTCCGTCAACCTGCTGCCGGAGCACAAGGCCGTACTCGAAGGCAGTCAGGAAGTGATGCTGCTCGGTGGTTCTCTGCGCATGAACCTCGACCGGGTCGACCTGCACCTGCGTCCGCAGTCCTTCTTCCAGACCAACACTGACGTGGCGATCTGTCTCTACAACCAGGTAGCCGACTGGGTCGAGGAGATTGCGCCGACCTCACTGTGGGATCTGTACTGCGGCGTGGGTGGGTTCGCGTTGTACTGCGCGGGGGCGAGCGTTCAGCAGACTTCGCGCACGGTCACCGGTGTCGAACTGAGTGAGCAGGCCATCGAATCCGCGAAGATCAGCGCTGCCGAACTCGGCTTCGGCTCCCAGCCAGGTGCCACGGTCGAGTTCATCGCCGATGATGCCACTGAGTTCGCTGAGGCGAACCTGGCGACCGGCGAACGACCAGACTCCGTGATCGTCAACCCACCTCGGCGAGGGATCGGAGCCAGGCTGTCGGCCGCCTTGGAAACCTCCGGGGTCGAGCACATCGTCTACTCGAGCTGCAATCCGCTTACCCTTGCCAAGGATCTCGACCGGATGCCGAGCTACGCCGTCGTCCGGGCCCGGGTCTTCGACATGTTCCCGCATACGAAGCATCTCGAGGTCGCCGTGGTGCTGCGACGTCAGTGAACCGACGTCCGCGCACAGAGCACCTGCATTTGGCGTCAACGACTTCGCACAATCGGCCGGCGGCCAGCAACGGTTGGTAAGTTCTGGTCGATCCCGGTGCTTGGATCGACCAGGACTTACCAACCGTTACTCTGCGTCGAGGAGGAATTGCACACCGATGCAGCTGAGGAGGCGTGCGCGAATCGTCACGACAGCAGGCTCTGGCGGAATTGTTCGACGACGGTTGGGAGTGGACCGCGCTTGCGGTGGACGACAACTAAGGTGCGTTCGATGGCTGGGCTGATCGGCACGCTCTCGATGCCCTCGAACTTCACCAATGGAACGACCATCTCGGGCACGACGGAGACACCCAACCCGGCCGAAACCAGGCCGCCGACAGCCGGGATGCTGCGTGCTGTCTGCACGATGTCGACAGCCACATCGTGCTTGGCGAAGGCGTGGGTGACCAAGGGCCCGATGCTGGTCACGGCGTCGAAGCCGATGAACTTCTCGCGAGCGAAGTCAGTCCACACGAGTTCATCCCGCTGAGCGAGGCGGTGCCCAACGGGCATGATCGCCACCAACCGGTCTGAAGCAACTCCTTCGACCTCAAGCTCGGCCGGGATGCTTGAGTCGAGTGCCAGAATTCCCAGATCAACGGTTCCATTGAGGATCTTCTCGGCCACGTTCTCCTGCGGTTCGTCATGGATCTTCAGACCCACCTGCGGCAGGTCGCGGCGGAAGTCAGAGATCACGGAGGGAAGCAGCGTCGCCGTCACCGAGGGCAGGCATGCCACCCGCACCACCCCGTCATCACCATTCATGTGCCGTGAGATCCGGTCGAGCGCCTCATCGTAGGTGGCGACGGCCATCGAGGCATGAGCGGAGACCTCCTCGCCGAGGTGGGTCGGCACGACCGAGCGCGTACTGCGGTCGAAGAGTCTGCCGCCGATGCGCCGTTCGGCCTCGGCCAGCGCCCTGCTGACTGCGGGCTGAGAAATCTGCATGTCCTCGGCGGCAAGGGTGAAGCTCCGCAGTCGGTGCAGCGCCTCGATCGTGCGCAGGTGGTACATCGCCAGATTGATAACCATAGGTCATCAGTGTAGAGCGAATCGGTATTGGACGCGCCTCTCAATGACCCTGGATCATAGAAGATGATCTCTGAGAAAGGAATCAAAGGTGCTTTCACTCATTGGATACGTATCAATGCTGGTGATTCTCGCTCTGCTGCTCTGGCAGAAGGTCTCACCCATCGTTGCCCTTGCCGGAGTCCCGATCGTCGCGGCTCTCATCGCAGGCAACTCGCCGTCCCAGGTCAGCGAATTCGCGTTGGCCGGCATCACCAGCGTCGCCAGTGTCGTCGTGATGTTCGTATTCGCGATCGTCTTCTTCGGAATACTGCGCCACGTCGGCTTCTTCGATCCCGTCATCGATCGGATCATCCGCCTCGGCGGTTCTTCGCCGAAGACCGTGGCCGTGGCCACGACCCTCCTGGCCAGCGTGGCTCACCTCGACGGCGCCGGTGCGACGACGTTCCTCATCACCATTCCGGCCATGCTGCCGATCTACCAACGTCTGGGCATGAGCCGCCTGACACTGACAGCATGTGTGGGTCTCGGCGCCGGTGCCATGAACATGCTCCCCTGGGGTGGACCGACCGCGCGTGCCGCAGCCACCGTCGGCGTCGAGGCGAACGAGGTGTGGACACCGCTGATCCCCGCTCAGATCGTCGGAGTCATCGCCGCACTCGGAGTCGCCTGGTTCCTCGGCAGCCGCGAAGCCAAGCGCATCGCCAAGGGAAAGCCCTCCGAATTCGCCGAGGCTGTCCACGCCCATGATGCCAACCAGAACACACGTTCTTCCGGTGCTGACCACAATGGGGCAAGGACCACCTCGGTGATGGTGGACGCCGATGCCCACGGCACAGCCGTTGATGGCGCTGACAGCACTGCTGCCACCGATGACTCCCCCGAAAAGGACCACCGCAACATTCCGCTGTGGGTCAACGGTCTCATCCTGCTTGCGACCCTCGTCGTGCTGATGTCGGGCATCGTCTCGCCGGCCATCGCGTTCCTCGTGGCCACGATCCTCGCGCTCATCATCAACTTCCGCGGTCTGGAGAATCAGTCCCGGCAGTTCGACATCAGTGCGAAGTCGGCCATGCTTATGGCCAGCACACTCTTGGCCGCCGGCGTCCTCCTCGGCGTCCTCGATGAAAGCGGAATGATCGAGTCGATGGCCGATTCCGCGGTCCAGGTCCTGCCGGCCGGGATCATGCCGATCCTGCCCATCGTCGTCGCGGTGCTGGGCGTGCCCATGAGCCTGTTCTTCGGCCCCGACGCCTACTACTTCGGCGTCCTGCCCGTCCTGTCTGCGGTGGGATCGAACTACGGCATCGACCCGGTCGTCCTCGCCCAGGCTTCGGTCATCGGGCAGGAGACTCTCGGGTTCCCCATCAGCCCGCTGACCGGTGCGTTCTACCTGTTGGTCGGGTTGGCGAACGTACCGATCGGCAAGCACATCCTCGGCCTCATCGGCTGGGCCTGGCTGGTCAGTATCATCGTCCTCATCGCTGCAATCGTGATCGGAGTGATTCCCCTGTGGGTAGCTTGAACCTGTCGAGCCCGTCCGGTCTCTCGTCGCCGCCCAAACTTGCACATCATGTACGCGTGGGTGCCGGGGCGGGTTTCGCCGGTGACCGGCTCGATCCCGCGATCGCCTTGGCCGAGCATGGCAAGCTCGATTTCCTCGTCTTCGAACTCCTCGGAGAGAGGACGGTGGCCGCGGCCCAGCGGCGTGAGTGGGAGACTGCAGATACCGGTTTCGACCCCACCCTGGTCGAACGCATCCGGTCAGTCGCCGGTCACTGCGCCGCCAACGGCACCCGTATCGTGACCAATGGCGGTGCCGCGAATCCGCGGGCTGCTGCCCATGCCGTCGCCGAGGCGGTTCGAGAGTTGGACATCGACCTGCCCGTTGCCTACGTCACCGGGGACGACGTCCTGTCCATCGTCAACGACGAGGATCCGCTGACATGGGAGACCGGGCACCCGGCATCCACCGCCGACGGTGAACTGATTTCGGCCAATGCCTATCTGGGGGCCGAGCCTATTCGGCGAGCCCTGGACTCCGGTGCACGCATCGTCATCACCGGACGCGTCGCAGACCCCTCGCTCTACGTCGGTGCTCTGGCGCACTGCTTCGATTGGGACCACAGCGATGCTGATCTCATCGGCCGTGCCACGGTCATCGGGCATCTGCTCGAATGCGCTGGTCAGGTGACCGGCGGCTATTTCGCTGACCCAGTGACGAAGCCCGTTGCCGGCCTCGCCCGTCTCGGGTTCCCCTTCGCCGATGTCGACGCAGATGCGCGGGCCGTACTGAGTAAACTCGAGGGCTCGGGAGGCGAGGTCACAACACGTACCTGCACCGAACAGCTCCTCTACGAAGTCGCTGACCCCAGTGCCTACATCACGCCCGATGTCATCGCGGACTTCTCCCACGTGACCTTCGAGGAGACAGGCGTCGATCGTGTCCGTGTGAGCGGAGGGACGGGAACGCCCCGGCCCAGCAACCTCAAGGTCACTCTCGGCTACGACTCCGGGTGGCAGGGCGAAGGACAGCTCAGCTACTCCGGCCTCCGGTCGAAGGAACGTGCCGAACTGGCGGCGGCCATCGTTCTCGAACGCCTCGATGAGCTCTACGATGTCGATCCCGGGTCGGTGTTCGTCGAATACATCGGGATGGCCGCAGCTTTCCGCGGTCTGGCACAGGTCGATGATCCCGCCGAGGTACGTCTGCGCATCGTCGGAAGCGCAGCGACCCGGCAGGAGGCTTCGATCATCGGTGATGAGGTCGAGGCGCTCTACACCAATGGCCCGGCCGGCGGTGGGGGTGCCCGGAAGTCCGTACACAGCGTCGTCGCGGTGAAGTCATGCAGTGTGGATCGGAGCACCATCGAAGAAGCGGTCAGCGTCGAGTTCGTTGACGGCTCAGCGGATGAACCCGCGAACAACGACCCCGCAGATCAGAGCTCCGCCGCCAGGCGAAAAGGAGGCCTCACATGACCAAGATCGACGAACTCGCGTCGGTGCGCACCGGCGATAAGGGCGATACCCTCATCCTCGCAGTGATCGCCCACGACCAGGCGGCCTATGACCTGCTTGACCAGGAGCTCAGCGTCGAACGCGTGGCCGCCCACTTCGGCCTCAACACACAGGCCGTCACGCGCAGTGTGCTGCCGACTCTGCACTCCTTCAGCTTCGAACTCTCCGGACTGCTCGGCGGCGGAGTCACCGGTTCTCCCAACCTGGACGGACACGGAAAGACCATGAGCTACCACCTGCTCACGCTCGAAATCTGACTCCCTGGAGTCCTAGCGAGATACCTCACACTCTTCGCCAGGGTGCCGAAACGAGGCGGACATTCCACACTAAAGCGAATACACTCGTCACCTACAAGGCTCCACGAACATCCCAGTTCGCGGAGCCTGTTTCTTGCCATTGCGCACTACCCCCACCGCCCCCTGATGAAGACTCCTGCCCGCCGCCGAGGCTGGCTCGAGCTTGGAGACCACGATGACAATGCTGGACAACCACGTACCTGAACCGGAGCCTGACCCCGGGCCTGAAGCCGACTCGGAGCCTGACCCCGCGGCGAGCACCACTGCACCCGAAAAGATTGCCGCGGACGCGGCAGCCGCGCAGGCAGAATCACAGGATGGCGACTCCGCTCGGCGAAGCCCCATCGGCAGCGTCTTCTACTGGTCGGTGGCCTTCGTCATCGCCTTCGTGCTCTGGGCTGCGATCTCACCGGAGAGCCTGGGCGACATCATGACCACTGCGATGACCGCAGTCTCATCGGGCTTCGGCTGGATCTATCTCGTCGTACCGTTCGCCGCGATCGTCATGCTCGTGTGGTTTGCGGCCAGCAGATTCGGCCGTCTTCGTCTCGGGTCCGCGGATTCGAGGCCGGAATACAGCACCTTCGCCTGGCTGGCGATGGTCTTGGCAGCGGTCATGGGCATCGGCCTTGTCAGCTACGGTGTGGCCGAGCCGATGTCACACTTCATGGTCCCGCCACATGGCTTGGCAGAGCCGGAGACCATGGACGCCGCGGTCCGCGCCATGCAGTTCTCCTATCTCGACTGGGGCTTCCAGGCTTGGGCCATCTTCGGAGTCTTCGGCCTGGCCATCGGCTATTCCACACATCGGAAAGGTCGCCCGGCTCTCGTCTCGACGATGCTGCGCCCAGTGCTCGGACGGTTCGTCGACGGGTGGGTCGGCAAGTTCATCGACATCCTCACCATCATCGCCACTCTCTTCGGGACGACAACCTCGCTGGGCCTCGGCGCCTCTCAGATCGGTGAGGGCCTCAAAGTCGTGTTCGGCGTCGACGCCACCCTGACTCTGCAGGTCGTCGTCATCGGCGTGCTGACGCTGCTCTTCACCGGCTCGGCTCTCTCCGGCGTCGGCCGCGGCATCAAATACGTCTCCCAGATCACCCTGTCTATGGCGACCGTCCTCGGACTGTTCGTCTTCATCACCGGGCCCAGCGGCTTCGTCGCCAATCTGTTCGTGCGCTCGGTCGGTTCCTTCGCCGGCGACTTCCTGCAGTTGAGCTTCATGACGCCTTCGAGCGCTGCAGACAGCGAATGGATGCTGGGCTGGACCTACTTCATGATGGCCTGGTGGCTGTCGTGGAGCGCCTTCGTCGGAATCTTCCTGGCCAAGATCTCCAAGGGCCGCACGATCCGCCAGTTCGTCGCCGGCGTGCTGCTCGTTCCGAGCGCCGTGTTCTTCCTCTGGTTCACCATCATGGGCGGGTCTGCGATCAAGCTCGACATGGGCGGAGCGAAGATCGGCGAGGCGACTACGGCCAATCTCGACACCGCATTCTTCAGTCTGCTCGAAGAACTGCCGCTCACGCTTCTGGCCTCGATCTTCACCGTCATCATGGTGATCCTGTTCTTCGTCTCCTCTGCTGACTCGAACACCTTCGTGCTCAGTTCGCTGTCCTCGCGAGGCTCGTTCGAGCCGCACCGACCGGTCATCGCCACCTGGGGATTCCTCACCGGCGCGTGCGCGATCGTGCTGCTCCTCCTCGGCGGACTCCAGGCTCTGCAGCAGGCGGCGATGCTCTCTGCGGTGCCATTCACCGTCATCGTCATCGTTCTCGGCATCGCTCTGATCAAGGAGCTGCGCAGCGACCATCAGATCGTTGAGGAAGTCGCCCGCGAAAAGCGCGTCCTCGGGCTCTGAGACTCACTCTGACCCAGGCTTCACCGAGCGGACCACCAAGCTTCGACGGGAGACACTATAATCTGCTCCCTCGACGCCAAGTGGTCCGCTCGATTGTTCTGGCTGAGGACGGTCACCGACGTTCAGAGGTTATCTCGGCGGTCACCGGTCGGCCGCAGAACTCATAAAGCGCTGACGTCATTTTTATGAGAAACACTTCTAAGTCATAAGAATTAGAGCGGATCAGCATAAGCTCTGACTGGTTTGTCGCGCGCCTCCGCGCTGACCTCGTTCGCAATGACGTAAAGCCGGCTGAGGACCGATCTGTCCTAACCGCTCACCATTGAGCTCGGGTAGAGTCTGGGACATGTCGAGTCCCGAATCAGACAAGTCAGGGCTGTCGGTCACACCGTCAGCCCCTTGAACCACTAGTTTCGACACCCACAATCTGCGTGGGTGTATGTCTGGCGCAAGCGGGGCGCTGACCGCGGTGGCAAGAAGATCCATTTTTTGATCTCTCACCTCGGAGTACTCGATGCCTTTTGCTCTCTACATGCTTGCCCTGGCGGTCTTCGTCATGGGCACTTCAGAATTCATGCTCGCGGGACTCCTCCCCGCGATCGCAACCGAACTTGAAATATCGGTCGGCACGGCGGGGCTGCTGACCTCCGCATTCGCGGTCGGCATGGTCATAGGCGCGCCAGTGATGGCGGCATTCGGTCGCCGTTGGCCACCGCGGCACACATTGGTCGTCTGCCTAATCGTGTTCGCAGGAAGCCACGTCATCGGAGCGATGACATCCGCCTTCTCCCTCCTCCTCATCACCCGGATACTCAGCGCTCTTGCAAACGCCGGGTTCCTCGCCGTAGCTCTGAGCACGGCCACTATCCTCGTGCCGGAGAACCAGAAGGGGCGTGCATTGTCGATCCTGCTTGCCGGCACTACGATCGCAACCGTCGCAGGTGTCCCTGGTGGGGCGCTACTCGGCACAGCATTGGGCTGGCGAGCCACGTTCTGGGCGATCGCCTTGCTCTGTCTTCCCGCGATCTTCGGAATCATACGAGGCATCGCGAATACTGCAGCTCAGACTGCATCCACCGCATCCTCGCCAAGTCTCCTTACGGAACTCGGCCAGTTGGCGACGCCGCGGCTCGTCCTGACCATGGCACTTGGCGCGCTGATCAACGGAGGGACCTTTGCGGTATTCACCTTCCTCGCGCCGGTCGTGACTGAGACCGCGAGGCTGGACGAATTCTGGGTGCCACTCGCCCTGGTGATGTTCGGCAGCGGTTCGTTCTTCGGCGTCACGATCGCTGGACGACTATCAGATCAACGACCAGGCACAGTGCTCGCGGTCGGTGGACCACTGCTGCTGGCAGGCTGGATCTTACTGGCCGCGACAGCGTCGAACCCTGTTGCTCTCATCGTTCTCGTCTTAGTTCAGGGCTTCCTGTCGTTCGGCGTGGGCAGCACATTGATCACTCGTGTGCTGTATGCAGCGTCGGGTGCGCCGACCATGGGCGGTTCGTATGCAACCGCAGCATTGAACATCGGAGCTGCCGCTGGGCCGGTGCTTGGTGCATTCGGACTGTCCACCGGCCTGGGTCTGCTTGCGCCGGCATATGTCGCCTCGGCGCTTACTGCAGTATCTCTCATCATCATGCTCCTCTTACGGTGCACGCTCATGAAGACCGGTCCGGAGGCCAACCGGTGATTCATCCGAATGCGCTTGTCACACTTCGTCCCCGTCTCCGATCATCCCTGCCTGACTCCACGCTTCATCGAGCGGACCACTTAGCTTCGACGGGAGACGCTACAACCTGCTCCCTCGACGACAAGTGGTCCGCTTTGTTGTTCTGGCTGAGGACGCTCACCTCAGCTTAGAGGTCACCTCGGCGGCAGCGGCGAGGACCTTGTCCACGAGCGGCTCGGTGTCGGCGTCCTCGTCCAGCGCGTCACCGGAGGCTCCTGAGCCCAGCGCATCACCGCCAAGAGAGAGCCCAATGGCTGCGATCGGACGGGAGAGGACATCGTAAACGGGAGCGGCGATCGTCGAAATCCCGGGGGTGACCTCGCCGTGTTCGATCGCCCACCCGGCTCGCCGATCCTGTGCCAGGATCGCGTTGAGCGCCTTGACCGTGGTGGGTCCCTGGCCGGTGCGGGTGACGAATCCGGACTCGGATTGGAACATCGCCAGTACCTCTGACTTGGGCAGGTGCGCGAGTATCGCCCGCCCGGTCGCCGTCAGGTAGCTGGGCATGCGCACACCGGTCGCAGTGATCACCGCGACCGATTTCAGCGACTGCTCCTTGAGAACGTACACGGTCTCCCAACCGCGGATGACGGCAAGCTGAGCTGTAGCAGCGGTATCGTCGGCCAGCTGCCGAACGATGGGCTGTGCCAGGCGCTGCAGAGGATTTGTGCGCAGGTAGGAGCTGCCCAGCTCGTGCACTCCAGCCCCCAGGACATATCCCGTTTCAGTGCGAACGACGAGTCCCAGCTCCTCGAGCACGGTGAGCAGTTCGTAGGCACTCGAGCGTGGGATCTCCAGCGCCCGCACCAGTGCACCGGCGGAGATCGGACGATTCGATGAGGCAAGATGCCGAAGAATCGCGATCGAGCGCCGCAGTGTCGGAACCTCAGCCACGGTTCAGTCCTCCATTCCAAGGGCGAAGAACGCAGCCCGGTAGAGGTCCGAGATTTCGCCGAGTTCGGTGTGCACACCGTCGCGGACCCGGACTTGGGCACCGCTGACAGTCATAGTCACATCCGCCGAGGTGGCCGAGAGAATGATCTGCTCTCCCACCGAACCGAAGGTGCGCATGCTGTCGGTTCTCACTGCAATGAAGTCGCACGCCTTGCCCACGGCCAGTTCTCCGACCGGCAGATCGAGGCTGCGTGCCCCGCCCGTCGTCAGCGAGGTGATGAGCTCGGCCGGTGAGAAACGGCCTCGCTGGCCTGAGCGCAGTCGTTCCCCGGCTTCCATGCCCTGGGTCTCGCGCAGGGCGTCGAGGACGACGTGCTGATCAGAGCCGATCGAGATCGTGGCACCGGCATCGGCGAGTTCGCGGGCCGGGCCGATGCCGTCGGCCAGGTCGGCTTCCGTGCATGGGCACATGACGATGTTGGCCTCGGCCCCTCCCAGGGTCGCGATGTCCTCATCGCTGAGGTGGGTGGCATGGACAGCCGAAAGATTCGACGCGACGACACCGGAGCGGTCGAGGACCTGCGTGGGTGTCGTGCCGTAGGCGGCTTGGCAGGCTTCGTTCTCTGCCGGCTGTTCGGACAGGTGCACGTGAACGGGTCCCTCAAGTTCGGCGAATCTGGGCAGATTGGCTGCCGGGACCGCGCGGATCGAGTGGATGGCCGATCCCACGCGTACGAAGCTCTCACCAGGGGCATTGACCGGGAACTCGGTGGCGAAAGACTCGGATAGAGCCGCGTGGCGGTCCATGTATCCGTCGATGGTGCCGTCACCGAAGCGAGCTTGCTCTTCCGAGAGCTCGGTGTCGATGCCGCCGGTGAGGTAGCAGGTGTCGAGGAGTCGGATCCGCAATCCCGCCGAGGCAGCTGCTCGTGCCAGCGCCCGTTCCATCGCATGAGTGCTCTCATACGGCGTCCCGTCGGGTGCGTGGTGGACGTAGTGGAATTCACCCACCGAGGTGTAGCCGCCGGCGAGCATCTCCGCGAAGACCGCACGAGCCACGGTTTCGTAGTTCTCCGGACTCAGCTTCGCGGCCACGGAGTACATGACCTTACGCCAGGTCCAGAAGGTGCCGCCGTCACCGTGGGTGCGGCCGCGCAGGATGCGGTGGAAGGCATGGGAGTGGGCGTTGACCCCACCGGGCAGAGTGAAGCCGGGAACCACCTCGGCGATGGTGGGTGGGGTGTCGATTCCGGTCTCGACTGAGGTCAGGGTGCCTGTCTCATCGGCAGTAAGCAGGACGCCGGTGGCGACCTCTCCGTCGACCCAGGCGGTTTCGCACCAGAAACGCGTGCTCATGATGCGACCCCCACGATTCCAAGCTCCCCTTCGAGGACCTTGACCAGGGCGGAGACACCTGCCCGCTGGTCATCGACCTCGCAGGCTTCCTCAGGAGCATGCGAGACGCCGGTCGGGTTGCGCACGTAGAGCATCGCCGAGGGCACGTGCGGGGCGAGGATGCCCGCATCGTGTCCGGCACCCGAAGGCAGCAGCGGTGCGTTCGGCAGCAGAGAGATCAGCCGATCGTTGAGCTCTTTCGTGAAGTAGGTCGTCGGTGAATAGGACTCCTGCGAGATGCTCACCTGAACCCCGGTGTCACCGGCGTGGTCCTGCGCGCGCTTCGAGATCGACTCGAGCACCTGCTTGACGACAGCGTCATCGGCGTGACGGATGTCGAGCCAGAAGCTCATGCCCGAGGCGATGACGTTCGTCCCGCCCGGGTGGATGAGGGTACGGCCGACCGTGGCCACGGCTTGGTCGTGGCCGGCAGCGAGGACCGGGATATCTCCGATGACGCGACTGCCCGCGACGACTGGGTCCGCGCGGTGGCTCATCGGGGTGGTGCCGGCGTGATTGCCCTGGCCGGAGAACGCGAAGTGCCAGCGGCCGTGGCCGATGATCGAGGAGCCGATCGCCACTGCCTGGTCGGTGTTGATGAGACCGATGCCCTGCTCGACATGGAGCTCGATGAAGGATCCGACCTTCTCCAGCCGAGCTTCGTCGGTGCCGATGCGGTTCGGGTCGAGCCCGTATCCGCGGGCAACGTCGGCGAAGGTGTCACCATTGGCGTCGGTGAGACCCAGTGCCCGGTCGGCCTCGATAGCGCCGGTGATGAGGCGCGATCCGAGGCAGGCGACTCCGAAGCGTGAACCCTCCTCCTCGGGGAAGACTGCGAGCGCGAGCGGCCGCTGGGCACGCTCGAGTGCTCCTGATGCCTTGAGTTCGTCGAAGGCCGCCAGCGCCGAGGCGACGCCGAGGGGGCCGTCGAAGGCACCGCCGCCGGGGACGGAGTCGAGGTGAGAGCCGGTGACGACGGCATCGTCACCGGGCGCGGTCGCCCACGCCCAGGTGATGCCGTTGTCATCGATCTCGGTGTCGAGGCCACGGCGGGCCGCCTCGGCGAGGAACCAGTCACGGAGTTCGCGTTCGGTGTTCGAGAACCCTGCCCGCTGGTAGCCGGGACCACGAGTGTCACGGCCGGTGTCCTCGATCTGGGCCAGGAGGGAGACCACGTCGCTCATCTCAGTTCGCCTCGCCCGAACTGTTGACGCCGGAAGCATCCCGATGCGTCGTCGCCGCATCGGTGCCGGAGGCTTCGGCGGCGGCATCGAGGTTGCCCAGGGCGGTGAACTCGGGGTCGTTGACCGCCGGTGATCCGCCTTCGGGCAGCCAGGTTCCGGCGGCTGAGGTGACGGTGTGCTGCAGCGGTGAGACCGACTCGGCAGCGGCCACCAGGGAGCCGTCCTTGACCTTGGCGATCGTCTCGGCCAGCTCCGGGGACAGGAAGCGGTCCGGGCCGGGACCGGGAACGGTTTCGCGGATCGCGGAGATCACGGCGCCGGTGACCGGTGCCGGTGCGGCTTCACGCATATCGCAGGCCCGCGAGGCGGCGTAGAACTCGATGCCGACGACGCTTGCGAGGTTGTCGACGACCTTGCGCAGCTTGCGGGCGGCCGACCAGCCCATCGATACGTGATCTTCCTGCATGGCCGAGGACGGGATCGAGTCCACCGAGGCGGGGCTGGCGTTGCGCTTGGCCTCGGAGACCATCGCGGCCTGGGTGTAGTGGGCGATCATCAGACCCGAGTCGACGCCGGCGTCGTCGGCGAGGAACGGGGTCAGATCCTGGTTGCGGGTCACGTCCATCATCCGGTCGGTGCGGCGTTCGGACATCGAGGCGACATCGGCGGCGACGATGGCGAGGAAGTCCAGGGCGTGGGCCAGGGGCGCGCCGTGGAAGTTGCCGTTGGAGGAGACCATGCCGTTGGTGAGCACGACGGGATTGTCGATGGCCGCACGCAGTTCACGCTCGGCGACCTGCGTGGCAAAGGCGACGGCATCACGGGCGGCGCCGTTGACCTGCGGGGCGCAGCGCATCGAGTAGGCGTCCTGGACCAGGTGGGTCGAGTCGCGGTGGCTGGCGGTGATGCCCGAGTCCTTCAACGAGGTCAGCATGTTCGCGGCGGCCGCGGACTGGCCGTCGTGGGGGCGCAGGGCGTAGTGGAGTTCGGGGGCGAAGACGGCGTCTGTGCCGAAGAGTCCCTCGATGCTCATGGCCGCGGAGACGTCGACGGCGGTGAGCAGGTTCTCCAGGTCGGTCAGGGCCATGATGAGCATGCCGAGCATGCCGTCGGTGCCGTTGACCAGCGCCAGGCCTTCCTTCTCTGCCAGGGTGACCGGAGCGATTCCAGCCGCGGCCAGCACTTCGTCGGCGGGGCCGGCAACTCCGTCTGGTCCGGCGGCCACGCCTTCACCCATGACGACGAGGGCACAGGCCGAGAGCGGCGCGAGGTCACCGGAGCAGCCCAGCGATCCGTATTCGTGGACGACCGGTGTGATGCCGGCGTTGAGGAGGTCGACGTAGGTCTGGAGCACCTCGGCGCGCACCCCTGCTCGGCCGGTGGCCAGGGTGCGGGCACGCAGGAGCATGAGTGCGCGCACGACCTCGCGTTCGACGGGTTCGCCGACGCCTGCCGCGTGGGAGCGGATGAGTGATTTCTGCAGCTGGGTGCGCAGTTCGGCGGGGATGTGGCGCTGGGCCAGTGCCCCGAAGCCGGTGGAGACTCCGTAGACGGGCTTCTCAGCCTGGGCGAGCGCGTCGATGGCTTCGCGGTATTTGTTCACGCGGGCCAGGGTGGTCTCGCTCAGGGCCACCTTCGCATCGTGGCGGGCGACGTCGACCACCTGGGCGAATGTGAGGGTATCGGGATCGAGATCGATGAAGACTGACATCTGGGACCTTTCGGTTGAGTGAGTTATACGTTCATGTGGTGTCATCAGACGGTGAAGACGCGGGAGTGCCGGAACCGGCCCTCAGAAGTTCAGACCCGGGGTCTGTTGTCGGCGACGAGTTCGCCGCCGCGGTAGACGCGTTCGACGAGTTGGACGCCGGGCCGGTAGGCCAGGTGCCGGTAGCTGGGTGCGTCGAGGATGGCGAGGTCGGCCTGAGCTCCGGCGCCGAGGTGGCCGACATCGGTGCGCTGCAGGGCGTTGGCGCCGCCGGCGGTGACGGCCCAGACTGCCTGTTCGACGGTGAAGTGCATATCGCGAACCCCGATGGCGATCGTGAAGGGGATGCTGTTGGAGAATCCCGACCCCGGGTTGCAGTCCGTGGCGATCGCCAGGCTGACTCCCGCCTCTACGTAGCGGCGGGCGTCTGGGTAGGGCTGGCGGGTGGAGAATTCGATGCTCGGCAGCAGCGTGACGACGGTGCCCGCCTCGGCGAGGACTGCGAGGTCCTCATCGGAGGCGAATGTCGCATGGTCGACGGACACGCAGCCGAGTTCGGCGCCGAGTCGGAGCGCTCCCCCGTCGGTGAGCTGGTTGGCGTGCAGGCGCGGTTTCATGCCCGCGGCCTTGCCTGCTTCGATGATGCGACGCGTCTGGTCTTCGGTGAAGGCGCCCTTTTCGCAGAACACGTCGATCCACTTGGCCTGGCCGGTCGCGGCCGGGATGATCTCATCGATGACGAGGTCGACGTAGGCTTCCGGGTTCTCCTTGAACTCCGGCGGCACCACGTGGGCGGCGATGAGCGTGGATTCCTCGGTGTGGCGGTTGATGATCTCCAGCGCGCGCAGTTCGTCCTTGACGGTCAGACCGTAGCCGGACTTGACCTCGAAGGTCGTCGTGCCCTGCCGGGTGGCCTGACTCATGAGGTGGACGAGGTTGGCCTCGAGCTCCTCGTCGCTGGCGGCCCGAGTGGCCGCAACGGTCGTGGCGATGCCACCGGCCGAGTACTTCTCCCCCGCCATGCGCGCGGCGAACTCCGCCGATCGGTCGCCGGCGAAGATGAGGTGGTTGTGGCTGTCGACGAAGCCCGGGATGACGGCCTTGCCGCCCAGGTCGATGGTCTCGACTTCGACGCCGGCGATCGCCGAGGTGACTTCACCGTTGGCGATGTCATCATCTTTGAGGACGGTGCCGGTCGAGGTCTCAGATCGAGCCTCGCCAAGGTGGTCCCGGAGTTCGGTGTCCGCCTGAGCGGACGGTCCTGACCAGACGACGCGACCATCGTCGATGAGGAGAGCCGCGTCTTCGATGACGCCGAGCTCGCCCACATGGTCGAGGTCGTTGACGACCAATTCGCTGATCCCGGTGAAGAGCTGCACGACAAGGTCCTTAGCGGTTGAGAATGATTCCTCCTCAGTATGGACCGCTCGAGTGCGACTCTGAACCGGGATCAGTGAAATTCGTCCGATATTTCGGACACAAGGTGAGCAGGCGCTCACTGTCGCCGCTGTTCACTCAGCCGATCCACAAGGCAAGCCAGCACGATAGGGTCATTGACGCCGTCGTGGGAATCGTGGAACGTGGAACTCTGAAGGTCGCCGACTGCATCAGCGTGACCAGACGAGGAGCCTGAGAATGAAGACTGCTGCTGTGGTCGGCAGTGGGCCGAACGGCCTGGCGGCAGCCATCTCCTTGGCCGCCGCAGGCGTCTCGGTCACGGTGTACGAGGCCGAGGACAGGGTGGGAGGCGGGGCTCGCAGCTCAGATCTCACTCTTCCGGGACTGATCCATGACGAGTGTTCGAGCCATCATGCATTCGGGCTGGCATCTCAGTTCGCCCGGAAATTCGACCTGGCCCAGCACGGACTGGAATGGGCCTACACGGATGTTGAGTTCTCACATCCACTCGATGACGGTCGTGGAGCCCACGCTGTTCGCTCCGTGGTCGAGACCTCACGGACGCTGGGTTCAGATGCCGAACAGTACCGGCGGTTCTTCTCCCCCGTGGCCTCACGGATGCCGACGATTGCCGATGAGTTCCTGCAATCTCTCGTCCATGTGCCCCGGCACCCCATCCACCTCGCCACTCTCGGGATGCGCGCGGCGCTGCCGGCTGCGGCAGTCGCCAAATACTTTCGCACCGACGAGGCCCGTGCCCTGTGGTCTGGGGTCGCGGCTCACACTTTCGGCCCTTTCGACGTTCCGCTCTCGGCCGCGATCGGAACGTCCTTGGCCTCCGCTGCGCACTACTACGGCTGGCCGGTGGCGGTCGGCGGCTCCGGTCGGATCACCTCGGCGATGGAGTCCCTCCTCCTGACCTTGGGCGGACGGGTGGAGACCGGACACCGGATCGACGATGCGCGGGAGCTCGCGGCCGTCGATGTGCTCATGCTCAACACCGGCCCCGCCGAGGCTGCTCGCATCGCGGGCGCCTCCCTGCCCAGGCGGGCGGTGCGAGGTCTGAAGCGGTGGAAGAACGGGCCGGCGGCGTTCAAGCTCGCGTTAGCCGTGGACGGTGGGATCCCGTGGTCCTACGACCCCTCCCGCCGAGCCGGAACGGTTCACCTCTCCGGAACATATGAGGAGACGGCGTTCGCGGAAAGTGAGACCGCACGAGGCCGGATGCCGGAGAGGCCATTCGTCCTCCTCGCTCAGCAGCACCTCGCTGATCCAACTCGCGGACGCGGTTCCGTCGTGCCCATCGACTGCTATGCGCATGTGCCTGCGGGTTTCACCGGCGATGCCACCGAGGCGATCCTCGCGCAGATCGAACGTTTCGCGCCCGGAACCCGTGATCGCATCCTCGCGCTGACTCCGCGCGGAACCGCCGCCATCGAGGCTCTCAACTCGAACTTCGTCGGCGGTGACATCCTCACCGGCCGGAAGGATCCTCTGCAGCTGGTCTTCGGTCCGGTGCCGGGGCTCAACCCGTATCGACTGAGTCCGCCCGGCAACGATCATCCCGGAATCTACCTGTGTTCTGCGGCGGTTCCTCCCGGGCCCGGCGCTCACGGAATGTGCGGCTATCTGGCCGCACGGCAATCACTGAAGGAGATTCACCAGAAAGGCTGACTTGGTTTCAGCCCAATCGGCAAAACAGTCCAGTTTCAAAGCTGGGCTGTTTTCCGTGAATCGAGCTAGTCCGCTCCCAGCCTCCTGCGAGGCCCTGTCGCGCAGCGGGCCCGTGCTTGAGTGTCTGAAGGTCGGTGCCATAGCGGGCGTCGATACGACATCTGACCATGATTAGCAGCGCCCACATCACTGATGGTCGCTTGTCGTGAAAGTTTAGCATTTTCTGAACTTTCTGATGATTCGCTATTGACCTTCCTCCCCCAAGCGGTGTTGGCTATAGATATCGCCGCGAAGTGAACAATTTGCGGAGCGCAGCGTCGATTGCACAGTGGTGCTGCACGCATTTCAATGAGGAGATTCGATGAGAACACTGCGCTTTTCCACTATCGCCGCATTAGTGATCACTCTGACGCTGTCGGCGTGTTCGAGTGGCGGTTCCGATGAAGGCGACCGTTCGATCAGCGTCGGTGTCACCGATCCGACAACACTGGTCCCAGCACGACAGTCTGTGGCCTTCGATTTCAGTGCCGCATTATGGTCGCCTCTGACCTTCGTCGAATCGGACGGAAAGATCGACTACATTCAAGCGAAGTCGATCGAGAGCGACGATTCAGTCACATGGACAATCACGCTTCGCGATGGGTGGACGTTCCACGACGGGACGCCAGTGACCGCGCAGAGCTATATCGACTCTTGGAACGCAGCGGCATATGGACCGAACGCCTTTGAGAATGCCGGGCAGCTGGCGAACATCGTTGGTTTCGATGACCTCAATCCCGAAAAGGGAGAACCGTCGACGAAGAAGATGTCCGGACTCCACTTCGTCGACGATCTGACTTTCACTGTCGAGCTCAAGGACGCCGATAGTCAGTTCCCCTTACAGGTGAGCCAGGCGCAAACAGCAATGTTCCCGATGCCGGAGAGCGCTATGAAGGACTTTGACGCCTACACCAAGCATCCTGTCGGCAACGGTCCGTTTGAAATGGACGGTGACTACGCCGAGAACCAGCCCTTCACAGTCACGGCCAATGACGATTACGCCGGCGATGCCCCGACGGTCGATTCCATCACCTTCAAGCCCTACACAGATCTCGCCACAGCGTACACAGATGTTCGTGCCGGCAACCTCGATATCGCCTCGGTCCCACCGAACCGACTTCCCCAGTCAGAAGCCGACTTCGGCGACAGCCTTTACACCTTTGATGCGCCGGGAATCTCCTATCTCGGCCTCCCGCTCTGGGACGCGCGTTACAAGGATGTGAAAGTGCGACAGGCCATTTCCATGGCCATCGATCGCGATTCGATCAATGACGTCATCTATGGTGGACAGTTCGTTCCTGCGGACGCCTTCACACCCGCGGTCGAGCCAGGAACTCCAGATGGACTGTGTGGTGACTACTGCAAGTACGATCCGGAGACAGCGAAGAAGCTCCTCGACGAGGCAGGCGGCTTCGATGGTGCAATGGAGATCTATTACCCGGGCGGCGGAGGTTACGACGATCTCTACAACGCAATCGCGAACAATCTCCGCCAGAATTTGGGAGTCGACGCCACCGCTCGTCCGAGTGCCGATTGGGCAGAGTTTCTCGACAACCGGACCGCTGAGAAGGTCGATGGCCCGTTCTTCTCACGGTGGGGAGCGCTGTATCCGAGCCAGCAGGCGACGCTGCGCTCTCTCTTCATCAAGGACGGCGGATGTGCCAACTGTGTTCCCTGGTACACCGAGGATATCGCCTCGGCGATTCGCAAGGCAGACAAGGACGACGACGGCACCGGGGAAGCATATGCGGATGTCCAGGATCTTCTGCTCAAGGATTTCCCTGCGCCGCCCTTGTTCTTCGAGACCTACTCCTATGTCACCTCGGACAAGATCGCCGATCTCCCCACGTCTCCGGTCGGCAATCCCCAACTGACGAAGGTCAAGCTCGCCGATTGAGCCTGTGCCCCGAGTGGCCTGCAAGGACACACGCCCGATTTCCACCGCCAGAAGACGAAAGACCAGGACGCATGCATACTCAGAAAACGTCGAAATCTCGGCTCTCGAGCATCCTCGGACGAGCCGAGAAGTTCGACCCGGTCACGACGTTTCCGACGGTCGACGAACTGTTGTCGGATTTCGATGACCGGGCCGAACGCGAACCGGAGGTCCACAAGCGGCGCATCGGAACTTCCCGGCTCGGAGAGGCCATACACGAGTTCATCATCGGGGACGGCCCACGCCACGTCATCGTCGTCGGCGGTGTCCATCCGAACGAGCCGATCGGGTTTCACACCGTCGCCCGATTGGCGGATTCCCTTGTCGACGATCCTTCAACGGCAATGGGACTCACGTGGCATATCGTTCCCTGCATCGATCCTGATGGCACGCGCCTCAATGAGGGCTGGTTCTCAGATCCGTCTCAACGAACCCACTATGCCCGACACTTCTACCGCCCCGCTCCGGATGAACAGATCGAATGGTCTTTCCCATTCACCTACAAACGCGCCCACTTCGACGCGGTCATCCCTGAGACGTTTGCGCTCATGAGATTGATCGATGAAACGTCGCCGATCCTCCTGGTCGGTCTCCACAACGCCGAGCTCGGCGGGGTCTACTACTATCTCAACCGGCAGCTTGCAGGCGCCGTCGATTCTCTGCATGCTATTCCCGCACACTTCGGGCTCCCCCTTGAAGCTGGCGAACCCGAGTCTGCCGACTCTCACGCCTACGGCGAGGCTGTCTACCACGCTCCGCTGAGCCTCGAACGGTACGACGACCTCGAAAAACAGGGCCTCGACCCGGTCACCATCATCAGTGGCGGCAGCACCGCTGACTACGTCACACGCCACGGCTCGCTCACCTTTGTGGCGGAGCTGCCGTATTGGACGCATCCCGAATCCCAAGACATCGCGCCCAGCGGGCGCTCCTACGCGGACGTGCTCGAAGAGAAGGCCGCAGGACTGCGTGGTCTCGGCGAAGAACTTCAACGGATCTTCGATGCGGCGGCACCGGACCTTCATCAGGACACTCCCTTCCTTCGTGCATCCAGCGCTTTCGTGCCGCTGATGAGCGAGGCCGGAGATGCTGAAGCTCGCCGGGCCGCTGCGCCGGAGAGCCATCGGGAAGCGACCGTCGCCGAAGTCTTCACCAATGACGACCTCGTGCGGTGCTTTCGCCTGCGCTACGGCGGAATGCTGTTGCGTGCCCTCAACGCGGAGGTATGCGCCGGAACGGCACACCCGCGCCTCCGTCGACTCTGCAATGACTTCGAGAGAACTTACGAATCGTGGCTCGCCGAGGCCGATTCCGTGGGTGATCTGACGACGTTGCCCATCGAACAGTTGGTCGGAGTGCAATTCGCTTCGACACTTGAAATCGCCGCACTCCTAGTCGACGAGAACGACCAATGATCCGCTACACGTCCAGGCGGATTCTTGAACTCGCCATCGTCTTCATCGGAGTCACGTTCCTCATCTATCTCATGGTCTTTTCGCTCCCGGGCGATCCCATTGCTGCTCTCGGCGGCAATCGCCCGTTGCCGGACAACGTCGTCGCCCAATTGCGAGACCAGTACAATCTCAACGATCCCATCTGGCTGCAGTACCTGCGCTACATCGGTGGTCTCTTCACCGGGGACCTCGGCACGACATTCGACGGAGCGTCGGTGTCATCACGGATGGCGGCCCGATGGCCGGTGACAATCACCCTCGCCCTGACCGCCTGGGGGATCGAGATCATCATCGGTGTCGGACTCGGGCTCATCGCCGGCCTGCGCTCTGGAGGCGCCATCGATCGCACGATCCTCACGGCAACGATCATAGCGACCTCCATTCCAGTCTTCGTGCTCGGGGTTGCGGCCCAGCTGCTCTTCGGACTCCAACTCGGATGGTTCCCGGTAGCCGGAGTCTCAGACGGATGGCCGACCGCCTACCTGTTGCCCGCCGTCGTCATCGCGGTATTCGGACTCGCAGCGGTGTCTCGGCTCATGCGCGGAAGCGTCGTCGACACGATGCGCTCCGATTTCGTCCGCACGCTTGTCGCCAAAGGCATGCCGAACAGCTCGATCGTCGGCGTTCACGTGCTGCGCAACTCCGTCGCCCCGGTTCTCACGTTTCTGGCGATCGATCTCGGGTTCCTCCTCGGCGGCACCGTCGTCATCGAGGGCATCTTCAATCTTCCCGGAATCGGCCAACTCCTCTTCGACGGCATCCGCACACACGAGGGGCCGACTGTGGTCGGTGTCGGTACGGCGCTCATCGTCATCTTCCTCGTCATCAGCGTTGTCGTCGACCTCATCAACTCCGCTCTCGATCCGAGGATCAGACATGACTGAACAATTCGTCGATCAGAGAGAGCAGACCGGAGCAGGCGCGAATCGTGGCGTCTGGGCCAGCCTTCGCTCACGACCTTTGTTCTGGATCTGCGCCGTGGCAATGGGCCTGCTCGCAGTCATCGCCATCATGCCCGGAACACTGGCCGGACTCTTCAGCACCTCGGACCCTCGAGCGTGTGAACTCGCGCTCAGCGCCAAGCCCCCGAGCACGGCTCATCCGTTCGGAACCGATATCCAGGGCTGCGACATTCTCGCGAACGTCTTCTTCGGCACTCGGACTTCTCTGCTCATCGGCTTCGTCACGACCGGACTGTGCGCCATCGTCGCTCTGGCTCTCGGTACGAGTGCCGGGTACTACGGCGGCATTGCCGACCGCATCATCTCGCGACTTACCGATGTCTTCCTCGGCTTCCCGTTCCTGCTCGGCGCCATCGTGGTGCTGAACAGTGTGGGAACTCGATCTGCCATCATCGTCGCGCTGGTACTCGCGCTCTTCACTTGGCCGACTCTCGCACGCCTCGTCCGCAGCTCCGTACGGAGCGTCCGCGAAAGCGAGTTCGTGCAGGCGGCAAGTGCGATCGGCATGACGGATGGGCGGATTCTACGAGAACACGTCATTCCCAACTCTCTCGGACCGGTGCTGGCGATCGTGACCACCATGGTCGGAAATGTCATCGTGGCCGAGTCCACGCTGACATTCCTCGGGGTCGGTCTGCGAACGCCGTCAATTTCGTGGGGTCTACAGTTGGCGACCGCGCAATCGTATTTTCAAACGGCGCCGCACCTACTGTTGTATCCAGGACTCTTCCTCACACTGACAGTACTCAGCCTCATCACTCTGGGCGACATCCTCCGCGACGCCCTCGACCCGAAAGGACGGAAATGACCGCCGACCATGCAGATGCGATCCGCTCCCTTGCCCCATATCTCGAATCCTGGCTCGCGTTTCGGGGGGAGTACACCGGAGCTCCGGGCCTCCAGGCCGCTGTGCGGGTCGGCGGCGAACTGGTCCTCAACACCGCGTGGGGTGACGCCGACGCTGTGAGCGGAGTGCCGATGACCACGGGGCATCTGTTTCGCATTGCCTCCCATTCGAAGACCATGACGGCGACTTCGGTCATGCAGTTGGCCGAGTCGGGAAGCCTGCGACTCGACGACACCGCAGCCGCTCACATCCCCGAACTCAAAGGGACTGACGTTGGGAGTGTCACCATCCGCGAACTTCTCGGTCATCAAGGGGGCGTGATCCGTGACGGTTCCGAGTCCGACTTCTGGCAGAGAGGCTATGATTTCCCCGACCGCACGGCGCTGCTCGACTGCCTGCGGACCGAAGGCGCAGTCTTGTCCGCCAATGAACATTTCAAATACTCAAATATCGGATACTCGCTGCTCGGCGCCATCATCGAATCGGCATCGGGCCGACCGTACAACGACTATGTCACGGCCGAGATCGTCGACCGACTCCATCTTGAGGACTTCGGTCCGGAATATGCGGCAAACCGTGCCGAGGACTTTGCTGCCGGCCATACTGCGCGACTCACTGCTGCGGAACCTCGTCAGCGGATCGGACACATCGACACTCGCGCAATGTCGGCCGCCACCGGGTGGTACTCGACGGCTGCTGATCTCACTCGGTACGGAGCCGCTCACACCTTCGGCGATGTGTCTCTGATCAGCGACAAGAGCAAACGGATCACTCAGCGCGAGGAGTCACGAGTGAAGGTGCGCGGAGAAGTCGTCGGCCGCTACGGCCTCGGCTTCGATCTTCGCAGCCTCGGCGATCGCGAAGTCATTGGTCACAGCGGCGGCTACCCCGGTCACATCACGAGGACATGGATCGACCCATACGAGGGAATCGTTATCTGCGTTCTCACCAATGCGATCGATGGTCACGCAGATCCGTTCGCAGCCGGACTCTTCTCACTCATAGACCTTGCTCTCGATGACACGGGCCCGAAGTCCGACCGCGATCTCACAGAGTATTCCGGTCGGTTCGCCTGCTTGTGGGGAGTCCTCGACATCGTCCCATTCGGCGGCAGACTCCTCGCGATCGACCCACGGCAAGCGGACCCGGCGAAAGCTCACCAGACCCTATCGATCGTCGACGACTCGATCCGCACAGAACGGATTCCAGGTTTCGGCCCAACAGGTGAGACCATTCGCTACGACCGAGATAGCACCGGTGCAATCGCTGCCGTCCACGTCGGTGGAATGACTCATTGGCCCATCGATAAGTACAGGGATGCGCTCAACACGGGCAATCCCCAGCCGATCCTTGAAAAGATGTCTCTATGACTGAATCTCACTCTTCGGCACCTCTTGAGCTCTCGCAGGAGTCACGCGCCTTCATCGACGATTTCGCAACTGCATTTTCGGCAATGAACGCTGGCCGCATGGTCGGCCGAGTGCTCGGCCTGATGCTCATCGTCGATGAACCGTACCTATCATCGGAGCAGATCGTGCAGGCTCTGGGCGCCAGTGCAGGCTCTGTTTCCACCGCCACACGTGAGCTGCAGACCGTCGGCTTCATCAAACGGCACACCGTTTCCGGGGACCGCCGACACTACTTCCGAGTCGAGGACGATGCATGGGGTGCCTTCCTCGCAGGCGAACGAGTTTACCTCCGACGCATGTCGGCAGCGTTCAAGACCGGGCTCAGCGAGCTCCCCGAAGAAGCCGAATCGCCCCGAAAGCGACTGCGGAACGCGGCTCGCTACATGGATTGGCTCGAGGGATACCATCGCCAAATCCTCAACGACTGGGAGGCTTACCGTGACAGAGAAGGCAATGACTGAAACCGATTCGACGATCGTGCTCTCCGTCCGGGACCTCTCCGTCGGTTTCCGCGTCGGAGGTCAACTGATCGAGGCAGTCCGCCGAGTGGACTTCGACGTGGCCGCAGGCGAAGCACTCGCGATCGTGGGCGAATCGGGGTCAGGAAAGAGCGTCACTTCACTGGCTGCTCTCGGCCTGCTTCCGCCCAACGCGGAGGTATCCGGCGAGATCCACATCGGGGATGTCGACGTGATCGAGGCGGGATCTTCGGGTCTTGCTGCGGTACGGGGAACACGAGCCGCCATGATATTCCAAGACCCGTTCGGCGCACTCGATCCGGTCTTCACCGTTGGCTACCAACTCACCGAAATGCTTCGACATCACAAACGTGAAATGTCGAAACAGGAACGGTCACAGCGGGCTCTCGAACTCTTGAGACTGGTGGAGATGCCCGAGCCGGAAGTCAAGCTCGCTTCGTATCCCCACCAATTGTCAGGGGGTCAGGCCCAACGCGTGATGATAGCGATCGCACTCGCCTGCGACCCCGAGGTGCTCATCGCAGACGAACCGACGACTGCGCTCGATGTGACAGTTCAGCGAGACATCCTCGATGTGCTACATCGCCTCCGGGAGAGACTCGGAACAGCAATCGTGATGATCACCCATGACATGGGTGTCGTGGCCGATTTCGCCGACCGGGTCGTCGTCATGCGCGACGGTCGAGTCGAAGAGACAGCCCCGTCAAGACAGCTCTTCGACTCGCCGAATGCCGAATACACGCAGGCACTGCTCGCCGCAGTCCCGCGATTAGGAGCTGGCCAGCGAGAACACCATTTCGAAGACAAGCAGAGCGTGCTTGAGGTCGAAAACCTCAGTGTTGAGTATCGAGGACGTCGAGGACACAGCATCCGATCAGTTGACGACGTTTCCTTTCGCATTCGTGAGGGCGAGATGCTCGGTCTCGTCGGCGAATCGGGCTCAGGCAAATCATCTATCGGAAAGAGCATCATCGGCCTCGCGCCCGTCTCACGGGGCCGCATCAGCATCAGCGGGCGAGATATCAGCGCCCTGTCCCGCCGAGAGATCCGTGGCCTCAAATCCCACATCGGATTCGTCTTCCAGAACCCGTCTGGAGCATTGGACCCGCGCCGCACGATCGGCCAGGCCGTTGCCGCACCGATGCGTGTACATGAGGAACTGACAAATGCTCAGCTTTCCAAGCGAGTATCGACACTACTCGAGTCCGTCGAATTGCCGGCTCACTGGTCGGCGCGATATCCCCACGAGTTGTCGGGAGGACAGAACCAACGAGTCTCCATCGCCCGTGCTTTGGCGCTCAATCCATCGTTGCTTATCGCCGACGAACCCACCTCGGCCCTTGACGTGTCGGTTCAGGCGACCGTACTCGATCTGCTGCGACGACTGCAGCGCGAATTGCACTTCGCATGCCTCTTCATCAGCCACGATCTCGCAGTCGTGGATTCGCTGTGTGACCAGGTCATCGTCATGAAAGAAGGGATCAGCATCGAACACGGCGAACGAAGCCAGATCCTTTCCGCGCCGCAACACCCCTACACCCATCGCCTGCTAGGTGCCGTGCCTTTTCCCGACCCAGGCGAACAACGACGGCGTCGCGAAGACCGATTGGCCGGCTGAGACGACAGGAGCACGCATGCTGCAGACCAAACATTTCATCACGACGGACGAATCCGAAGTCAAGAGGCTCATCCGCAACAACCCGTGGGGCACATTCGTGGCCGACACCACGCAGGGCATCGTTGCCTCGCATTACCCGATCCTGCTCGACGAAGAATGCGATGGCATCAGCATCTTGAGCCATGTGGGCAAACCCGACGATCGGAACCTCGAGCTCGGAGAACGCGAGATGATGCTGATAGTACAGGGCCCGCATGGCTACATTTCGCCCGGCTGGTACGACCCCGATGACATCATTCCGACGTGGAATCACGTGACAGCCCACTTGTATGGAGTCCCCGAGATATTGCCGCCAGCCGAAAACTATGAGGTCCTCACCCGGTTGGTCGACACTTTCGAAGCTCCGATGCCGAATCCTCGATCCATTTCCACGCAGGAGGAATTCACTCGGGGTGTCGCGCAGGGCACAGTCGGCCTGAGGATGCAGATCACGCGCTTCGAGGCACGCCTCAAGCTGAGCCAGAACAAGTCGACAAAGATCCGCTCTCACATCGTCAATGGCCTGCGCGCGAGCGGCCCGTATTCTCGGCCGGTACTCGCCGAGGAGATGGAAAGGGTGCCTGCGCTGTCGGAGGAGGGCCAATGACCAACATCATCGTGGCCGATGCACGCATAATGTGGCGGTCACCTGAACCGCGCGACATCCTGATCCGCGACGGCCATATCGCTGCGATCGCCCCCGCGGGGGCATCGTTCGGAAGTGACACTGCAGCGAACACTGAACGCATCTCTGTTGAGGGTCGCACAGTCGCTGCCGGGCTATGGGACCACCACATCCACATGAATCAGTGGGCCCTCGCGAGGAGACGCGTAGATGTGTCCGCCGCAGAGTCCGCCGCCCATGCCGCATCCATCGTGAGCGACCACCTCTCTGAATCACCCGAACCACACGGTTCGGTGCTCGTTGGATACGGTTTCCGCGACGGGCTGTGGGCCGACGAACCATCCGCTGAGCTCCTTCGAGTCGGCGATACTGCAGTAGTCCTGATCAGCGGCGATCTGCATGCGGCGTGGTTCAACACCGCGGCAGCGCAGCTTCTCGGAATGCCCACCGACTCGAGCTGCATTTTGCGCGAGTCTGCCGCGATCGAACTGTCGGCACGGGTCGGCGAGGTGTCGACAGAGCTTCTCGACACTTGGGTTGCCGAGGCCGCTCGCGCGGCTGCGAGAAGAGGCGTGGTCGGGGTCGTCGACCTCGACGTCGACGATGCGCCGGCGCAATGGCTTCGCCGCAGTGCTCAGCACGTGACTCCGGTCAGGGTCCGCGCCGGAATCTATCCCGCGCACCTCGATCGGGCGAAGGCCAATGGCTATCGGTCCGGCCACGTCCTGGACGGTGCAACAGCACGAGTCTCGGTCGGACCGCTCAAAATCATCACCGACGGCTCGCTCAACACCCGAACAGCTCTCTGCTACGACCGGTATCCGGATCAATCAGGGCCGGATGCACATGGCATTTCTCGGTATTCGACGGCTGAACTCATTTCACTCCTGCGAGAGGGACAGAGTATTGGGTTGGTGCCGACCGTCCACGCAATTGGAGATCATGCGAACACCATGGCCCTCGATGCTTTTGACGCCGTCGGCGTTCGTGGCATGATCGAGCACGCCCAGATGGTCGCTCGCACCGACCTTCCGCGATTCGCGGCACTCGGCGTGACTGCGAGCGTACAACCGGAGCACGCCGTTGACGACCGCGATGTCGCTGACCGACATTGGCCGGGCCGTACCGACCTCGCATTCGCCTTCCGCTCCCTCCTCGACGCCGGAGCCGACGTCGTCCTGGGTTCGGATGCACCCGTCGCGCCACTCGACCCGTGGGTGACGATGGCTGCTGCCGTCCACCGGACGCGCGGTGATAGAGAGCCATGGCACCCCGAGCAGAGAATCTGCCTCGACGAAGCGTACCGAGCGAGTGCGAGAACGTCTGTATCGGTGGGAGACGTCGCGGATATCGTGGTTACGGACCTCGATCCGCGTGACTGCGACGCCGAGCAACTCAGGAATATGCCGGTGTCGGGGACTCTGCTCGCCGGGAGAGCGACGCACTGGACGATCTGAATTTCCCCCTGGGACGTTGACCGGACCTCGCGTTCGGTCTTCCGCAGGGATGGCACCTCGCCTTCAACTCGATCGCCGGAAAACAGCCCAGCTTTGAAACTGGGCTGTTTTCCGTGAATCGAGCCTTTCCGCGCTGAGCCTCCACAGAGACTCTGCTGAGCAGCGGAGTCCTGGCGCTGGGACTCCTCAGCGCTTTACTGCGCGGCGGACTCCTCGTCGCGCTTGTCGAGCTCGGGGATCATGGGCACGCGCATGCCGCGCTCTACGGCAACCTCGGCGGCACGGTCGTAGCCGGCGTCGACGTGGCGGATGACGCCCATGCCCGGGTCGTTCGTCAGCAGACGGGCGAGCTTCTTGGCAGCCAGCTCGGTGCCGTCGGCCACGGAGACCTGACCGGCGTGGATGGAGCGGCCGATGCCGACGCCGCCGCCGTGGTGGATGGACACCCAGGTGGCACCCGATGAGGTGTTGACCATGGCGTTGAGCAGCGGCCAGTCGGCCACGGCGTCGGTGCCGTCGAGCATCGATTCGGTCTCACGGTAGGGGCTGGCGACCGAGCCGGAGTCGAGGTGGTCGCGGCCGATGACGATCGGGGCCGAGATCTTGCCCTCGGCGACGAGCTGGTTGAACAGCAGTCCGGCCTGCTGGCGCTCCTTGTAGCCGAGCCAGCAGATGCGAGCCGGAAGACCTTCGAACTCGACGTACTCGTTGGCGGCGTCGAGCCAGGTGTGGAGGTGCTCGTTCTCGGGGAAGAGTTCTTTGAGTGCCTTGTCCGTGACCTCGATGTCCTTGGGATCACCGGACAGGGCGACCCAGCGGAACGGTCCGAGACCCTCGCAGAAGAGCGGGCGGATGTAGGCGGGGACGAAGCCGGGGAACTCGAAGGCGCGCTCGTAGCCGGCCTTGCGGGCTTCATCGCGGATCGAGTTGCCGTAGTCGAAGACCTCGGCGCCGCGGTCCTGGAATTCGACCATGGCACGCACGTGCTTGGCCATCGACTCCTCTGCGCGGATGGTGAACTTCTCCGCATCCTGTTCGGCCTCGTCGTGCCAGTCGTCGACGCTGACGCCGATGGGCAGGTAGGACAGCGGGTCATGCGCCGAGGTCTGGTCGGTGACGATGTCGACCTCGGCGGCCTCAGGACGGTCGAGGATCATCGGCAGGATCTCAGCGGCGTTGCCGACGAGCCCCACGGACAGTGACTGCTTGTTCTTCTTGGCCTCAATGACCCTGGCCAGTGCGGTGTCGAGATCGGTCTCGACCTCGTCGAGGTAGCGCTTGGACTTGCGACGGTCGAGGCGGGTCTTGTCGACATCGATGATGAGGCAGGCGCCGCCGTTGAGCGTCACGGACAGCGGCTGAGCTCCGCCCATGCCGCCGCAGCCGCCGGTGATCGTCAGGGTTCCGGCCAAGGTGCCGTTGTAGCGCTTGTCGGCGATGGCGCCGAAGGTCTCATAGGTGCCCTGCAGGATGCCCTGGGTGGCGATGTAGATCCAGGAGCCGGCGGTCATCTGGCCGTACATCATGAGGCCCTCGGCCTCGAGCTCGCGGAAGTGCTCCCAATTGGCCCAGTCGCCGACGAGGTTGGAGTTGGCGATGAGCACACGAGGCGCCCATTCGTGGGTGCGCATGACACCGACTGGCTTGCCCGACTGGACGAGGAGAGTCTCATCGTCTTCGAGGTCATCAAGGGTGCGCACGATCGCGTCGTAGGCCTCCCAGGAGCGAGCCGCGCGACCGGTGCCGCCGTAGACGACGAGGTCTTCGGGACGCTCGGCGACCTCGGGGTCGAGGTTGTTCATGAGCATGCGCTTAGGAGCTTCGGTCTGCCAGGACTTGGCGGTGATCTGCGTGCCACGGTCGGCGCGGATCACGCGTGAGGGATCGTGCTGGGTGAACGACGGCTTCGTCGCTGCGGTGCTCGAGTTGGAGGTGCCCGAGTTTTCGGAGGCGCTGGTCATGTGACTCTCCTTCTTCATTCTGTCTGACGGAGCGGAATGATTCTCATGTTCGGATCATGGCGAGCGGGAACCTGTCCCCCTCATTGTCATCGCTGACTACACATTCCATTCTGTCCCCTGCGCGGAAAAGCGATAGTGGCCTGGATCAAGTTCTGTCCGACATTTCGGACAGCAGTGTCGGCGTGCCAGACGAAACTCACGCGGGCCTCATTGAGCCCGCTCCCCAGAGCCTCGAGGCGAGCGCTCTCAGTCCAACAAATCAGTCGGCTTGCCTGAGCCCCTCGACCGTCATCCCGAGGATCGCAAGCCGCGCATCTTCGACTCCCACCATGACGAAACCGCCAGCGACCAGCTCACCGCGCGATGCTGTGAGTCCGGACCGGCTCGATCGCAGGATGAGAGCGCAGTGCCTCGGCGCCCTGCAGCTGTCGAATCAACAGGACCGTCGCCGATGCAATGCTCGGAGAGAACAGTTGCATCGGCTGAGTCTGACCACCATAGTCGAGCGTCAGTGTCATCGCTTCAATCTCGGGAAAGTAGGCGACGACTGCGTTGAAGTAGAAGGAGAGGGTCCGGCCGCCGACCGGAATGATGAAGCGCCGATCCGTAACGAGGACATCAACGTACTGAATCTCGCGCCACTGGGCAGCTGCCATCTGCTGCGCCCGAGTTCTCGCGTTGGATCTGCCGATGGCGGAGCCGATGAGCGCCCCGGTGACGAAGAGGGGACTGCCCATGGCAAAGACCCCACCTGTCTGATAAGTGACATCCATACCGTAGTAACGTGCGTACTTCGCACGGAACTGGTCGAAGATGCGTTCACCCTGCTCGAGGTTGAGGTTGAAACTTTGGAGACGCTCCGGTTCGTCGCCGCACTGAAACCTCTCATACCATTGAGCCGCCTGGGTGCGAGCCGCCGAGCGGGCCGATGCATCGCAACGCGGGCCGCCCTCCTGCACGATCTGAACTTCCATCCTCCGCGCGGCCTTCTCATTGCGTTTCTGCACTTTTCGCGCGTAGGCACTGCTCGTTTGATACGTCTTCTGCGCGCCGATGATCGTGAAGATGATGAACACGATAGGAGCCACCACGGCAAGAATCACGGAGATGACGCCGATCCACGTCGCCGGCGAAGAGGTCGGTCCCGGTTCTGACTCGCTGAGCATCCATATAGCGACGAGACCGAAGATCCACACAGAGAGCGGAATGAGCAGCAGAGGAACCAACCAGGACAGGTGACGCTGCCAACCTCCGACAGGATTCATTGTGTTCTCCTTCACCGTTCCGTCCCACGTTTCACCTTAAGTGTCTTTGAAGAACGCTATCGGAACTCATCCGATTCTTCATGCGAATCGTCATTCCGACTTGTCGGACACTTTCGCTTGCCGCCTCGTTGTCCTGCCCGGGTCTCCACACGAGGATTGTCCTCATGGACGCAACGACGCAGCTGCTCACCGGGGTCAGGGTCGCGGACTTCTCGCGCGTGCTCGCCGGACCTTACGCCACGGCTATGCTCGCCGATCAGGGCGCAGAGGTCTTCAAGATCGAGATGCCAGGGCACGGGGACGACTCCCGCCACCTTGGTCCCTTCACGGAGACCGGCTCGACCTATTTCACCTCGCTCAACAGAGGAAAACGCTCCATCGAGGTCGACCTCAAGGACCCGGCTTCACACGAAGACCTACTCGACTTCATCCGCACCTGCGACGTCGTCGTCGAGAATTTCCGACCGGGCGTCGCGGCCAAGCTGGGACTGTCCTACGAGAACATCAAGGCGGTCAAGCCCGACATCGTCTATGCCTCGATCTCCGGATTCGGCCAGTCCGGAATCCAGGCGAAGCGGCCTGCCTACGACACCGTCATCCAAGCGCTCAGTGGTCTGATGTCGACCACCGGGTTCTCCGACGGCCCGCCTACCCGCGTGGGCGAATCCATCGCCGATGTCTCCGCGGGAGTCTTTGCCGCCTTCGGCGTCTCCAGCGCACTGTTCCACAAGCAGACGACGGGCGAAGGCGCCCACATCGACATCCCCATGCTCGACGTCATGCTCGCCACGCAGCCGACCAACACAGCTATCCACGCCGCCGGGTCGACACCGAGCCGGGTCGGCAACCGCCACCCGGTCTCGGCACCTTTCGACACCTATGCCGCCTCCGACGGTCTCGTCGTCATCGCCGTGGCCAACGACAAGCTCTTCGGCGTCCTCGCGGCCACCCTCGGCAAGCCGGGACTTGTCACCGACCCGAGATTCGCCACAGACGGGCTCCGGTCGGACAACGACAAGGCGCTGCGAGCAGAGATCGAGGAGTACACCAGTACTCATACGGTGGCCGAACTGTGTGCGATCTTCGACGACGCCGGCGTCCCCAACTCCCCCGTCCTCAACTTCGCCGAGGCGCTTGACGGACCGATCACCGCCGACCGCGACCTCACTGCCACCGATGCCCGCACCGGGCATACGCACCTGGGCCACCCGCTCCTCATCGACGGGGCCAGGCCAGCGTCCGCACTCCCGGCGCCCCACCTCGGCGAGCACAATGACGAACTCAGGATGGGTCGCACGGAACCGGGCGACCCGAGCCTCTGACCAGGGCCGCCATAGTCCGAGTTCACGGTCACAGCCCCATCCATTCCAGCAAGGAGTTTCACCATGGCATTCGACATCAGCACCGACGAGCAGGAACTCGTCGACGCCGTGACCCAGATCAGCAAGGACGTCCTCGCACCGCGGGCGGCGGCCGCGGACACGAACGAACGCGTCTCGGACGAGACCCTGAAGACCCTCGCCGAGGTGGGCGTCCTCGGCCTCAACCTGCCCGAGGAGTTCGGCGGGCCGGGAGTCGGCTCGGTGGCGATGAGCCAGATGGTCGCCGCGGTGACCGAGGCCTGCGCCTCGACGGCCTCGATCATCACCGCTCAGTTCCTCGCCACCGATTCGATCCTCCTGGGCGGGACCGATGCACAGCGCCGATCATGGCTGCCCCGCGCCGCTGCCGGCGAGGTCATCGGATCATTCGGACTGACCGAACCAGGTGCGGGATCCAACCCTGCGGAGATGTCGACGAAGGCTGTGAAGGTCGAAGGCGGCTGGCATCTCAAGGGAACGAAGTGCTTCGTCACGAATGCCGGCTTCGCTGACTTCATCGTCGTCTACGCGAAAACAGACATGGACGCCGGACACCACGGAATCAGCGCATTCATCGTCGACACCGCGACCGCTTCGGCGGGGCTCGATTTCAACCCTCCCGAGAAGACGATGGGTCTGCGCGGCAGCCCAGTCTACGAGTTCGTCATCGACACGATCGCGCCCGACGACGCCCTCCTCGGCGCCGAGGGCGAAGGCTTCACCACGGCCATGCGAGTCCTCGACCGCGGACGCATCGAGGTCGCTGCCATGAGCCTCGGCATCTCCAAGGCCGCGCTCGACGCAGCCGTCGCCTGGGCCGGGGAGCGCCGGATCAACGGCAAGCCCCTGGACCGCCTCCAGGGCATCGCCTTCAAGCTCGCCGATATGTACACAAGATACCGCTCGGCATGGCTGCTGACGATGGATGCCGCAGAGCAGAGGGACGCCGGGGTGGACTTCACCCGGTCCTCGGCGACGGCAAAGCTCGCCGCCTCCGAGGCTGCCGCATTCATCGCCGATGAGGCCCTCCAGATCCACGGCGGGTACGGCTTCACCAGGGACTTCCCGCTCGAACGCTACGTTCGTGATGCCCGGATCTACCGCATCTACGAAGGGTCCTCGGAGATACAGCGGACGATCATCGCGCGATCGCTCTCTCACTGAAGCGGTCGAACCAGAACCGAAACCTGCCCGGGAATACGATCAGTGCGGAACTCAGGGTCGATCGATTCGACCGTGAGCTCCGCTGCTCATTCCACCTACATTCCGAAATGTCGGACAGATTGTGTGACTCGGGTCTCGTTTCACTTGAAATTCAGGTGTTGACTGGTTCTGATTCACCATTCGAAGGAGAAACCAATGGCTAGTACGTCCAATTCGGGGATCGAAAAACGGTCCATCGAGATGGTGCCGGATGCAGAGCGCCACGGAACGCCGCGCTCCCAGTTCACGCTGTGGTTCGGCGCCAACACCCAGATCACCGCCATCGTCGACGGGGCACTCGCCGTCGTCTTCGGTGCCGATGCGCTGTGGGCCATCATCGGCCTTCTCATCGGCAACCTCATCGGTGGAATCGTCATGGCCCTCCACTCCGCGCAGGGCCCACAGCTGGGTCTGCCGCAGATGATCTCCTCCAGAGCTCAGTTCGGCATCATCGGGGCGATCATTCCGCTGGTGCTCGTCGTGCTCATGTACATCGGCTTCGCTTCGACCGGTGCGGTGCTCTCCGGCCAGGCCGTCAACCTGATCATCGGCGTCGATACGCCGGCAGTGGGCATCGTCATCTTCGGTGCGCTGACGGCGTCTGTCGCGCTGCTGGGCTACAAGTACATCCACGTGCTCGGCCGGATCTCCTCGGTCACGGGCCTGCTCGGGTTCCTCTTCATCACCTACTGCGTGTTCACCAAGGTCGACGTTCCCGGACTGATCTCAGGCTCGTCCTTCGCGTTTCCAGCATTCCTGTCAGCGATCGCACTGTCCGTCGGATGGCAGCTGACCTACGGCCCCTACGTCGCCGACTACTCGCGCTACCTGCCGCGGTCGACTCCTGCATCGAAGACCTTCTGGTTCACCTTCGGCGGCTCGGTCATCGGATCACAGTGGTCGATGACCCTGGGTGCCCTCATCGGCGCCGCCGCCATGACCGAGACCGGCAACTCCTTCGTCGAGAACCAGGTCAGCTTCGTCGGTGACATCGTCGGCGGAGGCGTCTACGCCCTGCTCATCTTCATCGTCATCCTGTTGGGCAAGCTCACCGTCAACACCCTCAACGCCTACGGTGCGTTCATGTGCACGCTGACGATCCTCACCTCCTTCGGGGAGAAGACGAACATCCGCCGCTGGACCCGCGCGGTCTTCGTCATCGGCATCGTCACCCTGACCGTTCTCGTGGCGCTGTTGGCCTCTGCGGACTTCCTGGCGAACTTCAAGAACTTCGTCCTCGCACTGCTCATGGTCTTCACCCCATGGAGCATCATCAACCTCACCGACTACTACCTGATCTCGAAGGACCGCTTCGACATCCCCGCCTTCTACGACCACAAGGGCCGCTACGGCAAGTGGAACTGGCGGGCGCTCGTGGCCTATGGAGTCGGCGTCGTCGTGCAGATCCCTTTCCTCGCTCAGTCCTTCTACACCGGGCCCTTGGTCGAGAAGCTGGGAGGCGCCGACATCTCCTGGCTCGTCGGCATCGCTGTGACCTTCTTCCTCTACTACTTCCTGCTCCGCAACCGCAGCGTTGCCCCAACGGAGACCATCTACCCCAACGTGGAGGCACTGGACGCGCAGCGCGCCTGAGTCTGTCGCCGAGGCTGCGGCGGCGGGAACTTCGCGAGTGGAGGACTAGGAAAGTGCACAGTTCAAGCCAGGCTGAGTGGGTTGCAAACCTACTCAGCCTGACTTGAACTGCCTGACGCACTCCAGCCCTCGCGTCGGACCTAGATCACTCCACATCGGCGAGGGGCAAGGTGTCAGTCCTGGCGGTGCGCTGCTGCCGTGCGGCACTCACCCGGGAGATGACGAGGTAGGTGATGATCATCGCGGCGATGCTGAAGATGACGATGTACGGGCTCTCCAGGAACCCTGCGATGACGAATGACACTGCGACGATGACTGCGTTGATGACCGCATAGGGAATCTGAGTCTTGACGTGGTCGACCAGGTCAGTGCCGGCTCCGGTCGAGGCGAGGATGGTCGAATCGGAGATCGGGGAACAGTGGTCTCCGAAGATTCCCCCGGAGAGCACGGCTCCGATGCACACGATGACAGCCGCGTCGAGTCCGAAGGCGACCGGGATCGCCAGGGGGATCATGATGGCGAAGGTGCCCCACGAGCTGCCGGTGGCGAAGGACATCACGGCCGCGCAGACGAAGATGAGAACGGGCACAAGAGCAGCCGGGACGACACCGGACATCATCTCGACGAGGAAGTTCGCGGTCCCCATCGCCTCGAGCAGCCCACCCAAGGTCCAGGCCAGAACGAGGATCAGCACCACGCCGATCATCTTCTCCATGCCCTTGACGTAGTTCCCGAGAATGACACCGATCGGGTTGATCTTGAAGATGAGCATGAGCGCGATGAGAACCACAGCTGCGAAAAGGTAGGCGGTGCTCAAGGCAGCACGGAATTCCTCGCCCGGGATCGGCTCGGCAGGGAAGCCGAGAGTCACGAGGATCGAGAAAAGGGTGACGAAGAGTACGAGCAGCGGCAGCCAGATGACGATCGGTCGGCTCTCCGAGGTCATTTCAGGGCCGCTTGCAGGATCATCCTTGGTGGAATCGGATCCTCGCAGGGGTTTCGAATTGGGCCAGTGGATTTCGCCAGTCTCCTGCACACGTCTTTCAGCTCGACGCATAGCGCCGAAGTCCGTGCGTGTCAGCGCCACGACGGGGATCGCGGTGACAGCGAGGATGGCGTAGAACTGAAATGGGATCGCGTGCACGAACACCGTGAACTCGGAGATCTGAAGACCTTCTCTGTCGAACTCTTCTCGGATGAGCCCCATGATGTAGATGCCCCACCCGATGAAGGGGATGAGCACTGCCACGGGAGATGATGTCGAGTCGAGAATCCACGCCAGCTTCTCGCGAGAGAGCTTGAGTTTGTCGAAGATCTTCTCGAAGATCGGTCCCACGATGAGAGGGGTGCCCAGATCGGAGAAGAAGATGATGAGTCCACCCAACCATGCGGAGATCTGCCCTTTGCCCGGGGTGTTGATGAGGCGTGAGGCCCTCGCAGCCAGTGCGGCCCCTCCACCCGAGCGCTCGACAAGCGCGACGAAGCCTCCGATGAAGAACAGGAGGATCATCACGCCGGCGTTGTAGCTGTCGGTGACCACCGGCGCGAGATGATCGGTGACGAGCCCCATGGTGGTCGTCACCGGGTTGGGTCCGATGACGATCATCAGACCAACGAAGATTCCGACGAACAGTGCGATGACGACATTCCTGAAGAGCACCGCGAGCAGGATCGCCAGCAACGGCGGAATCAGAGATACGAGTCCCATATGGTCCATAATCGGGGCGTCCTTCGTGTCATGGCTCGTCGATGTGCCGTGGTTCGCTTGATATCAGCGAATTCACAATATCGGTTCTCACGACACCCGTCCTTGCCAATCTCAATTGTGAGATACTCACGCCGCAATTCCGCCTGCAGGCAGAATCTCACTACGGTCTTTCTCTCAACCTGATTGACCGATAAAAAATGTTACTGGTAAGTTCTACTATCGAGTAAGGTTGTGACACCCGTCACCATACGGTGTGAACAACAGCGATGACCGAGCGGATGGCATTTCCGTCTGACCGGCCAGCGACGCCACAACTGTCCGCGCACTCTCAACGCCGAGACACACGACAGAACAGGATTGCACGCAGATGAGAACGTCCCGACATGCAACGCTTCCACACGTACGACGCATCGCAACGGCGAGCGCAGCCGCCGTTGTCGGCCTGGCGCTCACGATGGGCACCGTGACCACTCCAGCCCAAGCTCAGGACCTTGTCCCTCAATCAGACAAAGAAGCCAAGAAGATGGTCGAAGACAGGCAGGCCGAGGACTCAAGCTCCCTCAATCGGAGCAACGTCCCCGAAGGTGTGAGCGTTGAGCAGGCCAAGAAGGCCATCGAGAAATCAGACGAGATCACCACCGCTGACGTCGAGTACGCAGCAGCGCTCGAGGATCTTCCGGATTCGGGAGTCCCCGAGGACTTCTACAAGACCCCAGCGACGCTGCCGGATGAGAACGGCGGGGTGGTCAAACAGGTGGCCTCGAAGTTCTATCTTGATCCGGCCAAGCTGATTGAGCACAGCGCGAAGTCAGAGACGTTCATGTACAAGACCACTGACGAAGAGGGCACAGCGCGAGCCGCAACCGCCACGCTGCTGACCCCCGAAGGCGCGAAGGAAGACGCAGAGGATGCCGTCGTCATCGCCCCGGGCACACAGGGCATTGCCGACAAGTGCGCCCCCAGCCGACAGATGGGTATGGGCACCGAATACGAAGGAGTCTCCGTCACCTCGGCGCTGGCGGCCAAGCGCCCCGTGGTCATCGTCGACTATGTGGGTCTGGGCACGGAGGGCGCGCACAGCTATCTCAATCGAGTCGAAGAGGGCCGCTCAGTGCTCGACGCTGCCAGGGCCGCGCGAGAGGTCAAAGGAAGCTCGATCAACGCCGACACGAAGCTTCAGCTGCGAGGCTATTCGCAGGGCGGACAGGCCACCGCGGCGGCCCTAGAGCTCAAGAAGGACTGGGCACCCGAACTCAATGTCGCCTCCGCCTCGGCGGGTGCCGTGCCCACGGACCTGTACGAAACCGTGTCCGGACTCTCGAGTGTCTACACGGCCTTCGCCCTGTACGGGGTCGATTCGTTTGCGCGGCAGGCGGATGTCGACATGACCAAGTACCTCAATCAGAAGGGCCTCGACGCCGTCGACCGTGCCTCGAACCAGTGCACCATCGAGGCCCTCGTCTCGAATGCGTTCCTCGACACCGACACTCTGACCAAGGACGGAACCTCGTTCCAGAAGCTCATCGAGGACAATTTCCTCGAGGTGGCGGACAAGCAGAAACTCGGACAGGCGGAGATCCCCGACATTCCGCTGCTGGTCAATCACAGCCACCTCGATGACGTCGTGCCCTTCGCCCTCGGAAAAGAACTGGCCTCAACCTGGTGCGATGCCGGGCACAAAGTCCTGTTCCGGGACAACCTCGGACCGACTCATATCGGCGGATACATCGCCACTGTTCCCCGAATCGAAATCTTCACGAACCGCACGTTCGCCGGGAAGGCTCCGGTCGACAGCTGCTGGAGGCTGTGAGGAGTACTGACCCCAGAGCAGCTCAAGGCCATGAGAGAACTACGGTCATGAGCGACTCACGCTGAGGCACAACCTTTGTCGACGTGGGCGATCCGCGCTGAAAGTCTCGTACTTTCCAGCGCGGGTCGCCCACTTCGTCGTGCCATCGCCCCGTTTCCTGCACAGGGAGATCACCATCGGCACCACCTCGAACCGACGAGCCCGCACGGCCCGCTCCCACCATCCGCGCATTTCACGCATCTGTGTTGCGCAGATCACGCACAACTGGCAGAATGACTTCATCGATGGACCTGGTCTCTGCGCGCTCCGCGTCGAGACGTGCAGCACCGCACTACGTCATATTGCTTGCGCTGCACATTCGCGAAAGCAGTATGCCAGCGATCTCGACACTGAAACCCAGACCGGACATCGTGCAAGGAAGCCGACAATGACGACGAATCACACCACAGACGGAGACTCCGCCTACGGAGCCTCCGCTGACGGCGGCTCAGCAGCAGCCACACCAGATGCCTCCGCAGCCGTCCCGCCCAACGTCGACCCGTATCATCTCGATCCGGCAGACGTGCTCGAGCCGCCCACCACATTCGCGGGAAAGCTCAAGTACCTTGGCCCCGGTCTGGTCATCTCGGCAGCGGTCATCGGCTCCGGCGAGCTCATCACCACGACGGCTTTGGGCGCCAAGGCTGGCTTCGTCCTCCTCTGGCTCGTCATCATCTCGACCGCGGTCAAGGTCTGGGTTCAACTCGAGATCGCACAGTGGACGATCCTCTCGGGCAAGCCCGCACTTGAGGGCTATGGGCACGTCGGCCCCCGCCTCATCGGTCGAGCCGGGTGGATCAATCTGCTCTGGATTCTCATGGACTTCGCGAAGGTGCTCCAGCGCGGAGGCATCATCGGCGGCGCCGTCGCCGCCCTGTCGATCATGCTACCGGTCTTCGGCGAACCTCTCTCCACACCCTCTCTCGTCTTCTGGACGGTCGTCTCCCTCGCCGTCGTCATCTCCCTGCTGGTGACGAACAAGTACAGCATCGTCGAGAAGTTCTCCGTCGCGGCCGTCATCATCTTCACCGTCTCCACGGTCGGGCTCGCACTCTCACTGCCATTCACCGACTTCGCCTACACCTCGGCGGACGTCATGACTGGACTGACCTTCGCGATCCCCGCGGGCACGCTCGGCTTTGCGGTCGCAATGTTCGGCATCACCGGAGTCGGGGCCGACGAGATGACCACCTACACCTACTGGTGCCTCGAGAAGGGCTACGCCCGCTACACCGGCCCCAACGACGGCTCCGCGGAGCGTGCGCGTCGTGCGCATGGCTGGATCTCCGTTATGCGCACCGACGTTCTTGTCTCCTGGATCGTCTCGACGATGTGCACCATGTCCTTCTACGTCATCGGTGCCGCGATCCTCCACCCCCAGAACCTCGCCCCCGAGGGCAATGAGATGATCACGACGCTGTCGTCGATGTACTCCTCGGTGATGGGCGAAACCGGCCATTGGATCTTCCTGATCGGCGCCTTCGCCGTTCTGTTCTCCACCTTCATCGCCTCCTCGGCCAGCGTTCCCCGGCTCTGGGCGAACACCGTCTCCATCCTCGGCGCGTTCGACTGGACGAATCTGCGCACCCGCACTCGCATCATCCGCGTCCTCACTGTCGTCTTCCCCGTCATCTGGGCAATGAGCTATCTCATCATCCAGTCCCCGGTGGTCATGGTGCAGATCGGCGGCGTCGCCAGCGGCGTCTTCCTCGTCGCGGTCGTCATCGCCGTCTGGTACCTTCGCACCCGTGAAGTCCCTGCCGAGTTCAAGTCCAACAATTTCTTCACCGTGATGCTCGTCTTCGCCTCACTGGCCATCGGGCTGCTGGGGATCTATTCAATATTCGAGACCTTCGGAATCGAGATCGGAGCCTGATGCGCCTGAGAGTCCTCACCCCTTCATTCGGAAAGTTCTCGGTCGCGCCCCACGACCGCTCCGATTCCCTGGGCCTCGAGCTTGAGCACCGGACCGAGAATCACCCCAAGTCCGGTCGAGAGCTCATCACAGCACTGGCCGGTGCCGAGGCGGTTCTCGTGGGTCTCGACCGGATGGACGCCGAGGTATTCGCCAGCTGCCCCGATCTCAAGGTGATCGCCAAACACGGGGCCGGGGTCGACAACATCGACCTCGAGGCAGCGGCGACGGCAGGGGTGACGGTCGTGAATACCCCAGGTGCCAATGCCGATGCCGTCGCCGATCTGACCATGGGATTCCTGCTCATGGGCGCCCGACGCATACGTGAGGCCGAAGAGTCTCTGCGCAGAGGTCAGTGGGATGTCTTCTTCGGCACCGAGCTCAGCGGCAAGCAGCTGGGAATCCTGGGCTTCGGCCGCATCGGTCGTGCCGTCGCCAATCGGGCGACCGGCTTCGGCCTGCAGATCTCGGCCTACGATCCCTTTGTTTCCGACGAAGCCATCGCCGAGGCCGGGGCACAACCTCAGAGCCTCGCCGAGGTGGTGGCGGGCTCAGATTTCCTCACCCTCCACCTGCCCGGTGGAGAAGAGCCGCTGCTTTCGGCGCAGCACATCGAATCGATGCCGCGAGGTGCTGGGTTGGTCAATGCTGCCCGCGGCGGATTGATCGATGAGGCGGCGCTGGTCTCGGCACTGCACGATGGTCGGCTCTCCTTCGCGGCCCTCGACGCATTCGCCGCCGAGCCTCCTCCAGTGGACGATCCGCTGCTGCAGGCACCGAATCTCATCGCCACCCCACATATCGGCGCCTACTCGGATATCGCCAACGCCAATATGGGCACCTGGGCCGTCGAAGACGTCGTCCGCGTGCTGCAGGGCCAGGAGCCGCGCTTCCCAGTGCGCTGACTGCCGGGCATGGCGGAGGGGCTGCACCGATTCGGTGCAGCCCCTCCGCCATGTCCGCTTCTCAGGCCAGTCCGCGCCCCAGATCAGCGGTGACGGTCTCTGAGATCTGCTTCTTCGCCGCATCGGAGAGCGCATTGAATGGAGCCCGCGCCGGGCCCAGACCGAATTCGCGGACGTTGGCTGCGTGCTTGACCACGGTGTTGGGGTTGCCAAGCGCCAGGCAGTTGCGGATCGGACGAATACTGTCCTGCGCGGCGCGCGCACCCGCCGAGTTCCCGGAGACGAAGAGGTCGTAGATCGACGCCATGGTCTTCGGATAGACGTTCGCAATACCGCTGATGCCACCGGAGCCGCCGGCGAGGAGTGTCCACAGAATGAGTGAGTCATTGCCGGAGATGACGTCGAAACTGTCCCGGTCTGTGCGCTCCAGGTACTGCAGGATCGTGTCGAAGTTTCCGCTCGAGTCTTTCACACCGGTGATGTTGTCCACCTCGGCGAGCTTTTCGAGTGTTGCGGGAGCCACGGCATTGCCGGTTCGCGCGGGAATGTTGTAGACGATGACCGGGACATCGACCGACTCCGCCACAGCTTGGAAATGATTGCTGATCTCCGTTTGTGATGCCGCAGCGAAGTACGGGGTGATGATGGAGAGCGCATCGGCTCCAGCAGCCGCGGCATCCTGAGCGATGGTGATGGTCTCCCGAGTCGTCGCGGCACCTGCGCCGATGACGACGGGGACTTGGCCGGCCACCTCATCGACGACCAGTCGAGTCGCTTCGGCGCGCTCCGCCGCGGACTGAGCGTAGAACTCTCCGTTTGTGCCCAGGGCGAAGATGCCGTGGATACCGGCATCGAGCTGACGGCGCACATGGGCGCGCAGAGCCGATTCGACGAGCTTTTCGTCGTCATCGAACGGAGTGGCTACTGCGGCGAGAACGCCTGTGATCGAGGACATGGGTCTTCCCTTCGTAAGGATGTGGGTGGAGTTCAGCGGTTGTATTTGGGCTGCGATCCGCGGACCGAGACTGTTGCCTCGTCGATCGCAGTGAGAACGTCTTCTGGCAAGGGCCCTTTGGCCGCTGCGGCGATGTTCGCTTCCAGCTGCGAGACACGGCTGGCACCCAGCAGAAGAGAGTCGATTCCCTTGGCGCCTGCCACCCACCTCAGAGCCAGCTCTGGTTGAGGGATGCCGGCTTCATCGGCGACGGCGGCGAAGGCTTCGACCATCGTCAGCACCGAATCGGAGAGATACCGCTGTGAGTACATCTGCGCGAGGACCGACCCGGTGAAGCGGTCAGGGGGGCCGTCGCTGGACGGACGCCGGGCCAGAAGCCCACCGGCGAGCGGGTTGTAGGCCATCGTCGCGATGCCGTGTGCAGCACCGCATTCGAGCCATTCGTCTTCAATCTGGCGGGCGAGCACACTGTAGACGTTCTGTGCGATCGCGGGTCGTGGGGCACCGGCGACTCCTGCAGCAGCGATGACGTCCACGGTCTGCCATGCGGCGAAGTTCGAGATGCCCAGGGCTTTGATCTTGCCCTCAGAGTGCAGCTGCGCCACGGCTCCCATAGTTTCCCCGAGACTTGCAGCCCGGTCTGGCTGGTGCAGGTAGAAGAGGTCGATGGAGTCGACGTCGAGGCGCCGCAAGGAGCCCTCGACACTGGCCCTCAGCCCTGCCGCCGACAGCGGCGAATTGTCTCCTGCATCGGCGTGGGGCATGCCCGCCTTGGTTGCCAGCACAATTGAGTCTCGATGCTTCTTCACAAGTGGTGAGATGAGGCCTTCGGTGGCCGACTTCGCGTAACCGTTGGCGGTGTCGATTCCGGTGATGCCCGCGGCCAGGGCCGCTTCGATCACTTCGTGCGCGGTCACTTCCGGGACGGTGTCTCCGAAGGTCATGGTGCCTAGAACCAGCGGTGACAATCGGACGGGGACACCGTCCAAGGAGAGGCTCTTGTCTGCTGTCATACGGTGCTCCTCGTCGAGTGAATGGTGCGATCCATGTCAATGAATCATCTCACCTCTGCGTGCAACGTGCAAAGATTTGCGCATTTCGCGCAATCGTGGCAACCTGGAACTCCAGCCAGATCGGACGCAAAGGAGTGCCATGCCTGCAAGCGACCCCGGCATGCTCATTCTTGCCGACGACCTCAGTGGAGCAGCGGAAGCGGCAGCAACCCTCGGGACTCCTGTCCGCATCCTCCTCACCGACTTGAGTGGACGGCCGACCTCACCCGAGTGCGCGGAGGCGGCTCCGCAGGATGTCGCGCTCGACCTCGACTGCCGCTATCTCACACCGGTCGAAGCAGCCTCACGCACACGCTGTGCACTCGAGACACTGCGAACCGAGAATCAGACCACCATCATCAAAGTCGATTCACTGCTGCGTGGAAACGTCAGAGCACATCTGTCTGCGGCTCTGGAGAGCACGAACGGACCGGTGATCTTCGCTCCGGCACTCCCCCAGCACAACCGCACCGTCACCGGCGGCGTCCCCTACATCGACGGTATACGGCTTGCCGACACACGCGCATGGAACATCGAAGACCATTCGGGCCCGGTCAGTCTCAATGACCTCTGCCCCGAAGCACCGACGCCCCTCGAACTCGACCAGCTTCGCACGAGCAGCCCGCACGGACTGGCAGCACGATTCCGGTCAAAGCGCCTCATCACCGCCGACGCCGAAACCATGGACGACATCGGGCAGATCATCGCCCTCGCCGCATCCACCGGTGCCACTGTCGTCGGATCAGCAGCATTGGCCCGCGCCATCGCCGACGGTCGAGCCCTAAGACGCCCTGCGCCGCTCGTCGAACCGCCCGCGGCCCTGAGCGCTCCGGTGCTCTTCATTCTCGGCACGGCAGCAGATCGCATCGATGATCAGCTGGCCCACCTGCAGGCACACGCCCAAGTCGGCGTCCTCGACATCCCTGCCACTGAAGTCTCGGCCTGGCACGAAAACCCCGATGACCTGCACGTCACCGCCGCTGAGATCCGGAAACGACTGACCGGCGACAACCTCGTCATCCGGCTCACGGACACCGGAGACCCAGTCGATCCCCGCCCGCTTCCCGGCCTCCTGGCCGAACTCGTCGCACGCTCGCTCACAGACATCGGCCCCGTCCACCTGGCCGCCACAGGAGGTGAGACGGCACGAGCGGTGCTCGACCGCCTCGGTGTCGGGGAAGTCGTGACGATGCGCGAAATCCACCCGGGCGCGGTCCTATCTCAGGTGTGCACCACCTCGGCGAGGCCCGGTGAACATATTGAGCTCGGTCGCGTCGTCACGCGACCCGGCGGCCAGGGAGACGACGATTCCCTCACTCGCATCCACGAAGCGCTGACCCACGGGACAGCGCCCACCCCGATCACCGCGAACACCGTCGCAAACCACGAAGGAGAACGAATGACATCGCGTCCCACAGTCGCAGTGACCATGGGCGACGGAGCCGGAGTCGGTCCAGAGATCTGCATTGCCGCCTGCCTCGACCCCACAGTGCTCGAGGTTGCTCGGCCCGTCGTCATCGGCGATGCGGCCCGGCTCGAACAGGCCGCCGAGATCCTCGGCGTCAGTGCGTCGATCCGCGTCATCGACTCCCCGACTGCGGCCGAGGACTCCCCAGGCGTCATCGACGTCATCGACCTCGGCCTCCTACCTTCCGATCTGGAGTGGGGGCAGTTGTCCGACACTGCCGGCGATGCCGCATTCCGCTACATCGAACGGGCGTCGCAGCTGGCCATGTCCGGTGAGGTCCAGGCAATCTGCACGGCGCCGCTGAACAAGGAAGCGCTGCACTCCGCCGGCCATCAGTACCCCGGCCACACCGAGATGCTGGCCGCTCTGACCGGAACCGAGGAGGTCTCGATGATGCTCTCCTCACCCAAGCTGCGAGTCATCCACGTGACGACCCACATCGGTCTCATCGATGCTGTGGCCAAAATCGAGCCCGGCCTGGTTGAGCGCACGGTCCGTCGCGGGAACGACGCACTCATCAGAGCAGGAATCGAGCGGCCCCATATCGGTGTCTGCGCGATCAATCCGCATGCCGGGGAGAACGGACTCTTCGGCTACGGGGAAGAGGCGGAGAAGATCGCTCCCGCCATCACCGCACTCCAGGGTGACGGAATCGACGCTGTCGGCCCCCTCTCCGCCGACACTGCCTTCTTCCTCGCAGGACGCGGCGACTACGACCTCATCGTCGCGATGTACCACGACCAGGGACACGGGCCGATCAAGGTGCTCGGCATCGACGCCGGGGTCAACATCACTGTCGGACTTCCCGTGATCCGCACCTCCGTCGACCACGGAACGGCGTTCGACATCGCCGGCAGCGGCAAGGTCGACACTGAAAGCATGAGTGAAGCCATGCGACAGGCCGCAACGCTGGCGACCGTCTGAACCAGACCAACGCCACGATTCCAGCGCTTCACGATCGCTGGGGCCTTCCCAGACCACCGGCCAGGGATTCAGCCAGCCGTGGTCAACCGCGATACAGTGGCCGCACGGCTAAGAGCCGCCCATCGGCGGGCGGCAGGTTTCGACCACCGACAGCAGACATCGGAGAGTGATGAACGCAGGCGACAGGCGCGAGGAGATCATCCAGCGGGTTCGGGCGCAGGGCGAGATGAGTGTCGAGACTCTCTCGGAGATGCTCGGTGTCACCGCCTCGACGATCCGGCGTGACCTCGCGCGACTCACCGACTCGGGGGACCTCGCACGCACCTACGGTGGTGTCATCGCCGTCCCCGCGGAGGCGGAGAGCACACTGGATGAACGCTCCCACGAGGCTCCTGAAATCAAACGGGCGCTCGGTGCGTGGTGCGCGCAGCAGGTACCGGCAGGGTCACATGTCCTCCTCGACGCGGGCAGCACGACTGCACAGATCGCACGTGCACTGCGCGAGACGACTCCGCTTTCGGTCGTGTCCACAGGACTCACCTCTCTCCAGCAGATGACGGGCGCAGAGGGGATCGAGTTCACCCTCCTCGGCGGCCGGTACCGTTCGATCAGCCAGGGCTTCATCGGTCCGATCACCGAGGTCGGACTGGAGAAATTCACCTTCGACTTCGCTTTTCTCGGCGCCGATGCCGTCACCGCCGAAGACGGCGTATGCGAGGCCACAGCAGAGCAGGTTCGACTCAAAGAGCTCATGAGCCGACGTGCCACCCACGTCTACGTCGTCGCCCACTCGGCCAAGCTGGGCCAACGCCCCTTCCACGCTTGGGCGGACCTGGGCAATGGGTGGACACTCGTGACCGATGAGACAGCTGAAGCTGAGCAGATCACGGCATTTGAATCCCGCGGTATCCGCGTGGTCACCGTCGACGACATGGGCAAGGCTCACGACTAGAAGGACTCGTTCCCTGACACCCCGACGGAGTCAACCCCAGAGTTTGCAGTCGGTATGAACTTGGTCCTCGACTCCTGAGATCCAGTCCTCGGCGAAGACGACATGCCTGACTGCTCGACGTGAACCGTAGGCGTAGACGACGTGGATGAGTCCATCGGAGTCGACGATTCCGTGCGGATACTCCTGCCGGCGATTGCTGCGCAGATTGCCTGAGCCTGTGAATCCGTCGCCGGGCTCGATGACCCGGCGCACCGGCCAGGTGCGGCCTTCGTCGTTGGAGACGGCGATGACCATTCTCATCCGCTCATAGGGCCACACCACCTCGGCGGGCTCGTGAGTGACCTGGTGCTCGTTCGAGACCAGAGCCAACATTCCGGAAGGCAGAAGAAATGCGCTGAGACCGGCGTTGTTATTCGGCACATCGGTTGCCTCTGGAACGGTCCAGGTATCGCCTCCGTCTTCGGATCTGCTGATGTAGGCCCAGTCGGCGAAGCGCGAGCGGAACAGACACACAAGGCGCCCGGGCTCAAGCTCGACGACATTGGGATGGACCCTGCCGCTCGCGTCAGGAAATTCGATCTGGTGCCAGGCACCGCCCTCGTCCTCGGAGATCTGAAGCACCGGCTGGTCCGAACCGTTCTTCGAATCGTCGTCGAAGCACAGCCATTGGGGATGAACCCATCTGCCGTCGCTGAGGACTTGGATCGGCTGGCGGCAGAACGTTCCCTCCTGGTCGAACAGCGTCTGCGGCTGAGACCAGTTCTTGCCACCATCGGCGGAGCGAATCGCATTCACCACCGAGGTGTGCTGCAGGTTGAAGGTCTCCGGCACACCTGACTGCCGCGACAGCTGAGAGGTGTAGACAAGCCAGATCTGACCGTCGGGGGCCTCGAACAGACCGGGATTCTGGTCTGATCGGATCTCGTCGTGCGTGACAGCCGCAGAAGCAGACCAGGTGGCAGTGTTCGAGTCGAATCGGGAAACGAGCACGTCGATGTCCTTGTTGCCCTCATCGCTGCCGCCGAACCAGGCTGCGAGCAGGGTTCCGTCACGCAGCGCCAGAATCGACGGAGCGTGGTTGGAACGGCGATCGGTCGGGATGACTGCCGCGGCATTGCCCGAATCGTCGAAGTATCGGAGCCTGCCGTCGGCGGGCGGCTTGGATACGTGTTCAAGCCTCTCGTTCGCGAGCAGATTCATGCGTGACTCCTTTGCTGTGTGGTCCGGTCAGTGTCGCATCCGGTGCAGATCATCCGAAGGCGGTTTCAAACATCGACGGAATCTGCATCGCAATCTGAAATCCGATGATGATCGCAATGACACCGAGAAGAGCCAGCAGCGCCGTCTGCCACTTCGGGTTCACCGCGTAGCTGTGCATGTGCTTCTTCCGCGATGTCAGGAGCAGAATGCAGACGACGATGATCGGCAAGCTGAGCACGGTCGAGATCGCGGTGCCGACGATGTTGAGTGAGATCAGATCCGGTGCGCCCGGTATGGTCGAGGCCAAGGGAACGATGATGAAGACGATCGCCTGAATCCAACGGAACGCAGGGTTCTCCTCATCTCGGCCGAGGAACTTCCGCATCGAGGGCACCGAATGGTTGATGCCGTTGATCGCAAGCTGCGCGAACCCACGAGACTGCGGTGGGAAGCTCGTCATCGCGGCGAAGAAGATGCACATCCACAGCAGGAAGGGACCCGCCGGCCCCACCGCGACGGAGAGCATGTGCGAGAGATCGAACTCATCAGCGATCGAGAATCCTGGATGTGCGGCGCTGAACTCGGCGGCGACGATCCAGAACAGAAGGTTGATGACGAGCAGAGGTGCCATTCCGGCGATGAGGTCGAACTGCTGAAGGCGACGATATTTCGGTCCGACCCAGCCTTTGTCCCGCATGAAGCCGGAATACAGCAGGTTCGGCATGTTGCCGGCAATCGTGCCGATGGTTGCCGAAGCGATGACGATGGGAGCGAAGGCGGAGGTGTTCTGCTCCTCAGGGATCTCGAATGCGAGTCCCTGGACGAAGCCCCCGATGTCGAAGGTGCCGATCTTGATCAGCGCATAGACGAACGCAACGATCATAGCGACCGAGGCGAAGCGCGCGAAGTACTCGAGGACGACGAACTGCTTACGCAGCATCACCAGCGACAAGGTCAGCACTACGATGATGATCGCGCAGAAGAAGCGGCCCCAGCCACCGCCCCATTGACCACCGGTGAGCTCATGCAGTCCGGTGGACGCCGCGAGAACGAAGGTCGCCTGGGTGATGAAGCCGGCAACGATGACGACAGCGGCCATGATCCCAGGAAGCACTGGGGCCAGTCGTGCGAACCCGTCGAGGATCTGCGTGTCTCCGTGCCGATTCATCAGCGTGTACTTGGCGATGGAGGAGATGATGAAGGTGCGAGCGATCAAGGACAGCACCAGAGTCCACAACAGCGCATATCCGTACGATGCACCTGAGACCGAGGAGCTGACGAGGTCACCTGTGCCGAGGAAGGACATTGCCAGCACGAGGCCAGGCCCCACCGACGTGACGAGCCCGAGGCCGCGGGGCAGAGGAAGCTGACTCGGCTTCGGAGAGCCGGAACTGCCGTTCATGCTATGGACGTCCGTGGCCATGGCGTGCACTCCAGTGTGTAGACGATTGTATGGCTGGTGACCGCGGTCTCAGGATCGCTGACACAGCGTAGCGATGCAGCAAACAATCTGCGCGGTCTACGTAGAGAGTAGACCATAGTTGCGTGTTTCGCGCAACAATTAGTCCAGATGCCGGACGTTTGGCTCATTTTGCGCACAGTGGTGGAAGACTGTTGGCTTGATAAGAGCTCGAGGTTGATTCCGCAGTTGAGTTCGCGGCGTTCCCCCGTCTCGACGACGCAATGCGAAGGAGCAGAGTCCCGATGGAGTTGATCCACTACCTCATCATCGGCGCAGTGGTGCTGGGGTCTTCCTGCGTGCAGGGTTCCGTCGGGTTCGGGCTGGGAATGATTACGGCCCCGGTGCTCGTACTGCTCAAACCGAACCTGCTTCCTGCCGCACTGCTTCTGCTCGCCACTCTCACTTCGTTCACCGCCTTCATCCGCGAACGTGCCGACGTCGACTGGAAGCTCGTCGGCTGGGGCGCGCTTGGCCGATTGCCGGGAATCGTCATCGGCACGACTGCAGTGGTGCTGCTGCCAGATCAAGGACTGTCCCTGCTCCTAGCGGTCACAGTCCTGGCCGGAGTCGGTTTCAGCCTGGTGGGCTGGTCGCCGGCTGCCAGCAGCCGCAACATGTTCTTCGCCAGCAGCGTCTCTGGCATCTTCGGCACGTCGACAAGCATCGGCGGCCCGCCCATCGCCCTGGTCCTGCGCTCTCTGGATCCTTCATCGATGCGGTCCACTATGAGCGCCTACTTCACCATCGGCAGCATCCTGTCCCTGACCGGTCTGACGATCGGAGGCGAGGTCCGAAGTGAACACCTGATCGCGGCGGCCACTCTGCTGCCATTCATGCTTGCAGGATTGTGGCTGTCGAACCTGGTGATCCGACGAGCGAACAAGACAGTTCTCTATCGTGTGGCCGTCGGCGCATCGATCCTTGGGGCGATCCTGGTCATCGGCGAGGTTGCGGCTTCCCTGCTCAGACCTTGAGGTACGACAGAAACATCGACACCAATGTCGCAACGACGACCGAGTTGAAGCCGAAGGCGACGATGACGTTCGAGCGGACCAGTCTCCATCCTGCGCGAGTCACGGCCCGGCCCGGCAGAGCTGCCGTCATCGTCGAGGACAGCACCGCGAACGTGAGGTAGTCACTGAAGACTCTCTCCTCTGGCATGTCGAATTCGAGTTGTCTGGCACCGGGACTTCCACCGCCGCCGAAGTCGAGCCGCATGAATTCGAGAGCGAACGAATACACCATGACCGACCACGAGGCGACGACATTTGCCAGGCCGAGGGTGACTGCGAGGCCGATGTTGGTTTCGGACCCCATGGTGACGAGGTAGACGTTGAGGATGATCGCGACATACGCAGCGATGGCAGCCCACGACACTGCCCCTCCCATGCTGAAATATCGTGCCCAGAATGTTCGCCTTCGCGCGAGCGCCCATCGAGAGTGGACCATCAGTTCGGTCTCGCTCAATTCGTTCAGCCCGGCGTGGGTCCACAGGAGGTAGACGAGGGCGAACACCGGCCAGGCCACGAGGAAGAGCGCGATGAGCTTCGCGAAGAGCTCACCCAGCTGCGAGGACTCAGGTCCGAGTGGGCTGAAGCCGAACCCCAAGACCAGAACAAGTCCGACGATGAGTGCCGGCACCATGGCCACGTTCGCGCGCGTGTCGTCGGAGATCGTGATGACTTGACTGTGCGTGGGCCTCATGACAGGACGGTTCCGCTTCGGTTGTGGCTGATGAGCTCGATTTCAGCTTAGCCCAAGGAGTGGTCCGAGCATCCGGCTTCCTTGCCCAATCCGTCTTCGGCTCAGAGCATGGAGACAAACGCGAGGAGCTTCTCGTCGCTGTGCGGAGAGCCGACGATCTGCACCGACTCGGGTCTCGCGGGCCTTGTCGACGCAGTTTCGTCTCCTCCCACGACCACCCCGATCGGCACCGTCACTGCCGGCCACCCGAGAACGTTGAACGGCAGCGAGTAGCGCATGAATTTCGCGGCCGAGTCTGATCCGAGTTCATCCCACGCGATCACGTCACCGTCCATGGCCGGTGTGATGATGAAGTCAACGTCGTCGAAGAACGATTCGGCGGAGGCACGCAGCTCTTCGAGCGCGGCAACATTGGACTGGTATTCAGCCTCGGTGATGTTCTGCCCCGACAAGATCTTCGCCCAGACCCCCGGCTGGTACTGCTCTCCCTGGTCACCCAGGAACTGCTTGTGCAGAACATAGGCTTCATAGCGGCGCACAATGTCGTAGTAGTCGATTCCTCGCTCAATGAGCTCCGTCAAGTGTTCAGTATTCTCTGAGGTGATTGAGGCGATCGCTGAATCACCGAGGTGCTTGTCGACCCACGTCAGCACTTCTGCCGATGACTCGTCGGTGGGGTTGAGCAGGCTCAGATCGACGGTCGGCAACTTCGCCGGTGAGGAATCTGCTGGGGTTGAGCCAGACCTGTTCCCACACATCACTCTGAATGCGGCGGTGAGCAGCCGCAGATCGCGTGCGAACAGGCCCACAGTGTCGAAGGACGGCGACAGAGGGAACACTCCCTCGACCGGAACCATGCCGAAGGTCGGCTTGAACCCGATGACGCCCTGGCAAGCGGCCGGAACTCTCACGGAACCCGCAGTATCCGTCCCCAGTGCCAGCGGCACCACCCCGGCAGCGACAAGGGCTGCCGAACCCGAGCTCGACCCGCCAGTGCACAGCGTGGGGTCGATCGGGTTGATGACTCGCCCGAAGGCGCTTTCATCGCCGAGGATGCCGTAGGAGTACTCCTGGCAGTTCGTCTTCACCACCGGCAGCGCGCCCGCCTTCTCTAGGAGGCTCACGACGGGGGCGCTCGTGCTGGGGTCAGGTCCGCTGCTGACGTTCGACCCCATTGTCGTGGGGATGCCCGCCACATCGATGACGTCTTTGATGGCGACGGGAACACCATCGAGAAGACGATTCGGCTCACCGACTGCGGCGCGCTCCGCAGACTTCCGCTCAAGGGCACGTGCGCGCCCCCGCATCACCGAGGTGACCGCATTGAGTTCTCGCCCGATTCCTTCGACTGCGGCCAGTGTCTGTTCGAGGCTCTGCATTGAACCCTGCTCCCCTAGTGTTCCGTTGGATTCGCCCACGATCCTCATCGTGCCAGAAGGCTGAATTCCGTATCGGACGACATGCCAGCACTCACCCCGGCGCGAGCCCCGTCCACGGCACCAATTGCTCGACCGCGGCCGCAACGTCGAACGCGGCGCGGTCGTCGAAGGCGTGGGCGATGACCTGCAGGCCTGTTGGGATCCCGCAGTCAGCCATGCCGCTGGGCACGTTGACGATCGGCACCCGGTTGCAGATATTGAACGGCATCGTCATGTGCGCCTGCCAATAGTGCTCGAGCCGCACTCCCTCACTGCCGACACCCCCAGCGCCGACGCCGGTGCCGACGCCAGTGCCCTGAACACCCCCGGAGGACTCACGCCCGATACCCGACGAGTCGACCGTGATCCCGTCCAAGTAGCTCGAATCGGCCTCTAGACCTGCCACCGCCGAGGTGGGAGCCAGGAGGACATCGAATCCCTCAATTGCGGTCGCGAGTTCCGCCTGAATCTGTGCCTCCGCGGCCAGCCCCTCGTAGAAGGTATGACGGCTGGCGACCGCCTCGGCGTCGGCCATGAACTGCAGCGTGTAATCGGCGAGAGTATCCTCATGCCCGCGGGTCGAAGTCCGCATCGCAGGCGCGAGGAGATGGCCGAAGTGAGTGAAGGCGGTTTCGAAGATCCGCTCCGCCGTCCACGGCAACTCGATCTCCTCGACGATGGCACCCGCAGCTTCCAGCGCCGAGGCGACTGCACTGGTATTGGTAATGATGTCCTCACCGACGGGGAAGTCGCCCAATCGCAGGCACATTGCGATCCGTGTTCCCTTCAATCCGTCGACCACCTCGGCGGAAGAGGCGTCGAAGCCGTCGAGGAATCCAGACGATTCGATCGTTGCGTGATCACTGGGATCGACACCGACCATCACACGGGCCAGCAGGGCGGTGTCGGCGACGGTGCGCGCCATCGGCCCGTCCCCGCGGTACCAGTCCGCGGCCAATGGCTGCAGGCCGGGGATCCGGCCGTAGGGTGCCTTGAACCCGACCGTGCCGGTGAATGCGGCGGGCAGCCTCGTCGATCCGGCGATGTCCGATGCCGTCGCCATGGGACCGTATCCCGCTGCCAGGGCGGCACCGGAACCGCCCGATGACCCTCCGGGTGAGAGTTCGGGGTTCCACGGGTTGCGGGTCACGCCCCACATCGGCGAATGGGTGATCGTCGCACAGCTGAGTTCCGGAGACGTCGCCCTGGCATGCACGAACCCCCCGGCCAGACGGATGCGGCGGATGATCGCAGCCTCGGCGGCGGCCACCGTATCTCGTTCGTGCATGAGGCCCTGGGTGAGTGTGCGGTTGGTGATCGCGTGCTTTTCCTTGGCGATCACAGGCAAGCCGAGCAGGGGCTGGGAATCGGCCGCCTCGGTGAGGTTATCGGGTGTCGCTGATGCGTAGAACGCCTCCGCCTCCCGCGCCGAGGTGACCGCCTCCTCCACGACCTCCGTGACCGCATTGATGCGATCGTCTTCGGTGGTGATGCGTCCGATCTGCGCGCTGAGGTACTCGACCGGGGAGAGTTCCTTCGACCGGAACATCGCGAGCGCTTCAGTCGCGGACAGCGCCCACGTTTCGCTGCCGCTCATGCCCGGGCCTCGGCGACGGACTTACCGACCCACACATCGCCTTCGCGTTCCTCACTGAGTTCACCGTTGACCAACTCCGTGGCGACCGAAGTCAGTACCCCGAGACCGCGGATCATGTCCTCGTCGGTGGTGAACTCGCGTTCGCAGTGGGAGACGCCGTCGACGCTGGGCACGAACATCATCACGGCGGGTACCCGGTGGTTCATGGCCACGGAATCGTGTCCGGCCATGGTCTCGAGGCGCCGGATCGACAGCCCCTCATTGGCCACGGCCTTCTCGGCCAGCTCGACACCGGTCTCCGGGAAGTAGAGCTTGCCGCGGACATCGAAATCCTCAACCTTGATGGTGATGTCGTGTTCCAAGGCGATGTTCGCGATCTGCTGGTGCAGGGAGTCCCGGGCAGCCTTGACGATGTCCGGGTCGGAGGAACGGAGGTCGGCGACCATGTGCACTCGGCGGGGTACGACGATGGGTGAGTTGGGTTCGACGACATGCTGGCCGACCGAGGACACGAGCGCCTCGTCGGCGAACTCGTTGACCACCTCGGCGACGGCCAGGACGATCTTGGAACCTGCGACGAGCGCATCGTGGCGATCGGCCATGGCGGTGGCGCCGGTATGGGACTGTTCGCCGAGGACGTCGATGTCGAGCTTCTGCGTGTACCAGCTGGATTCGACGACGCCGATGTCTGTGGCCTCGCGCTCCAAGATGCGGCCCTGTTCGATGTGGATCTCTGCGTAGGAGATCGCCTCGGGCGGGGTGTCGGTGCCGTCGTAGCCGATGGCGGCGAGCGCCTCGGCGACGGAAGTGCCCTGGAGATCCTCCACGGCGAGCATCTCTCTAAGGTCGAAGAGTCCGGCGTAGACGGAACTGCCCATGATGGATGGGGCGAAGCGTCCGCCCTCCTCGTTGAACCAATTGACGACAGCGATGTTGAACCGAGGCTTCTGCCCGGACTCGGCGACGTTCTCCTTGACCCGCAGAGCTGCGAAAAGGGCAGCGATGACTCCGTAGGCACCGTCGAAGCGACCGCCAAGGGGCTGGGAGTCCAGGTGTGAGCCGATGAGGATGTAGGGGGCTTCGGGGACGAGTTCGAGGCAGGCGAACATGTTGCCGATCGCATCCACGCGGATCTCGAAGCCGTTGCCTTCGGCCCAGCCATGCATCCAGTCACGCGTCTGCTTGTCCTCCACCGTCAGCGCCTGCCGGTCGACGCCGTCGTTGTCGGTTGCGCCGATTGCGGCGACCTGATGGAAGTCGGTGAGGAAGGCGGCATCGGACGAAGAAGCCGGGGTCGAGTCCGGGGTCGAGTCGCTTGCTGTCGTGGATACGTCGCTCGTGGCCGAGGGGGAGGGGGAACGGTCGGAGGCGTCACGCACTGTCGAGGGGCGAGAGGATGGTTCTGTCATGGTGCTTCTCTTTCACTGGTACTCAGAAGTGGATGGTGAAGCGGCGCCGATCACCTTTGGTGCAGGCGATGATCACCTTTGGTGCAGGAAGGCAGTTTGCAGACTGGCCCCCTGCACCAAAGGTGATCGAGGTCCGCGGAAACGTAGGGCTCGTGAGCATCTGTCGCTCATCCCAGCCGGCCCCGGGTCTCCGGGAGGCGGGTGATGAAGATGAGGACGAGGACGATCACGGCGCAGATGGTCATGTAGTAACCGGGAGCGGTGTTGACTCCGGTGATGTCGACGAGCCAGGTGCCGACGAACGGAGCGGTTCCGCCGAGGACGGCGTAGGAGACGTTGTAGCTGATCGCTGCCGAGGTGAACCGGGTCTTCGTTGAGAAGCGTTCGCAGAAGAAGGTGTAGCAGCCTCCGCCGTAGCAGCACAGGGAGATGACGAAGATCGTCTGCCCGAGGAACGCCAGGCCCATATTTCCGCTGGTCACCAACCCGAAGGCGGGAACAGAGGTGACGGCCAGAAGGATGGAGCCTGCGATGAGCATCGGCTTGCGCCCGACCCGATCTCCTATGGCTCCGGCGATGGGCAGGAAGATCGTATAGCTGGCCATGGCGATGGCGTTCGTCAGCAGCGACTGTTCGCGAGTGAGGTCGCCGGTGGTCTGGATGTAGGTGACGAAGTAGGCGGAGAGCATGTAGAAGCCCAGGGCGGTCAATCCCAGGACGAAGAAGACCTGGAGCATTCCCACCGAGTTCTCGCGGAAGGAGTCGCGGATGGGGCTGAATTCCTTGGGGCGTTCGGCCGCGGTCTTCTTGAAGAGTTCGGACTCGTCGGTGCGCGAGCGGATCCAGAGACCGACAGCTGAGAGCGGCAGAGCCAGGAGGAAGGGGATCCGCCAGCCCCAGGAGTCGAAGGAGGCATCGCTCATCACCGTCGAGAGCAGCAGGATGAGGCCGCCGGCGAAGACCGAGGGTAGTGCGGTGGCTGCCAGGGTGATGTTGATCCACAGGCCGCGCTTGCCTACCGGTGCGTGTTCGTAGACGAAGGAGGGTCCGCCGACCGATTCGCCGCCGGCGGAGAAGCCCTGGCCCAGGCGGGCGAGGATGAGCAGGATGGGTGCGAACCAGCCGATCTGGTCGAAGCCGGGCAGTACGCCGATGAGGGCGGTGCAGATCCCGACGAGGAAGATCGTGATGGTCAAGGTCTTGCGCCTGCCGACCTTGTCACCGAGGGCACCGAAGAACAGTCCACCCAGCGGCCGCATGACGAAGGCGACGCCGAAGGTGGCGAAGATGACGAGCAGACCAGTGACCTTGTCGCCGTTGGGGAAGAAGTACTCGGAGAGGATGACGGCCGAGAGCCCGTAGAGCGTGAAGTCGTAGAACTCGACGAACTGGCCGATGCTGCCGCCGACGAGAACCTTCTTCTGCATGCTCGTGGTCTTGCCGGTGTGTTTCGGTTGTGTCTTCGGCGTCGCAGGTGTCGCGGACATAGAAGCTCCCTTGCCTAGTCCTCAGGTGTGGGAACCATTGTTGCCTGCCACCAGAAATCAGTCCAACAGATACTAGTTGGATCAGGCATCAGCTCAATCTATGAGCCTGCGGCTGCGGGTCCCAGGATTTCGCGGGTCAGTTCGTTGAAGGCGCGTGCGCGCTTGCTCAAACGCACTTCCTTGGGCCACACCATGGACAGGTCGATGCTCGGGAAATCGTCGAGCAGCGGTACGTCGACCGTCATCGACCCGATGTACGTTCCCGAGGACACGCTCTGGCTCAGCAGCGAATACCCGTGGCCCATCGCGACGAACGACCGGACCGTCTCGTAGCCCGCGAAGCTGTGCCGCACCCTCGGCACGATGCCGGCGATGCGGAAGAGCTCATCGTAGTACTGACGGGAGAACGGCAGATCGAGCTGCACGTAGTCTTCGTCGGCGAGCTCACGCAGATGGACCGGACGCGGTCCCTCCGCTCCCCCAGCGAGGCGGTGATCGAGAGAGACGAGTGCGTGCGGTTCGACGACGTCGACGAGGAATGAATCGAATCGGTCGGTCAGTCCCAGCGTATAGGTCAGTGCGATGTCGCAGACTCCGGCGATGACCGCTGTCTGCAGTTCGTGGAGGTCGGCCTCGAAGTAATTGACTCTCACGTCGGGGTAGCGTTTTTCGAACTCCGCGTGGATGAGCGGCAGTCGGGTCGGGGCGATGGGTGAGAAGACCCCGACCGTGAGGTTTCCGCTCAGCGACTGGGCCAGTCCGTGCGCGGTCTCCCCCAGTGCGTCGGAAGATTCGAGGAATGGATTGACTTCGAAGAGAAAACGCCTGCCTGCTGGTGAGAGAACCACGGAGCGGTTCTTCTGCCGGATGAACAGGTCGATGCCCAGGGTCCTCTCGAGCTGAGCCATGGCTGTCGAGATCGCCGACTGGGTGACGTTGAGATGCTTGGCCGCCTCCGTCATGTTCTCGCGGCGGGCAACCTCTTGGAAGTACCGGAGTTGAACGAGGGTGAAGTCGAGGGCCATAGTTCACATCTTCCCATGAGCAAGCTGCGGAGGTCGCTCAACTGTCGGTCTGAGGGGGTTGGAAATAGACTGACCACGTGCTTGCCTTTTCAGCGGTCAATGACCTGCCCACGCTGCCCCATGATGTCCTGGCCTCCATTCCGAGCCCGAGTGTCTCCAGCTTCTCGCTGGGCCCTCTGACGATCCACTTCTATGCGCTGTGCATCCTCGCCGGAATCGTCATCGCCATCGTGCTGACCAATCACCGTCTGACCAAGCGCGGAGTCGAGGAATGGCAGGTCCTCGACATTGCAACTCTGGCCGTCCCGATGGCCATCATCGGAGCCAGGATCTATCACGTCATCACGCACTACACGGACTACTTCGGCCCTGGTCGCAATCCGTGGAACCCCTTTGAGCCGGGCTCCGTGTGGGCGATCTGGGAGGGTGGAATCGCCATCTTCGGATCGTTGATCGGCGGAACCTTGGGCGCGCTGATCATGTGCCGCCGACTCAACATCAAGCTGACGGCACTCCTCGACGCCATCGCCCCGGGACTCATTCTCGCCCAGGCCTGTGGACGCTTCGGCAACTGGTTCAATCAGGAGCTCTTCGGTCAGCCGACGACTCTGCCCTGGGGTCTGGAGATCGACCCGCACAATCCGGCCTTCCCTCCCGGACTGCCCGTCGACACCCTCTTCCACCCGACGTTCCTCTACGAAGTCATCTGGAACAGCCTCGGCGCCCTGGTTCTGCTGTGGCTGGGACGCCACCTGTTCTTCCAGTGGGGACGCCTCTTCGGCATGTACCTCGTCTGGTACGGCGCCGGCCGCATCGTGTGGGAATCCATCCGCCTCGACCCCAGCTTCGTCGTCCTGGGTCTGCGCACCAATGTGTGGGCAGCGATCGGTGCGGTGGCCCTCGGTGTCCTCATCATCGGTGTGCAGCGACTGCGCCACCCTGAACCCGAAGAGTCACCCTTCGTCAATGACCGGAAACCCGAGGCCGAAACCGCCGACTGAACTGCACCACTGATGGACTCAGCTCGCGTTGCCCGACCCAACACCACGCCTGAAGGTACCAACCAGTAACATACATGTTATGCACTTCACGCGAATGCTCTTTCACCTGCTCAGATCCCGCCGCCGCCCCGCGCAGGACATCTGGGATGGCTACTCCCTCCCTCTGCGGGTCCTGCCGTCCGAGATCGACATCTTCATGCACGTCAACAACGGCATGTACTTCTCGATCATGGATCTGGGTCGGATTGACCTGATGGTCCGCAGCGGAGTCTGGAACGCCCTCCGCGGCAAGGGGTGGAGCGGCGTCGTCAGCGCCGAGACCATCAGCTTCCGCAAGTCGCTCAAGCTCGGCCAGCGCTACAGCGTGGAAACCAAGATCATCGGGATCGATGAACGTGCCGTGTACTTTGAGCACCGCATCGTGGTCGACGGTGAGATCTATGCCCGCGCCTTCGTTGCCACACGGCTGCTCTCCGAGAACGGCACGGTCTCCAAGGACGAAGCCATCGAGGTCTTCGGGCCGCCACCGGAGGGTCTGGAACTGCCCGAATGGATCCACGACTGGCGACTGCACAATTCACTGCCCAGTTCCAGGCGGCCGGCCTCACATAGTTGGGCCTAGCCGCACGACCTACTCGTGCACAGCAGACACTGCAGAACCAGCGGCAGACTTCACCCCTGTGTGATCCAGTCGCGCAGCTTACCGAGACCCTCGTTGATCTCGTCGAGTCCGATGCCCGAGTAGGCCAGGCGAATGTAGGACTGGTCCTCCCCCGGCTGCGCTGACCCGAAGTGCTCACGGGTGCAGAAGGAGACTCCGGTGTTGTGCAGCGCCTCGGTCGAGAAGTCGGCCAGGGTGGCAATCCCCTTGGCCTCCATCGCCTCGGTGACATCGGGGAAGACGTAGAATGTCGACCCGGGAGTAGCTACGCTCATTCCGGGGATCGAGTTGATGATCGAGCATGTGGCATCACGGCGTTTGCGCAGCACCTCGAGCATCCGCCCGACGGAGTCCTGCGGTCCTTGGAGCGCGGCGATGCCCGCCCACTGGACGTATTGTGTGGTGCAGGATTCGTCGTTGGTATTCATCGTCGAAATCGCCTCGGCCACCTCCGGTGGTGCGACCGCGCAGCCGAGTCGGGAGCCGGTCATCGCGAACTTCTTGCTGAATGTGTAGAGGATGACGGTGCGCTCGCGCATACCGTCGAGTGAGGCGATGGACGTCGAACGGCCCTTGTAGCGCATCTCGAAATAGGCTTCGTCGGACAGAACCCAGAGGTCGAATTCCTGTGCGATCGCGGCGATCGCCTCACGTTCGGCATCGGTGGACTCGGCCGAGATCGGGTTCTGCAGGTCGTTGTAGATGATGGCCACTGTCTTGTCATCGATGGAGGCCCGAAGATGGTCCAGGTCGATGGCGAACCCGTCGTCAGTGGGCACATACCTGTAGGGAAGCGCGGTCCCGCCGAGGTACTCGATCTGGGATTCATAGATCGGGAACCCTGGGTTGGGGTAGAGCACGCCTTCGCCCGGATCCATGACCGCCTGGAGGAACTTCGTGATCACCGGCTTGCCACCGGTTGTGACGATCACCTCGGCGGGGTCGATGCTCATGCCGCGCCGGGATCCGATGTCTGCTGCCAGTGCCGCACGCAGCTCCGGAATTCCGGGGCCTGGGCAGTACCCGGTCTTGCCATCTTTGATGGCCTGATCCATGGCCTCGACGATGTGCCCGGCCATGGGGAAATTGAGGTCGCCGAGGTGGAAGGGATAGACCTGGTTGCCCTGAGCCTTCCAATCGGCGGCGGCCTGGGCGACCCGGAACGCGGTCTCGGTGCCCAGGTTGTCCAGGCGTTGAGCAGTCTTCATTGTCGGCTCCTTCGTGCAGATCACTGACGGTCCGGTTGTCCCGGGTCTTGAGTCCGTTTCCCGTCGCTTCCCTCACGATAGAGCACAGTCGCCCCGGATGTCAGCGGCGACCAGGCCATTAGTTCACGGCCAGCGCGCTGCGACCGGCCAACAGGCACCACAGACCGATGGCAAGGAACACTGGCGCACCGATCATCCCGCCCCAGAAACTCGCGGCAGCGACGTCTCGGGGCAGTAGAAACGCCACGACCGCGAGCAGCGTGATGATCACTCCGGTGAGGTGGAGGACTGGCTGACCGAAAACGACGGCCAGAGCGAAGAAGTGGATTCCAACCATCGCGAGGATCAGTGGCGCGACCCAGTCCGAGTGGCCGGAGCGGATCGCCAGAACACTCAGCACCCCTCCGCCGATGATCTCCGCCCAGACCACCACGATGTAGACGATGAAGGCCGTCGTGCCAGTGCTGATCGCACTCGGCTGGCTCCAATGACTGATCGCCAGGAGAACGCTGGGCACCGTCAGCGCCAGTCCGGCCACCGAGAGACCGCCGAGGATGAATCGGCAGGAAGGGTGACTTGGCGGCTCCTCCTGCGCCCACCCTGACCAGATGAAGGCTGCGAGTCCGAATACCGCCCCGATCATTACGAGGTCGCGCGGATAGGACAGGTCGATCATCATTGACCCTTTCAGTAAGGTCGGCCGTGCCTCGAGTCTAGCCAGAGTTGACGCGGATGCGCAGGATGCCGGGACGACCGTGCAGAATGCCGCCGAGGCGACCGCACAGATCACTGCCTAGACTGGCGACCATGGATCTCACAATTTCCACCTTGGATCAGCGCCCAGATCTCAAGGATGAACTCCTCGACCTGGAGAATACGTGGCCGGAATTTATCCGGCACGATCCTCTCGGCAACCTCTACTATCATCCGGATGTTCTCGCCCAGTTTGCCGATCACTTACTCATCGCTCACACCTCGGCGGACGGGATCGTGGGCAAGGCCCATGGGATACCCTTGCTTTTCCAGGGTGAGTGCCTGCCCGAAGACGGATGGGACGGGGCGATCCGACGCGGAATCCAGACAAAGGTTTTGGGCGCTGCACCGAACATGTTGGCCGCGCTCGAGATCTTCGTTCGTTCTGACAAGCAAGGGCTGGGACTGTCCGGAAAGATACTCACCGCACTGCGAGAACATGCGAAGGACCAAGGATTCGCCGAGGTGGTCGTTCCGGTCCGCCCCAATGGCAAGGACGACATCCACGATCCAATGATGTCGTATGCCTATCGCACACGGGAGGACGGCCTGCCCGTCGACCCGTGGTTGCGCACCCATATTCGCGCCGGCGGGACGATCGAGGGCGTGGCGCACCGCTCGATGGTCATCGCCGGGACTCTTGAGGAATGGCGGAACTGGACCGGTCTGCCGATGGACACCTCGGGGCCGGTCGAGGTTCCGCAGGCGCTCACACCCGTACTCTGCGATGTCGAGCACGGCACTGCGGTCTACATCGAACCGAACGTGTGGGTGCGGCACCGAACTGGGGTGTAAAGAGTAGGTTGCTTGGTTCGGGCTCTCAGTATTCTGACGATCCGATTCTTCGGCGCAGACATGACATACGCAGAGCCACCATCGAAGAATTTTCGATGGCGGCTCTGCGTAGGATTGTGCGCTCAGCAGGACAGATCCGACGAGAACCGCGGAACCTGACAACGGATCTATCTCATTGGAGCTTTATGAAATCAGAGCGCCATTGTCACAGACTTCACCTGTGTATAAAGCTCAATGCTCTCAGGCCCGAGCTCACGTCCCCAACCCGACTGGTGGAACCCGCCGAACGGAAGTGCACTATCGAGTGCATGGTAGGTATTGACCCACACCGAGCCGGCATTCAATCTGCTTGCGACTCGATGTGCCCGGCTGAGATCTGTGGTCCATAGTCCCGCAGCCAGTCCGTATTCGCTCTTATTGGCAGCCTTGATCACTTCGCTCTCGTCGGAGAAGGGAATTGAGACGGCAACCGGCCCGAAGATCTCTTCTCGCACGATCGACATGTCCTCAGTCGTGTTCGTAAAGATAGTCGGTTCCACGAAGTAGCCTGAATCGCCGTGGCGATTGCCGCCCACCAACGCGTGCGCTCCCTCCTCCTTACCCGCATTGAGGTAGCCAACGACCCTGTTCAGCTGTTCTTCCGACACCAGCGGCGTGATTGCGGATTCGGGGTCGTTGCCCGGGCCCACTTTCAAGGTCCCGAACGACTCTCTACCGGCGGCTGCGGAGCTTGAAGATCGACTCCTAGTCTCGACGGTCCGGACGTGGCCTTGTTCCGTTGAGCAGATCGCCTGCTCGGCAGCGTTTACATTGCCGTCCGCGATGGGATGGAACCGGTTCCATGTTCTCGAAATACCCGTGGGTCCACGATCAGGCGATGCTCCAGGTCCTCCCTCAACGGTGAGGCGTCCCGCTGGCTGTCGTAGTCGCCCGCCGAGGCACTCGACCGCGGCTTCGGCGATCCGACCGCACTGTCACAAGTCCGAGATGCCGACAGCGAGTACACCGCTGGTCGCAGCCTGCTCATTGAAGCTCTCGACACCCACGGGATCGAGTCTCACGGTAGCAGTGGAATGAATGTCTTGGTTCCCGTCGACGATGAGACTGCCATCAGCTCTCACCTGCTGGTGGCCTGCTGGAGCGTCCGGTCCGGAGCGCCCTTCCGATTGTCGGCTTCTCCCTTCCTTCGCGTCAGTGTCTCTCAGCTCGCTCACCATGAGATTGAGGACTTCGCCGATACTTTTGCCGGCATCATGGCCAGTGGTCGTTCCTCGAGGTACTGAAGCCACTCGAGGTACTGACCTCACGGGGCGTCCACCGCCTCAGGCCGACAGCGCGCGGACGACCGAGGAAGGAGATGTGCGGCGGAGGAGCTTCGCCATCCACTCGCTGGTCGCGGCCAGGGTCGACAGATCAACTCCCGTGGAGATTCCCATCCCCTCAAGCATCCAAACGAGGTCCTCGGTAGCCAGGTTCCCCGTCGCGCTTCCGGCGAACGGGCATCCTCCCAAACCGCCTGCCGCAGAGTCGAAGACCCGGACTCCGGCGTCGAGTCCGGCGAGAACATTGGCAAGTGCCTGTCCGTATGTGTCGTGGGTGTGAAGAGCGAGACGATCCCGCTCCTGCCCGGTGAAGCCCCCAAGCAGCTCTCGCACATGGCCGGGAGTGCCGACCCCGATCGTGTCCCCCAGACTGACCTCATAACATCCGGCAGCCAACAGGCGGCGAGTCACGGACAGGACGTCCTCGATCGGCACCCTCCCCTCCCACGGATCACCGAAGCACATGGATACGTAACCGCGCACCGAGATGCCGGACCCGAGTGCCTCGGCGGTGATATGTTCGGCATCAGCCAGGGCATCCTCCCTGTCGGTGTTGAGATTCTTCCGTGCGAAGGTCTCCGTTGCGCTCACGAAGACGGCGATCGTCTGCGCGTCGGCCTCCTGCGCACGCTCAAGCCCACGAGCATTGGGCACCAGCACCGGCATGCGCAGAGGCGCAAGGTCGCGAACGCCGGCGAGCACCTCGGCGGAATCCGCAAGCTGCGGGACCCAGGCAGGTGAGACGAAGCTGGTCACCTCGATCGGATCGAGACCGGTGGCAGCGAGACGTTGGATGAAGTCGATCTTGTCAACCGTCGCCACCGATTGCGCCTCTGCCTGCAGACCATCGCGGGGCCCGACCTCGTAGATGCTCACCTCCGGGCGCTCTGTGCCACCGGGATGAGGATCCGGGAAGGCAGGGTTCATTGCCGAATCCCAGTCAGAATCTCGGTGGCATGTTCAACCCTGACCGCGCCGTCGGCAATGAGCCGTTTGACCACCAGGTCGACCTCCTCGCCTTCTGCCCCCGCGGCGACAGCGACGTTGCGGGCGTGTAGAGACATGTGGCCGCGCTGGATGCCTTCGGTGGCCAGGGCTCGCAGCGCCGCGGCGTTCTGGGCCAGGCCGACCGCCATGATCACCGAGGCGAGCTCAGCGGCGGTTTCGACTCCCAGCACCGATACGGCGGTCTTTGCCCCGGGATGCACGCTCGTCGCACCGCCGACCAGCCCGACAGGCATCGGCAGCTCCATCGTTCCGACGAGGTTGCCCTGCGCATCGGCTTCGTAGCGAGACATCGCGGTGTAGAGTCCATCTGCCCCGACGGCATGAGAATGAGCCCCGGCCTCAACGGCTCGTGTGTCATTGCCCGTGGCGAGGACGGCCGCGGTGATGCCATTCATGATCCCCTTGTTGTGCGTCGCCGCCCGGTAGGGATCGGCAACGGCGAATTCCGCGGCGTCAAGCATGTTCTCCACCACCTCGGGGCCGCCGAGGAGTTCAGCATCGAAGACTGCGCGAACACGAGTCAGTCTCCGGTCCGCCTTGTTCGTGAGTATTCGTAGGAGCGTCCGGCCGCCAGCGATCTCGGCCAGTCGTGGCGCCACCGCCTCGGCCATTGTGTTGACCGCATTCGCACCCATCGCATCCTTGACGTCGACGACCAGGTGGACGACGACGTAGGTCTGCCGTCTGCTCGGCACGAGGCGAACGATGATGTCGCGCACACCGCCTCCGACCTCGACGAGTCGCGTGTCCTGAGCGTCGGCAAGTGCACTGATCTCCTCGCTCGCTTCGAGAAGACGCAGGCGAGCTGCCTCGGGATCGGCGACATCGAGAATCTGTATCTGGGCCTGCATGAGCGGCGGTGTCTGCGAAGTCTGAAATCCGCCGAGTTCGCGGGTCATCCGGGCAAGGTTGCTCGCGGCAGCAACGACCGATGGCTCCTCAGTGGCCATCGGAATGAGCACCTCCCGACCGTCGACACGAAAGTTCGTCGCGATGCCGATCGGAATCCCCAGCACTCCGAGAACGTTCTCAATCATCCGATCGGCCTGCTCGAGGGACAGCCCCGTCTCCGGACTCCAGGCTTCCAGCGCGGTGACCGGCACTCCCGAGATCCTCGCCACCTCAGCGCGCCGTTGCTCGATCGAGTACTTCCTGAATCCTGAAATCCTGCTGCTGTGCGCCGCTTCGCTGCTCACGCTTGCCCTCCGGTGACGTATCGATGGCCTCAGTTGTGGTTACCCAGCTCACTGTAGGTGCCGATCCGGGCCCATCGGTATGGTCTATTGCCCAAGCCCAAGCCCGTCGAGGTGGTCGCTCGTCTATAGGTTCTTCGGTGCTGGCTTGGAACCATGGCACCGTCCCCTGCCTATCGAACCATCTCAATGAGGAGAATCATGACAGCGAACATCGCCGACGAACCGGCGGACAGGACCAGCAGACGGTCGAGCGAATCGGAGGGTGCCGACAACCAGGCACATCAGCCCAGCATGCGGACCATTGCCCTGTCGAGTCTGCTGGGCACCACCGTCGAGTGGTTCGATTTCTTCGCCTATTCGACGGCCGCCGCGCTTGTCGTCAATACGCTGTTCTTCCCCGAATATGATCCGCTGGTCGGCACAATACTTGCCTTCGGTGGAATCGCCGTCGGCTATTTCGGACGGCCCCTCGGGTCGATCGTCTTCGGCCACTTCGGTGATCGCATCGGTCGCAAGACCATGCTCGTGCTGTCCCTGATGCTCATGGGAGGGGCGACCTTCGCCATCGGTCTGCTTCCCACATACGCTCAGATCGGTGTGGCCGCTCCGCTGCTGCTCATGTCTCTGCGCTTCATCCAGGGATTCGCCCTCGGCGGTGAATGGGGTGGAGCCGTGCTCATCGTCGTCGAGCATGCACCCGCCAATCGCAAGGGTCTCTACGGGAGCGTCCCTCAGATCGGGCTCGCTCTCGGGCTCACATTGGCAACGCTGATCTATCTGGGACTCAATCAGCTCCCCGCTGCCGCATTCGAATCATGGGGCTGGCGTGTGCCGTTCCTCGCGAGCGCCGTGCTCGTGGTTCTTGGGCTCCTTATTCGACTGAGAATCTCCGAGACGCCTGAGTTCGAGGCAATCCGAGCTCAGGGGCGAAGCGCTCGGGTGCCGATCGCGGAGACGCTGAGCACTCATTGGCGCGAGGTCTGCCTCGCGGCGCTGAGCTTTGCGGGGATCGGCGCGGTCTTCTACATGCTCTTCACCTTCAGCCTGACCTACGGCACCGAGTACATCGGTTTCGATCGCGGCCAGATGCTGCTCATGGCGACTCTGTGTTCGGTCGGTGCCGCGATCGGCATTCCGATTGCCGGTCATCTGGCGGACAAGCATGGTGCTCGCCGGATCTTCACCATCGGCTCGGCGGCCATCGTCATCACCGCGTTTCCCTCATTCTGGCTCATCGACACGGGCAACCTCATGCTCGCTTTCTTCGGCTACGTGCTTGCCACCATTGCCTTCTGCGCCTCCTATGGCACCCTCGGGGTCCTCTATTCTGACGCGTTCGACGTGCGCATCCGCTACACCGGAATTTCGCTCGCCCTGGGCATCGGAACCATTATCGGGTCTGCGTTCGTCCCGATCATCTACCTCGAGCTGCTCTCAACATACGGTGGCTCATGGGCCATCAGCCTCTACATGATCATCGCCGGAGCAATCTCGATGATCTCAGCGCGGCTTCTGCGCCAGCGCGGACTCTAAGAGCTCTCCTCGGAGACGCAGGAGACGAACGGCCGCATTCAACCGGAACCGATATTCCGGGTCGGACAGTGCACCACCGGTGAGTTCGTGGATCCGTTCGAGGCGCTGCTGGATGGTGTTCTTATGGACCTGGAGCATTCGTCCGGCTCCGCTGCCGCTCTCGCCGGCGTCGAAATAGGCGCCGAGGGTGGCGATGAGTTCTGTCCCTCGGCGTTCGTCCCAGGCAATGATCGGATCGAGCATCTGCGCGATGAACTGCACCGCCGCATCTGGATCCGTTGACACCAACGCCTGGTAGGGGACAAAGGAACCGGCAGAAACACTCACTCCGCCGATCCCCAACGACGGGAGAATTTCCAGGCAACGCGCAGATCGTTCGGCCGAGGCCACGAGAGAGTCACCGTGGACGGGCGCGAAGACCGCTGTGATGGCCGAAGGCATCTCGGCAGCAAGCTGTCGTCGCAGCCGTTCCGTACGCTCCGGCCCGTCCGCGACCGCCCACAGGACGATCAGCTGGTTGCCTCGCAGGGTGAAAATTGCCTCATCACCGACGAGCTGGGCGATCCGTCGTGTCGGGCGGACCGTCTCACCACCGGGGATGCTCAGTGCCGATGCCCATCGAATCTGACCGGCGAGCGTTGAGATCTCCGAGGTGGGATCGGCTCGTTCGAGTTCGGTTCCGTCAAGGAGATCCCGGAGGATGCGTGATCGACGGTCCGCGCGAGCGGTGTCCACGGCGTCGCGTTTCAATGACAGCAGCGCCGCCACATGCGCCGCACGCTCGAGGAGTCGATATTGGACGGCACTGTGACTGCCGGACTCCGCCGGCATGATGAGGGCTCCAGTCAGGGAGTCGGCTCCCACGATCGCGATGGTGATCCAATGAGTGTCGTCGATCGTCGCCTCTGCGCAGTGCCCGGTCTCCCGGCTCTCTGCCACCGCGGCGGCGAGCTTGTGTCCGGCCGGCACGGGAACCTCGTCGTTCGGATTGGCCGTGAGTCGGCGCAGGCGGGCGTCTAGGGCGATCACCGGATTCGCGAGGGCCTGTGACATCGTGGTCACGATCTCCCCGATCGAACCACCCGCGACCACGGCTGCCGTGAGCGTCTCATGGACTTGATTCGCCCGCTCCATCTGCGCCACGTGTTCGGCGAGCTCACGGTAGGCGGTTTCGGCCGCCTCGGCGGCATGGTGACTGTTGCGCAGGTGACGGGCGGAATTCAGGGCGACCGTGGCATGATCGGCGAAGGCCGACAGCAATGCGACCTGATCCGGAGTGAAATCGTGTCCGAAACGGTTGCAGGCGAACAGGGCACCGAGGACCTCATTTCCGACGATCATCGGGACACCGAGGAAGGAGCTCAGTCCCTCAGCCTCGACCGCTGCATCGATACCGGGATCACGAGGCGCCTCGATCATCTCCTCGTAACGGGAAACCCACACTGGAGCACGCGCCTCGACAACCTTGCTGGCCAGCCCTTTCCCCATGGGAACGACGAGGTCGCGGAAGAGTTCTGAGACGGTGCCGACGGAATGGCGCACGCGCATTCCACCGGTGCCAGCCTCGATCTCGGACAGATAGGTGACATCCGTTCCGATCAGGTCATGGGCGCGCTGGACCAGACGCTGGAGCACCGTATCGACATCGTGCAGCGCCACGAGTTCTCGGGCAGAAGACAACAGCCCCGCGAGCTCCTGAGATCGGCGGTGCAGATGCGAGTGCGTATTCTGCAGCTGTCGCGCCTCGGCGGTGATCCGCTGCGCCGCACCGGGGTCAAGACCTTCAGCGCGGATGCGCGAGTCGATCTCCTCGATCGCAGCAGTGTGGTCCGCAGATGTCGCTCTGAGGAGCGCCAGCACCGCGTCGGCCGATACCTCATCGTTGAGTTGAGATGCTCCTACAGGTCCGTGGTGATCCATGCCCTCATGATAGATCGCCGCATCCTCCGCCCGGTTCGACTATTCACCATCCCTGTCGTCGATCCCGGGCTCGGACGCCGAGGCTCGACTGGGGAACTGTGGGGTGCGACCCTCGGCGAACGCGGCGAGGCCCTCCTTGGCATCGGGGCTGGCGAAGGCCTGCTGCCCGTAGAGCGCTTCCGCGTGAAATGCGGCGCTCAGCGGCATCTCCGCCAGTTGCGAGACCGAGGATTTGATGACCGAGAGCGAGTTCCCGCTGCGTTGCAGCAGCCGGTTCGCCAAGCTCACCGCATTGTCAAGAAGATCGGCCGCAGGCACCACTCTGTTGACCAGACCGCGCTGCAGTGCCGTGTCCGCATTGATCGGATCGCCCGTGAGCAGCAGCTCCATGGCCCACGGATATGGCATCTGCCGAGTCAGCCGCGCCAGGGTCCCACCTGCAGGAACGACTCCGACGCCGGGCTCGGGCAGCCCGAAGCTCGCCGAATCGGCGGCGATCCGCAGATCGGTGGAGAGCATGATCTCGAAGCCGCCTCCCAAGCAGAGACCGTTCACCGCGGCGATGACCGGCTTGAACAGCCTGCTGTGCTTCTGGTGAGCGCCGTCCCATTCGGAGATGTCGAACCGCCCCTCGGCGAGTGCCGGGATCGACTCCTTGAGATCGGCGCCGACACAGAACGCCCGCTCACCGGCGCCGGTGAGGATGGCCACTCCGAGGTTCGGATCATCGCGAACCTCGTCGAACGCCGCAGACAGCTCTTCGTACATCGCCAGCGTCAGCGAGTTGAGCTTCTCGGGCCGGTCTATTGTGATGATCCCGATCCCCTCAGAGCGTTCGAACCGGATCCCACTCATCGCACTGTCCCCGAGGCCCGCAGAATCGCAATGGCGTCGTCATCGAGTCCCGCCAGTTCACGCAGCACGGCATCGGAGTGCTCACCGGTCCCGGGGGCGAGTGCTCGCGTGAGCGGCGGTGTGTGGCTGAGTTTGATCGGTGAACCGAACATCCGCACCGAACCATGGTCCGGGTAGTCGACCTCGACGACCATGTCGCGAGCAATGATCTGGGGATCGTCGATCACCTCGCCGATGTCCTTGACCGCACTGAGGGGAACAAGATCACCGGCCATCTCCTCGAGCTCGACCTTCGTGAGATCGGCGAACCATTCGTTGATGATCGGTCTGATCCGACGCTCGTAGGTCTCCTCGTCGAATCGTTTGGCCATCGAGTCGATCTCAGGATCAACGGCCTGGTCAGCGGTGCCGAAGATCTCGCAGCTCAATGTCCAGAACTTGTCGGTGTACCCGCCGAAGAAGACATAGCCATCCTGGCAGGGGAATAGTTCATAGGGGCGCACGAAGGGATGCTGGTTACCCAACGGCTCCGGCACAGTGCCTTCCGCGGTGTAGGAGACAACGGCATTCTCGGTCAGGCTGAGAACCGAATCCTGTTGGGAGATGTCCACCAGCTGGCCCTCGCCGGTCGCCTCGGCATGTCGAAGCGCGGCCAAGGTGCCGATGACGCCATAGAGACTAGCCGAGAGATCGCCGATGATCGTGCCTACGCGGGTTGGCGGTCCCTCGCGCTCACCGTTCATCGACCACAGTCCTCCCGTGGCCTGTGCACTGTTGTCATAGGCGGGTTTGCGCCGATAGGGACCGGTCTGGCCGTATCCGGAGAGAGCGGTGTAGATGAGTTTCGGATTGACCTCACGCAGCTCGGTCCACCCGAGTCCCAGTCTGTCCATGGTTCCAGCCCGAAAGTTCTCCACGAGCACATCGGCACGTTCGACAAGCCTGCGCAAAGCATCCTTGCCCTCTTCGTGACGAAGGTTGAGTGTGAGACCGAGCTTGTTGCGGTTGTACTGGGCGAAGAACCCGCTCACCGACTCCCCGTCTGCCTCGCTCGGCAGTTCCGGAGGAAACGCCCTGGTGTAGTCCGGATCGTCGGGGTGTTCGATCTTCACCACGGTTGCTCCGAGGTCGGCGAGCATCGTGGAACAGTACGGTCCTGCCACGACGCGGGTGATGTCAAGGACAATGACGCCGTTGAGCGCTCCCGGGCTCACTGCTTCCTGGCGCAGCTGACCAAGCAGCGAATCGATCTCGCTCATGCTCTGACCTCCTCTGATTCGATGACGACCCGCGCCGAGAGCAGCGTGCCGCACTCCGGACTGAACAGCTCTTCGACGAGGAGGCTTTCCGTGTCCGATTTGCGTTCACGTGCGCGTACACCGAGTTCCTTGAGTCGACGTGCCGCAGGGGTGAGAGTCCGTACGGCCGATGACCGCCAGTCCTCTCCAGTACCCAGTCGAGCGCCCGAGGCGGGGCAGTACCATCCGCTGCCATCGTGCTTCGGCGCGGAGAACTCCCCCGTGGCGGCTGGGTGCGATGTCTCTATCGTGAGGAGATCCCCTGGTGCTTTCGACACACGCGATGCGCGAATGCGAGTCCGTTCTGCGGCCGTCGCCTCGACATCGACGACGACCTCGGAACCGACACGACCAGGGGCAGAATCGTCCGGGCTCAGAATGACGCCATAGACGTCATGGGCGACGGCCGGGGTAACGTATCGGTCGACGAGGTCGGACCGGACCGCTTCGGGATCGCGAAGCAATGGGTCTCCATAGCCTCCGCCTCCGGCGATCCACTGGACGAGCACGTCGTTCTTCCGAATCGGCACCGACTGCTGGTTGATCTCGAGCAGCTCGTCCGCGCTGTAGCGCAGGTGCTCGAGCTGGGGCACTCGCCCTTCCCGGTAGCCGTCTGCGGCGTCGGTTTCACGCAGGACTCGGTGTCCGCTGCCTCCTCCGGGCAGTCCGCCGGCAAACCCATCGGCGACGACCGCCGAATTCGGTGCGAATACGGTCTGGGTGACTTCCTGAGCTCCGTGCAGCGTCCATGCGAACTCGAGTCCGAGCCCGCCTCGGTGCGCTCCGTGCCCGGCGCTGTCGATGTTGAGTCGCTTCCACAGGTAGAGAACGGGATAGAGCATCTCATTCATCTCGACATCGGGAAGCATGTTGTTGACCTGCGTCATCATTCCGGCGCAGTCAAGGCCGTCGCGCACGGGTTGCGCCCCGGCTCCCATTCCTCCGCCGTCCATGTTGAACAGGACGAAGAACTCATCGTTGTCGTCGGTTCCGGCAGAGATCCCGCCGGTCCAGGAGTCGGCCCACACTCCCTGTGACCGGCCGAGGATCTCCTCATCGCTGCTTCGGCTGCAGGCTTCGCTGAGCAGCTTCGTGATCACCCGGCTGACTCGGGCGCCTGTGGTCAGATGCCCGTTGCTGATCGGCGCTGGGGGGACGGGATTGACGATTGATCCTGTCTCGGCCTTGACCTCGAATGCTGTCATCACTCCCTCGTTGAAGGGAACGTCCCAGGCGAGGATCGGCACCACGGCAGAGGCGACGCTGCCGACGAGGGCACCGTAGCTGCAGTTGACGAATCCGTCTGTCTGGGGGCTCGAACCGGTGAAGTCGAAGTCGATCTGTCCACCGGATTTGGTCATGGTGCAGGCGACTCGGAACAGTTCGTCGACGTGCCCGTTGTGTTCGGTCCATTCTTCGGCGCTGTAGACGCCGTCGGGGATCTCGGAAATACGTGAGCGGACAACCTTCTCGGCAAGCTCGAAGCTCAACCGAGTGCATTCTTTGAACTCCGTGATCCCGAATTCGTCGATCGTCTCCAGCAGGCGCCTGATGCCCGTGTTGTTGCTCGCAATGAGAGAGCGGACGTCGTTCCAGAACAGCGCCGGCACGCGAACATTGTTGAGTATCAGTCGCCTGATCGCATCCACCGGTTCGCCGCGGTCGAAGATCTTCACTCCTGGAGGCAGGCGAATCGCTTCGCTGTAGCAGTCATAGGCTCCGGGAGCGAAGCCGCCTGCGGTCATGCCGCCGACGTCGACGAGGTGGGCCTGGGACTGTGCCCATCCGATGAGTTCCTCCCCGGCGAAGATCGGAGAGATGATGTTGGTATCCGGCGGGTGGCTCGCCCCCGAGGTGTGGGGGTCATTGCTGATGAATGCGTCGCCGGGGTAGATCGGATCGTCTCCGATGACTTTGACGAGTTCCTCGACCGCGACGCTGCCGGAACCGATATGGAACTGTACGAAATCCGAATAGGCGTAGATTCGGCCCGTCGGGTCGAACAGCGCGGTGTTGAAGTCACCTGCTTCGGTGATGACCGGGGATCCGGAGGAACGGATCATTGCAATGCCCATTTCCTCAACTATCGAATCCAGGCGCATGCGGATGACTTCGAGGCGAACAGGGTCAACCTTTGAGTGCTGGTGTGTCGTGGTCATGGTGTGCTCCTAACGGACGATGAGTCAGGCCTTGGCGCCGAGGCGGATGAGGAAGTGTCCTTGCGGTGTCATCTCGACCGAGGCACCTGAAGGGACGTAGATGGTGGTGTCGGGTTCTTCGAGCAGGCACGGGCCCTGCGCGGAACCGATTGCGGAGAAGTCCCGATAGACATCGGCCTCGACCCGATCTCCGTGTGGTTCGAGGATTGTGCGGGTGAAGGTGGCCGCATCATTGCGTTGATCCACGACCGAGGACAGGGACTGCGTGCTTTGGATTTCGCTGTGGCCCACCGCCCTGACCCGCGAGTTCACGAGAAGCAGTTCGGCTTCTGTCCACGCTGTTCCAGTTCCGAACTCGGACTCGTAGTCTTCGACGAAGCGTCGGTGCAGTTCGGCCTTGTCCGCTTCGGTGAATGGTCCCGGTGGGAGGGTCGTGGTCACCTCGAAGATCTGACCGACGAACTTCATATCGGCCTCGCGGGTGAGTTCTCTGCGCTGGGTCGGAATGTTCTCGGAGGTGAACCATGCCTCAGCGTGGTCCTCGAGCTGGGAGAATTCCGATTCGAGAGCCTCGGCGTCCATCCCCATCGTCCACGGACTCGTTCGTACGGCCGAGTACACCGAATCGGCGTGCATGAGACCGTATGCGGAGAACACTGCGGCATTGCGGGGTATGACGATCTCGGACACCCCGGCCTCCTTCGCCAGGGCGGCAGCGAACAGGCCCGTCGCTCCGCCGAATCCGACGAGAGTGAACTCGCGCGGATCGTGACCGCGGTTCACGGTGATCTTGCGCAGTGCGTTCGACATCTGAGAGCTGGCAAGTCGATAGATGCCCTGGGCAGCTTCATCGACATCGAGCCCCAGCGGGGTCGCCACATGCGATGCGATGGCATCGCGTGAAAGCTCCGGGTACAACGGCACCGTACCCGCCAGGTAGTACTCGGGATTGATGAGCCCCAAGGCGAGTGCTGCATCGGTCACGGCGGGATGATCTCCGCCGGATCCGTAGCATGCTGGACCTGGAACCGAGCCTGCACTGTGCGGCCCGACGCGCATGAGTCCGCGCCCGTCGACCCAGGCGAGACTTCCACCGCCGGCGCCGATAGTCTCGATGTCCACGGCCGTCAGGCTCGTCGGCATTCCTCCGACCTCAGCGCGGGGAAGGACCCGGAACTCACCGTCCATGATCGCTGCGGCGTCGAGGCTCGTTCCGCCCATGTCTGCTGTGAGGATGCGTGATCGGCCTAGTTGCTCACCGAGGAGCCGGGCACCTGTCACGCCTCCCACAGGTCCGGAGTTGAACATGGAGATCGGCGCCTTGGACGTCTCTTCGATGGAGAGGAACCCGCCGTGGACCTGCATGATCTGGACCGGCGCTTGGAGTCCGGCCTTCTTCAATTGGGCGTCGAGCTCCCGGAAATGTTCGGTGACCAGCGGTTTCACGGCGGCGTCGAGTGTCGTGGTCACCATTCGCTCGTACTCGCGATAGACCGGGGTGAGGCGACTCGAGAGCGTATAGGGAACATCAGGGTGATGCTCGTCGAGGTAGCGTGCGATCGCCTCTTCGTGTGCCGAATTCCGAAATGACCACAGCAGGCACACGGCGACCGACTCCGCACCGGTCGACAGTGCGCTTTCGACCGCTATGCCCACGGCCTCGTCAGTCAGTTCGAGCAGCACCGAGCCTTGGGCGTCGATGCGTTCTGGGACTTCGACGATGCGCCTGCGTTCGACGACGTCCGGAGGGGACGTCATCGCGTGGGGGTTTCGTTCATCGGTTCGGGCGGACCGTGCGATGCGCAGCGTGTCGCGGAATCCGGCGGTGGTGAGCAATGCGACTGGCGCGTACTTCTGCTCGTCGACGGCGTTCGTCACGATCGTGTTGCCGAGGACGAACCGATCGATCTCGGGGACAAACTCCGATTCGCTGCGTCCCAGTCGGCCCCGCAGCACCTCAAGAGCCTTGAGGATTCCTGTTGTGACATCTCGGGTGGAGAATGCCTTTGCCGTGTACGCGTGTCCGTCGTCGAGTGCCACGGCGTCGGTGAATGTTCCCCCGACATCGATTCCCACATGCAGCGTCATGCTGTACTCCTGTCTCGCCTTTGAGGTCGCATCTTCCGTCGAGCAATACGTTCAACTGCTCAGACAAGTCGAGCCTAGAATGGAAAGACCTCGTTGAGTATGTGACAAAACCACAGGGTCGACCATAGGAATATGGGCAATCTTCTAAACAACGTCGTTTACCAGGGAATCCCTGATGGAGCCGAGGCCCTATGGAAGGTGGAATCGAACCACCCTCGCTGACATTTAGCTATTGATTTGAGGGCCCGTCTGAGCTTGAGCCAATAACCGTGCACCTGCATACCGAGCGGTTAGATAGAGCGCTTCTAGTCAATCGCGCGGAGAGATGAAGAGCTTGCGCAGCGGTGCCGCGTTGACGTACCACCGGGTCTTCATTCCAGGTTCGAGGCGGACGAGCCTTCCCGGTGATAGCACGACCGGTGACAGTTCCGGTGAGTCGAATTCGATCCGACCGGTTCCGCTGATGACGAGGAAGACTTCCTCGCCTTCGACGTCGCGCATCGCCCCGGCACTCATCTCCCACAACCCGTATTCGGCTCCGGCGATCGTGCCCAACTCTGCGAATGCTGTCGTCGTGCCCGCGGCAGTCTTTGCGCGCCGGAAGTCGTGAAATCAGAACCCTTCGGGGCGGATTTCATATGGCAATACACGGCCCCGCGACCATTTACTTCGCGTCAGACGTGAGATAGAACTGTTTCCGTACACTGTCAGCACGACAAGCCGTCATCGCTCGCCAGTACCCACAATCAGGAGAGAATGAATGTCGTACCTCAACGGTGAGGCGTCCCACTGGCTGTCGCAGTCCCCCGCCGAGACCACCGCCCCTTCCCCGCTTCCCACCGAAAAGCAGGACCTCGTCATCGTCGGCGGCGGAATGACCGGTCTATGGTCGGCCTACTATGCCCGCCGGGCTCATCCTGACTGGCAGATCACCATCATCGAAGCCAAGCACATCGGCTATGGCGCATCGGGTCGCAATGGCGGGTGGCTCTCGACTCTGCTACCCGGCAACCGAGCCAAGTACGCCGAGGCGGTCGACCATGCCCGCACCACCGACCCCACGGGTCCGGTGGGCTCGGCAGACCACGACGGGGTGGAATCGGTGAGGTCGTTCCAATCAGCCCTGTTCGAATCGATCGACGAGGTCCTCGAGATTCTCGATCGGGAGACTATCGACGCACACCAGGTCCGCGGTGGCCACATCGACATCGCGCAGACCGAAGCGGGAATGACCAGAGTCCACGAACTTTTCGACGCCAACCAGAAATACGGCTATGGCCCGCAGGACATGCAGCTCCTCGATGCGGAGGAGACACGGGCACGCATCAATGTCGATGGCGCGCATGGCAGCGTATTCGTCCCCGGCACGGCCCGCATCGACCCGGCGCTGCTGGCCCAGGGACTCGCACGCGTGCTCCGGGCTCAGGGAGTGACGATCTGCGAAGACACGACCGCCGGCCACATCGGCAAAGGCGTCGTGTCGACAGATCGCGGTCCGGTCACCGGGAACACGATCTTCGTGTGCCTCGAGGGCTACTCGGACACCGTCACCGGCGACCTGCCGGGGCTGGAAGGGCGCCAGTTCATTCCCGTGTTCTCGTCGATGATCGCGACCAACCCGCTCCCCGCCTCGGCGTGGGAGGACATCGGTTGGCAAGGCAGGGAATGTCTGGGCGATACCGCGCACACCTTCATCTACGCCCAGCGCACCGACGACGACCGGATCGCCCTGGGCGGGCGCGGGGCACCGTACGCATTCGGTTCCGGTCTGCCCGGTCAGGGTCAGATTCCCGCCGAAGTGGTCGACCTCCTCCGCACGCGACTGTCCTCACTCTTCTCCGACCTCGAGTTCGAAGTCGCCCATGCGTGGAGAGGAGCACTTGGGGTCACGCGGGACTGGTGTGCCGGGATCTTCTTCGACAGCAGTCAACGCATCGGTGTCGCCCGCGGCTACGCCGGACACGGTGTCACGGCCACACACCTGGCGGCGAAGACCCTGATCGACCGGGCAGCGGGCGTCTCAACTCCTCTGACCGCTCTGCCGTGGAACGACCATTATTCGGGGCAGTGGGAACCGGAGCCGATCCGGTGGCTGGGCATCCGCTCGATGTACAAGATCCTCAACATCGCCGACGACTGGGAACGCATCACCGGCGCAAAGAAGACGAGCCTCCTCGCGCAGTTCGGCTCACGGCTGGCCGGACTGCACGAGTAGCGACATCAGCGGGCCTCGCCGTGGAGCAGTTCACCGCCGATGACGGTCGCGGAGGCAACGACCGAAGAGATCTCAGGGGAGTCAACGGCAAGAATGTCCTGGCTCAGGCAGACGAAGTCGGCGAGCTGTCCGACCTGAAGTGTCCCGACCTCGTTCTCCCGATCGACGGCATAAGCGGATCCATAGGTGTAGGCCCGAAGCGCCTCGGCAATCGTCACCTTCTCGCTGGGTGCGAAGTCCGCGCCTGAGGAGGTCTTCCGGTTGACGAGGTCGTGCATGGACACGAAGGGGTTCGCATCGGAGACCGGCGAATCGGTCGAACCCGGCACGACGATTCCGGCATCGAGAAGAGACCTCATGCGATAGGTGCCCTGGGAGCGTTCGGCACCGATGGCGGAGAGGATCCCATCGCCGAATTCGGAGATGAAGACGCCCTGCGGAACGGGAATGACACCCAGATCGGCGGCGCGTTTGACCTGCTCATCGGTGGCGATCGCGAAGTGCTCGATGCGGTGTCTGACAGTCCTCGGTGAGTCCGCGAGCGCGGCGGCGATTCCGTCGAGAGCATGGTCGATCGCCCGGTCCCCGATGGCATGAGTGGCCACGGTCCAGCCGGCGCGGTGGTAGGCCGGGATGATCGTCAGCAGCTCTTCGGGTTCGACGACCATGAGTCCTCGGTTCGCGTTCTCCCCGCAGTAGCATTCGTGCACGGCAGCGGACCGGCCGATGAGTGAGCCGTCGGAGACGATCTTGACCGGGCCGAATTTCAGTCGTTCGTCGCCGAAGCCGGTGCGAATACCCAGGTCGAGTGTCTTCATGCCGTCGGCATTGAGCTCGAGTTCGTGAAGGACCTGGTGGAAGGGCATGACCGTCATGCGCGGTCGCAGGACGTTCTCAGCAATGGCCTTCTGGTAGATGCTGAGGACCGGGGAATTGATGCCCGTCGCTCCGCCGACAAGGATCCCGGGCTCGGTGAGACTGGTCAGTCCGTACTCGAGCGACTGCTGGGATGCCAGTTGCAGGGCATTGATCGATTCCGCCTCGGTGACCTTTGCCGCTTCGAATTGGATCGGCTCACCGGCGGTCTCCTGCAGCAGACCTTCGGCACGTCCCTCACCGTCGCGGACGACCCGTCCGCCGGGGATGTCCGCATAGTTCCTTCGCCCCGTGGCTCCGACGCGTTCGAACGCCGCCGTGTTCGCGACGATCATGTGGTGCGAGACATGTTCGATGATCGCCGGGCGCCCACCGGTGACCTTGTCCAGGCCCTCGGCGGTGGGATGTCCGCCGAGGCGGTTCTGATCGTAACCGCTGCCCCGCACCCAGGCACCGGCGGGCAGTGACTGCGCCCGCTTCTCCAATACCGCATAGAGTTCGTCGAGGTTCGTGACGGCTGGGTAGCGCAGGTCGACGTTGGCGAGCTGTTCACCTGTGCCCATCGTGTGGTGGTGGGCATCATGGAGACCAGGGATGACACGTGCGTCACCGAAGCTGAACTCCGCCCTCGCGCTCAGACCGTCCACCTCGTCGATGGCGATGATTCGACCGTTGTGGACGGCGACGGTCTTTGCTTCTGGCCGTTGGGGATCACCAGTCCAAAAACGTCCGTGCCAGATGCTGTCGATCTTCATTCCTGCCCTGCTTTCTTCATTTGACGCACTGACGGTGCAGATTTCGAGTGAGTCAGACCGATGAGGTCTGTGCAGTCTCCGATTGTTGCCGAGACTTCGTTCGATACAGTCCGATGACCCCGACAATCGAGAGCACGACTTGGATGATGTAGAAGGCCATCACCGACCAAGGACTGTTTCCGGTCGAGTTGAGAAGCCATTGCGCGACGATCGGCGTGGACCCACCGAAGATCGTCGCACAGAGCTGATAGGCCAGGGAGACTCCCGTATAGCGAATCCGTGCCGGGAAGGCATCGGATAGGGCGGTGGCAAGCATTGCATAGTACGCGGTCGCGCCGATCGTGTTGATGACAAGAGTGATCGCCAGGAAAAGTTCGTTCTTCGACTGGATCGCCATGAAGAACGGTGGGGTGACGATCAGGGTGAGGACGAGACCCCAGATGAGAATCGTCTGAATCCCATACTTCTCCGACAGTTTCGCGGCCACGGGTTGCCAGAGGAACTGAACGACTGCAGCGAGCAGGATGAGATTGAGGATGACCGTGCGATCCATGCCGAGGATCCCAGTCGTCCACGACAGCATGAACGTGTTATTGAAGTACGCCGAGGCGATTCCCACTATCGAGGCGAGGACGCCGAAGAATATGAAGAGTCCGGCAACACTGAAGGCCTCGACCAAGGGAACCTTCGGGGTCTCACCGGCGGCCTTCACTTCGCTGAACTCCTGAGATTCCTCGACCCGAGACCGGATCAGGAGGGCCACGATGACGAGAACTGCGGAGAACAGGAACGGGACTCGCCATCCCCAGGTCATGAACTGGTCGTCGGGAAGCAGACCGACGAGCATGAACGCAGCCGTCGAGAGGATCGATCCTGCGGGTGAGCCCTGCTGCACCCAGGCTCCGGCGAGTCCTCGTTTGTCCGACCTCGAGTTCTCGGTCGCCAGGACGACCGCGCCTCCCCATTCACCGCCCACAGCGAGACCTTGGACGGCGCGGAGGACGACGAGGAGGATGGGCGCGGCGAGTCCGATCTGCCCGTAGGTGGGCAGGAGGCCGATGCAGGTCGTGGCGATGCCCATCATGAGCAGGGTGACGATGAGAGTGTTCTTGCGTCCGAATCGGTCACCGAAGTGGCTGAAGATCAGACCGCCGATGGGGCGAGCGAGGAACCCGACCCAGAAGGTGGCAAAGGAGGCGAGCAGCCCCGATCCCTGCGCCATGTCAGGGTAGAACACGGTGCTGAAGACGAGAGCGGCGGCCGTGCCGAAGGCAAAGAAGTCGTACCATTCGATGGCGGTACCGACGAAGGCGCCGGCGATCGACCGTTTCTGACGCTGCTGGGCACTCTGGGCAGTCTGGGCTGTCGCTGACATGGGTGGTGGTCTCCGTTGACGAATGGCTGAGTGAACATGCGAATGGTTGAGTCAAAGCACGTTGGACAGCCCCACTCTAGAGTCAACCCTTCCATACACTCCAATACTAATTACTGAGGATTGTGATAACTTCCGTGCATGGATATTGCTGCATGCGAGAGTTTCCTCGCGGTCTTCGACACCGGCACTGCCACCGCAGCCGCGACCGCGCGTTTCGTTTCTCAACCGGCGCTCTCCCGCCAGATCCACGCCCTGGAACAGCGATGTCGAACGGTGTTGTTCACACGGTCGAAGACCGGAATGAAACCCACCCATGCGGCGCGCCAACTCGAGCCGGTCTTTCGGCGACTCATCGAGGAGGTGCGAACGGCTGAGTCGGCGATCTCGACCTTCGGCCAGGAGCGGGTTCCCCTCTCAATCGCGTGCCCGACGATGGTCGCCGAAGGTGTGATCCTTCCCTTTGTCGCTGATTCGAGAACCGAGGTGGCGAATATCGTCGAACGTCCCACAAACACAATCTTCGACGCTCTGGCTCGGCGCGAGGCCGATCTCGCTCTTGCCCCAGCGGTCCCGCCCCCGGAATTCACGTCCAGAATGATCTACCGGATCCCCTTCACGGTCCAGGTCGCAGAGTCCTCGCAGCTGGCCGAGCGTGATTCGCTCGATATCCGCGAACTCGACTCTCTGCCGGTGATTGTGCCGGACAAGTCCAATGGCACACGAATCAACCTCGACCGGCAGCTATCTCGAGCACACGTCAACTACCGTCCACTGCAGGATGTCTCACGTGCTCACATTGGCCAAGCTATGGTCAAAGCCGGGAAAGGGGTCGTCATCACGGTCGACCCGCCCAAATACGGTCTTGTCGCACTCATGCTCACCGACGGCAATTCCCCGCTGTCGATGGAAGAGTGGGCCGCCTGGCCGTCCGAACATTTCGCGGAGGACTCCATCGACCATTTCATCGACGAACTCCTTGACTGGATGCAGACCAGGCCACTGTTCGACAACTTGGACTTCTCGCCTTCTGCCCGGGCCGAGCCGGATCGTGAGGAATCGGACGCGGGAGACCAGCCTCCGGAGGTCAAGATACCGTTGCAATCACCGATGCCTGCAGAAGGAAGAGTGACCCAATGACGCACACATACCGCCGCATCGCCCCGATGGCACAGAACTACCCGGCCTCTAATATCCGCAAGATGTTCAATCTGGCACTGGAGTACCCCGACGCTGTGAAGCTGACGGTCGGCGAGCCCGACTTCAATACTCCCGACCACATCAAGGCCGCCGGCGTCCGCGGGATCGAGAACAACCAGACCCGGTACGTGGCCAACGCCGGGATCCCACCGTTGCGCATAGCGATCGCGGCGAAGTACGCGGGCCGGTGGAATCGCGAAGTGACGGCCGACAACGTCATGGTCTCCTTCGGTGCGATGGAGGCGCTGACCTTCGCCCTCGACGTCACTGTCTCCCCTGGTGAGGAGGTGATCATCCCCGATCCCAGCTTTCCGAACTACGTGGGACAGATCCACCGCCTCGGCGGAGTTGCGGTGCCGGTGCCGGTTCGTGAGGATGCGGGGTTCAAGCTTCGCGCCGAGGATATCCGTGGCGCGATCAGCGACAAGACCGCGGCGATCATCATCAACAGCCCGTCGAATCCCCTGGGATCGGTCATGGACCGGGCCGAGTTGGAGACGATCGCCGATCTGGCCGAGGAATTCGGCTTCACGGTCATCTCCGATGAGGTCTATGACCAGATCACCTTCGACGATGCCCAGTTCACCTCTATCGCCGAGGTGCGACCTGGCTTCGATCGGTTCCTCGTCGTCAACAGCTTCTCGAAGACCTATGCAATGACCGGGTGGCGCTGCGGTTTCGTCATCGGATCGGTCGATCTCATCGCACCGATGGCCTTTCTCCAGGAGGGAATCACCTCGAGCCTGCCCGGATTCGTGCAGGAGGCGGCACTCGCTGCGATCGAAGGTCCACAGTCCGACGTCGACATGATGGTGCAGTCCTATGCGCGACGCCGCGACCTCATCACCGAACGCATTGCAGCCATCGACGGGATCAGCATGCTGCGCCCCGAGGCCACGTTCTACGCCTTCGCCAACATCAAGGACTGGGGACTGACCTCGTGGGAGGCGGCCACCGCACTGCTTGAGAACCATGGGCTGGCGACGATTCCCGGTTCGGCGTTCGGCGCCCAGGGCGAGGGTTACCTGCGGCTGACGTTCTCTGTGTCTCCGGAGACCATCAATGAGGCGTGCGACCGAATTGCCGACTTCGCTGCAATGCGGTGAGCACAACGGCTCTGTGGAATACACCGACGCTCATCTGCCTTGATACCAGTGAGACCAATAAACGCACCCAAGCATTCGAGAGGCAAACATGTCGACAATCACCATCATCGGCGGCCACGGAAAAATAGCGCTCCTTACGGCACCGCTGCTCAACAAGGCGGGCCACACGGTTCGTTCGGTCATCCGCAAGGAGGAGCAGTCGGCCGATATCGAGGCAGCGAACGCGACGCCGATCGTCGCCGACGTCGAACAGCTCGGCGCTGACGACATCGCCGAGGTGCTGGCTGGCAGTGACGCAATCGTCTGGTCGGCGGGTGCTGGCGGAAGCGGTGAGGACCGCACCTGGGCGATGGATCGCGACACTGCCATCCGGGTGATGGGTGCTGCCCAGAAATCGGGTATCCGCCGCTTCGTGATGGTGTCCTACTTCAATTCCCGCCTCGTCGACGGCGAGGTTCCCGGTGTTGAGAAGGGCGATGGAATGTACGCCTACTACAACGCGAAGTCGCAGGCAGACGAGCATCTGCGCACGAAGACCGATCTCGACTGGACGGTCCTCGGGCCCTCGGTCCTGACCCTGGAACCCGCGACACATTCGATCACCGTGGACAGCTCCGGGGAGACCCGCGATCTGGAGGTGCCCTCGACGTCTCGGGAGAACGTCGCTCATGTCATCGCTGCGGCCCTCGGTGAGCCCGCTGCTATCGGCAAGACGCTCAACTTCCACGACGGTGACACTCCGGTCGCCGAGGCGGTCGCTCAGGGGGTCTGAGACCTGACCGTTCCCCGGTCACCCCGGCAGCAACTCCCGCGGGTCTTCGCCCGCCGCAATCCTCGCCAACATCAAAGACTTGGGACTGGCCTCGCGGGAGGCGGCTGCTGCCCTGCTGGAGAACTACGAGCCGGTGCGACCGGCTGGAGAGGCTCGCTGCCACGCGGTGAGGGCCTGACGGCGAGTTTGCTGCGAGATTCAGACTGAGCTCAGTGTCGAGTGCCCTGTGGCGAGAAGACGTCCGGGATGGCTCCGCGTTTGCCACCCGCTACGCCGGCGTACTCGCCTTCAGACAGTCCCCTGCTCTGAATTGATCAACGAGTTTCGACCCCATCTCCCACCCGTCGGTCATATTCTGCTCTCACATGTGGGAATTCTCTGCGCGATTCTGAAAGTAATTACATTCGATCTATTGCAATGACATATATCGGTGACTAGGGTCACAGTATGGCCGCAGCGAAGCACCTGGAAATCCGCGAGAGCATCGAATCCGACATCCACCGCGGAATCTATGAGGTCGGTCAGAAGCTGCCACCTGAACGCGAAATCATGGAACGCTTCGGGGTCAGCCGAAACCCGGTCCAAAAGGCTATGAGCGCGTTAGTCGAGGCTGGTTTGGTGACCAGGCGGCGAGGTGCAGGCACGGTAGTCGCCTCTGCAGGCCTAAGAAGCAACCTGCTCAGGATGATGGACCCAACGCTCACAGGTCCCGAACTCGACGGCGACCACCGCGTTCTCAATGTGCAAGTCTCCTCTGCGGAGTCCTTCGATCTGAGCCGGTTCGTGTTCGATCACGGTCAGCCGACTGCCTTGCTGACTCGCTTGAAATTGAGCGGCGAGGGCGCACCCTTGGCTCTCGAGAGGTGCGTCATCAATTTGGTTCACGCACCTGAACTTCTCTCCCAGAATCTCGAGTCGCTGACGACCATCGCCTATTACAACTCTTTGGGGCTTGGGATTCGCCGCGCCAACACAGTGCTCACAGCGGTACATCTGAGCTCGAGTGATGCCGGAAATCTGGAGATCTCCACAAAGGAGCCAGTGATTCGACAGGAACGCACAACACATCTGCTTGACGAGTCCGTCGTCGAAGTTGCCGAGTTCCTCATCCATCCGCACAACATGACCTTGGAGGTCAGCCAAATTGACAACAGTTGAGAAGCAGAAGATCGCCGTCATCGGAGCCGGCATCATCGGCACGATGTCGGCATGGCAACTGGCCAAACGCGGATTCGATGTCACCGTGTTCGAACAATGGAACTCTCCCAATGACCGCGGAGCCTCCGCCGGTGAGTCCCGCATTTTCCGGACCATCTACAAAGAGGGACCACAATACGTTCCGATCCTGAAGAAGTCGCACGACTTGTGGCAGGAGTTGGAACACAACCAGTCCTCGCAGGTCTTGCAGATGTGCGGCGGGCTGATGATCGGCCACCCCGATCAGGCAGATGTGGCCGCCGTGATCTCATGTGCGCAGTCAGCCGATCTCGACCATCGGGTCCTCGATGCCACCGACATGTCAGCAGAGTTCCCTCAGTACCGACTTGACGACGATGAGGTCGGGGTCTTCGATCCGGCCTCCGGGGTCTTTCGTCCAGAGGCCGCCGTCCTGTCCGCACGCAAGGAAGCCGAACGCCTCGGCGCCGTTTTCCATCCTTATACTCGCGCGCTCAACATTCGCAGCCACAGCACCGCTGTCATGATCGACACTCAGAACGGGGCCCAAGCCTTCGACAAGGTCGTGGTGTCGACAGGACCATGGGCAAATGAGCTGACGGGCTTTGACCATAAGGTCCTCACACCTCAGCGCTTGGTCGCACTCTGGTTCCTGGCCAGGGACGTTCCGCTGCACGCTCCCGAGCACATGCCGGTCTCCATCCGACGCCACGCCGAAGGCGGATTCTCCTGCTTCCCGGCCCTCGACGGATTGTCCGTGAAGATCTTGCCCCATCACCTGGCCTGGACGGAACTCGACACCGTCGAAGACCTACCCCGGTTCATCGAACCCGATTTCGTCAGGGCCGCAGAACGCGCTGTGGCCCGCCTGATGCCCGGGCTCGAACCGATCCCTATCCGTGTCTCGACGTGGACCGAAGGCTTCACCGTCGATGAGACACCGATCCTCGGCCCGATCGATGCCGATCCTCGCATCATCCTTGCCGTCGGCATGTCCGGCCAGGGATTCAAGTTCTCTCCCATGATGGGATCCATCGTCACCGACATGGTGGAATCGGGCACATCGGCCGACACTCTCGCGGCCATGGATGCGAACCGATTCGAGGGGAGCCGATCATGAACCTGGGCACTACCCTCCTCATCTCTCTCACTGCTGCCCTTGTCATCGGCATCGGCGCGTTCATCTCCTTCAGCGTCGCGAAGAAGGCGAACTCCAATGACTCCTGGGTCGTCGGGGGCCGGAACCTCCCGCTCTACGTCATCGCTTTCACGCAATATGCCACGGCAGTCGGTGGCGGTGTCCTCGTCGCCCACGTTGGAATCGCCTACGCTTGGGGCTTCTCCGTCTTCTGGTACGAATTGTTCGTCGTCGTGGGCATGCTCATCATCTCGCTGTTCGCAGGATGGCTGCGCCGTCGTACCTTCTCGACCATCCCCGAGGTCTTCACCAGGCTCTACGGGGAACATCGGCTCATGCTCACCCTCGTCGCGCTCGCCGTGATTGTGGTCCCTTTCGGCTGGCTGACCACCCAGTTCATCGCGTTCGCGAATCTCTTCAACGCGGTGACCGGCATCGGCATAACACCGCTGATCATCATCATGGCCATCGTCAGCATCGCCTTCGTTCTTCCAGGCGGACTGACCTCGGTGGCCTGGTCGGACTTCTTCTTCGGCGTGTTCATGGTCATCGCATCAATCGTGGTCGGCGGCTATGCCATTGTCCGGGCTGGCGGCCCCTCCACCATCATGGAGAATCTTCCGGCGGATCTCATCACGATGCCTACGGGGCTGACCGCGGCCGGTGGAATGACAATTCTTCTCTGGCTGTTCGCAATCCTGCCCGGGACCCTGACGAATCAGCTCTACTACCAGCGAATCTTCGCCGCGAGCAGTGTGAAGCAGGCACGCCAGGGAATCTATCTCAGCAGCGCCCTCATCGCAGTCTCCGGCGTCTATGCCCTCATCATCGGTCTGTCAGTGCGCAGCATGACCGACCAGTTCGGCATCGACGGAAGAGAAGGGGCCGCCGGCTGGTTCCTGTCCGAGCTTCCGCTCTGGTTGATCGCGATCTATGGAGCCTTCTTGATGGCGACCATCGTGTCGACCACCGGCTCGGCACTCCATTCAGTCGTCGTTAACCTCGTCAACGATCTCCGACCTGCATTTGTGAAAACGAAGGACACGGCGTCCGACCTCGTCAAAGTCTCGCGGTGGTCGACAGTCATCGTATCCGCATTGGCCGCCGTTCTCTCCATCGTTTATCCGTCCGCTCTGAATTGGCTGGTCGCCACCTATGCATATTCGGCCGCCATGCTTGCGGTTCCGTTCCTCTTTGGAATGGTGCTGGCGAACAAATGGGTCATCCACGTGTCCGTCGGGTATTTCTCGATGCTCGCCGGGCTCCTAGCCTGCGCGATCTCGCAGATCGCCTCCACTACTATTCCGTACGCCGTCTTCGGCATCCTAGGAAGCCTCGTCGCCTACCTCGTCATGCTTGCCATCAGGAAACCACAACGTCGAGCCATCAATGTTCAAGGAGTCACCTCATGAAAACACTCGTCATCGGTGCAGGAGTCCTGGGGCTCGTCACTGCATGGAACCTGCAGAAGGACGGTCACGATGTGACCATCGTCGACAAGGTCGGAAAGTACGCGGGAGCCAGTCATCGATCATTTGCCTGGATCAATGCGAATCACAAGCTCCCGGAGTCCTATCACCGCCTCAACGCCGCAGGCGTTGAGGCTCACGAGCGACTCCAGGAGGAGCTGGCGGAACATGGCAGGTGGTTCCACCAGCTCGGATGCATTCTGTCCGATTCCACGCAGGACGCGAGCGAGAACTACGCGGCCCGAGCTCAGGAATCACAGGAGTTCGGGTACCCGGTCGAATCAGTCGATCGGGCCCAGCTGGGTGAGTTGGAGCCCGAAATCAAATGGCCCAACGACACCGCACTGTTCTTCCCAAAAGACGGGCATCTGGACAACTTCACGTTCGGTGATCTGGTGCACCGCCTGCTCACCGAGTCCGGCGTGGACGTCCTCATCCGCGAAGTTGGGAGCATCAACACGACCCCCTCGTCCGCAGACGTCGCATTCGTCGATGGAAGCACCGAATCGTTCGATCAAGTGGTCATAGCCGCGGGTGCGGAGTCCGGGCCCATCGCGCAGCGCTCGGGCATGACCCTGCCGGTCGCTCCGTTGGACTCCCCCGGGCCGCGCACCCACAGTCTCCTCGGAATCACCACCCCCACCGAGGTGGAGCTCGGTCGCGTCGTCATCTCCGACCGCATCAATGTTCGGCCCCGAAGCGACGGCAGCATGTTCGTCCAGATTCCTTCGGTCGAGCACCGGACTGAAGAGGGCGAGAGCCCAGACCTGCTGGAAGAGATCCGAGTGGTGATGGAAACGTCACTGAAGGAGCTCTTCGGAACCCCTGTCCCCGTGGAAGAAGTGATATTCAGCGGTCGCAGCTTCCCAGAGGATGGATTGAGCATCGTCGGCTACCTCGATGACTCTCACCGGGTCTATTCGCTGGTCACTCACAGCGGCATGACCTTGGGCCCACTGCTGGGACGGCTGGTCGCCAATGAGCTCAACGGCGGGCAGGAAGAGCTGCTCGATGAGTTCCGCCCGTCCCGGTTCCGCAACGGGGTCGTTCCGGAGACGCCTGATAACTTCATCGGCCGACAGTAGGAGGCTGCCAGTTGAGTCCGACGCGAGTCTGGCGCCGCCCGGATCAGGGCAGCGCCAGACTGTTTTCACACCGGCAGCTTCTTCGTAGAAGCCAAGAGAACAGTCACGAAGCTGCGAACCGGTTCAGCGCGAACGGTCTGAGCTCTCGTGGCTTCTCACCAGTGGTCAGCCACTGAGCGACGAGGGTGCCCACAGCCGGGGAGATTGCGAAACCGTGGCCGCTCCACCCGGTGCTGAAATGGATTCCAGGATGGCCAGGGACCTCATCGATAATCGGGACTCCATCGACGCAGAGTGAATCTGCTCGTGAGGCATCGGTCATGACAATCTCTGCGTCGACGAATTCTTCGAACAGCTCGGCAGCATCGGCGACAGACATCTGGGCGGTGATTTCACGGGGATGACCTTCATCCGCGGAGTAGTCCCAATCACCGGTACGACCTCCAGAGAGCATCACCTGACCGTCTCCGATCGTCTTTGCCGCGAACGGCAGCGAATGGTGGGACAGCAGGTGGGAGAAGGTGAATCCGGACCGGGTCCGCACCGGCGTCATCTGAGGATTGAAGCGAGTGATCGGCAGATCGAGCCCGAATGATTCTCGCAACAGCGTGCGAGAATAGCTGTTCGCGGTGACCAATACCTGCGCGCTTTGATGGACGTCTCCGCCACTAGTGGTCACTGTATAGCCGTCACCGTCAGCGGCGATGGCGACGACTTCTTCATTCTCACGAACGTCTGCCCCGAGCCGCGCGGCGGCAGCTGCATAGCCGCGGGTCACCTCGGTGTGATCGCCTACCCCATCCTTAGGACTGTAGATGGCCCCGGCTACGGAGGACGCGGCTCCCGGCTCAAGTTCGTCTAAACCTTCCCGGTCGAGGAGCTCCGTGGGGATTCCAAACGAGGACTGGACCGCGATCCGGGTTTCGATCTGCTCGCGCACACTTTGGTCACTCAGATCTTCGTCGCTCAACAACTCGAGTCCGCCGAGACGCTGGTAGCCGGGTTCGATCGAGAGCTCAGCATTGAGATCCGGCCATAGGTCATAGGCCAGGGCCATGAGTGGGAGTTCACGAATATCTCTGTTGTTTGCGCGAACACCGCGGTATCCGACTCCACCTGAAGCTCCAGAAGCGACTTGGTTTCGTTCGAGGAGGAGTACCCGCTTGCCTAGTTTGGATAGATAGTAGGTGGCGGCACTGCCGTGGACACCGGCACCGATGACAATGTGGTCGAATTCCATATTCGTTTCTCTTTCTTTGAGGGTGAATTGGTGAGGAGCTGCGACTTTGTCCCGCTGCCGCGGAGAACAGCGGACGACCGCTGGGATCAGTGGATACGTGAGATGAACTGTCGGGTGCGTGCTTCGACAGGGTGCTCGAGCACAGATGTCGGATCGCCGGTCTCCACGATCTTCCCGTCGGCCATGAACACAACGACATCGGCGACCTCTCGTGCGAAGCCGAGTTCATGGGTGACCACCAGCATCGTCATTCCTGATGCAGCGAGTTTCTTCATGACGACAAGAACGTCATCGACCAGCTCGGGGTCCAGCGCCGAGGTGGGCTCATCAAAGAGCATGACTTGTGGATCCAGCGCCAATGCTCGGGCGATTGCCACTCTCTGCTGTTGGCCCCCGGACAGCGACGACGGATAGGCATCGCCTTTCTCCCCCAACCCGACACGGGCCAGGAGGTCATCAGCGGTAGTCGTGGCCTCGGTGCGCGAGCGCTTGAGGACGTGAGTCTGGGAGAAGGTCACGTTCTCTCTCACCGTCATATGCGGAAAGAGGTTGAACTGCTGGAAGACCATTCCCACCGCACGCCGCTGCTTCGCAGCCGCATACTCGGATAGCTTATGGAGTCCGTCCTTCTCACGCCGGTAGCCGATGTATTGTCCCGCCGTTTTGATTGAGCCGGAATCGATGGGCTCAAGATGGTTCACACAGTTGAGCAGTGTGCTCTTGCCTGATCCGGAGGGTCCGATGATGCACACAACCTGTCCCTTCTCGACCTGGAGTGAGACATCCTTGAGCACTTCGTTTGAGCCGAATGACTTCGATACCCGGCTGATGTCAACGAGGGGAGTGTGGGCGTTCCTGCTCGATCCGACGTCATCCACGGTTGTAGTGTTTTTCAATGTAATGCTGTCCAATCGAGAGTAATGAAACAATGACCAGGTACCACAGGGTTGCGACTATGAGCAGTGGAATGGTCTCGAAGTTTCGCGAGTAGATGAGTTGGGCCGAGTACAGGAGATCTGCCAGCGCGATCGTGGACACCAATGCCGTGTTCTTCACCATCGAAATCAGCTCATTGCCGACCGGTGGAATGATCACGCGCATGGCCTGCGGGAAGATGATCCTGAAGAATGAGAGCATCGGGGTCATGCCCTGCGCCTTGGCCGCTCGCCGCTGACCATCAGGCACTGAGTTGATTCCGGCTCGCATGACCTCGCCGGTGTAGGCCGCCTGGCTGAGACCGAACCCCAAGATCGCTGCGCTCCACGGTGTGATGATGTCGTTGGTGTTCCAAGCGAAGAGCTCCGGGCCGAAGGGAATGCCGACGACGATCGAGCGATACAGCGCCGCGAAGTTGAACCAGAAGATCAGCTGCACGAGCTGTGGAATGCTGCGGAAGAACCAGGTGTAGAGCCAACTCACCGACTGCAGGACCACATTGTCTGAGAGCCGCATCACTGCCAGAACGACACCGAGGATGATGCCGATGGACATGGCCACCGAGGTCAGCAGCACCGTCCTTCCCAGTCCTTCCAAGATCTGAATGTTGAAGAAGTACTGTGCGACGACGGGCCATCCGAAGTTCTCGTTTCCGAACACGGAGACGGCTGCGAACATCGCGATCACCACGAGGAGGCCGGCGAACATCCACGAGAGTCGAGTCTTTCGGCGATGGATCGCCAGTGGTTCTGGGAGTGCCTTCTGTGGAGTCTGAACTGCAGTCATGGGCGCCTACTGGTCCTTTACCTTGGGATTGACGACAGCCTCATCGATGATGCTGTCTGGGATTCCCCACTTGTTCATGATCTTTTCGTAGGTTCCGTCCTCGATGAGGGCGTTCACGGCGTCAGCATAGGACTGGGAGAATTCGGAGTCCTTCGACAGCGCCCCGCCCAATGGGTACGGCTGAAGATGGTGGCCCACGATGTCGGCTTTGCCCTTGCTGACCTTGACGAAGTAGTTCATCGACGTCGAACCGCTCCAGCTGACGTCGGCACGGCCACTGAGCATGGCAAGATTGGCCTTCGTCCCATCGTCGTAGACCTGGATTGCTATGGGCTCCTTGCCTTCGGTGGTGCACTTCTTCGTCTGCGCCTCGGCGAATTCCTGTTGGCGGGAGCCGCGTGTGATGCCGATTGCCCTTCCGCAGAGTGCGCTGATGTCCGGGACCACGGTGTCGGAGTCGCTGGGTGCAGCGAAGGCCTGATTGCCCAGCCCTGTCGCCACCTGATCGATCTTCTTCATGCGTTCGTTCGTGATGCCGATCTGACCGAAGGCAATGTCGTAGCGCTGAGCTTGCAGCCCGGGGATGATCGAATCGAAGCTGATCTCGGAGAATTCCGGGTTCAGGTCGAGCTTGTCCGTCGCAGCTTTGGCCACATCGACCTCCCATCCCACCAGGTTGCCGAATTCATCTTGAAATACGTCGGGTGCGCTTCCCACTGCAACGGCGATGTTCAGTTTCCCCTTGTCCTCGATCGGATCAGGGAGGTCACGGACGAGCTCTTTGTCTGCACTGACGTCGAAGGTCTGTTTCGGCACCGGATTGTCTTCCACGCCGATGCCGCAGGAACTGAGCAGAATACCGGAGAGGACAATGATCGATCCCACCGAAATCTGACGCTTGAGGGTAATCGACGGTAGTTTCAAGGTACCTCCTCGGCTGGTGGGCACCGTTGCTCACCGGGTAATGTAGTAGAACATACATCAAGAACGGCGCGTGTATCAATGGTTACATCGGAATCCTTTTCGACCCGAGTCACCCGGCTCGCCGGAGCGCTGACGCCAAATCAGCTCAAGGCAGCCCGATATTTTCGGCAGAACGCCACTATGACGCTTACTTCCTCGACGAGTCTCATAGCGAGCAAGGTCGGGGTCAGCACCGCCTCGGTGATTCGAACGGCCCAGTCTTTGGGGTATGCAGGTTTTCCCGAGCTCAAGCAGGCCCTCGCCGACGAGCTCAGCGACACCGGCACGGAACCTCGCAAGCTCATCGGGCGCCGGGTCAGCGCTCGCCAAGCGGGACGCAACAGTCTGATGTCGGTGATTGAGGATTCGATCACCACCCTGGATGAAGCGACCACGACGATCGACCGGACCGTCTGGGATGAGGCGGTGGGAGCGCTGGCAGGGGCGTCCGAAACCTTCACCTACGGTGTCGAGGAAGCAGGACATCTCGCCGAGATCTTCGCTCATCACATGCGAACATTCGGCTTCAAGGCTCAGGCCAACCGGCACACGGGCCGCTCTTTGGCACCGTTCGTGACTTCTCTTGGGGCCGACGACTGTATTGTGCTCTTCGCGCCGCTGCGTGTCTTCCCGGAGATCAAGGAGATCTTCGCCTATGCGAAGGACCGCAGCATTCGAACGATCCTTGTCACGGAGATCGTCGACACCTCGTTCGCAAACGACGATTCGCTCGTGCTGGCAACACCGAGCACCGTTCTCACCGACACGGAGAACATCATGGCACCGCTGGTCGTTGCGTTTTCCCTTGCCCACGATGTCGCCAACCGCAGTTCCTCAAGCTCGATGGATGCCTACAACGAGATGGTCGAACGCCGCGAACGTCTCTGAACGCCTATCCCGGCAGCAGACCCCGCAGGTCTTCGCCCGCCGCAATCCTCGCCAACAGCGCTGGCTCTCCACGATCGGAGGCCAGCGCCGCCTGAAGGATTTCGTCTCCCGGTCCTGCAGGAGGAAGAACCAGCACACCCTGACGATCGCCGAGCACCAGGTCACCCGACTTCACCATGACGCCGTCGATGTCGACCTCACAATCGAGTGCATCATCGCCGAGGCTGCCGGTGCGTTTCGTCGTCCGAGCTGACAGTCCCGTGGCGAAGACCGGAAGCTTGTCCTGCACGATCCGCAGCGCGTCGGCGTCGGTGACGGGGCCGTCGACGACGATGCCTGCGGCACCCTTCGCGATCGCTGCAGCCGCAGTGACCGCCCCGACCGGGGCGTGGCTGCCACTTGCGACCCGGATGACGAGGACGTCACCTGGGTTCAGTCCGTGCAGTGCCCGGTTGACGGCGAGAGCATCGGGTTCGCGCAGGTCGAGAGTTCGGGCCGGACCGACCATCTGCGGTCCTTCGTTGATCGGGACCATGCGCGGAGTGCAGAAACCGTCCTCGAGGAAGTGACCGAGCGTCGGCAGCTCGACCTCCCGGAGTGCCTCGATCAATTCAGTTGAGATCGCAGCGCTCATGCAGCCCCACCCTTGGCTTCGGACAAATCTCCCAGGACCGCCACGCATTCGACCTCGAGAGAGATGTCCCAGATCGCGACGCACACGGTGGTCCGCGCCGGCTTCGCCTCATTAAAGAATTCGGCGTAAACAGTGTTGAAGGGATCGCGCTGCTCGGGAGATGTCAGATAGGCGTTGACCTTGACGACCTGGTCAATCCCGCTGCCCGCCTCGTCAAGGACCGATCGTAGGTTGGTCAGACATGTTCTCACCTGGTCTTCGAACGCTTCTGGGGTGACACCGTCGGCGCCGAAGGGCACCTGCCCGGTGGTGAAGACGAACCCATTGGCGACCACCGCCTGTGAGTACGGACCGATGCTCGGGGCCAGCCCCGGCGCGGTCTCGATGTGACGGATCATCGGTTCTCCACCCCCACCTCGGCGGACGTGCCGCTATCGACTCTCGCCTCGGCGGTATCCGCCTGGTCGATGCTCTGCAGACGGTTTTCGGTGAGCAGGAACAGGGCGATGAGGGACAGGACCGCGGAGCCGGCGATGTACCAGGCCATCGAGTCGGACTTGCCGGTGACGTCGAGCAGCCACACGGTGATCGCGGGGGTGATGGCCGAGCCCAGCAGGCCCGAAAGCATGTAGGACACGGACAGCCCGGAGTAGCGGATCTTCGCGCCGAAGAGCTCGGCGAGGAAGGTCGCGATCGGGCCGTAGTTCGCGCAGAATGCGATCATCATCAGCCCGTAGGCGAGGAATACTGCGGCGGCGTTTCCGGTGTTGATGAGCCAGAAGAACGGAAAGGCGAGGATCACTTCGCCGGCGATTCCTGCGGCGATGATCGGGCGCCGTCCGACCTTGTCGGAGAGACGACCGAAGACCGGGATGAAAATGAGTCCGACGATGCACGCGACGAGGACGACCCAGAGCATGAAGTTACTCGACAACCCCTTCTCCTGGGTGCCGTAGTTGACGCCGGAGGCGACCATGAGCGTGAAGGTTGACCCGGTCGACAGGGTGGCGATGCCGCCCAAGATGACGGGCTTCCAGTAGTGGCGCATGAGGTGAGCGAAGGGCAGTTTGGCCTTCGCCCCCTGTTCGCGGACCTGCTGGAAGCTCGGGGTCTCTTCGATGTTGAGGCGGATGTAGATGCCAACGGCGACAAGCAGCACGGAGGCGATGAACGGAACCCTCCAGCCCCAGGAGATGAGCGCTTCCTCGGACACGAGACCGGTGACGATGAGGAAGGCGAGGTTGGCCAGCAGCGTACCCACGGGGACTCCCACCTGGACCATCGACCCGTACCAGCCTCGACGCTCCTCGGGTGCGTGTTCGACGGTCATGAGAACCGCTCCGCCCCATTCGCCACCGAGTGCCAGCCCTTGGATGATGCGCAGGGTGAGCAGGATGAACGGTGCGGCGATGCCGATCGTGTTGAAGTCGGGGACCAAACCGATGGCCAGAGTCGCACCACCCATGACGAGGAGGGAGACGAGCAGCATCGACTTGCGTCCGAGGCGGTCGCCGAAGTGTCCGAACAGGACCGCTCCCACCGTGCGCGCAAGGTAGGCGGCGGCGAAGGTGAGGAACGCGAGGATCGTACCCAAAGCCGGTGAGAGCTCGGGGAAGAACACCTGATTGAACACCAGCGCCGAGGCGGTGCCGAAGAGGAACAGGTCGTACCATTCCACGGTGGTGCCGATGACGCTGGCGGTCGCGATCTTGCGCATCTTCGCGCGATCGAGGCGAGCGCTGGCGGCTGTGCCGGTGCCCGGGTTGTCGACGGATCCGTCGTCGGTGCGAGTTGGCGAACTCATGGTGGTGCCTCCAGAAGTGCAGATGAACAGGGTTGAAAGTGACTGTCATCACTCTTCCCTGTGCGCACTTCGGCGACAATGAAATTTCACACCAGTGTCGTTGCCGAAATTGTGTATTTGCACATTTGCGGTGTTGGGCCGCCCTTGTGCCATCGGCTACTCGAACCTGCAGGACCACTCCACCTGCACCGCGCTTTTGCAGGTTCGGGTAGCCGATGGCGACCGGTGGCTCAGCTGATGGCGGCGAGCGCCTTGTTCCAAGTGCCGTAGAACTTCCGGACCGCCGCTGCGGAGGGCACCTCGCCCTTGTGTTCAGCGGCGTATTCGCCGTAGGCCTTGTAGGTGGCGCCGACGCCTCGGGATTCGCAGTCGCTCGCGAACTCGGCGATCGCCTTCTCATAGGCCGCGGCGTCGAAGCGCAGCTGACCCTTTGCGCGGCCGACTGTGCTCGTGGCCAGCCCGGCGGCCTTGAGCGCCTCGTTCCAGGAGCCGAAGCGCTGCACCGCGGTCTGGCTGGTCGGCGGCCACACGCTGGCCCCCTTGGTCGAGGCGACACCGAGTTCTGCAAGAACTGCGGTGCGCTGCTTCTCGTATTTCGCCGCGGTCAGGGAGGGCACATCGGCGCAGGTGCGCACGCCCGCCAGGGACGCGGCCACCTCGGCGAGAGCCTTCTTCACTTGTCGCTCGGCCTGCATCTGCGTGCGGAGTGCGACCTCAACCTCGGCGAGGATCTCCTGGTCAGCGGGGCGAAGCGCGGCTGCAGACGAAGCGCCGGGAGTGAGTTCAGCACCTCGGGCGGCCAGATGGAGCAGCGCCCCGATGAGCGCGGGGGACGCGGTATGGGATTTCTCGGTGCCGGAGTCAGTCATCCGCTTCATCTTACGCGGGATGTTCGGGGCGCGGGATGTTCGGGGAGTGTCCTCGACCAGTCCCGATGCTCCGTCAGCGAACCCAGCACGAACAGCAGTCCGCAGACCGCAACCGACATGACCAGCGACACCACGAACGAGTCGACGATGAGGAAATAGCCGCCGCCCAAAAGCACCATCGAGGCTCCGGTCGAGACCAAACGTCCGGTGAGGGTGCCGCCGATGTCGCTGCTGTCGAGGATGACGTCGATGAGGCGGGAGACGACGAACCAGGCGAAGAAGACACCGAGTGTGGCCAGCAGTGACTCGGACATGGCTAATCGCATCGGCAGCTCCAGTGCCCAGCCGATGAGCGTGGCCGAGAACGGAATGAGGAACGGAAGCAGGAGGGCAACCACGGTGAGTGCCGAATAGGTGAGGACGGCCCTGTGTCGATATGAGGTGTTCATGGTTCTTCCTTTCCGTTCGCTGCAGTCGGCTCAGAGAGTCGGGGTGCTCAACCGGCGAACAGCGTGAGCGCTCCGGTGGCGATGAGTGTGGTCAGTGTTGTCCATACCGCGATGGCGATGCCCTGCCACAGCAGGATCCACGAAGTCTTCACTCCGGCTCCGACGAGAATGGAGGATGTGATCTGCGTCGGAATGGCAAGGGGACCCAGCAGGCTGGCGCCGGGAACACCGAAGCGCGTGAGAAACCGCTTGAACTTGATCCGGCCCTTCGACTCCGGCTTCCCGCCTGCGGCTGCTCCTGTTCCGGCCGTCATCCCCTCGCCGAGGTGGGGGTCGACGTCTCCCCGGTCCACGCCGTTCTCGTCGGTGTGGGTCTCGGTCACTCCCACCTCGGCGATCTCTGTTCCATTGGAATCCACGGCCGCTCGTACGGTCTCACGCTTCTGCGCCCGGCGAGCAACGACGGCCCGGCGGGCCCTGGCTCCGAGGAGGACGATGACGCTCACGCAGATGAAGTTGCCGATGGCTCCGGCGATGCCCGCGACGACGGGGTTCATGCCGGCCCAGACGCCGATGACCGAGGAGACTTCACCTTCGATGAAGGGAATGGCACCGGCTGCCGCGATGATGAAGGGCTGGAGCAGGTCGGGGACGTGGGAGGCCATGTCCTGAAAGAATGCGATGAGCGTATTCATGATGTCCTTTGAACGAAGATTCTCCGACGCCGACTCGGTTGAGTCGACTCCGATTGCTATCTACGTTCAGTACAGACTGTGTTCTCGGAACAGGGTCAAGCGGTGGTCGGCGAACTCAGGAAATCTTCAGGTACCGTCCGGAATCTCGCTGCTGCCGTCGATTTCCACTCCTTCGTCACGCGCCATCTCCGTGATGAAGGCAATGAACCGTGCTCGGTCCTCGTCGGGGATGTCGAGCGTCGGGAAGACCTGGAGGAAGGCCCGCTGGATGACGTCGATCTGAGCCGGATTGTAGAGCTCAGTGATCGAGCCGATGATCGCCGCCTGCCCCATCTTCGCGTCCCCGTGCATCCGGTGCGTCGGCGCGAGCATCCACGGTTTGGCTTCCAGGTTGGACTTCATGCTCGGCACGATCTGCTCGGCCAGCCGTACCCGGGTGGCCTCGTCGGCGTCATCGGGCAGTTCGTCGACCTCCTGATCGTAGGGCGTGGAATCGGACATGATCGACTTCATCTCGGCCATCGCCGATTCGTCGTAAAGGTTCGAATACAGGCTCATCAGGCTGCGGTCTGCGGCCGACATTCGTGCGGCGATGTCGATGAATCCCGAGGCCGTGTCGATCGGGGCGCCGTAGGTCACCATCTCGGCGATCTCCGTTCGCGCCTTCTCCAGCTCAGCGATGCGTTCGCCGAGGTCGCGGTCGAGCTGCTTGAGCGCGAGCTGCTGCTGTTCATGATCGCTGGCGACGGAGTCGATGTCGGTCAGGGGAATCCCGAGATCACGCATCCGTCGAATCTGGAGGAGTCTGAGCAGGTGGGCCGCCCCGTACTGTTTGTATCCGTTGCTCATGCGTTCGGGCTCGGCGAGCAGATCGAGCTTGTGATAGTGCCGGATCGTGTTGACCGTGGTACCGGTCAGACGCGCCAGTTCGCTCGTGCTCCACCCCACCGGACATTCCCCTCGTCGCTGCTGCGCCGGAATCGGACACTCACCAGTGTATTGCTCAGCAGCGGATCGGGTATTTGTCGGTGACTTCAGGCGAACTAGTGTGAAGTCATGAGTACAGGTTTCGGTGAGGTTCAGGCTTTGGTCTTCGACATGTTCGGCACCGTCGTTGACTGGCGCGAAAGCATTGCCGCCGAGGTGGCCGACCGCCTGAGTGCGCATCTGCCCCATGTCGATGCGCACGAGTTCGCCGATCTGTGGCGGGCCGAGTATCAGCCGTCGATGGAGCTCATCCGCAACGGCAGTCGGAGCTTCGAACGACTCGACGTGCTTCATCGGGAGAATCTCGACACCGTTCTCGAGCGCCTTGGAGTGGGCGCAGAGACGATCCCGAAAGCGGAGCTCGATGAGCTCAACCTCGCGTGGCACCGCCTGGATCCGTGGCCCGATGCCGTCGCAGGGCTGAGCCGGCTGAAGGAGCGGTTCATCATCGCACCGCTGTCGAACGCGAATGTCCGTTTGGCCCTCGACGTAGCCAAACGGGCGCGCCTGCCCTGGGATGCCGTCCTCGGCGCGGAGGTTGCCGGCGCCTACAAACCCGAACCCGCGGCGTACCTGCGCACCGTGGGGATCCTCGGCCTTGAGCCTCACCAGGTGGCCATGGTCGCCGCCCACAACAGTGATCTCTCGGCGGCTCGGGCGGTGGGCCTGCGCACAGCATTCGTCCACCGCCCCACCGAACACGGGCCTGCCCAGACGACCGACCTCGCAGCGGAGAGCGACTGGGACGCAGTCGCCGATGACTTCGAGGATCTCGCCGATCAGATCGCGTGAGAGGTGACCGGCGACGCGCAGATCGGCGGCTGGCCGGGACCGTGTTTAGACTGAAGCATGAATGACTTCAGCATCGGCGACACTGTCCAGATCACCACAGGTCCGATGGAGCACAGCGTCGGCACCGTCGTCTACTTCTACGAGAAGCAAGGCAAGTACCTCGTACGCGTCGGAGCTTCGATGCAGGACTACTACGCGCCCGACGAAATCGAGCTCTTCAACCCCTGAGCCCACGCCATCCTTCGTCAGGCGACGAAGATGCAGAACGGGTGCCCAGCAAGGTCGGCGAAGACGTAGAGTGGCTCCTCGTCGTCGGCTCGGTCCAGGATCAGTCGAGCGCCGAGCCTTTCGGCGCGTTCTCGCTGCTTTTCGAGAGCTTTTCGATCCGTGACCGTGAAATCAAGATGGAGCTGCATGGGCACAGTGGGATCAGGCCACGTACTCCGTTCGAGCCTCTCGGTCTTCTGGAAGGTGATCATCCGCCGGCCCGCCTGGTCTGTGAGGACCAACCAGACGTCATCATCGGGGTCAGTGCCCTCAGGCGGTTCGTCACCGGGGCGGTAGACATAGCCGAACAGCTGCCGATAGAACTCGGCGAGCTCGCGTGGTTCGGTGGAATCGATGACGGTGTGCAGCAGTTGAGGATGGTCGCCGGTGCCTGACTTCTCCCCCTGCTCGTCGAGCGCCAGCGGAGTGAGTACGCCGATCTTCCAGTCGTCACCGACTCGCACGAGTTGGTACATGTTCCGCTCGTCCGGCGCACCGCCGTGATACCGCCAGGTGATGTCGGCCCAGATACTGTGACCAGCCTCGGCGACCACCTCGACGGCGACCTCAGCCTCGGTGACATCCGCGTACTGGCTGAAGGCCCCTGCGAAGAACTCTTCGGTCTGCCGCGCATCGGTCACAGCGATGCGCTGCCCGGGGAATTCGATCTGCGCCGGCACCGCGTAATGGTCGGCGATCGCGGCAGCATCCCGGTCGAGCAGAGCACGCCGGTAGCCGTCGAAGAATACTGTCGGAACATCGTTGTTCTCATCCATGTCGCCAAGGATAGCGCGCGGCACTGACATCGCTGATTCCCGCGTCGGGCTCAAGGAGCCGTCGCTCGGCGGCTGGCACGAGTTCGCCTGACTGCGAGTACCAACGCAACGATGAGGAATGTGAGGGAGAGGCCCCACAACACGATCGCGGAATAAGGAAAGATCGGCACGGAGGCGAGCGCCAGAGCTCCGACCGTCAGCATCAGCAGGGCGAGGATCCACCTGGTCAGCGGCGTCGCTTGCATGACTGGCCCCCTTGATTTCAGTGCCAGACCCATCGAGTCCTCCGAGTCAGCATGGATCCTTGTCGACATTCCGATGCCAGCTTAGGCAGGGGAGCCGATCACTGGCAAGCAGTGTCAGCTCCCAATGAGAGGATGGCGTCGTGCCCGAGAACCGACCTGCCGCCCCTGCCGACTGGCGTGCCGCCTTCGCACCCCTCGCCGATGCGGTCCCGCAGTCTCACACGCCTGTGGCCCTGGGATTCGAACTCGTGGAGGTCGTGGCTCGCACCTGGTTCGAGCCGAAGCACTCGAATCTCCTGGCCAAGAACGAGGTCACTCCGGGCGCCAACCCCAGTCTGGCCATCCGTCCGCTCGTCCTCAGCGACTCCGGCAACTGGGTGAAGAAGTCTCTGACCTGGCGCAACATCGATCGCATGGCCCGACAGTTCGGCGCCGATCCTCGCCACCAGGAATGGTTCTCCCAGCTCGCCGGCCTGCGGACCCGGGACAAGACGGACTTCATTCCCGATGGTGCGCCGTACAACCTCGGCGACTTCCACACTCCCCTGCTGTGGCAGATGTTCACTCAGGGGAGGGAACTCGGCGTCGAGTTCGTCGGCGTCAATCAGGGCATGAGCATCCACATCGGGCGCCAGTCCAATGCAGTCATCGACGTCAACCGCGCGCAGGGGCAGCTGCGGGTCCAGCCGCGCGCCACCATCGACGAACGCGACTATATACCCGGCCTCATCAAACCGATCTGGACGCACGGGTTCTTCGGCGTCGACATCCGTTCAGGCTTCACCGTGACCCTGGCCCCAGCCGCCGAACCGACGACGGAATCCGCGCTGTCGGTGTTCGACTCCCCCGGGCCGATCACCATCCCGGTTGACGAGGCCGAAGAGTTCTTCGAGGAGTACTACCCGCAGCTGCGCACCAGCGCCGAGGTCGTCAGCACCGACGACACAGTGAAGTTCCCCCAGTTCAATCAGCCGCGACTTGTCCTGTTCATGGCGTTCGGGGCGAAAGACATCCTGAGTCTGCAGTGGTACTGGGAGTACTCGGGACCCAGGCGCACCCTGCCCGTGGTGCCACTGACCGAGCTCGGCACCTCCGCCATCCGCAGCACTGCAGCCGGTCGAAGCACTGCAACGACCCCGACACCGAACCCCCGCGACAACCGTGACCTCGAGCATGAGGCCTCCGTCCTCAGGCAGGTCGAATCGATCCTCGCCGAGACCCAGCCACCCGGCCACCCCCGTGACATGGAACTCACGGACGCCGACACTGCGGACTTCGTCGTCAACGTCCTGCCCGAACTCGAGGAGATCGAGCACGTCAAGGTCATCACGAGCGGGAAGAAGCAGCCCTACCGTGAGCTCGGCGGCGAACCGAACATCACGATCACCTCGGTCGAGTCGGAGAAGAACGATTGGTTCGACCTGGGATTCCAGATCACCATCGACGGCAAACCCATCCCCTTCGTCAAGCTCTACAAGGCCCTGGCTGCGGGGACGAAGAAGATCAAGCTCGTCGACCACACGTTTCTGTCGCTGAACAAGCCCGCCTTCGACAAGCTCAAGGCGCTCCTGGCTGAAGCAGATCTCATCCCCGAGTGGGAGCCGGAGTCCCCGAAGATCACTCGCCTGCATGTGGGGCTGTGGTCGGAGTTCGAGGAACTCGCCGATGAGACGCTTCCGGCCCCGTCTTGGCAGGAGTCCGCACAGGCCCTGCTCGACCTCGACCATCTGCCTGCCACCCAGGTGCCACATCTGGGTGGGGTCACTATGCGTCCCTATCAGGTGCAGGGTTTCCGGTGGTTGGCACTGCTGTACAGGTGCCACCTCGGCGGGATTCTGGCCGACGATATGGGACTGGGCAAGACTCTGCAGACTCTGGCGCTGATCGCTCATGCGCAGGCAGAGCTTCCGTTCCTCGTCGTCGCGCCCACCTCGGTGGTCGACAATTGGGCGACGGAAGCCGCGAAGTTCACCCCTGACCTCGACGTTCGTGTCGTTTCCGAGTCGACTCAGAAGAGGAAGGCCGCCCTCGCCGAGGTGGTCGCCGGTGCCGATGTCATCATCATGTCCTATGCGATGCTCCGACTGGACGAAGACCCAGTCTCTCGCCTCAGATGGGCTGGGTTCGTCCTCGATGAGGCGCAGTTCGTGAAGAACAGCTCCTCTCAGGTTCATCAGGCGGCGAAGTCGGTCAATGCACCGTTCCGCCTGGCCCTGACGGGCACGCCGATGGAGAATTCTCTGCGCGATGTGTGGTCGCTGTTCGCCATCACAGCACCTGGACTGCTCCCCAGCGCCCACCGTTTCGAGAAGGAGTATGTCCGGCCTATCGAAGTTGGTGAGGACCCCGGTCGGCTGAGGGGCCTGCAGAAGCGGATCAGACCGTTCATGCTGCGCCGGAACAAGGATCTCGTTGCTGCGGATCTGCCAGAGAAGCAGGAGCAGGTCATCAATGTCGAGCTCACTGCCGCTCATCGCAAGCTCTATGATCGAGTGCTGCAGAAAGAGCGGAAGAAGATCCTCGGCTTCATCGACAGCGAGTACGACAAGCAGCGCTTCATCGTCTTCCGTTCACTGACTCTTCTGCGCATGCTGGCGCTGGATCCGCGCATCGTCGACGGTGAGCACGAAGGCGTACCGTCGAGCAAGCTTGCGGCCCTGATGGACCGACTCGAGGATGTCGTTGCCGAAGGTCACCGCTCGATCGTGTTCAGCCAGTTCACGTCGTTTCTGACCAAGATCGCCGAAGACCTCGATCACCGAGGCATTCCCTACGTCGTCCTCGACGGCTCCACCAGGAACCGGGGCAGAATCGTCGAAGAGTTCCGGACCGGTGCGGCACCGGTGTTCCTCATCAGCCTCAAGGCCGGCGGGTTCGGCCTCAACCTCACCGAGGCCGACTATGTCTTCCTCATGGACCCGTGGTGGAATCCCGCGACAGAGAATCAGGCGATCGACCGTGCCCATCGGATCGGGCAGACGAAGAACGTCATGGTCTACCGCTACGTTGCCGAGGGCACGATCGAGGAGAAGGTCCTCGCCCTGCAGAAGAAGAAGGCCGAACTCTTCGATTCCCTCATGACAGACGGCGGGGCCTTCGACGGTCGCAGTCCAAACGGTCAGGCGTTCAGCCAGACGGTGACGGCCGAGGACATTCGGGGGCTGTTGGAGGGGTAGGGGCTCAGTGCCTGAGCAGCCGTTCGATGATCTCGGGCACGCGCACAGTGACCGCGTCCCAAAACAGGTCGTCATTCATCACCGCATAGCCAGCGTGTGCGGCAATATTCCGAATCGCTCGAATCGCAGCAAGTTCATCTCGGCTGAGCACCTGAGCCCACGGTTCAAACTCAGAACGCTCAGTCAGCGATGCCAACCGGATGATCACCATGCTCGCAATGTCATAAGACGCGTCTCCATCGAAGAAGTCATCTCTCTCACCGGAAGCCACAGATTTCGCCCGATTCAGAATTCGTCTCAGCTCTTCTCGAATGTTTGACTCGTCATGAGTTGAGATCCTCGGCACTCGGCGCCGTGGCAGCGGAGAAAACCGCGCGTTCGAGCGCTCCTCGCCAGTCACAGTGGAATCGCTTCCCGTTTGGCTTCCCAGCCCGGGGGCTGCGGGCCGCTGTCGACGACAGCATCGACAGGGAACCCCGTGAGCCGCTGAACGTCATCCATGAAGAGTGCAAGATCGAAGAGATCGATACCTTCATCTGGAGTGACGAGAAGATCGATGTCACTGTCGAACCCATCCTCCCCACGCGCCACCGAGCCAAAGACTCTTACGTTGCGCAGTCCTCGAGAGGCAGCAATAGCGAGAATTTCGTCAAAGTACTGAGCCAGAGCAAGCGACGGCCGGTAGTCCGCTGCTTCGAGCACTCGATCGAGCATTTCTTCCGAAACGTTCCGGGACCCAGATTCCATCTGAGCCAAACTTGGTTGGCGCAATCCAGCACGCCGAGCCAACTGTGTCTGCGTGAGTCCTGCATCAAGGCGCGCTTCGCGAATGAGTTCGCCCGGATTCTGCACTTGAAACCGTCCCATACACTCAAATATAGCGCGATGCTATCGACGGCACCAGGTCACCAATTTGCAAGATCGTCGCACTCGCCTCAATTTCCCCTGGCCTTTGACTTCGACCTCATCGAGCCGAGGGCACGATCGAGGAGAAGGTCCTCGCCCTGCAGAAGAGGAAGGCTGAACTCTTCGACTCCATCCTGACCGACGGCGGGGCCTTCGACGGTCGCAGTCCAAACGGGCAGGCTTTCAGCCAGACGGTGACGGCCGAGGACATTCGGGGGCTGTTCGAGGGGTAGGACTGCGATGCCAGCCGTCCGACCAAGATCCGCAATCTACATCAACAACGTCAGACACTCGCTTCAATATTTACTTTAGATACACTAAAGTAAATATTGAAGCGAAGTGTTCACACTTACGCCCGCCCCGAGAGGAGGCCGTCCCATGCCAAACACCGTCGAATGCCATTGGACGCCTCCAAACCCAGCCGGTCTGAGCAAGAAGGACAGAGCGAGCCTCCGGGACGTATCGCGCGTACGTGCCCGATGAGCTGGCCAACACGCTCCCAGAACTCGGCCCCGAAGCGAAGCGTGCGGCAGACGACGCGGCGGTAGTCCTCGCTCGACTCGACGAGCGGATCAACGCATCCGGTAGCACCTACCTCAACCATCTGCTTATCCGGTCCGAAAGCATCTCCTCCTCGTGGATCGAGGGCAATCGACTCAGTCCGAAGAAACTGGCGGTTGCCGAGCGTCTGAAGTACGGCGATCGTGTGGCTCTCGATGTCATCGCCAACGTACGGGCAACTGAAAACGCCATCGCCGAGATCGCCGACCCACTTCGGCCGATCAGCGTCAAGGACATCGAAGACCTCCAGCACTCGATCGAGCCGCGGCTTGCCATTGGCCTGCGAGAAGTCCAGAACTGGGTGGGCGGCCCGGGCAACAGCCCGCTGTGCGCAGACTTCGTACCTCCACCACCGGCTGAGGTTCCACGGCTCGTCGCGAATTTGGCTGGGTTCATCACAGCCACGGAGGGCAACCCGGTCATCCGTGCAGCAATCGCCCATGCTCAGTTCGAGACGATCCACCCCTTCACCGATGGGAACGGCCGAACTGGGCGAGCGCTCGTCCACACGGTCCTCAAACGTTCCGATGCACTCCGCACTGTGCTCGTACCGATCAGCACGGTCTTCGCCTCCAACACGAACGCCTATATCGGCGGCTTGACCGCATATCGCAAAGACCCGTCCGACCTTGATCAGTGGGTCATCGCCTTCGCCGAGGCGGTTGAAGCAGCCGCCGCAAGCGCTGCCCTCCTGGCCGAGGACATCGAAGCGCTGGATCAGACAGTTCGGTTCGATCTCGCCGAGCACCGTCGCGAAATCGGCAAGTCACCGGTCCACCCGAGGGCCGGTGGTCACCATCGATTCGGTGGCGGTCGAGCACGGAGTCACTCGCGCTGCTGCCCATCGGGCTCTCGTCGAGCTCGCCGAGGCAGGAGTCCTCAGGAAAACCAAGAATCACAAAGGCAAGATCGTCTGCTATTCGGCAGACCAGCACCTAGCGTATGTTGAGTTGACGGAGGCGAACCACCGGAGCCGAAAGGGCTGAGCCTCAGCCTTATCGCTGGTCGACCTCGCCGAGGCGGTCGACGAGTCGAGCGATGATCCTGGCCCTTGCCTCATCGCTGTGTGCAGTGAGAATCGGCAGCATTGCTGAGTACCGCTCTGCACGAGTAAAGCGATCGAACGCGGCCTGGGCGGCTGGCGCCCCGACGAGAGCATCGCGAAGATCATCGGGAATGGTCACCTGCGCCTGTCCAAGGTACGCATTGGCCCAGCGTCCATCCGCTTTGGCAGCAGCGACCTCGGCGGCACCGCGCTCCCGCATTCGTCGGTCGTCGATCAGGCGTTGGACGATCTCAACATTGCGCTTCGACCAGTTCGAGCGGGAACGGCGGGGAGTGAAGGGCTGGACGAATGCCGTTTCGTCGAACTTTCGACGTTGTCCGTCGATCCAACCGCTGCACAGGGCTTCTTCGAGAGCCGCCTGGTAGCTCAGAGATGTCCGTGGTGACGTTCTTCTTTGCAAGCAGCAGCCACACGCCGTCTGATGTGCCGTCATTGCGCGCCAGCCAGTCTCGCCACTCGGCAGTATCGGCGAGGATGAGCGGGTGGTGCTGGGGGTGCTCGGTCATGACTCCATCCTGCCGGATGAATCCAGATCGGACATGTCGAGGACGAATCGGTACCGCACGTCGTTTCCTGCGAGTCGTTCAAGCGCCGTGTCGACCTGTGAAGACGGCAGCACCTCGACGTCGGGGACGACTCCGTTGTCGGCACAGAACTGCAGCATTTCAGCGGTCGAAGGTCGACCCCCGCTGCCTGCGGAACTGAGATTCTTTCGGCCGATGAGCAGGTCGGTGACCTCCACGGTGAGCGCGCCCAGATAGCCGAGGACGCTGAGAGCCCCGTCCAGCCCGACCAGCTTGAGATAGGGTGTGACCTCGTGTGGTGCCGAGACGGTGTCGATGACGACGTCGAAACCCTCCCGTGCCGCGGTCATCTGCGCAGAGTCGGTGGAGACAATGAAACCATCCGCGCCGAGTCGGCGGGCATCGTCGGCCTTGTCCGAGGTGCGGCTGATCACGGTCGCGGTGGCACCGAGTGCGACCGCGAGCTTGACTGCGAGATGGCCGAGGCCTCCGAGGCCGACCACGGCAGCGCGTACACCCGGCCCGACATCCAACGCGCGCAGCGGCTCCCAGACGGTGACGCCCGCACACATCAGCGGTGCCGTCGCGGCCGGATCCAGCCCCTCGGGGAGCAGGTAGGCGAAGTCTTCGCGGACAACGTACTCCCGCGAGAACCCGCCCAGGGTCGTCGATCCGTCGACACGATCCTTCCCGCCATAGGTCAGTGTGGGAAACTCGTGGCAGAAGTTCTCCTGTCCTGCCCGGCACATCGGGCACTGACCGCAGGAATCGACGATGTTGCCCACCGCGACACTGTCGCCGACGGAGAAGGCTGCCACCTCGAGCCCAACCTCGCTGACGACGCCGGTGAACTCGTGCCCCGGGATGAGGCGCGAGTGGCCATCATGGTCACGCAGTGCCTGCAGGTCGCTGTGGCAGACCCCGCAGTAGTCAACCCTCACAGCGATGTCATCCGGGCGCAGTTCGCGCCGCTCCAACAGGCCTGCACTCAATTCCGAGGAGCCAGTCGCCTGCCACCCAGTGGTCGTTCGCATCACAGATCCCCCTAAACAGACTATTCGGTCTATTTAGCGTACTGCCGCACTCCGGGCGACGCAAACCAACTGGTCTGTTTGATACTGTGACTGCATGCCCGAGCAACCCCAGACCCCCCGCGGGGCAGCGACCTACCAGCGCATCCTCGACGCAGCCACCGAGGAGTTCGCCCAGCACGGCATCGCCGGGGCCCGTGTCGACCGGATCGTGTCGGCCGCACGGACGAACAAGGCTCAGCTCTACTCCTACTTCGGCGACAAGGGCCAGCTCTTCGACGCCATCTTCCTCGACTCCCTCGACAGCATCACCAACACGGTGCCCATCGATGCCGAGGACCTCGCCGATTGGGCCGTGCGTCTCTACGACGAATACCTGCGCCGTCCCGACCTCATCCGACTGGCCACCTGGACGCGATTGGAGCGACGGCCCACGGGCCACCTCGCCGAATCCCACGATGACTACGATGACCACAAACTCTCGGCCATCGCCGCTGCTCAGAAGGCGGGGCAGGTCCGGGACGGCGACCCGTTCGACATCATGGCGATGGTCATCGCGATGTCGATGGCGTGGTCACCGGTGAGCAATGTCTACGCCGCCGACAGCAGTGAACCCGCCAAGGTGCACTCCTCCCGCCGGAGTTTGCTGCGCGAGTGCGTCTCCCAGGCCATGAGACCCCATTGACGCATGGTCAGACGCGGGCGGCAGTCCCCTTCGGAGCCTGCTGAGCAAGGATGCGCGTCCGATACCTGTGCGGAGATTCGCCGACGCTGCGCTTGAACGCGGAACTGAAGGAACTCTCCGAGGAGTACCCGAGCTTGAGCGCGAGCAGTTTCATCCTCGAGTCGGCTGACTGCAGTTCGCGCTTGGCCAAGAGCATCCGCCACCGCACGAGGTAGGTCAGCGGCGGCATGCCCGCGACCTCGCGGAAGCGAACGGCGAAGGCCGTGCGCGACATCGCTGCGGCTCGGGCGAGGTCGTTGAGCCCCCAGGCCACCTCGGGACGTTCATGGATGAGGTCGAGAGCAGGCTTCAGCCGATCGTCTCCCAGCAGCCTCAGCCACCCCGATGGAACGGCGGGCTGATCGGCGAACGCCCGCAGGACGTCGAGAATGAGCAGTTGGCTGTACTCACGGACGGCGAAGTCCACGCCGGGTCGCTTCGCGGAGATCTCCTCGAAGAGTCGATCAATGGTCCCGCTCACGCGAGAGGACGATGGAGAGGAGGTGCGGATGTGGGCCACAGGCGGCAGCGCATCAAACAGGAGCTCATGGCCGGCGGAATCAAGGTCGATCCGTCCGCCGATGAAGATGTCCGAATTCTCAGGGTCAGCGACGTCGAGGTGAGCGATCTCTGCGTTCGCCGGCTGCGCCACCCGGGTCAGCGGACCGTCACCGGCGCCCCCGCGCAGGGACAGCCATGACCGGGCATTGAGGATCGCCACTTCTCCTTCAACCAGCGTGATCGGAGAGTCGATCCCATCGGTGCTCAGTGTGGCCCGTCCGCGCACAATCGCGCAGAATTTCAATTCCTCGTCGACATCTGATTCCGCCAACCACTGGCCGCTGACAGCAGCACCACCGGAGACCACACCACGCACCGAGATGAGGTCTAGCACTTCCGAGAGATGATCGCCGGCCATGTCTGAACTATAGAGCATGATTTGCGGACTCTGCATTATTCCAGGTACTAAAGGAACCCGTCAGAGTAGGAGACATGAATACAGAAACCACTGCCCCATCATCGACCGAATCAACACCAGTCGCTCTCATCAGCGGCGCGAACAGAGGAATCGGGCTGCAGGTCGCCAAGGATCTTGCAGCCGCTGGCTTAACCGTCCTTCTCGGGTCCCGTAACGAGACGAGCGGGCGTGAGGCCGCTGCTGAGATCGGCGCCGGCACCATCGCCCTCCAGCTCGACGTCACCGACGAAGACTCCGTCATTGCGGCCGCAGAGCGCATCAATGCTGAGTACGGCCGCCTCGATCTGCTGGTCAACAATGCTGGAGTGTCATTCCTCGGAGATCGCAGCACACCGCTGCCTGAGAGAGCCCGCTCCGGACTGCTGACCAATGCGCCGCTTGAGACAGTGCGGGACATGTACGAGATCAACGTCTTCGGAGTCATTGCGCTCACCCAGGCTCTCCTTCCTCTGCTGCGCTCCACACCCGGATCACGCGTGGTCAACGTCGGCAGCGGCGGCGGATCATTGGCGGCGAATGCCGATCCCGAGAACCCGCATCGGCGGATGTTCGGCCTCTACTCCGTGACCAAGACCGCCCTGCACGCGGTCTCTCTGGCCTTCGCCACAGCGCTCGAACCCGAGGGCATTCCGGTCAACACCGTCGACCCGGGAATGACGTCGACTGCACTCAATGATTTCCAGGGAACGAAGACTGTCGAACAGGGTGCGGCCCATATCGTCGCCGTGGCACTGCGCGGGACCGACGGACCGACCGGAACGTTCACCAGCGACGAAGGCACGGTGCCGTGGTGATCGGCAGCTGAACGCCTGCCATCACTCCTGGTACAGGGCTGAAGCAGAGCCCGAGTGACTGGTGAGAACTGTCATCATATGTGATCGTGCACGTTCGATGCCCTGCAATGCGGTATTGCGGATGACGTCGGGATCACGGCCTTCGATGGCGTCGACCAAGCGGCCGTGATTGACCGCCTTGTAGGGTCGTCCCAGCTCCTTGCGCAGGTTGAGGCAGCGTTCGATCTCCTCATGGATCGAGCGCACGGTTTTCGCAAGCACAGGAACACCGGACAGTTCGGCGATCCGGACGTGCAGCTGCCCGTTGCGCTCATTGAGCACGTGTTTCTCGACGGACGGGTCGATGCTCAGATCGCTCAACTCCGCCAGATCTTCGAGTTCAGCCGACGAGGCGCGCTCCGAAGCAAGAACGGCCGCTTCCGGTTCGACCATCTTGCGCAGGGCGTAGAGATCCTGAATCTCGCTGAAGTCGATCGGCTTGATGAACGTGCCCCGTCGAGGCATGACCACGACTAGACCCTCACGACGCAGGCTGTTGATCGCTTCCCGAACCGGAGTGCGACTCATCTCGTATTCTTCGGCGATCGCCGAATCCGAGATCATGGTGCCAGGACGCAGCGTCGTTTTCACGATGTCTCTCTTCAACTGCGCGTAGGCCTGGTCGGCCATTGAAGTCTTTGTCACCGCCGAACAACCTTTCAGATCACTGTGCTGAGACTCGTCCTACCGAAGAACAAGTTGACTTCCGATCGGTGCCACTCTAGCATCCTTGTTATATATCAGACGGATACTTTACGGATACACGATACTGATATTGCGCCTGAGAGGGCCTCACACAATGAAGTGCACATCGCCTCACCTGAAAGGCATCGAATGACAGCCACCACGGAAGACCACGCGGTTGCCAACCCAGACAATCGCTTCTATCGCATTCTGACTTCGATCGAGCGGGCAGGGAACAAGCTTCCGCATCCGTTCTGGCTGTTCGTCATTCTCTGCCTGGCGCTCGGAACGACGAGTGCGATCCTGGCAGGACTCGGAGTGTCGGTGACTCTGCCCGTTGACGGAGAGACAGTCGCGGTCAACAACCTCTTCTCAATCGATGGAGCACTCTTCGCCATCGAGAACGCCCTGACGAACTACGCGACGTTCCCGCCATTGGCCATGATCGTCGTCGTGTTGCTCGGCGTCAGCGTCGCAGAGCGCAGCGGCTTGCTGACTGCTCTGCTGCGTGTGACGGTGGGCAGGCTTCCGAAAGCTTGGCTGACCTTCTCGATCGCCTTCGCCTCGATGATTGCGCACGTCATGTCGGATTCTGCGTACCTCGTGATGATCCCATTGGGTGCCCTGGCCTTCCGCGCTGCCGGACGGAGTCCGTTGCTCGGTCTCATGGTCGCCTATGCGGCCACGGCCGTCGGTTTCAATGCGAGTCCGCTCGTCACACCCTCGGACGCCATTCGCGCTTCACTGTCGATGGCGGCGTCCCACATTGTCGACAAGGACTATGTCGTCACACCGTTCGCCACCTACTTTTTCACGGCCGCGTCGTCAGTGGTGCTGTCGATCACCATCGCCGTCGTCGTCGACAAAGTGATCAGCCGCCGTCCTGAGTTCTCACCCGAACGCCTCTCAAGTGACTTCCGAGTCTCGGACAAACTGTTCAATACGGAGTCCACCAACCATGAATCCGTCGAGCTGAGCGCTGAGGAGCGTCGGGGCCTCATCGTGTCCGCTGTCGTCTTCGTCGTCGCAGCCGTCGGGATCGCGTTGATGCTCATGCCGGGCTCGCCGTTTCGCGGGGAAGGCGGAAGCATCATTCAGTCGCCCGTGCTCAAGAACATCGCCATCTTCATTTCGCTGGTCTTCGCCCTGCTCGGCATCGTGTACGGGCGGATCACACGATCGATCCCCCATCTCGGCGATGTTCCTCCGGCAATGGCCGAAGGCATCCGAACCTTGGCGCCAGTCCTCGTGCTCTTCTTCGTCGTCTCCCAGTTCCTCGCGTATTTCGAATGGACGAACATCGGGTCGGTCATCAGCGTCAACGGTGCCGCGCTGTTCAAACAACTCAACGCTGCGCATCTGGTTCTGCTGCTCATCATCGTTCTTGCCATCTGCGTGCTCAACATGCTGATCACCAGCGGCTCCGCGATGTGGTCGATCCTCGCTCCCGTCGTAGTTCCGCTCGTCATGTACATCGGAATGCGGCCGGAATCGGCAATGGTCGCGTTCATGATCGGCGATTCGGTCACCAACTGCCTGACGCCGCTCAACGGCTACTTCGTCCTCGCGCTCGGCTATGTCCAGCACTTCCGTAAGGGCGCCGGAGTCGGGACCATGCTCTCCTTCACCCTGCCCCTGGCCTTGGCAGTGCTCATCGTCTGGTCCATCTTCTTCGTCATCTGGTATCTCGTCGGAATCCCACTGGGGCCAGGGGTGCCGGTTCGATGACGGATGCGTTCAATCGTGACAACAGAGACTCTCGAAAGGAAACAACACATATGGGAACAATCACCGTCATCGGTGCGGGCAACGTTGGCCAGACGATCGCCGGGCATATGGCATTGCTGGGACATTCTGTGCGGATGTTCTCGCGCTGGGACAAAGAGTTTCAGCCGATCAGGGATCGAGGAGGAATCGAACTCTTCGGCGAAATCAACGGGATCGGCATACCGGACCTGCTCACCACCGACATCGGCACAGCTACGGAGAACGCAGATGTGGTTGTGGTCGCCGCACCCGCGTTCGCACACCCGGGCCTCTCTGAGTCGCTCGCTTCCACCCTGGAACCCGATCAACTCGTCGTCTTCCAACCCACAGTTCTGGGCAGCGGTGTGGAGCTGTCCCGCCACTTCGCGCTGGCCGACCGGCAACCATGCCTGATCGCAGAGAGCGCGACCAGCTTATACACGTGCCGGCTCAAGGAGCCCGCCAAGGTCTACGTCGGCGCAGTGAAGGACTCGATCGGCATTTCGAGCATTCCCAACAGCAGGACACAGGAGGTCATCGGTCGCCTCGTCCCCTTCTTCGGCGAACACTACAGCCCGGCAGCTGACAGTTTGGCGGTCGGCCTGAGCAATTCGAATCCGATCTATCACGTTCCGCCGGCAGTCCTGAACTTCAAGACTGTCGAAGACGCCGAACGTCTGCCACAGCACGAGCTCGTGACCCCGAGAATCGCCGAAGCCATCGATGCTCTCGATCAGGAACGACTTTCGCTGTCGACAGTGCTACATACTCACACCACGGGATTCTGGCAGTTCCTGGACGATGCCTATGGAGTCAGCGAAGGCTCGTTCGTCGACAGAGTCGTACAGGGATACGGCCGACAGGCGTTTCCTGAACCGGACTCCCTGACACATCGGTACTTCACGGAAGATATCCCCTTCGGACTGGTCATCTGGAGTTCTATTGCCCGACAGATCGGTGTACCCATGCCGCTGACCGATGGCTTCATCACCATCAGCAGCGTGCTCTGCGGGGTCGATTTCTCTGCAAACGGCCGCACTGCAGAGTCCCTCGGCCTCGCAGACGCCGAGGTGGACGACATACTCGATGTCTTCCGCAATGGAGTGCGCTGACCCTTTCGGGCCAAAAACGTGGAAGGGCCGGGCACACGTAGAGCCGTTCGGCCCTCCACGCGAATGTCTAGTCGACTGCGGCGCTGCAGGCCAGAACAGCGCCGGCTGGGTCAGCAATGACGACATTCCGGTGGCTCTCGGTGTCGAAGGGCTCGAGCACGACCGTGCCGCCCAGCGACTCAACGAGCGCCGCGGTGGTGTCTGCGTCGTTGATGGCAACGTTGATGGCCCAGTGAGATGGTGCGTTACCTGCGTCGGATAGCAGACCGATGGTGTGCCCGTCGAGACTCCACCGTGAGAACGGTGCTCCCGACACCTCGTGGAGTTCCCAGCCGAAAAGCGCACCATAGAAATCCTGCGACGCTCGAGCGTCAGGACTGTGGAGCGAGGACATTGACCAGGTGTTGGTCTCGCCGGCAACCTCGACCCCCTCGGCGCTCTGGTCATCATTGACGCAGAAGGGGATTCCACTTGGATCGGCGAGGATCGCGACTCGTCCGCCCGAACGTTGTTCCAGAGACGGCAGGAGACAGCTGCCGCCCGCAGCTTCAGACTCGGCGATCGATCTGTCGATGTCATCGACGCGGACGTGGATCAACCACCCGGCAGGAACTGCCTCCGGTGCCTGAACGATACCGGCGACTCTCTGCCCGTCTAACCGCGCCACGTGGACACTGTCATCCTCGCCGAGGCCCTCGACAGTCCATCCGAAGAGCTGGCTGTAGAACTCGATCGCTTCCGACACATTGGGTTGGAGGGCTTCGATCCAGAACGGAGTTCCGATTCCGTGGGTGCTGTCGTGGGGCATCATTGCTTCCCGATCTCCAGTTTTTCCTGTCCCTGCGCGGAAGGCGTGAGGACGACCTCCTGGACAGCCTCGAGCTTCTCGATCTCCACCTCGGTCCTGCGCAGACGGTCTGCCAACTGACTCTCCCGATCGTCACCGGTGAGGTCGACGGCGGCGACGAGGAAGACGCTCCCTGGCCCGACGTATTCGATGTGGAGGTAGCTGATGCTGTCGATGGAGGGTACTTCGAGCATTGCTGTCAGGAAGTCATCGCGGATCTCCGGGGTGACGGTCTCTCCCACGAGGAAACGACGATTGCGGTCGATGAGGACGATTGCGACGATGCCGAGGAGGATGCCGACGAGGATCGATCCTATGGCATCGAATGCGGCGATTCCAGTGAGCTGGTGGGCGAGCATGGCGGCGAACGCGATGACGATGCCGATGAGGGCCGAGGCATCCTCGGCGAAGACGGCGCGCAGAGTCGGGTTCGGACCGTTCATCACGTATTCGACCGTATTTCGATCCAGTTTGTCGGCGCGAGCTCGGCCCTGTCGGAGTGACTGAATGAATGAGGTGCCTTCGAAGAGGAAGGAGACCCCGAGCACGATGTATCCGACGAGGTAGCTGCTCTCAGCCTCTTCGGCGAAGAGCGATGAGATGCCATGCCAGATTGAGACGGCCGAGCCCACCGAGAAGAGCCCGAATGCGGCGAACATGGACCACACGTAGGCTTCCCGCCCATGGCCGGTCGGATGCTTGGCATCGGCCGGTTTCTTCCCTCGCCGTTCGGCGATGAGAAGGAAGATCTGGTTGCCGGTATCGGCCCAGGAGTGGGCCGACTCGGCCACAAGGGAAGCCGATCCGGTGAGAACAGCAGCAACCGTCTTGGCGATGGCAACGGCAAGATTCGCGCAGAAGGCAATGATGACGGTGAGCATACTGCCGCCGTTGTCCTTCTTCTCGTTCGAGACGTCGCTCATCGTCGATGTCCGAACGGGATGGTGGTCATGGCTGGTCCTTCTTCCTCGGCTGCGTGGCAGGTCATCAGAATCCAGCTTACGACCGACGATCGCTCCCGACGCTGTTCTACGTCAGATCCAACGTCGACGACCTCTCACACCGCTTGGCCCGCTGACGCTAGTCCGATCCCTCGCCGAGGCGGTCGACGAGTCGCGCGATGATCCGGGCCTTGGCCTCATCGCTGCGGGCGGTGAGGATCGGAAGCATCGCCGTAAAGCGCTGTGAGCGGGTGAACCGCTCGAATGCAGCCTGGGCCGCCGGCACCCGGGCGAGGGCGTCTCGGAGGTCAACGGGGACTGTCATCTCTGACTGTCTTGGGTACGCGCTCTCCCAGCGTCCGTCCGCCTTGGCAGCTGCCACCTCGGCGGCGCCGCGCTCGCGCAGTCTGCCCTCAGCGATGAGTCGCTCGACGATGTCGACATTGCGCTTCGACCAGTTCGACCGTTGCCGGCGGGGAGTGAACCGTTGGATGAAAGTCGCCTCGTCGAAGCTGCGTCGCTGTCCGTCGATCCATCCGCTGCACAGGGCTTCTTCCAAGGCGTCCTGGTAGTTCAGTGATGTCGGCGTGGTGGCGTTCTTCTTCGCCAGCAGCACCCACGCGCCGTTCGAGTAGTCCTCGTTGGCCAGAAGCCAGGCGTTCCACGCGTCGAGGTCCGTGAGAACGAGCGGAGATTCCTGCGAGTAGTCGTTCACGATCATTGCCTTTCCTCGGCTTCTGCGGTGCCTTGTCGGGCGGCGAGAAGTCTCTGCTCTTGGACCTTCGCCTCCGCAAGGAGTTCATCTGGTCCGATGAGGCGAAATGGTGCATCGAACCGAAGGACCCAGGCCAGCAGTCCGGCCCATGACCATGAGCCGACGGTGATGCGACACGTCTGCCCACCCAGCTCCTGAAGTTGCGCGTCACCGATCCAGGGGAGGATCTCGCGTGCGGGAAGATCGACGTCGACGACTCCGGTGCAGGGCCATGCGTTGTCCCCGGACGATCCCTTGAAACGTGCTTCGAGCATCGCCAGAAGACCCGCGTCCGGAGGCTGGCGAGGAAAAAATCGTGGACCGGTCGGCGTGCGCGGCGACATCCGATCGGCGCGGAAGATGCGCCAGTCGTCGACGTCGAGGTCCCACGCGATGAGGTACCAGTGTCGACGCCGAGCGACGATCTCGTAGGGCTCGACCTTCCGGGGCGAAGCCGACGTCGACTCGGCGGGGTCCCCGTAGTCGAAGCGAAGAATCATCCGGTCCCTGACGGCGGCGCTGATCGCCTCGAGGACTTCGGGGACGACCCGCTGCTCACCGCCGGCGACGGTCGAGAATCTCATGGCATCGATCCTGGTCCGCAGTCGGGAGGGCAGCAGCTGCCGAATCGTCGCCAGGGCCCGGTCGGAAGCCTCGACATTGTCGACTCCGGCCAACGGCGCGTTCTGAAGTGCCACGGCGATCGCCACAGCCTGTTCGTCGTCGAACTTCAAAGGCGGCAGTTCCGAACCTGCTTCGAGCCGGTAGCCGCCGTCGGGGCCCTTGAGTGCATCAATCCGATACCCGAGTTCCCGCAGCCGGTCGACATCGCGGCGCACGGTCCGCGTCGTCACGCCGAGGCGCTCGGCAAGGACGTGCCCTGCCCAGTCGCGTCGGACCTGGAGCAGCGACAGCAGCGCCAGCATTCGCGATGAGGATCCCGTCATAACGTCCATTGTTCCCCAAATAGAGGACCGAAACTGTCCTGTTCTGCTGTGAGAGTGGGTTCCGGCGGCAGCCCCGTCGCCGATGGAGCACTGACGAGGGCAGACAAGAGAAGAAGAGGACCGATCATGACCATCACAACCACCACCCACCTCAATTTCCCCGGCACGGCGCGAGCCGCACTCGATTTCTACCAGTCGGTGTTCGGCGGCGAAGTCGATGCCACGACCTACGGTCAGCTGGGAATGCCAGAGACCGCACCGGACGCGCAGAAGGTCGTCTTCGGGCGGCTCACCTCGCCCGAGGGCTTCGATGTCATGGCCTACGACGTCCCCGGAAACACTCCCGCCGAGGCGGTGCCAGCCTCGGGCACGCGTCGTAATCAGGGAATGACGATCACCGACCAGCCGTTCTTCCTCTCCATCCGCGGCAACACCCTCGCCGAGGTGGCCAAGTACTGGGAGGGGCTGAGCGAGGGAGCCTCGATCATCGAACCGCTGGCCGCCTCCGAGTGGAGCCCCGGATTCGGCATGCTCACCGACCGTTTCGGCGTCACCTGGGTTCTCGACGTGCAGGCAGCGCCCGAGGGCTGATCAACGCGGTGGGGTCCATGATTTGGGCCCCACCGGGGCGGACCCCGGTGCCCGGCCGAATGGCCCTGGGGCAACCTCGGCGCTATGCGAATCCGGGGTGGCCGGCCGGGGTGGGAATCGGTCGGTCGACGACGACTTCGTACACGAGGTCGGTGGTGATCGACCCCACCCGGGCGAGGTCGGTGGTGATCCGCTCCAGGTCGGCCATATCGGTCGCGAGGATCTCAAGGTTGTAGCAGGACTCCCCTGTGATGCGCAGACAGCGCACGATCTGCGGTTGTCGGGCGAGGACCTCGGAGACTTGGTCGTAGAGTGCCCCGTGAACCTTCATCCGCACCACCGCCCGCAATGTGTACCCAAGTGCCGCGGGTGAGACCTGCGCAGTGTGATTGACGATCACGCCACGTGCCTCGAGCGTCGGTCATACGCTGATTCTGCCGCAGATTCTGCGGTCCGGGAAGGCAAAGACCGTTGATAGGCACTTCAGCGGCTCAATGGGGCCACATAGGCTTGAAGGAGACCGGCAATCAGAGGAGCGTCGGCGACCAGAGGAGTCAGCGGCACATGACGACACAGATACCCTTCGCCTTCGTTGACGTCTTCGCCAGGGAGCCGCTGTCCGGCAATCCCCTCGCGTTGATCCCCGAGGCAGACGGCCTGGAGGTTGCCCAGATGCGAGCGATCGCCCGCGAATTCAACCAGTCCGAAACGACGTTCCTCGTGTCGCCGACGATGCCGACGGCGCAGTGGCAGCTGCGCTCGTTCACACCCGATGGCACCGAGGTGCTCGGCGCCGGGCATAACGCGATGGGAGCGTGGATCTGGCTGGCCATCACCGGATGCCTCCCCGTCGGGACGAAGGATTTCACTCAGCAGATCGGCGATGAACTGCTGCCGGTGCACGTGTCCCGGGACGATGGAGGGCGTTACACAGTCACCATGGTCCAGCCGCCTCCCGAGTTCGGGAAGGTCGTCCCTGACAGGCGAGCACTCGCACGATCCTTGGGCCTCGAGGAGGTCGATCTCGATTCGGACCGTCCCGCTCAGGTCGTGTCGACCGGTGCGGGTCACCTGCTGGTTCCGGTCCGCAATCGCAGGATCGTGGACCGTGTCGTCCCGGATTCGGCGCTGCTTTTGGCAGAGCTGCGCAACGCCGGCGGCGAGGGATGCTACGTCTACAGCCGAGACCCGATCGATGCCGACGGCGGGTCCGTCGCCTATGCACGATTCTTCAATCCGACGGTGGGGATCGCCGAGGACCCGGCCACCGGAACCGCTGCCGGACCACTCGTCGCGGCTCTGGTTCGCGCCGGCGAGATCGATCAGGATGTCGAAGCCACCGTGGAGCAGGGCGACCGGCTCGGTCGACCAAGCAGACTCCGAGTCACGGTGACGGGGCCACAGGTGAGCCTGAGCGGTTCCGGGCTCTTCGTGGCAGACGGCGTACTCCATCTCTGAGGAGAAAGACCATGGACGATCATGAATACCTGCGGCGGGCCATCGCCCTGGCAGAGGAGGCTCGAGAGCAAGGCAACCCGCCCTTCGGTTCTCTGCTGGTCTCGGATTCCGGTGTCGTGCTTGCCGAGGACCGCAACACGACTGCGACGGCTCGGGACCTGACGGCCCACCCCGAGCTCAAACTCGCGCGGTGGGCGGGCCGCGAGTTGCCTGCTGAGCAGGCCCGCACAACCACGATGTATACGAGCTGCGAACCCTGCCCGATGTGCGCGAGCGTCATCACCCGCGCCAACCTCGGACGAGTCGTCTACGCACTTTCCGGCGAGCAGCTCGACGAACTCAAATCCCGCGGAATCGCCCACCAGGGCACGGCTGGCGTCGATTACAGCGGGCCGCATCTGCCAGACGAAGCCACCGCTCCCTTTACGGGCTACTACGGCTGAGCCCTTGAACGAGCGAGCGGAGCCTCGTCGCGTGCGAACCCGAGCGGATAGGCTTGGGTTCGCACGCGGACGGTTCACCGCAGCGCGGAGAAGAACGCCCGGATGTCACCGACGAGGAGTTCGGGCCGCTCGAGGGCGGCGAAGTGTCCGCCCTCGTCGAAGTAGCTCCAGTGCACGATGTTCGAGTTGTCACGCTCGGCGAAGGTGCGGATGGTCCGGAAATCGTCCTTGAATACGGCGACCCCGGTCGGTGCGGCATTGATCTGCGGTTCGGTGCCTCCGGCCGACCCGGCGCGGGCGTTCTCCAGGTAGCTGCGGCCCATCCCGGAGGCAGCGTTGGCGAACCAGTTGACGCTGACTTCGAGCAGAATCGTCTCCAAGGGAACTAGCGAGGTGCCGTTCCCGAAGGAATTGAACAGTTCGCTGTAGGCGAGCAGTCCGATCGGTGAGTCACTGAGTCCGACGGCGACCGTCTGGGGGCGAGAGGCGTTCATCGTGTTGTATCCGCCAACGGATTGGAACCACGTGAGGTACTCGAGCCCGGCGTAGTCGGCGGGCTCAAGCTTCTCGAACTCGGTCGGGTCCCCGGAGGGAAACGAGTACAACTGCAGCACGTGGAGTCCCAGGAAGCCCTCGGGGTTGAGCAGGCCCAGCTCCCGAGCGACCATCGCACCGTTGTCCGAGCCGTGGATGCCGTAGCTGTCGTAGCCGAGACCGCGCATGAGCTGATCATAGGCGGCCGCGACCCGCGCGGTGGTCCAGCCCGCAGACGCAAGCGGTTGCGACAAGCCGTAGCCTGGCGCATCGGGAATCACGACGTCAAAGGCATCCTCGGCTCGACCGCCGTGGGCAACGGGGTTGACGAGGCGGTCGATCAGGTCGAGGTAATCCACGGAGGACCCGGGATAGGTGTGGGCGAGCACCAGTGGTGTTGCATCCTCATGGGCAGAGCGGACGTGGATGAAATGGATCGTCTGCCCGTCGATCTCGGTGAGGAAGTGCGGGACGGCATTGATCCTGTCCTGGGCGCCCGCCCAGTCGAAGTTGCTCCAGGCATCGACTGCCTCACGAAGATACGAATTGGGCGTTCCCGCATCCCAGTCATCGTGAGGCGAAGGCTGAGGAAGGCGGGTGCGAGCGAGGCGATCTCGGAGGTCAGCGACCTCCGCTGCTGACACGGAAACTGTGAAGGGACGGGTGGCCAGGGTGTTCTCTGTTGTGTTCATACTTCGACAATAGAGGCCCATTAGGTAGGATCTGTTCCTAATTGAGAAACGACTTTTCGGAGGATGCCGTGGCCGATCCGACCGCCCGATTGCTGTCTCTGCTGGCGCTGCTCCAAGTAGGTCCGGAACGCTCTGGCCGCGAGCTCGCAGAACGCCTTGGTGTCTCCGACCGCACCGTCCGTCATGATGTGGATCGCCTCCGCGAACTGGGCTACCCCGTCGATGCGACGCGTGGTGCGATCGGCGGCTACCGCCTCGGCGCGGGTGGGAAGCTGCCTCCGCTGCTGCTCGACGATGAGGAGGCGGTTGCTGTCACGGTTGGACTGCGCGCAGCAGCCGGTATTGCCGGAGTCGAGGAGGCAGGTGCACGGGCTCTCGCGAAGCTCGAACAAGTGTTGCCTTCTCGTCTGCGCCCCACGGTCGAAGCGATCCGTTCGAGCGTCGAACATGGACCCGAGAACACCGACACCGACGCTCCCGATCCCGAGGTTCATGCTTCGGTTCTGCAGTCCATCGCAAGCGCTATCCGCGACCACGAATGGCTGCGATTCGATCTTGACGGGCAACCGCGACTCGTCGAGCCCTACCGGCTGCTGAGCTGGCAGCGGCGTTGGCATCTCGTCGCCCGCGATCCCGAAGACGGTTCCTGGGCGACCTATCGTGTGGACCTGATCGAACCGCGAATGCCGACTCGTAGCCGATTCGTCCCACAGCCTCTGGAAGGGGGCGACTACACAGGCTTCGCGATGCGAACGATCGCCGCGAGCGGTTGGAGCGTCCACGCACGCCTGCGCATCGACGCGCCTGCCGACGAGGTCCTCGCGCGTATCAATCCCGCGGTCGGTGTCGTTGAACCCATCGACGACCAGCGCTGTGTGCTCGTGACCGGCGCCGACAGTCTCGACACCCTCGCGGTGTATGCGGGGATGCTGATGATGGACTTCACCGTCGAGTCCCCGGCCGAGCTTATTCCTCTGCTCGAGCAGCTCTCCGACCGCTATCGACGCGCGGCGGACCAATCGACGTCAAGCCTGTAGGTCACCCGGCGAAGTAGTAGTCCGAGTGTGCCGCGCACCGTGGATTGAACGGTGCCGCGCACTCCGGGCAGGAGTCGACGCGTTTGTACGTCTCGATCGTCAGCTGGGTCCAGCACATCCCGCAGAGGATGGCGGGCTGGTCCCACTTGTCTCGTGGCCACTGCTGGGCGGGGTGATCTGCGGTTTCACTGTGGCACAGGTGGCACGGGTAGTACCGGTCGCAGCAGGCGAAGCGGATGGCGATGATGTCGAGCTCGGTCGCGTAGTGCTCGCACCGAGTGTGCTCGTCGACCGTCTTGCCGAAGACGAGCGGACTTGTGGTCACCGCGCACTTGTCCTTCGCTGTTGGGGTCCTGGTTTCGTCCAGACTAGTTGGTCGTACAGGCCAGCTGCACCGGTCGTCCAGATAGGTCCCAGACGTGACTCGGCTGGTCGTGAAAGTATGGTGGAGAACCCGAGCCGAGGAGGATCTATGCCGCAGCCTGACGATTTCGTCCACCCGTTCGCCCAGGTGGCCCTGGCCAACATCACCCGTGACTACCCGTACGCTGCGCATCACGTCACGCGTTCCGCCGATGACATCGTCGAACCGCGGGAGAAGAATCCGGCGTTCGCGAACTCCTTCGACTGGCATTCCAGCGTCCACATGCACTTCCTGCTCGTGTCATTGCTGAGCACCGAGACCGCCCAGACCGCGCCGTGGCGCGACGAGGCCATCGATACCCTGAGCGCTCATCTCAGCCGGGAGAAGCTCACCGCCGAGGCGGCTTTCCTGCGCGAGAATCCCACGTGGGAACGTCCCTATGGCTGGGCATGGGCCGTCGAGCTCGTGCGTGCGCTGAAGGTCAGCACCGAACCGCGAATGCGGGATCTGGCCCCCGGCGCCGAGGTGCTTGCGCAGACGGTCTTCGACCTGACCGTGGCATGGCTGCCGAAGATGGCAGTACCCGTTCGGCACGGACTGCATTCGAACACGGCGTTCGGTCTGCGCCGAATCCTCCTCGGCGCCCGAGTCCTGGAACGTCACGATATCGTCGATGCCATCGCCGCCTCGGCGAGGCGCTGCTTTTCCGATGATCATGCGTGGAACTTCCATCAGGAGCGCAGCGGCCAGGACTTCCTCTCCCCCGGCCTGTGCGAAGCCGACCTCATGGCAGAGGTCCTGACCGAGGATGAGCTCGCCGTGTGGTTGCCGGACTTCTTGTCGGAACTGACGCCGGAATCACCCGCGCTCAAACCCGTCGAGGTCCTCGATCCCACGGACGGATATCAGAGCCACCTCTATGGCCTGGGGCTGTCTGTCGCCGCATCGCTCATGCGCCTGGCGCCCAAGTTGCTCTCATCCGCCGAGCACTCGGGCAATCACGAGGTGGCCGACCACGCGAAAGGATTCCTCACAACGGTCGACCGTCTCATGGCGCCGGGAATCGAAGCGGCAGTCTCCGACGAATATATGGCGTCCCACTGGGTCGCGACGTTTGCGTGGGAGGCGCTGGAGCTGCGAGTGAAATGACGAACCCTGAATTCTCTTACCCGCCGATCGACCTTCCAATCCGTGAAGCGATCTGGGCCCAGCCCAGCCCCGTCCCCCAGCAACAGGTAGTGGCCGTGGGAGCATGGTGCTTCCCGGGTGAAGCGTCGGATGATGGCGAAGATCGCTCGATGCTGACGATAGATGCGGACGAGTTCGTCGAGCTGGCAGACGGGTCGCGACTCTCTCTTCGTTGGGACCGAGGGGTCACCATCTCGTGGCATAACGAAGATTCGCTGACTGAGTCCGGTGCCCGTCATAACATCAACATGGCGCTTCTGCCGGATGAGGGCGAAGTCGAAGATGACGGAGAAGAGCGGTCCTGGCACGAATACGCGCATTTGCTCGCGGCCATGGGTCTGACCGTTTCCCCCGACGCGCTGAAAGCACTCCCATTGCTCACCGAGTTTTCGCCCGCCTTGCACGAGCTCCTCTCGAACTAGCGAAGTCGGCTCATCCCGAGGTCTACCCCAACAGGGCAACCCAACTCACTGTGCCGGCGGCACTATCGGAGCCTCCGGCACCACGGGGATCTCCGATGTCATCTCATCTCGGGGAACCGCCTCGGCGCTGTCGGCCGAGTTCTCCACACCGTGATCGGCAGGTAGGCCGGTCAGACGCTCAGGCTTGAGGATCTCCTCGAGCTGGGTTCGGTCGAGGAGCCCCTGCTTCACGACGAGGTCAGAGATCGGTTCGTTCGTCGCCAGCGCCTGCTTGGCCAGCTGCGCGGCCGGGGCATAGCCGATGACCGGGGCGAGAGCAGTGATGACGGTGACGGAACGGGCCACCGTGTCCTCAAGGGCCGCCTCGTTGGCGGTGATGCCGTTGACACAATTGACGCGGAAGGTCTGGCAGGCACGCTCGAGCCAGGTGATCGACTGGAACAGGGAATGGGCGATGACCGGCTCGAAGGCGTTGAGCTGGAGCTGGCCGGCCTCGACGGCCATGGACACGGTGACGTCGGCACCGGCGACCGAGTAGGCGACCTGAGAGACCGCCTCAGGAATGACGGGGTTGACCTTTCCGGGCATGATCGATGAGCCCGCCTGCCGGGCCGGCAGATTGATCTCACCGAAGCCGGCCTGTGGCCCCGAGGACAGCAGACGCAGGTCGTTGGCGATCTTCGACATCTTCAGAGCGCTGCGCTTGAGCGCCCCGGAGAAGGTGATGAAGACCCCGGTGTCCGAGGTGGATTCGACGAGGTCGCCGGCGGTGACAAGTTTGAGTCCGGTGATGATGCGCAGGTGCTTGATCACCGCTTCCTTGTACCCGACGGGTGCGTTGATCGCCGTTCCGATCGCAGTGGCGCCCATGTTGACCTCGCCGAGGAGTGCCACCGCGTCTTCGAGACGCTGCACGTCCTCACGCAAGGTAGTGGCGAAGGCGTTGAATTCCTGGCCCAGGGTCATCGGCACCGCGTCCTGGAGCTGGGTGCGACCGACCTTGATGATGTGGGAGAACTCGCGACCCTTCGCGGCAAAGGCATCGGCTAGAAGCGTGAGTTCGCCGAGGAGGTTCTGCAGTGAGAAGGCCAGTGCAATCTTGATCGCCGTCGGGTAGGTGTCGTTCGTCGACTGGCTGTGGTTCGTGTGGTCATTGGGGTTGATGAACGAGTAGTCGCCCTTCGCGTGCCCACCGATCTCGAGCGCACGGTTCGTGATCACCTCGTTGGCGTTCATGTTCGTCGAGGTGCCAGCGCCGCCCTGGATCACTCCGACGGTGAACTGGTCGTGGAGATTGCCGGCCTTGATCTCTTCGCAGGCTGAGTCGATGAGGTTGGCTCGCTGTTCGTCGAGTGCCCCGATCTCCAGGTTCGCCCGCGCTGCCGCCTGCTTCACACAGGCGAAGGCACGGATGAAGTCGGGGTAGACGTTGATCGGGCGACGGGTGATCGGGAAGTTCTCATTCGCTCGGGCGGTGTGCACACCCCAATACACTGCAGCGGGGATTTCGAGGCTGCCGATCGAATCGGTCTCGGTACGGGTTGGGGCGGAAGCGCTGTCGGTCACCGCTGGTGCCTTCTTTCGTCGTGAGGATGCGTCATGATCGCCGAGGTTGTCCCTCGGTAATCACCGTACTGCGGCTTCAAGCAGGGCGTTATGATCTGGCTCATAGTCGCGGTACTTCCGCTGGATCTCGATCTGATCGGCGAGGTATTTCGCGTCGTGCCACACGCCCCAGATGAAGCTCGATCCGCGACGCGACAACCACGGCAGACCAAGGAAGTACATACCGGGAACAGGGGTGACGCCGCGCTGCTGGACCGGGTAGCCGCGCTCGTCAAGGACACCCTCGACCTGCAGCCAGGAGTAGTCGACTCCGAATCCGGTCGCCCAGATGATGGTTCGCACGTTCGCCTCGGCGAGGTCGAGTTCGAGGATCGGGTTGCTCACGCACTCGGGGTCAGGACCGAGCTCATGAGCCTCTGGTTCAGGGGGCAGATCGAGGCCGTTGCGTTCGATGTAGTCATCGGCCTCACGCAGCAGGGAGAGGTAGTTGTCGTCGCCGCGGGCGATGTTTGTGCCCAGGTCGGAACCGATCTGCAGTTTGCCGTCAGCGAAGGAGTTGGCGCGTCCCAGCAGGGTGATTCCCGCGGCCGCGAGGTCACGGAAGTCCACGGTGTGTCCGCCTTCGGCACCGCTGACGGCGATGGTGACGTGGTCGGCGCCCACAGGTGGGGCTGCAAGGTCCCATTTGCCCAGGGCTCCGAGCCACCAGCAGAAGTCGCGATTGCGGTATGCCCGCGGCGGGCGATCGTGTGGGCCCACGGCCAGGTAGACCTTCTTGCCGGACTTCTGGATCTCCGCGGCAATCTGGACACCCGAAGAGCCTGCACCGACGACGAGCACAGCACCTTCGTCGAGCTGCGCGGGGTTCTTGTACGAGTTCGAGTGGATCTGGGTGATGCCGGAGCTCTGGGGGACGATGGCCGGAATGCTCGGAGTCTGGAACGGGCCCGTCGCGGCAACGACATAGCCGGCCTCGATGGTGCCGTGGTCGGTTTCGACGAGGTAGCCGCGGGCATGCTCCCGTTCGGTCACTGTGGTCACGGTGACTCCGGTGCGCACTGGCAGGTTGTTGCGTTCAACCAGCGTGCGGAAGTATTCGGCCACCTGGTCTTTGGTTGCGAATCCGTCGGGGTCGACGTCGGCGAATTCCTGGGTGGGGAACCTGTCGTGCCAGGCGGGGCCATTGGCGACGAGGGAGTCCCAACGCCTGGACTGCCATGCCTCGGCGATCCGGTTCTTCTCCAGAACGATGTGGGGTACTCCCCTGGACTGCAGATGCTCGCTCATCGCGATTCCGGCTTGGCCCGCGCCGATGATGACGACTTCGGTGGTCTCAGTTTCCTTGCCCGGCATGGGACACTCCTGTTCTCGAAAACCGCGTCTGAGCTGCAGATACGGCACTTGCGTCTTTGCTCGTGGGGCGACGATGGTGTCCGCCCTCTCGTGATCCAGCAAACCGCAGGCGAGAGTGTCAATGCCAATAGTTGTTGACGGTCAATTGCATCTACCGAATAGATGTAGCCGTATGGAGTCAATCATTTCCGGGTATCTCGAAGCTCCGCCGAAAGCACCGAACTCAGCCGAATCGACTAGGTCAGACGGAATCCTTGCCTGAGGCCGCCTCGGCGAGGATCTCGCGCATCATCGTCGTCACGGCTTTCGCCTTCGCAGTCCCGGCCGCCTGCGACAATGCCGAGACGACGAGATGAAGGCTGGGTGCAGGGTCGGCGATTTCGAGGATCGAGGTCTTGGCCCCCGTATAGGTCTGTTCGATGTCGGGGCGCTGGTTGAGGATCGAGAATCCCAGCCCCATTGCGACCATCGAACGCACGGTCTCGTAGTTCGAGGATTTGTACTTGACCTTGGGAGTGATGCCGGCCGTACGCAGCATAGTGAGGAAGTACTCCCGGCTGTCGGGCAGATCGAGGAGGACGAGCGGGTCCTCGGCGAGCGCGGACAGCTTCACCTTCTTCTTCCCGGCCAGCCGGTGGTTCGTGTCGACGATGACGTGCGGCCTCACCTCGCCGACCCTCTGGGCTTGGATGCCTTCGGCATCGGTGAGGTCGTAGTTGATCGCGATCTCCGCCCGCCCGCTGCGCAGTGCGGCCACGCACTCCTCGTGATCACCCTCGACGACTTCGATGCTCAGCTCCGGGTGCCGTTCGTTGAGCCGCCCGATGAGCTGCGGAAGAATGAAGGGGGCCAGGGTCTTGAAGCAGGCAAGGACGATCGTGCCGCGAACCTCGTTCTGCCCGGCCTGGATCGATTCGACCGCATCGGTGATGAGCCCGAAGATCTGGCGGGTCTCGTGAAGCAGCCCTTCTCCGGCGGGAGTGAGGACGAGGCCCTTAGAATGCTGGCGGACGAAGAGAGGTGCGCCGAGCGCCTTCTCCAGCTGATTGATCGCCGTGGACACCGCCGATTGGGCAATGTGGAGCTCCTGGCTCGCCGTCGTCATGTTCAACGTCTTCGCGCATTCTGCGAAGTACGAGAGCTGGGTGAGCGTGATCGAGAATCTGTGGACCATGGCGACCTCTTCGTCATTGGAATCTATTATTCAGATTTGGAATCTGTTTTTCAGATGGAGTCTCTAGATAATAACTATTTCACAGATACTCCGATCTTTCCGAGAATGGAACCACACACCGAACGGCCCCACAACCCGTTTGACATGTTCCGATCAGCTCGAAGAGGAGACCGCAGTGGCCGAACCCACGCACACACGTCTGAGAATGTTCAACACCAAAGAGACCTACCCCGAACAGAATCTCGACAACGATCTGTGCCAGGCCGTCGTCGCCGGTGGTGTCGTCTATCTCCGCGGGCAGATCGGCCAGGACCTTGAGACTCGCGAGTCCGTGGGCATCGGCGACGTCACTGCGCAGGCGGAGAAGGCCATGTCCAATATCGCCATGCTCCTCGAAGAAGCGGGCAGTCGGCTCGAGGACATCGTCAAGGTCACCATCTACATCATCGATCCCCGCTACCGCGAGGATGTCTACCGCACCGTGGGCAAGTGGCTCAAGGGCGTCTACCCAGTCTCGACGGGCATCGTCGTTCAGGCTCTCGCCCGCCCCGAGTGGCTCGTCGAAATCGACGCCACCGCCGTCATCAGCGAACCCAGCACCGCGATCACAGCCCCCACCGAGGTGGCCAAGTGACCTTCTCCCTGCTCCTCCACGATCCCGACACCGGCGAATTCGGTGCCGCGATCGCCTCGTCCTCTCCCGCGGTCTCCGCCCGGTGCCTCAACCTGGCCGACGGCATCGGCGGAGTGAACTCGCAGAACATCACGGATCCCCGCCTCGGCGGACGGATTCTCGACGAGATGGCAACCGGAAAGCCCGCGCAGTTGGCCCTGGATTCCATCGTCGACCAAGTCGAGTCCGAGATCATCGCCTACCGCCAGATCCTCGTCATCGACGGCGGCGGCAACACCGCTGCCCATTCCGGTGCCGAGACTCTCGGGATCTTCGGTGCCCGCACCGAGCAGAATGCCGTGGCCGGTGGAAACATGCTCAAATCACTCGACGTCCTCGATGCCTTCATCGAGACCGCCCTGGAATCGACTGGGCCGATCGAACGTCGCCTCTTCGCAGCCTTCCAGGCCGCCTTCGACGCCGGAGGAGAGGCCGGTCCCGTGCATTCGGCCGGGCTCGCCGTCGTCAGCGACGCCGGGTGGAGGGTGACTGATCTGCGCGTGGACTGGGCCGAGGAGGACCCCATCGGTGAGCTGGGCGAACTTCTCGACATCTGGATGCCCCAACGCGAGGACTACATCACCCGCGGTCTCAATCCCGTGGCCTCACCGTCCTACGGAGTCCCCGGAGACGAGCGATGAGCCAGCCCACCGACCTCGAACAGCCCACGAGACCAGGCGCCGGTTCAGTGATGACTGCCGATCAGTCCGTGAAGGACCGGATCGCGGCCCGCCTCGCCGAGGTGGGCCCGGCTCTCATCGGTCTGTCCGATTCGCTCCACGACTACCCCGAACTGGGGTGGCAGGAGTTTCGGTCCTCCGCCTCGGTGGCCGGCGTCTTGGCCGCTCACGGTTTCACCGTCGAACATCCCTACCTCGGACTCGAGACCGCCTTTCGTGCAACATTCGGCACCAGCGACTTCACCATCGGATTCCTCGCCGAATACGACGCTCTGCCAGGACTCGGTCATGCCTGCGGGCACAATCTCATCTCCGCCATGAGCGTGGGAGGGGCCATCGGCCTTGCCGCAGTCGCCGATGAACTCGGCATCACGGTCGAGGTCCTCGGCACACCGGCCGAAGAAGGCGGCGGCGGGAAGATCGAACTCCTCGAACGCGGCGCGTTCACTGAGCTCGACTTCGCCCTCATGGCTCACCCCGCACCCGTCGATGTCGCCGAAGCCGAGCCCTTCGCCGTGACGCACTGGCATGTCGAATACACCGGCCGGGCTGCTCACGCCGCCGCCTACCCAGAGCGCGGCATCAACGCCAATGACGCATTCCTCGTCGCCCAGGTGGCCCTCGGTCTGCTGCGTCAACAACTGCCGAAGACGGTCAGGGTTCACGGTGTGATGACCAACGGCGGTGAAGCACCGAACGCGATCCCGGCGAAGACGGAGGGCCGATGGTACGTCCGAGCCGAATCGACCGACGAGCTGCTCGAAGTCGAGAAGCAGGTCATCAACTGCTTCGAGGCCGGGGCGCTGGCCACCGGAGCAAGCCTGTCGATCACTCCGGAGAGCAAACGGTACGCCGAGATGCGCACTGATGAGGAAGCACTGGAGTCCTACCGGACCAATGCCATCGCCCTGGGACGCAACTTCGACGTCGACCCGGTTGCGGCCACAATGAACCGCGCCTCGACGGATACGGGCAATGTGTCCCAGATCGTCAACGCCATTCACCCCTACATCGGGGTCGGGGGTGAGGCGAGCAACCACCAGGCTGCCTTCGCCGAATCCTGTGTCGGGGAAGAGGCCGAACGCACACTCCTCGACGGCGCAACGGCCCTGGCGTGGACTGCAGCAGACGTCAGCGCCCGACGTTCCTGAACCACCCGCACCATCGGTCTCAGCCAGAGGCCACACGCACAGCAAGCAACACCACACCACAAGGTCCCCGGCGGGCCTGAGGTTCCAAAGGAGGAACTCGATATGAGCGGTGCACACCCTGCCGACGCGAATGATCTGGCCTACAAGAAGGGCCTGCAGAAGAGCGTCGCCGCCGGATCCATCGGCGTGCTCGTCCACTGGTTCGACTGGGCCGTCTACGCCTATATGGCGACGACGATCGCAGCGATCTTCTTCCCTGAAGGCGACGAAACCGCGGGCCTGCTCGCAACCTTCGCCGTCTTCGCGGTCTCGTTTCTCGTTCGTCCGATCGGTGCGATCATCTTCGGTCGCCTCGGCGACAAACTCGGACGCAAGGTCACCCTCTCTGTCGTCATCCTTGCCATGGCGGCTTCGACTCTCGTCCTCGGCATTCTGCCGACCTACGAGACGATCGGGATGCTCGCTCCGATCCTCCTCATCGTCACCCGTATCGTCCAGGGCTTGGCCGCCGGTGGAGAGTTCGGCAGCGCGGCGGCGTTCCTCGGCGAGTTCTCACCCCGGAAGCGCCGAGGCTTCGGCTGCAGTTGGCTGGAATTCGGCTCCCTGCTCGGGTTCCTCCTCGCATCCCTCGTCGTCTTTCTGCTCACCCAGGCGCTCAGTCCCGAACAGGTGCTGGCGGGCGGCTGGAGGATTCCCTTCCTCATCACCGTTCCACTGGGTCTCGTCGGCCTCTACATCCGCCGCAAGATCGAGGACACTCCAGAGTTCGAGGCGCTGCAGAAGATGGAGACCGTCTCCGAGTCACCGCTGCGCGAGGTCTTCAAGCGCAACCCCAAACAGTTCCTCCAGACCTGTGGCATGGAGATCTTCATGAACGTCACGTTCTATGTCGTCCTCGTCTACCTGCTCACCTATCAGGAGACCGAGCTGGGCTTCGATCCCGGCCGAGCGGCCCTGCTCTCGACCCTAGCCTCGGCACTCGGACTCATCATCGTTCCGCTCTCGGGCATCGCCTCCGACAAATTCGGTCGCAAACCCGTGCTCATGACCGCCGCAGTCTCCCTGACAGTTCTCGCGATCCCGCTGTTCATGCTCATGCAGGTCCAGTCCGACCTGGCCGCGTTCGTCTCGACCTTCGGGCTGGCGTTCATCCTCGCCATCATCCTCGGCACTCACGCCGTGACCGTCGTCGAGCTCTTCCCGACGCGGACCAGACAGACCGGGCTCTCGATCGCCTATGCACTCACCGCTGCTCTGTTCGCCGGCACCGCGCCTTACGCCCTGACCTGGCTGATCGAGAACACTGGCAGCATGCTCAGCCCCGGCTTCTTCTTGGCCGTCGTCGGCGTCGTCGGCATCATCACCGTGGTCTCGATTCCAGAGACCAAAGGCATCGACCTCCTCAAGGACGATGATCTCGATACCCCGGCAACCGCCTCGGCGAGCGCTTAGCCACCCATACCACCACACACGACTGGAGACTCTCCCATGACTGACACCGCCTCAGCGCCCGCCGCCGTCGCCACAACCTGGCATGACAAGGCAGCGAAGCTGACCATCGACGGACGCCCCGTGATCAACGGCAAACGCGTCGACGCGCGCTCGGGCCAGACCCAGGCGAAGACGAACCCTGCCAACGGTGAGACGATCTCGCAGCTCCACCTCGGCGGGCAGGCCGATGTCGATGCTGCGGTGAGTGCGGCACGTGCCGCCTACGAATCCGGGGAGTGGTCACGAACCTCGGCCACCCATCGCCGTGAAGTGCTGCTGCGCCTGGCTAATCTCATTGAGGCTCGGGCCGACGAATTCGCTCTGCTCGACACTCTCGACATGGGCAAGCCGATCGGGGAATCTTCGACGATCGATGCTCCTGGTTCCGCCGCGCTCTACCGTTTCTACGGGGAGGCGATTGAGAAGACCGCGGACGAAATCCCGGTCACGCCGGTAGGATCGACCGCTCTGGTGACCCGTGAGCCGCTCGGGGTCATCGGCATCATCGTGCCGTGGAACTACCCGTTGGAAATCGCGACGTGGAAGATCGCTCCGGCCCTGGCGGCAGGCAATGCGCTCGTCGTCAAACCCCCGGTCGAAGCCTCGCACTCGATCCTGCTGTTGGCCGAACTCGCTGCCGACGCGGGAGTTCCGGCAGGCATCCTCAACGTCGTCCCCGGTCGCGGATCGGTCGTGGGCAAGGCACTGGGCATGCACATGGACGTCGACATGCTCGGCTTCACCGGTTCTACCGAGGTGGCCATGCAGCTCCAGCAGTATGCCGGGACATCGAACATGAAACGTCTGGCCCTGGAAGCCGGCGGGAAGAGTTCGAACATCGTCTTCGCCGACTGCGACGACCTCGAAGCCGCAGCCCGGAAGTCGGCATTCGGTGCCTTCTACAACCAAGGCGAGGTGTGCTCGGCAAACTCACGCATCTTCGTCGAACGCCCCGTGTACGAGGAGTTCCTCGAACTTTTCAAAGCTGCGGCTGATGGCTTCCAGCCCGGCGATCCGCTGGACCCTGAGACGGCGATCGGTTCACTGGTCTCTGAGAAGCATGCTGACCAGGTGTGGGAGTGTGTCGAGGAGGCTCGGATGGACGGCACCATCATCAAGGGCGGCAATCGCCCGGAGATCAACGGGTCCAAGGCATTCATCGACCCCACGATCGTCACCGACCTGCCCGCCGACCACCGCCTCCACCAGCACGAGATCTTCGGTCCCGTCGCTCTCGTCGCTCCCTTCGACACCGAGGGCGAAGCGATCGAGAAGGCGAACGGAACGCCCTATGGGCTCGCGGCCTCACTGTGGACCGGCAGCATGGCCCGGGCCCACCGCGTCTCGTCCCGCCTCGTCGCCGGCACGGTGTCGGTGAACACCGTCGATGCCCTCGGTTTCACGACACCCTTCGGCGGGTTCAAGCAGTCCGGGTTCGGTCGGGATCTGTCGGTACATGCACTGGAGAACTACTCGGACTTCAAGACCACCTGGTTGCAGTGGGGGTGATTGCCCTTCACACGGGCCTTATGTCTCGGGCTTGTGTGGTCTTAATCAATCAGTCGGCGTCGGAATCTTCCGGCGCCGACTGGATCTCCGTCTGAGGGCCTGCTCGATCGAGAGCGTCATGGAGTACACAGATGACGCCAAGCCTGCATCTATCCATAACCTTCGGAATAGTCAGCGCGTATGACAAGATTTCAGATAGCTCAGGAAGGATGCTTGCAGACCGGTCACATGTGTTTCTCGCAGGATTGCCCGTGACACGTCCTGGGACCAACCCTTGCTATGCAACCGCTCCAAGAGGTCGAGTACGCTACGCGCCAGTCCTCGGTAGATCGCAATGTCACCTAGAATCTCGTCTTCGTTCAAGGTGATGTGCAGCTTCTTGCCTGATGAGTCCTTGGTCCGTTGCTGAAGGTCCGAAACGAGGTCGAACACCCGGCTCTCCGGCGATATCACGCCGGGGCTGCCCGCGCCGAAAGTCGCGAATGTGGTGGAACCGCGCAGCCATGCATAAAGGGCAAAGAGGCCTCCATATGAGGAACCGAAGAGTCCGTGCCCTGCCTGACTCACATTCAACCGCGACTGCAGTACAGGGTGAAGCTCATCAGTAATAAAGTCGAGGAAGACGTCCGCGTGTGTATCTGCGAGCAGTGAGAGATATGCGTCTACTTGTTCTTGTGTCATTGCGCCGGAGTCTCGGGCCGACGACAGGGTGGATACCATCTCGTCACTGACAGGCTCGCCCGGAGGCACCAGATCACGATTGCGCAGTGATGCCCAGTCTGCTGCCTCAACGCCGGCATAGCCGATGCTGACCTGTATGTACGGCGCGATCGATAGGTAAGGATCCGCCTGCGTGACGTTGAGTGGCGCGGTGAGGCCTACCGACCAGTTGCCATCGACCACATAGATCAGCGGCAAGCGTTCCGTGGAATCTCCGTAGTTCGGCGGGGTGGTCACCCAGATTCCGTAGCTGTTGCCAGTCTTTGACGTGATCTCAAAATACTCCGTGTCGGGCAAGCTGCCGTGCAGTACTCCGCTCATCAGTTCTCCTTCTTCACTATTCGACCGGCTTTGATGACAATTGCGGCCATATCTGGATCGGCGAAATTGTTCGCATTCTGCAACGGGTCTTGTTGCCACACGACCAAGTCGGCCAACATCCCTTCACCGATCATTCCCACAGTTTCCTTGAGACCAAGAATCTCAGCGTTGATACTTGTCGCAGACACGAGTGCTTGCATGGGCGTCTGCAATTCGGCGCGCAATCGCAGCTCCTCGCCTCGGCGCCCCTGATTGGGGCCGATAAGGTCTGAGCCCAAGCCAACGCGAAGGCCCGCCTCGGTAGCGAGGGTGAGCGCCGATGCCATTCGTTCACGAACCCCAGAGATGCGTTCGCGAGCATCAGCTTCGAGTCCCATACCTTCTGTATCAGCGAGTTGCTCGATGACTGCGAATGTAGGAACCAATGCCACATCATGTTCGCGCATGAGCTCGGCCGTCGGCGCGTCGATGTCAGTCCCGTGTTCGACACAGCGCACGCCGGCAAGCACGGCATTGCGAATGCCTGCGTTATTGTGAGCGTGCACTGTGACATAAGATCCTCGAGCTTGAGCTTCTTCCACCGCTACCGAGATCTCGTCAACAGAGAATTGAGTGTCATTGAGGTGATCGTTTCCGCCGACGACGCCTCCGGTGACACAGAGCTTGATAAACGTCGCACCACGCCGAAATGACTCTCGAACATTGCGACGCAGTTCACCGGCGTCACCCGACATCAACGACAGCGCGCACAGGCCGGGCACGTGGTGCGCCGTCCACAGCTCCGTCGGTTCCCATGCACTGCCGTAGTACCCGTGTCCGCCGGTCTGGCACTGGACCGGGCCACAACTTAGTACGCGTGGTCCTCTAACCTTGCCCTTCTCAATGACGTCGACTACTCCGCCATCGATACCGCCAGTGTCGCGTACCGTGGTGAAACCCGCATCGAGAGCGGCGCCGGCGGACGAGAATATGTCCGCCGCGATCTCCGCCGCCGACATCTGGAATCCAAACTGAGCCCTGATCGGACTCGAAAGACCGAGGTGGACGTGCGCGTCGATAAGGCCCGGAGTGAGGAGTCTCCCCTTCAGATCTAGAGTCTTCGCTCCTGAAGGAGCATGTCCCAGTTCGGAGATTTTTCCGTTTGTGACACGCACGTCGACCGCGGAGGGAACTGTTCCCACACCATCGGCAACAATGCCACCAATCAACCAGTAGTCGTTCATGATGTCCTCCTTGACTATCGAACGTAACTAAACAGTGGTGAATTCAATATGAGGTAACCTACTCAACAGTGGTGAGTCTATCAAGGGAGGCATTGTGCGATCACCAGTGGGGCAAGGGCGAGAGCGATTGATGCAGGCACTTTTCGATGAGTTCGGTGGCAATGGCCCTGCCTCGAATCTCTCCATGCGTCAGATAGCCGAGCGCATGGATGTGCATCACACTCTCCTGACCTATCACTTCGGATCACGGCCGGGCCTTTTGGCCGCGGTCTTGTCTGAGGCTCGCCGACGGGACAATCTCGTTTTCGCCACAACGAAGAATGACTTTGGCTTCACACGCTTATGTCGTAGTCTGTGGAGCTTCTACTCGAATGAGGCAGTGGAAGGGCGCAGCCGTGGCTTCTTTCACTTGGCTGGCCTAGCCGTATACGATCGCGAGGCATTTGACGAGTTCATCTCAGACATCGATGAATTGGCCAACCTACTGAACTCAGCAGCCCTTCGGGACGGCCACTCGAAGGAGGACGCTCAGCAGCAGAGCATCATCGCAATCGCCGGACTTCGAGGACTGCTTCTGCAAAAGCTGTTGACCCCGTCAGCTGACATCGACGCGGCAGCGGAACGCTTCATCAGCTCGCTGGATAGTCTCTGAGACGACGATCGGGACCAGCGGGCTAGCTACTCATTCTATCCACAGTGCAGGGGCGCCGCGCACTGCGACGAGGTTGCGGCGGGGCCTTCACCTAAGCTTCGGGAATGAGCCGGAACGTTGATGGGTAGTCCGGATCGACGATCGCAGGACGGGTCAGGCTGAACGCGTCTATGTCGTGTTCAATCTGCCGACCTGTCGTCAGGTCGGCCAGAATCTGGCCGACTAAACTGGCGAATTTGCCAGCATGTCCTGCGCCATTGAACACAGCGATATGCGGATGACCAGGAACTGTGTCGAGGACGAAGTCGCGATCAGGGGGCATGTCGTAGACACAGGTCTTCTTCATCAAGGGCGGTCCTGCTGCTTCAGGCAGATGTTCGCGTAAGAATGCGCTGAGAACTCGAGTTTCGTTCTTGCTGCCTTCGTATACCCGTTCCTCGGCGGTAATGAAGCTGCCTCGCATGTCTCGAGCGATTTTGATTGCAGCTTCCCCATAAACCGGGAAGCCGTAGTGGACCTCGTCGCCGTGGTAGATCCACACTGGGAACTTATCGGGGGTGTAGTCACTCAGATTCCGGGCAGTGAAATAGCCGACCTCCTCTTGGGAGAGGGCCAAGTGGAAGTTGAGCCCGAGATCGGGCATGAGTTCACCTAGCCACGAGGCAGCCGCCACGACTAGATGGTCAGCATCGAATGCGCCGCGGTCAGTTCTCACAGTGACTCCACGGTCACGAATGTCTATCTGCGTTGCTTTAGTGCGAGCGAGGAAATCAACTCCGTTGCTCATCGCCAACGAGGTATGGGCGGATACTGATTTGCGGATATCGAGTATTCCCCCGGCCTCTTGGTACAAGCCGATTGTGTCCTCGGATAAATTCCACTGCGGGTAGCGTCCTCTGATCTGATCAATGTCGAGTTCCTCATAGCTGATTCCCGCGGAATCCATTGCACGCTTGTAACCGTTGATCTCGGTGAAGCCTGGGCCGCTGCTGGCAGATAGATCGAGTCCACCTGTCTTCGTGTACAGGGTCAGTCCCGACCTCTTCTCTACCTGCTTCCACGCTTTGAACATTGCGGGAGTCAGTTTTGTGTAGTTCTCATGATGATATGCATGGCGGATAATCCGGGAGTGGTCCCCAGACGAGCCGAAGGTATTGACCAGGTTGAACTGTTCGATGACGAGGATGCGTTCAGCTCCCTGTCCTGAGAGCCAATAGGCGGCAGCAGAGCCGATCGCTCCGGCCCCGATGACGATATGTGAGTACCCCTTGTGCACCTTTGCCTCCTTGTATGAGTTCTAGTTCTGACATGCTTTCAGCCCTTCACTGAGCAGCCGATAGTATGATGTCGAAGTTTGAAGAGCTTCTTCCTACAGATGTTGCAGCCATGATGAGGTGGGGGCGTTGTTGATGTTCGAACCGATCCAGGAACTGATTGAGCAGACTGCGGCGAAGCTCCATAGGTCCATTGCTGTCGACGATTCGGAATTGGCGCTTCTTGGTTCGAGTACGCATTTTGAGGAAGTCGACGAGGCGAGGCTATCGTCCTTAGTCGGGCGGAAGATCACCGGGCCGCTGCGGGACTACATCATGGACCAAGGCGCAAAGAACTGGCGCCAGGTCACTTTCGTTTCGGCTCGCCCAGACATCGGAATTGAGCGGGATCGGCTCTGCTTTCCGCTTCGTTCACGTTATGAGCTCCTCGGATTCATGTGGATCATCGGCAAGGATCTTGACGAGGAATCACTTGCGATTGCCGCTGAGGCAGCCGAACGTATCGGCCAAGCGCTTGCCCGGCGGGCGCAGTCTCAAGTGGACTCCGAACGGGAGTCCGAATCGTTGATCTCCGACCTGCTCTCTGCGCACGCACTCGAACGATTGCAAGCCGCACGGTTCATGCGAGAGCGCAAGATCTTGGTCGGCTTCGAAGAATATGTCGTTCTTGTGGTCGCCATGAAGGCAGACCTGAGGTCCTCTCTAGGAGAACCGCCCGAGGACATCGTGCGCAGAGCAGTGGCCGCTGCGAAGACAGGACGGTGGCAAGACGCATGTGCTTTCACCCCTGGCGCATCGCAGTCGACGATTGTCCTGGGCTCACGTACCTCGACGAGTTATGAAGCTGTTCAATCGTTCGCACACAGAATCCACGAAGAAGTTCGGCTGCTCGACAAGAAGCTTGCAGCAGAGACCACCATCGGGATCGGCTCGGACCAGCCTGATTTGGAGACGATTGCTGAGTCTCACGCTCAAGCGCTAGTCGCCGTGAAAGTTGGGAGGGCGTACCATCGGAAGATCACCTCGTGGTCCGACAACCCAACTGACGTAATGATCGGTGCCATGGTGGGGCCCAGTTATGACGACTGGCTCATCCCTCCAGCGCTCCGCCGACTGCAGGTCTCTCAGCCGGAATCAACGTTGCAGTTGATTGAGACGTTCCTCGACCAGGCAGGCAATGCTATCCGCACCGCAGAGGAACTCAACATTCACCGCACCACCGTGTATTACCGGATCAACAGATTCCAAGAGTCCACCGGACTCGATCTCGAGAATGGTTCAACGCGGCTTGTCCTTCATCTTTGGTTGCGCAGCCGCCGGTTCATCAATTCTTGATCACATGAACCTCGAATCATCATTTGTGGTGATCACCGTAGCGTTCAGCAGCCGACTAGACGGAGGTGCTGGTCGTTTGGCCAAACTTCGGCTCTCGATACCAGAACACCACAACGGCCAGTGCGATGACAGCGGTCACCGCGACGCATATAGGAAACGCGAGATGAGAGTTGGCAGATTGAGTCAGCCACGCCGCCATGTAGGGGGTGAACCCGCCCACGATTACAGTGAGATTGTAGGCCGCAGCACCAGCGGTGACGCGCACCTCAGTCGGAAAGAGTTCTGCCACGTTAATGATTGCCGGTGTGATGAAAACCGACAAGGGCACAACGAAGATCAGTGCGCCAAGCAAACCTAGTCCGAAAGCTCCGGTTGCGCCCAGAAGGAAAGCTGGGATAACGACCACAGCCATGGTGGCGGAGCAGACGATCAGGATTTGTCTTCTGCCGAAATGGTCCGCCAATCCGCCAGTGATCAGAATCCCCGCAATGATGACTAAGCCAGCGATCGTGTTGATGGCCAAGGCTGTGCCTGTGGCCATGCCATTGATCAGTAGGAAAGCGAAGTACGCTGAGAAGCTTACATATACAGCGATTGAGTAGAAACCACCGAACCCCAGGTAGAGCAGGATCGATTTGCGATTGTCTCGAAACACGCGCCATAGGCTCTCCGTTTGCGGCACATGTGTGTTTGTCGCCTTCTGGTCTTGGAGCTTCTGAAAGTCTGGGGTCTCCGCCAGGTGTCGGCGAATGTAGATCCCGATGAATCCAAGTGGAAGTGCCGTTGCGAAGACTATCCGCCACCCCCATGTCTGCATTGCACCATCGGATAAAGTGAAGGTCAAAAGCGTCGCCAAAGCTGATCCGGAAACAGTCGCACAGAAAGAACTCACCCCAAGGTAGCTGATCGTTCTTGCACGGCGGTTGACTGGCGCATGCTCATAGAGAAACGCAGCGGCTCCAGAGAACTCCCCTCCCGCAGCGATCCCTTGGGCAACGCGGACACAGATGAGAATAACTGGTGCCGCGAGTCCGATTGTCGAATACGAAGGTATCAAGGCCATGGAGAAGGTCGCGACGGACATCATCGTAATCGTCACGAACAGAATTTGACGTCGTCCAAGGCGGTCACCTAAACGTGCAAGAAGCACTCCACCGATCGGTCGGACGAGGAAGGCCACACCGAATGCCGCCCAAGTGTTCAGCATGGCTGCCGAAGGGTCGTCTGTAGGAAACATTGCCTGCGAGATGTATGCGGCTAGCACTCCATAGACGGCGAATTCGTACCATTCCACAAAGTTTCCGACCGACGCACCGAGAATGGTACGTCGGAGGCTGGGTTGAGGCTGACGGACAGTTTCGGCGGTTCCGTTGTTAGGCAGGGTCATCGCTGGTCTCCTTTGACAGATCGAGTGATGCCATCATTCCGGTTAACGATCGAGGAGCCAATAACGTTAAGTCGAAGAAGACCACAACTATTCTCAACATATGTCGGATGAGAAGCCTCGGCGACCTGAAAACCCTCCATTTTTGTCAAACGGATTTCATGGGCGCCTCAAAGACACTGAATATCCGATAGATCTGTCGTGCAGGGCAGCGCCTAAAACTGCAGCGAATCTCCTGAGCGGATCCACCAGTTCTCCATCGCCCGAAATGTTTGTTGGAGATCGCTCATAACTTCCCCACGGTCTTGCCTATATATACGTGGGAGGCTCGCGTCCGGCGTTGAACGCAAGAGATTTTGGACGCAATTCCAACCCGCAATGCGCGAGAGATGAGGCTTCCAGCCGATTGGAGTCGACACAGTATTTCCAATCACACTCAGATGCATAGATCGCACGTCAACGCACCAGGTCCATTCGCAGCCTGGCCGCTATTCCCCCAGCCGGCACCCCGCCATGACTTCGGCATTGGCGGCGATCATCCGATAGATATCGTCGGCGTCGAGCGGTGTTCCGCCCATGAAGTGCAGGCCATAGGCGTCTTCCATCGCCACCAGATTGCTCGCCGCTGTCTCGACCGGCAATGCCATCGTGAACTCACCCGCAACAACGCCTTCGCTCAGCACATCGATGTACAGCGAGACCTCGAGGCGGTAGAGCTCTGCCATGAGTTCGGCGTGGAAGGCGTCCCGATGAGCGTGAGTGTGCAGCTCATTGAGCACCTGAAAGTCAATGTCATCAAGCGACGTCGGAATTCCGCTGCGGATCGTACGCCGCAGCCTGACCGCTGGGTCCTCTCCCTCGGCCCTCTGCTGCCTCCGGTTCCAGTAGAACCGTGAAACAGCGTCCTCGTGGACATCGCGCACCAGATCGCCGAGGTCCGGGTAGTAGTACGCAACCGACCCGGCACCTAGCTCCGAATAGGCGGCAACATCGATCGCGCGCAGGCCGTTGAGGCCCCGTGCAACGATGGCCTGCTTGGCCGAGTGGACCAGCTGTTCACGACGCGCCTTCTGATTCTTCGGTCTCGCCATACCCTCATTATCTCCTGAAGTGATCTAGATCAACACTGATCGCTATGGCGATAGCGCCACTTTCCTCTGTTCATCGCTGGCCGTCCATGCCATTCTTTTGGGTGTAACCCAAAGAATCAAATGGACGCCCACTCACAAGGAGGTGGATGGTGTCTTCACACGAACAGACCACCGCATACGCGGACGAACAGAAGCAGCATCTGAAGAAGACTCTCGGTCGCTTCGACATCGTGCTCATTGTCATGTCGGCTGTGCTCAGCATCGAAGTCCTCGCTGAGACAGCAGGCTTCGGCGCAGAAACCTTCACCTGGACACTCGTTCTCGCTGTCTTCTTCCTCGTGCCCTATGCCCTCGTCTTCGCCGAGACCGGCAGCTCGTTCGTCGGCGAGGGCGGTGCCTATCTGTGGGTCCGCCAAGCCTTCGGCCGGCCCGCCGGCGCAATCGCGTCCATCCTCAGCTGGGTCACTCAGCCGGTGTGGGTCGGCGGCTCCATGGCGTTCTTGGCCACCGGAACATGGAACCAGTTCATCAGCCCGCTTGAGGCAGGATCGGTCGGCGATTGGGTCTTCAAGATCGTCTTCATCTGGATCACTGTGCTCGCCGCGATCGTGTCACTGTCGAAAGCCAAGTGGCTGCCCACTCTCGGCGGTGCCCTCAAAGTCATCTTCATCGCGTTCTTCCTCTTCACCACGATCATCTACGCAGCACAGCACGGTGTGCAGCCACTGCACCTCTCCGACTTCAGCCCCAGCCTCGGCGGATTCCTCGGCCTCGTTCCGCTGCTGCTCTTCTCTTACCTCGGCTTCGAGGCATCAAACAGCGCATCGGATGAGATGAAGGACCCAAAAAAGGACATCCCGGCCGCAATCGCACGCTCGGGCTTCATCTCGGCTCTCTGCTACCTCCTGCCCGTCCTGGCCATGCTGCTCGTACTTCCCACCGAGACCATCACGGGAATCGGCGGCATGCTCGATGCAGTCAAGACCGTCTTTACGATCTACGGTCCCGCCGCCGATGTCATGGTCGTCGTCGCAGCTCTGCTGTTCGTCATCATCCTCGCTTCACAGGGCGCTGCCTGGATGATCATGAGTGACCGCATGCAGGCGCTCACCGCCGCAGACGGCGCCTTCTTCGGCGGGTTCTTCGGCAAGATCTCCCGAGGACTGGGCACTCCTGTCAACGTCAATCTGCTTTCGGGGGTCGTTGCCACCGTCTTCCTCATCGCCGCCATGCAACTCAGTGGTGACGCAGGAGCGCTGTTCGGCGTCGTGCTCTCGATTTCCATCTCGACCTTCCTGCTCAGTTACCTCCTCATCATCCCGGCAGCCATCAGACTGCGGTGGAAGCACCCGGACATCGAGCGCCCGTTCCGCGTGCCCGTGAGCAACATCGGCTTCACCATCCTCGGCGGCATCGCCTTCCTCTGGATCCTGCTCGGCTCGTGGGTCGCCATCTTCCCTGGCACTCTCGATCGGCTCTTCGGCCTCGACTACAACTTCCTCGACGAATGGGGTGTCGACCAGGGACCGTTCACCGCGCTCACCCTCGGCACTCTCATCGTTCTTGCCGCTCTCGCGATCGTCGGCTATATCCGCGGTGCCAAGATCCGCGAATACCGGCCCGCTCTTGACCCCGAGACGCTGCAAGCCAGCCTCGACAAGCCACTCACTACCCCGGAAGGTGTCTGAACGAAATGACCACGACCACCTCAACGACGTCTCCCACGTCGACCGCTTCACACCCCCTCGACCGCCTGACCGGCGAGGAGATTGAACTCAGCCGAGCCATCATCGTCGACGCTGGCCACGTCAGCGAGCAGACGCTGTTCGCTCTGGTCAGCCTCGTCGAACCTGAAAAGCGTGATGTGATCGCCGGCGCAACCCATCTTGATCGGCGAGTTCGATCACTCCTAGTCGAACGCGGCAGTGGAGAACAGACTGAGGTTCTCGTGTCTCTGACCGATCGCAAGGTTCTGCTCGCTCGCGTACTCGACGTCGCGACCGAAGGTCAGGCCCCGATCACGATGACCGAGTACGAATCGGCCGAACAGATGATCCGCAACGACACCACGTTCCGTGCTGCCGTCGAAGCGCGCGGCATCACCGACATGGAGACAGTGCGCATCTGTGCACTCTCGGCCGGCCGCTTCGACATTCCCGGCGAGAAGGGCCGTCGCCTCGTCCGCGGTTCCTCCTTCATCCAGTCCGACCCACAGGACAACGCCTGGGCGCACCCGCTCGAGGGACTCGTCGCCTACCTCGACCTCAACACCGGCGAGGTCATCGACGTCATCGACACCGACATTGTCCCGGTGCCCAAGGAACGCTTCGACTACCATCTCGACTCGTGGCTGCCCGAACCACGCACGACGCAGAAACCGATCGAGATCTCTCAGCCCGAAGGCGTCAGCTTCTCTCTCGACGGTGACGTGCTGACGTGGGAGAAGTGGCAGGTTCGCCTCGGCTTCGATCCGGTCGAGGGACTCGTCCTCCACCAGATCGGCTTCGACGACAACGGCGAGCATCGCCCCATCGTCTACCGCGCATCTGTCGCCGAGATGGTCGTCCCCTACGGCGACCCCAGCCCAGTGCGCTTCTGGCAGAACTACTTTGACGCCGGTGAGTACTCGATGGGCAAGAGCGCGAACTCGCTCGAACTCGGCTGCGACTGCCTCGGCGAGATCCAGTACTCCGACGCTGTGCTCGCCGACGAACAGGGTCACGCACACACGATCAAGAACGCGATCTGCATCCATGAAGAGGACGCCGGTATTCTCTTCAAGCACACCGATGAGTTCACCGGAGCCGCCGATGTGCGCCGCAACCGGCGCATCGTCATCTCCTTCTTCATCACCGTCGGCAACTACGACTACGGCTTCTACTGGTACCTCTATCTTGACGGCACAATCGAACTCGAGTGCAAGGCCACAGGTATCGTCTACACCGCCGCCTACGGCGATGAGCCCCAGCGTCAGCGCTGGTCATCACCGCTCGGCGACGAAGGCCTCGGCATGCCCTTCCACCAGCACATGTTCTGTGCCCGCCTGGACATGCAGGTCGACGGCATCGAGAATGCGGTCGACGAACAGGAAGTCGTGCGCGTTCCCTTCGGTGACGACAACCCTTACGGCAATGCGTTCACCCGCAAGCAGACCCGCCTGACCGAGGAGGGCGGCAGGCTCGCCAATGGAGAAGTCGGTCGAGTCTGGCACGTCATCAACCCGGAGAAGCAGAACCGTCATGGGTTCCCCGTCGGTTACCAGCTGCACATGCCCGACGAGCCGACGATGATGGCCGCCGAGGGATCGTCGATCTCGAAGCGCGCCGGATTCGGGTCGAGGCACGTGTGGCTGACTCAGTTCGACGAGAACGAGCGTTTCCCATCCGGGACCTATCCGAACCAGAACCCGGGACAGGGCACCATCACCCAGTGGGTCGAGCAGCAGCGTCCGGTCGACGGTGATGACATCGTCCTCTGGCCCTCGTTTGCGATGACCCACTTCCCGCGGCCCGAAGACTGGCCGATCATGCCTGTCGACCGCCTCGGCTTCTCGATGAAGCCCTACGGCTTCTTCGATCAGAACCCCGCACTCGATGTGCCACGACCCAAGTCGGGCCACTGCACCTCGGAAGGCGGCAGTTCCTGCGAGTGCGGCTGACATTCGCGTACAGGGCGGTGTTCGAGACCGAGTGCTCGAACACCGCCCTTTCCGGTACTCTCACAAAGACCTGGTCGTCTGTAGGCAAACAAGAACGACCGATGCCCAAAGGAGGGCGAACATCACATGGGCCCCATCGCATCCATTCTCATGGTCGCCGCGGCAGTTCCCTGTGTCATCGGGGCCATCAATTCACGGAGTCGCATGGCGATCACCGCATCATCGGTGATGTTGCTGGCCATGGTGGACCTGGCGTTCGTCAGTGCTCTGCCACCCGTCCTTTGGTCGGGGCTGCTGCTCCTCGTCGGATTGTGTGTTGCGGTGAGGCTCGGGTCGAGGCTGAAGGAGAAGCCGACAGCGAAAGCAATGAGTTCCTTGCCCGAAAAAGTTCTTGTCAGAGCCAATGTCGCCCACTCCCCCGCTCACATTTCCATGGACAGTACGGCCGAGTCATCGTCGCTGGAGCACCCGACCGACTGGCACAAAGCCCGCCCGGTCCCTCACTTGGGAAGATCGTCCGCGATCCTCTCCGCGGCCGCTTATCCGATCATGGCCTGGCAGGCCCTCAACCATGGCGCCCATCATGCTGCTGCGGGTGCCGATGCACACGCCGTTCATCAGCACCACGGGCAGTCCTTCGACGGCTCTCTCGCCACCGGTGTCATCACGTTGAGCGTCATCGTCGTATCGCTGCTGCTTGCGCTCTGCGCGGTACAGGCTCTGACCCGCAAACGGCCCACGCTGATGTTCGAAAGCCTTGGCATGGCCACGATGCTGACAGTCATGCAGTTCATGCACTGAACCTGTCCGTTGTTGGCACTATGAGTCAGATGTTCGAAAAACTCGTGCCGAAAAGACGACGAATGCGCCTTAGAGCCCGGTGGTGAATTGCGCAGTGCACCTCGGCCACGCGCCCACCCCATATAAGCCTCGAACGTCAGCTGCGTCCAGCACACACCACAGAGAATGGCACACCGGTTCCACTCTTCGCGGGGCCATTGCTTCGCGAGGTGCCCGGCGCATTCGGTATGGCAGAGATGGCACGGATAGTACAGCCCACAGCAAGCGAAACAAATGGCAACGATGTCGAGCTCGGTCGAGTCATGCGCGCAAGATGCCTGGCCCGCCCGTTTTACCCAGTACTTGCGGCGACATCGCCATTGTCTCTGTCGTCCGTCAGGGAAACACTCGGTCCACAACCTACTCTGCGGCGAATATCCCGACCACAGTCGTCAACGGCTCATCCTTCAGGAAAAGGAATCAACTCCGCTGATAGACAACCTCTCCCGCAGACACTGTAGTCTCCACCAGAATGTCACCAAGATCCCCCGGCACCACCTCGAACGGGTCCCGGTCAAGGATCGCGAAGTCCGCTGACTTGCCCACCGTGATGCTTCCCGAAACATCGTCGAACCCATTCGCATAGGCAGAGTCGAGTGTGTAGGCCCGCAGTGCCTGCTGCACAGTGATTCTCTCGTCGCCGAGCAGCGGTTCATTCTGCGCGACATCGTCCTGACCATGGGGATCATTGTGTGGGGCCGTCCGGTTGACTGCAACATGCATGCCCCAGATCGGATCGGGGCTCGAGACCGGCCAGTCGCTGCCGAAAGACAGCCGGACTCCGGCGTCCCTCATCGAGGCGAAGATGAAGTGATGGGACTGCTGATCCTCGTGGAGCAGCGGCAACTTAGTGTCGACGAGAACCGAGTCACGCCTGGCCCACAAGGGCTGCACATTGGCGATGATCCCGGCCTTCGCCATCCTGGCGAGTTCGGCGGGGTCGGCGATGTCGAGATGGGCGACCTGATGGCGACGCGCCGGCGACGGTCCACCGTTCTGGGTCAGTGCGTCAACAGCCAGTTTGAGCGCGTTGTCGCCCACGGCATGGATGTGGACGTCGAAGTCGTTAGCTTCGAGGCCGCTGACGATCTCGTTGAGTTCATCGGCCTCGAACATGAGCAGACCATGTTCGTGATCGTGACCGCGGTAGGAGCGTTTGAGAGCGCCGGTGAGGTTCTCACAGACACCGTCGAGCATGATCTTGACGACCGTGGCCTGCAGACCACCTCGGCGCCGGTTGCCGTCGATGCCTTGGAACGTGGCTCGCCGTTCCTTGACGGTCTCGATCTGCTGGGCATAGGGGACGGCACGGTCCCACCACAGCGCGGCGGTGACCTTACTGGCAAATCCGCCGTCTTCGGCAGTCGAGATGTATGGGTGAAAGGTATCGATCGGTGAGCCCGTGAGGACCCCGACGCCGGCATCTTGCCAGCCGACAATGCCCAGCGAATGGAAGTAGTCCTGCGAGTTCCTCAGTGCCAGTTCCACATCCGCCGGGGTGTTCGGAGGGAACAGGCCTGTGACGAGTTCCGCTGCGCTTTCGAAGAGCAGCCCCGTGGGATTGCCCTCGGCGTCCTTGACGATACGTCCGCCATCAGGGTCAGGAGTATCGCGAGTGATCCCCGCGACCTCGAGGGCACGGGTGTTGACCCAAGTGCCGTGAGCATCGTGGCTGGTGATCGAGGCAGGGCGATCGCTGACAACGGAGTCCAGATCGCGGCGGTGAGGGAATCCATCGGTGAAAACGTCCCCGTACCACCCGGACCCGAGCACCCATTCGTCGTCTGGATGTTCATCAGCGTACTCGGCGATTCGATCGAGATAAGGCTGGTAGCCGTGGATGTCGTCGAGGTTGCATTCCACCATCCCCAACCCGCCGAGGACGGGGTGGGCGTGAGCGTCATGGAACCCGGGGATCAGTGTCCGACCGTTCAAATCGATCACTTCGGTGTCGGGACCGGTCGCTGTCGTGCAGTTGGCATCGCCGATGGCGATGATTGTTCCCGCGTCGATGGCGACGGCGTCTGTTGTTGGTGTCATCGGATCCATCGTATGAATGGTTCCGCCGCGGTAGATACGGTCAGCGACAGGCATGAGGAACTCCTTGGTCGTGGGAAGGTGCAGAGCTGTGGAAGGTCAGGCGACGCCAAGCTTCCGCAGTGGGCCGCGGATTGCGTAGAGGAAGATTGCCGTGAGCAGACTGATCACGGTCATGAGGGCAAAGAATCCGACTTCGCTGGTCTCGGAGTACAGCTGTCCCATGAAGCCGGAGAGACTGGCACCGGCGGCTGTGGTCAAACCCCATAGGGCCATCATCTGGGAGTTGAAGGCAACGGGAGACAGCTGGGAGGCCACTGACATGCCGATCGGTGCGTAGGTCACCTCGGTGATGCCCATGACGATCATGCCGGCGATGACAGCGACGAGAGGAATCAGGCCGGAGAAGATCAATGGGAAGATCGCGAAGAGCCCGAACGTCAGAGTCATCAACACGAAACCGAATGCGAGCTTCGACGTCGTGCTCGGAATGCGACGGTTGGGTCGGTTCGCCAGCTTCTGCCCATACGCGGCGATGATCGGCCCCGCGATGATGCCGGCGATGACTTCGAATGTGCTGATATAAGCGGCGGGCATCGAGTAGCTGCCGATGTTCAGTTCCACCCGTGAATCAGCGTAGACGGCGAATGTGGTGAAGAGTTGGAGGATCATAGTCCAGAAAATCGCGCCGGTGATGAAGAGCGGGATGAACGCCTTGACCTTCAGGCGCTCGTCCACGGTCACGTTCTTCGATCGCAGCATGGCCACGAAGTACACGACGGCGACGATGAGGATCGTCCCGAGCACGTAGTTGTTGAGATTGCCGGTGGACATGAGTCCCGTGCTCACGAGCATGGCGATGACGGCAACCACAACGATGCCGAACCCTGCAGCTTTCCACTTGCCCTGCGAACTCACCGGGTTCGGGACGATCCGAGATTCTTCGGGCACTGTGTTGCGACCGAGGAAATATGTGATGAGACCGATTGCCATGCCGACTGCCGCGGCACCGAACCCATAGTGGAACCCTAGTTCGACCTGGAGGTACCCGGTAGCAAGTGGGCCAAACAGGGCACCGATGAGGATACCTGTGTAGAAGATCGCATAACCGGAATCCCGCCGAGGTGATGGTTGAGCGTACAGCCGACCCACCATGGCATGAGTGTTGGGCGCGAGCGCACCCGTGCCGATCGTGATGAGCGCCAGGCCCGTGAGAAGCCCCGCCATTCCCGGTAGGGCCGCGAGGCTGATGTGCCCCGCCATGATGATAGCGCCGCCGGCCATCACCATCGTTCGAGCCGCGACCAGTCGATCGGCGAACCAGGCTCCCACGGGCTGACCGAGGTAGACGGCACCACCGTAGGCGCCGGCAATGGCCAGGGCTTCGGTTTCGGTCAGTCCCAATCCACCGTCGCCGGCCGAGTAGTATATGTAATAGGCGAGGATGACTTGGAGTCCGTAGAAGCTGAAGCGCTCCCACATCTCGATGGACGAGAGGGTGAAGAGTCCGATCGGCTGTTTTTGCTGAGTAGGACTCGCATCCGACGAGCTGGCCGGTCCCGCAGGGTCGGCAATCTGAGAATTGAACATGACTTCCTCGGCATGTTGAGTGCCCTGTCGAGCACAAGATTGTGTGTGGATGGGTGAAGTGAAAGGGCCACCGCTCTCCGGCTGAGGTGGTGCTTCGAGCCTAATGACGTCGCTTGATCGATTCCAATAGTCGTTCTGTATGTCCACTGTCTGATTTTCAGATGGGCGACGACCCAGGGTGGCAGAATCGTTCTCATGACATCGGCTGCTGACTTCGTCCACCCCTTCGCCGAGGCGGCCCTGGCCAACATCACCCGCGAGTATCCGTTCGCCGCCCACCATGTCGCACGCGGATTGATCGACATCGTGCCGGCAAGCGAGAAGAACCCGGCCTTCGCGAACTCATTCGACTGGCACTCCAGCGTGCACATGCACTATCTGTTGGCGTCACTTCTGGGCACCGAGTCTGCCCATAGCGCGAATTGGCGAGACGAAGCCATCGAGACAGTCTCCACCCACCTCAGCGAGGATAATATGCGCGCCGAGGCGGATTTCCTCCGAGACAACCCGAGCTGGGAACGACCATACGGTTGGGCATGGACCATCGACCTCCGAAGCCATCGCCGAGGCGGCCCGTCGCTTCTATGCCGTGGACCAGGCGTGGGACTTCCGTCAGGAGCGCAGCGGCCATGACTTCCTCTCCCCCAGACTCTGCGAGGCCGACCTCATGGCCGAAGTCCTGCACGAGGATGAACTCGCTGTCTGGTTGCCGGACGTCTTGTCGGAACTGACACCTGAAATACCGGCACTGACGCCGGTTGAAGTCATCGACCCCACCAACACTGTGTCGTCTACATGATGCCCGCCGTCATGTTTCTCAAGTCATCCGGGTCAAACTGTGCGCAATTTGCTCCCACCTGACTCCACCGCAGCTATGAGTTCTTCACCGACGATCAGAGAATGAATCGCTTCGATATCCTTGTGGACCTGGCGGTCTCTCTCAAGCTTCGGGACCACTGCTCGAATTGTGTCGTGAGCAGCGCCCACACCCCGTCCGATGGGTTCAGAGGAGATGAACTCCACCGCTTGGCATGCACACAAAAACTCGATCGCAAGCACGTGCGCTACATTCTCGATGACTTCGAGACTCTTGAGCGCAGAAGAGGTACCCATGCTCACATGGTCCTCCTGACCCGCTGCCGATGGGATGGAATCCACCGAGGCAGGCTGAGCCAACCGCTTGTTGTCCGAGACCAGCGCAGCGGCCGTGTACTGAGGAATCATGTACCCCGAGTCGGTGCCCGGATTCGGCGACAAGAATGGTGGAAGTCCGCTATGGTGGGCGGAAGTCAGCCGGAATGTCCGCCGTTCCGAGATGCTGGAGAGTTCTGTAAGTGCTATTGCGAGCATGTCCAGAGCCATCGCCACAGATTCACCATGACAATTCGACGACGACAATGACATCTCATCCTCGGCGAAGATCAGCGGGTTATCGGTCGCGGAGTTCATTTCGTCTTCGATCACAGACTTGACGAATCGAATCATATCTTTGGCGGCACCGTGTACTTGAGGAATTGATCTCAGGCTCAGCGCGTCCTGCACCTTGCGCTGGGTATCCGCGTCCTCCAAGTTGCTTCCCTGCAACAATGTTCGGAGGTTTTCGGCCGTCGCCCCGACGCCCTCGTGCTTCTTCACAGCGCCGATGCGGGCATCGAATGCGGAAAGGTTCCCGCGAAGTCCCTCAACCGAAACGGAGCTTGCGATGTCTGCAGTCTTCAGCAGCGACACGGCATCGTGCACGGCAAGGCCTCCGAGTGCGACCATGTCGCACGTGCCGTTGAGCAGGCTCAGTCCCTCTTTTGCCTGCAGGACGACCGGCCTCAGTCCCCGGCGTTTGAGCGCTTCTGCACCAGAGACCTCCGAACCATCCACGCACGCTTCGCCCTCATCGATGAGAACCAACGCGATGTGGGCTTGGTACGACAGGTACCCGAGCGACCCCTTGCGAGGAACTCGCGGGATCACGTCTTCGTTCAACATGCCAAGAAGCAGATCCACGACTTCTTCCCTGATCCCGGAGTACCCGAGCGAAAGGTTTCGGACCATCATTGTCATCACCGCACGCGTTTCGACCGCAGAAAGAAGGTCTCCCACTCCGCTGGCGTGGCTGCGGACAAGGCTGAGCTGCAGTTGGGCTGATTCCTCCGGGCTGATTCGGATCTTGCTGTTATCGCCGACGCCGGTCGTAATTCCATAGACAATTGCATCCTGGCTCAGCAGATCGTCGACGACTCGCCGGGACTCCCGAATCCCGCGACGCGCATCATCTGAAAGCCGCACCAGGTGTCGATCTCGGGCGATGCGATGCAGGTCATCGACGTTGAACCCAGAGGGACTGATGGTCACATATTCTTGCGTGTTGATCTCATGCTCCTTCGCTCGAAAAGACATTGTTGATGCTTTCGGTCTGACGGCAGAAACGGGAACAGGCTCAGTTCTCGAGTTGCGCAGCTTCAGCCGGGTCATCCCTCGGTTCACCCATCACTTTCGTGTCCGACCGAAGGTATTTAACGGCAGAGAAGGAGATGAGGATGATCAGGAACAATACGGGGAATCCTGCAAGGGTTGCGGTCTGTTTGACCGCGTCGATGCCCGAAATCTCCCCTCCAGTCCCGGCCGTCACGGTAAGAATCGCCAGAATACCGATCAGCCCGCCCCAGAAGATCTTGACGATAGCCGGTGGCTCCGGATTCTTGAGGTCGTTTCCGGTAGTTGTCAGAGACGACATCGTGGTGGTCAGTGAATCAGCCAGAGTGGTGAAGGAGATAAAGATTGCGATCAGCATCAGGATGCCAAAGAGCAGCGATAGTGGGAGTTCGTCCAGGAAAGCGAACAGGGACAGTGGCACACCGCCTTCGCCGTTAATGATGTCCCAGAGTTTGCCGTCGCCCTTCCAGTCGAAGTACATCGCCGCTCCACCGAATACCCAAAACCAGAATGCGCCGAAGGCCGCTGGTAACAGCATATTGACCGTGACGAACTCACGGATCGTACGCCCATAAGAGACCCGAGCGATGAACATACCGATCAAAGGCGCATTGGCTCCCCACAGCGCCCATTCGAAAATTGGCCAATCGCGAGGCCACGATTCACCATCCATCGGGCTGAACCACAGATGCATCTCCGCGAAATCGGAAAAGTACTTTCCAGTTCCTTGAGTACCAATGGTCATGATGTAGGCCGTTGGGCCAACCACGAGCACGAAGACCAAAAGCAAGAGGAAGAGCCTGGTGTTCTGCTCGGCCAGGAATTTGATTCCTTTTTGGAGACCGGTGTAGCTCGACAGAATATAGGTGATGGTGATGAGAATGGCGATGGCAGCCCACAGAGTGGGCCCGTTGACGATGTCCGTATAGTGCGAGACGCCGCTGCCGATCTGCAACACCCCTTCACCGAGGATCGCGGACATGGCACCAGCAATGGCGAACATGCAGACATTGTCAACGACAGTTCCGATGCCCCCAAGCGCCCGCTTTCCGAAAATGGGATACAGAGCAGAGCTGACTGCATAAGGCATGCCCTTGTTGTAATGTGCGTATCCGATTGCTATTCCGCAGATGACGTACAAGGCATATGGGGCAATCGTCCACTGCATCGTCACGGCCGCAATCGAAAAAGTTGCTGCCTGTTCAGAACCTGGCTCCAGCCCGAGCGCCGCCGGAGGGTTCATAAAATGAGTCAACGGTTCGGCGGTACCCCAGAACAGGATGCCCGTACCGATGCCGCTGGTCAGAGAGATCGCAAACCATTGCCATTTCGACAAGTTCGGTTTGGCTGAGTCACCACCGATTTTGATCTTTCCGAATTTCGAGAAGCCCAGATACAGACAGACGAAGATCAAGACGAAAACGGTCAAACTGAACAGCCAGCCGAAGTTGCTGAAGGCGAACTCAACCACCGTCGACTGTATGTTGTAGAACCACTGAGGGGCTGCGATTCCCAGGACTGCGGTAGCGACCAGCAGGACCGCCATCGGGGCAAATACTCCCCATCGCATCTTCTTATTGTTCATCATTGACTCCGGTGGATTGTCCATCAATTACGACCAACCAACAGCACCGGGAAAACACCAGCTCTGTACCGTCCTTGGTGACTCAGGTGCTGATGCAAACATTGGCGTTAGAAGGGCCTTCGGCCATGCTGGCAGGTCGTTATCTGGCTCACAATGCGTTCCAGGAGAATTGTGTCCGACATATCGGACAATATTCTCAGATCTCCGACGGTGCTCACCACCACCGCTGGCCACTTGCCCGATCTAGTCTGTAGTCGGGCCATGGAAGTTCGATAGGTGGAACGAAGTCTGCTGGCAATAGCGCCGGCATCGGATCAACGACAGCACGCGACTCGAACTCGCTTGTCGCCTCGGCGAGGACGTCGGGCTTGGTGAGCAGGTCGAGGAAGGTTCCCGAAACTGTCTTTCCAGCGGTGAGGATCGTCGGGGCGATCGTCTCGCGCATTCCACCCAGCGCATTCATCACCCACGCGGGATACGGGCCGGCACCGGGCGCCGGGGCCAGGGCTGGCCGCGAGACGTAGAACCGCACGAGGGGTGCATAGTGGCTCATCTCCACGTAGTCGTCGCTCGTCCAGTTTCGCTGCCATGCCGGCATCTGCTCGCGCAGCAGCCGCTCGGCTTCCTGCGGTTCGATGAGGTGCTCTGTTTCTGCGAGGAACGGCGTCTCCGTGACCTTGATTCCAAGTTCCCGCTGCACCTCTTGGGCGAGCGCCACCGCTTCGGAATCGTAGGTCGGTGGCCCCACCTCGGCGAGGTTGTCGTAGAGCGCCTGCGCGAGAACGTGGTTTGTCCGTCCTGGTCGACTTCTGGCCACCCAGCGGTCTTCAACGTCACAGTGGCCCATCATCGCTGCTGCCTGTGCATTGCGATCCAGGATAGCCAGGATGTGCTCAGCCATCTCAAGGTCTGGTGTGCGCCAGGAGAACTGAATTCGCGCGACTCTCTGGGGCAGATTGTCTGCAGTTGCTTGACCGTCGGTGAGGATCGCGTCGGAGAAGCTCCAGCCGCCGGCCGCTGGCAGCATTGCGTCAAGCATCGACCGCGAAGAGGTCAGCATCTGCATCAGCGACAGATTCGCACCCGGTGCACGAGCCGCTGAATGCGATGCAGGGATGGGCGAATGTGGGTCAGAACTAGAGCGCTGCCAGGTTTCTGGAGCATCGCAGACGAACGAATAGACCTTGCTGTAGTAGGCCCCGCACTGGGTGTCCCAGCGAGCGGTATTGCACAGTGGCAGCATGTAGAAGGGATGGAAAGACACGATCGCGTCTGCATCGTCGTAATACCCGCGCAGTCCGTGGACGACCTTCGATCCATGCATCTTCTCCGCCGGTTCTCCTGTGTAGAGAAGTGTCCCGGTGATTCTGTGGGTTGTCATCGCGTGTTTGGTCGCAAGGAGCCCGGCCAACGTGGAGATACCCAGCGCCGAATGCGGATCCGTGTGCCCGGGCGCAAAGCGCGATAGCCCCTCGCGCGGCTCCTCCCGAGTGGTTGCAGCCTGCGAGTTGCCGGGGACTGCGTCGTATTCGGCGTAAGTGAGCAGCGTAGGTCCTGAACCGTTGGACCAGCGCGCACTGAAGGCCGTGGGCATGCCGCCGGAACCGTCTTCGACCTCGAAGCCTTCCTCCCGCAGCCGTTGCACGTACCAGGCTTGGGAGTCGTACTCCCGCCAGGCCGGTTCCGCCAGTTCCCAGATGTGAGTATGCCAGTCGAGAAGATCGCCGAGGTGGTTGTCGATCCATTCCTTGGCCGTTGCCTTCGCGTTCATGCACTAGCACCTTCCTGCGCTGATCCCGAAATATCACTCGCACTCAGCCTGCGCACCCCGTCGACCCAGGTCTCGAGCACAGGAATGGCAGCGATCTCTCCACCCGGCACGGTCAGAGGGTCAGTTCCGAGGACAGTGAAGTCCGCTCGCTTACCGACGCTCAGGGATCCGAATTCGTTCTCTCGGCCCAGGGTGATCGCTCCTTCGAGAGTGTGTGCCCGCAGTGCCTCCTCAGCGGAAATCCGCAGTGCGTCTGGTCCCAGCTTGTGCCCGCGTCTGGTCACCCGGGTCACTGCGGTCTGGATCGCTTCAAGCGGGCGGGGCTCGGCGACCGGAGCGTCCGAGGACAGAGTGATGGGCACGCCGGCGTCACGAAACTCGCCGAGCGGATTGAATCGTTCCCCGGGAGTGCCGATGGCCTGCTCGACTCCTTCGCCCCAGTTGTAATAGTGCTGAGTCTGGTTGACCGGTCTGATTCCCAACTCGGCCATGCGTTTCACTTCGACAGGATCAGGGAGTCCGCAGTGTTCGATCCGGTGGCGCGCATCGGAATCGGGGCGCACTTGCAGTGCGGCTTCGATGGCGTCGACGACCATTTTGATGGCTATCGGCGACTGCGCGTGGGTTGCAGTCTGCAGGCCGGCGGCATGTGCTCGATGCACAAGCCCGGTGTACTCCTCCGGCGAGTGATAGAGCTGCCCGGTCCGGCACGGGTCACCGACATACCCGTCCGGGAAGTAAGCGGTCCACCCCCCTAAGGTGCCATCAGCGTAGAGCTTGATTCCAGCAGCGGAGAGGAAGGCATTGCCGAAGGGACCTGTGAGGCCGAGATCGAGAACGGCGTCGAGCAGGTGGGAGAGGAAGTACATCGATACCCGCATCTGAAGCCCGCCCCGTTCGGCCATGGCAAGGTAGGCGGCGAACTCGCGTTTCGAGACCTGCGCATCCCCGATCGCGGTCACGCCGCCTGTGAGGAACTCGCGTTGAACGATGTCGAGTTGGTTCTGGTGTTCGGCTGCTTCGTCGCCGAGGTGGAAGTTCGGCCCGTGGCGTCCGATCTTGACCCCGCCCAGCCCGGTGAGGACATTGCATGCCGCGTCTGAGAGCTCTCCTGTCAGGTCTCCGTCAGAGTTGCGGAAGAATTCGCCGCCCTCAGGGTTGGGAGTGTCACGGGTGATGCCGAATTTCTCGAAGGTGAACGTGTTGACGACTCCCCCGTGGCCAGAAGCGTTCATGATGTACACCTCACGGTCGCGGGCGACTTCGTCGAGTTCGTGTCGGGTCGGGTGCCGACGTTCGATGAGATTGCGTTGTTCGTAGCCGTATCCACGGATGGGCACATCGGCGGGAAGTTTCGCTGATTCCCGTCGCAGAACCTCGACGATCTCGGGGATCGACATTGCCGCATTCGGGGAGACATCAATCCAGGTGTGCAGCTGACCGTACATGAGCGGATGGGCATGTGGGTCAACGAACCCCGGAACGATTGTGGAGTCGGGAAAATCGACACGGACAGGATCAAGGCTACGATTGACGGCGGCCTCCTCGGCGTCGGTCGCCGTTCCCACTTCGAGAATCTTCCCTCCGGCGATGAGCATCGCAGAGGCATCGCGAGCGGTGTCGTCGACCGTGTGAATCACGTTCGCAGTGATCAGTGTGGCTGCGGAATCGCGGTCGTCAAAGGTGGCCAATTGTCGCACGGGCGTCTCCTTGGATAGTGGTGTCGAGTGGGTCAGGTGTTGGGAGTTTCAGGTTCGTCGCTGTGTTGCGGTGCCAGTGCGGTGGCAACCCAGGCAACCGTGGAGAGGAAACCAAAGAGACCGATGACGGACCAGATGGAACCGGTCGCTGCCATGAGGGAGGTCGCAACAATCGGTGAGAGCCCGCCCCACACCGCCGCGCCGACGCCGTAGGCCAAGGACATGGAAGTGTAACGAGCCTGGGGGCGATACATCTGTGTGAGAAGGGCGGACAGTGGCGCCCAAGTCGCGCTCATCGTCACTCGTATCGCACAGACGAAGATGTAGATCAGTGTCACTGTGTGATTCTCGATGGCGAGGATGAGCGGGATGGAACAGAGGAAGGACAGACCGACGCCGAGGTACATGAGGCGTTTTCCTCCCCACTTGTCACCGAGCAATGCCAGCGGAAGCGTCACGAGAGCTTCGAGGAAGGACGCGAGCGTCATTGCCCCGAGGATGATGGAAGCGGCGAGCCCGATCTCTTCACTGGTGGCATAGCTCTGAACGTAGGAAGTGGCGAGGTAGTAGCCGCCCGAAGCGATGGCGACCATGCCAAATCCCAGAAGCACGGGGTACCAGTTGAAGCGCAGAGTGTGGATGATCGGTGTCGTCTCGCTGGCGCCGCTTTGCTTGAAGACGGGGGTCTCTTCGATACGCAGCCGAACCCAGATGCCAACCGCGATGAGGACGATGCTGATGAGGAATGGCACACGCCATCCCCAGCTGAAGAGTACATCGTCACCCATGAGGGAGAGCACCCAGAAAGCGCCAGAGGAGAGAAGCGCGCCGAGGGGGTTGCCCAGTTGGGTGAAACCGCCGTAGAACGTCTTGAACTTCGGTGGAGCGCTCTCGACGGCCATCAGGCTCGCGCCGCCCCACTCGCCACCGACTGCCAATCCTTGGATGATGCGGAGGAAGATAAGGAGCACCGCTGCGGTCATGCCCCACGTGTCGTAGCCGGGCAGGCAGCCGACGAGGACGGTCGCCACACCCATCATCAGCAAGGTGATGGTCAATGCCGGCTTGCGGCCGAGCCGGTCGCCGATGTGCCCGAAGATGATGCCGCCCAGAGGTCGGACGAAGAACGCAACCGCGTAGGTGCCAAACGATGCGAGGGTGCCCAGAGTTCGGTCGACCTCCGGGAAGAAGATTTGAGGGAAGACGATTGCGGCGGCCGTGGCGTAGACATAGAAGTCGTACCACTCAATTGTCGTGCCGACGGCTGCGGCAAATCCGGATTTGAGCGCGCGACGATGCGTGCGCTCGGGGACGCTTGATGCGGGTGCGGTCATGGTGAGCTCCTTTGCTCGGATCGCCACGATGACTTAGCTGTGCGGCGAGTGTTGTGGCCTTGCAGTGATGGTAGGTCTGTTCGGGCGCAGTGTCACCGACAATAGTTCACCCGGGATGGGCCGGCAGCCGCTGATTTGCGACTTCTGGAGACAGAATGCGCGAGAATAGAGAACAAATACTCACAGCTACTGCACGATTGGAGCAACCATGGGGCATACGGAGGATTCTCAACTCGATGCTGCGATCATCCGTGCGCTTCAGCGCGATGGACGCACGAGCGTGCTTGACCTAGCTCGTGCCCATGGAGTCTCGCGACATGTCATCTCCGAACGACTGCGTGTGCTCACAGAACGCGAAGGATTGCGAGTGGTCGCAGCGCTCGACCCCGGAGTTGCCGGCCATCATGTGCTGACGCATTCCATGGTCCGCGTCGATGGCCCCGTATCCCCTGTCGCCGAGGCGGTGGGCCGATTACCGAATGCTGTGTTCGTGTCCATAGCAAGCGGAGAGCGCCCGTTGGTATTCGAGTCTCGACACGGTTCGAGCCGGGAGCTTTTAGACACACTCGATGCGGTCAGAACGATCTCCGGCGTCCGTGAGATTCGAGTGACCACCTACGTCGAAGTCCTGCGCGGCTTCTTCGTTCCCCAAAGACGCGATGACATCGCGTTGGATGAACTCGACTTCGAACTCATCGCTGCGCTGCAAGCCGATGGCCGGACAAGCTATCGTACTCTCGCCGAGGTTGTTCACCGCTCACCGTCAGCTGTGCGGTCCAGGGTTCAACGGCTCATTTCTGCCGGCGTCATCCGTATCGCTGCGATCAAATCCGGTGGACTCTCTACCAGTCGCTTCGCAACGGGGCTGGGCATCACCCTTGCAGGCAACTTTGAATCAGTTCGCCAGTTCATCCTGGAATCAGACTCGATCGAGTTCGCCGCACGATCTCATGGCGCCCATGATTTCATTGCCACTGCGGTCGGGTCTTCCTCCACCGCGGTGCTTGCAACAGTCGAAGCTCTGCGCGCGCTCGACGATGTTGCCGCCGTCGAGACCTGGGCCCACTTCGACCTCATCAAGGAAGACTATGCCCGGGCGATGAGGCAGTGAACGAAGAATCCTATACAAATCTCCAACCCAGGTCTCATCCAGCTGCCGGCATGTGCATCAATCAATGCATACCGAACAGCCAGTTGAACGGGAATCTCCCTATAGTGTGGGTTCATGAGTAAAACTCTGCGCGTAGTGGCGGCAATTTTCCACAGCGAGGGCCGTGTCTTGGCATGCCGCCGCAATCCTGAGAAGGCGGCCGGCGGTAAGTGGGAATTTCCAGGCGGCAAGGTCGAACCCGGAGAATCCCCCGAAGAGGCATTGCTTCGAGAGCTGGCAGAAGAACTCAACGTCGGGGACGCCACGATCGGGAGTCTCGTTTCGCGAGCCACAACTACCACCGGCGAAGCCACTATTGATCTTGCTTGCTATTGGGCAGAAGCCGAGCCAGTCCCTCAGTCAAGCACGGACCATGACGAGCTTCGTTGGACCGCAATTAACGAACTCAGTGAACTTGATTGGACTGCACCCGACTTACCCGCAGTGCGTGAACTACAACAATCAACAATCCCCTCGGGAAAACAGGAAGAGTGCTAACTGTGGTCGAACCAGACGGTCTACGCGAAGCAGCAATCTCATGGCTACAAATGAGGACGGACGATGGCCGCGATCCCCTCACTCGAGACGAGATCCAAGATTTCGAGTTTGGTGGTGAACAATTCAAACTGCAATCAACACAACAAGGAATTCGGAAGCCCGCGGGGTTCTCAGCGGCCCTTTCAATACAAACCGTATTCCGAAGGCCGGGCCAAGAACGCCCTTATGAGGACCTCATCGGAGACGACGGTCTATTGAGATACATGTGGCGCGGCAACGATCCGACGTTTCCTGAAAACGTTGGCCTTCGTAACGCAATGGAACAAAAGCTCCCCCTCATCTGGTTCTGGGGTATTGCAATGCAACCGGCTCGATTTCAGGTGATCGCACCTGTGTATGTTGTCGGAGAAGAGCCACACGAGCAACGATTTCTTCTCACGGCAACCGAACCGGCCGCCGACATCTCTGAGATAGATTTTTCGGCTCACGAGTATGTGGCAAAAAGGTACCTCACGCGAATGGCTAAAGTCAGGGTCCACCAACCTGTTTTTAGAGCAACGGTTCTTACTGCATACGAAAATCACTGTGCAGTCTGCAATCTGGCCCACCCGTCGTTACTCGACGCTGCTCATATAGTCGCAGATAGAGAGGAAAAGGGAATCGCCTCAGTTGTGAATGGACTAGCTATGTGCAAGATCCACCATGCGGCTTTTGACAGGTACTTCCTTGGGGTCCGGCCAGACTATACCGTTGAAATACGCCATGATCTTCTCGAAGAGGTCGACGGACCAATGCTCCGTCACGGCCTACAAGAACTTCACGGCCAAAAGCTAATGACGGTTCCAAAAGTTCGTCAAGATCGCCCGCAGGCTGATCTACTCAAATTCAAATACGATGCGTTTCGTTCTGCCACGAATCTCGACGTGCTCTGACTTCTCCGCTGCATGCGAACGCCGCGGGGATGCTTTAACAACGGCTACCTATTTGCCGGTCTGCATTCCTTGCAGAACCGCATCAGTATCCCCACCCAGCTGCGGAGCCGGAACAGCATCAGCCACAGGCGACCCACCGAACGACAAGGGCACCCGAGGCGCCAGCACGCGGCCCACACCTGGCTGATCGATCTCCCCAAACAGCGGATTCTCCAACGAGCACCACGGATCGTTTTTGACGAGTTCTTCAAAGGTCTGGAACTCCCCATGAAGGACACCTGCTCCACTCAATGCAGAAGCAGCCTCGGCGACGGTGTGGGCTTCGAACCATGGCCGCAGCACTGCATCGATGGCCTCGCGAGCTTCGAACCGACCGCCTTCGGTCGTGAGATCAACGTCGAGCATGGGCCCGATCATCTCAAGCTTCTCGGACAGCCCAGTCGCCTTGCCCAGTCCGCGCCAGTGCTTGTTCGAGATGACGGCAACCATGATCTCGCGTTCATCCGAGGTCTTGAACGACTGCCCGTAGGCGCCATAAAGGCCATTGCCCAGCGGTCCACGAGTCTTACCGGTCGACTGCACCTCGGCGATGTAGCCGAGGTTGCCGACGGTTGCGAGCATCGCATCGGACAGGGCGAGGTTGATCTCCTGCCCCTTGCCCGAGGTCCGGCGATCGAGCTCAGCGGCAGTAATGCCATTGGCAATGTACAGGCCGGCGATGACGTCCCACGCCGGGATGGCATTGTTGACGGGACTCTTGTCATCGCCGGTGATGATCGGGAACCCGCTGGCCGCATTGATCGTGTAGTCCACGGCCGGCTTCCCATCATGGGACCCGTTGAGCCGCAGCATGACCAGATCTTCACGGTGCTGGACGAGGTTCTCGTAGCTCAGCCATCCGCGAGCGGGCAGGTTCGTCACCAGGGTGCCCGCCTCAGCGATGAGGTCGGTGGCGATCTTCTGTCCCTCTTCGGACTTGAGATCGAGGGTGACCGAGCGCTTGCCCTTATTCAGGCTCGCCCAGTAGATGCTCGTGCCGTCATCGCTGATCGGCCAGCGGTTGGCGTCGATGTTGCCGCCGATCGGGTCGATGCGGATGACGTCGGCACCCAACTGTGCCAGAGTCATCGCACCCAAAGGTGCTGCGATGAAGGCAGAGATCTCGACGACTTTCAATCCGGTCAGTGGTGCCGGTCGTGTCTCAGACATGGGAGCTCCTCAGCTTTCCGTGGTCGTCACAGTTGCCGCGATCGCGGTCTGACCATCAGGTCCGATGGCTTCGAGTTCATGAGTGTTTGCTCCGGTGCTGCGACCGACGAGGTGGATCTGCTCGTTGGCGAACAGGGGTGACTTCGCGCGGAAGTCGTACGTCGCGACGCTCGCCTCTGGATGGTTCTTCATGAATGCGTCGAGCAGAAGCGTGGCCGTCAGCGGGCCGTGGGTGACGAGTCCCGGATACCCTTCGACGCCCGTCACATACGGGTGGTCGTAGTGGATGCGGTGGGAGTTGAACGTCAGAGCTGAGTAGCGGAAGAGCGTGACCTCGTTGGGACGCACCGAGCGCACCCAGTCCCAACCTTCGGGTGCCGGGGAATCCGCACGCGCTGGTGCTGCGGAGGATCCTTCAGGCGCCGAGGTGGCTTCCCGGTAGACGATCGTGTGCCGATCCGTCGTCGCGAGGTTTCCATCGGCGGAGACCTCGTGGCGCAGCACAACGAAGCAGAGGGATCCGCTGCCGCCGGTCTTCTCCGTAATCGATTCGATAGTTGTCGTCCGCGACAACTTCTGCCCGGCGAGAATCGGTAAATGGAACTGCAGCTTGCTGCCGGCCCACATGCGCCGAGGCAGTCCGACCGGTGGCATGAATCCGCCGAGCTTCACGTGACCATCGTTGCCCAGTTCGCTCATCGGCACATCGTCTTCCGCGAAGTGCAGCCAATGTCCCACCGGGAACAGTTTCTGTGGGCCCGAACCTCCGGAAACATCCTGTTCAAGCAGCGTGGCCAGTCGGGCCGCGCTGATCGGAGAGGCAATGTCTTCCTCGGTGCTGCTTCGTCCGACCCAGTCCTGCAGATTGATCTCAGTCATTTCAACGTCCTAACAGTTCATCGGAAATGATGCGCATCTGAATCTCTGACGAGCCCTCGAAGATCTTCGTCAGTCGGGCGTCACGCCAGTGGCGTTCCACTGCGAAGTCCTTCGTGTACCCGGCACCACCATGGATCTGCACGGCCTCCGAGGTCACTTTCTCCGCCATCTCGGCGGCCAGGTACTTCACCATCGCGGCTTCCTTGTCACAGCGGCGACCGGAGTCGATTTCGGTGCACACGTGATACATCAAAGCACGGCTGGCCTCGATCTGGGCCGCCATGTCGGCAACCTTGAACCGCAGATGCTGGAAGTCCGCCAGCGGATGCCCGAACTGGACCCGCTGCTTCAAGTACGCGATCGAGTCTTCCAGCGCGGCCTGTGCCAGGCCGATCGACCGAGCCGCAGTGTGCGCACGTCCGACCTCGAGACCCGAGACTGCTTGGTAGAAGCCTCGGTCTTCCTCACCCAACAGAGCTTCGGCGGGGAGATGGAAGTCGTCGAAGTTCAGGTCCCAGGTCTTCCATCCGAAGTACCCGATCTTCTTCACAGCAGTGCCAGACATGCCCTCGGGGAAGGAACCGCGTTCCTTCTCCACGAGGAAGGCCGAGATCCCGCGATGACGCTTGGCCTCGTCGGTCGAGGTGCGGGCGAAGAGGATCAAATAGTTGGCTTGGTCGGCGAACGTGCACCACATCTTCGTGCCGTTGATGACCCAGCCCCCGTCATCGGCGCGGGTGGCCTTGCAGCGAATGTTGGCAACATCTGAGCCCGCTTCAGCCTCAGAGAGAGAATAGGCGCCTAGGTATTCGCCGGTGGCGACCTTCGGCAGCATTCTGGCTTCCTGTTCGGGAGAGAAGTTGCCACCCATCCCGTTGCCACGAGCCAGGAGCCCACCAACACTCATCCAGGCTCTGGAGAGTTCTTCGGCGACGAGGCAGTACTCGAATACGCCGAGCCCCAGGCCCCCGTATTCTTCGGGGATCAAAATGCCGAAGAACCCCATGTCGGCCATCTGTTTGATGAACCAGTCCGGGAACTGTCCCTCAATAGGGTCAAGCTCATTGGCCAGCGGGAGGACGACATCGTGGGCGAACTCGCGGGCGAGCGCCTGGATCTCCAACCGTTCCTCGGTCATGAAATGCGGGGTGTTCGGCCTGGGCCTGGGTTTGTGCGTCATGGCGAGTCTCCCTCTCAGGCCTTGTTCCGGCCGATGAGCTGTTTGGCGATGACGTTCAGCTGGATTTCGTTGGTGCCTTCGCCGACGATCATCAGCGGTGCGTCACGGTAGTAACGTTCGACGTCGTACTCGGTGGAGTATCCGTAACCGCCATGGACACGGATCGCGTCAAGGGCCACCTCGGCTGCCATCTCTGAGGCGTAGTACTTGGCCATGCCGGCCTCCATGTCCACGCGCTCACCCGAGTCATAGGTGCGAGCCGCGTGGAGGACGAGCTGCCGGGCGGCCTCGAGCTTGGTGGCCATCTTCGCCAGCTGATTGCCCACGGCCTGGTGACGCCAGATCGGCTTGCCCATCGACTCGCGCTCCTGCGAGTACTTCACTGCGTCGTTGAGCGCAGCCTGGGCCACGCCGAGCGAGCGGGACGCGACCTGGATGCGGCCGATCTCCAGGCCCTTCATCATCTGTTTGAAGCCCACGCCTTCGACCGAGCCGAGCAGCTGGGACTGCGGCTGACGCAGGTTCTCGAACACGAGCTCGCAGGTTTCGACACCCTTGTAACCGAGCTTCGAGAGGTTCTTCGACACCGTGAAACCCTCGCCCTTCTCGACAAGGATGATCGAGATGCCTTTGTGGCGGGGGTCGGCGGACGGGTCGGTCTTGCACAGCAGTGCGATGAGATCGGACTTGCGGGCATTGGTGATCCAGGTCTTCGACCCGTTGATGACGTAGTCCTCGCCGTCCTTGGCCGCGGCCGTGCGCATAGCCTGCAGGTCAGAGCCGCCGCCGGGTTCGGTCAGGGCCATGGTCGCACGCAGCTCACCGGTGGCCATGCGCGGCAGGTACTGATCCTTCTGCTCGGCGGTGCCGTATTCGGCGATGAGCTTGGCCACGACGGTGTGCCCGCCCATGGCACCGGCTAAGGACATCCACCCGCGGGCCAGTTCCTGCGTGATGAGTGCATAGGCCTCGGTCGAGACTTTGCCGTCACCCCAGGGCTCGTCGATCGCGAGACCGTAGATGCCCATGTCCTTCATGGTCTGGATCCACTTCTCCGGATATTCGTCGGCATGCTCGACCCGGTTGACGTGTGGTTTGACGTCGTGGTCGATGAACTCGGCGACCGTGTCGATCATCATCTGCTCTTCGCTGCTGACTGCCATCTCGAATTCCTTTTCCTCTGCTGCTGAAGTTGTGATTATCTGCCTCGCCGAGGTGGCCCGACGTGGCTGTGTCCGTGGTCGGTTCAGTCCAGCTGGGCGCCGTCCTTGGCCGTTCTGGTTCGTCCGAGACTGATTGTGGTGTCGGGTCCGGTGGTGTCAAAGAAGTCGTGGCCCTTGTCGTCGGTGACGATGAACGCGGGGAAGTCCTCAACCTTGATGCGCCATACCGCTTCCATCCCCAGGTCTTCCATATCGAGGACCTCGACTTCGGTGATGCAGTCCTGGGCCAGACGTGCCGCGGGTCCGCCGATGGAGCCTAGGTAGAAGCCACCGAATTCCGCACAGGAGTTCTTGACCTGGGCCGAGCGGTTGCCCTTGGCGAGCATGATCATCGACCCGCCGGCTTCCTGGAACTCGCGCACATAGGTGTCCATCCGTGAGGCGGTGGTCGGCCCGAAGGATCCCGAGGGCATTCCCTCCGGGGTCTTGGCCGGGCCCGCGTAATAGATCGGATGGTCTTTGAAGTAGTCGGGCAGCTGACCACCCTCAGCCAGTCGCTGGCGCAGATTCGCGTGGACGATGTCTCGGGCGACGATCATCGTGCCTGTCAGTGAGAGCCTGTCGCCGACGGCCAATTGGCTCAGCTGGGACTGGAGCTCTGGCATGGGCCGGTCGAGGTCGACGGCGGTGACGTTGCCGGATTCGATCTCATCGACGCGACCCATCGACGGCAGGAACCGAGCCGGATCGTGTTCGAGTTCTTCGATGAACACACCGTCTGCGTTGATGCGGGCAATGATCTGCCGGTCCGCCGAACAGCTCACGGCGATGGCGATCGGCAGAGACCCGTTGTGGCGTGGGAGCCTGACGACGCGCACGTCGTGGCAGAAGTACTTACCCCCGAACTGTGCCCCGAACCCGAGCGTCTGCGTCAGCGTGAACACGGTGTCTTCGAAGTCCGTGTCGCGGAATCCGTGGCCCCGTCTCGCGTCCCCGGCCGTCGGCAGGTCATCGAGGTAGTGGGCGCTGGCTAGTTTCGCGGTCTTGAGCGTGAACTCCGCCGAGGGCCCGCCGATGACCACTGCCAGGTGGTAGGGAGGGCAGGCTGCTGTGCCCAGCGTCGAGATCTTCTCTGCCAGGAAGTCGAGCATCGATGACTCGTTGAGCACGGCCTTCGTCTCCTGGTAGAGGAAGGACTTGTTCGCACTTCCCCCGCCCTTGGCCATGAACAGCAGCTCATAGTCATCGTCTGGACTGAGGCCCACTTCGATCTGTGCGGGCAGGTTGGTGCCCGTGTTCTTCTCTTCGAAGAGGCTGACCGGAGCCAACTGTGAGTAGCGAAGGTTGAGTTCCTCGTACGCCTTGTGGATGCCGGCCGAGAGGTGCCTCGCATCGTCACCATCGGTGAGCACATTGGGGCCACGTTTGGCGGAGACGATCGCTGTGCCGGTGTCCTGGCACATCGGCAGGACCTCCCCGGCAGAGACCGAAGCGTTCTGCAGCAGGTCGAGGGCGACGAAGACGTCGTTGGCGCTGGCCTCCGGATCGTCGATGATGGCGCGCAGGCTGGCCAGGTGGTCGGTGCGCAGGTAGTGCGAGACCTCTTTGAAGGCCACCTCGGCGAGGGCGGTGAGCGTTGAGGGCGCCACCTGCAGGAAGGACCTGGACTGGTCGGCCACCTCGGCGTGGATCTGCTTCACACCGTCGATGTCGAGGCGGCGCATGGCCGGCCCCGCACCGCTGGTGGGCAGCAGAGACGTATACGCGAAGGCCGGTGTTGTGTCAGGTTGTTCGGCCATGGTGATCAGACTGCTCCTTCACGATGGAGTTCGGCAACCTTCTCCGGGCTGAATCCCAGATCGCCGAGGATGGTGTCCGTATGGTCTCCGACATCGGGAATCGGATCCATCCGAGGTTCAACCCCGGACATGCCGACCGGAGGCAGCAGCATCGGGATCGGCCCGACCGGGGAACCGACGTCCTGCCAGCGATCGCGCTCGACCAGCTGGGGGTGATCGGCGATCTCAGTCATGTCCCGCTGCCGCGAGTGTGCGACCTTGGCGGTTTCGAGGAGCTCGTCGCATTGCGCGCCGGTGAAGTCGGCGAAGACTGCTTCGATGATGGTTTGCAGCTCATCGCGGTGGGCGTAGCGGTGGGCTGCCCGGTCGAAGCGTTCGTCGGTGACCATGTCCTCTCGACCAAGGACCTGGGTGGCGAAGCTCTTCCATTCGCGTTCGTTCTGGATCGCCAGCATGATCTGAGTGCCATCGCCGCAGGTGAAGGCGCCATAGGGGGCGATGGCAGCGTGCGAGGTTCCGGCCCGAGTGGGGCGGGTGCCGCTGCCGTGGGTGAAGTAGAGGGGGTAGCCCATCCATTCGACGAGGGAGTCGAAGAGGCTGATCTGCAAGGTGGCGCCCTCGCCGGTGCGTTCACGGTTGAACAGCGCGGTGAGGATGCCGGAATACGCGTACATTCCGGCGGAGATGTCCGCCGTTGAGATTCCCGTCTTCGCGGGATGATCCTCGGTCCCCGTTACGGAGACCAAACCTGCCTCGGCCTGCACAAGTGCATCGTAAGCCTTGGCATTCTTGTACGGCCCGTCTGGTCCGTATCCGGAGATCGAGGCGTAGATGAGTCGATCGTTCATGTCGCGCAGCTCTTCAGCACTGAAGCCCAAGCGCTCGGCGGCGCCGGGGGCGAAGTTCTGGATGAACACGTCGGCCTCGGCGACGAGGTTCTTGAGGATCGCCTTGCCCTCCGGGTGTTTGAGGTCGACGCTCAGGCTCTCCTTGTTGCGGTTGAGCCACACGAAGTGACTCGCCATTCCGTTGACCGTCGTGTCATAGCCGCGAGCGAAGTCCCCAGTCCCGGGGCGTTCGATCTTGATCACACGAGCACCGAGATCGGCGAGCTGCCTGGAGGCGAAGGGCGCCGCCACAGCCTGCTCGCAGCTGATGACGGTGATCCCGGACAAGGGAAGTTCGGCGTGCACGGGGCCTCCACAACGAGATTTCATAAGCTTTCCCCGACAGAATACATCATTCCGATAATCATGCATTGTTCACTCTGAAACCGTGCACCGGGATACACTTCACTGAGCGAAGGTAATCGACGACAGACGACGAGCGGCAACGGAAGGCTGTGGAGTGGATCAGGAATCAGCATCGACGAAGCGGGACAAAATCGTCCTCGGCCTGCGCCGGAAGATCCTCGGCCGCGAACTCGATCGCGGCGAGCGCCTGCGCCAGGACCAGGTCGCCGACTGGTTCAGCGCCTCGATCACCCCTGTGCGCGAGGCATTGCGCATCCTCGAATCCGAAGGCCTCGTGTCCTCCGAAGCCCACCGCGGCGTTCGCGTGGCCGGGGTCGACATCGACCGCCTCAAATCACTCTTCGTCACCCGCAAGCTCACAGAGACCTTCGCCATCGCTCGCGCCACGACAAGGATCTCCCGCCACGAGCTGCGCCAGGCCGAGAAGCTCCTCGAGGCCCTGGATGCCGCCAGTGAAGAAGGCGATGCCATGGGCCGCAACACCCGCAATGAGGAGTTCCACTTCTTCTTCTACGACCGGTGCGGACTGCCGGCCCTGCGTGATGACATCGCGACCAGGTGGCGAGCCTTCCCCTGGGATCTCACGCTCGACAGCTCGGACCGACTCAATCAGGTCCACAGCGAACATCAGTCCATCGTCGATGCCGTGAAACGGATCGATCCCGACGCTGCGGCGACCCACCTCGGCGATCACATCACCAATGGATTCCTGCGCCTGGCCGAATCGACGACGGGCGAGCCGATCACTGACCCCTTCGACTTCGACGCGGACTGAGCAACCCCACTCCCCCGTTCTCTGTATCCATCGCCCTTGGATTCCCACATCTCAAGAAATAATGCATTCTTTGGTAGATAATATTGGAAATCGACTGATTCTCGTCTAAGCTCAAATCGTTTGACTCCTTGTGTGACTCAGCGCACCGCCAAGGCACGTTGCCGTGCATTGTGCAGCAGACTGCGATGTCTGCACTGGTCACCTCGGAGACTGACATGACACTGGTCTCGATTACTGGAGCTGACGATGACGTCGATACGACGACCCAGGTGGAAACCGCTGGTTGCCTGCCTGTCGATCTGCCTGCTCGCTCTGAGCGGCTGCAATCCCGCGCGCAGCGGCAAGCAGGAGAAGTTCGAACTGCGCTTTGCCCATGTGACGTCGACGGGTACGCCGAAGGGACTCGCCGCCGACTACTTTGCGAAGCAGATCGAGGAGAAATCCGACGGTCGCATTCAGGTCGAGGTGTTCCCGAACTCGGAGCTCTACGGCGACAAGGATGAGATGCAGGCACTGCAGTCCAACGCCGTGCAGATGCTCGCCCCGGCGAGCGCGAAGTTCACGACGATCGCACCGAGCCTGCAGGTCCTTGACCTGCCGTTCATCTTCGACGAACCCGATGAGATACCGGATATCGTCAGTCCCGACACCGAAATCGGCAAGGCGATCTACGCCAACCCGGATCTTGAGGCCAATGGGCTCAAAGTGCTGGGTCTGTGGGACTCCGGAATGAAGCAGATCCACTCGAACAGCCCAACGCTCTCGCCCAAGGACATGAAGGGCAAGAAGTACCGCATCCAGCCCTCCGACGTCCTGCGCACCCAGTTCGAGACTTGGGGCGGAATCCCGTCTCCCCTGGCCTTCGCGGAGGTCTACAACGGCCTTCAGCAGGGACTCATCGACGGCGGTGAGAACACTTACTCGAACATTGAGTCACAGAAGATGCATACGGTCCAGAAGTACGTGACCGAACTCGACCACGGTTACATCGGCTACATCCTCACTGTGAACAAGCGTTGGTACGACGAACTGCCGGATGATCTGCAGGCAGTCGTCGACGAATCCGCGGACGAGGCTTCCGCATTCAACCGGCAGGAGTCGCAGAAGGTCAATGCGGAGTCGAAGCGACTCATCGAGGAATCCGGTGGCACGACAATCGTCGTGCCCACGAAGAAGGAGCGCCAGTCGTTTAAGGACCGGGTGGTGCCCTCCGAGTACGAGAAGTACCGGGATGTCATCGGCCCCGAGGTCGTTGATGAGCTCCTGCTGCGTGACAAGGAACGGGAGTGACGATGAGAACCTTCGACAAGTATCTGAGCCGGGTGGAGAACTTCCTGGCCGGCGCCAGTCTCATCGGCGCCACAGCACTCGCGGTCTTCGCCGTGCTTCTGCGCAACATCACCGGTGATGTCCTGTTCTGGTCCGAAGAGGCCATCATCTACCTCATCATCTGTTCGACCTTCTTCGGCGCGGTCGTGACCCTGCGCCACAACGAGCACGTGGCCGTGGACATCATGCCGACGCTTCTCAAAGGCAAGAAGAAGAAGTTCTTCGTTGTCCTCGGCGGCCTCATGACGCTGATCTACGCGGGCTTCATCGCCTACCTGTCCTGGGCGCTCATCAGCGAACCGTTCTCGCGCACCACGATCACCCCGGCTCTCAAGCTGCCGCTGTGGGTCGTCGAACTCTCGCTGGCGATCGGCATGACGCTGTTCTTCATCCGCGCCGCCGAAATGCTCATCCGTGCGGTGAAGACACCACCGGAGGCACTCGACAAAGACGTGTTCGCTGAAGAGGCCGCGGCCGTCGGCATCAACGTGAAGGATGTCGCCATCGATGACGATCCGTCCACGACGCCGAACAACCGTACGACCGGGGACGACAACCTCGGCGACGGAGACGGCACGAAGGAAGGGGATCGCTGATGCTCGAAGCAACATTCGTTCTCATTGCAGTCCTCATTCTGCTGCTCGTCACCTCGGCGCCCATCGCGGTGGCCCTTGGCCTGACCAGCCTCGTCTACTTCTACTACTTCACGCTCATCCCGATGACTCAGGTCTCGGAACGGCTGTTCAATGCGCTCAACTCATTCCCGCTCATGGCGATCCCGTTCTTCATCCTCGCGGCAAACATCATGTCCCGCGGCGGAATCTCGCGGCGGCTGACCGATTTCGGTGCCGCGATGGTCGGGCATCTGCGCGGCGGAATGGCGATCACCACGGTGCTCGCGTGCATGTTCTTCGCCGCGGTCTCCGGTTCCTCGCCTGCCACGGTCGTCGCCGTCGGCGCGCTGATGATCCCTGCCATGATGCGAAACGGCTATCCGAAGGAGTTCTCCACAGGACTCGTGGCCACTTCGGGGTCCTTGGGCATCCTCATTCCCCCGTCGATTCCGCTCATCGTCTTCGGCATCGCCACCGAACAGAACATCGGCGATCTCTTCCTCGCCGGTATCCTGCCGGGCATCCTTGCCGGCGTCATGCTGCTGGCCATGGCCGTGTTCGTGGCATGGAAGAAGGGGTACGGTCACGCGGGAGCCGGCTTCAAATTGTCGAATGCCGACAAACTCAAGGCCTTCCGCGACGCTATCCTCGCGCTGGCGCTGCCGTTCCTCGTCCTCGGCGGAATCTACTCCGGCTGGTTCACCCCCACCGAGGCGGCGGCCGTCGCAGTCGCCTACTCCCTGGTGGTGTCCCTGGTGATCTACCGCGAGATCAAGATCTCGCAGCTGTGGGAAGTCACGCTCTCGTCGGTGAAGACCTCGGCGATGGTCATGTTCATCATCGCCAACGGCATCCTCTTCACCTTCGTGCTGGCCAGCGAACGGATCCCGGGGTCGATATCGGCAACGATCACCGACTGGGACCTGCAGCCCTGGCAGTTCCTCATCCTCGTCAACATCCTGCTGCTGTTCGTGGGCTGTGTGATGGAGACGTCCTCAGCGATCCTCATCCTCGCGCCAATCCTGCTGCCGATCGCCATGGAGCTGGGCATCGACCCGATCCACTTCGGCATCATCGTCGTGATGAACCTGGAGATCGGCATGATCACGCCGCCGCTGGGGCTCAACCTGTTCGTCGCCTCCGGTATGTCGGGCATGAGCGTGATGAGCGTGGCGAAGGCTGCCATCCCGAGCGCCCTGGTGCTCTTGGCCGCCCTAGCGCTGGTGACCTTCGTGCCGTTCTTCGCGACGGCGTTCGTGGGGTCGTAGGGCCCGAGGACGTAGGGCCCGAGGACGTAGGGCCCGAGGACGATCGATCACTTGTGGTGCAGGTGGCCAGTTTGCAAACTGGCCACCTGCACCACAAGTGTTCAGTGGTCATAGAAGCGTGGCGAGAGTCGTCACCTCGTCGCAGCACCCACCCACAGCGCGCTGCCAGCTTTCATCTGGATAATCGTAGTCAGCCGCCTACATGCAGACTTCCGGAAGGAACATGGACGACTATCGAAGTCCCGGCTGGGACATCATTGGCAGTATCAGACCTCAGCAACATCTCGCGCGGGCAGGTGAACTCCGTTGACCTGGCTTCTCTCGCTTCTCATCGGCCTGCTCGTCGTCCTGCTCATCACAGTGGCCACCGGCTACTTCGTGGCCCAGGAATTCGCCTATATGGCCGTCGACCGTTCTCGCCTGGCTGCCCGGTCGGCCGCCGGTGACAAAGCCGCCGAGCGCGCTCAATCGATCACTCGCCGCACCTCGTTTATGCTCTCCGGTGCTCAGCTGGGTATCACCGTCACCGGACTGCTGGTCGGCTATGTCGCCGAACCCCTCATCGGCACTGCCGTCGGTGAGGCCCTCGGCGGGACCGCGATCCCCACCGGCACCGGAGTCGTCATCGGCACTGTGCTCGCCCTGGTGGTGGCGACGATCATCCAGATGGTCTTCGGTGAACTGTTTCCGAAGAACCTCGCGATCGCCCGGCCTGAGCCCCTGGCTATCTGGCTTGCGCGATCGACTGCGATCTATCTCGCCGTATTCGGTTGGCTCATCACGATCTTCGACAAGGCTTCGAACGCCCTGCTCAAGGTCCTCGGGATCGAACCTGTCCACGATGTCGACCACTCCGCGACCCGTCGCGATCTCAAACATATCGTCGCGGACTCACGACAGAGTGGGGATCTCGTCGACGAAGATTCCCTTATCCTCGACCGCATCCTCGACTTCCCACAACAGAGCGTCGACCACGCCACCGTGCCCCGCTCACGGGTCGACGTCATCCGCGAGGACACGCCGCTTCATCAGGTGCGAACTCTCATGCAGACCGGTCATTCCCGGTACCCGGTACTCAACGACGCCGAGGAAGTGGTGGGCACGATCGATCTCCTCGACGTCCTCTCCGCCGCTGACGGAGACGATCTGCGTCCCTTGCTCAAATCGCCGGTCTTCGTTCCCGAGTCCCTGCCCCTGCCCGACGCCGTGCGCACCTTGACTGAGAACCGGGCCCAGATGGGCTGCGTCGTCGATGAGTACGGAGGGTTCTCCGGCATCGTCACGGTCGAGGACCTCGGCGAGGAACTCGTCGGTGACATCGTCGACGAACACGATGAGGCGATCGAGGAGATCGTCGCAGATGATGACGGCACCTGGACGGCTCCGGGGGCGATGCCCCTCGACGAGCTCTCCCGCGCGCTCGAACGCGACCTGCCCGCCACCTCGGCGCAGACGCTTTCAGGCCTTGTCATCGAAGAGGCCAAGGGCTTCCCCGAGGTCGGTGACCGGATCGAGATCACCTTGCCTATCGATCCTGCCGAGCTCGCCGGCACACAAGCCCCGAGTCCGGTCAAGCTCACCGTCGACGTCCTCGAGGTGGCCTCCCACGTGCCCTCCCAGCTGCGGATCGGAATCGAGGTTCAGCGATGAGCAACCCCTGGGTCATTGTCGCCCTCACTGTCCTCTTCATCGGCCTCAGCGCGTTCTTCGTCGCCGTGGAATTCGCTCTCATCGCCGCCAAACGCCACCGGCTGGAAGATGCGGCGGCCGACAGCCGCTCGGCCAGAGCGGCGCTGCGCAGCTCCACCGAGCTCTCCGTCCTCCTCGCCGGTTCCCAGCTGGGCATCACGGCGTGCACCCTGGCGCTGGGTGCGATCACGAAGCCTGCGGTTCATCATTGGATCACGCCGGTCGCCGAGGCTCTGGGTCTTCCGCTGTGGATCGCCGACCTCACGGGATTCGTCCTCGCCCTCATCATCGTCACGTTCCTCCATCTCGTCGTCGGTGAGATGGCCCCGAAATCGTGGGCTGTGGCGCACCCGGAGCGCTCCGCGATCCTACTCGCGCTGCCGATGCGGGCGTTCATGTTCCTCACCCGGCCCCTGCTCCACGTGCTCAACAACGCGGCCAACGCCTGCCTGCGACTCGTCGGCGTCGAACCCGTCGACGAGGTCGATCAGGGCCACACCTCGGACGATCTGCGAGAGCTGCTGCGCCATTCGGCGCAGGCGGGAACCATCGAACGGGAGTCCTCGGATGCACTGCTCGGCGCTCTCGAGCTGACTCAGCTCAGCCTCGGCGAACTGGTGGCGAAGCGCGGGAATCCGACTGCTGTCGGACCGGATGCGACAGTGGCTCAGGTACGAGACGCCGCACAGCGCGATCGCCACCGACGCATCCTCGTGCACACCGTGTCTGAGCAGCCACCGACTCACGTGGTCCATGTCCGCGATGTCCTCGGCCTCGCCGGAGGAGACACCATCACCGAGGTGACCCGCCCGGTCGAAGTCCTGCCAGCAACCATGACCGTCGGCCGCGCCTTCGGAGCAATGAAGGATGCAGGAACACAGCTGGCACTGGTCGAGCGATCTGATGGCAGCCATGCGGTGGTCACGGTCACCGACGTGCTCAGCTATCTGCTCTCGGCAGACGATTCCGGCAGACGTGGTGCCGGGTCCTAGGGTTCACCACCTCGGCGATCTTCGAGCCTGGATCGCTCGTCCGCGTCGGCCTTATGGTCAATATGCGACACTGGCCCGTATGGTCCCTGGCACCGTGAACGAACTCTCCGCGCATGACCGCATGATCCTCGACCTGGAGAAGACAGAGCACACGTCAGCTGCTCGCGATGCGCTGTGTCGGCACATAGAACTGCCACTCGATAAGTACACCGTCGTGCTCGAGGGGATTGTTGATACGGATGCGGCCTATAGCTACGCCCCGGACGTCGTGAATCGAGTCAGGCATCTGAGGGCGGAGAGGTTTGCTTTCGAACGACGGCACGGGCGGTGGAAGAGCCGCGCATTTCAGTGAGTGTAAGGAACATAGAAAATAGTAGGCTGACCTGAATCGAGTCCGATCAGAGTTCCTGCGGATTCGCGGTCAGGACTGTGAGCAGAATTTTCCGCTCGGATTGGATAAAGATTGAGAGAGCACGCACTCGCCGCCAAGCACACAATCGAGGTCGGTGATCAGTGAGAGTGAGTGAATCTGCTCGTCGTTCAGTCCTGCTCACCGGCTTGAGCTACCCGCTCCTGGTTGCGGGAATCATCCTTCTCTTGACCGGGGTGACCGTAGCTGGCGCCGTCCTGCTGGCATCAGGCGTCTTTCTGATTGGTGTGAACGAGATCTGCCTTTACATCGCCAGAAGCAACGTGGTGCCACAAGACTCCCACTCGTAGTCCCTTGCATCGCAACTAGAGTCTCTCCCCACTCCGGGAGTGACCTCTCGATCAACGTGATCTACTCGGACGTGTGAGGCGTTGGCCCGTCCACGACCCGGTAGGTCGTCTGGACCATCCCGCCGTCGAGGACTGTGGTGCGCACGTGCTCGAGATCCACATCTCCGCCAAGTGATCCGAACAGTGATGGCCCATCGCCGATGAGCACAGGTACTTGGGAGAGCGTGAGCTCGTCGACAAGCTTGGCGGCAAGGAACCACCGGACGGTCGCCCCACCGTCGACGTAGACGCGCTTGCAGCCGCTTAGCTCCGCTGCGTCGATGGCCACCTCGGGTGAGCGGTGCACGATGATGCGAGGGTCGGCATCTGCGTCGAGGGTCGTACTGATGACGTGGATCGGGCGACCGAGGTAGGGCCACTCCTGGATGGAAGCGATCGCCTCGTACGTCTTCCGGCCCATCATCACCGCGTCAACCGACTCAACGAACGGCGTGAAGCCCGCATCTCCGGCGGCCTCGCCGCGGCTGGTCAGCCACTCCAAGTCCCCGTCCGGCCGCGCAATGCGGCCATCGACACTCAACCCAAGAAAGACAACGGCACGGAGGGACTGCTGCGACGCGGACATAGGGTCAAGTATCCAGCCACTAGCGAGGACAATCAAGGAAAAGCCAACTCAGGCACCGCCACCTGAGGCTAGCGATGAGTTTCTCCCAAACCCCTTGACTTAGAGTGCACTCACAGTCGTAGGTTTGTTTCCATGACCCAGCACACGGCAGACGTCTCACGCCCTTCAGATCTGAGGCAGGCTCTGTCGGTCGATCCCGACAGGGTTCTCTCGATCTCCGAGGTCAGCGAAGTCCTCGGCATCACGGCGCACACCGCCCGCTACTACGAGCGGGCCGGCCTGCTTGAAGTGGCCCGATCCCATTCCGGGCACAGGGTCTACGATTCGGCGACCGTCGAACGCCTGGACTTCCTCGTGCGCATGCGCACCTCCGGCATGGGCATCAGCCAGCTCAAGCGCTATGTTGAACTGGTCCGAGCCGGGGAGGCAACGACACCGCAGCGTCTTCAGATCATGGTCGACCAACGAGAACACATTCTCACCCAGATCCACGAACTGGAGCTGGCCCTGACCACCACGGACTACAAGATCGCCAAATACGCAGGCACAGCCGGCGACGACTCAACAACGGCCACTATCCCATCACGTACAACCGCCTCAGTAGGAGATCCATCATGACCACCACACACCTCGGCGACCTCACCGTCTCCCCCATCGGCTTCGGCTGCATGGCCTTGTCCCACGTCTACGGCGGCACCACCGATGAAGCGGCACGGGAAACCCTGAGCACCGCTGTCGACGCTGGTATCACCTTCCTCGACACCTCTGATGTCTACGGCAAACCTCGCGACGGCGCTTCCGGACCGGCCGGAACGAACGAAGAGATGCTCGCACCGTTCTTGGCCAAGCGCCGCGACGAGGTCCAGTTGGCCACGAAGTTCGGAATCACCGCTCCCAGGGACGGGACGGATGCCCCGGCCAAACGCACCGATGGACGCCCGGAATATGCTCGCTCAGCCTGCGATGCTTCGTTGGCCCGCCTCGGCGTGGACACGATCGATCTCTACTACCACCATCGCCCGGATCCCGATGTTCCGATCGAGGAGACCGTCGGCGCCATGGCCGAGCTGGTCGAGGCGGGCAAAATCCGCCACATCGGCCTCTCGGAGGTCACCTCCGAGGAGCTGCGGCGAGCGCACGCGGTCCACCCGATCGCCGCTCTCCAGTCCGAGTGGAGCCTATGGTCTCGCGACGTCGAGGACCGTGTCGTTCCTGCCTGTGCCGAGCTCGGGGTCGGCTTCGTGCCCTACAGCCCCCTGGGCCGCGGCTTCCTCACCGGCACGCTGACCAAGGAGCAGGTCGCCGGCGACTTCCGCGGCGGCACTTCCCGCATGGGCGAGGCGTGGGATGCCAATCAGAAGATCGTCGAGATCGTCGCCGAGGTGGCTCGACGTCACGACGCCACCAACGCTCAGGTCGCACTGGCCTGGCTCCTCCACCGCGCCGCCCAGATGGGAGTCTCCGCCGTTCCGATTCCCGGCTCGCGCAAACCCGAGCGTGCGCTGGAGAACCTTGGGGCCGTGGATCTGCGTCTCGACGCCGATGACATGACTCAGCTCGATTCCATCCGGTCATTGGTCGAGGGCAGCCGTAACATCGTCAACAATCCGACGTGGATCAGCTCCGGGAGGGAGTAGTGCCAGCCTTCAGCCCACAGGCCCGGGAAGTTCGAGGACGTGGGAGTTGCGCAGCCGCCACCTGAGCACGCTGATGCCCAACCGGGTTCTGTTGTACCCGGTGAGCGGGTCGTAGCCGAGGCAGCGAGCGAGCTGCTCGACTCTGCCCTGCACGGTGCTGTGATGGAGACCGAGGTCTCTGGCCGCCTGCCTGATCGTCGGTGCCTCGAGGACAACACGCACCGTCGACTCCGCCCAGGGTGCTTCCATGATCTCGTCGATGCGGGCGGCATCGGGGTCGACAGCGTCGGGCGATTCGGCGAGCAGTTCGACGAGGCCGCCGAAATTCTCCGCGCGCACGAGGCCCTCCTCGGGAGGACGGCTGAGACGCAGTGCCACCACGGCGGCGCGCAGCGAACGGGGCAGGTCGCCGATCAAGCCGACGGGGCCAAGGCCAGCCGGTGTCACGGCGATGTTCTCAGCTTGGTCGGCGACGATGAGGACCTGCAGGGCGCCGTACTCGCTGGCGACGACATCGGTGGGACCGGCGGGACGTCTGTCGAAGACGGCAAACAACGGAGCGACGAGCACCCGGTACCCGTGTCCGGCCACGAGTCCGAGCCGAACCGCCGCGGCAACCCGCTCCTCGGTGGGCGCGGTGGTGTCCAATGCGAGCGCCACGTCCCGCGGAGTCTCCAGCTGCTGTCGTTCGAATCCGAACCTCACCCCGATGGCCAGGCCGAACCGTTCGAGGATGAGGTCGTCGTTCGGCAGGGCTTGCCCCCCTCTCTCGAGCCAGACCTCGGAGGCATCCGGCAGGACCAGTGCGCTCACCTCGGCGGGGCGGGCACCCGCGCCCGGGCTCCCTGACGGATCGATGCGCAGCTGTCTGCTCCTGTCGCCGTTGCGAAACCCTGCCGGGCAGCCGGCAAGGGCCGCGGCGGCCGCGGCGAGGGCACGGGAATTGACCTCGCCGACCATGAGTTCGTCGAAGCAGGCGATGACGCGCAGGCCAAGACTCGCCTGGGGGTCCAGGTTGGCTATGCGACCCAACAGTTCCTGCACGTCATCGCCTCCTTGCGGGTGTTCGTCTCATCGCGGAGTCGATTCGCACCGCGATGCGAATCAGCCCTTCAGAGCATCGTAGACCGCTGTCTCCATCTCGAGGTAGCCCCCGACCGATGCTGGGTCCGCGAAGGGGAAGATCTGCGTCGCCCAGTAGCCGCCGATGTTGTTCTCCCGATCGATCCAGTAGAAGAGGTTGGCAAGTCCCGCCCAGGCTACGGCTCCTGCCGGACGCCCGGTCGGCGCGTCCTCCTCGTTGATCATGAACGTGTACCCCCACGACTTCGGCATGCCGGGGAAGAACTCCGCATCGTTGGACAGACTCGGGATGACACCGGGCAGCATCTTCACCTTGAGATCGGCGAGGTGGTTCTTGGTGGCCAGGTCCACCGTTTCGGGGCGTAGAACGACGGTGCCATCGTCTGCCTGACCGTCATTGAGCCACATCCTGATGAACGTGAGGTAGTCGTCGACGGTCGAGAAGAGGCCGTGACCTCCCATCTCCACCTCCGGCTCGGGCAGCATGAAGTCGGTGGCGGCCAGCTGACCGTCGGTGCGCTGGTGCATCGTCGCCTGCCGCTGCCGCATCGACGCCGATGTCCGGAAGCTGCTGTCCTTCATCCCCAGCGGGTCGAGGACCCGAGTCTGCATCGCCTGACCCAGGGTGGTTCCGGTGATGCCTTCGATGACCTGACCGACCCAGTCCATGTTCGATCCGTACTCCCATTGGGTGCCTGGGTCGAAGAGCAGCGGCGTCTGCAGGGCCTGCTTGGTGCTGCTGACGATGCTCGGCTGGCCCTGCTCACGGGCAAGGCGCTCATACTTCTCGTTGAAGAAGTCGTAGCCGAATCCCGCCGTGTGCAGCAGCAGCTGCTTGGTCGTCGGTTCGCTTGCCGGAGCCCGCAGAATCGGGGAGCCATCGACGTCGAAGCCCTCGATGACCTGCACATCGGCCAGGCCGGGGGCATATTCGCGGGCCGGTGCGTCGAGGTCGAGGTCGCCCGACTCCACCAGCTGCAGAGCCACCGTGCCGGTCAGCGCCTTAGTCGTGGAGAAGATCATGAACACCGAATCGGTGGTCATCGGCTGCGGATCGTTAAGCGAGCGGACTCCTGCGGAGGTGAGACTGATCGTCTCCTTGTCGGTGGTGACTCCGGCGACGACGCCGGGGACCCCGCCGCTCTCGACCTTCTCTGAGGCCACACGAGCAACGGCATCATTGACAGCTCGGTTCTGGGACATGGTTGTGCCTTTCGGTCAGTCGGCCAGGACCTTCTCGATCCAGGCCATTCGGGTACTGATCATTCCTTGCGCAAGGTGTGTATGGGCGGCGAAGATGTCGAAGGCGTGGAAGCCTCCGGGCCAGACGTGCAGCTCCGCCTCACTGCCGTCGTTCCACAGCGCCGAGGCGTAGGCAACGGCTTCGTCGCGGAAGATCTCTGCCGAACCGACGTCAATGTAGGCCGGCGGCAGGTCGGAGAGATCGTGGGCGCGTGATGGCGCGATGTAGGGCAAGACGGCTTTTGTGCGATAGTCATCGCCGAGCATCGCCTGCCAGCCGGTCTCGTTGCTCACCCGGTCCCAGACACCGATGCCGTCGAATTGGTTGGTCGAGGCGGTGATCCCGCGATCATCGAGCATCGGGTAGATGAGCAGCTGACCGCGCAGCTTCGGACCCCCGCGGTCGCGGGCGGCGAGCGCCATCCCTGCGGCCAGTCCCCCACCGGCACTGGCGCCGGCGACGATGAGTCGGTCGAGGTCGACCCCGAGACGCTCGGCATTATCAGCCGTCCACTCCAGGCTGGCGTACATGTCCTCACGGGCGTAGGGATCCTGGAATTCGGGGGCGAGGCGGTATTCGGGACTGATGAGGATGGCCCCGATGCGCTCGACCCAGTCGAGGTTGAGTCCGAGTGCGCTGAAGCGGTCACCGAACATCAGTCCACCGGAATGGGCGTAGACGATCGTGGGGCGGCGCCCCGTGTCACCCGCGCGCCTGAAGACCGACACGGTGATCGCCTCGCCATGGTGTCCGATCACCTGATGTTCTGAATGTTCGACACTGCGCCCCTTGAGAGTCTCCGCGAGAGGCTCGGACGCATAGGAGATGCGCATGAAATCGATGAGAGACGGGGTGATGGTCGGCGGGAAGACCCCACCGACGACGGACAGACTCGCGGCAAGTTCCGCGTCGAATCGTGACCGTCGTCGTGTCATGTCTCTAAGTATGCAGACTCCGACTCGGTGCCGCTACCGCCACGACAACGCGATTACCGATCCTTCACCCGCCAATTGTCGGGTTGGGTTTCCCAGCCTCGCCTCAGCCCAGTAGCCCCATCACCGACTCCTTGACCTGGAGGACGGCGAGGAAGCCGAACAGCAGGAAGCAGATCGTCAGCAGCACATTCGACACCTCCTTGTTCCGCAGCGCCGCCGGCACCGATGAACGGTTGAGGATGACGAGGAGCGCGATCGCGAGCACGGGCAGGATGAAGGCGCTGATCGCGGCGTAGATGAGGACCAGGGTGACCGGTTTGCCCAGGCCCATGATGACCAGAGTCGCGATGGAGAGGTAGACGATTGCTGCGCGGAATTCGACGGACTTCGCCGACATCTCGTGTTCGAGCTTGTCCTGGTGCGGGTAGCGTCGCAGCACCCGTATGCAGTCGGCAGTGACGTAGGCGATGCCGGAGAATCCGCCGAGCACGCTGGTGTAGACGACGGCGAGGAAGCTGATGAGGAAGACGATTCGTCCTACTTCGCCGATGCGTGAGACCAGGCTGTCGGCGATGGCGAACAATGAGTCGTTATCAGCGATCGTGAAGCCCTGGCCATAGAGGATGAAGGCACCAACGGCACTCATCGCCACGGCGAAGACGAACACCAGTGCGTAGCTGATGAACAGGTCGATGCGCACGACGGGTTTCCATTCGGCGTCGCGCCAGGACTTCTCGCGGATCCAGTATGAGTAGGCCAGTATTCCGGTGGCTCCGCCGACCCCGCCGATGAGTGACATGACGGTGATGATCGACCCGTTCGGGAAGGTCGGGGCCATGGTCTCCACAGCCACCGCCTGAGCTTCCTGACCCTGGAGCACTGAGATCGCCAGCGCAACGATTCCGAAGAACATGATGATGCCGAAGCCGATCATCGCTTTCTCCACCAGACCGTAGCGTCCGATGCCGACGAGGATCGCGGCCGAAAGCAGCACGACGACCGCGGTCGGCCAGAACGGCAGAACGGGAAAGAGCGCCTGCAGGATGTTCGTCGTCACAGCGATGACGCCCGCGCCGAAGAAGAGACCGACGAGCAGCTCGGCGATGAGGAACAGGGCTGGGAAGAGACGCCCGCCGAATGAGGTCAGGTGGGACAGCAGCGATCGGTCCCCGCTCATCTGCAGGCGGGAGACCGCCTCGGAGAGGACGAATTTGAGGAGGATGCCGACGGTGAAGACCCAGATGAGCGCGAGCCCGTACTCGGCACCCGAGTTCATCGTTGTGATCATGTCCGAGGCTCCGACGCTGGCCAGGGCCAGGACGATGCCCGGTCCGATCAGCCGCAGCCGTCCGGTCAATGATGCCGGCGCCGAGGTGGTGGCGCCCTTGGTCTGCGGTGTCGTGTCGGCGGACATAGGCGGGGTGAGGCTCCTTCACGTGTGTTCGTCGACGACGGCACTGGCGTCGTTCGTCCGGGCGTCGTCTGCTCAGGTGAGTATGGCCGATCCTGCCTCATGTCGGGATACAAGTCTCAGGAAACGAAACTCCCACAGTCGATACGAAAGTTATCGAACCGTGGCTGAATATGGTCAGACCACCGCAGGTACTACATCTATGATCTAGATATGACTCCGGGTCGGAGCTTCCGAGCTTGAAGGAAAATCTCTTGACGTACTACCAGCCATACCCTGTCCAGCTGCAACCCCAACCGAAGAACGGATTTGGCGTCACTGCGCTGGTCCTCGGCATCATCGCGCTCCTCATGGGATTCATACCATTCGTCTCTTTGTTCACTTCAATACCTTTGGGCCTCCTGGGTGTAATTTTCGGTATCATCGGTCTAGTTCGTGTTTCAAAACGAGTCGCGACCAACAAGGTCATGACCATCTTCGGCCTCATCGCATCGGCCCTCGCCATTCTTCTTGCTCTGACGTCGAGCATCGCGACCGGCGCCTTCATCGGCTCACTGGGTTCGGAGGACTCCACAACCACTTCCGCCCCCGTCGCCGATGGAGATAGCGCAAAAGCTCAGCAAGAGGAGTCGGAACTCGACGCGTTCCCCGGTCAAACTGAAGACGACGTAGTGGGCAAAGCAGGCGAAGAGCTGGCCATACGAGGAGTGAAGATCACCGCCTCCGAGGTCACGCCCAAGAACGATACGTTCGGCAATCTCGTGTGTTCGAAAGTCGTTCTCAAAAACGACGGAGACTCTGAAGTCAGCTACAACGTCTTCGACTGGAAATTGCAGTATCCGTCGGGAGACATCAAAGACCAAAGCATCTCGGGTGGTGACTCGCTGAACAGCGGTGAGATCGCGCCAGGCGGAACCGCCGAGGGGGATGTCTGCTTCGAAGATAACGGCGAAGACGGCCAGTACATCCTCATCAGCGAGGGGCTTTTCAGCTTCAGTAGTGAACGCGGTGCCTGGATCACTGAGCGATAGCCCAGCTACTTGCCTGAAGGCGATTCTGTCTTTCTGAACCGAGCCCCTTCTGTAGGCTCAGAATGTCGATTCGGCCAATGACCTCCTGACCTCAGGGTCCAATTCGACCTAGCGGCCCGAGGTCGTTGTGAACCACAATTGCTCCACGGCTCTCCCGGTTGGCGCGGGCCTGGCAGCGGAGATCGCCGTCAGACGTCTGCCCCGCTCGGAGTACAGTAGTCCAGCGTGAGTACTGTCGCTGTCCCACCAGGCCCGACGCGGCCTCCGGTGCCCGTCTCCTTAGCCGCGTTCGTCAGCAGCTTCGACCGTTTCGCGATCAGTCCCCTGATCGTTCTCGTCGCGGCCGATCTGGGAGCGACCCTCACCGAGGCTCTAACGATCGCCAGCGCCTATTTCCTGGCGTACGGCATCAGTCAGCCCGTGTGGGGCGTCCTCTCAGATCGCATCGGGCGCGTCCGGCTGATGAAGGCGACTCTCGTGGCCGCGGCCGTGGCGGGAGCGGTGGCGACCTTCGCCCCGAATCTCACGATCCTCGTGATTGCGCGTGCCCTCTCCGGTGCGTTCTACGGAGCCATCGTCCCCACTTCGATGACCTATGTCGGAGACACCGTCGCCGAGGCGCATCGGCAGCCGGCACTGACCGATCTCATGGCTGCGATCGCCGTCGGAACCGCCAGCGCCACAGCCTTGGCCGGAGTTCTGGCCCACTTCGCCGACTGGCGAATCGTCTTCGCCATTCCTGCGGTTCTCGCGATCGCCAGTGCCATCGGACTACGTGGCCTCCCGGAACCGGCACGTGAGGCGACCGGCGGAGTCATCTCAACGCTTCGGGCCGCCCTGACCCACCGTTGGGTTCTCGTCGTCATCGGTCTGGCCTTCGTCGAAGGTGCCGTGGTTCTCGGCGTCCTGACCCTGCTCGCCCCAGCTCTGCAGTCACAGGGCATCGGCGCGGCCGTCGCCGGCCTGGCCACCGCGGCCTACGGCGTCGGCGTCATCATCACCACCCGCATGGTCAAGACCCTCAGCCGCCGGTTGAGCATGCCACGGCTCATGGTCATCGGCGGTTCGGCCACTGTGATCGGATTCGCCGTCCTCACCATCCACCTGTCGACGGTCACGGTCATCATCGCAGCCCTGCTTCTCGGAACGACCTGGTCGTTTCAACACTCGTCGCTGCAGACCTGGGCCACTGCGGTCCTCCCCCGGGCACGCGGGACCGTCGTGGCACTGTTCGCAGGGTGCCTGTTCGCCGGCAGTGCCCTGGGCACATCGATCGGAGGCACTCTCGGCGACAATGATCAGTGGACGTTGCTGTTCGCGATGACCGGTCTCGTGGCACTCGGGCTCACGGTCACCATCGTCATCAGCCGCCGCACCTTTGCCCGGCCGCGGAACGGCTGAGCGGACGAAGAGACTACCGCCCGAAGTACTCCTTGCACGCCCGTCTGACTCGCTCGATCGCTTCATCGTCGATGTCGAGATGCGTCACCCAGCGCAGCTTCCCGTGTCCACCGCCGGTGGCGATGCCACGTTCGGCCAGGAATGCTGCGAAGACGGGCATGTCAACACCCTCCGGGCTCAGGAAGACCATATTCGTGCGCGCCTCACCGGCGCCGAGCTCCGGGAAGTCTGCGAAGACTTCTGCCAGGCGGGTCGCACGGTCGTGGTCCTCACGCAGACGGTGCACGTTGTTCTCGAGCGCATAGATCCCGGCTGCAGCGAGCACCCCGGTCTGGCGCATTCCGCCGCCGAGCAGCTTGCGGATGCGCTTGGCTCGATGAACAAGGTCTCTGGGACCGGCGAAGACAGCACCGACGGGTGCGCCGAGGCCCTTCGACAGACACAGAGTGGCCGAGTCGAAGTCACCCGCGACGGATGAAGGTCCGCTGTCCGCGGCCACGGCCGCGTTCATCATTCGCGCCCCGTCGAGGTGGGTCGACAAGCCGTGGCTGCGCGCCAGCTCGGTCGCATCCTTCACGTAGTCCTCGGGCAGAAGGCGACCGTTGAAGGTGTTCTCCACCGTCAGCAGCCGGGTGATCGGATTGTGGAAGTCATCGGGCTTGATCGCCGAGGTGATTGCATCCAATTCGATGATGCCGTCGGGTTCGTTGGGCAATGGCTGCGGTTGGATCGATCCCAGGACCGCTGCTCCCCCACCTTCGTCGCGGTAGGCGTGCGCGGTCTGGCCGACGATGTACTCATCGCCGCGTCCGCAGTGGGCCATGATCCCGGCGAGGTTGGCCTGCGTGGCCGATGGGAAGAACAGTCCCGCTTCCTTGCCGAGGATTTCGGCGGTCATGGCCTCGAGCCGGTTGGTCGTCGGATCTTCGTCGTAGACCGCATCGCCCACCTCGGCGTCGGCCATGGCCTTGCGCATTCCGGCGCTGGGTTTGGTCACGGTGTCTGAGCGGAAATCGACCCGCGGACCAACTGTTGCGTTCATGCGCTCAGACCTCCGCCTTCCGGGGGTGGGCGACCGGGTGGTTGCTGGCGATCGAGATGCGGTTGAACGAGTTGATAAGGATCACGGTCCATTCGACCGCGGAGATCTGCTCTGCGGAGAGAAACTCACCAGCCTCGGTGGCGATCGCATCACGATCGGCGGCTTTGTCGATGATGGTCAGTGTCTCAGCCAGAAGCAGTGCGGCCTTCTCCTGATCGTCGAAGATCTCTGCCTCACGCCACGTCGGAAGCACGTCGAGTTTGATCTCGTCGACGCCGGCCTTCCTGGCGGCCGGGGCGTGGATGCTCAAGCACGTGCGGCATCCGTTGATCTGGGAGACCCGCATGTTGACCAGTTCGAGGAGTCCATCGCTCAGGCCCGCGGCTCGCGCGGCCTTCCGCGAGGCGGCCGCGGCCTGGACCATGGATTTGTAGACCTCGGGGTGGGCCTTGTCGATGTAGGGACGATTGACGTTGACTCCAGCCACCGTTCAAGCCTCCCGTTTGACGAGGTCGATGTCTGCTCCGGTGGCCTTGCGGAAACGACCGCCTTCGGCCACGTAGTCGTCGCCGGTCTCGTTGAGCTTCTTGACGAACAGGGGGCAGACCGGCACGACCGTCACGCCCTTCTCTCGGCTGTCAGCCAGCGCCTGGGCGAGGAGGACCTTGGAGAGTCCACGTCCGCCGAAGGCCTCGTCGACGACCGTGTGGTAGAAGATCCTCTCGGTCTCGGCCTCCGGGCCGGGCAGGAAGTAGGCGTGTCCGGCGACCTTTCCGTCCTCAACGGTGATGACGTAGGACTGACCCTGTTCGTCGAGGTCCACCCGCACGGGTGCGCCGGTGGAATCCTTGAGTGCTTCGCTCATTGTTCTGTCTCCTTCTTCGCTGTGGTTTCGGGCCCGCCCTGGACCTGCGGCGGCGGATTTCTACGCGCTTTGATGGTCACGTCGGGCAGCCTCGGCGCGGGAAGCCTTCCGAGACCCTCGGCGTTGACTCCTGGCCCGCCTTTGCCGACGTATCCCTCGACTTCGCCGAACTGGTCCCCCTCGTCCTGCCATTCCTGCCGGAACCGGCTGATCTCCTCGTGGGTGCGGCCCACGAAGTTCCACCACATGACGATCTGTTCGGGGAAGGGTTCCCCGCCGAGGAGGACGATCCTGGCCATAGACTCTCCGCGGTTGCTGATCCGCATTTCTGTGATTCCGACCCCGGTGTAGCCGATTGCATTGACCGGCAGCGGAACGTTCTCGAGGGTGATGTCACCGGAGTCGACGAGGACGCCGTGTTCGAAGGTCTCATCGATGGGCAGGTCGATGCTCGCGCCGGCATCCAGGCGGATCTCCGCACCGAGGAGGGGCGAATGGGTGCTCACCGGTGAGGACGAACCCCACAGCTCACCGAGGAAGACGAGGAATTCGCCGCCGTCGAAACGAGTGGCCTCGGGCGCGAAGTGCTCGAATTCGCGTGCTTCCTGATGGCGGGAGCTCTCGGGCAGGGCCAGCCACAGCTGCACACCGTGGAGGGTCGAGGTGGACGCCGTCGAGACCTCGGAGTGGCAGATGCCGCGGCCGGCAGTCATGAGGTTGACCTCCCCGGGCAGCACGAGCCCGGTGTGCCCACCGGAGTCGATGTGCTCGATGGCACCGTCGAAGAGCCAGCTCACGGTCTGCAGACCCGTATGCGGGTGAGGGGCGACGTCCATGCCGCCCGAAAGCCCCACGTCGTCGGGACCGTAGTGGTCGACGAAACACCACGGGCCGATGAGCGACCGTTGCCGCTGCGGCAGAGTCCGGCGCACGGTCATCGCCCGGGGGCCGCCGAGGGGGACGTCCCTGGCCGTGATGACCTCGACCGGGGCTCGGCCCTGCACATCGCATTGCGGTCCGGGCAGGCCGCCTGCCCGGCAGACCACTTGGTCCGGTTGAGCTTCGACGTTGCTCATTGCGGTCTCCTTCTCACTGCCGAACCACCTCGGCGGTCACTGCCTGATGTGTCGTCATTGCTCGATGGGCTCTGTCGGTTGCGGATGGATCCTGTCGATCAGTCGGAGAAGCTCGCCGAGGTTGTCCTCCGTGAGTGCGGAAAAGGCGGCCCGGACGACATCGGCATTGGTGCGTGCGGAATCGCGTTTCAGTCTCAGCCCTTCGGGTGTCAGCGCTACGCACACACCGCGCTGATCGGCGGAATCGGCTGACTGGCAGACCAGTCCGCGCGTCTCCAGGCGGCGCAGCAGGCGTGAGAGTGCGCTGCGGCTGAGCACGATCTCATCCAGCAGCTCACGGTGACGGATCGTGGTCGTCGAGGGAATGTTGACGAGGACGTCGAACTCGGTGGCGGTGAGGCCGTGATCGGCTCGGAACCGGGTCTCCAAGGCGTCGACGAGGCCCGCATGCGTCTCCAGCATGCGTCGCCAGACCCCGATGGCGCCGGGCAGCTCCGTGGATCGTCCCCTGGTCATCTCGGCACCCCATCATGAATCGCGGTCGAACCGACTGTTCGGCTCGGCGCATCTGCACAATTTGTTGCATCAACAACAATTCCACAGTCGGATGCCGAAGTCCAGGGTCACACCGGCCGCAGCAATGGACGGCGAGGGCCGGGTGTGACCGGGTCAGACGTTCTGCTTCACATACTCCAGGTCAGCCTCGGTGGCCCAGCGGAAACGGCCGCCGATGGCGAGGAAGTCGTTGCCGTGCTCTTTGAGGCGTTCGGCGAACAGCGGACAGACAGGCACCACAGTCTTCATGCTGTCGCTGCTCTCCTTGAGCGCGTGGGAGACGAGGATCTTCGCCAGGCCACGACCGGAGAATTCCTCGCCGACTTCCGTGTGATACATGATCCTCTCGGTCCCCGCTCCGGCTTCGGCACCTGACCCGGGACCGACGAGGTAATGGGCTCGTCCGGCCACCTCACCTGAGTCGTCTCTGACCACGAACGCCGAGTTCTGCTCATCGTGTTCCACTCTGACCCTGGCTCCGGTGGAATCCTGCACTGTTTCAGACATGTTCCAGCCTCCTCGATCGGCATCACTTCCATTGTGCATGGGTGAGGCGGCCCTGCCCATCCCCCTGCGGGAATCGCTTCGGGCTCGCCTACGCGTCGTCGATCGGAATGCGCTTCCGCCACGGCCACCAGACGCTTCGCCCGATGTCGTGGACGAGTGCCGGGACCACGAGCGAACGCACGAGGATCGCGTCGAGCAGGACTCCGAAAGTGACGATGAAGGCGAGCTGGAACAGGAACATGACCGGGATGACCGCGAGTGCCGCGAAGGTCGCGGCGAGGACGATCCCCGCCGAAGTGATGACCCCGCCGGTCGCGACGAGCCCGGAGAGCACGCCCTTGCGGGTGCCGAATCGCAGCGATTCCTCACGGACCCTGGACATGAGGAAGATGTTGTAATCGATGCCCAGCGCCACGAGGAAGACGAACGCGTACAGCGGCACCGAAGGGTCGGCTCCGGAGAATCCGATGATGTGGTTGAACACCAAGGCGGAGACGCCGAGTGCGGTGCCGAAGGACAGAACCGTCAGCGCCACCAGCAGCAGCGGAGCGAGGAGGGACCTCAGCAGCAGGATGAGGATGACGGTGATGACGAGGAGGATGAGCGGGATCGCCAGGGTCCGGTCCGCCTCGGCGGTGGTGTTCGTGTCGAGGTCGACGGCTGTCTCCCCACCCACGAGGGCCTGGGCGTCGACATCATGGACGGCGTCGCGGATCGAGGTGACGGTGTCCTCGGCCGCGAGTGAGTCGGCCGCATCGGACAGGGTGACCTCGAGCAGGACCTGCCCGTCGACCTCGGTGGGTGCCGGTGGGGACGACTGCGGCGCCTCGGCCGCGTCCGGTCCTCCCCCGCCCTGGGGTGACTGGAGAGTGCCTTCGTCGTCGATGGCGATGGTCCCGCTCGGGACGTCATTGGCGACGACGGTCATCGATTCGACCCCGCCGAGGCTGCCGACGGCCTGCGCTGCCTCCTTGAGCTGGCCGTCGGCCACGACGATCTGAGTCGGCGAACCGGAACCGCCGGGGAAATGTTCGGCGAGGACGTCCTGGCCATCGCGGGCCTGGGATTCGCCGAGGACGAAGTCACTCTGCGCCACTCCGGAGGCCTTGAACTGCGGGAAAGCGATCAGGGGCAGGGCGAGGAGGACGACGAGACCGATCCAGATTGCCCGCGGACGCCGGGCGACCACCTCGGCGATGCGGTTCCACACGCCCTTCTTCGGTGCAGCGGTCCTCTCCGTGCGGACCTTCGGGAGGAAGGGCCAGAAGACAGCGCGGCCGATGACGATGAGGGCGGCAGGCAGGAATGTCAGTGCCGCACACATCGCCACGAGGATGCCGATCGCCGCCACGGGGCCAAGGGCTCGGGTCGAGGCCAGGTCGGTGAGCAGGAGGACGAGGAGGCCGGCGATGACCGTGCCACCCGATGCTGCGATCGGCTCGAGGACGCCTTTGAGCGCTTTGAGTCCGGCCCGGACGCGGTCGCGTTCGGTCAGCAGCGCATCGCGGAAACGGGCGACGACGAGGAGGGAATAGTCGGTGGTCGCACCGACGACGAGGATGAAGAGAATGCCCTGGACCTGGCCGTTGATGAGGAGGATCCCGGCATCGGCGAGGTGCCAGATGACGAAGATCGAGGCCGAGAGTGCTGCCACCGAGGTGAAGAGCACGATGACCGGAAGCAGCGGTGAGCGGTAGACGATGATGAGGATGACGAAGACCGCGATCAGCGCGACGAGCAGGAGGATGCCGTCGATGCCGGCGAATGCCTCAGAGAGATCGGCAGAGAATCCAGCCGGACCCGTGACCTGCACATTCGCCGAGGTGGTGGCGTCGTTGGCCTCGTCGTCGACGGTTGCCGCTTCAGCTGCGATAGGGAATGTCTCGGCGATGATCGAGCGGATCTGCTCGACATCATCGGCAGTAGTCTCCGTAGAGACCGGGAGGATGAGCTCAAGGGCGTCGCCGTCCTCGGAGGGAATGATCGGTGAGGCATCGGCCGCGAGCAGCTCCTTGTCCTCGAGCGTCGCGGTCAGGTCATCGAGATCGCGACGGTCGCTGTCGCTGACCCCGTCCTTGTTCTCGAGCACGACGATGGCCGGAACATAGTCCAGGTCGCTGAACTGATCGATGAGCGCCTGGGCCTTCGTCGACTCAGCCGATTCGGGCAGGAACGACGAGCGATCGTTCGTGGCCACCTCGGAGATCTTGCCGAAGTAGGGCCCGCCGACTCCCGCGATGGCCACCCAGGCGACCAGGAGGACGGCGAAGAGAGCGATGAGTGAGCGGCGGGCGGGGACTGGTCGGGTGTGAGTTTTGCCTGCACTTGGGGCTGTGCTGGCTGGGGACTGGATCGAGCCTGGGGTCGGCTCCGGAGGGGTGCTGGTCAGCAGGTGGCGGGGCATAGTCTCAGACTACGCCAGTAGACGCTTCACCTCGACGTTCACAGCCCGTGGGCCTGCACGAAGTTCTTGAGGATCTGACGGATCCAGTTGTTCTCAATAAGACCGTCCACCTCCGTCTTCCAGATAGCTGAAATACCCCTCCGGCGGTCGTCCGGAAGATTGATGCACGAGATCTAGCAGTGTGGGGATAATTCCACCTACGAGTCATCCTCATGTGCAAAGAGCTCACGCCTATTGCGCAGACCCAACTTCTGAAACGCATTGGATACGTGAGACTTCACAGTAGTGACACTGATATAGAGTTCGCGAGCTATCTCGGCATTGCTGAATCGCTGCAGCACGAATCCAACAACTTCCGATTCACGTTTGGTGAGCAATGAAGAATTGATCCGGTCATCGAGGTCACGCGCTGTGGTATCAGAATCCAGTCCAGTGATCCACACCTTTTTGCCTACCGCTGTCGACCTGATGGTCTCCAGCAGGCTTGCTTGGGATTGATTCTTCGTAAGAAAGCTGTCGGCACCGGATAGAAATGCGAGAGTCGCGTCGCTCGGAGACGTGAACGAGGTGTACATCAGCACCTTCGTCGCCCGTGGCATCGCCTTGATCTCACGGCAGATCTCGAGCCCCTTGTTCTCTCCTTCGAAGCGAAGAGGAATAATCACGAGATCAACCGCTAGCGTCGACAACTGATCGAAGACTTCTTCGGTCCGGGCGGCCTGTCCGGCAACACTCATATCTTCTTGTGCCGAAACAACGGTAGTCAGACCAAGGCTGACGATGGGGTGGTCTTCGACAATCAGCACCGCAATGCTCGTCATTCCTGGCTGTCCGTTCTACTCACCCGAATTCCATTGGGCACCACTCCGACGGAATGGTGATGCGTGCAGTGTGAAGTGGATTGACCAGTTGGCTGATTTCGGCGTTGGAGACAATGCTGGTCAAACGATAGGCATCCTCCCATCCCAGGTCATGCCATAGCCGCATGAGGTCAACCGCTTCTTCGAAACCCGCCCGAACGGCTTCGTGTATGTCCTCTGCACTGGAGAGCACACTCATTCCTGCAGAATGGATCACCACAGGCAGATGTCCTTCGTGGTCGACTTTACGGATGCTCAGTTGGATCTCCCCCGAGATCTCGATGCCAGTTCCGCCGAGTTCTCCATCACCTTGTGCTGCATGCAGATCACCGGCAGACACAAGGCCCCCGTCATGCTGCGCCTGAAGCAGAAGCCCGCTGCCGGGCCTCAACGTACGAGTATCGAGATTGCCACCGTGGACTCCAGGCAACTCGGTATTGATCTCTCCGACCCGAGGCGCAACTCCGAGGACGCCGACCATTGGTGCAATTTCCACCGCCAGTGTGTCCGTGATCCACGCCCGCCCATCATCAACAGGCACGATCCGTGAGCTGGCCTGTTCGATCTTGTCGCCCAGAATGCCCAACCCCGGGGACAGAGCCATGACGCCCCATCGACCGACACTCACACGTTCGATTTCGATCAAGATCCAGTCGCCGGCCTGAACTCGCTCAACCGCGACAGGACCTGTCGCGCGATTGAACTTGGCCATGTCGACATCCGGCCGCAGAACCCGCTCCGAATCGATCTGTCCTGCGTAGCAGTCAAATGTCTCCAGGACAAAGGATTGGCCAGTCGCAACCGTTGCCACCACATTGTTGATGCCCGATAACGCCGACGATGATTCTGTGTTTGGAATCCTCAGCATCAGGCCCACCCATCGGGAATCAGACCGACCGCATTCAACAGTGAGTAGATGAATGCCAAACCGAAGACGATGATGAGCAGCGCCTGTATCAGCGGATGTGCGATCCACCCGGCTGTCCATGCGGGCTCCTGGTCACCGAATCTGCGTGCACGATGCAACATGAGCACGGGAACTACGGACATGATGGCTCCGGCGAACCCTCCCGCATAACCAAGCGCCGCAACGAATCCGGTGAGATGGAATACACCGACCAGAAACGGTGGGATCGCGACAAGAGCCAATGCGGCGATGCGGTACCCGTTGGCGTTCTCCGCCGGCCATTTGAAACGGTCGAAGATGTTCGTCATCAAGGTCAGAGCGATTGCCCAGAATGACGTCATCATCGCCAACAGAGCGAAGACGTTTGAGAGCACATAGGCAACCGGCCCCAGACTCTGGCCCCACCCGATTGTGACCACTTCGGTGATGCTGTCTGGTCCCAGCATTCCCAGTGCCGCCAATGGGACGATCGCCAGAAGGAATCCTGTGATCCCCATGCCGACGATGACTGCTCGTGGAAGACCCTGCGGATTCGTCTCAGCCAAGCCACGCGCCAATTCCGGAACAGTGTACTGAGCGATGAACGAGAACACCGCCAGGTTCACGATCGGAATGATGAAGAAGGGGTGCACATATGTCAGATGCTCGAGGTGGATCCCCGGCCCGATGAACGTCCAGGCACACAAGAAGAGGATCAGCGCTATCATCGCGATCGACAGCCCCTGCTCAGATCGCCCCGTCGCCTTGAGCCCGAACCATACGACAACGAGACCCGGGATGAAGAACAGGAAGCTGCCGACGGTTACCGGTATCCCCAGAAGGTCGGCGAGAACATTGCCGCTGCCCGAGGTATAGGCGATGAGCGCACCCAAACCGTTGATCACGACACCGGCGAAGATCAGCCAGGATCCGGCCTGCCCAAGATACTTCTCTGCCAGCCCTGACAGTTGCAGCGGTTCTTTCGTGCGCAGGGCGATCTCTGCCACGTAGAGCATCGAGGCCGTGGTCAAGAAGCCTGCCACCAGGAGGGCCACAAGAAGGGCGAAGAACCCGCCGTTCTTCGCCCCGTACGGAAGACTGAGAATTCCCGCACCGATATTCGCGCCGACGATGATTGAGACACCCTGCCAAAAGGTGATCGTTTCGCTCTTGCGAATATTCACATTCTGTCTGGGTTGGTCAAACGTCTCACTCATTACCAAGCTCCTCCGGCGGTCCGATTCAGGGCGAGAGATCACGCCGAGGTGACGGTGCTCTCCGCAGCTTTCTGCTCATCAGGGTCAAGCATCGTTGCTTTATCAGTTCTCCACTCTATGTGTTCGACGCCACGTCCTTCTTCCTACCTCAGGGAGGAGATTGAGTTCACGAGCAACTGGGGTGAAGAACCCGCCACCTCCAACTTTTCGTACCCCCTGGTCGAATCCGGACAAATCCTATAGGATCCATGAAATAGGAATCAGTTCGAAGGGGAACTCGTGACCCGATTATTCAATGACCCGAATGACTTCGTCTCCGACATGTCGCGTGGTTTTGCGCTCGCCTCGTCCCGCTGGGTGCGAGCCGTCAACGGCGGAGTCGTGCGTTCCACCGCAGCAAGTGAGCCGACGGTCTCGCTCGTCATCGGAGGCGGCAGCGGCCACTTCCCTGCCTTCTCTGGACTCGTCGGCCCGGGACTGGCCCACGGCACCGCCATGGGCAACGTCTTCGCCTCACCGTCGACGAAGCAGATCATGTCCGTGGCCCGCGCCTGCGACCAAGGGCGGGGCGTCCTCTTCAGCTACGGCAACTACGCCGGAGACGTCCTCAACTTCGACCAGGCCCAGGAACAGCTGCGGGCAGAAGGCATCGATGCGCGCACGGTCGTCGTCACCGACGACATCTTCAGCGCCCCCAGCGGAGAGATCGAGAAACGTCGCGGCATCGCCGGTGACCTCGTCGTCTTCAAGGTCGCCGGAGCCGCCGCCGAGGCGGGCCTCGATATCGCCGACGTCGAACGATTGGCGTCCTCGGCGAACGATCGCACCCGATCGATCGGAGTCGCGTTCTCCGGCTGCACCCTTCCCGGGGCCGATGAGCCTCTGTTCACAGTGCCAGACGGGCAGATGGCCATCGGGTTGGGTATCCATGGAGAACCAGGGATCGACGAGGTCCCCCTCCCCAGCGCAATCCAGCTGGCCGAGCTTCTCGTCTCACGACTCCTCGCCGAGGCACCCGATCGGTCGAAACGAGTGGTTCCCATCCTCAACGGCCTGGGAACGGTCAAATATGAAGAGCTCTACCTTCTCTACGGGCTCATCGACCCCTTGCTGCGCACCGCCGGCTACGAGCTTGTCGATCCGGAGGTCGGAGAATTCTGCACGAGCTTCGACATGGCTGGCCTCTCACTGACTCTCCTGTGGCTTGACGATGAACTCGAACCGCTGTGGGCTGCCCCCTGCTCATCGGCCGCGTTCACCCGCGGGGAGCTCGGGACCGCGCATCTGCCGACAGGCCTCGCCGGACAGGAGCTCCCACAGGAACAGGTGAACACCGCAGCACCGGCTCCCGCTTCGGAGGCTTCACAGCAGCTGGGCAGAGAAGCCTCCGCCGCCTTCACTCGAATCGCCGCCGTCCTCGATGACGCTGCCGGAGAACTCGGTCGCCTGGACAGCGTTGCCGGAGACGGCGACCACGGAATCGGAATGCAGCGCGGATCGAAGGCGGCAGCACGCGCCGCAGCTGACGCAACGGCCGCCGGCCACGGTGCCGAGGCGGTGCTGGCCTCGGCCGGTGAAGCCTGGGCCGACGTCGGCGGAGGCACCTCCGGAGCGATTTGGGGACGGATCATCGGCACACTTGCGGCAGGGTTCGCTGGCGACTCCCGCCCAACTCCCACTTCGATGGCTGCTGCCATCGATGCCGCAGTCGATGAGGTTCGCATGTTCGGCGGAGTCGAGGTCGGCGAGAAGACACTTCTCGATGCACTCGTCCCCTTCGCCACCGAGTTCTCCCGTACCGTCAGCTCCTCGGGCGACGACTCCTCGCCGCTGGTTCTCGCCCGGGCGACCACGTGTGCCGCGCACGCAGCGACTCAAGCGGCCCAATCCACTGCAGACCTCGTCGCGATGCGCGGCCGGGCCCGCTCCCACGGTGATCGCAGTGTGGGCACGCCGGATCCCGGCGCGATCTCCCTGGCGATGATCGCCTCGGCGATCGCTGAACAGTTCACCTCCAACACACCCCTATCTACACCCACCGAGCGAAAGGCAGCGCGATCATGACACTGCGAGTGGTCGTCGGATCCGACGATGCGGGATTCGACTACAAAGAGATCATCAAGTCTGACCTCGGAGATGACGCACGCATCACCTCGGTCGTCGACGTCGGAGTCGACTCCGAGTCGCACACCTTCTATCCCTCCATCGCGACCACCGCGGCTGAGATGGTCGCCCGAGGTGACGCCGATCGCGCGATACTCATCTGCGGCACCGGGCTCGGTGTCGCGATCGCGGCGAACAAGGTCAAGGGCATCCGAGCCGCCACCGCACACGACTCGTTCAGCGTCGAACGCTCGGTCCTGTCCAACGACGCCCAGATCCTCTGCATGGGCCAACGCGTCATCGGCCTCGAACTCGCCCGTCGTCTGGCCCGGGAATGGATCGGCTACACCTTCGATCCGGCGAGCGCCTCAAATGACAAAGTGGCACAGATCAGCGCCTACGAGTCCCGCTGATCCATGCCTGAGACCTACTCGCTCGCACGCTCTTCGCCACCGTCACCCGCTCTCCCGGACCGGCTCATCGGTATCAGCCTGAAGATGTACATGTCACACGCGCAGACAGTGGACTGGGCCCACAGGGTCACCGAACTCACGCACGCCCACCCGGCAGTAACCTCGGGGGCGGCAGGACTGGCCCTCCTCCCCCAGTTTCCGTCGATCCCCGCTTGTCTCGACGTACCCGGGCCGCTGCAGATCGGAGCCCAGAACCTGTCCGCCGAGGATGCCGGTGCATGGACCGGGGAAGTCTCCGGAGCGGTACTTGCCGAACTCGGCTGCCGCTATGTCGAAGTGGGTCATGCCGAACGTCGTCGCCACTTCCATGAGACCGATGACATCGTCCGCGCGAAGATCGCCGCCGCACTGCGCCACCGCTTGGTCCCGGTCCTGTGCGTCGGGGAGGAGACTGCCGGTACACCGGAATCTGCCGCCGCCGAGGTGACCGCCCAGATCCGCTCGGCCCTGCCCACAACGGCTGGTGACCTGCCACCCCAGAGCGGCGTCGTCATCGCCTATGAGCCGATCTGGGCGATCGGTGCGCAGCAGCCAGCCGCCCCGGATTACATCATCGCCGTCTGCGAAGCGGTGCGTGCCCGCACTCGCACCCACTTTCCCAATCTCGACTTCCGCCTCATCTACGGCGGAAGCGCGGGACCCGGCCTCCTCACCCGCCTCGACCCCAGCGTCGACGGACTCTTCCTCGGCCGCTTCGCCCATGACCCCGATTCAGTGCCGAGGATCCTCGATGAACTCGCCGATGTCATTATGCTGAAATCATGAATGCACAGCCTCCGATCCCCCGCGCAGACATCGAACGTCGCGGACTCCGCGACCTCGTCTACGAACACATCCTCGAAATCCTTCTCACCGGAGAGATCTCCCCAGGCGAAAGAGTGTCCATCGACGGATTGGCCAGACAGCTCAATGTCTCTCCCACCCCCGTGCGTGAAGCACTCGTCGACCTCGAACGCACCGGCCTCGTCGTCCGCGAGGCCCTGCGCGGCTACCGCGTCTCACCTCCTCTGGAACGCGGACAGCTGCAAGAACTCTTCATCGCCCGAGAAACGGTGGAAACCGCGGCGACACGACTGGCCACACCGGCCGATGACGAACTGCTCAGAGCACTGGCAGCCGCCCACTCCGAGCATGAGAAGGCCGGTGACCGGGTGCGGGAGACAGCGGAGCAGGGCAACGAGGCGACAGACAGTCCCGAAGAGGCGCGCCGGATCCAGGTGAGCGCAGCTCAGGAGTACTTCGCCCGCGACCGGGACTTCCACGACAGCATCCTCGAGCACTGCGGCAACCGCTACCTCGTCAAGATGTCGCAGGACCTGGGGGCACAGGTCCACCGCCTGCGACAGGCCCTGCCCCACGGCATCACCGACGTCGACGAAGCTCTGGCCGAACATCACGCCATCATCGAGGCCTTCGCCTCACCGGACCCGACTGCACCCGAGGCGGCCATGCGCCACCACATCAGGATGGTCGCTCACCGCGCACTCGTCGAAGACCCTCAAACTCCCACCCAAGAGAACCACGAGGACCCATGAGCCCCACCCATCACACCATCGCCTGCTGCATGCACGGCTTCTCCCCCACCGATTCCGACGGCCGGCCGCTCCAGGAGGCTGCCCCGCAGACGTGGGCCGGAATCTTCTCGACACTGACCGGCCTCGGCTTCACGGCCATCGAGATCGCCGACAGCCATATCCGTCCCGCCGATCTCTCAACTGAACGCCGCGTCCTCCTCAAAGATCTTGCCGCCTCGGCGGGGGTCGAGCTCACCTCCATCCATGTCCAACGCCAGTCGATCATCGACCCCGACCATGGGGAGGCCAACCTCGACTACGCGCACCGAACGATCGATGCGGCCGCAGAACTCGGCTGCCAGGTCTTCTCCACCGGACTCCATCAGCCCTTCTCACAGGCCCAACGCGAGGCCCTGTGGTTCTGGACGGCGAAAGGCTGGACCGACCCCATCGACCCAGAGGTCCGCGCCCTGGCCGTCCGACGACTGCGGGAATTGGGCCGGCACGCCGCCGAGGTGGGCCTGCCCATGTCCTTGGAGATGTACGAGGACACGTATCTGGGCACCGCCGACTCCGCTGTCCGTCTCATTGAGGAGATCGGACTCGACAACGTCGGCCTCAATCCCGACATCGGCAATCTCATCCGCCTGCACCGCCCCATCGATGACTGGCGGGAGATGCACGAACTCACACTGCCCTACGCGAACTACTGGCACATGAAGAACTACCAGCGCGACGAGGCCGCTGACGGCTCCTGGTTCACGTCCCATCCGACGACGATGCGCAACGGACTCATCAACTACCGCGCAATGGTCACCCGCGCCGTGGAGCTCGGCTTCAACGGCCCCTTCCTCATGGAGCAGTACGGGGGCGACAGCCTCGGCGTCTGCGCGGAGAACAGAACCTACCTCGCAGGGCTCCTCTCCACCGCCCCATCAACGAAAGGCACGACAGGCTCATGACACCCTCTTCTCCTGGTTCCCAGTCATCGATTTCTCTGGGACCGGCTTTCCCTGCCGAACGCACCGCGGTTCTCACCGGTGTCGGCAGCAGAAACGGAATTGGCCGCCATACCGCGCACCGCTTGGCACGGACCGGCTGGAACCTCGGACTCATTGCCCGCCGCACGGACGAAGCCCAGAAACTTGCCGCAGAGATCACCGAAGAATATGGAGTGGCCGCCCTCGGCATGGGCGTGGACGTGACTCGATCAGCGGAGATCGCAGAGGCGGCAGCGGCCTTCGAAGCGGGCCTGCCCCAGATCGTTGGGCTGGCGAACTTCGCCGGAGTCTCATCCTCGACGACCTACTTCGAGATCACCGACGACGAGTGGGCCCGGGTGATGACGAACAACCTCACCTCGACGCACCTCGTCACTCAGGCTTTCGGACGCATCATGGCGAACAACGGCGTGGGCCGCATCATCGGCCTGTCCTCGGTCACGGCGCAGAAGGGCGGTGGAACATTCTCGAAGACCGCCTACGCCGCGGCCAAGGCTGGGATCGTCGGCCTCATGCGCGGTGTCGCCCTGGAACTCGGCCCCTACGGGGTCACCGCGAACTCGGTGTCCCCGGGCCCGGTCGATACTGACATCATGGGCGGCCCGCTCGATGACGAACGCCGCGAGGCGATGGGTGCCGCGACCGCTCTGGGACGAATCTCTGTGCCCGAGGATGTCTCTGCGACCGTCGAATTCCTCATCAGCGAGGGCGCCGGACACATCACGGGCCAGACCCTGAGCATCAATGGCGGGCTCTACTTCCACTGATTTCCCACGCTCACATCACACCGATCCAATGGAGGATCCATGACCGTCAGCACAGATCACATCACGTTCGTCGGCATCGGGGCCATCGGCCTGCCCATGGCCCTGCGACTGCAGCAGGCAGGATTCCATGTCACGGGCGTCGACCCGTTCCCGGGGCCCCGGAAACGTGCCGCTGCGGAGGGACTGCCGACCGAGGAGCGACCGCTGTCTGCAGACTCAGCAGGCACGGTCATCGTCATGGTGGCTGACGGCAATCAGCTCAAGCAGGCACTCGATGGGGACGAGCAGACCGGGTCTCCCGGATTGCTCTCACTCATGTCGCCGGAAGCGGTGCTCATCATCATGAGCACCGTGGGCCCCGACGCGGTGCGAGCTGCAGCAGAACGCGCCGAAGAGCGTGGCATCGGCGTCCTCGACGTTCCCGTCACCGGGGGCATTGCCGGTGTTCTGGCGGGGACCCTGCGGATGCTCACCTCCGGCCCACACGAGGTGCTCGAGTCGCGACGGACAGTCCTCGAATCCCTCGGAACGATCATCGACTGCGGCGAGAGAATCGGAGACGGGCAGTCGTTCAAAACGGTGAATCAGCTGCTGTGCTCAGTCCACGTCGTGGCCGCCGCCGAGGCACTGTCACTGGCCGAACGGCTGGGACTTGACCAGGCAAAGGTCCTCGAGGCCATGACTGCCGGTGCCGCAAACTCGTGGATGCTCGGTGATCGCGGCCCCCGGATGCTCGAAAGTATTGATGTCGAGGTGGCCAGCGCCGTCGGCATCCTCGTCAAGGACACTGCCATCGTCGCCGAAGTGGCCGAAGACCTCGACATCGATCTCGCACTGCTTCCTGTGGCAGCCCGGAAATTCGGCGAGGCGGCAGAACTGGGCCACCTCCGCCGCGACGACTCGCAGGTGATGCGGACCTACGAGGTGTGAGGGGCGCCCACAGCCGCAGCAGTGCGCCCACACGGTCGCTCGGGCCTTCCCTGCTGACGTCTCGACATGCGTTCAGACGGGCACGACTACCGCCGCCGTCTTGCCGGTGTCATCGGCCTCAACGCCGGCGGGAAGACACTGACGACGAGCACACTCACATGGGCCATGATTTCGAAGCGCAAAGGCATGTCTCGCGCGACAGTCGGCTTCCACGAGGCCGGCTTGATCGGCCGAGTCACCGCCAAACGCAGCGCTTCAGCCAAGCTGGTCGCAGGATGGAAAGGCGACGACGCCTTCCTCAACGACGTCTCAGGCTACGCACTCACGCAACCAGTTGACGAACTCGTTGTGGATGTAAGTGGCACCCCTCACACCGTAAATGGCTATAAGGAATTCCCTGCACGCGCCCACGAGACAGGAACTCCACCAGGACCCGCTACGCGGCCCTCACCCACCAAGGCGGCCGATGGCCGCCCGAACACTATCCCAGCACATGCGGAACTCGCCATTCTCTGACCTATTCTTCCGTTCGCCCACAATCTCATCTGTTCGTGTGATGTGCTCGACTGATTCAAGCCATAGTCTCGTTGCACCCACTGCAATCTTCGGAAAGAACCAAATGAAAAAGTTGACCATTGGCCTAGGCCTAGTGACCCCTACGACTTCGCGAAACCGCGCATACAGATTCATAGCAATGCTGGCAGCTTGCGCCATCCTCTTCACCGGTGTCGGGCTATCGGCCGACATTTAGCCTGTCGAGGCTAAACCTAAGTCATCCACTGTTATGTGGACGGCCAAAATAAAGGGGAAAACGGCAATTCTTCGTTACGGAACGAAGAACTGGGGCTACACGCATATCAAGCGAGGTGGCACACACGGCCGCAAATTCAACCATGAGCTGACCAGAGCTGCTCAGAAGCAGTGGAAGCGCGCTCTGAACGGCCCCAAGTACACTAAGGGAACCAAGAGGATCTACCGCTCGCACTACGCTGTCGGTAAGAAGAAGGAAAAGCGCACCATGTGCGTCATTTACTCCACCAACAAAAAGATTGGCATGATTACTGCCTACTGGGGAAGGGGACATATCAGTGCCAGCAAATGCTGAACCTCTAGACAGGCCAGGCGAAGGCGACATAGTGGCAGCAGTAGCCAACGGCGTCAGCGCCAAAATGAAGGCACGTGTTCTTAAAAAAGGGTTGGTGATTGGCGTCCTGTCGATGTATGACAGCCAGGGGCAAGCTCACATCGATGATGCGAACGGCAGCCCCTATGTAGTCGATGCAAGAACCGTCCGTGTAGCCACTGACCTGGAGCGTCTGAACGCCGGATTCGACGAACCAGACTTCTAGAGACTAGAGACAATCCACGCATAAGCGGTCAACATGGTGACCGCTTATGCGTGGGCTTTGACCCGACCGTCTGGGTAGTTTATGAACCGGGCGGCTGTCGCAGCGTTCCCACCGGCGTCCGCCGGTACGGGAAGACAGCCCACAAGAATGTTGCTGCGGTTCCTACAGTAGCGATCCAGTCGGATACTGCCCCCCAAGTAGTTTCCATGACGGCACTCTACCCACTTCCTCAATGATGTCGGCCGGCGAGACCTTCCATTCTCGGCTGAGCCATATTCGGGAGCATGAACCGCAAAAACCGAGCCCACCCGCTCCTACGCCTGACATCGGCGCGTTCAAGCTCGCCGGTGTCGAGCCCTGCCCGACGCAGGTACTCAAAACACGAGTCATGAGCGAGGCGGCCAGGCACGTCCGGTGACGGACAGAACGCCCAAAGCTGAACGGCCCGCGGCCTAGTCTCGCTCAGTCGCCTGACGCCCTAAGGTGTGACTGTCTATTGGGTATACCCGTCTGGCACCCGAACCCGACTACGAAGAAGTGCTGTTAAGCGGGTTGCAGTTTCGATAATTGGACACATGTGCTTTCCAGTCCGAGAACCAAGCTGACACGTTATTCGGACAGTAGATTTGCTACGCACAAGTGACCGCAACTGATCAGAAACGCGGCCGGCAGTGTGAGATACTCGGCGCCGGGATAAGTATCTCCCGGATAAGCTCAGAGGAGAATTTCGTGCAACAGCTCCAGTCAGCAAAGTGCACGTAGAGGCATGCCAAGCAATGGTTGATATGGGAATTTCCGAACCTAAGTCGGCCGGGCGTTATGACGGCCCCGGCAAACACTTTGTAGTGCGTCGAGATCGTGGGGTTTAGTCCCGTACAGGTTTGCTCCGTCGCGTCCCACCACAAGCCGGTGCCCCACAGGGACGAAGAAGGCTTCTTCTCAAACGAGAAGAAGCCTTCGTTGCGACCGTTGCAGTCGCAGGGATCCGTGATCGGATCAGGCGAGGCCGAGTGCCCCGAGGATGGCGTTAAGGATATCTGGGAGATTGAGGTTGATCATGATTTTCCTTTCGTCAAGACGCTTCACTTTTGTGAAGGCACCTTGATTTAATCAGTGATGTTTCCCCAGGTCAAAAGTCATGCGCCTCCAATCGGCTACCTACCGGATAGTAGTGTTTCCGATGCGGTCTCGGACCTGCCCGGAATCGACTCATCGCCCGCGCCATTCATAGGGAGTCTTATCGATGAACGCGTGCACGGCACTGTGGAAGTCCTGCGAACCATAGATACGCTCGACGATGTCCTCATCGTCGACGGAACCGCCAGCATCCGAGAGCCTGCGCACGACTTCCTTGACCGACCACATCGTCAGCGGTGCGTGCCCTTTGAGCGTATTCGCCCACTCTGCGGTCGCCTCGGCGATGTCCTCGGTCACGAGTCCGACGAAGCCTGCGGTCAGGGCCTCATCGGATTCGATGAACCGGGCACGCAGCAGCATGTCGACCACACGGGCACGGCCGAGCAGCTCGATGAGCAAGCTCAGGGTGTCCCCGGACAGACAGTTGCCGAGGGTCCGCGCGATCGGCACCCCGAAGCGTGCCCGCGGTGAGGCGATGCGCACGTCGGCACAGGCGGCGATGCCGAGCCCTCCGCCGACACAGTAGCCGTCGATCGCCGCGATGACCGGGACGTTCACGGCTCGCAGTCGAGCGAGCACCTCGGAGATGCGCTTTTCGTATGCGACACCTGCGGGGCCGTCAAACTCGGCGAACTGAGCGATGTCCGTTCCGGCGACGAAGGCCTTCCCGCCCGCTCCGCGCAGGACCATGACGCGGATGGAGTCATCTCCATCGGCCGTTTCACACGCCTCGGCGAGACCCATGTACATGCCCCAGGTCATCGCGTTGCGCGCCTCGGGCCGGTTGAAGGTGACGGTGAGGACGCCGTCCTCGCGCTCGACGATCAGGTTGTCTGTCTTCGCCTCTGCGTCTGCTGCTTCGGTCATTGTCGCGCCTTTCCCTGTTCGCATCTCATTGTGACTTCAGTTCCACCAGCTCGGCTTCTGAGAACCCGAGCTCATCGAGAATCGAGTTGTCGGCACCGAGAGAGGGGCCGGCAGGTCCTCGCCTGGCCGGCGTTCGCGACAATCGCATCGGAGAGCCGATCTGCCGAACGGTGCCGGCCACCGGATGCTCAGAGTCCCAGAAGAAATCGCGGCTGGCCAGGTGCTCATCCGTGAACACCTGCGAATAGTCGCTGATCGGTGCGCAGGGCACCCCCGCCTCATTGAGGACTTCGACGACCTCGTCGGTCGTCATCGTCCTCGTCTTCTCTTCGATGAGATCGATGAGCGCGCCTCTGTGAGTGAGCCTGTCATAGGACTCTTGGAAGCGTTCGTCGTCGAGCAGTTCCGCCAGGCCGAGGCCCTGACAGAACCTCACCCAGTTGCGAGGAGTGTTCGCACCGATGGTCACGTACCCATCGGCTGAGTGGACCGCCTGATAGGGGGCTTGGTTCTGGTGTGCGGAACCGTTCGGTCGGCCCACCTTTCCATCGACGAAGTATCCCGCCGCCTCCCACACGGCGTAGGAGACTCCGCTTTCGAAGAGCGAGACGTCGATGTACTGACCCTCCCCTGATCGGTTCCGTTCATAGAGCGCCGAGGTGAGAGCAAGCGCCACATACATCGCCGAGGTGAGATCGCAGATAGGCACTCCCACCTTGGCCGGTGGCGAATCGGGCTGGCCGGTGATGCTCATCAGCCCGCTGCGGGCCTGGGCCATGATGTCGAGCCCGGCCAGTTTCGCCAGCGGACCGTCCTGGCCCCACCCCGATGCCGAGGCGTAGATGATCCCGGGGTTGCGCTCGCGGACGTTCTCGTAGGCGACACCGAGGCGCTGCATGACTCCGGGCCGCATGTTCTCCACCACGACGTCGGCCGTCTCCGCCAGTCGCATGAAGGCCTCCTGCCCGACCTCGCTCTTGAGATCGAGGGTGATGGATTCCTTGTTCCGGTTGATGAGCATGTACGGGGCGCTCTCTCCGTTGATGAAGGGCCCCGTGCTCCGAGTCTGATCACCGCCGGTCGGGTTTTCGATCTTGATCACCCGTGCACCGAGGTCGGCCAACTGCATCGTGGCGAACGGTCCGGCCATGAAGACTCCGAGTTCAAGAACGGTCACCCCGGAGAGGGGCCCTTTGCCACCGCCAGTCGAGCCGGATTCGGTTTCATCCATGAGATCCTCCTCTGTAATTCATCGATCCTGTAGGAATCACGTGCCCAACCTTGGACAAACCATTGATTTGCTGGTGTGATCCGCGTTACAGTCTTCACACTACTGTATACAAAAGAGGATCTATCCGGAAGTGGTAACTCTCATCGCATCTCAGCCCAGTTTGGCGACATTGGCCAGGCAAGCACTCGAAGGGACGATCCTGGCAGGAAACTACATGCCCGGAGAACGACTCGTGGAGGAGCGCCTGTGTGAAGAACTGGGCATCTCACGCCCTCCGCTGCGTGAAGCACTCAAAGAACTCGCTCACACCGGTCTCGTCGAGCATGTGCCGCGCAAGGGCGTGAGGATCATGTCGATCTCCCAACACGATGTCTTCGAGATCGCCACCCTGCGCCGCGAACTCGAACGAATGGCCATGAACCTGACGCTGCCCGAGCTCGCTCCGGACAGGGTCGAACGTTGCCGCGAGACGCTGCGCACGATGGAAGTGATCGCAGAATCCGGCACCGAAGGCGACATGGTCACTGCCGGGTTCGAATTCCACTATGCGGTCGTCGGCCTGGCCGGCCACGCGAGGATCGAATCGACGTACCGGGCGATGGCGATGCAGCTGCAGATGTGCATGGCCCTGAACAACCAGGCCAGGCGGGAGATCGAGGATCTCGACGGCAACGTCGCCAGGCATGCGCGCATGCTCGACGTCATCCTCCGTCGCGACCCTGAAGAGATCGAACGCGAATTCGACGACCACGGAAACCTGTCGTTCCTCGTCGACACCGTCGACCAGCTCGATGGAGCCACCCCGGAATCCGATCGTTGGCTCGAGGAGGTACGCGCTTCGCTGTCTGCGACCAATTGAGTTGTCGACTCTGACACCAGCCGACTGCACATCAGCAACGCACTATCTGGCACCACAGAAAATTCTGTCAAGGGAGATGGAAATGCATTCGAAGAAACTGCTCACCACCGCGGCCGTGACCGGCACTCTCGCATTGGGTCTCAGCGCCTGCGGCCAAGCCTCGGGAGATACCGCCGGCGGAGAATTCGAGCCGAAGGGCAATGTCACGATGATCGTACCCTTCGCCGCTGGCGGCGGAAGCGATATCGCCGGCCGTGCCACCGCCTCGGGGCTGGAGGAGGCCACCGACAAGACCATCACGGTTCAGAACATCGATGGCGGCTCGGGAGCCGTCGGCTATTCGGAGTTCCTCGGGCGCAGCGGCGATCCGAACTACCTCCTCGCCACGGAGACGGCGATGCTCGCTCTGCCGGCAACCCAGGATGTGGAGTTCACCCACGAGAGCTTCACTCCGATCATGAAGCTCGGAGATGACTACACTCTCGTCGTCACCAAGGCGGACTCTCCTCTGAAGACCTGTTCCGATCTCACGGATAAGGCTAAGAAGGAGCGTACTGTCGTCGCCATCTCCGGGGCCACTGGTCTCGATAACATCACGTTCACCTTGATGGAGAAGGCCACCAAGGCGAAATTCGATCGAGTGCCCTTCGAGTCCGGAGCCGAGGCCATCACCGCGGCTCTCGGCGGCCAGGTCGAAGCGATCTCAGTCAATCCAGGCGAGGTCTCCGGCCAGTTGGAATCGGGGGACCTCAAACCTCTGTGCGCCGCGGCCGATATGCGCTACGAATATCCGGAGCTCAAGGATATTCCGACGGCAAAGGAACAGGGCATCGACGTCGCCTTCGCCCAGTTCCGTGGTGTCATCGCTCCCGGAGACATTCCCGAGGAGGCAAAGGAGTACTGGATCAAGAAGGCGAAGGAGTTTGAGAAGTCGGACGCATATACGACCTACATCGAAGACAACATGATGCAGCCCAACGCGGCCTACGGCGATGACTTCGCCACATACCTCTCGGACAACGACAAAGAGCTTCGGGAAGCGATCGGGAAATGATCATGACGTCAGACATCCCCCGAATCGTTCTCGTTCCCGGAGATCTCTCCGGAGTCGGCCCCGAGCTCATGGCTCGGCTCCTCGCCGATCCCGCCAATCGCGCTCGGGCGCGATTGCTCGTCACAGCGACGGCGGAGGAACTGGACTCCTTCGCCACAAGGGCGGCGGTGACGATTGCCGATCGCGATGACATCGAGTATCTCGGCACCGACTACCGCGGGCCTGCCATTCCCGTCGGTGAAGTCAGCATCGCCGCAGGCGAGCGCGCTCTGGCCGATCTGGCCACAGCGCTCGACCTGTGCGCCGGCGGTGAAGCAGACGGTGTGATGTTCCTGCCTCTGAACAAAGGTGCCATGGGGCAGGCAGGCATGACCGAGGAAGACGAGCTGCGCTGGTTCGCAAAGCGGCTCGACTTCGACGGCTTCACCTCGGAGCTGAACTTCATCGAGGCGCTCGTCACAGCACGTGTCACTTCGCATGTTCCGGTCTCGGAGATCGCCGACGGCATCAGAGCCGGCAAGGTTCTCGAGACCATCGAGCTGCTCAATCGTGTTGTGGCGCAGACGCGTACCTCGACGCCGCGCCTGGCTGTCTGTGCGCTCAACCCCCATGCAGGTGAGGGCGGGAAATTCGGCAGAGAGGAGATCGACGACATCGCCCCGGCCATCGAGTTGGCCCGCTCGCGTGGAATCGATGTCGAGGGGCCGTTCCCCTGCGATACTCTCTTCGCCCGCGCGGTCGGTGGGGACTACGACGGGGTGGTGACGATGTATCACGATCAGGGCCAGATCGCGATGAAGCTGCTCGGGTTCGATCAGGGAGTCACTGTCCACGGTGGAATCCCGATTCCTATCGCTACCCCTGCACACGGCACCGCTCACAACATCGTCGGCACAGGCAAGGCCGACCTCGGGCCGAGCACCCATGCCTTCGACCTGGCGGTGCGAATGGCTGAAAGCCGTCGAGACACGGCAGATACCGACACTGCAGTCGCGGGAGCGGCGGCGGGAATGCAGGTGAGTCCACGATGAGCACGACAATCGAAACGGAGAAGCTTCCGCCTCGGAACAAGCCGGACCTCGCCGATGTCGTCGGGACTTCGATTCTCGGAGTCATCGGAGGAACGGCCGCCATCATGGGATTCGGCTACGGTCTCACCGTGGAGGGCGGACAGGTCGGACCGGGAATGCTTCCCTTCCTCACCGGCGCATTCATCTTCCTCGCCTCAGCGGCTGAGATCTTCCGGCTCTTCTTCGCCCGTGTGGGCACCTCCGGAGGTCGCATCATGTCTGCGGTCGAGGACATCGAGGCAACGGCCGCAGAGTCGATCGACGCCGTCGCAGAATCTCGTCCCGATGACGATTCGAGCGGTGACCTCGACACCTTCGGTCGTACTGAGAAGCAGCGTAACCGCGCCCCCTTCTACATATTCCTCACCTTCGGAGTCGCCCTCGCGCTCATACCCGTCATCGGCCTCATCATCTCTTTGGCCGCCGCAATCCTGTTCCTGCTCCTCGTCGTTGAGAAGCAGAAATGGTGGACTTCCGCTGCCACAACCATCGGCGCAGCCATCTTCGTCTACATCGTCTTCGGGCTCGTCTTGTCGGTTCCCATGCCGGCCGGACTGCTCGGACTGATCTGAGGAACTTCCATGATCGACAATCTCATGCTCGGGCTGGAAACCGCAGTCAGCCCTGAAAATCTCCTGTGGTGCTTCGTCGGCGTTCTCCTCGGAACGGTCATCGGGCTGCTGCCGGGCCTCGGTTCGACCACGGGTGTGGCCATTCTCCTGCCGGTGACGCTGGCATTCGAGCCGGTCACAGCTCTCATCATGCTGGCTGGAATCTACTACGGATCCCAGTACGGGTCCTCGATCAGCTCGATCCTCATCTCCACCCCCGGAGACGCATCGAGCGTCGTGCTCACCCTCGACGGCTATCAGATGGCACGCAAAGGTCGAGCGGGAGCAGCCTTGGCGATCTCCGCCCTGGCGTCCTTCTTCGCTGCGATCATCTCGCTCATCGGCCTCATGGCCTTGGCCCAACCGATCGCACATTTCGCGCTCAACTTCGGACCTGCGGAGAATCTCGCGATCATATTGTTGGGTATGGCCACGATCGTGTCCTTTGCCGGCGAGAACATTCTGCGCGGCATCACAATGGCCGCAGCAGGACTCCTCGTGTCGATGGTCGGTGTGGCATCCGGGTTCTCCACAGCACGGTTCACCTTCGGCAGCGTGAACCTGCTCTCCGGGCTCGATTTCGTTGCCGTGATGATCGGAATCTTCGCCGTCGGTGAGGTTCTCCACCAGATCCGCCGAGGCGGTGAGAAACCCATCCGTGCACGTTTCAAGGATCTGCTGGTGACGAAGGAGGAGCTGACCCGCTCCGCCCCTGCGGCCACGCGCGGCACCGTCTTGGGCTTTGCCGTCGGTGTCCTTCCCGGCGCCGGAGCCACTCTGGCCACATTCCTCGCCTACGGCGTGGAGAAGCAGGTGAGCAAGTTCAAGCATCTCATCGGGAAGGGTGCCCCGGAGGCTGTGGCGTCCCCGGAGGCTGCGAACAACGCTGCCGCCAATGCGAGCTTCATCCCCACTCTCGCACTCGGCATTCCCGGCAGCGGAACGACTGCGGTGCTGCTGGGTGCCTTCGTCATCTTCGGACTCCAGCCCGGTCCTCTGCTCTTTCAACAGGAACCTGACCTGGTGTGGGGTCTGCTGGTGAGCTTCTTCTTCGGCAACCTCATCCTGCTGGTGCTCAACCTGCCGCTGGCTCCGGTCTTCGCTCAGATTCTCAGGATTCCGTACGTCTTCCTCTACCCCATCGTGCTCATGATGAGCTTCGTCGGTGCCTTCGCTCTGGGAAACAACACATTCACACTGTGGATCGTGTTCTTTGCCGGGCTGCTCGGTTACTTCATGAAGCGTTTCGACTTCCCGGCGGCGCCATTCGTGCTCGGCCTGGTGCTGGGCCCACTGTTGGAGAAGTACCTGGTCCAAACCTCAGCGATGGGCGATGGGAACCTCTTCATCATGTTCCAGCGTCCGTTTTCGCTCATTCTCACGGTCGCGGCCCTCATCGCCCTCGCCTACCCATTGGTGACCGCGGTGATCCGTAACCTCAGAACACGGAAGGCTGGCGCGAAGGCGAAGGAGAATGTCGCTTCGTAGCCATCATCCAGTTCAAAATCAACCGGTGGATTCGTCAGCTCAGATGACGAATCCACTGCGTATGCCACAATTTTGCAGCTCCAGACTTCCTGATCGGACACCGGCTGAATATTTTGGACCCACGACTCAGCGAGGCCAATAGAGGACACAACATTCGGCGCAGTGTACGGACTGTCCTAGTGTGTCGTAATGTTAACTTCATACCCGAACACACATTCAGCCGTTGTGACAACGAGGAAAGTCTCATGCAGAAACCTCTCAAGCGACGCGGCATGTCCGATGACGTCGCTGACCGAATACGCGAATCGATTCTTGACGGCAGTCTCTCCCCAGGCGAACGCATCAACGAAGTCGAGTTGGCAAAGGTTCTGTCTGTGAGCCGTGGGCCGGTAAGGGACGCCATCACGATCTTGCGGCAGGAGGGGCTGTTGCAGGGTGAGTGGCATCGTGGTTCCTTCGTCACCGAGTTCGAAGAGCACGATCTCGAGGAAATCTACTCCGTCCGCTTTGCCATCGAGCTTGTCGCCATTCGCGCGCTCATCGCCAATCGAACTGATGACGATCTCTTACTCATCGAGTCACATGCAAAAGCTGTTGACGACGCTGTTCGACGAGGCAACCAGCGTGAGATGCTGAGTGCAGACATTGCGTTCCATGATGCAATCTATGAACGTTCAGGCAACCGTCGGCTCGAATTGGTATGGCTGAGTCTGCGGTCCCAGATTGCACTGCTCCTAGGGACAAGACAACGCAATCATGACGACTATCGCACTCGAATCAGCTCGGAGCACTGGGAACTGTTTACGGCAATCCGGGACCGCAATGGAGAGGCTGCTGAAGGCCTTGTGCGCGATCACATCAGAACCGCGTTCGAGCGCCTCCGAACCGATCTCGGCGCCGATGAGGAGCCGGCTTCACTCGTCGAAATCCATTTCGACTCGCCATCGACGGCACCCTTCTTGTGATGCATCGACGCTGGTTTCCGGTGCACGGCGACATGCCCACAGGTAGTCGTGTAGTGCAACTGGGCGGCGAGCCGCAAGATCGATTCTCACCTGTGGGACTCATAGATTGTTGGCACATGTTTCAGGATGCCGTTCTGCAGAGCAGCCACGATTGAAACCGCTGGCCGAGGATGACGGGATCCATGAGCAGAAGCGGAGTCGAGGCAGCATTGCCAGGTTCGATTCGGGCATGAAGGAACCACGGGCCCGCCTCATTTCTCGATGCGGTCAGGGCTGCCGCAAGTTCGGCCTCGCCCTCGGGCCGAAGCACCCTGAGCCCCGCGGCTTCAGCGATCGCGCCAAGGTCGAGGTCGCGTGCCTGAGTTGGGATTCCTGCGGTTGAGGCGTAGACGCCATTGTCGAGAACAATGATTACCAGGTTCTCCTGTCGGAGATAGCCCGCGGTCAGTGCAGCTCCAGGATTCATCAGCATCGAGCCGTCTCCTTCAATGACAAAGCATCGCGCTTCCGAGTTGGCTTGGATGCACTGTGCTATCCCGTTCCCCACTGAAATCGCGAGGCCCATGGCGTCGAGAAGATAGAGATGGTTGTCGCGGTCATCAATTGAGGCCAGTTCTCTGCTTGTCGCCGCACAGGTGGCAACAACGGGTTCATTGGCTGTGGATTCGATGATGGTGCGGAGTGCATCGATGCGTTTCATGCTTTGGCCTTTTCATCGGTGTGGTCGAAGAATTCCATGAGGACGACGACGGGGCGATACGTCATCTGAGAATGCTTGCCGGCTTCCACGATCGTCGCTGCCCAATCGTCTGCAGAGTTGCGGCGGTCCAGTGAGAAGACAGGGATGTTCGTCGAGCGGAGCAGTTCCGGCACCGGTGCTGAAATATTGTGGATCATCGAGTTGTACTCGCCCAGGCCGCCACGGGTATTGGCGATGATCAGGAGAGGAAGATGGTACGAGACCGCGAAAGTCGTCAGGGCCGTGAGCGCGTTGCCGAAGCCATTGTCTTGCATGACGATTACCCCGAATTTTCCGGCAAGGGGATAGGCACCGACAATGCCGATGGCTTCCTCTTCACGAGAGACGGGGAAGATGAGAGGCAAGGTACCCTCCTCTTCGGCTGAGAGCAGCCCATTGATGATCGGCGCTATGCTGGCGCTTGGTACGTATGCGACACCGTCGGGCTCCAGCCGGGTGATGGCATCGATTACCGAGCGGTGCCGCTCGTGGGTGATGGTTGTCATCGGTTTGTCTCTCCTTGTTTCGTTGTCAATGCGTGCGTGATTCTGGTGAGGCCTTCGCGTAGGTCGTCGACGTGACAGGCGTAGGAGATTCTCAGGGCATACGTGCCGCCTTCGGGGTCGAACGCCGTGCCAGGGATAACCGCAACGTTGTCCTCGCTCAACAGGCGCAGCGCAAGTTCGTCAGCAGGTTCGGCAATAGCCGGGTCATAGGTGAGGTAGAGGTAGAAGGCACCATCAGGGCGAGTGACATGGACGCCAGGTATGCCGGTCAACAGTTCCAGTCCGACGTTCCTGCGACGTTCGAATTCAGCCCGCATGCCCTCGGCCTCCTCTCGGGCACTGCGAAGAGCCGTCGCAGCCGCTGGCTGCAGGAACGCTGGAGGGCAGACAGTGGTGAATTGGCGGACGCGGAGCGCGGGAGTGATGAGTTCGCGCGGTCCGGCCAGCCATCCCAGTCGCCATCCGTCCATGGCGAATGCTTTGGCGAAGCCGCCGATGCTCAGCGTTCGGTCGCGTAGGTCCGGAAGGGCGGCTGGTGAATGGTGGACAGCATCGCCGTATATGAGGTCAGCATAGATTTCGTCTGAGAGAAGCAGCGCGTCGGTTCCTTTGAGTACGTCATTGAGCATATTGAGTTCGTCCTCGCCGACCACGGTTCCGCTTGGATTGTTCGGAGTGCAAATGACAACCATTCGCGTCGCTGACGTCACGTGCGCAGCGATGGCCTCGACATCGAGGTTGTAGTTGTCTTCGGCATCGAGTTCAACAGGTATCGGTGTCGCTCCTGCAAGGCGCACGCATTCTCGATAATGGGCCCAGGCCGGTACTGGAATGATCACTTCGTCACCAGGGTCGCAGAAGGCCATGATGGCAAGAAAGACGGCTTCATTCGCCCCGATTGTGACGAGGACTTCTCCGTCGGCTTCGTAGTGCAAAAGGCGACGCTGGGCAAGGTCGTCAGCAATAGCTGAGCGCAGATCAAGAGTCCCAGCATTCGGCCCATAGTGGACATCGCCTCGATTGAGCGCGGTTATCGCGCTCTCCTTCACCGTCGCCGGAGTATCGAAGTCTGGTCTCCCGATTTCGAAGTGGTAGACCTTTTCACCGTCAGCCTCTAACTCAGCCGCCTTGTCAAAGATGGCTCTGATTGGTGAGGGACGTATCTCACTTAGTCGCGAGGCGGGTCGAAACCCTCTCTCGCTCGTGGAAGTAGCCATTGACGACCTCTTTCTTGACTCTTGTGGACTTGAGGATGGAGCAATTCGGTCCCTGTGCCCAGACCCCGATGTCTCATCGATGTATGAATGTTAACATTCATACAGATCGCAGATTCGCCTGTAAACTGATCGCCCCGGTTGAGCGAACGAGAAGCGCATAGACCTCCTCGCCAACTTCGCCGACACCAGTACCGTCACACTGAGAAGGAGTACACATTGAATATCTCGTCTGTTCTGATCATCGGAGCGACCGGCAGCATGGGCCGCCTGGTTGCTGCCGAAGCTCTCCGGCAGGGCTATCGCACACTGGCACTTGTTCGTACCCCGTCTCGAGCTTCTGTACTGCCGGAGGGGGTAGAGCCTGTTCGGGGTGATCTCACCGATCGCGAGAGTATGCGTGCGGCTCTCGAGGGCGCGGACGCGGTGATTTTCGCGCATGGCGCTGAGGGGAGCGAGGAGACGATCCGGCAAGTCGAATACAACGGTGTTCGCAACGTGCTGGACCTGATCGCTCATAGTGAGGTGCGGATCGTGCTGACGACCGGAGTCGGTGTCACTGCACGAACCAGTTGGTACAACACCTCACACATAGCCGATTGGAAACGACGTGCTGAGCGCTTGGTCCGCTCCAGCGGCCAGCCATACACCATCGTGCGACCCGGCTGGTTCGATGAGAACGGCCCGGACGAGCAGCAGCTCGTCCTCCGCCAGGATGACCGCCAGTATGCAGGTGGCCCTTCTGATGGAACAGTCTCCCGCGAACAGCTCGCCCAGGTGCTCGTCTCGGCTGTGACGGCACCGGAAGCAGCAGGCAAGACCTTCGAACTCGTTGCGGAGCACGGTCCTGCGACGATCGATCTCAATGCGCTCTTCGATGGCGCACTTGCGGATACCCCGCACGGCCTCGACAGCGTCGGCGACAGAGCCGATATGCCTCTCGAGGACGAGCCCGCAGATGTCGTCGAGGACCTCCGCCGCCTCAGCGACACGACACAGGAATGAAAAAGAATGTTTGAAGGGTGGGATGTTCTGGTGTGATGTCGAGCTACCTGGTTCAGCGCTGCACGAAACCAGGAGCTCCACGCTCATGTTGCTCTAAGTACACGCGCACTTCTCACATGGCGCGCCCGATCATCGATGCAGGCGCGCCCGCCTCTGTCCTCGCGACCGGCAATCGCTTCGCTCGAGCGGAATATTCGACGCTGGCCGCCCCACCTGTCAGCAGTTGGGACAGGGTCATGCCCTGCACCTCGGCCAGATCATTCGCCTGGGTTCTGCACGAGTAGCCATCGGCCAGGAAGATCGAGTTCTCCGGTGCGTCACGCAGTCCCGGCAGCAGCGCGTTCTCGGCCACAGCGACGGAGACTTCGTAGTGACCGGCCTCCATTCCGAAGTTGCCTGCCAGCCCGCAGCACCCTGCCAGTTCGCGAATGGTGGCCCCGGTGCGTTCGAGGATCTTTCGATCCGCGGCGAAGCCCATGACCGAATGCTGATGGCAGTGCGGCTGGACGACGATGGTCCGGCCGGACAGATCGGGCACGTCGATGTCCGACTCCACCAGCACCTCGGCGATGGTGGAGGTGCGCGCCGCGATCAGGCTGGCCCGTGTGTCATCGGGGAACAGATCCTTCAGGTCGCTACGCAGTACGGCTGTGCAGCTCGGCTCGATGCCGACGATGGGGACCCCCTTCTGCGCATACGGGACCAGCACCTCCATGGTGTGGGTCAGCCGGGCCCGTGCCGCATCAAGCTGACCGGTGGAGATCAGAGTCAGGCCGCAGCATGCCTGTGACTCCGGCAGCAGGACCTCGAATCCGGCGGCCTCCAGCACTGCGACGGTCGCTCGGGCCCCGGCATCCGAGAGGTACTCAGAGAATGAGTCCGCCCAGAGCAGGACCTGCGGCCGGTGTCCGCGTTGCACCGTTGAGCTGCGCACATAGTGTTCTCCCACCAGTTCGTCGCGGGCCTGGGCCTCCGTGACGTTCTTCTTCGCCCAGCGGGAGAAGCGCTGAGTGTTGAAGCTGACCATGCCGCGCCGGGTGTCCATCCCGCCACCTGCCAGCACGAGTTTGGCCAACGGCCTCAGCGACAGTGCCGCGTTCGCGATTGCACTGACGCCCGGAACCGCGGTCAGGGCCTTGCCCCAGATGGGCAGCCAACCCAGCGAGTAATGCGAGAGCGGTCGGACCTTTCCCTTGTACGTGCGGTGGAGGACTTCCGACTTGTATTGGGCCATGTCGACACCGGCAGGGCAGTCGCTGCCACACGCCTTGCAGCTCAGGCACAGGTCCAGCGATTCGTGCACGGCTGCGGAGTTCCAGTCGTTGATGAGGCCGCCGTTGGTGACCTCCTGAAGCACGCGGGCGCGTCCCCGAGTGCTGTCCTTCTCATCGCGCGTGGCCAGATAGGACGGGCACATGAAACCACCGGAACCAGTGGTATCCGCACGGCACTTGCCGACCCCCACACAGCGGTGCACCGCATCGGTGAAGCTTCCCTTGTCATGGGAGAAGGAGAACCCGCCTGCCGCCTGGATCGAGATCGCCTGCGGCCGGCGCAGATCCTGGTCGAGTGGCAGCGGATCGACGATGACGCCGGGGTTGAGCAGCGCCTCCGGGTCGAAAAGGCGCTTGACCTGTTCCAATGCGGTGACGGCTTCGGTGGAGTGCTGCAGAGCCAGCAGTTCGGAGCGGGCGCGACCGTCACCGTGTTCACCGGAGGCAGATCCTCCGAACTTGGTGACCAGGCGACCGGCGTCCATGAGGAAGCTGCGGAAGATCTCGGTGCCCTCCGGCTGGTCGAAGGGGAAGTTCGTGCGCATGTGCACGCACCCGTCGCCGAAATGGCCATAGGGCAGTCCGACGACCCCGTAGCTGTTCATCAGCTCGTCCTGCTCACGCAGGTAGTCGCCGAGGACGTCCGGGGGAACCGCGGCATCTTCCCATCCTGTCCAGGCCGGGTCGCCCTTCTCGGTGCGGCCGGCCAGTCCCCCGGCGTCGGCCCGGATGCCCCACAGAGTCGAGGCCTCTGGGCCGGCGGGAATGATCCGGTAGGAATCTGTGCCCGAATCGTCGGCGATGACCTGGGCGTTCGCAACAGCCTCGGCGGCGGTGGCTCCGGCGACCTCGATGAGCAGCCACCCGGAACCAGCGGGCAGTTCCGGTACCGCGTCCTTGCCCTTGTGGGCGCGGACCATGTCCATGAGGCGGGAGTCGATGCCTTCGACGGCAAGTGGTCCGTGGGGCAGGACTCGTGGGACCGCGTCGGCGGCGACGAACATGTCCGGGTAGCCCAGGGCCAGGACGGTCGGTGAGTTCGGCACGTCCCCGAGGGACACCACGGCTTCCATCGTCGTCGTCAGAGTGCCCTCGCTGCCGACGAGGAACCGCGCGAGATTGGGCCCGTTCTCCGGCAGCAGGTGTTCCAGCGCATAGGCCGAGGCCTGTCGGCTGAAGCGGCCGAATTCGGTGCGGATGACGCCGAGGTGGCTCGACGCAAGATCGGACAGCCCGGGTACTGGGTCGAGTCCTTCTCCAGCGGTGAAGCGTCGTCCCAGCCCATCGATGACGTCGAGTTCGACGACGTTGTCAACGGTGCGTCCCGCGGAGATCGCGTGTGGTCCGCAGGAGTTGTTGCCGATCATGCCCGCGATCGTGGCCCGGTTCTTCGTCGACGGATCGGGTCCGAAGCGCAGACCGTGCGGGGCACCGGCCTTCTGCAGATCGCTCATGAGAAACACCGGGCTCAACACGTGCGGTCTTGGCGACGGGGTCGATGTCGAGGACCCGATTGAGGTGCCGGGAGAAGTCGATGACGACTCCGGTTCCGATGGCATTGCCTGCCTGAGACGTGCCTCCACCGCGGGAGGTGATCGGCACGCTATGGGACCGTGCCACGTCGAGGATGGCAGCGACATCGGCCGTCGTCGTCGGGAAGACGACGGCCCGCGGCGGCACGCGGTAGTTCGAGGCGTCGACCGCGTATTCGGCTCGCCTGCGCGCCGAGGTGTCGACCGTGCCTGCAATGCTGTGGGTCAGGTCTGCGATGAAGTCGCCCATTGTCTTCTCACCAATCGATCGTGCGGAGGCTGACTCATTGAGTGAAGCGTTGCTGTGCAGGTGGGGCCGCCCCTCACGTGTCCCGGAGGATGTCGAGCACGGCCTCCACGCCCGAAGGATCGACCTTGATGCCTGCCAGCTGCAGGCCCATCTGCACGCCGGAGAGGGTTCCGGCCAGAGTCAGATCGCTGAGATCGCCGAGGTGGCCGATCCGGAAGATCTTTCCCTTGAGTTTCGACAGTCCCGCACCCAGAGACATGTTGAACCTCTCAAGGATGATTCCCCTCAGTTCGTCGGCGTCGAAGCCCTCGGGCATGAGCACGGCGGTGAGGACCGGTGAGTGTTCGTTCTCGTTCGTGCACAGCACCTCGAGCCCCCACGCTTCTACCGCTGCTCCGGGTTGCCTCGCCGAAGCGGATATGCGGGGCGAAGACGTTTGTCCATTCCCTCCTCGTTGAGAATGCGCAGAGCTTCCTTGAGTCCGTAGAGGAGGTTCGTGTTCGGGGTGTAGGGGGTCTGTCCGTTCTTCCGGATGCAAAGCATCTCGGTCCAGTTCCAGAAGGACTTGGGCAAGAGTTTTGAGCGTTCGTGAGCTTCGAGA